>DLGZ01000050.1:178707-202639 GCA_002482965.1 Verrucomicrobiaceae bacterium UBA7681 | reverse complement strand
GGCTACTTCAAGCAGCGCAATCTGAAACCCGGCGACTTCGCCACCGGCAGCAGCCCTTCCATGGGCGTGCCCGAAGACAAATCCAAGCCGACTGCAGCCAAGAAGCCGGACGCGAAAAAGCCGGAAGATGTCAAAGCCCCGCATCAGCCCAGCGTTGAGCCAGTCGCAGCCACTTCCGCACGCCCGCAGGCCGTCGCACCACCCAGCAAGGGCGAGCATATCGTTCTCATCGGCAACGGCCTCGCCGAACGCGACACCTGGTACAGCCGCATCGAAACCGAACTGCAGCTCCGCTACCCGGACCGCGAGCTCTTCTTCCGCAACATGGGCCACGTGGGCGACACCCCCGGCTTCCGTCCGCATCCCTCCCGCGCCTCTCAGTGGGCCTTCCCCGGTGCGGAGAAGTTCCATCCCGACAAGCCCATCCATAACGGCCAGGGCTTCTACGCCACACCCGACCAGTGGCTCACGCATCTGCAGGCAGACACTATCGTCGGCTTCTTCGGCTACAACGAATCCTTCGACGGCCCCAGCAAGGTGGGAAATTTCGAAGCCGAACTCGACGCCTGGGTCGTCCACACCCTGAGCAAGGCCTACAACGGCAAGACCGCTCCGCGCGTCGTGCTCGTCAGCCCTATCGCCTACGAAAACCAAAGCGCGAAACGCGATCTGCCCAAGGGCGATGTCGAAAACTCGAACCTGCTTCTCTATGCGAGCTCCATTGAGAAAGTCGCCAAAAAGCACGGCCTGACCTACATCGACCTCTTCACCCCGACGCAGGAACTCGAAGCCAAAGGCGGCGAATCCTTCACCACCGGCGGTTTCGTCCCGACCGACAAAGGTTACGTGGAAGTGGCCAAGATGCTCGCCACCGGCCTCTACGGCCACGCAAGCTACGAATCGAAAGCCGACCCCAAGCTGGTGCATGAAGCCGTGAAGGAGAAGGACTGGTTCTGGAACACCGACTACAACATCCTCAACGGCGTCCACGCCCACGGTCGCCGCTACAATCCCTACGGCCCGCAGAACTACCCCGATGAAGTGCAGAAGTCCCGCGAGATGACCGCCCTGCGCGACAACCTCATCCATGCCGTCGCCACCGGCAAAACCACTAAACTCAAGGTGGACGACGACAAGACCCACGCGCTCCCGCCCGTGCCGACCAACTACGTGCCGAGCGTCAAGAACGGCAGCGAGAAGTACCTCTATGGCGAGGACGCCCTGAAGTCCCTCAAAGTGCCGGAAGGCTACAAGGTCGAGCTGTTTGCCTCCGAGAAGGAGTTCCCAAATCTCGCGAACCCGATGCAGATGTCCTTCGACAACAAGGGCCGTCTCTGGGTCGCCACCATGCCGACCTACCCGCACTATCGCCCCGGCGACGCCATGCCGGACGACAAGATCCTCATTTACGAAGACACCAACAACGACGGCAAAGCCGACAAGGAAACCGTCTTCGCCGACAAGCTCCATCTGCCCATCGGCTTCGAATTCGCCACCGAAGGCGTCTATGTGACCCAGGAGCCCAACCTCATGCTCATCCGCGACACCAACGGCGACGACAAAGCCGACAGCATGGAAATCGTGCTCGGCGGCTTTGACACGCACGACACCCACCACGCCATCAGCGCCTTCACCGCCGACCCCAGCGGCGCCTTCATGCTGTGCGAGGGCGTCTTCCTCCACTCCAATGTCGAGACCCCCTATGGCCCCGTCCGCTGCGTCGATGGCGGCTTCTTCCGCTACAGCCCGCAGCGCGGCATGCTGGAGCGCACCATCCAGATGAGCATCCCGAATCCTTGGGGCTTCGTCTTTGACCAGTGGGGCCAGGATTTCCTCCTCCACACCTCCGGCACCACCATGAACTGGGCTCTGCCCGTCGAGGTGAAGCCCACTTTTGGCAGCAAGACCCCCTCCACCGCCGACCTCGTGCCGGACGGCCACAAAGTGCGCCCCACCAGCGGCCTTGAGATCGTCTCCTCCCGCAACTTCCCCGACGAAGTGCAGGGCGACCTCATCTATTGCAACGCCATCGGCTTCCTCGGCATCAAGCAGGTCAAAATTGAAGACAGCGGCACCGGGTGGAAAACCGCGCATCGCCAGGACCTCCTCGTCAGCACCGACGGCAACTTCCGCCCCGTCGATCTCGAATTCGCCCCCGATGGCTCCCTCTTCGTCATCGACTGGCACAACGTCCTCATCGGCCACATGCAGCACAATGCCCGCGATCCCTTGCGCGATCACGTCCATGGCCGCATCTACCGCATCACCTACGCGGGCCGCCCTCTTGTGAAGCCCGTCCCCGTCGCCGGCGCACCGCTCGCCACGCTGTTCGAAGACCTCAAGGAACCCGAACTCCGCACCCGCTACCGCGCCCGCCGCGAACTCCGCGCCCACGACCCCAAGGAAGTGCTGCCCGCCATCAAAGCCTGGGCCGCCAAGCAGAAGGACACCCACGCCAAGCTCGAAGCCCTCTGGGTCACCTGGGGCCTGAACCAGGCCGATGAAGGCCTGCTGCGCGAGATGCTCGCCTCACCCGACTTCCACGCCCGCGCCGCCGCCGTCCGCGTACTCCGCTACAACACCCACCGCATCGCCGATCACGTGGCTCTCCTCGAAAAAGCCGCCGCCGATGAACACGGCCGCGTCCGTCTCGAAGCCGTCGTCGCTGCCTCCTGGCTGCCGAACATTCCTGCCGCGAAAAACATCGTCGCCATCGCCTCCAAGCTCCCGCTGGACGACTGGAACAAGGCCGCCACCAAAACCGCCGCCGACCGCCTCGCTGGCATCGCCGAAATCGTGAAACCCGAGCATCCCGTGATTCAGCCGCCCGCTTACCTGAGTGACGCCGCGAAAAAGCAGTTCAAGCTCGGACAGGATGTTTACTTCCGCGAAGGCCACTGCGTCACCTGCCATCAGCCCAACGGCGCCGGCCTCGATCCAGCCTTCCCGAGCATCGCCAACAGCCCCTGGGTCACCACCGACCGCGACCGCCTCATCAAGATCGCCATGTACGGTCTCATGGGCCCCCTCAAAGTCGGAGCCAAGGAATACAACGGCCAGGTCCCCATGACCCCCTTCGGTGGCATGCTCAAAGACGAAGAAATCGCCAGCGTCCTCACCTTCGTCCGCAACCACTTCGGCAACAAAGCCGACCCCATCACCGCCGCCGAAGTCAAAGCCATCCGCGACGCCAACCCCGGCCGCATGATGCTCTATACCACCGATGAGCTGCTGAAGCAGCATCCGATGAAGTAAGCAGCAGCTACAAATCGAATAATCCCCCAACGCCGGGCCCTCACAGGCCCGGCGTTGTCGTTTTGCTGAATCCGACACATCCTTTGCTGGTACGTTTGGAAAGTTGGACACGTTTAACCACGCGCCCAACCATGAATCGTCTCCTTCTACTCTCCCTCCTGTTCACCTCCCTCGCTTCCGCGCAGGATGGTTTCAAACCGCTCTTCAACGGCAAAGACCTCACGGGCTGGGATGGCAATCCGGAGCTTTGGAGTGTCGAAGATGGGTGCATCACCGGCAAGACGACGGGGCCGGAGCAGCTCGCGTACAATCAGTTTCTCATCTGGCGCGGCGGGAAGGTGAAGAACTTTGAACTGCACGCGAAGATCAAGGAAACCGGCAACAACACGGGCATCCAGTACCGCAGCAAGGAATTGCCGGAAAACGGCAAGTGGTCCATCGGCGGTTATCAGTGCGACATTCATCCGGCCACGCCGAACAACGCGATGGTCTATGAGGAGAAAGGCCGCGGCATCATCGTGCAGAACGGACAGGGCGTGGTGATTGATCCGGAGGGCAAGCGCTGGCTGGCCTCCGAGCATGAACCGGTGAAGGTGGACATTGCCCAATGGCATGAGTACACCGTCATCGCGCAGGGCAACCACTTGATTCACAAGATCGACGGCCAAGTGACCATCGACCTGCTGGATTTTGACCTGGCGAAGCGCTCACTCGAAGGCCTGCTGGCCTTCCAGATTCATCGGGGCCCGGCCATGAACGTGCAGATCAAGGACGTGATGCTGAAGGAACTGCCGGACGGCGGCGTGATCTCGTTTGAGAAGTCGGCGATCCCCAGCGATGCACAGATCATCGAGGCCAAAGGACCGGCGAAGGGCAAGGGCGCTGCCAAAGGCAAAGCTCAACCGCCTGCTCCTGCTCCAAAACCCGCTCCGGCCAAGGGCGATGCGAAAGGCAAGGCTGCCAAAGTGAAGCCGAAGCGCCCGGATGCTGTGGGGCCGGCCATCGGCGCGAATGTGGCCACCCCGGTCACGAACATCAAGACGCTGCCGGATTTCAAAGTGGAGCTGCTCTACTCTGTGCCCGGTGGCGATGAAGGCTCTTGGGTGAACCTTTGCACGGACGACAAAGGCCGCATCTACGCCAGCGATCAGTATGGCGGTCTCTATCGCTTCAACATGCCCGCCCCCGGCAAGACGCTGAGCCCGGGCGACGTGCAGAAAGTTCCCGCCGACATCCGTGCGGTGAACGGCATGCTGTTTGCCTTTGGCGCGCTCTACGTCGGCGTGAACGACTACGAAAAGAAAATCCCCAGCGGCCTTTACCGGATCACTGACAGTGACAACGACGACATGCCCGACAAGGTGGAAATGCTGCGCGCGATTGATTCCGGCGGCGACCACGGCGTGCACGCGGTGCTTCTCACCCCCGACGGCAAAGGCCTGTATCTCATCACGGGCAACAACGCCGTGCTCACAGAAACCGTCCCGACTTCGCCCGTGCAGAAGCTTTGGGGCGATGACCACCTGCTGCCACGCATGCCTGACGGTCGCGGTCACAATCGCCACGTCATGGCCCCCGGTGGGAATGTTTATCGCGTCTCGCCCGATGGAAAAGAATTCATCCAGTTCGCCAACGGCTTCCGCAACATCTTCGACGGCGGCGTGAATCGCGACGGCGAGCTCTTCGTCTATGACGCCGACATGGAGTATGACTTCAATACTTCATGGTATCGCCCCACACGCATCAATCACGTCGTCAGCGGCGCGGAATTCGGCTGGCGCAACGGCGCAGGCAAGTACCCCGAGTTCTACTATGACAACCTGCCCGCCACGCTGAACATCGGCCCCGGCTCGCCCACCGGCACCACCTTTGGCTATGGCGCTAAGTTCCCCGCCAAATACCAGGACGCCTTCTTCGTGCTCGACTGGAGCTGGGGCAAAATCTACGCCGTGCATCTCAAGCCCAGCGGCTCGACCTATACCGCCACGAAGGAAGAGTTCGTCACCGGCGGCCCTCTGCCTGTGAGCGATGCCATCATTGGCAAAGACGGTGCGATGTACTTCACCATCGGTGGTCGCCGCGTGCAGTCAGGACTCTATCGCGTGACTTACACGGGGAAGGAATCTACCGCACCGGTGACATCCAAGCCAAAGATCACGCCCGCAGCGGAATTGCGTCGTGAGCTTGCCGCCTATCACGGCAAAGCCGACCCGAAAGCTGTCGCATTTGCCTGGCCTTATCTCAGTGACAAGGATCGCTTCATCCGCAGTGCCGCACGCACCGTGCTGGAGCACAACCCCATCGCTGAATGGGAGAGCAAGGCGCTCAATGAAAAGAACGCCACCGCGCAGCTCGAAGCCCTGCTGGCGCTGACTCGTATGACGGGCGTGTGCCCAACGCATCGCGCTCCCGATCACGTCGTGAATACCGCCATGCGCGACAAGCTCTGGGCCGCGCTGCTGAAACGTGACTTCAAGAAGCTCAACAACGAGCAGCGCATGGCCTACGTGCGCCTCACCGAAATCGTGCTGCACCGCTTCGGCAATCCGGACGACGCCACGGTGGCTGCGATCATTGCCAAGCTCGACCCTTCATATCCGGCGGACAACTTTGAGCTCAACTGGCTGCTTACAGAAACGCTGGCCTATCTCCAGGCACCGAACACTGCCGCCAAAGGCATGGCCCTGATCGCTGCTGCTGAAAGCCAGGAGCCACAGGTCGAATACGCCCGCAGCCTGCGCTTCCTGAAGACTGGCTGGACCAAGGAACTGCGCACGCAACAACTCGAGTTCTTCCTCAAAGCAGCGAACTACAAAGGCGGCAGCAGCTTCGCCATCTTCATCGAATTCATCCGCAAAGACTCGCTGGCCACCTTCACCCCCGAAGAAAACGCGCAGCTTGCCGAGCTCATCGCCAAGAAACCAGAGGCGAAGAGCGCCATCGAAAACGTCGGCGCCATGTTCGTGGGCCGCACGCCGACGATGTGGACGCTCGACGAGCTCAGCGCCGCCGCTAAGACCGGCATGAAGAAACGTAGCTTCGACAACGGTCGCAAAATGTTCACCGCCGCCGCCTGCTACACCTGTCATCGCTTCGGCAACGCCGGCGGCATGACCGGCCCGGACCTCACCGGTGCGGGTGGACGCTACAGTCCGCATGACCTGCTCGACAACATCATCAACCCCAGCAAGGTCATCAACGAACAGTTCGTCCCCATCATCGTCACCAAGAACGACGGCACCCTGATGAGCGGCGTCGTGGTGAATCTCAGCGGCGACGGCGTCACTCTCAACACCGACCTCACCGATCCGAACCAGCGCGTGAACGTGGACCGCAAGGAAGTAAAGAGCATTGAACTCAGCACGGTTTCTCCCATGCCGCCGATGCTCCTCGCCATGCTCAAAAAGGATGAGATCCTTGACCTCATGGCTTATGTCTTGAGCGGCGGTGACAAGACGAACGCGATGTTTGGGAAGTGAGCTGAGCGCAATTCATTGAACTTACGGCTTTGAGAATACTCCGGCTTTTGCTGGGAGATTATCTCACGTGCTCCGTTATCAACGCTCCATGAAATTCCCATCCATGATTCTTCGCACCTTCGGTGGCTTCATCCTGGCTGCAGCTTTGTTTCCCACAGCTTCGGCGCAAGAAGGCAAACCCAACATCCTCGTCATCGTCGCTGACGATCTGGGTTATGCGGACATCGGCGTGCATGGCGGCAAAGCGGTGCCCACGCCGAACATCGATGCCCTCGCCGCAAGCGGCGTGCGCTGTACCAATGGCTATGTCACCGCGCCGTATTGCAGCCCTTCGCGGGCAGGATTTCTCACGGGCAAATCGCAGACGTGCTTTGGCCATGAGTTCAATCCGCATGTCGGTGATGAGGCCAAGCTCGGCCTGCCGCTGGATCAGCGTACCATCGCCAATGTTCTGCACGACGCCGGCTACGCCACATCACTCATCGGCAAATGGCATCAGGGCTTCGATGCCGCGCATCATCCGCTGTCGCGTGGTTTCGACGAGTTTCTTGGCTTTCTCGTTGGCGGGCACAATTTCCTGCTGCACAAGGACGCCGAGCCCGAGTTCGGCTCCGCGCATTCGCACAACATGATCTATCGCGGCCGCGAGCTGCAGCACCTCGACGGCTACACCACGGATCTCTTCACCGATGAAGCCCTCGGCTTCATGAACCGCAACACGGCCAAGCCCTGGTTCCTCTACCTCGCCTACAACGCCGTGCACACGCCGCTGGAGATCGCTGACAAACTCAAGGATCGCATTCCCGCCGATGTCACCGATCCAAATCGCCGCGGCTATCTCTCGCTCCTGCTGGGGCTTGACGACGACATCGGTCGCATCACCGCCGAACTCAAAGCCAAACATCCGAACACCCTCGTGTTCTTCTTCAGCGACAATGGCGGCTCTGGCCGGAAACCCTTCTTTGCCTACAACACTGGCCTCAACACACCGCTGCGTGGCGACAAAGGCCAGACGCTCGAAGGCGGCATCCGCGTGCCGTTTTTCGTGAGCTGGTCCGGCAAGCTGCCCGCCGGCAAAACCTACGATCAGCCGGTGAGCGCCATGGACATCCTGCCCACGGCCTGCGCGGCGACTCAAGCGAAACAATCTGAGGGCGTCGAGGGCGTGAATCTCCTGCCCTATCTCAAAGGTGAGATCACCACCGCACCGCACGACACCCTCGCCTGGCGTTTCGGTCCGCAGAAAGCCATCCGCCAGGGAAACTGGAAACTCGTCGATGTCCGCGACATGGAGGCCAAGACCCAGTCCGGCTGGCAGCTTTACGATCTGAGCACCGACATCGGCGAGCAGCACGACCTCGCCGCTGCGAAGCCCGAGCTCGTCGCCAAGCTGGCCAAAACCTGGGATGAGTGGAACACCAAGAACATAGCACCGCATTGGCATGGCAGTCCAAACGAAGACCCCACCGCTCCGCCGAAGGCAGCGGGGAAGGCAGGCAAGGCAAAGAAGAAGTGAGTGAGCGGCCTTAGAACAGGCCGCAGGCATCATCCTACAAAGAGCAAACATTGCGCTGAAAGCGTACTGCGTTCAGCGTTGATGCCTCTGCATTCGTCATTTCCCCCCCCTCATGCCCGCTTTTTCTGATCCCTTCCGCGAAGTTCGCGCCTCTTCTGGCGTGCTGAAGTGCCCGTTTCACGGCGAAGACATCACCATGATCCTGCGTCATGAGGATGTGCGGCGTGCATCGAAAGACTGGCAGACCTTCAGTTCCGATGTGCCCTTCCGCGTGCCGATCCCTTCGGAGGAAGCTGTGCGCACGATGCGCCAGCTGCCCATCGAGACAAATCCGCCGGAGCACACCGAGTACCGCGCTATCGTGGAGCCGTTTTTCCAGCGTGCCAAAGACCCAGCGATGATCGCGCAGGTGGAGGCGCTGATCGATGGCATGCTCACACAGGCGCTGAACCGCGACGCCATCGAGATTGTGAACGAGTTCGCGCTGCCTGTGCAGTCACGTGCGCTGACCTACCTGCTCAATGTGCCTGCGTCTGAAGGGGAAACCTGGATCGGCTGGGGCATCCATGTCTTCAAAGTCACCGGTGGCGAATTTAAAAAAGGCAATGTGCTGGAGGACTACCTGCACGCGCAGTTTGACCGTGCCGAGGCGAATCCGCGCGAGGATTTCTTCAGCGCTCTTACGCAGGCGGAGTATCGCGGACGCAAGCTCACGCGCGAGGAGATGATGGGCTTCGCCAATCTCGCTTTTGCCGGAGGGCGTGACACGATCATCCACACGATTTCCTGTGCGCTGGGTTATCTGGCCGAACATCCTGAAGCCTTGGAGTTTCTGCGCGAAGATCCCAAGCGCATCACACTCGCCAGCGAGGAGTTCTTCCGCGTCTTCATGCCCCTCACGCACATCGGCCGCGTCTGTCCCGCAGACACCGATGTCAATGGCACCACCGTCAAAGCCGGCGACCGCATCTCCCTCGCCTGGGCCTCCGCCAACTTCGACGCCAACGCATTCCCTCAGCCCGAGGAAGTCCGCCTTGATCGCAAACCGAACCCTCATCTCTCCTTTGGCTTCGGCACGCATCTCTGCTTGGGCGCTCCGCATGCACGGCTCATCCTGCGTACGCTGCTGCGGCTGTGTTGTGAGCGAGTGAAGCGCATCACGATTCTGAAAGCCGAGGAACGGGTGGAGCATGAGGCGAAGTTCGACCGCACGCTCGGGTATGAGTCGCTGGTGGTGAAGCTTGAGGCGCTCTGATTCAGAATGTTGATCGTGGCAGCGGCAGACGTGCGGCGGGGCTCTTTGCAGACGCTGCTGGTAGGCATGGGGTGTTGCGAAGTGCTGGGTTTGCTTTCCGGTTGGATGGCGCGTAACCCAGGGAAGCACTCGCTAAAGCTCGGCATTCCTGGGCTATAATACGCAGCCCCCGTTGGGGCTGGGAGATTTTTGAGAGCGCAGGACGGATAGCGTTGTTGTCACCAGCCGATCAGGCGAGTGATCGCAGCGCGCAGTGCGGTTTCGAGAATCACCGCTTCGGCATGGGTGACGGGAATGGTGACCTTCTTCACGCTTTTTGAGGCTGCGTCCTGGCGTGACATGCTCATGAAGTATGGTGCTTTCTGCGGATCATCGCGGAAGGTCAATTCGAAGGCGCTGTTGGCCTTTTCAGACTGGTGGAAGAGCTTCGCCTGCTCCTGGCGGCCTTGCAGTGTCGCCAGCACGGCACCGAGATCTGAGAGCCCCCATTTCATGGTGATCTTCTGTTCCCAGTCGAACTGCTTCTCCCCGCTCTGCGAGGCCGCATCGACGAACACAGCGCCTTTGGTGCGGTTGAACTCCAAACGGATCACGCCGCCAGTACCACGGCCGTTGGGTTTGTAGATGGCGTATTCGTTGGACTGCTTGCTGGCGGCAGTCGGCGAGGAGCTGGCGGTCGATTTCGAGGTCATAGCGGCGAAAAATAAAATGCCGCCCTGTGAATGACAAGACTTATGCTGAATTCGAAGCCGCATTTTACTGAGATGTTGCCGCAAGACTGTTCGTTACCGGCGCATGACCATCCGTCCCTTCGCACTCCTTTTGTCCCTGCTGGGACTGCCATTGTTCGCTGCCGATAAATCGGTTCCGCCGCCGAACATCGTCGTGTTCATCTCGGACGATCATAGCATGCTGGATTCGGAGCCATATGGAGCCACGGATATTCGCACGCCTCACATGGCCAAGCTCGCGGCGGAGGGCATGAAGTTCACGCATGCCTTTGTCGCGACGCCTGCCTGTGGCCCAAGCCGCACGGCTCTGTGTACGGGCCTGTGGCCGGCGCGCAATGGCGCGGAGCCGAATCACAAGGCGAAGAATCCTGGGGTGCCCTCATTACCACCGGCGCTGCATGCGCTGGGGTATGAAGTCGCGGCGTTTGGCAAGGTGGCGCATGGGAACTACGGCAAGGACCACGGATTTGATGTCATAGGTGGCAATCAGATCGGTGACACAGACACGGTCGAAGTCGCGAAGTTCCTCGCCAATCGCGATTCGTCCAAGCCGCTGTGCCTGTTCTTCGGCACGCGGCATCCGCATGTGCCGTGGGGGGAGAATGCGGGGTATGAAACTGCCGCGCTGAAGGTGCCGCCCACGCATGTGGACACGGCGGCGACGCGAGAGCAGCGGGCGCGCTACTGCTCGGACATCACGCGTGCGGACACGCTGCTCGGTGAGCTGCGGGCGCTGGCCAAGGACAAGGTGCCAGGAGACACGCTCTTCATCTACACCGCCGACCACGGTGGGCAGTGGCCGTTTGGGAAATGGAACCTTTACGATGCGGGCATCCGCATCCCCTTCATCGCGGCGTGGCCGGGCCATTTGAAAGCGGCTTCCACCAGCGACGCCATGATTTCCTGGCCGGACCTGCTGCCCACCTTCATCGAACTCGGCGGCGGCACGGTGCCGAAGGGGATCGATGGCAAGTCTTTCGCCAGTGTCCTGCGCGGAACGGCCACGACGCATCGGGAGCGCATTTTCACCACGCACAGCGGCGACGGTGACTTCAATGTCTATCCCATCCGCAGCGTGCGTACGCACGACTGGAAGTACATCCGCAATCTGCATCCCGAGTTTCAGCATCAATCCCATATTTCGCGCTCAAGCAACGTTACGAGCGGGCTCAACTACTGGCAGAGCTGGCTCACTGCGGCTAAAACCAGCCCCGCTGCAGCCGCTGTGGTGAAACGGTATGCCGTGCGTCCGGCGGAGGAGCTCTACGACCTTAGGAGCGATCCCTCTGAACTGCACAACCTCGCGGACGATCCCACGCAAGCCGAACGCCTCAAGCAGATGCGTGGCGAAGTGGATGTCTGGATGCAGCAGCAGGGGGACCAGCAGACGGTCTTCGGTACGCCGTTGCTGATTGGCGAACCCGTCACCATGGTTGATCCCGGCGCTGGCAAAAAGAAGAAAGCCAAAGGCCAAAACAAATAATGACGCCTCAAAATTCTCGAACTTCGCCCTACCCTTCCATGAAAATCATCGCTGCACTCGCTTCGTCATTCGTCCTTTTGGTTTCATCATTCGCTGCTGAGAAACAACCGAACATCGTCTTTCTGCTCGTCGATGATCTCGGCTACGCGGATTGCGGTTTCAATGGCGGCAAGGAGATCCACACGCCCAGCATCGACAAACTGGCGGCTGCGGGCACCGTGCTGGATTCGCTATACGTGCAGCCGGTTTGTTCGCCCACGCGCGCGACGCTGATGACCGGGCGCTACGCCACGCACACGGGTGTTTATACCATCGTGCGCCCGCATGCGTCGTGGGGTCTGCCACTCACCGAACGCACGATGGCCAATGCGCTGCATGATGCGGGCTACGCCACCGCCATCACGGGCAAGTGGCACCTCGGAGAGTTTGAGCCCGCCTACCTGCCCACGGCGCGCGGCTTCGACCACCACTACGGCCACTACTTTGGCATGCTCGACTACTTCACGCACATGCGCGGCGTGGATCTCGACTGGTATCGCGATGGCAAGCAGATCAAAGAAGAAGGCTACACGACGCATCTCATCGCGCATGAAGCCTGCCGCATCATCTCGGAAAAGGACAAAGCCAAGCCGCTCTTTCTCTACGTGCCGTTCAACGGTGTGCATTCGCCATTTCAAGCGCCGGATGAGTACCTCAAGCCCTATGGCGAGCTGAAAGGCAACCGGCAAAAACTTGCCGGCATGCTAGCTGCCGTAGATGAGGCCATCGGGCAGATTGTTGCCGCCTTGGAAAGCACCGGACAGCGAGACAACACGCTCATCATTTTCTCCACCGACAACGGCGGCCCGCCTCCAGGCGACAACACGCCCCTGCGCGGCTTCAAAGGCAGCATCTACGAAGGCGGCGTGCGCGGCTGCGCCTTTGCGAACTGGCCCGGACACATCCCCGCAGGCAAGCGCATCAAGGAACCCATGCATACCGTGGACTGGTATCCCACGCTGGTGAAACTCGCTGGAGGATCGCTGGAGCAGAAGACCGCGCTGGATGGAAAGGATGTGTGGCCCATGCTGACCCAAGGCGCAGCGTCTCCGCACGACGCCATCCTCTGTGTGCAGTCTCCCACCGTTGCCGCTTTACGCATGGGTGACTGGAAGCTCGTCATTAATGGCGGCACTACCGACAGCGAAGGATCTCCAAAGGCGAAAGGCAAAAAGGGCAAAGCCAAGGCTGATGAGTCCGGCGAAACCCTTGCTCTTTACAACCTTGTCACGGATATCGGTGAGAAAGAAAACCTCGCCGACAAAGAACCCGAACGCACCGCTGCCATGCGCGCCAGACTGGCCGAGTTCCTCAAAGACGCCGTGGTGCCCGGCCACGTGGACAACGAAGCCAATGCGCTGATGCCGCCAAAGAAGAAAAATCTCCCATGAAGCGCCTCCTCGTCTGTTTTTTATCATTCAGCAGCTTGGTTGTTTCAGCCAATGCCGCCGAAAAACCCAACATCATCGTCATCTACACGGATGATCACGGCTTTGCCGATCTCGGCATTCGTGGCGTGGAGCCGGATGTGAAAACGCCGCATCTTGATGCGCTGGCCCGCAGCGGCGTCATTGCCAAACATGGTTACAGCAGCGCGCCGCAATGCGTGCCTTCGCGCGGTGGATTGATGACGGGGAAGTTCCAAGGGCGCTTCAATCTGGACAGCAACAACTCCTCGCTGGAGGGCTTCGACAAGGAGACCACCATTGCCACACGCCTGCAGCGCTCAGGGTATGTGACAGCGCAGTTTGGCAAATGGCACCTCGGCCCCATGGCGGCGATCCCGACGCACGGATTCACGCACTCTTTTGCGCAACATGGCCAGCAGAAATTTTCCGCCAACATCACGCTGGAGGGTAAGGACAAGCCGCTGGGCGATCTGCCGCCGACAATGTATCATGTGGATGGTTGCGCGAAGGCGGCGGCATCGATCATCGAGCGCTACAAGGAGCAGCCCTTATTTCTCTACATCGCCTTCCGCGCACCGCACACACCGCTAGACGCGCCTCAGTCGTACAAGGAACGCTTTCCCGGAGCGATGCCCGAGCGCCGCCGCGCTGCGCTGGGCATGCTTGCCGCTGTGGATGATGGAGTGGGGCTCATCACGAGCACGCTGAAAACAAACGGCCTCACTGAGAAGACGCTGATCTTCTTCATCGGCGACAACGGTGCACCGCTGAAGATCCTCAAGACCGACTCACCGCTGGATGGGGATGCCGGCGGCTGGGATGGCAGCCTGAACACACCGCTCAATGGTGAAAAAGGCATGCTGGCCGAAGGAGGCATGCATGTGCCGTTTCTCATCGCGTGGCCCGGCACGATTCCCAGTGGGCAAACGTACGAGCATCCCGTCAGCGCGCTTGATGTCGCCGCGACGGCGGCTGCTTTGGCGGATATTTCAGTGAAGCCCGGCGACCTCGACGGGGTGAATCTTGTGCCTTATCTCAAAGGCGAGATCACCACGCCGCCGCATGAGGCGCTGATGTGGCGCTGGATGGCACAGAGCGCCATCCGCGAGGGAAACTGGAAACTCCTGCGCGGTGGTGAGCGGGAGTACCTCTATGATCTCGCCACGGATCTGGAGGAGAAGCACAATCTCGCCTCGCAGCATCCCGAGATCGCAGCGCGCCTGCGCACGAAGCTCACAGCGTGGTGCGCGGAGCTCAATCCGCCCGGACTCGCTCTCGGCCCGATGGCACCCGTTTGGAATGACTACTTCGATTACTATCTCGAAGGCAAACCCGCGTCAAAACCCGAGTCCGAACTCGACACCGGCATCCGCAGCTGGCTCGCCCGTGGCGGCAGCTTAATCGACAAAGAAGGGATACTCGTGCTCACACCGGACAAAGGCGGCAAAGGCACCTTCATCACACACAGCCGGCTCAAACTCACCGGTCCCGTCACTGCCAAAATCACCTTCAAAACCGCAGCGCCGGGCCAGGGGGCCATCGCCTGGCGTGTGGATGGAGACAAAGACTTTCTCCCTGCGAATCGCGCCCCGTTTGAAGTGAAGGCCGACAACGACTGGCAGACGCATGAAGTACTGATCCCCGCCAAAGGCCGTGTCATTCATGTGCGCCTGCATCTGCCTGCCGGCCCCGCTGAATTTCGCACACTTGATTTCAAATCTACCGCCCGATGAAACGTTTTTTGCTCTGCTTCCTTGCCCTTGGCCCTGCGCTCTTTGCTGCGACGCAGCCGAATGTCGTCATAATCCTTGCCGATGATCTCGGCTGGAGTGACACGACGCTCTACAGCACGACAAAGTTTTACCAGACGCCAAATGTCGAGCGGTTAGCGAAGCGTGGCATGACCTTCACGCGGGCGTATTCGGCGAGTCCGCTGTGTTCGCCCACGCGTTCGGCGCTTCTCACCGGGCTGAGTCCGGCACGCACGGGCATCACCATTCCCAACTGCCACATGCCGCAGGTGGTGCTGGAGGCGACTCTTCCCAAAAAAGCGGCTCCCAATCAGAAGGCGATTCAACCCACGCCGCCGACGCGGCTGAAGACTGAATACCGCACGCTGGCGGAGACGCTGCACGATGCTGGCTATGCCACGGGGCATTTTGGCAAATGGCACCTCGGCCCGGAACCCTTTTCGCCTTTGCAGCAGGGTTTTGATGTCGATGTGCCGCATCATCCGGGCCCAGGTCCGGCGGGTAGCTACATCGCGCCGTGGAAGTTTGCGGACTTTGATGCGGACCCCGACGTGCCGGATCAGCACATCGAAGACCGCATGGCCGGCGAAGCCGTGGCCTTCATGGAGAAGCATAGGGATGGGCCGTTCTATCTGAACTACTGGATGTTCAGCGTGCATGCGCCGTTTGATGCGAAGAAGGCGCTCATCGAAAAACACCGCGCCCGCGTGAATCCCGCCGATCCGCAGCGCAGCCCGACGTATGCGGCGATGGTCGAGAGCATGGACGACGCGGTCGGCATGCTGCTCGACACACTCGACCGGCTCAAGATCGCCGACAACACGATCATCCTCTTCACTTCCGACAACGGCGGCAACATGTATGACAAGGTGGATGACACCACGCCCACCAGCAACGCGCCGCTACGCGGTGGCAAAGCCTGCATGTTCGAAGGCGGCACACGTGTGCCGGAGATCATCATCTGGCCCGGCATCACGACCGCAGGCACGCGCAGCCAGGCGCTGGTGCAGAGCGAGGATTTTTACTCCACGCTGCTCGAAGGTCTGGCGATCAAGCCCGCGCCCGAGCAGCGCTTTGACGGCAGCAGCATTCTGCCCGCGCTGAAAGGCGGCGATCTCCCCGGCAAGGCCATCTTTCAGTACTTCCCGCACTCTGCCACCGTGCCCGACTGGCTGCCGCCTGCGGTGTCCGTGCATCGCGATGAATGGAAGCTCATCCGCATTTTTCACGGCGGTGAGAATGAGGCACATCGTTACCTGCTGTTTAATTTGAAGGACGATCCCGGTGAGAAAACGAACCTCGCGGCGCAGCAGCCTGCGCTGGTGGCGGAACTGGACGCGCTCATTGAAACCTTCCTCAAAGACACGCACGCTGTGGTGCCCGTGGCAAATCCGGCCTTTGATCCCAAGCAGTACCACCCCGAACTCGAAGGAAAACAGCTGCCGAAGACCAAGGCGAAAGCACCTGCGAAAGACGACAACGATCCAGCTCTGAAAGGCTGGAAAGCGCGCGACTGCAAGGCGACGGTCAAAGATGGCATCGTGCGTGTGACGAACATCGGCTTTGAATGCTACCTCGGCTTCGCCGCCGGCAAGCACAGCGGCCCCAGCACGGCCACCTTCCGCATCAAAGCCAAACCCGGCACCTCCCACTTCGACTGGTTGCCCAGTGGCGGCAAAGCCCAGCGTGTGCCCTTCACACTGAAAGGCGGTGACTGGCAGGAGATCACCGTGCAACTCCCCGCCACCGGCCCGCTTGGCATCGTGCGTCTTTATCTGCCCATGCAGGAGCAGCCCGTCGAGATCGACTGGATTGAGCTTCGTTCTAAGGATGGTGGCAAGGTGACGCGGACGGAGTTTTGAATGAACTGCTTGCCTCTTCACCGCTCAAAGGCCAAAACACAACATGGGCCTCGAAAGCGTCGAACTTGTTTTTGCATTTGAAGAAGTTTTTCGGATATCGATCTCGGATCTGGATGCTGAAAGGATGCGCACTCCTCGCGATGTCATTGACTGCATCGTCGCCAAGCTGGATGCAAAGGTGCATGGTCCTGCCGAAGTCATTCGGGCCAAAGAAGAGACTGCCTGGGTGCAACTGACCCATGCTCTGAGGATTTCGGGCGTGGTTGATGGAGCAGTCATGAGAGATCAGAAACTTGATGAGGTGTTCGTTGATCGTGGTTTACGCCGTCAGCTGTGGCGGCAGCTCAAAGAAGACCTCGATGTCAAAGCTTGGCCGCGCCTGCGATGGTTCGGGCTCAGCACGGACTTTCCCTCTCAACTGAAAACACTCGGGGACCTGTCTGACTGGATGTCTGATCATCAACTTCAGCATCTCACCGATGATGAACGACAGGCTTTAACCCGGGGTGACATTGCTTTGATCGTCAAACATATCGTTCTCGACCAGCTTGGGCTGCGGGAAGAAAAGTACGGCGAGGATAAAAGGTTTATCGAAGACTTGGGTTTGGATTGAAAAAACTCTTGGTCAGCCACGCAAAAGCGGCGCCGTGCTTTAAAACGGCTCCTTGCGAACATGCTGCTGAAGTGAATCATTCACTCCAATGAAACACCTCCTTCTGCTATCGCTCGCACTTGCTTTGGTTCAATGCACCACTCCACCGCATTCTGGCGGCACGGCGGGGAGTCTGCCGCCGTCCTCGTGGGGCATGCCGCAGATCATCAATGTTTCGGCCTATGATCCGAAGGAGAAGCAGCGCGCAGGACAGAGCTACTCGGAGCATGATGTGTCTGCGCTGCGGGCGAATGGGGCGAGTGGCTTGATCGCGCGGGCGGGCAAGGGCGGGAACTTGGATGAGAAGTGCGGGAACTTCCTCGCGGCTGCGGATCGTGCGGGAATGCTGCCAGGCGTTTACTACCGTCTGCAAAATCATGTGGATGCGGTGGCGCAGGCGGATCAATTCTGCTCACGCGCGCAGTCGCTGGCTCGTGGCCGGGCGTGGAATGCACCAGCGCTGCTGCTGTGCGCGGACTTTGATGCAAACTCACGGCTCTCCGACATCCTGCGCTTCATGGGCCGCGTGGAATCACGCACGGGCGTGGTGCCGGTGGCGTATTTGGAAAACAGCACGCATTTGAAGCAGCTCCTCAGCAGCGCGGATCCGGCCACGAAAGCCAAGCTGCGCCGCATGCCTTACTGGCTGGCGCTGTATGCGCACGACAGTGGTGCGGGGCCGGTGTACCCAGCGCCGGGGCATCCGCGTGGACTGGTCCATCAATACCAGGTGTGGTCTGACTGGACGCTGTGGCAGTATGGTGGCGTGGACTGGGCGCATGGCCGCTCACAGCCGAAAGTTTACAATCACGGCATGCACCACAACAGCCTCTACTTCGGTAATCTTGACCGGCCGGTGGAGCGCAATGTGTTCAATGGTTCGCATGCGGCGCTGCAGGCCTTCTGGCAGCAGCATGGCCTGCCGCTGCATTGATCAGCTCTTCATTGGCACCGATGAAGCCATGACCCGTCATGGGTCAGTGGCTATGCGCATTCGGCATAGCCGCCACGACGAAGCGGCATTACCCGGCAGCCGCAGTCACACGCAGGGTATTGGTGATGAAAGCACCAAACCTTACCCAACGTCCTCCCCGCAGTCCCCGCGTCCGCCTTGGCGGTTACACCATCCTCCCGCGCATGCTCGACAAAGCGCGTGCAACGCTGGTCGGCACCAATGGTGAATACGTCTATAACAGCACGAACGACGGTCGCTTCTTCAGCTTCACCGGTCTCACGCCGGAGGCGCTGCTGGCGCAGGTGAAAACCGGTGCGGGCGACTGGAATGTGCTGCTGTGGGTCAATGAGCAGGCACCTCACAAGCATACCATTCTAGAGATCACCCAGTGGTCTGACTGGACCGACACGGTGTCCTTCAATGACATCGAGATGCGCGAGTGGTTCACGGCGCAAATCAAGCGCCTCAATCCTGCCCGCGAAGACGTGCATGGCACCTTCGATTACCTCGACCTGGATGACTACGTCAGCTTTGGCGGTGAGGCCTAGGCGAACCCACAAACCCGAATCACCGTCATGCATCCAGATGCCAGTGCCCGGCAGTTTGCCGAGCGAGATCTCGCAGCTTTTTTGCTGAACGCACTTCAGCACGAGCATCCCGAGTGGGTGCAGGCGGATGGCGACTGCCCCTCATGCCGGGACTACGCCGCCAAACTGCAAACCATCCTCCCACAGCAGTCGCCAACATAGCTCGCCCTAGCACATGCGGAGCCAACTCATTTCCCCCACGACGCATTGAGAGTCCTGAGGAATCCCAACAAACCCAAAAACAAAAACACAGATACAAACATGAAAACCAGACGCCAAACCATCACAGCCATCGCGCTGATTGCCGCATCCACCTTCATCGGTGACGTGGCCCATGCCGCCAAGCCCAACAAGCAGGCGATGAACGCAGAAGCACATCCCATCACGTTCGGGACCGTCAAGGTTGACGGACTGAACATCGCCTTTCGTGAAGCGGGCAATCCTGCAAATCCCAAGATCGTTCTGCTGCACGGCTTCCCAGCGGGATCGCACCAATACCGTGACCTGATCCGGTCACTCTCAGACACCTTCCATGTGATTGCTCCCGATTATCCGGGTTTTGGTCTCAGCGACATGCCGGACCCAGCGACCTACGACTATACCTTCGATGGCATCTCCGAGATTGTGGAGCACTTCCTCAAGCTCAAAGGCTTCGATCATTACGGCCTGTTTGTTCAGGACTACGGCGGTCCGGTGGGATTCAGAATTGCAGGGCGCAATCCTGCGGCGCTCGACTGGCTGATCGTCCAGAACTCCAACGCCTATGAAGTGGGATTCACCCCGGCGTGGGACGGCTTTCGTGGTGCACTTTGGAAAAACCGGTCGGCGGAAACAGAGAAGCCACTGGCAGGATTTCTCACTCACGACGCCATCAAAGGCATCTACCTGCATGGTGCAAAAAATCCGGATCTCATCAGCCCTGACAACTGGGAGTATGACTCCGCCTTCATGCAAAGGCCGAACGCTGTGCGCGTGAATTTGGATCTGTTCTATGACTACCGCAAAAACGTCGAGCTCTATCCCGTGTGGCAGGAGTTTCTGCAGAAGAACCAGCCGAAGACTCTCATCTTCTGGGGGCAGTCAGATGTGTTTTTCACGCCCGAAGGCGGAGAGGCCTACCTGAAGGATCTGCCCAACGCAGAATTGCACCGGCTTGAGGCGGGTCATTTCGCCGTCGAAGACCATCTCGACTTCATCTCCGCGAAAATGCACCGCTTCTACAACGAGAAAGTGGCAGGCCGCATGATGAGTACGAAAAAATAACCCATCGACCTGAATCCGCCTGGAAGGACCGGGCGGACAAGATCCATTCCAAGAAAACTTCACATGCGTCTCCTCACCCTCTGCGGAAGCCTTCGTGCTCATTCATCCAACCGGGAAATGCTCGGCGCTTTCGAACGCCTGGCTCCTGCGGAAATGACGTTTGAACACTTCGAGCGAATGGGTGACCTCCCGCACTTCAATCCTGATTTGGATAATGGCACAGCGTTGCCGAATGAAGCCGCAGAATGGCGGAGAGCGGTTGGAGCGGCCGACGTCATGCTGATCTCGACACCGGAATATGCGCATGGCCTTCCCGGCTCATTCAAGAATGCGCTGGACTGGCTGGTGAGTGATCCCGCGTTTGCCGGCAAATGCATCGTGATCCTGAGTGCGGCGCGTGGCTCGACCTGGGCGCAAGAATCGCTGCGTGAGGTGCTGCGGACCATGTCGGCAAGGATCATCGAGGACGCATCCGTTTCCCTGCCACTGGGTTCAAACAAAGTGGACGTGGAGTCCATTTTGGCGCAGGACGATCTGCGGACCATTCTACATCGCAGCATTCAGGCTTTGCAGAGCGAGTTCAACAAGCCTGACCTGCTTCAATCTTAATCGCTGGGCAAACGCCGACATGTCGCCACACCCAGCATACTCTCCGGGCACACCGCATCTTCACGCTGATCTGCCGGATTTTGAGCAGATCGTGGATGCCCACTACACAGGTCTTTACAGATTTGCCATGAGCATGTGCCGACAGGAGGCCACCGCACAGGATCTCGTGCAGCAAACCTTTCTGCAATGGGCTCGAAAGGGAGCCTCTCTCCGCGATGCCGCCAAGGTCAAAACATGGCTCTTCACCACCCTTTATCGCGAGTACCTCGGCATCGCCCGACGCGAGAAAAAATATGAGCACGTTGAGTTTGAGCCTGATCTGCATGGCAACACTCAAGACGAAGACAATGCCGTCCAGCCGCGTGTGGACCATGTCACCCTAGAGCTGGCCCTGGATCAGCTCGATCCCAATTACCGTGCTCCTCTGGTGCTTTTCTATCTTCAGGAACTATCATACCGGGACATCGCGGAAACGCTCAGAGTTCCCATCGGCACAGTGATGTCACGCCTCTCGCGCGCCAAGAACGCACTGCGGGCCATCCTTATTCGGATCGAAGAAGCTGCGGCTCTTCAGATCCATGAATTCGTGGCGTACCCGAATCCTTAATGCTGCTCAGGCATTCATTTCTGCGGCGACCTGCTTCAATGCCTCGACCAAAGCGCGTGTGGATGCAGATGCGCGGCCTTTCTGCCAGAGGACGATGAAATCCCAGCGGGCCTTTTCATCGCTGACCGGCACAAAGGTCACGCCGGGATGTTGCAATTTTTCAAAGTAGCCGGGCAGCAGCGTTACGCCTGACTCAGAGACGACTTGAGAGAACACATTGGTGATGCCATCCACGACGACGACGAAGCGCGGCTTGAACCCGGCTGACTTGCACAGGGCAGTCGCCCAGCGATTGCGCCCCGGCACCTGATCTTCATCCACGCCGATGAAGTCGCGGCCCTTCAGCTCTTTGAGTGTGATGTTTTTGCGCGCTGCGAGCGAGTCGCTGTCGGCCACGGCAACGCAGACATGGAGAGAGCAGAGCCTAGCGCTGTGAAACTCATTTGCCGCCGTCACACCTTCTTGCCCAATGAGCGCGAAATCGAGCTCCCCTGCACGCAGTCCGTCGATCTGCTCGCGCGGGGACATGTCATGAAGTTTGAGCTTCACCTCCGGCTGAGACTTGCGCAGCTTTGCTAGAGCGGGAGTGAGCATGCTCTGCGCAGCGGAAAGCAGGTAGCCCACGCGCAGTTCGGAGCGCTCGCCACGTGCCTGACGGCGAAGTTCCGCCAATGCGGTATCATAGCCTTCCACCAGCGGGCGCATGGCCTTGACGAGCGCATGGCCGAGACCCGTGGGTTTCACACCGCTTGTTTCGCGCTCCAGCAGCTTGCCGCCGAGTTCATTTTCCAGCGCCTGCATCTGGCGGCTCAGCGCAGGCTGGGTGATGCGCAGCCGCACCGCAGCGCGGTTGACACTGCCTTCTTCGATCACGGTGAGCAGGGCTCTGATGCGGTCCATCATGCCGCCGAGGGTATGCACATCTGGCATAACGGCAACAGGGAACCGGCATTACCCGCCATCCCACGGATAGCGCAGTCTTCACTTGCTCCAGAAAGAGCTGAACCAAACCAACACAAACCACACCCCTCCCATGAAACTCGCAATCATCATCACCTCAGATCCTAAAAGCGGCGAAGAAGCCCTCGGCCGTGCCTTCAATGCCCTCGCTCTCGCAGCGGAAGCCCAGGCGAAGAACGACGAAGTCAATGTCGTGTTCGCCGGCACCGGCACACGCTGGCCTGCCGAACTCACGAAGCCCACACATCCGGCACACGGACTTTACGATGCCGTGCGTCCAGTCATCACCGGTGCCTCCTGCGGCTGCTCCGCTGTCTTTGGCGCAACGAAGGAAGTCGAAGCCTGCGGCCTGCCTGAAATCAAAGATCATGCACTGGCTGGAACTCCTGGGCTGGCTAGCATCCGCCGTTATCTGGCCGAAGGCTGGCAGACACTCGTATTCTGATACATCCTACTTCATTCTCAGCAACCCCCGCCCCACCTCGATTATGGCCGACCGATTCATGCATACTGTGCTCACGCCTGCTGTCTTCGAGGCGGAGCGTCACTACTATGGGCGGACGTATCCCGCCTTTGAATCCATGCCTGAGCGTGATGCGCTCACCGCAGCGGAGGCGACGTTCATCTTCGAACGCGACTCATTCTACATGGCCACCATCACGGAAAATGGCTGGCCGTATCTCCAGCATCGTGGCGGAACGAAGGGCTTTCTGCGCGTCACCGGACCGAATGAACTCATGTTCGCTGATCATGGCGGCAACCGCCAGATGATCAGTGTGGGCAGCCTCGCGAAGACTGACCGCGTCAGTCTCTTTCTCATGGACTACCCAGCCCGTGAGCGTTTGAAGATTCTAGGCCACGCCAAAGTGCTGGATGCGCGTGAGCATCCCGATCTCGTTGCCAAGATCGCCCCGCCCGGAGGTCATGCGGCCAAGGTGGAGCGTATCTTTGTCATCGATGTTTTATCCTACGACTGGAACTGTCCCAAATTCATCACCCCACGCTTCACCGCTGCCGAAGTGCAAGACGCTGTCGCACCGCTGAAGGCCCGCATTGCCGAACTCGAATCTCAACTCAAGCTGCAAACACCATGAACCCACGCCCACCCCTGCCACCTTTCACCGAAGAAACAGCGATCAAAAAAGTCCAGGCCGCTGAAGATGCCTGGAACAGCCGCGATCCCGAGCGCGTCTCGCTGGCCTACACGACCGACACCGAATGGCGCAACCGCGATGTCTTTCTCAATGGTCGCGCTGAAGTCGTCGAGTTCCTGAAAAAGAAGTGGATCAGGGAGCAGGACTACCGCCTCAAGAAAACGCTTTGGGCCTTCACGGGAAACCGGATTGCCGTGCGCTTTGAATACGAATGGCACGACGACGCTGGGCAGTGGTGGCGCAGCCATGGCAATGAGAACTGGGAGTTTGATGAGAACGGCTACATGGCCAGGCGCTATGCCAGCATCAATGATCAACCGATTCGCGAGCAGGAGCGTAAATTGCGGTGGGAGCGGGCTTGAGTG
>DLGZ01000050.1:160430-178677 GCA_002482965.1 Verrucomicrobiaceae bacterium UBA7681 | reverse complement strand
CGCGGGATTGGCTTCGCCGCCGCCACACAACTCGCCACTCGTGGCGCGCAGGTCATCATCGCCAGTCGTGACGGCAAGCGGGCCGCTGAAGCTGCGGCTCAACTAGGCAGCGGCGTGGGCAATGTGGCGCTCGACATCACGGATCAGGCAAGCGTGGAAGCTGCGGTTAAGCAGATCGAGCAGCAGTATGGACGGCTGGATGTGCTGGCCAACAACTCCGCCATTCTCCTGGACCACTATCAAAGCCTACTGGAACTCAAGCCCGAGGTGCTGCTGGAGACGCTGAACACGAATGTCGTCGGCACGCTGCGGGTCTGTCAGGCGTTTGCACCGCTGCTCGCCAAATCCAGTGCACCGCGCATCATCAATGTCTCCAGCGGAGCGGGGCAGCTCAATGGTGAACCGCAGGCCTGGGCACCGGCGTATTGCATCAGCAAGACTGCGCTGAACATGCTCACGCAGCAGCTCACCGCCGCATTGCCTGATGTCATCATCAACAGCATGTGCCCTGGCTGGTGCCGCACGGAGATGGGCGGCAGCGAGGCGCCGCGCACGCCGGATGAAGGCGCTGAAACGCTGACCTGGCTGGCGCTGGAAGCACCGCATGACCTGCGTGGACAGTTTGTGAAAGACCTCCTGGTCATTCCTTGGTGAGTCATTTCTTGAGCTGCGCCCGCTGTGATGGCGTGAGAAAGTTCTGCGCCTTTGCCGGATCCGTGCGGATCCAAGCGTTCACCTTGGTGGCCTGTGCTGGAGAGAGTGTCAGCTTCTCCGCCGGAGTGCTGCCGATCTGCTTTTTCTGATCGTCTGCGGGCGCTGTGCGGTAGCCTGAGATGGTGCCGACCTTGAGCCGTGTTGTTTTTGCTGTAGACAGGTCCGTCGCAGGCACCGAGACGGCATTGGCACAATGCCACCTTCTCTGCTGCAGCGATCAACTGCGGAAGTGAAATGAACGCCGGATCATATTTGACCAATGTCACCTCATGTCCGGACATAAAACCGGCCTCAGTGGTGATCACGCCGTCGATCTGGCCCAGCGCCATCTCGCCGGTCCAGAAGCAGTACATGGCAAACACGGCCTGCTTGAGCCGGGGCGACTGCTCTGTTGCCAGCAGTGTCAGGTAGGCGGGCACGGGGCGTTTTGCGTGGGTGAGTGCGGCGACCATGCGCTCAGCGATGCCGGCGGTGTCCCACACCTGGTCTTTGCGCGGGATGATGTCTTCTCCGTTTGGATTGAGGAAACGTACCACCTGGTAGTTCCATGCCGGCTCGCCATAACGCTTCATCACCTCTGCGTCTCTGCCCCCCTTGTTGTTGTGGATGAGGAGCGGGGTGAACTCGGTCTCGACGGCCTCGACCAGCAGTGGATTGGACATCACATCGCGGCCGAACTGCTTGCAGCCCGCGCAGCCGGGGATCTCCTGAAACAGAGCGAACACTGGCTTGCCCGTCTGGGCGCTGGAGGCCAGAGCAGTTTCCAGAATGCGGCCCCAGTGCACCGCTCCGGCCTCTTCAGGCTGCGGGGTGGTGCTGGCGGAGCAGGACAGTGAAGGAAGCATGAGGGCGAGGGCGAAAAAGGCGGGCTTCATACCGGTGAGAGGCGGCAGCCCTGAAATTATTTCACGAAAGACTCGGCCACGCCAACGTTAGAGGGGCTGCTCATGAAACTGCTGTGCTCTGCTTTGATTTTTTCAGCCTTCGCCCTTAGCGCTGCTGAGTCGATTCCGCTTTGGCCGGACAAGCCGCCGCAGTTTATGGAGAATGCGCCTGCCGAGGTGCAGGAAGAACGTGGCACAATCCGAAACGTCACCGTGCCCGCAATCACGCTCTTCCTGCCTCCGGCGTACAAACGCACGGGCATGGCGATCATCGTGTGCGCGGGTGGCGGCTATGGTGCGCTGGACTGGAAGACGCACGTCGAGTACGCAGCCGCTGTCTTTAATCCAAAGGGCATCGCCATCATCGGGCTGAAGTATCGGCTGCGCCCGCCGCATAAACTCGACAACGCCGGCATTCAGGCGCTGACCTTGCTGGATGCGAAGCGTGCGGTACGGCTGGTGCGACATCGCGCAGCGGAGTGGGGCATTGATCCGCAGCAGATTGGCATTGCCGGTTATTCAGCGGGTGGGAATCTGAGCATGAACCTCGCGGCGAACTTTGACCGTGGCGATGCGAAGTCACCTGATCCTATCGAGCGCGAGAGCAGTCGCCCTGCGTTTGCCGTCGGGCTCGCGACGTGGCACTGGCGGCAGAAAGAGTCTCCCTTTGTGTTTCAGAAGGACACGCCGCCTGTGTTTCTGGTGCATGCCACGAATGATGGCATTCAAGGCGGCGCACCCATTGAGATGCCGCAGGACATCAAAGCGGATCTGGAAAAGCTCGGCGTGCCTGTGCGCATGGTGGTCTTCAATGAAGGGGCGCACGGCGTCGGCAACCTCATCCCCCAGCGCGTGAAGAACGGCTTTCCGCCCGCGAAGTGGCCGGACCTGCTGCTGGAGTGGCTCAAGGGGCTGCCCAAGGCATAAGACGAAATCCATTTCACCATGAAAACGCGCTCCCTCCTCTTCCTGCTGCTCACGCCGCTTATTTCTGTGCAGGCCGCCACGCCGCCGAAGACTAACGTGCTGCTGATCGTGATTGATGATCAAAACGGCTATGCTGGACGCACGGATATCTCCCCGCAGGCGGTAACGCCCCAGCTCGACCGCTTTGCGAAGAGCGGGATGCTCTTTACCAACGCGCAGTGCGCGGCCCCGGTGTGCAATCCCTCACGCACGGCCTTTCTGTCCGGCCTGCGGCCTGCCACGACGGGCATCTATGACAACAGCCAGGACGATCTGCCGAAGGACCATGTGCTGATGAGCTCGATCTCGATGCCCGTTTATTTTCGTGAGCAGGGTTATCGCCTCGCAGGTGGCGGCAAGGTCTTCAGCTCGGCCATTGCGGCCTCGGTGGGCAAACGCATCTGGAGCGAGACCGTGGCAAGCGATCGTAAAGGGCGCAAACATGACCCCGTGCCGCCGAAGGATGCGCCGCTCAATGCCATCGGCAAACATGCGTGGGGTGCATTCCCGAGCAGCAAGGAGGAGATGGAGGACTGGAAGCTGGCAGGCTGGGCGGCGGACTTTTTGACGAAGCCGCAGTCGGATCCGTTCTTCCTCGCCTGTGGCATCGTGAAGCCGCACACGCCCTGGTATGTGCCGCAGGAGTACTACGATCTCTTTCCGCCTGCGAGCATCACCGTTCCCGATCTGGCCGCCGATGAAAGCGCAGGGCTGCCGGAGTCCGTGCGCGAAAAACCGCACAAGACCGAGGTGCAACTGATTCAGCGGCGCAAAGAAGTGATCTCGGCCTACCTTGCCGCATCACGCTATGCGGACGACTGCGTGGGGCGCATCCTGCAAGGACTGGCGCAAGGGCCGAACCGCGACAACACGATCGTCGTGATCTTTGGAGACAACGGCTACGAGTTTGGCGAAAAGAACAACTGGTCCAAGGGCAGCCTGCGTGAGGGATCGGCGCACGTGCCGCTCATCATCGCCGGGCCGGGCATCGCTGCGCAGCAGAGCTGCACGCATCCCGTCAGTCTGCTGGATCTCTACCCCACGCTGGTGGAGCTGGCCGGACTGCCAGCCAAATCTGGACTCGATGGCGTGAGCCTGGTGCCGCTGCTGAAAAATCCTACCGCGCTCTGGGAGCGTCCAGCGCTCACGACCGCCGGTTTTAAAAACCACGCCCTGCGCACCGACCGCTGGCGTTATATTCGCTATGCCGATGGCGCGGAAGAATTGTATGATCACAGCAACGATCCGCTGGAGCGCAGCAACCTCGCGACCAAACCTGATTTTGCCAAGATCAAAACTGATTTGCAGCAATGGATGCCGAAACAAGATGAGCCACGCAATCCGGACTCGGCGGGTGGCAAGGAGGATTGAGCGCTGATGAGGTGATAAGACACCGGCGGCAGTCACGTTTCGCAGCGCACTATGAAGCCTGCTCTCATTGTTTTACTGACGCTCGCCGCCGTTTTTTCTGCACGCTCCGCTGACGCCACACGGCCAAACATCATTCTGATGATGGCCGATGACATGGGCTTCTCTTGCATCAGTCCGTATGGCGGGGAGATTCACACGCCGAATTTGCAGCGCCTCGCGGATGAGGGGCTGCGCTTCACGCAGTTTTACAACAACGCCAAATGCACCACCACGCGTGCGTCGCTGCTCTCGGGCATGTATCCGCGCGGCAACGGCAACAGCATCCCGGCTGGCATCGCCACCGTGGGCGAGCAGATGCGGGCGGCGGGCTATGGCACCGCACTGTGCGGCAAGTGGCATCTCGGCAGCAAGGCACCGCAGCGGCCGTTTGATCGCGGGTTTGATGAATTCTACGGCCTCATGGACGGCTGCTGCAATTTCTTCAATCCCGCGCAGCCTGATCCTGCTGTGAAAGGCGGCAAGGTGCGCATCTTTGGCCATAACGACGAACTCATCACGCAGTTTCCGCCCGGCTACTACACGACGGACGCCTTCACGGATCATGCAATCAAGACGATCAAAAAGTTCACTGGCGAAGCGAAGCCGTTTTTCCTGCATCTTGCCTTCACCTGCCCGCACTACCCGCTGCATGCACCTGCGGAGGATATCGCCAAATATCGCGGTAAATACAAAGCGGGCTGGGAGGCGATGCGGCAGGCGCGCTATGATCGGCAAAAGGCGATGGGCCTGTGGGAAAACATGCCTGCGCTCTCCGGCACCGATTCCAAAGCTTACGCATGGGATGGCGCAAATCAGGATTGGGAAGATCAACGCATGGCCACCTACGCGGCGATGGTGGACCGCATGGATCAAAACATCGGCCGCCTGCTGAAGACGCTGGATGAACTCGGCATCGCAGATAACACGGTGATCCTGTTTCTCTCTGATAACGGCGGCTGCACGGAAGAGCCCGGCGGGCGTGATGACACGCAGCAGCCCGGCATTGTGAGCACCTACACCGCCGTGGGTCCGTCGTGGGGCTGGGCGCAGAACGCGCCCTTTCGCCGCTACAAGAGCTGGGTGAACGAAGGCGGCATCAGCACACCGTTCATCGTCCGCTGGCCCGGGCATGTGAAGGCAGGCACGAAAACCAATCAGATGGGCCACATCATCGACGTGCTGCCGACCTGCCTGGAACTTGCCGGCGCCAAACTGCTCGCTGAAATTCACGGCGAGAAAGCAGCGCCGCTGGAAGGCAGCAGTCTTGCTCCGATCTTGCGCGGTGAGACACGCCCTGAACCCGCTGAACTCTGCTGGGAATGGAGTGGCAACTGCGCTGTGCGTCACGGCCCATGGAAGCTTGTCTGGGACACCTCCGCCAAACCGGTGAAGTGGGAGCTGTACAATATCGCCGCCGACCGCACTGAGTTGAATGATCTCTCGGCTGAAAAACCGGAACTCGTGCAGGAACTCAGCGCCGCGTACACGAAGTGGGCCGCTGCAACTGGGCGCAAGCTACCTGGTGCGACCAAGGGTAAAAAGAAGAGCGTGGAGGAGTGAGGTACGTGCCTTCCCTGCTGCCGGAAATTGATGAATTTGAAAGAGATCCAGCTCTTCGTCGTGGAGTACGTGCCGCCAACCAAGCTACGCTTTTATGAAGACACCACTCCTGACTCTGCTTTCGTCCTTCGTCCTTTTGATTTCGTCATTGGCCGCAAAGCAGCCCAATGTGGTCATCATCCTCGCTGATGATCTTGGCTATGGCGATCTGGGCTGCTACGGGCATTCGAAGATCAAGACGCCGCATCTGGACCGCATGGCGGCGGAGGGGGCCAGGCTCACGCAGTTCAACTGCCCGGCACCGTTCTGCGCACCGACGCGGTCAGCGCTGATGACGGGGCGTTATCCGTTTCGCTGTGGTATGACGCAGAACCCAGCGCCGGATGGCGGCCCGGCGGCGGATGCGCTGCACCTGCCGGAGAAGGAGATCACGCTCCCGCAAGTGCTGAAGACATCCGGTTATGCCACGGGCATGGTGGGTAAATGGCATCTCGGCCACAAAGCGGGCTTTCTGCCCACGGATCGCGGTTTTGATGAGTACTACGGCATCCCGTACTCGAATGACATGCGGCCTGTGCAGGTGCTGGAAAACACGCAGGTCATCGAGTACCCCGTGGTGCAGGCCACGCTGACACGGCGCTACACGGAGCGGGCGCTGGGCTTCATTGAGCGCAGCAAGGACCAACCGTTCTTCCTCTACCTCGCGGAGGCGATGCCGCATAAGCCGCTCGCGGCCTCTGAGGCGTTTTACAAGAAGAGCGGCGCAGGACTCTATGGCGATGCCGTGCAGGAACTGGACTGGAGCGTGGGGCAGGTGCTGGCGAAACTGAAGGAGCTGGGGCTGGACGAAAACACACTCGTGCTCTTCAGCAGCGACAACGGCCCGTGGTTCGGTGGCAACAGCGGCGGACTGCGCGGCATGAAAGGGGCGCAGTGGGAGGGCGGCTATCGCGTGCCAATGATCGCGCGCTGGCCCGGCAAGATTCCCGCAGGGCAGGTGAGCGATCAGATGGCGATCACGATGGACCTCTTTGCCACGGTGCTGGAGGTGACTGGTGCGAAGATGCCGGATGAGCGCGTACTGGATGGCCGCAACATCATGCCGCTGTTCACCAGCGCGGCGAAATCACCTCATGAGTACCTCTTTGGTCATTTCAACTCCAAGCTGGCCAACATCCGCGATGCGCGCTGGAAGCTGCATGTGCTTCCTGCCGGACAGTTGAAGCTAAAGCCGGGTGAGGATGGCAAGTGGCTCGATCCACGTGCGCCCGATGGCGTGACGATCCTCGCGCCATACGAGCAGTACAACATCGACGCCTTTCCTGGACTCAACACAGGTGATGAAGCGGCGAAGATGCAGCTGTTTGATCTGCAGAAGGATCCCGGCGAGCAGCACGACGTGGCTGCAGAGCACCCCGAGGAAGTGAAACGACTGCTGGCCGCCTATGAGACGATGAACAAGGACGTGCCGGTCATCGAGGAGGTGAAGCGCACGCCGTATAAAAAGTAGCGCACGGGCGTGCCTGAAGGCATTGCGTTGAAAGAGAGTTGCTTTGACTGCGTCCTCACTCTTTCAACCATGAAACTCGCCCTGACCCTTCTCTTTGTCCTCACCTTGCATGCCTTCGCGGATCTCGCGGGCGGCAAGCCGAACATCATTCTCGTCATGACGGATGACCAGGGCTATGGCCAGATGGCGTGTCATGGCCATCCCTGGCTGAAGACGCCGAACCTCGATGCGCTGCATGCCCAGAGCCTGCGCTTCACACGCTTTCTCGTCAGCCCCACCTGCTCGCCCACACGCAGCGCCATCATGACGGGCCGGCATCCGATGAAGAACGGCATCACGCACACGATTCTGGAACGCGAGCGCATGACGCTGGACGCCACCATTCTACCGCAGGTTCTCAAAACGGCAGGCTACATCTCCGGCATCTTTGGCAAATGGCATCTCGGTGATGAAGAGCCCTATCAGCCGAACAATCGCGGCTTTGATGAAGCCTTCATTCACGGTGCGGGCGGCATCGGCCAGGCCTATCCCTGCTCCTGCGCAGATGTGCCGAACAACAAGTACATGGACCCCGTCATCCGTCACAACGGCAGTTTTGTGAAGACGCACGGCTTCTGCACGGATGTCTTCTTCACCGCCGCACTCGGCTGGATGAAGCAGCAAAAGGACAGCGGCAAGCCCTTCTTCACCTACCTCACCACGAACGCGCCGCACGGCCCGTTCATCGCGCCGGAGAAGAATGCGAAGCGCTTCACCGATCTCGGTTTTGGCAAAGAGCAGGCTGGATTCTACGGCATGATCGAGAACATCGACGAAAACATGGGGCGTCTGGCCGAGAAGCTGAAGGAATGGGATCTGTATAAAAACACCGTCGTCATCTTCATGTCTGACAACGGCACCACCGGCGGCGGCTCAGGCGTTCCCGGCAAGGATCTCGCACCCGGCTATCCGTTCTTCAACGGCGATCAGGTCGGCCTGAAAGGCTCCACCGATGAAGGCGGCGTGCGTGTACCATTCTTCATCCGCTGGGATGGCAAGATCAATGCCGGGCGTGACATCAGCAGCATCGCCGCACACATCGACCTGCTGCCCACCTTTGCCGCGCTGGCCGGTGCCGAACTGCCGAAGAACCAGGTCGAGGGCCGCAGTTTACTACCGCTGATCGAAGGCAAGGCCGACAAATGGGAGGACCGCTATCTCTTCACCCACGTCGCGCGCTGGCCCACGGGCGAAGAGCCGAACAAGTTTGAGTTTATCAACTACGGCGTGCGCAACCAGCGCTTCCGCTTCGTCGGCCCTCGCGGTGGTGGTGGCAATCCGAAGAAGAACAAAAAGGCTGCTGCATCACCCGCGAAAGGTGCGCTCTACGATCTCGAAGCCGATCCGTATCAGAAGACCGACGTCAGCGGCGACTACCCAGAAGTGGCCGAAAAGATGAACACCGCCTATGAGGCCTTCTGGAAGGAGGCACGTCCGCTCATGGTCAACGAAACCGCGCAGATGTCGCCCACGAAGCCCTACTGGGAGCTCTACGAAAAGCAGCTCAAGTCTGGCGGCATTCCGGACTGGACGCCGCCCTCGCTGTGATCAGCTCCACGCCTCACTCAGTCATCATCTTTCTTCACGAAACGCCTGCGGTGCCACAGCAGCCATAGTATGGCGAGCAGCGCCCAGGTCAGGGCAGCGTAGATGTGATGTGACACCGTCGTGGAAGGCACCCAAGCGGGCGTGGCCCGGGTGATGGCGGCCAGGACGCCGAGGAAGATCAGGAAGCGCACCCATTTGCTCTTGATCATGAAGCCGTCGAGATCGCCGCTGTGGCCAAAGAGCACGCGGCTGCCGACAATGAGCATCAGCATGCCGAAGCCGCCGATGTAGAGCAGGTGCTCCACGCTGATATGCTGCGGGTAAAAGAATCCGGCGAGCGCGAGTCCGAGCCAGCCAAGGCTCAGTGACCAAAAAAGGCCGGTGGTAAGGGATCCGCTCTGCGCCGTCTTCCAGCGCACTTCGATGAGCAGATAACCTGCCGCCACGAGCGCCCGAAGAGCATAACCCGCGATGATCTGGCCGCAGGCTTCGAGAAAAAAGCTGCCCACGAGCAGGACAGCCGTTGTGAGGGCGCGTACGAGCTTTGTCCTGCTCTGCGCTGCTGTTTGGGGATCGCCAAAATCACCGCCGAGCACGCGTGGGAATAGGAACGCGCCGATGCCCAGCACCGGAGGCAGCAGCAGGCCCTGATAGAGCAGGAGATTCGCGAGGCGGAGACGCTGCGGATCAAGCAGGGTCGCCGGAGACAGCAGCAGTGATGCACCTGTGATACCGCAGACAAGACCGGTGAGCGCGAGGAGCAACTGCGGCGGCGGTGCTTCTTGGCTAAACTTCACCACGCGGATCACAAGGCACAGCAACAGCGAACCAAGCAGCGCGATGAAGAATGCATCACCCCAAGCCATGTGCAGGGTGAGATGGCAGATGCCACAGGCCTGATGCAGCGCGAAGAGCCAGATGAGTTCCAGCGGCGTGAGCTTTGGTGCCGTAGCCATGCGCGGCCCGGCGGTGCCGAGAAAGCCGACGACGAACGCAGCACCGAAGGCCTCAATCATGATCCGCGCGTGAACGAAGCTCGGATAAAAGCCGATCTGCTGCGCATAATACAGCGGCCATAGCGCCACGCCGATGATGCTCCACATCGCACCGCTGAAAAAGAACAGACGATACGGCTCCGACGCGAGCCAGCGCAGGCCATCCCGACGCGGACCGGTGGCCTTGTGCTTTTTATGTTTGCAGGCGGGGAACTGGCTCATGTGACAGGCTGCTGATAACGTGAATAACGCGCACGTTGTTCCGGCGTGAGGTTCGCGGGGTCAAACCGGGGATCGGGGACATGATTGATGCGCGAGTAGATGACGTTCGCCATGTCTGCCGCGCAGTTTTTGATGTGGTCGGCCTTCTCACCGGCAAAGAGATCATCCACCGTGCTGCGAAAGAGCTGCAGCCAGTGGTCAAACTGCGCGCGGCCCATGGCCGTCTGCGGCACCAGCCTGGCATGCGCGGCGATGGGGTTTCCGGTGAAGCCACCGGTGCGGAAGAGCACCGTCTCCCAGAAGGCGTACATCTTCGGCAGATGCGTGGTCCAGTCTGTCTTTGCGATCTCGTTGAAGATGAACCCCAGCACCTCGTCGGTGCGGATGCGATCGTAGAAGGTATTCACCAGCGTTTCGATTTCGGCGCGTCCGGCAATGTCAGGCTTGGTCTCAAACATGCATTTACCATGCAACATTAACCACCCCTGTCGCTCCACTGTTTCTGTGACGTTGTGCGCAGAAATTGGCGCGACGTGCGTGGCGCAAAAAACGCGCATCTCTGAGCAGGATCGGCGCATTGATGTATCCGCGATACAACTTATTAAATGGCCCAACCAAACCATGAAACTTATTCTCTCATCCCTCGCCGCCATCAGCCTCACCATGACACTGCTGGTCAATGCCGCCATGGCCATCGATCCCGCCGCAGTCGCCACTGAAGCAGAAACAAACACGGTCTGCCCGATCAGCGGCAAGGCCGTCGATCCTGCGATAACCGCCGACTATGAAGGCCGGAAGTGGTCCTTTGAAAAAGAGGAGTGCAAAACGAAGTGGCTGAAGGTGCGCGAGGACAGCCTGTACCAAAAGCTGGGTGGCAAAGCCGCCATGGAGGCTGCGGTGGATGCCTTCTACGTCAAGGTGTTGGCCGATGACCGCGTGAAGCACTTCTTCGACGACGTGAGCATGGACAAGCAGCGCCGGAAGCAGAAGGAATTCCTCAGCGCCGCCTTTGGCGGACCGCTGCCATGGACTGGCAAGGACATGCGCAAAGCCCATGAAGGCATGGGCATCACGGAAGTGCAGTTCAACGCCATCGCTGAAAACCTCGTGAACACATTGAAAGATCTCAAGATCAGCCAGGATCTCATCGACCAGGTCGTCGCCGTCGCGCTCACGACCAAGGACGACGTGCTTGGCCGTCCGAAGAAAGCCAACTGAGAGCTGTCCATCTCTCAATGGCCATACGCCGCCGCAGTGAGTGCCGGGAGTCGCTCGCTGCGGCGGTTTTGTTTGGTGAAAAAAGATGCTGAATCGACCTCATGGCGGCGTTTGATCTTCCGCCATGAGGTTTTCTCTTTTTACCGCCGCTGTTTGTCTCGCCACATCACTCCACGCCGAGAAAGTCGGCCCGTGGGATCTGGATGCCCTCAAAAACAACGTGCCTGCGATGAAGTGGGTGCGGCAGGATCAGCCGATTCATTCGCTGACCTATGCGGGCGAGAAGTATCAGGGCAAGGACACGGAGGTCTTCGCGTTTTATGCATCACCGATCACGCTGGGCGAAGCGAAGCCCGGCACCAAGTTCCCCGCTGTGGTGCTCATTCACGGCGGTGGCGGCACGGCGTTCGCCGACTGGGCGCACCTGTGGGCCAAGCGCGGCTACGCGGCCATCGCGATGGATTTAAACGGCTCGCGCCCGCCTGATCCTGAGTTTGATCTCAAGACCGGCATGGCGATTGGCAACGGGCATCGCGGCGTGCGCACGCGCCTGCCGAATGGTGGACCTCCGCACGGTCATGCGGAAAAATTCGACAGCATCCTCACCCCTGACACGAGCGACGACTGGCCCTTCCACGCCGCCGCGAGCGTGATGCGTGCGCATACTCTGCTGCGCAGCTTCCCCGAGGTGGATGCGGAGCACACCGCCGTCACCGGCATCAGCTGGGGTGGCTACACGACCTGTCTCGTCGCTTCGCTGGATGATCGTTTCAAAGCCGCCGTGCCCGTCTATGGCTGCGGCTTCCTGCATGAGGGCGAATCGGTGCAAAAGCCCAGCATCGACAAGCTGGACCCCGAACACCGCGCGCTGTGGGTGAAGGAATACGATCCCGGCAGCCTGCTGCCACGCTGCCATGTGCCCATCCTCTTCGTGAATGGCACGAACGACGTCCACTACGTGCTCGACAGCTACATGAAGAGCTACAACGCTGTCCCCGGCGAGAAGCACATTCGCATCCAGATCAAGATGCCGCATGGACATCCCCCCGGCTGGGCACCGCAGGAGATCGGGATTTTCATCGACTCGAAATGCCGTGGAGGTGATCCCTTGCCAAACCCGGGCGCACCTGTTGTGTCCGGTGATCATGTGACCGTCGCATGCGAGAGCAAAGTGCCGCTCAAGAAAGCCGAGCTCAACTACACCACCGACACCGGGCTGCGTTCCAAACGCGAGTGGAAATCTGTTCCCGCCACGATCAAGGACAACACCATCACAGCGCCCAAACCGCCTGCCGGTGCCAACACCTGGTTCATCACTGTCAGCAATGAACGCGATGCGATGGTGAGCACGGTGGTGGAGTTCAGCCCGTGATCCAAGATGTGTGCGTTTGCGGCGTATAGACGTCATGAACAAACTCTGCGCCCTTTTCGCGACGCTCTCCCTCGCAGCCTACGCAGAACCGCTGCCGGTGATCGAGGTCGAGGGTCAGCCGCTGGCGGCGAATGTGCGGCGAGTCGTGCAGGCGCTGGATTTTCTCGGTGTACCACTGGCGGAGGATGTGCGAACGAAGCTGAACGCTGCAATTGCGAAGCGTGATGGAGCGGGAGTGCAGTCAGTGCTCGATCCACAAGCGCTGTGCGTGGTGGACATCAGCCCCGAGTCACGGGTGAAGGCGCAGCGTGGACCGGCGGCCGCGCAGGTGCAGCAGGGAGGCTACACGCCGGTGTTGATCAAAGTGATCAACCACGCTACGAGCGTGGCGCGCCTACAAATCAGCAGCCCGCAGGCCGGGCCCTCCTACGCTGGCGTGGCCAAGGGCACCATGGAGCGTGAGCGGCAGACGCATCTGCGGGAGAACGAGAACACGCAAGGCGCCAACCGCTTCCTGGAGATCAGCCTGTTCGATGCACCGCCGATGACCGCGAATCTCAGCGGACTCGATGTCGAATACGCCATCGCACTCATCTATTCGAGCGAAGCGGGCAAACGCGAGGCCACGCTGGTTTTCGACATCGGCCAGGGGACGCAGGATCTGGGTTTTCGCGCCGAGGTACCGGTGTTGTTCGATGTGCGGCCTGCGGTGACGGTGAAACTCGATGTGAAGGATTTCGACGGCACACCCACGACGGCGAGGCTGACGTTCACCGATGCTCAAGGCCATGTCTTTCCGCCGCAGGCACGCCGTCTGGCACCTGATTTCTTCTTCCAAAAACACCTGTACCGCCCGAACGGCGGCACCGTGCTGCTGCCGTCGGGAGAGTTTACGATGGAGGCCTCACGCGGACCGGAATACCGCACGGTGAAGACGAAGGTGACGATTCCTGCGGCGAAGGAGACCACGCTGCCCGTGAAACTCGAACGCTGGATCCATGCGGCGGACTTTGGGTATTACAGCGGCGATCATCACATCCACGCCGCTGGCTGCGCGCACTACACCGCACCATCTGAAGGCATGCGGCCAGAGCACATGTTTCAGCAGGTGAAGGGCGAGGGATTGAACGTCGGCTGCGTGCTGGCCTGGGGCTATGGATTCAACTATCAGCGTCAGTTCTTCGGCCCGCAGGTCGATCTCCTCAGTGAGCCACTGACGCAGATGAAATACGACATGGAGGTGAGCGGCTTCGGCTCTGCGGCGCTCGGCCACGTATGCCTGCTGAACCTGCGGGAGCTGGTGTATCCCGGCGCAGAGGGCATCAAAGGCTGGCCCACCTGGACCCTGCCCGCGCTGCGCTGGACGAAGGAGCAGGGCGGCTTCACGGGCTATCCGCACTCCGGCAGCGGCATGCAGGTGAACTCCGCCACGGCGGCAAAGCGAATGCTCGATGCGTATGATGTCAGCAAGGATGCGCGGCTCACGGCTGCCGAAGTGCAGGATAAGCTGCTACCGGAGCCGTTTGATAAGATCGATGCCGACCACGATGGCGGACTCAATGAGGCCGAGCTCGTCAGCAGTCATGAGCGCGTGCTGGATCTGCTGCCAAACGTCGCGATTCCCGATGCGGGCGGGCATGAGGTTTTCGTCACTACCGCGCATGGCGTGTGTGATTTTATCAGTGCGATGGACACCGCGAGGCTGCTCGAGTGGAACGTTTGGTATCACCTCATGAACTGTGGCTTTCCGCTCAAGGCGGCAGGCGAAACTGATTTCCCCTGCATGAGCGGCACACGCGTGGGCCAGGGGCGCACGTATGTGAAGCTGGGCAAGGTGGCGCGCCTTGATTTCACCCAATGGTGCCAGGGACTCGCGCAGGGGCGCAGCTATGTGAGCGATGGCTACGCGCATGCGCTCGACTTCACCGTCGCAGGCCAATCATCCGGCGGCGAGATACTCCTCGCGCAGCCGGGTCGTGTCGAGGTGCGCGTGAAGGCCGCGTTCAGTTCTGAGACACCGCTGGAGATCGCCTATGGCGGAGCGATGCCCGTTGCCGGTGCACGTCTGACCGGTGACACGGTGAACTATCATGATGTCACCGCAGCGCAGCCGTATGCCGGCGGCAAACGCAAGGTGGAGCTCATTGTGAATGGTCTGCCCGTGGGCATGCGCGAGGTGCCTGCGGATGATCAGGTGCACGAGATCACCTTCAGCGCCGACATCCCACGCAGCAGCTGGGTGGCGGTGCGGCAGTTTCCGCAGATGCACACGAACCCGGTGAACGTCATCGTCGCTGAGCGGCCCATCCGTGCCTCACGTCGCAGCGCCCAATGGTGCCTCGCCTGCATCGAGCAGCTCTGGCGCGTGCGGGAGAAGAACATCGCTCCGGCGGAGCGTGAGGATGCCAGGCGTGCCTATGAGGCTGCCAAAGAAATGTACCGCCGCATCGCCACTGAGGCACCGGCAGACAGTTGAGGCAAAAAGTGCGAATTTGGTGATGGCTCAGACTTTCGCCGACGTTGCTTCAGGCTGATGAACTACCCGACGGCTGAGGAGATCGCAGAAATGAAGACGCGCGGCTATGAAGCCGAAACGATCAGGCTTACGGTGCAGCAGATGGAACGTGGCAAAGAGGCGCTGAAACTATGCGCGCTCATTGAAGCAGCCTTTCATGGAGTGACGCTCGGATCAGGTGTCGGCCTGTTTCAGGCCCAGGGTCTGGATGATTATGCAGATGAGGTGACCTGTGCTGCCTATCGAGAAAAGGATGAAAAAGACGACTGGAGGCGCATCAGCGCCGAAAAGCTTAACAGCTGTCACAGCAGTCTGAGCTTCTTCGATGCGGAAGGAATGCGGTTTCACCTGCCTGCATTTCTCATTTTGTATCTGCAGGGCGGCGATCGCATGGGCATGACCTTTCATCTGACCCATGCTGCTGTAGTCGATCAAACCAAATTCGATCTCCTTTCACCTGAGCAGCGGCTGAGTGTGCGGAGCTTCCTGCTCTTTCTCTTGAGCGACCCCGGCGAGGAATTCGATCACCCTCACATTCAGCACGCGCTCGATCATTACTGGGTCTGTCCACCTTTATAAAAGCCGAAATTCGATGATGGGCGCGACCCATCGCTGACGTTGCATCGGTTTCATGAAACGTAACATCTCTCGACGCACAGGAATTAAGCTGATGACGGCAGGCACTCTCATGGGCCTCGGTGCCCGTGACAGCGCGAATGCCGCGCCAGCAAGGGTGGGCATCAAAAACGATGGGTGGGACAAAACGCAGGAACGCGTGTTTTTGGGCGGCGAGTTCTGGGCGAATCCGATGGAAGACTGGCGCGTGAGCGAAGGCGGCGCGGAGTGCCTGAACATGGGCGGCGGCCGCAGCGTTCATTCGCTGACGCATCAACTGACGCAAAGCGGTGCGTTCACCATGAGCGTGACTCTGACACGACTGGAGATCGGCAAGTCCGACGGCGGCGCGGGCTTCCGCATCGGCATTCGCAGCGAGATCAACGAGCACCGCAGCAACTGCTTTGTGCAGAAGGGCATCAACACCGGCTGGCAGGGCGATCAACTCGTGCTCGGGCCGAAAACTGCGCCGCTCAAAGACGGCAGTGTTTTGAAACAGGTGCGTTTGACGCTCGAAGGCAAGCCTGTGGGCGGTCAGAATGTGCTGACGCTCACGGCGAATGATGTGGACTCCGGCGCAGTACTGGGAACGATCACGCAGGCGTTCGAGACGGAGGCGATTCTCGGCAATGTCTCCATCGCCAACAACTTCGCCGCAGGTGCGGCGGGGGGAGCGAAGAAGAATCAGAACAAGGCCAAGGCGGGTGCTGGAGGCGCAGGACGCTACCGTTTTCAAAACTGGACGATGGACGGCGCTGCTTTCACCGTGACACCGGAGCATCAATTTGGGCCGCTGCTGTGGTCAATGTACTCGCTGAGCGATTCGCGCACGGACGACGGCTTTGTGATGAAGCTCAGCGCGCTCACGGGCCCGATGGGTGCAAAGGACAGCCAGGTGGTCGAACTGCTGGTGCAGAAGGACAGCGGGTGGAAATCTCTCGGCGAGGCGAAGCTGGATCCGGATGCGTGGGTGGCGACGTTCCGCATTCCGAAGTGGGATGCGAAACAGGCCACGCCCTACAAAATGGTGTACCGCGAGAAGCACACCGACGGCAGCGAGACGCCGCATGAGTGGACCGGCACGATCAAGGCGAACCCTGAGGGCCGCCCGCTGCGCATGGCGGCGCTGACCTGCCAGAACGACTATGGTTTTCCGTATGCGCCTGTGGCGGAGAATTTGCTGAAGCTCGATCCTGATCTCGTCTTCTTCTCCGGTGACCAGATTTACGAAAACCATGGCGGCTTCGGCATCATCCGTGAACCTGCTGCGCCTGCGATCCTGAACTACCTGCGCAAGTTTTACCAGCACGGCTGGGCCTTCCGCGAGGTGATGCGCAATGCGCCCACGCTGTGCCTGCCGGACGATCACGATGTGTTTCAGGGCAACATCTGGGGCGAGGGCGGCAAGAAGATGGAGGTGGGCGATTCGGGCGCATCCTCCAAGGGTGGCTACATCGAACCGGCGAAGATGGTCAATGTGGTACACCGGACCAACGTGGCGCATCATCCCGATGCGTATGATCCCAAGCTGGTGCTGCAGGACATCAGCGTTTATTATGGCGACATGCTGTACGGCGGCGTGAGCTTTGCGATCATCGCCGACCGGCAGTGGAAGAGCGGGCCGGAGCATGTGGATACGGGCAGCGGCCGCGCTGACCACGTGCCTGATCAGGATTTTGACACGTCGAAGCTCGACAAACCGGGTCTGGTGCTGCTGGGCGAGCGCCAGGAGGAGTTTCTCAAAAAGTGGGCGCAGGACTGGCGCGGGCACACGCTGAAGGCCATGCTCAGCCAGACGGTGTTTGCCAATGTGGCAACACATCATGGCGGTCCGGATGGTTATCTGAAGGCTGATCTCGATTCCGGCGGCTGGCCGCAGACGCCGCGCGATCGTGCGGTGGAGATCATGCGCCCCTCCATGGCGCTGCACATCAATGGCGACCAGCATCTCACCACGCTGACGCAATACGGTGTGGAAAAGCAGCGCGACAGCAACTGGTCCTTCTGCACGCCTGCCATTTCCGCCGGTTATCCGCGCTGGTGGCGGCCGGATGAGATGAAGATGCCGCACGAGAACCGCCCCAAGCACGGGCAGGCCAACACGGGCGAATTCATCGACGGGCTGGGCAACAAGGCCTATGTGTATGCCGTGGGCAATCCGGAGGTCGGCAAGGCGGCGAACCGCTATGACAAGGCGCACGAGAAGGGCAGCGGCTTTGGCTTCATCACCTTCGACACGGTGAAGAAGACCTACTTCATCGAGTCCTTCCGCTTCCTCATCGACGCCACCGACGGCAAGCCCACGAATCAGTTCCCCGGCTGGCCCGTGACGCTCCAGCAGCAGGAGAATCGCGGCGAAAATGTGATTGGGTGACGGATTTGCGAAAGGCCAAAAGCACGAGGACGGTGATTCGATGCGTAGTTGTGAGCCACCATGAGACTCTTCCTGCTGCTCCTCAGTGCCAGCGCCTTCGCTGCTGACTCACCCACGCTGCATCCCAAGGCGACGGCGCTGCCCTTCACGCATCAGGGGCCGTTTGTCACCACGGCGGAGGGTGGCGTGCTGTGCATCGATGCGAAGAACGCTCTGCGCAGTGCGGATGAAGGCCGCACGTGGAGCAGTACTCCGTTGTTTGCGGAGGCCGCGAAGTTCAACGTCAGCAACGAGCGTGCGCTGCT
>DLGZ01000050.1:108489-160371 GCA_002482965.1 Verrucomicrobiaceae bacterium UBA7681 | reverse complement strand
AAGGAGCCCAAGGGCTGGCACTGGGGTGAACCGGGCGTGGACTGGCGGGCCTTTGTGCTGCCGACTTATTCCAACCGCAGCACGGACGATGGCAAAACCTGGGAGACGCCGGTGCTGCTCAGCACCCCATGGTGCGGCTGCATTCACTCGATGATCCAAATGAAGTCCGGGCGCATCGTGCTGGTGGGGCAGGAAATCATCCCGCAGTGGCGGCATGCCACGGTGATGTGGGTTTCGGATGATCTCGGCAAAAGCTGGCAGCGCGGCGATATGCTCGACTACGGTGTCGGCACTCATGATCACGCAGGCTCCCTCGAAGGCACGGTCATCGAGCGCAAGGATGGCTCGCTCTATCTGCTGCTGCGCACGGAGTCGGGCTTTCTGTGGGAGGCGACTTCACGCGATGGTTTGAAATGGACCGGGTTGCAAACCACGAAGATTGCCTCTGTCACCTGCTGCCCGCAGCTGGCGCGTTTGAGCGATGGCCGCATCGCGCTGCTGTGGAATGCGCCGCCGCGCCATGATCCGAAGAGCGGCTCAAGCCGGGTGGAGCTGTCGCTTGCCTTTTCGGACGATGAGACGGCCACGTGGTCAAAGCCGGTCATCGTGGCGGCGAATTACGTGGCGGGTGGCCGGGTGTCGTATCCTTATCTCTACGAACGCAAGCCCGGAGAGCTGTGGATCACCACGATGCAGGGCGGCCTGCGGATGAAGGTCAACGCGGCAGACCTCGGGGCCGGGGAGATTCCGGTCTTCGTCCCGCCGCCAAAGGCGGAGCCGAAACCCGGTGGCATCGTCATGTTTGGCGATTCCACCACCGCGTCTCGCGGCAGCTTGAAGGTGTATGCCACGCGGGTAGAGACAGCGCTGCAAAGCATCGGCTCCTCGCTCGGCGTCCACAATGCCGGCATCGGCGGCAACACCTCGCGGGACGCGCTGAAGCGACTGCAAACCGACGTGCTCAAGTACAAGCCGCGCATTGTCGTGATGCAGTTCGGCATCAATGACTCCTGCGTGGATGTGTGGAAGAACCCACCCGCCAGTGCACCCCGCGTGCCGTTGGCCGAATACCTCGGCAATTTGCGCCGCATGGTTGCCGCTGCGCAGGAGGCGAAGGCCAAAGTCATCCTCATGACGACCAATCCGCTGCGCTGGACCTCCAAGCTGCGAGAACTCTATGGCAAACCGCCCTACGATCCCGCTGCTGAAGACGGCTTTGACTCCGCCACGCTTGCAGGCTACAACGACGCCCTGCGCGAGCTCGCTGCAGAGCTGAAAGTGCCACTGGTGGATGTGCGCGCGACCTACCCCGAGTTTGCTGCGAAGCACCAGACCACCATCGACGGGTTGCTGCTGGATGGCATGCATCCGAATGACCTCGGCCAGGAACTCGTCGCGGAGCTGCTGGTGCCAGCGATCCGGGCCGCAGTGCGGTAACTGACGCCAGGCTCACCGGCCTAGAGCGCGCCTTGTGCTACGAGACTGCCGAGAAGCGGGCTCCATAGGGTCCGCTTCACTTGTTTTCAGTGCGCCAGATGTGGAAGCTGCGCACCTTGGGATTGCGCCGGAGCGAGGTCGCGTTTAGCTCTTACGCTCTCAATTCCCCTCCAAATCATGTCCGCGAAGATCATCTACACCCTGACCGACGAAGCTCCCCTGCTGGCCACCTTTTCCTTCCTGCCCATCGTGCAGGCCTTCACGAAGCCAGCCGGCATCACGATCGAAACACGCGACATCTCCCTTGCTGGCCGAATTCTGGCAAATTTTCCCGATTTCCTGACGGATGAGCAGAAGCAGTCCGATGACCTCGCCTACCTCGGCAAGCTCTGCCTGGAGCCCACGACGAACATCATCAAGCTGCCAAACGTCTCCGCCTCACAGCCGCAGCTCAAGGCCGCCATCGCCGAACTGCAGAGCAAAGGCTACGCCGTGCCGAGCCTCCCCGACAATCCGCAGACGGACGCCGAGAAAGACATCAAGACCCGCTACGCCAAGGTCATGGGCAGCGCCGTCAACCCCGTGCTGCGCGAAGGCAACTCCGACCGCCGCGCGCCGAAGGCCGTGAAAGACTACGCCCGGGCGCACCCGCACTCGATGGGCAAGTGGAGCGCTGATTCCAAGACCAGCGTGGGCACCATGGGCAAAGATGACTTCTTCTCGAATGAGAAATCCGTCTGTGTGCCTGCCGCCACGGATGTGAAGATCGAGTTCATCGGCAAGGACGGCACCACCAAGGTGCTGAAGGACAAGACCCCGCTCAAGGCCGGTGAAATCATCGACGCCACGCGCATGAGCAAGAAGGCGCTCGTCGCTTTCATCGAAAGCCAGATCGCCAAGGCGAAGGCAGATGGCGTGCTCTTCTCCCTGCACATGAAGGCGACCATGATGAAGGTGAGTGATCCTATCATCTTCGGCCACGCCGTGCGCGTGTTCTTCAAAGACCTCCTCGAAAAACACAGCGCTGCGTTCGCTGAAATCGGTGTCGATCTGAACAACGGGTTCGGTGACCTCGTCGCGAAGCTTTCCAAACTGCCAGCGGACAAGAAAGCCGAGGTCGAGGCCGACATCCAGGCCGCCTACGCCAACGGCCCCGCGCTGGCCATGGTGAACAGCGACAAAGGCATCACCAATCTTCATGTGCCTAGCGACGTCATCGTCGATGCCTCCATGCCTGCGATGATCCGCGGCGGTGGCAAGATGTGGAACGCCGCTGGCAAGGAGCAGGACACGCTCGCCGTCATTCCAGATAGCTGCTACGCCGGGGTGTACCAGGCCGTGATCGACTTCTGCAAAAAGAACGGCGCACTCGACCCGAAGACCATGGGCAGCGTGCCAAACGTCGGCCTCATGGCCCAGGCCGCCGAAGAATACGGCAGCCACAACAAGACCTTCGAAGCCCCCGCTGATGGCACCATTCGCATGACCGACAGCGCAGGCGCTGTGCTCCTTGAGCACGCCGTCGAAGCTGGCGACATCTGGCGCGCCTGCCAGACCAAGGACGCTCCCATCCAGGACTGGGTGAAGCTCGCCGTCAAACGCGCCCGCGCCTCCGGCGTGCCCGCCATCTTCTGGCTCGACAAGGCCCGCGCCCACGACGCGCAGATCATCGCCAAGGTGGAGACGTATCTCAAAGATCACGACACCAGCGGTCTCGACATCCGCATCATGACGCCCGCTGACGCCTGCACCTTCTCGCTGGAGCGTATCGTCAAAGGTGAAGACACCATCTCCGTCACCGGCAACGTGCTGCGCGACTACAACACCGACCTCTTCCCCATCCTCGAAGTCGGCACCAGCGCCAAGATGCTTTCCATCGTCCCGCTGATGAACGGCGGCGGCCTGTTTGAAACCGGCGCCGGCGGCTCCGCGCCGAAGCACGTGCAGCAGTTCCTCGAAGAAAACTACCTTCGCTGGGACAGCCTCGGCGAGTTCTTCGCGCTCGCCCCCAGCTTTGAGCACATCGCTGAAAACTTCAGCCTGCCCAAGGCCAAGGTGCTGGCAGACGCCCTCGACGCCGCCACCGGCAAGTTCCTCGAAAACGACCGCAGCCCCGGCCGCAAACTCGGCACCATCGACAATCGCGGCAGCCACTTCTACCTCGCCCTCTACTGGGCGCAGGCCCTGGCCGCCCAGACCGCCGATGCCGAACTGCAGGCCCACTTCAAGCCCATCGCCGAAGAACTCACCGCCAACGAAACCAAGATCGTCGCCGAACTCCTCGCCGTGCAGGGCAACCCCGTCGAAGTCGGCGGGTATTACAAGCCTGACCTCGCCAAGGCCGATGCCGCGCTGCGCCCGAGCGCGACGTTCAATGGGATTTTGGCGAAGGTTTGAGTTGATCGCTCTGCCCCAGCGCGAAGCTTCCATCCAAAAAGCCACTTTGGCCGCTCAGCGGCAAAGTGGCTTTTTTATGCAGCTTGAAGATGCTCTGCTGCAAATCCGTCAGCCAACCAAATCTGGATGGCTGGATTTTAACCATTCAAGAACATCATCGCGCAATGAAGTTGCAAACGTTCTGAGCTCGTCTGCTTCGGACTGAGTGACGCAGCCGGCCACATCATATTCAGCCGTGTTGCGCTTTGCGCGGCAGGCGTCCAGATAGTCAGCGTCGTCATTGCGGCTGTTTCCGAGGATCAGCGGCAGAGCCTGCAGCGTACGGTAATGCGCGAGGTTTTTCTCCGGGCGGTAACCGCTGGCATACAGGAGGATGGTGCAGAGCTTCAGTGCGGCATTGTAAGCGATGCCAAACTGCCAGTCTGCGGAGACGCTGCTTTGTGCGTCCGCCAGATCACGCACGACGATAGCGAGCAAGTCGGTGACCTGCTGCCGGTTCGTCTGGTGGGGGCGCAGCCAGCCGTTTTTAGCCCAGTTTTCCAAGCTCATCGTCGCCACCTTTCAGCCAGAGTCTGGGTTCGCTCAACAGCCGATTCACAAAGACATCTTTGCGGAGGCGCTTTTGCCTCCATTCATCGGGAGTCATGCAGACAGGATTGATCTCGTGCTCCAGTCGCGACGGGACGCCACGCAAGGCTGGCGTAATTTTTCGCAGCCCGGCGCTGCCGATGACCAGAACATCCACATCGCTCTCGGCACGGTCCGTTCCAGCGGCGACTGACCCGAAGATGAAGGCCAGATCAATGCCCGGCACCTTTGACAGCGCCTGCTGGAGTTCGGCGGTAATCCCCGTGGTCTTCATCACCAGACCGCGAAGCTCAGAATGCACAGGATGAGTCCTGTCAGCCTGAAAATACAGCCGGTTGCCATCCCTCCGGCTGCGGACCAGCCCGATCTTGTAGAGAAAAGCCAGTTCTCGATGCATGGCCGCAGGGGTCAGCTTCGCAAGGCGTGCGAGATCACGCAGGTAAATCTCCCGCCCCGGCTGTGCGAACAGCAGGCGCAGCGTCTCGGCGCGAGCTTTGGGAAACAAGGCAGTCAGGGTACTCATTGTTTACCAAAACTAAACGATTGTTACTTTTTAGTAAACATTTGTTTCAACAACGCACTATTTCCCCAGCCATCATGACATCACCATATCCGCAGATCCATCTCACGACGGTCGGCTTGACTCACAACTTGACTCATAATTGACTTATCTTCATGGCCTGTGAGCCCACAGCATCAGGCGCGGGTAAGAAGACCAGTTGCGGCGCAAGTGGGCAACTTTCCGCCTCACTCAAACTTGATCGAGTACAAATCCGCGTCATTCAGCACAAAGCGCAGCTTTACGACTTTCCCCGCGAGTGAGCTCACATCGCTGCCGCTTTTCCAAGTCACCGTGCGGTTGATAGAATCACCAAAGACGGGCTGCGCATCGGCGAGCGTGAATCCAGGGATGGGCTTGCCACTTGCATCCTGAATCTCCACCTGAATGCCACCCGCAGCGGAGGTGGCGAAGTTCAACGTGAGGGCTTTGCCGGTAAACGTGAGGGGCTTCGTGGTCAGCTCGCCGCCGCTCATCGGAGCGCGGATGGAGACGAAACCGTCGAGGCGCAGGGTGTAGCGGCGGAGTTCGCTGCTTTTGCCGGTCCAGTAACTTTCGGTGGCATAGAAGCTGAGTTCATTGGGCGCACCTTCGAGTGCGGACTTCGTCTCGACGGGATGCCAGGCGATGTACTGATGGCCGTAGTTCCAGGTGCCGGGGCGTTCGATGCCGGGTGGCAGGAAGGCGTCGTTCCAGCGTTTGAATTTCACGCCGTCGCGGCTGGCCATGAAGAGACCTTCGGTGATGGCCATGCCGTAGCGGTCACTCGCCTTGGACCGCCATTCGCGGTTCTCGCGCTCGGGCAGCGCACGGGTGCTGTCCGACCAGCCGCGTTCGGTGTAGCGCGTGGGAAAGCCGATGAGCAAATGCGGTGCGCGGTGGTAGGGCTTCACCTGGTTGGTGTAGAGCTGCTCGCTGGGGGAATCGACGTAGCTCAGATCGTGCTGGTTTTCCCAGTGGATGAAGTCCTTCGAGGTCGCGGTGCGGATGGCGCGATCCCCCGTGGGCTTCCAGTTCTTTTCATCCGTGGTGCCGCCGGTGAAGTAGCGCCAGTAGGCGCGATACTCTCCGCTGTGCGCATCCCAAAACGCGAGGTTCTGCGAATCAAAGGCGCCGTCGGTGATGACAGGCGCATCGGCCATCGGCGACCAGTGCAGGCCGTCGGGTGATTTCAGCGCGAGCAGTCCCTTGGGTGAATTGGAGCGCAGGATGGCCTTGTACTTCGCGTCCGCAGGCGCAGCGGGGTTGTCGTCTTTGAACACGGCGGGATGACCGCCATCGGGGTCCACCTTGCCCATCTTGCCATGGGGAATGACGATGTTGTTGGCCTTCGAGCCTTTGAAGTCATGCAGGCCCAGCTCCGGCTTGCGCCAATGAATGCCATCGTCGCTCTCCGCGTAGCAGGTGAAGAGCGGATGCTCGCCGGTGTTCACCTTGTCGGGCGTGACGGTGAGCTGCCAGCTCTTGTAGTACATGCGATATTTGTCACCGTCTTTGAAGATGCTGTGATAACCGCTGCCGCTGCCCTCCCACGGCATGTCATGCACCAGCACAATCTCCTGGATCTGCGGCTGATGCAGCCGCTGCTCCGCCTTGCCGCTGAGCGTGTCGATGAGCAGGTCATCCACGAAGAGTTCGCGACGGGAGCCGATGTCGATGGGGCTCTCTGCGGCAAGGAGAGCGGATAATGCAGCGAGACCGAACGCGAGGACGGTGACAGGAAGGCGGCGGCAATAGGTCATCATACTGTAAACTACGTGTCGGTCCCGGGTGCTTTCGCGCCTACTTCGTGGTCTGAAAACCGTACCAGCAGCCAAAACGTTTGGCCATGTTATCAGGGGACCGGAATTTGCGGTGCGCAATCCCCCTGTCCCGCAGCAACAAGGCTACTTTTCTTCCGCAAAAGCGCACAGGTGCTTGTTCGTGCGCACGTAGATCACACCATCCACAATCGCCGGCGAGGCAAACACCGGATCTTTCAGGTCATTCTTCGCCAGCACCTTCAGGGTATCGCTCAAGGCATCTATCACGGAAATGACACCACGCTGGGAGGTGACATACACGCGACTGTCAGCGGTGACGGCGGAGGCGTAGTACTCGCCGGAGGCATCAAGGCGCTCAGCTTGGAAGATGGGGCTGCCGCTTTTGACATCGTAGGCAGAGGCGAGGCCGCCGCCTTTGACGGTGAAGACGCGTCCGTGGGTGATGACGGGAGAGAACACATAGGGCAGGTGCTTCGTCTGCCGCCAGAGGACGTGCGTGTCGGTGATGTCGCCGCTGCCGCCGGCCTTGATGGCGAAGAGCTGGTTCGCGGCCTGCGCAAACATCGCACGCATGGCGTCATACTCCGCCAGAGTGACTTTGCCGTCCTTGTCAGCGTCGATGATGGTGAAGCGGGCGCGCAGTGGGCCATCGGGAAACTCCGTCTCGGTCAGCAGGCCGTTTTTGTCCGCATCGTGCGCGGCGAGGAAAGCTTCATGCGGATCCATCTCCACGCGGTCGTCTGGATCTCCGCCCACATTCCAGCTGCAGAGCAGCAGCACATCTCCCACCGCCACAGGGCTGGTGTTGGACACACGCGCCATGCCGCCGACGGACCAGCGCTGTTTGCCGTCTTTGAGATCGTAGCTGCGCGTCCAGAGTGATCCGCTCACGATGAGCTCCTGGATGCCGTCATGTCGCCACACAAACGGCGTCGAAAAGCCGCGACGAAATTCGTTGCGGTCCACGCGCCACACTTCCGCGCCCGTCTTCACATCCAGCGCGATCATGTAGCTGCCGACGTCCTGATCGGCCACGATGATCACCTTGCCATCCGCGATGATGGGCGAGGCGCTGGTGCCAAACTCCACGATGGGCGCAGGCAGCGGCTTCTGCCACAGAACCTTGCCGTTCCAATCATACGCCAGCACGCCGTAGGAGCCGAAGTAGGCGATCAAGTGCGTGCCATCTGTACAACATGTCGGGGTGGCAGGACTGCCGATGCGGTGTGCGCCTTCGACCTTTTCCGCAGGGGCCGCCACACGCCAGAGCTCGCGGCCATCGGCACGGTTCAGGCAAAACGTGACCAGCTTGCCGCCATCCAGACCCGTGAGCGCGATCTTGTCCTGCCAGATGCAGGGAGACGAATGCCCAAACGGCACCTCGACCTGCCACTTCAGATTTTTCTCGCTGGAGAACTCCACCGGCGGTCTGCCTGTGCCAATGCCGAGTCCGCCTTCACCGCGAAACTGCGGCCAGTTGGACTCAGCAAAGCAGGGCGTGAGGAATAGCGTGGAGAGCAAGAGATGGCGCAGCATGGGAATAAGAAGCGGTTTGCATGCGCGAGTCTTTCGTGATTCTGCGACTTCAGTGGAGCGCGGCAGCCTCACTCAATCCGCCATGTCGCCTGACGCAGCACGGCGAGTTTGGGGTCTTTCATGGTTTCATACCAGACGGTGAGCAGGGTGCCATCGGGCAGTTCGATGGTGCTGGGATAACCCAGATCACCGCCGATGCCGTCGCCGGAGAGGATCATGGGATCGCTCCAAGTCTGGCCATTGTCGCTGCTGATGCGGGCCTGATTGCCATAGGGCTTGCGGCGGTGGCCGTAGGTCATGAGCAGGCGGCCATCCCGCAAGCGCAGCAGGTGGGATGGCAGGCCCCACACGCCGATGCTGTGCGGTTCGCTCCAGGACTTGCCACCGTCTTTGGATTCGGTCTGCAAGATCTCGCCTTTGTTTGCTTCGTTGTGATTGCGAATCTGTGCGATGAGCGTGCCGTCCGCCGCCTCCACGGCATGCAGTTCATGATAACCTCTGGGGATGCTGTCGCCTTTGCGGGTGGGGATTTCCGCGAGCCATTGCCAGGTGAGTCCGTCGTCTTTTGACTCAGCGACACCGACTTTTTTGTCGGCGGACCAGAGCTGCTTGCCAGCATAGAGCAGGCGTCCGTCCTTGAGCTGGATGGGGCCGTGCGGGCTGTTCACGATGGTGGGGATGCGGGTGGACCAGGACTTGCCGCCATCGGTGGAGCGGATCACCCATTCGCCGAGCTCTGCTTTGCGCTCCTCATCGTTCAAACGCTCGTGCGCGGCTTTCCATTTGGCAAACTGCTCCTGAGGCATGGTTTTTGAGGTCCAGCCTTTGTCCGTGTGCTCGGCAAAGGTGCTGGCCTTTTTAAAATGATCTTCGTAGGCCAGTGACGTGAAGGTGGAGACGATGAGCGTGCCCTTCGCTGTTTCGAGCACGCCGGAGTCACGGTCATCCGTGGCGGTGTCCAGCAGCACGCGCGGCCAGGTCCAGGTGGCGCCGTTGTCGCGGGAGGTCATCGCATGAACCTGCCCAAAGGGGCACACGTGAGATTCACGACCACCGGACCACGAGACCCACAGCTCGCCATTCTGCCTGCGCGCCACGGTCGGCCAGCCATGGTAAAACTCCGGCTGCTGAGAGATCACTTTGGTCTCAAGGATCTTCGCCGCAGATGAGGCTCCGCGTGCGATGAAGGGAAAAGCGAGGGCGGTGGTGACGAGGAAGCGGCGGCGGTTGGTCATGGTGACTGAGTGTACGCGACCGCTCTGTTTGCTTTCGCAGCAAAGCCGTGGTCCGAACACCGAACCAGCGGGAGAGGTGCGTTGAGCTGCTAGTTTTACTCCGCTGCTTTTTTGCGCACAAACTTCTGCACCCGTGCGCCTGTTCCTTCAGCGACATAAACCGCACCGTCCGGGCCCACGGCAATGTCATGCCCGAGCTGGAACTGACCGGCTGCATTGCCGTAGCCGCCAAAAGTGTCGAGCACCTGCCCTGCGGGATCGAGCTCCACCGCCTTGCCGCGCAGTTGCCGCTTCAGGGAGGGAGAACCGCCATCAATGATGAAGAGATGGCCGCCGGGACCGGTCTCGATGCCATACGGTTTGCCGAGCTGCAGGCCTTTCCATTCCTGCAGAAAAGCGCCCTTCGCATCGAAGACCTGAAGCCGTTCATTCTCACGGTCACAGACGATGATGCGCCCCTGCGCATCCACGGTGATGCCGTGCGGCAGATTGAATTCGCCCGGCCCGTGGCCTTTCGTTCCCCATTCAAATTCAAAACGGCCGGCGGCGGTGAATTTCATCACGCGCGTGTTTTGGTAGCCGTCGCTCACGTAAAAAGAGCCGTCTGCCAGCACGGCCACATCCGTGGGCAGATTGAAATGCGTGGCATCGTCGCCTGGGACACCCGCCTCTCCCAGAGTGAGCAGCACCTCGCCTGCCGGCGAACACTTGAAGACCTGATGCAGGCCCACATCGGTGAGCCAGAGATTGCCCGCATGATCCACCGAAAGCCCATGCGGCATGACGAAGCGGTTCGCCCCCCAGCTGCTGATTAGCTTGCCAGACGCGCCATCAAACACGCTCACGGTTGGCGCAGCGATGGACTCTTTGGGAAAGGGCTTTGACCACACCCGGCCGCTGCGATGAAAAACGAACACGCGGTTCTGCGCATCGACACCGACCCCGGCACAAAGTCCGAGCACATGGCCTTCCGTCAACTGCGGCCAGCCGGGGACGACTTCGTGCTGCGACTGCGCCAAAGACGCAGTGGCGAAGAGACCGAAGCAGAGGATGAAGCGCATGGAAGGAGTGAAATACTCACTTCAGCTTGGAAATCTTCACGTCATCCACATCAGCCGACTTGTTCACGGCGAGGGTGATCATGCGTTTGGTCGGATGCGCGATTCCTTCGCTGCTGAAGGAGCCGGTGTCCTGGTCGTCGATCTTCACACTCATCTTGTCGCCTTCGACGGTGATGTTCATGCTGTGCCACTCGTTGGGCTTGAGGTCGAGCTTGAAGGACTTGCTTTTTGTTTTGAGCAGCGCGGCGAGTTCAGGGGACTTGTCGCCCTTCTCACGGCGTTCACGGATTTCATTGTTCATGCCACCGGTCTTGGAATCGGTGAGCGTGACGGCCTTGTTGGTGACGCGTGCGATGCAGAGATGACCGGCGTGCACGGTCTTGAGTTCACGGTCAACGAAATCAACACCGAGGTCATCGCCTTCGCCAAGTTTGAATTTCAGCTCCACGATGCCGTCCTGAAATTCGACGTTGTGGAAGATGGCGACGCCGTGATCGGCCTCCGCATGCTTGGTGACGTGCATGACACCGTCGATGAGATCGACCTGCTGATGCCCTTTGGAGCGCCAGGCGCTGTTGCTGGTCCAGCCATTGCCGATGTCTTCCTTGCCCGGTGTGGCTTCATCGCGGGCGAAGTCGTCGGAGAAGAGTGGCGTGGCGGTGTCGGCGCGGAGGGACAGACCGAGAGAGAGGAAGATGAGGAGGTGTTTCACGGTTGGGGGAGGAGTTGAAATTATTGCTTGGGAGGATTCGGCACGGTGCGGGCGATGTATTCGGCTTCGTCGATGGAGCCGTTGCTGTCCACGTCGCGGGCTTTGAACCATGCAGTGGCGTCTGCGGGATTGCGTTTGGCGCTGAACTCCGTGGAGCTGAGCTTGCCGTCGTGATCGGTGTCGAGCTTCTTGAACATCTCGGCGCGGCTGGGATCGTTCTTGGCTGCGGTCTTGCCTTTGGGTTTGGGATCTCCCGCGATTGGAAGAGGCAGGTAGTCGAAGTCGAGGATCATCTTCTTCTGCAGCGCGCTCTTCAGCTCCAGCGTGGCTTCTTCCAGACCTTTTTGGCCGTAGAGATTGTGCAGCTCATTGGGGTCTTCCTTGAGGTCATAGAGTTCATACACAGGGCGTGGACTGGTGAACCAGAGATCTTCAAACTCGGTGGCCAGCGCCTTGTCTTCGTGCGCTTTGACGATGTCCTGCCAGCTCGGATCTTTCCCGCTGTCCACGGGCGTGTAGCGCATGTTGGGCGTGACGTTGTAGATCAACTTGTAGCGTGCGCTGCGCACGCAGCGGCTGTAGTCCATGCCGCTGGCGGTGGTGCTTTCATTGAAGGTGGCGCTGCCGTGCGGGCCGCGTTCGGCGAAGATGTGCTGGCGCTCCTTTTCAAACTTCACGCCTTTGAGCAGCGGCAGAAAGCTAACGCCACTGATGCGCTGGGGCACCGGAAGACCGGCAGCTTCGAGGCAGGTGGGCGCGATGTCTTCACCGGACATCAGCGCGCTGGAGTCGCCGCCGGGTTTGATCACGCCTGGCCACCACGCGAGCAGGGGCACGTTCAGTCCGGGATCATGCAGCGAGCCTTTGCCGCTGGGAAAGGCCATGCCGTTGTCTCCCATGAAGATGACGAGGGTGTTCTCCAGTCCGACGCGTTCTTTGACGATGTCGAGCACGCGCTGAAAATCGTCGTCGGCATGCTCGATCTCGCCTTCATAAGCGGAGAGGTCGCTGCGCACGCCGGGCAGGTCCGGCAGGAAACCAGGCACCTTGAGCTTCGCGGGATCAGGCGGGTTCTTGCCTGTGTTCCAAGCATGGTGCGGATCACTGAAGCCGACCCACAAAAAGTAGGGCTTGTCCTTCGGCCGCTGGTCAAAGAACTCGTTCATCTTCGCCGGCACATTCTCCTGCCCGCTCGCATCGACGTAGTTAAAGCGATCCTTAAAGGTGACCAAATGATGCTCATCAAACACCTGCGCCGAGGCCTCGGGCCCGCGTCCCGAACCATCAAGATGATAAGTGCGGCCACAGCAGCCGACGAAGTAACCAGCGTCCTTCCGCAAAATTTCAGGAAAGGTGATCTCATCCCGCGGCAGCGGCGAAGAAAACCGCGTGATGCGGCAGGCCACCGGCGAGCGGCCCGTCATGATGGTGGCGCGTGAAGGCACGCATTGCGGCGCACCCGTGAACATGCGGCGGCACATGATCCCCTCCGCAGCGAAGCGGTCGAGATTCGGCGTCTTCATCTCCTCACGTCCATAGCAGTGGATGAAGGGATAGCTGTGATCGTCCGAGAGAATGAAGAGAATGTTCGGCGGGGCCGAAAATGACGACTGCGAAACGCAGAACGACGAAACGAGGATGAACAGAAAAGGAAATCTCATGGCAGGACGGGCTTGGGTTCAATGTCGCTTGGGTTGATCCAACCTGCCTTCATCGGCTTGCCGCTCATGAACTTCTCGTAGAAGCCAACATTCGCCTTGGAGGCGTGCTCGTATTTGTCGAAGACCTCCCCTTGGCCAAACATGCGCGGATCTCCCTGTGCTTTGAGCTCAGTGTGAAGCTGGTCACGCAAGGCGGTGGCGCGTGAATCGGTCGGTAAGTTCTTCACGAAATCAGGGTCCGCCTTGAGATCGTAAAACTCGGCACCGGGGCGCAGGCCAAAGCAGAGCTGCCAGAAGGGATCGGCAGGATTTTTGCGATGCGCGTCGAGGATGAAACTCTTGGTGGCTCCAGCATCGCAGTCCATGTAGCCGGTCTCAGGATTGCCCCCAGGCCAGCGTGTGGGCTCGAAGTTTTCAATGAAGACACTTTCCTTCGTCACAATGGCGCGGATGGGATAGCCCCAGTCATGCGGGCGACCCACATCGGTGCGCTCTTTGCCGATGAGCACATGATCACGAGTGTGCGCGGGCTTGTTCGCAAAGAGATCCGTCAGGCTGCGGCCCGGGGATTCCGCCATGCCGGTGTCCGCCCATTTCATGCCCGCCACCTCGACGAGTGTCGGCGCGAGATCGACGAAGCTCACGAAATCGCTCAGCGTGCGGCCCGGCTGCAGGATGCCCTTCTTCCACATCATCGCCAGCGGCACATGATTGGCCTGCACGTTGGCGTTCCCCTTGCTGCGCGGGAAAGGCATGCCGTGGTCCGCAGTGACGATGACGAGCGTGTTCTCCAGCAGGCCGCGCTTTTCGAGATCGGCGATCATGCGCCCGAGATGGCGGTCGAAATGTTCCACCTCAAAGGCGTAGTCGAGCATGTCATTGCGGATCACGTCATTGTCCGGCCAGTAGGCGGGTACGTGGTCGATGTCCGTGAGCTTCTTGCCGCCCTTGGCAACACCGCTGCCAAATTCATAACCGCGATGCGGCTCCACGCTGCCATACCAGAAGCACCAGGGCTTGTCGGCAGGCGCGGCATTGAGGAAGTCGCTGAAGTTCGCCGCGTAGTCGCAGTTCAGGATCTCGGGAGTGGGTGCTTCGGCCCGGCGTTTGTTATAAGGCGTGCCCGTCATCTGGCGTGGTTTGCCATTCGCATCATTCGCCACACCGGGGCCCCAGCCTTTGGTGGTGTAGCCCACGTTCCAGCCATGCTCCGCCAGAGCTTCGCCCCAGCCTTTGAACTCCGGCGGGAAGTAGCAGATGTGGTTCGCGGCCTCTTTGAGCTGCCAGGAATTGCGGCCCGTGAGAATGCAGGCACGCGAAGGCGCGCACTTGGCATTCGGCGTGTAGGCCTGGCTGAAGAGCAGGCCCTCCTTGGCCACGCGGTCAAAGTTTGGCGTCTTCACCCACGGAGTGCCGTAGGCACCTGCATGCGGGCCCCAGTCATCGGCGATGGCAAAGAGGATGTTCGGCGGCGGCTCTGCGGCGAAGGACGATTGCCAAAGACAGAATAACGAAAGGATGAGGATGGTGAGTTTCATGTAGAAGGTTGAGTGAAAGGCGGAGGGCATCGATTGAGTCAGACTCAACGCAGAGTCAGCTGCACATGCTTCAAGTCCATCACCTGCGTGCCTGGCATGGACAAGGCTTCGAGCGTGAGTCTGGCTGGGCCTTGCGGCAGCTTGACGGTGCCGATCTTTAGCGTGAACCATTGGCGATTACGATAGCGTTCCTTGCCGACTTCATCCCGATGAGGAAGGGGGATGTCCTGGATCGGTGCGGCTGCAACGGTGGCTTCATGTGAGGCGGTGCCCACGCTCAGACGAATCTTGGAGCCCGCGTCCTCCACCGGGCAGTCGTAGGCGAGTTCGACATCATACTCGCCGCCCGTGGTGACATCGATCTCGAACCACACTTTTGCCTTCACGTCCGTCCAGTTCGTGAGCCAGTCGTTGGCGAATCCCGGACCGCTCGCGAAGTGCAAGGTCTTGTCGTAGTAGGCCTGCGGTGCATGGAGTTCCACGGGGTTCTGCTCCGTGTGGCCGATGGGCAGCGGGAAACGCTGCAGGCCTTCACTGGAGGTGTCGGCAAACCATGCGTCATATTTCGCGCTGAGTTCCTTCACGATCTCAGGATTCTCCTTGGCGATGTTCTTTTCCTCGCCGGGATCGGCCGCCATGTCGTAGAGCTGCCACGGCGTGGCGCTGTCATCGTTCGCTTTGGCCTTGGAGCCGCCCGCCGGGCCTTTGATCTCGCGCACAAGGCGGTGACGCTGCGTGCGAACGGCGCCGGGGAACTTGTTCGTTTCGTCGATGGGATTGTGGGTGAAGAGCGTGCGCTCCGGCCAGGCCGATTCTTTGTCTTCCAGCAGGGGCCGCAGGCTGATGCCATCGAGCTTCGATCGTTCGGGGGCCTGCACACCGCAGAGGTCCAGCAGTGTGGGCAGCACATCAATGTGCGAGACAATGGGCTTCACCACATGCGGCTGCCATTTCGCCGCCGGCCAGCGCATGAAGAGCGGCACACGACTGCCGCCCTCATGCACGCTGACTTTGCCGCCGCGCATGCCGGCGTTGTAGATCTTCACACCCGCCGTGCCACCGTTGTCCGTCATGAACAGCACGATCGTGTTTTCGGCGAGCTTCAACTCATCCAACTGCCCCAGCAGGCGGCCCACGTTGTCATCCAGGTTTTCGCACATTCCATAAAAAGCAGCCACGTTGTCCTCAAAACCCTTGGCCTTGAACTTGTCGAAGTACTTGTCGGGCACTTGGTAGGGCGAGTGCGGCGCGTTGTAGGCCAGGTAGCAGAAGAACGGCCCCTGCTGGTTCGTGCGGATGAACTTCATCGCCTCGTCGGTCAGCACGTCGCTGATGTAGCCCTTTGTCGCCTCCTTCTTCGATCCGCGCAGCAGCGTGGCATCGAAGTAGTTGTTCCAGTGGCCGTTGTTGAAGCCGAACACGTCGTCAAAGCCCTGTCCCTGCGGGGTGAAGGGAAACTGCTCGCCGTTGTGCCATTTGCCGATGCAGGCACTGCGATACCCCGCGCCTTTCAGGGCCTCCGCCATCGTGACTTCGGAAAAGCGGATCGCCTCGCGGTTGTGCGTGACTCCATGACAACCGGTGCGCAGGGGCCAGCGGCCCGTGAGCAATGCGGCCCGCGTGGGCGCACAGAAGGAGTTCACGTAGTAGCGCTCAAACTGCACACCCGTGCCGCCCAGTTTGTCGATGTTCGGCGTCTGCAAGTGCGTGTTGCCGTGAATCGATAAATCACCGTAGCCCTGATCGTCGGTGATGATGAGCAGGATGTTCGGCTTGTCGGCAGGGGCTTGGGCGAAGGAGTGCTGTGCTGAAAAGGACGAAACAAGACAGAGCGCAATGACAAAAAGACGAGGCATCGCAGGGAAACGATGAAATTGGGGATTTCATTCCGCGAACACCTGCCCCTCATTTCACCACCTGGGTGATTTTTTTCACGGTGAACACCGGCACATCGCCGCGCTCCAGATAATGCTTCGTGCCATGCACGCCGCTCACAGACACGGCCACGCCATCTTTGACCCACGCGAAAGCCTCCGCCGGCAGCTGCACCTCCACGCGCTTCTTGTCACCGTAGCGCAGTGCCCAGCCGGTGGTTTCACCGCCGATGGCCATCCGTTGTTCGAGCGTGCCAGTGAGCTGCACTTCCGCTGCTGCGTGGGTGCTGGTGTCAGATGAAGCCGTCTGGCCCTGAGTCACAGAGCAGGGCAGGCAGGTACAGAGGAGGGTGGCAAGGAAGGAGTGTTTCATGGTTGGGGTGTATCGTTCCCTGCGGCAAAATCAAATCACCCAGCGCTACTCGCCAAACACCGACTTCAAATCCACCTGGTCGCCGAGGTCGGCGGAAAGCTTCACGAGGCGCGCATACATCTCCTTCTTCAGCGCGGCGTGTTCAGGCTTTGCCGCGAGGTCGGTCATCTCCTGCGGATCTTCAGCGAGGTGGTAGAGGCGCAGCACTTTGGCCTTCGGATAGGCAATGAGCTTCCAGCCGTCGTGGGTGACGGCGCGCTGGAGTTCGAGGTAGGCGCCATAAACGGAGTCATAGCTGGACTGCTTCTGCGTGCCGTTGAGCAGCGGACGCAGGCTGTGGAAAAAGACGTGCTGCGGCTTCTCGGCTTCGGCGAGATCGAGCGCCGTGGCCATGACGTCCTGCAGGTAGATGGCGTTGTCATTCTTCCCCCCCTTCGCCACGCCGGGTCCGGCGACGATGAAGGGCACGCGCACGCTGTGGTCATACATGTTCTGTTTGCCGATGAGACCGTGATGGCCCACGGCGAGGCCATGGTCGGCGGTGAAGAAAATCCAGGTGTTGTCGGCCTGGCCGTTCGCATCGAGCGCATCGAGGATCTTGCCGATCTGCACGTCGAGGTGCGTGATCAGCGCGTAGTATTCGCTGCGGTGCGTCTTCACGGCAAATTTGGTGCGCGGCATGGGCGCGAGGTGTTCGTCGCGCAGCTTCTCGGAGCAGCCGATGTCGTCCTTGTAGGGATACTCGGGGATGAAATTCTGCGGCATCTGCATGCGGCTGAGCGGATACATTTCCTGGAACTCTTTGGGAGCCTGCCGTGGATCATGCGGCGCATTGAAGGCGGCGTAGATGAAGAACGGCTTCGGCTGCTGTTTCGCATCGGCAAGGTATTCGAGCGTGTGATCACGCACCACCTCGCTCCAGTGCTTGCCGCCTTCCCAGTAGCCGCCCAGCGTTTGGTCATAGGGGCTCCACGCGTCGGTCTGACCGGCGATGGGGCGGTCGTAGGCGGTGGGCACTGTCTTCGGCATGCCGGGGCGCACGTCGGCGGTGACGTCGAAGCATTTGGCCGCATCGGTCTGCACGTGCCACTTGCCGGTCATGTAGGTCTTGTAACCGGACTTGCTCATCAGCTGCGACCAGATCACGCCGGACTGGCGTTCCTTGTCGGTCTCTTTGTAAACTGCGCCAGCATCCCACACACTGCGACCGGTGTTCAGCATCATGCGGCTCGCCACGCACACCGCACCGCTCCACGAACCCATGTTGTAAGCACGCGTGAAGGTGGTGCCGCGTGCGGCCAGACGGTCGAGATTCGGCGTGTCGATGTCCGTGTGGCCAAAGGCGCGCACGGCCTCATAGGTCAAATCGTCGGCGAACAGAAAGAGGACGTTCGGCTTCGCCGCGAAGAGGGAAATGCCGAGTGCGAAGATACAAAGGGCTGTGAGGACGTGTTTCATGATCGGATTGATACGTGGCTGCAAAGCTGAGATTGCGAAGAACTCAGGAAAGCAATTCCAGCATGACAAGACCACATCATTCGTCCCAGAAGATGAGCTACCTGCGGGGCATGCGTTCGCCCATCCACTTTTCCGCTTCCGCTCGAAGTTCAGGAGGAATGTTGGTCCATTTGGTTTGTTGACTGAGAATGAAATCACCTGCTGTGGAAACGATATGCCTGAACCAGTCAAAGCAAGTCCATTCCCTTGGCTTTGGAGAGTACAAGAACTTCCCGCGCGCATCCCAATGAACCTCGACCGCTTCGCGATAGATCATCGGGTAGGTGTTTGAAAATGGAACGATGATTAGTCGTCCCATTGGGTCGATCATGACCTCAATGATAGAGTCCGGCGCCATATGAATTGCAGTCTTTAATCATCCATGGAGAGATCGGCAGGAGGCACTGCCGAAATTGACAGGCATTGCACATCGCCATAGCCCAGGTCATCGCACATCAGGAAGCTGATGTTGGGGCGCACGGCTGCCGCTGCGGATGACAAAGGATGGATGCAGAATGACGAAAGGCTGAGCAGCAGTGCGCGCATGTTCGTGATCCAAAAAATTACTCGGTTTTGTTCTTCTTGCCTTTTTTCGCCGTCTTGTCCTTGCCTTTGGCTGAGGCCAGGAACTCACGGTCGAGCTCCGCCGGGCGCGCGTCTTTGAACTGATCGAGCACTCCTTGCAGCTTCACCTTGGCGGCGGCGGCTTCGCTGGCGAGAACGCTTGCGGCGAGGTCCTGCTTCTCCATGTCATCAGCACCGAGATCGTAGAACTGGCCGGTGCGGTAGAGTTTGAAGCGCTGGTCAAAGGAGTACTCCTTCACGGTCATGTCCTGGCTCTGGCGCGGTGAATACCAGGTGTAGAGCCAGTCGCGTGGCGTGCCTGAGTCTCCTTTGAGCTGGGGCAGAAAGCTCACGCCATCGACGGTCGCTGGCACGGCGACACCAGCGGCGGCGCAGATCGTGGGCAGGAAGTCGCTGCTGCTGACGAGATCCTTCGAGACGCGCCCCTGCTTCATCACGGCGGGCCAGCTCACGATGAGCGGCACGTGCGTGCCGTGAGACGTGGTGGTACCTTTGCCGCCCTTGTAGTCCGCGCCTTGGAAGCGGCTGGTGATGCCGGTGTTCGTGCCGTTGTCGCCGAGGAAGAGCAGCAGCGTGTTGTCGCGGATGCCGAGTTCATCCAGCTTCGCGACCACTTTGCCCACCATCTTGTCCATGTAGGCGGTCATCTCGGCGAAGTGCTTGGGCGACTGCTGCTTGTTCTCGCTGCTGATCGTCGCATCCCAGTCCGGACTGTCCGGCGTCGGCTGGAAGGGGTTGTGCGTGAGGATCATCGGGTAGTAGAGAAAGAAAGGCTTCACGTTGCCAGGCGCCCCCGCGCCTGCCCTTCGGGCTGCCTCCGGCAGGCTGTCTCGCTCCGCTCGGCTGTGCTTCGTGATGAAGCTCAACGCGAAGTCGTTCACCAGCGTGGGGCCGTACTCACCCTGCGTGAAGTTTTTCTCCACACCGTTGTATTCCAGGCCGGGGTTCGCGTAGCGCGGCGGGCGGCGTGTCTGCTGCCACAGGCAGGCCTCCTCAAAGCCGAAGTGCTGCGGTGAATCCACTTCGCCGCCGAGCTGCCACTTGCCGCAGATGCCGGTGGCATAGCCCGCGTTTTTCATGAGGTGGCCAAAAGTCGTCTCCGTGCGCAGCAGCGTGCCGAAGTTGATGTAGTTGCGCACGTTGTAGCGTCCCGTCATGAGCTGCACGCGCGTGGGCGTGCACAGCGGCTGCACATGGCAGTTTTCAAAGCGCACGCCTGTGGCCGCGAGCTTGTCGATGTTCGGTGTCTCATACGATTCCCCGCCGTTCGCCGTGATGCATTCATAGCCGAAGTCATCGACCATGATGAGGATGACATTCGGCTGCGCCGCAAATGACGAATGCCAAATGACGAATGACGAAAGGATCAGCAGAAGGCGCTTCATGGCCGCTCGGAACGAAGCATGAGGCACCGATCTTCCGGCGGTATCAGCGAGGGCTACGCTTTCAAGGCGGCCTCCAGGGTTGCCATTCGGCGGCGGTTCATGTTTGATGCCCCTCATGCGCCTCCCCATCCTCGCACTCCTGCTGTCGTCGTTCTGTCTTCCGGCTGCTTTCGCGGCCACGCCGCCAAACGTCATCGTCATCATGGCGGACGACCTCGGCTATGGGGATGTGAGCTGCTATGGGGCGAAGGCGCTGCAGACGCCAAACATCGACCAGCTCGCCGCCGAAGGGCTGCGTTTCACCAGCGGCTACTGCTCCGCCTCCACCTGCACGCCCACGCGCTTCTCATTTCTCACGGGAACCTATGCGTTTCGGCAGAAGGGCACCGGCGTGGCTCCGCCCAACGGCCCCGCCTTGATCCAGCCGGGGACGACCACGATCGCCTCCCTCATGAAACAGGCCGGTTATGCCACGGCGGTGATCGGCAAGTGGCATCTCGGCCTTGGCAGTCCGAAGCCGGACTGGAATGGCGAGCTGAAGCCCGGCCCGCTCGAAATCGGTTTTGATCACTGCCATCTCCTCCCCACCACGAACGACCGCGTGCCGCAGGTGTATGTCAGCGACCATCGGGTGCTGAACCTCGACCCCAAAGACCCGCTCTGGGTGGGTGACAAGCCGCCGTACCCAGATTACCCCACCGGGATCACGCAGCGCAGCACGCTGCGCATGGACTGGACCCACGGGCATAATGGCACGATCCACAACGGCATCGGCCGCATCGGCTTCTACACCGGCGGCATGGCCGCACGCTTCCGCGACGAAGACCTCGCAGACGAATGGGTGAAACGCAGCAACACCTGGATCGAGGCGCACAAAAACGGCCCCTTCTTCCTCTTCTTCGCCGGTCATGACATCCATGTGCCGCGCATGCCTCACGAACGCTTTCAGGGCAAAACAACACTCGGCTTTCGCGGCGATGCCATTGTGGAGTTTGACTGGTGCGTGGGCGAGCTCATGAAGACGCTCGACCGGCTCAAGCTGGCCGAAAACACCCTCATCGTGCTCTGTTCTGACAACGGCCCCGTGCTCGACGACGGCTACAAGGACGGTGCGGTGGAAAAGCTCGGCAGCCACCAGCCCGCCGGCCCGTACAGCGGCGGCAAATACAGCGTGCTCGAAGGCGGCACCCGCACGCCCTTCATCACCCGCTGGAAAGGCCGCGTGCAGCCGGGTGTCTCGGAGGAGGTGGTCTGCACCATTGACCTCGCTTCCAGCCTCGCCGCCCTGACCGGCGTCGCTATGCCTGACACCGCCTGCCGTGACAGCTTCAATGTCCTGCCCGCCCTGCTGGGTGAATCCGGCGCCAAGGGCCGTGATCATCTGCTGCAGCAGGACAACAACGGCGCCAGCTTCGGCCTGCGCATGGGCGACTGGAAACTCGTGCGCAGCAAGGCGAAGGGCAAATCCCAAGCCATCGTCTCCGTCAAACCCCATCAGTACCCCGCCGGTCTGCACGCACTCTACTTCCTGCCGGACGATGCGGGGGAGGAAAACGATCTCAGCGCCAAGAACCCGGAGAAGACCCAGGAACTCATCGCCAAACTCGATTCGCTCATCGCGGCGGATCGCAGCCGTTAAGGCTCCTCAGGCTTCTGCCAGGGCGTTGCACCGCCGATCTGCACATGCAGTCGCAGCGCGGTGGAAAGTTCCCTGAAGACTTTCGGCGCTTTGCCGACGAGGTTGTTTTTTTCCTGCGGATCGTCTTTGAGATTATACAACTCCAGCGGCGTGTAGGGCGTGTTTTGCATGAGCTTCCAGTCGCCACGGATGAGCGCCTCGTAGCTTTTGCCGCCGTAGGCCGGGCCGCCTTCGCGCCGGACGAAGTAGAGATCGCGCGGGGTGTCGATGGTGCCGCCATTGAGAATGGGCACGAGGCTGATGGCATCGAGCGCAGGTGAAGGCTTGGCACCCGCGAGTTCGAGGAAGGTGGGGAAGAGGTCGAAGTTCATGCCGACGTAGTCGCTGCGTGAGCCTGCCTTGACGTGCCCAGGCCAGCGCACCATGAAGGGCACGCGCAGGCCGCCGTCGTAGTGGCTGGTCTTGCCGTCGCGCCAGGGGTCGTTGTTCTGCGCATGCGGCAGCGAGCCGCCGTTGTCAGAACTGAAAGCAACAACGGTGTTTTGATCGAGCCCGGTTTTCTTCAAGACGGCCAGCAACTGCCCGACGCGATCATCGAGATGCTCGACAAGTGCCACATCCATCGCACGCTTTTCATCGAGCTGCGGCGCGCGCGCTTTCACCTTGGCCAGCCAGTCAGCCGGTGGTTCGATGGGGAAATGCGGGGCATTGAAGGCGAGGTAGAGGAAGAAGGGCTGCTTCTCCTTGGCACGTTCGCGGAAGTAATCCGCTGCCCAGCCTGCGAAGATGTCCGTCGCATGGCCCTTTGGGTCGATGACCTCCGCATTGAGGCGCATGTAGTTGTGCCCCTGGCGCAGGTGCGTGGTGTAGCTGTCCATCATGTCGCCAAGAAAGCCGTGGAAGAGGTCAAAGCCGCGCTCATTAGGCGTGTTGGGAGATTCGAGGCCGAGATGCCATTTCCCAATCACCGCCGTGTGATAGCCGACCTTCTTCAGCTCATTGCCAATTGTAGGCACTCCAGGCGCGAGATAGCCCCATGAATCCTCCGGTTTCGTGCGAATGACGCCAGGAACACCCACACGATCTGGAAACCGCCCCGTGAGCAGCGCGGCGCGCGATGGCGAGCACACCGTGCAGTTCGCCCGCATGTTCGGAAACAGCATGCCCTCCGCTGCGAGCTTGTCGATGTTCGGCGTGTGGCAGTCCGACGGATGATAGGTCGAGACATCACCATAGCCGAGGTCGTCGGCAAAAATGATGAGGAAGTTGGGCGGCGGTGATGCAGCGAATGCCGAAGCCACCACAAGGAATGACGAAAGGATGAGGGTGATGGTCTTCATGGCTAGAAAGGTTACTTCTTGGACTTCTTGTTCTTGGCTTTTTTGGGCGTGGGTTCGGGAACAGGAGGCAGGCCATCATCTGGCTGGTCCCAGAGGCGGTAGGGATCACCGTGGCGGCGCATTTCGGCGAGCAGCAGCGCCTCCATTTCCTTCAGCCTGCCGGCATGTTTCGGATCGCCGGCGAGGTTGGTCTGCATCGGGTCGGTTTTGCCGTGCTCCTTCAGGAACTCGTCGGGATTGGCGGCGAGATTGAAGAGCTGCGTCTCATGCACGGCACCGTTCATGGCGTCATACTTGATCAGCTTCCAGTCGCCCTGCTTCACGCAACGCATCCCCGGCTTGGTGCCGCCGCAGTACACGCCGTACATCACATCGCGCAGGGTGTCTTTTTTGCCTTCAAGCACGGGCTTGAAGCTGAGGCCTTCATTGCTCTCTGGTGCGGGGATGCCGGCGACGTCGCAGAGCGTGGCCACGGTGTCGAGCAGGTAGATGTTTCCTGGCACGCGGGTGCCAGGCTTGATGCCGGGGCCTTTGACGATGAAGGGCACGCGCCAGGTGTGCTCATAGAGGTTTTGTTTGCCCTGCAGGCCATGGCGACCAATAGCGATGCCGTGATCGGCAGTGTAGAAGACGTAGGTGTTGTCGAGCTCGCCCATCGCCTGAAGCTTGGCGAGCACGCGGCCGATTTGGATGTCGATGTTCTCGCTGCAGGCATACTCACGGCCGATCTCGTTGCGGATGGTGGCCTCATCGCGGTTCTTCCAAACGCCGCTAGCTGCCACTTCATCGCGCACGCCGGCATCACCGTTGTTGAAGGGATGCGCGGACAGGTAATTCGCAGGAAGCGGGGGCTGCTTGGGATTCAAGGCAGGCAGCGTGTTGGGATCATCGTGGTTGGTGGCGCCGTAATGCTCCAGCAGCTCGGGACGGCCGTCGCGGGTGTCATGCGGATGCGAAAAACCGAAGTAGATGAGGAAGGGATCAGCATCCTTGGTCGCTACACGTTCGGCGAGGTAATTCATGACCTGGTCGCCATGCCAGGTGCTGCCGCTTTCATCCGTGCCGCCACGTTTTTCGGCATCATGGCGCACGGTGAACTGCTTGTTCGCGCCCTCGTAGGAGTTGCCCTGCTTGCAGGTGCGCATGGTGTCATAACCGGCGCGGTTGAACACGGCGGCCAGCGTGTTCAGCTCCAGATTTGGCGGGCAGTGATCCTTCGCGAAGGGGCCGATCGGCAGATGCCACACGGTGCGTCCGCTCATGATCATGTGCCGTGAAGGCGTGCACACCGCACCGCTGAACGAGCCCATGTGCCGCGCGGAATCAAACACCATGCCCTCCGCCGCCAGCTTGTCGATGTTCGGCGACTGCAGCGGCGACTTCGGGTTGTAGCACTTGAAGTCAAACGGGGACTGGTCATCGACGAGGATGAACAGGATGTTGGGACGCTTCGCAGGAGCTGCAAATGACGAGGCCCAAGTGCAGAATGACAGCAGGATGAGAACGAGGGACTTCATGGTTGTGAGAGAGAGCTGAGCTAAGAGTGCGTGCCGGTTATTGCTGGGCTTTGGCCTTCTTGGCCGTGCCTTTTTTATTGGGGGTGAACTTGCGCGAGCCACGCTGTTCCATCGGCAGCAGGGCTCCGCCGCGTGCGTTCATTTCGGCATCGCACAGCGCTCGCATCTCCTTCAAGGCTTCGGCGTGCGCGGGATCAGCGGCGACGTTTTTGAGCTCGTCGCGGTCGGATTCCAGATCATGCAGAAACTCATACGCGGGCTTTTGATCGAAGTAGCGCGCATAGACGTAGCGCTGACCGCGAATGCCTTCCCAGGTGAGCGTGGGCGCGAGGTCGAGGTGCTCGCAGAAGTAATGGTCGCGCCAAGGTTTGTCGCTGCCCTTCCCTTCGATGAGCGTTGAAAGGCTGCGGCCTTCGTAGGAAGCCGGGCGCTTTACTCCGGCCCAGTCAATGAAGGTGGCGGGCAGATCAACATTGAGCACCATATCATCCACCACGCGCCCGCGCTGTTCCTTGGGCAGACGCGGATCATAGACGATCATCGGCACGCGCAGCGATTCCTCATAGTGCGACCACTTGCCCTGAAAGCCTCGATCTCCGAGGTAGTAGCCGTTGTCGGCGGAATAGACGATGATCGTGTTGTCCGCCAGCCCGGCCTCCTTCAGCGCGGCAAGGACTCGTGCGATGGCCTTGTCGACACCGCTGATCATGCGGTAGTAGGCACGCAGGTTCGTTTCGAATTTATCCGGCGTGTCGTAGCCCCAGAACCAGCGTTCGCGATTGATGGAGTCTTTGAGGAACTGCGGATGCGCCTCATAGATGGCGGGATCACCCAGACGTGCAGGTGGGATGGAGCGGTCCTCATACATGCCATCGACCGACTGCGGCCACGGATAAAGCCCGATTCCGGGGCGGTGGTCGTTGTCCTCGGCATGCGCCGCATTGAACCACAGATTCAGCGCGAAGGGCTTGTCCTTCGGCTGGGATTTGAGAAACTCGATGCCCTTGTCGCACACGAGGTCCGTCTCATGGCGCTTGGTGCCGTCCGGCATCGTTTTGAAGTAGGGATTGCGACCAATGGCCTCGTACTCGTCATACTGGTCCTGCGGCTTGAAGCCCTGAGGCGCAATCATGTGCCACTTGCCAAAGTGGCCGGTGCGGTAGCCTGCCGAGCGCAGCAGCACCGGAAACATGGTGGCCAGCGCCTCCGGCTTCACGGTGGGAATGGCAGTGGACTGCGAGTGAGACCGCGCCCACTGGCCCGTCAGCACCACCGCGCGGCTGACCCAGCACACAGGCGTGGTGACGTGCGCATTGCTGAAACGAACCCCCTCTGCGGCAAGATGATCCACGGTGGGTGTCTGCACGATGGGATGCCCGGCGCAGCTCTGCGTGTCAAAACGCTGATCGTCGGCAAAGAGAAAGAGGATGTTCGGGCGTGACGGTTCAGCAGCCGAAGACACCGCCACAAGACCCAGGGACAACAAAGCAAAAACACATTTCATGGACCTCTGCGAACGAAGCCAAGGCCGCCAATCTTCCGCCTGAGATCAGGGAATGGGATTCTGCGCCGGCAGACCGTAACTTTTCTCCCACCAGGCCATGCGTTCAGCATCACTGGGCTGCGATTTATTCACGCGGCCCTTCCAGGTGCGCTCGTAATCGAGACGCTTGGACCGCTGGATGGCACTGAGCGGTGGCTCGGTGGCTGGATCCCCATGCGCACCACGGTCCGGGCTGGTGTAGATCCAGGTATCCATGGCACTGCGCATGGCCGCCATAGTGTCTGCCACCTTGGGATCCTTGGCGATGTTGTGCAGCCCCTGCGGATCGGCTTTGAGATCGTAGTACTCCAGCTCCTCGCGTCGCGACGGCAGCCATTGGGCCTGAAATTCATTGAGCTTGCCGGCCTTGTTCAGCACGCGCATCAGCGGCATGCCGGGGTAGCTCGCCTCCTTGTAGCCGGACCAGTTCAGGTGCGAACGGGAGGGCTGAAAATTGCGCACAAAGAGCGCGTCCGGCTCGATCACCGCACGAATGCGGTCCATCGCATCGCCACAGCGGTCACGCGCGGCAAACAGCATGCTGCGCTCTGGGAATTCGCGCCCAAGGATCGCTTTCCCTTCCATCCATGGTGCGGCAGGCAGACCCGCGAGATCGAGCATGGACGGGGCGAGGTCGATGAGGCTGACCAGCCGCTCTTCGACACTGCCGGCGGCTATTCCGGGACCGCGCATGATGAGCGGCACTTGCAGCCCTTCCACGCTCAGCCATTGCTTGCCCCAGGGCATCGGCCTGCCGTGATCGGCGAAGAACATGACAATGGTGTTGTCCAGCACGCCCTCCTCTTTGAGCTGATCAAGGATGACCCCGACGCGCTGATCCACGACCTCGACGCTGCGCTCATAGGCATACCAGTCACGGCGCACCAGGGGATGATCGGGATAATTCGGCGGGATCTTGATGGCCTTCAATTTGGCCTCGTCGTACTCTGCAGGAATGGGAAAAGGCCGGTGCGGCTCGGTGATCTGAAACTGCGCGAAAAACGGCTGCCCGGGAGCCCGCTTCCGCCAGTCATTGCCGTCGAACATCTTGGCCGGATCATGGGCAAAGTTGTAGTGCGTCTTGCCTTTGGTGACCACACGCCCGTTGCGGACCGTGCCGGGTGCAGGGGCATTCGTGACAAACCAGCCCGCCGTGCTCAGCAGCTCCGGCAGCGGCTTATAGCGCGGAGGCAGCGGCTGCGGATTTTCCACATCATGCGGGTGCAGCCCGGTCGTCGTTTGATAGCAGCCGAGGATGAAAGCCGAACGCGAGGCGCTGCACACCGGTGCCGTGGCGTAGGCCCGCGTGTAGCGCCGTCCCTCGGCGGCCAGCCGGTCGAGATTCGGCGTGCTCACCTCCGTCAAGCCGTAGGCTCCAGTATCCGGCGACATGTCATCCGCGATGATCCACACAAAATTCGGCCCTGCTGCCGTCGCTGCGGTGTGGAGAATCAGAAGGACAAGGCTGGTGAGGACAAACTTCATGCTCATAAGGGAACGTGAAGCAGGGGGACTTTTGTCAGTGAGTTAAACTCAGCGTTCAGAGATCCATTTTTGCGCCTTCAGCCAGAACACCAGATCAGCGAACCACGGGTGCTGCGTGCCGATGAGGCCGGTGCCGTGGTCGCCGTGCTGGTAGAGATGGAGCTCGTGGGGAATGCCGTTTTTATGCAACGCGGCGGCATAGAGCTGCGCGTGCTCCACGGGCACCAGTTTGTCCTCGCAGGTATGCCAGAGAAAGCAGGGCGGCAGGCCAGCGCGCACCTGAAACTCGCTGGAGGTCTTGCGGACGAGCTCGTCGCTCGGCTTCTCGCCGATGAGCATCTTGCGCGAAGTCCCATGCGGCTTGGTAATCATGCTGATCACGGGATAGCAGAGGATGGCAAGATCAGGCCTCGGACTCACGGTGGGGGTACGTCCCTCAATCTCGCCGTCTTCAGGTCGATTGATCAATGTGGAGACGAGATGCCCCCCGGCCGAGAAACCCATCACGCCGATGCGCGCGGGATCGATCTTCCAGCGTACGGCATTGGCACGGATCTGCCGCATTGCCTCCACCGCATCCTGCAGCTGCGCCGGATAGCGATAACCCGCGCTGCCGAGCCGGTAACGCAGCACGAAGACCGTGAGGCCCTGCTCATTGAGCCAGCTCGCAAACGGCTCCGCCTGCCCCTCATAGATGCCCGAGTAGCTGCCACCCGGAATGAGCAGCATCGCGGCACCGCTGGCCTTCTCAGGCACATAGGGAGTGAGCGTCGGGATGTCCTTCGGTGCCGTTCCCAGAGCCCCTGGAACGCCCGCCGGCCACAGCACGATGGGTTTCTCGCTCCCCGACAGCGATGTATGGCTGGCGAGCAGCAGGAGGGGCAGAATAAGAGTCAGATGCTTCATGGCAGGTGGAGTCCACATGCAACGCACTCCTGCCTGCGGATTTGTCCATGTTTCATTCTGCTGGCATTTTGGGCCATCGTGATGGAAGACAGAGGATGTCAGAAACCGACCCCCATCCTTTTGCAGCCCTCGGCATCCCACCGGAGATGATCCGTGGCCTTGAGGAGCTGGGCATTGTCACCCCCACGGCGGTGCAGTCCACGGTGATCCCGTTTCTGCTCAAGGACGGGAGCGACCTCATCGCGCAGGCGCAGACCGGCACCGGCAAAACCGCCGCCTTTGGCCTGCCGCTGCTGACCAAGATGAACCCCAAGCACCGGGACATTCAGGGGCTGGTCCTCGCGCCCACCCGCGAACTGGCCAAACAGATTGGCAAGCAGCTCTTCCGCTTCACCAAGTACACGGAGAAAATCTTCATCGAAGTCGTCAGCGGCGGCGACAACATCGACCGCCAGACAGACGCGCTGAAGCGTCCCACGCACATCGTCGTCGCCACACCGGGACGCTTGCTGGATCTGATCGAGCGCGATGCGCTGACGCTGGAATTCGTCCGCTATGTCGTGCTGGACGAGGCGGATGAGATGCTGAGCATGGGCTTCAAGAAGCAGCTCTCGGAAATCCTCAAGCTCGCGGCCATGCGCCGCAGCACTTGGCTCTTTTCCGCCACCTTCCCCCCGGGAATCCAGGACCTCATCAAGGGCAGCATGTCCGCCAACCCGCACTCGATCCAGATTGATCAGGCGAACGTGGTCAATCGCGACATCGACCACCGCTTCGCCATCTGCAAAGGGGACGGAAAAACCGCCTTCATCTTCGACTTCCTCCAGCGCCAGAAGGACCGCCGCGGCATCATCTTCTGCCGCACCAAGGCCGGAGCCATGGAGCTCTATCAGGAGCTCGCCGACCTCGGCCTGCCCGTGGATGTGCTGCAGGGCGATCTCATGCAAAAGGAGCGCGACAAAGTCATGCGTGCCTTCAAAAAGCAGCGCGTTCAGTTCGTCGTCGCCACGGACGTGGCCGCACGCGGCATCGACGTGGCAGACCTCTCCTTCGTCATCCACCACCAGCTCCCCGACCAGCTCGAATACTACACCCACCGCAGCGGCCGCACCGCCCGCGCCGGGAAGAAGGGCATGTCACTCGCGCTGATCAACGCCAAGGAGAAATGGCAGATCACCCAGCTCGAAGACAAGCTGAAGGTGAGGTTCAGTGAGTTTCGGCGGTAGGGGGGTAGGCGAAAATCGCGAGAGCGTTTTGGAGTGCTCCGGTCCTCCGGCGCTTTTTTGCATGCCCATCGCCTTTCGAAAGCTCCAGAGGACTGGAGCACTCCAAGACGCACAGCGCACGCGAATGCCCAATCACTCCGGCAGCTCCGTGTTGCACACGCCCAGCGTACCCGGATGAAACAGGTTGTTGGAGAAATGCAAACCCCTCGGCGCATTCGGACCACCGGGGATGATGATTGCGTATTTGTAGCGAGGTTTGCCGATGGAGTGGATGACGTTGCCGGTGATGATGACATCGGTGAGGGGCGGGTCGTCGGGCTGCTGGCCGGTGTCGAATTTGATGGGGGAGCGTTCATCGCCCCAGATCCAGTGGGCGTCGCCGTGGCCGAAGTCGGAGATGATATTGTTGCTGATGATGGAGCCGCCGTCGGCGTTCTCCGGTTTGTCGTCGGTGGCGGGGTGCGCGGCGGCACCGGGCATGAGGCCGATGGCCCAGAGCGAGTTCCGGATAAACTGATTGCCGGTGATGAGGACATTGCGCGAGCCGTGCATGGCCTTCATGCCGATGAAGGCATTGGTGATGATGTTCTGCGAGACGATGACGTGGTCCGCATGGATGTCCAAACCCTGTGCGGCGTTCTCGATGTGGTTGCCGATCACGCGTGTGAGGTCATTCACCTCCGGGGCATTGATCACGATGCCGGACCCTTGCTGCCAGGCATCGGTGTAGTTCGCGTCCCAGGCCTGCTGGCTCATGATGGTGCCTTTGACGGCGTTCTTCTTCACGTAGTCGCCCAGCTTGTATTGGGCCTTCACTTCCTGAGTCGGAACGAAGTTGTCCTCAATCACGCGATTGCCTTCCACCAGCGTGCCGGTGCTGTAGCTCACGTTGATGCCGGTGCCGTCAGTGCAGTTGAAGGCATAGCCCCAGTCCGTGCTATGCGTACGGTCATCAATGCTGACGCGCATGTAGTTGCGTACCAGGCAGCGGCTGATGCGCGTGTCCTTGCTCTCACGCACGGTGATGGCAGCAGCGGGGCTGCGGTTGTCGATGACACGCACGTTGTCGAGCACGAGGTCGCGGCATTTGATGGCCAAAATGCCTTCATTGCGGGATTCCATCTTCCCATCAGGCCGCGTGAGCGTCAGGTCGCGAATCTCCGCACCTGTGGCGTTTTCGATCTCGATGATTGGCTGATCCGCGCTCTGCTGGATGATGCGCCCGGGACCAAACAACCCGCTGCGCTCGCCACGAATGCGGATCTTCTCAGTGATCAAGTAATCCCCCGCTGGTACAAAGAGCATGCGATTCGGATTCGCATTCAGCGCCTCCTGAATGGAAGGATAAGCCGCGACGGAGAGATCGGCGGCTTTGACCGTGAGGGTCGAGAGAGCGATGAAGAGGAGCAGAGCAGGGATCATGAGTGCAGAGTGAACGCGAATGAGGCGACGTCTTTTCAGCGTCTTGGTCTTCCTCCTCTTACTCATGCTCTTCCACCCTTGGCTCGGAGCTTCCCGGGAGGAGGATAAAGCCGTTAGCGCTTCGGACCGATATCGAGACCTGCCAGCCACGGCGCTGAGATCTGCGGAGGCATGCCACCAAAGGGCTGGTAGGCAGGAAGCTGGATGACGCTCATGCTGTGCGCCTGGGAGGCAATGAAGTAGAGCGTCTCGGCGCAGTCTTCGGTCTGGATCATGGCGCTGCGGTGCTCGGCGGTGGGCTTCACGGGGCGCTTTTCCACGAGGGGCGTGAGGGCCTCGCCGGGGGCGTATTCGGAGAGGACGATGCCATGCGCGTTGAGCTGCATGCGGGCGGTGAAGAGCAGGCCATGCACAGCCCACTTGCTAGCGGTGTAGGGCACGCCGGCATACGAGTCAAAGCCATGACCAGCGGTGGACGAAACGACGACAATCTTGCCGCCGCCGCTTTCCGCCATGGGTTTGGAAACGGCCTGGATCATGTTCACCACGCCCATCACATTGATGTCCATCACGCTGCGCCAGCTGGCTTCGCTGGCGAGTTTGCTGGGGTCCGCGTGCGCCATGAAGCGGTCAGGCGTATTGATGCCGGCGGTGTGGATCAAGGCGGCAATCGGGCCGTGCGCCAGCACCAGCGTGACTGCGGCAGCCACGCTGGCCGAGTCGGCGACGTCACACACGATGGGCGTAATGTTGGGCGAAAGCGCCGCAGTGGCCTGCAGCGACTCTAGCGTGCGACCAAAAACGAAAGTCCTCGCGCCAGCGTCTGCAAATCGCTTCGCCGCGCTCTGTCCCATGCCGCCGCCACCGCCGGTGACGATGACGCTCCTGTCAGTCCATTGTGTTTCCATCCCGCCGACCTTAACAAGGCTTCCACGAGTTTCGACTGCGACGCGCATTTTTTTCCAGCCCGCGTTCACGCCATGATCCCATTCACCACTTCGCCATACACATCGGTCAGCCGGAAATCGCGTCCGGCGTAGCGGTAGGTAAGGCGAAGGTGGTCGATGCCGAGGAGATGAAGGATGGTGGCATGGAGATCATGCATGTGGACCTTGTCCTTCACCGCGTAGTAGCCGAACTCATCCGTCTCGCCATACGCGAGGCCGCTCTTCACACCACCGCCTGCGAGCCACATGGTGAAGCCCTGCGGATTGTGGTCACGCCCATTCGCGCCCTGCACGATGGGGGTGCGGCCAAATTCACCGCCCCAGACGACGAGCGTGTCTTCCAGCATGCCGCGCTGTTTGAGATCCGCGAGCAGTCCGGCGATGGGGCGATCCACAGCAGCGGCATTGGCGGTGTGGCCTTTGATGAGGTTGGAATGCTGATCCCAAACATTGGGCGTGCTGACCTGGATGTAGCGGACGCCCGCTTCGGCAAAACGCCGCGCGAGCAGGCACTGGCGGCCGTAGTTGTCGGTGACCTCGTTGCCAATGCCGTAGAGCGATTTGATGTGCTCTGGCTCGTGCTCGATGTCCATGGTGCCGGGTGCCTCCTGCTGCATGCGAAAGGCGAGCTCCATGCTCTGAATCATGCCTTCCACCGGCGCATGGCGGGTGCGCTCGAAGTGCTCCTGGTTCATGGCCTGCAGCAGCTTCAGCTTGCGCTGCTGGTGGTCGGAGTCGCCGCCGGCTTCCAGGAAGCGGAAGGTGGCGTCTTTGCCGAGTTTGCCTGCACGGCCGACGGTGGTGCCCTGATGCGCGGCGGGCAGGAAGGCAGAGCCGTAGTTGCGCGGTCCGCCATGCGTGGGCGACGGGCTGATGCTGACAAAGGCGGGCAGGTCCGAGTTTTCAGTGCCCAGCCCGTAGCTGACCCACGCACCCATGGACGGACGCACGAAGTTGTCCGCGCCGGTGTGGATCATGCACACAGCCTGTCCGTGCGACTGGCCTTTGCTCTGCATGGAGCGGATGACGCAGAGGTCATCGAGACGCTTCGAGACTTCGGGAAACAAATCGCTGCCCCACAGGCCCGCTTCGCCATGCTGCTGAAATTTCCATGGCGAGCCGAGCATCTTCGCCTGGCTGGTGGAGGAGGGATCCAAATTCTTCGCGGGTGCGAAGGGCAGCTTTTTGCCGTCCATCTGCTGGAGCATCGGCTTGTAGTCAAAGGTGTCCACCTGCGAGGGCCCGCCGTGCATGAAGAGAAAGATCACCCGCTTCGCACGCGGCGTGTGGTGCAGCCCGCGCGGCAGGCTGGCCGCTGTGGCGATGCTGTTGAATGCGAGCGAGCCAAAACCGCAGGCGGCGGTCTTCAAGGCATGGCGGCGACTGATCTGTGGGAAAGCATTCATGGCATCAATCGAGAAAAAGAAACTCCGTGGACGCGAGCAGCACGTGCGCGAGATCCGCGAGCGCCTGCTCACGATCTCCACCGCTTTGCTCAATGAAATCCTTCGCGCGCTGCGCAGCACGGGCACCGGGCGCGTGGCCGAGGATGGTCTGATGCAGCCAAACGACAGGCTCAGGTTTTGCGTAGGCCTGCTGGGCCAGCGTGGCGGCCTGCTTTTGCAGGAAGGGGCTATTGAGGAGATACAGCGCCTGCGTGGGCACCGTGGTCAGCGGTCGGTCGCCGGAAACCATCTCGGGGTTTGCGGCGTCAAAGATCTCCAGGTCGGGCGCGAGGTTGTTGCGCGCGACGGGCAGGTAGATGCTGCGGCGGAACTCCTTGTCGAACTTCATGGGCCGGTCGAGATCCTCGCCATACGTGAGTGCCGTGGCCCCAGCCTGATCCAGATTGAGATCGCCAGCAAGGAAGAGCAGGCTGTCGCGAATCTCCTCCGCCGTGAGCCTGCGGTAGGAGCGCCGACCGAGTAGACGATTCTCGGGATCGGCGAGGGTGCGCGGAGATTTCGCCTCGGCGGCGAGCTGGTAGGTGCGGCTGAGGACCATCTCGCGGATCAGCGTTTTGAAAGAGCCGCCGCTCGCGCGGAATTTCGCGGCAAGGTGATCGAGCAGCGCGGGGTGCGTCGGCTTTTCACCCTGCGCGCCAAAGTTATCGACCGTGCTGACGAGGCCGCGTCCGAAAAGCTGCGCCCACAGGCGGTTGACGATCACACGATCCAGCAGCGCATTCTCCGTGCTCGTCATCCATTGCGCGAGCTGCAGGCGGCCGCTTGATCCTGCTGCGATTTTGGGCGGCGGCCCGTCATGCAGCACGGAGGGAAAATGTCGCGGCACCTTGGGGCCGAGCTGGTTCACCTCTCCGCGTATGCGCAGATGGATGTCCCCCGCATCGCGTGCATCCCGTGGGGCCATCGCGAGTTCAGCGTCCTTGAGTTCGGCGATGCTCTTGTTCAGCTCCTTCGAGAGATCGCCGCTTTTCATCATCAGCAATGGATCACCGCTACCTTTGCCCTCAGCCATCGCGAAAGCAGCGGCTTCGCGCTCGAGGTCCTGCACGGAGATGAACTGCACGGCATCCACCACCACATAGTCCTTCGTGCCTGCGGTGCGGATGATCACATTGACGCGCCCGCCTTTCTCAAAACGAAAGCGTCCGATGGGTTCAAACAACCCGCCGATGCTCGGCTTTTTCGTCTGATCAAAAACGATCTCATGCACGCCGTCGAAGGCTTCCACAGTGATGGGCACATGCTGGTCGCAGTTCCCTTTGGCCGGATACGCGAGGCGCACTTCATACTCCCCCGATTCAGGCAAACTGCCGCGAAACACGGCCTGCTTCTCGCCTTTGTTCTTCCGGTCATCGTGAATGTAGAAGTCCCCAAAGCGGTTTGCAGAGATGCTGGACTGCTTCCAGTCGCCCACCAGCTCTGCATCCGCTTCATCGCAGATCACACCGGCCAGCGGCAGATTTTTGAGCGACATTTTTCCGCCGACCTTCTGCATGAAATCGCGCTCCACCTTCAGGCGCATCACCAGCTCCAGGCGGTTCACCTTGGCAGTGAGTTCGCTCATCGCGGGCTCGGGCTGTGGCAGCGCCTGCTCCACCCAGCTCGCCACGTTCACACAGCCATTGCGCGTTCCCATGACGACCTCCGTGGAGCGGAAGAAGCCCGCGAGCGCATAGTAGTCCTGCTGGCTGAAGGGATCAAACTTGTGATCGTGGCAGCGGGCGCAGCCGATGGTGAGTCCGAGGAAGGCGCGGCCGATGGTGTCGATCTGCTCATCAGCGGTGTCGAGATGCAGCTTCTCCTTGTCGCGTTCCGTGAGCATCTTCGGACCCAGCGCGAGAAACGTGGTGGCGATCATCTGCCGACGGCGCTGTTCGAGATTCCCGGCGGGCATCAGGTCACCTGCGAGCTGCTCGCGAATGAACTCATAGTAGGACTGGTCGCGATTGAAGGAGTCGATGACGTAGTTCCGATAGCGCCACGCCTGGTAGAAGGTGTAGTTGCGGTCGCCGCCGTTCGAGTCGGCGTAGCGTGCCAGATCCAGCCAGTAGCGGCCCCACTTTTCACCAAACTGCGGGCTGTTGAGCAGCTTTTCGGCGTAGACCGTGAGGTCGGATGCGTCAGCCAGATCAGACGCAGCAGGTGGCAGGCCGGTGAGGTCGTAGCTCAGACGCCGCATCAGCGTATGAGCATCCGCATCAGCCGCCGGAGTGAGGTTGTTGGCTTCGAGTTCCGCGAGGATAAAGGTGTCCAGCTCCTTGCGCGGCCAGTCCTTGTGCTTCACGGCAGGCAGCGGTGGCGCTGAAAGCGGACGAAAAGCCCAGTCCTGGCGTGCGGCTGCGAAGTCGATGGTCTTTTTCTTCACCACGTCTGCCAGCGCCGCATCGCGCGGATCGGGAGCGCCCATCGATATCCACTGTTCCAAAATGCGCTGATCCTCCGGCGTCAGCTTGGACTTCGGCGGCATCTGCAGCTTGTCGTCCTCATAGCTCACGCTGTGCATCAGAAGGCTGTTGGCAGGCTCGCCGGGAATGAGCGCGGGCCCTGCATCGCCACCGATCTGCCACCCTTCTTTGCGGTCCAGCAGCAGCCCGCCCTTGCGTTTGCCCGTCTCTTGCGAGTGGCATTCGTAGCAGTGCTTCACCAGCAGCGGCCGCACCTTGTTCTCAAAGAACGCCACGCCATCGGCCGCCACCGCATGGGCAGCGGAGCAAACAGCGAGGAGTGTGAACGTGACAGCGTGACGCATGGTGACACAAGGCAGGAAAGGAGAGCTTTTGGACAAGAAAAGATCGGCTTCACACCACCGGCTCTTTCCTGGGAATCTCCGATTGGAAACAGCGAAGCCACTGCCAAGATGCTTTTCATGATCCGTACCACCCGAACCTTCCTGCTAGCTCTGGCATGCTTGACCCTCATCACTGCGCGTGCAGACGAGCCGAAATGGATCTCTCTCTTCAATGGCAAGGACCTCACCGGCTGGACAATCAAGATCGCCAAGCACCCGCTGGGTGAAAACTATGCGAACACGTTTCAGGTGGAGGACGGCATCCTGAAGGTGAGCTACGACGGCTACGACAAGTTTGACCAGCAGTACGGTCACCTCTTCACCAACCTGGCCTACTCGCACTACATCCTGCGCATGGAGTACCGCTTTACCGGCAAGATGATGCCCGATGCGCCGAAGTATGTGAACCTCAATAGCGGCGTGATGCTGCATGCGCAGCCGCCGCAGAGCATGCGCTTTGATCAAGGCTTCCCTTCGAGCCTGGAGATGCAGTTTCTTGCTGATGAAGGCAAAGGCCCACGCTCCACGGCCAATCTATGCACGCCCGGTACGCATGTCGAGATGGGCGGAGAGCTGATCACCAAGCATATCGTCAAATCCAGTGCGCCGACTTTTCCTGCGGAGGAATGGGTGCGAGCTGAAGTCGAGGTGCGCGGCAATGACGAAATCATCCACCGCATCAACGGCGTCGAAGTGCTGCGCTACCAGCGCCCGCAACTCGACGCGGCGTGCAAGATCGCCCCGGCAAGCGACATCGTGGAAGCGGGTGGCGATGTCATGCTCGGCTACGGCCACGTCGCGCTGCAGGCCGAAGGCCAACCGGTGTGGTTTCGGAAAATCGAGCTGCTGACGCTGGAGAAGAAGTGAGTCGCAAAAGAAGCCTTGTGCCGCATCACTGCCGCCGTGCTTTTTTCACCTCTTCGATGGATTTCAGGATGTTCTCTCGCCAGACGCCTTGCAGCTTCTCAAGATCGGCGCGGTTCAGCGTGCTCATGGCTTCATCATACTTGCCTTGCCGGGTCAAGATGCGCGCGATGCCCTGCAGCGCGGCGTATTCATCCGCACCGCCGATGCGCGTGCGCTCTGCCACGATGGCCTGATAAGAAGCGAGGGCCTTGTCATCCTTTTGCAGATTGAGCTCGCGGTTCTGCGCCTGCGCGAGGAGCAGCGCATCCCGCGCGCGAGGTTCGCTGACCCATGGCAGGGCTGCGCTGAGATCTGCCTCGGCCTTGTCGCCTGCTTTGGTGATTGAATACGAACGACCACGAGCATGATAACCTGCGCCACGCTGCCAGAAGGGCCACTTGTTGATATCCTCGTTTGCGAACTGCGCAATGACCTCCGGTGCTTTGCCAAGCGTGAGCAGGTACTGCATCTGCGCGGTCTTTTTCACCACCTCGACAGGGATGAGCTCGATGATCGGCCCGGCGTCCTTTCTGCTGAGCAGCGCGGCCTGTTCCAGCGCGGCGGCTTTTTGCAGGTCGCTGACTTTGCCCTCCGCCAGAGCGAGGAAGCCTGCGGCCTGGCGCTTTTGCGTGGCATCGCGAAAGCCAATGACGAAGTCGGTGACACTGGGATCAGCGGGAAACGCGTGGGATTTGCCAGCGAAGAAATGCGCAAACTTCATCGTCTCATGAAAGCCCTCGGTGCCGGTGGGTGAGAGCGCGCTGAGCTCCTGGCCTTCTTCGCGAATGCGCTGGCGGCAGAGATTGATGTGCCATGGCAGGCTTTGCGTCGGCTTGCGGCCAATGACTTGATGCAGCGGATCGTTTTCGTCCTGCGTGACGGGGATGCGGATCTCGACGGTCCAGTGATCGTCGGCAATGTGCGTGGCCACTTCCGCCTGCGAATCCCAGCCGAACCACTGGCCCCTCGACGCGCCACGATCAAGATCGACGATGTGCCCCGCAGGACTGATGGCGATCTGATAGTACGTATGTGTTTCGGTGGCGAGTTCGATCTCGATGGCATCGCCATGCCAGAGCGCCTGATCCTCATTGCGCGTGGCGGTGTTGTTGGGCTTTTCGCCGGGATGTTCATCACAGCGAATGGCGAAGTACAGATTGTTGCCCTGCCAGCCTGCTTTGTAAGTCGTGCCGAAAGTGGGCACACGACCGGTGATCAGCTCGCGGAATTTGCCGGTGGCGGCGGAGGGACATTCCTGCCAGTAGGCGTCGTCAAGTTTGCCATCGATCACGATGTCATGCGCGTCACCGACGAGCCGCACGAATGGCACCGGACCGCGCTGCTGGCCGAGCTGCTCGGATTTCATGCGCATGCCTTTGAGGAAGTCGTCGATGAGAGCGATGCGCTTGCCGTAAACACTCGCGGCATCTACTTTGGATTTCGCTTTCGTGAAGAGCGCGAGCGCTGCATCCGCCTGCTCTTTGTCATCCTCCATCGCGCTCCAATGGGCCTCGCAATAGGTGAAGAAGTCCTGCATCTCCTGTCCTGCGGGGCCGTAGAAGAGCTGGCAGTATTCGCGGAACATCGCATCCACATCGGCATTCTTTCCGCCCCAGTACATGCGTGCGGTGAAATAGACCATGAAGTGATTGAAGCCGATGTCCACCTTGTCGAAATCCTGGCGTGCGGAGAGCCAGATGTCCTCGCCTTGGGAGATGCCTTTCGTGGCGTTCACGGAATCTCCGAGCGAATGCGGTGCGAACGCAGGCAGGTACCATCCGCGATCAGTGAAGGGATAGTTTTCGAAAATCAGGATCGGGTTGTCCGTCTTCTTCACCCACCCCGCGCGCAGGGCTTCCGGCGCCGCCTCCCCTTCCCCCTTGATGCCAGCCTTGTTCATTGGCCGCCGTCCGCCGACGATGCAGACGACCACATTCGGTTCGAGCTTGTCGATCTTTAACGGTGGCAGCGTGTAGGTGCCATACGCACAGTTCAGCACCTTCGCGTTGGGGTGGGTTTTGGCGATCTCCTTCGCCGCCCGGTTGACGAAGTCCCACACGTAGTCGCTCAGCAGGCCACGTTCGTTGCGCTCGGGCGAGTCCTTGCCTTTGCATTTCTCGCACTGGCAGATGGAGGAGTAGCCATCCGGCGGCATGATGGAGACAGTCTTGAACGGGTATGCATCCAGCAGGGCGCGGTTGTAGCGCACGGTCTCGCGTAGGAGTTCGTCATTGGAATAGCAGAGCTGGTTTTTGCTGTCGCCGGAGCGGTAGTCGCGCTTGCCGCCGTAGAGCGCGAACCACTCGGGATGCGCGGCAAAGGTGGCATCATTTCCCGTCATGCCGTCCATGCCATGGGCGATTTGATAACGGTCATCGTTGCGCGTGCCGAGATGCATCATCCACATCGCTGTGTCATAGCCCGCCGTGGAGAAACGGAAATTAAACTGACGCAGCGGAAAGTCGGGGTGCACCGTCTCATCAAGCTTGGGCAGCGCGATGGTTTTCATGGAAGGCATCACTTCACCAAGCTCCCCTGGAAGATACCAGCGCGCACCGAGCCGGTGGAAGAACGCCGTCACCGCATTGAAGCTGCCACGCTCATCGAGGCCCCAGATGTCCAGCGTCTCCTTCTTATCCGTGGTGGCGCCGTCGGGCTTGCCGGTGTCTCCTGGCAGACGCAGGCGGTTTTTATACAACCCGCGATTTGGCATGCCATACGGTGCGCCGACGACTTTCTCAAACTCCGCCTGCGCACGTGCGATGTCGCTGTTGCCTTTAGCCCAAGGTACCGTGGGCTCAAAGTCGCTGTCATCTCCTACCAGCGCCATCCAGTCGTCGCCGGATTGGATGCGATACGCGCCGTCCTTCAAACCCTCCGCCTTCAAGGGATTCAAAGCGCTCGCGCCGATGAAGACCTTCACCGCCTTGCCACTCGGCTGCGTCACGATGGGCAGCCGCGCACCGCTGATCTTTTCGATGTTCGTGCGAAACTCCTGCGCAGCGACCCGCTGCATGCGCGTGGGATTGTCCGCAAGGATGATCTCCGCATGCGGCTGGCCGTCTTGCACGAGAACGACATCCGCTGCGTGCAGCGATGAGAGTGTGAGGAGGGCGGCGGCAAGGGCTTTCATGGCATTACAAGGGCATCGGTGGTTTTCAGATCAAAGCGCACACTCACGACGGAGTTTTTCTCCTTGCCGGGCGCGAGCTTGATGTATGTCGTCGCCACGATGGTGCCGTCGGGCAGCAGCTCCATGCCGGGATAGCCGCAGTCTCCCACACGTTCGGCGTAGCTGTGCAGCAGCTTGATACGGTACTGGCCGGGCTTGTTGTTTTTAATGTCCTCATAGGTGCCCACCCATGCAACGAAGTGGCCTTTGGTCGGGCTGTTGAGAGCCTGATCACGGAAGGCCACGACCATGCGGCCGTCTTTGGTGAAGACGCCAGCATGGCGGTCTCCGGTGAGGCCCCAAGGCGTGTTCACGGGTGTGCTCCAAGTTTTGCCCTCATCACGGCTGAACATCATGAGGCTGCGGTCCTTGTGCGTGTTTTCGCGCAGGAGGCAGCACAGCTCGGCACCGTCGGGCGAACGAAACACAAACGGTTCGCAGGGGTTCTTGCCTTCGACAGCAGCGACGACCTTCGGCTCGCTCCAGGTGAAGCCGCCGTCAGCGGTGATGGTTTGCAGCACTTCGAGCGGGGCCTTGTCCGCGCCGCCGGGGCCTCGGTGATAGAGGCCCAGGTAAGTGCCATCCTTGAGCCGCACGATGCTGCTGAAGGTCATCACGCAGGGAAATCCGAGCGGCGGCATCTCCTTCCAGCTACCACCGCCATCTTCGCTCATGATGCTGGGCATGCCGGGGCCTTTGCGCGTGCCCTTCGCGGCGGAAAACACCCACAGTCGCTCCTTGCCCGCTGGATCAGTCATGCGGTAGATGCTGGGGCAGTTCAGATGCGTCTTGTAGCCGGGCGGCATGAGTTCGTCGATTCGCGTCCATGTCACGCCGCCGTCGGTGCTGCGCGACATCGGCCCCGCCGCGCCGCCGTGGTTGATGCACCACACGCATAAGATCGTCTTGCCATCCGCGAGCAACGTCGTCGTCGGGTGCCCCTGATAAACCTCCTCCGTCCCTTGGGCGATGACGGTCTGGCGGTCCTTCTGATCTGAAATGTCCACGAGGGGCAGATCAGGCTTGTCCTCGGCGGCCGAGTTCAGGAGGGTGGCGAAAAGCAGAGCGGCGGTAAAAGTACGCATGGAGCACCCTCAACGTTCCCAGCGACCTCAAACTCGCGTCAGATTGCTGCCTTACTTCTGGTTTTGAAGCTTCGCTGCCAACGCGCGTGCCTGCGCCTCCCAGGTTTCCGGCGGGCTGGTGCCGAAGGCGGTGACCATGCGCCAGGTGCCGGTGAATCCGGCGGGCACAGTCGCGCTGCTGAAGCACTTGAGGTAAAACTTCCGGTAGGTGCCGGGCACGTTCCAGATCGTGGCGATTTGACCGCCAAGCTCCGGCGACTGCAGCAGGCGCGACACGGCAAACTGCCCGCTCTGCGGCTCATACACGGCCATCCAGTCCACGCGCTCGTTGATGTAAAATTTCCGCGCCACCTCCGCGTCATCGCGCAGCGGTCCGGAGATGGTATGGTCTGGTAGCGAATCGCTGCCCGCGAGGAAGGCAGAGACCGTGGGTCGCCAGGCGTGCATGAAGTGGTACACCAGCTTCAGCGGCACGGCCTCGGCGGTGTGCACGGTGGTGGTTTCATACAGGCGGTGGTCTTTGATCTCGGTGACGTTGCTCAGATCAAAGGCGCGGATGCGTGATTTGCGCTCCAGCCGAAAGGTGCCGCCCTTGAGCTCGGCAGCGGGTGCTGCGATGCGTTTGTCATCGAGGAAGAAGTCGAGCGACTGCAGCTTCTCGGGCTCGTTTTCCAAATGCGCCGTGCCGATGAAACCGACATCGGGGAACGAAAACACCGTGCCGTAGGCGCTGCTCTCAGTGGTCATTGCTTTGCCGCGAAAATCAATGCGGCCCGGCGTCCACTGCGTGGCCTGGCGCAGCAGCAGCGTCACATCGCCACAGGTGACGGTGATGCGCGGCAGATCGGGACCGAGGTTGGGCTTGAAGGGCTCTTTGGCAGAGACGAGTCCCGCGAGCACGAGGCTCAGCGATAAAAGGCGTGGAAAATCAAACATGCGCGAGAAGTACGCCGCAGCCACGCAGCCTTTCGCCCTCAAACATCCGTCTGCGCCGTTATTTCCTTCTGCGCGCCACCTGCCGCCAAACCGTGAGCCCCGCTATTTTGTACTCCCCTAACGCGTTGATATACCGACACAATCCTACTTGAGAAAAGACCCACCATGAATCGAAACGACTTCCTCAAGCTTTCCACGGGCGTCTTGGGTGGGCTGAGCCTTCCCGGTCTCTGGGAAACGGCTGCCCCCGCTGCGGAGGCACCTGCCGCCAAGCGCACCGCCATCGACGAGGCCTATCTCGTGAAGGGCCTCAATGCCATGGCCAGGGCCCATAAGATGAGCGCGATGGCCGGTCATCTCGGCGCCTCCTTGGTGGCCGGTTACTTCATCGGCAGGCAACGCCCGGATCTCGACCCCGAAGTTTACAAGGGAATCGAAGGTGATCTCGACCAGGTCATGGCCGGCGAGTCGGTGTTCGGGTCCAAGATGACGAAGACGGCAAAGATGGCGGATGCGGAGCTGTTTGAACCCTTTCCAAAGGAGAAACCCAACGAAAGCTTGATCGACGGCATCTCCGAGGCCCTCGCGAAGAACATCAAGACACCCCGCGAGTCCGGGCACAATGTGATCTTCGCCGCCATCGCCATTCACGCGCTCAAAGAACGCCCGGAGTTCGCGACGCCATCGATCATCGACGGCATCCGCAAGCTGATCAGCCTGTTCGACAACGCGCACCCCGGAAGCGGTTACTACGGGAAGGCGAAGGGCCGGATCAGAGGAAACAAGATCACCCTGCACGACGGGGATGACGGCACACCGCCTTACACGGACGTGAAGGGCATGGTCGATGCCGTGCTCGATGAACTCATCAACCAGGATCCGAAAGTCCAGGTCCAGGGTTACGGAGGTCTTATCCACGTCAACAATCACGCCGCTGCCATCACCGACCTCGCGCAGTATGGCTATCCCGAGCTGGTGCCTGCGGCCGTCGCCTCCCACCACCAGCACATGCGGCTGTGGCGCAACCTGCCGAACGTGGCCGATGAAATGGGCACGGAGCCCTGTTCCGAGTTTAACCCATACACCGCCGCCTACTGGACCTCCGACAAGCTCCCCTATGACCGCGCGCTGCTCACCCACCGCGTGAAGACCCTGTATGGATTTGACGAACTGGTGGAAGCCCTCGATGACGCAGCGAAGGAAAAGCGGGCCTACGACAAGCTGCGCTACCTGATGTAGTCACGGCGGTATTGGCCTCACTCACGCACGAAATCCGCCTGTGGATGTCCGACTCGGACCTCTGCGGGATCGTGCCACTCGTTGCTCTCCCCGCTATTTCCGGAACGACTTCAGGAAATGGAAGATCAGCCAGATCTGCGCAAAGCCCACGGTGATGAGCAGGAGGCCGAGCTCGAAGGCATTGTCCTCCTTGGGCACGGCCAGCCGCAAAATGAACGCCAGCATGATGAGGCTGGCAAGGGAAAGCACAGCGCCGAGCGCCGAACTGCCTCCCGACTCCTGTTGCGGCGTGGGGAGTTCGTCCTTCCTGAGATTGTCGGGATCATCACTCATGGCAGTGCGCGGCGGTAGGTAGGTTGGTTGGACCCATGGCGACGGCGGGACGTGATGCCGCACCGGGAGTCGCCCATGAGCTCTCCGCCTAAACGTTCACCGCCGCCTGAAACTTCCGCAGCACCGGAAGACTGGCGGAGCTGCGGTGTGGAATGAAGGGACGCCGTGCCAGCCTTACTTCGCTGGCTTCCACTCGCGCTCAAGCCGGACGGCCTCGATGATCTGTTCGCGCGTCATGGACGCCTCCAGCGTAGCCTGATGGAGGAAGGCAATTTCGTGGCCTTGTGCTGAAGCCAGACGGCACCACTTCAGGGCTTCCACCAGGCTCTTGTCCACGCCTTCACCTTTCTCATAGTGCAGGCTCAGAGCAAACTGCCCGCCGGCATTGCCGTGCTCCGCCGCTGCGCGAAACCACTTGATGGCCTCGGCCTCATCTTTGGGCACGCCCTCGCCTCGCAGGCAGCAGCTGCCCAGCGCGAGCTGGGCGAGGGCAAAGCCTTGCTCCGCCGCTTTGCGGAACCACTCCGCAGCATCAACGATGTTTCGCTCCACGCCAGTGCCCTCAAGGTAAGCCACCGCCAGCTTCGTCTGCGCGAGGGCATCGCCCTGATCCGCCGCCTTGCGGAACCAGACCACGGCTTCAGCGGGATCATGTGTCACGCCAAAGCCGAGCAAGCAGCTCATGCCCATCTCAAGCTGCGCCGGGGCGTACTCCTGTGCTGCCGACTTCTTGATCAGGGCGATCGCCTGTTTCTGATCCAAGGGCACACCCGCGCCCAGAGCGTAGGCCAGGCCCAGTCGCAGCTGGCCTTCAGGATCGCCCTTTTCCGCCGCCGTGCGGAACCACTTCACCGCCTCGCGTAGATCCTGCGGCACACGCAAGCCCTCGAGATAGGTGGTGCCGAGGAGCTTCTGCGCATTGAGATCTCCCTGCTCGGCGGCTTTGCGAAACCACTTCACCGCCTCCGCCGCGTCCTGCTCCACCCCCTCGCCGTCAAAATAGGCCATCCCCAGCTCCATCTGTGCATCCGCATCGCCGCGCTCCGCCGCCTGGCGAAACCACTTCACGCTCTCGCCCATGTCCTTCGTTACGCCAGAACCCAGGCTGTAGCAGACGCCGAGCTGCTTCATCGCCGCCACATGATTCTGCGCCGCAGCCTGACGCAGCCATTTCAGGGCTTCCGCAGCATCTTGCGGCACCCCCTTCCCCAGCAGATAGCACATGCCCAGCCGCCTCTGCGCATCCACATGCCCGTGGGTGATCGCTTTGCGATACCACTCCACCGCAGCAGCCGCATCCTCGTGCACGCCGTCCCCTTGGGCATACCGCAACCCCATGGCATACTGCGCCTCTGCATTCCCTTGCTCCGCCTCCGCGCGCGTCTCCTTCAGGCTTTTGGCCAGAAGGGGCGCAGCCATGCAAAGCAAGCCTGCGAGCAGCAAAGCCAACGGGGGGGGCATCATCCGAGTGAACAAAGACATGTACCAGAGGCAGAATAATTCCGTTTGTGTTGTTTAGAGGATTCACGCAAATCAGTCACCCCTTATTTGTGGCAAAGTGTGTCCATCTGGCCACTACCTCCCCCCTTCATCATCCTAGCGTCAAGGTAAGTTCCGACCGCCACGAGACGCTCGAAAGCTGCAACCTGCGGCTGGTTATCTGCACTTCGCTCCGTTTCCAAAGAGGCCGCCCGTGCCTGGTCATAGCCGCGCCGGATTGCTAGGGCGCGCGGTGCCATCGCCGGCGATCTATTGGTGGCTGCCTTGGCCATTTTCTGCAGAGCCTTCATCATCTGCGATTCCGCGCTGTAGGGGTCCTTGAACGAAAAGGTCGTGGAGGGTGTTGAGTTTCATGTGTGTGGTGAGGGATTAGGTTGCAAGTACGGCGTCTTTCGGATGGAAACTTCTCCTGGCCGTACGGCATACACCCCTGTTGGCGGTTTCATCCCCTTCCTGAGGAAAACCACACCAAAGATCAGGAACCCAGCCTATGGCGTTTCACGGCTGCCAAAAGGCCCGTACCATCCGCCCGTTTTTTGGCACGCACTTCACCCCACAAGCCCAGACACAAGATCGCCATGCACGTCCGTCAGCCGGAAGTCGCGGCCTTGGTAGCGGAAGGTAAGGCGTTCGTGGTCGAGGCCGAGGAGATTCAGTACCGTGGCGTTGAGGTCATGGGTGTGGACGGGGTTTTCGGCGATGTTGAAGCCGAAGTCGTCGGTGCGGCCATAGACGGTGCCGGGCCGCGTACCGCCGCCGGCCATCCACATGGTGTAGGCGTCTTTGTGGTGATCTCGACCAGCGGAGGTTTTCACGCCGTCGCCATTCGCGCCCTGGCGCAGCGGGGTGCGGCCAAATTCTCCGCCCCAGATCACGAGGGTTTCATCGAGCAGTCCACGCTGCTTGAGGTCGCGCACCAACGCGGCCATGGGCTGGTCCACGTCCTTGGCTTTGGCGGTGATGCGCTGCTTGAGGCCGCCGTGGTGGTCCCAGTCGGAGTCAAAGAGCTGCACCATGCGCACACCCCGCTCGATGAGGCGGCGGGCGAGCAGGCAGTTGTTGGCAAAGGAGGCCTTGCCGGGCAGCGCGCCGTACATGTCCAGCGTGGCCTTGTTTTCCCGTGAGATGTCCATCAGCTCCGGCACGCTGGTCTGCATGCGATAGGCCATTTCGTACTGGCTGATGCGCGTGGCGATCTCGGGATCTCCCACGACGCCGAGCTGCTGCTGGTTGAGCGCTTTGACGGCATCGAGCACACGGCGGCGGTCCTTGGTGTCCTGCCCTGGCGGATTGCCGAGAAAGAGCACGGGCTCGCCGCTGCCTCGAAAGGGGATGCCCTGGTACACGCTGGGCAGGAAGCCGGTGCTCCAGAGCGTGGAGCCTGCCCCGCCGGGAGGCCCGGAAAGCAGCACGACGTAGGCGGGCAGATCGCGGTTCTCGGTGCCGAGGCCGTAGGTGACCCATGCGCCCAGGCTGGGCCGACCACCCTGCCCAAAACCGGTGTGCAAAAACATCTGCGCCGGGGCGTGATTGATCTCATTGGTGTGCAGGGATTTCACCACGCAGATGTCGTCCGCCACGGTGCCGAGGTGCGGGAGCAGCTCGCTGAGCTCCAACCCGCTCTGGCCATGCCGCTGAAATTTGAATTCGCTGCCTGCCAGCTTCAGTTCACCGCCGATGAAGGCAAAGCGCTTGCCCTTGGTGAGTTCCGCCGGGCAGACCTGGCCATCCATCTTTTGCAGCAGCGGCTTGTAATCGAACAGATCGAGCTGCGAGGGCGCGCCGATCATGTGCAGGTAGATGATGTACTTGGCCTTCGGCGCGAAATGCGGTCGCGGCCCCGCCAGTCCGGCGGCTGCGGGGAGATCGCGTGCGAGCATCGACCCCAGCGCCATGGAGCCGAGCCCCAGCCCTGACTGCCGGAAGAACTGGCGGCGGGAGACATCGAGGAAGGCGGGGGTGGTCATGACAGGTGTAAAACGTGCGGAGAAGGGCGGAGATTGCGTCAAGCAGCTCTGTTCCTGTGGAACAGGGGAGTCCTTGTTGCACAGCAACAAGGCTACTTTATAAATACCCCATGGCACTTGGAACCAAAAATCGACTGCATGAGACGGGCGTGGCCTGCAAGACTCACCTGCGTGAACAGCACGGCGACCAGCTGGATCTGGTCACAGAATTCATCGCGGAGATTGAAGGCACGGGGTCCAAGCAGGATCTGACGGCCTGGAACCAGTTCAGCGATCTGCGGCGCAATCAGGCCGAGATGCTGCAACGCGTGGAGGCTGCATTTCAGACCTGGCTGACAGGCGGCTAGGCGCTGCGTGCCTCTCGCTCCGGGAGCACGGTCACGATCAGCTCATCTCGCGGAGCGAGATGGCTACTTTACGGAGCGCCGTGTATAGCAGCGCACCAGCCACGTCAGCACCAGCGTGGTCAGCGCACCCGACGCATCAGCGATGAGATCGCGCATGGTTTCGCGGACGTTGTACTGGATGTGTGAACCGAACACGAAATCGGAGAAAAATTCGGCGAACTCCCAGAACAAGCCCACCGTGCAGGCGAGGGCAAAGGTGAAGACGTAGCGGGCAAAGGGGGTGAGCTGGCCAAACCAGTGCGCGAAGCAATCGAGCGCGTGCCAGAGAAAGAAGGCGATGGCAACGCCCCCGCTGTAATGCATGACGAAATCAAGCTGCTGCCGCCAAGGCGTGCGCATGATCTTCTGGTGGAAAATTAAAACCGCCAGGGGTGCCCAGCCGGCGCGCAGGAGCAGGCGGAGCAGCGGCGTCATAGCTTCTTCCAGTCCACCTTGGCAATCTGCTCGCGGCCATTGCGGTCATGGTATTTCACGTGGCCGTGCTCCACGCCGTACTCATGCACGCACTTGGTCACCTTCACGTCGTAGCAGCAGTATTCGGCGATCTTGGCCACTTCACCCTGCTGCCACCATTTCAGCGCGTCGAGGCCGTCGGCAGTCTTGCCCATGCCAAGCGTGGCTGCGGCCACGGCGTCGAGCTTGATGCGGTGGCCAAGGACCTTTTCGAGATCAATGAGCAGATCGAGACTGCACTTCAAATCTTCCTGAGGGTGAAACCAAGCATCATGCCCTCTGAGCACTTCGTAATCGAAGCCGATGTGATTGTAACCGACGACGAGATCCGCGTTTTTGAGCTGCGCGATGAGCGCGGGGACTTCGTCCTGCGTGTAGATGCTGTACTCGTTCTGCCCGGTGCTGAACGTGCAGGCCACGGAGATGCCCATCTTATGCTTGTTGCCCCAGCCACCGACATCGTTCGCGGTACGACGTGTTTCGAGGTCGAAATAAACAATGTCTCCAGCCATGATCGCGGGGCGCGGCGGAGGCTTAGCCGATGCGATAAACGATGCGTGCCTTGTCCATGTCGTAGGGCGACATTTCGATCTTCACCGCATCGCCGATGACGAGACGGATGAATTTCTTGCGCATCTTGCCGGAAATATGGGCGAGCACTTCGTGGCCGCTGCTGTTGCGCAGCTTCACGCGGAACATGGTGCCAGCGAGAACGGCGGCAATGGTGCCTTCGAGCTCGATGGCTTCTTCCTTCTGTTTGCCAGCGTCCACAGGCTCCGGCGGACGTGGTGGTGGGATAAAGCGAGGTGGGCCGTTGCGACGGGGTGGGCCGCTGCGGCGGGCGGGGCCGCCGCGTGATGGACCGCGATTGGGGGGGCGTGACATGCGTAAAAAAGTAGGGTTTGAGGATGCTCCCAGACGCGGGGATTACAAGGGTAATTTTGTGCCGTGACTGGCGGGGAAGCCCGATCTGTCAATTCGGATAGACAAAAATCTCGCCGCCACGCGTCCTGTCCGTGAAACTGCCCCCCCGCATGCCCGCCGCCCCGACACTGCCCGAACTCTACGATGCCCATGCGGCGGGCCTGTTTCATTATTTCGCCAGTTTCACCGGAAACGAGGCGGATGCGAAGGACCTGCTGCAGGAGTTTTTCATCAAGCTGGCACGCCAGACGATCCCGGCGGGCATCGCGAACCTGCGCGCCTGGCTGCTGCGGCTGGCCCATCACCACGCCATCGACTGGCTGCGGCGGCACCGCGTGCGGCGGGACGCCGAGGAAGCCGCGCCGGTGGAGGTCTTTGCCATGCACGAGGATCCGGACCAGGCGGAGCTCGCCCTGCGCCTCACCCGTGCCCTGACTCTGCTGCCGCTGGAGCAGCGCAGCGTGGCGCAGCTCAAGCTCTGGGACGGCCTGACCTTTGAAAAAATCGCCGAGGTGCAGGGCATCCCGCTAAACACCGCCGCCAGCCGCTACCGCTACGCCCTGGAGAAGCTGCGCAGCGAGCTGCGACCCCTTTACGATGAACTGAAACCGTCATGAATCCGAACCCTGATCCCTTTGAAACCGCGCTGGGCGCCCTGCAGCGCCGCACACTCCCTGCGGAGTGGCGGGATGAAATGCTGCAGGCTGCTGCGCAGAAGCCGTGTGTGGCACGCACCCCGCGCTGGCTTCTGGCCGGCTGGAGCCTGGCCTGGGCGGCGACGGTGGTGATGTATTTCTCCACGCCCGCTGAACCAGCAGCGACGCAGGCGGCAGGCACGGGCGACTTCACGCCGCCCATGCTGTGGCAGCAACGCGCCGCCGCCATCGAAGCCCTGCTGGCCGTAAACTAATTCATTCCACTCCTCTACCACTTCATACCATGTTCGCCTTTATCCGATCCAAACGTTTCGTCCGCCTTTTATTGTGGGGGTTCATCACGCTCGCCACACTTGTCGTCCTGCTGTATGTCTGGACGAACTGGAGCGGCAAACGCCGCTGGGCCTCGACAAAGGCCATGATCGAACGTGATGGCGAAACCCTCGACTTCCGCAAACTGCTGCCCATGACGCCGCCCGATGCGCAAAACCTGCTCTCCATCGAGCCGCTGCGGTGGATCGCCACCGTCAATGAGCATGAACAAGGGCACGGCGGACCTCAAGGGAGACGCGATGATCTCGAAAAGATGAAATGGAAAGGCGGTACGCCACCAGCAACCAGCGGCGTATCTCTTGGCAAAGCCACAGATATTCAGGAGTGGGTCAAATATCTGCGTGAAGTCAAATATCTGGAACTGCCAGCCGGATCCGCTGCAACTGGGCGCGATGTGCTGACGGCGCTGGATGCGAAGTTCCCCCTGCTGAAACAAATTGCGGATGAGACGGCGAACCGGCCGCTGGCCATGTTCACACCCGGTCTGCGTGAACGGAAAATGCCAGACATGCTGTTTGCCATGCCCCTGCCGCATTTCAATGCCATTCAGAGTCTGGCGAAGCCGCTGGCACTGCGTGCCAGAGCCGCCGTGGCTGCTGGCGAAAGTGCCGAGGCGGCGCGCAGCATTGTGGCCATCCATCGGCTAGCTATGGCGTGTGAACAGGAGCCGCTGCTGATCGGTTTTTTGGTGGGAAGCTCGCTCGAAATGATGGCGCTGGAAACGCTCTGGGTGGGCTTGCAAGACCGTGTGTTTGCTGAAGATGACTTGCGGCTGTTGCAGGGCGTGTATGCCGCAGAACAGACTCGTGATGTCTTGCTGCTGGCCATGCGCGGAGAACTGGCCTCGGGCTTGAATGCAGTGGAGTTTATGCAGCATGCGGCCAGCGGCCAAAAAGAGGTGGATCCCGCTTTGCTGAGTGCCTTTTCCAACCATGCGAATCCCAGGAACGTGTTTCTTTGGCGGGCGATCCCCAGCGGTTTGTTTGACCACTGGAAGAGCGTGGTCGTTGAACTGGAGCTCAAGCATTTGATTCAACCTTTGAAAACCGGCGGGCTGGCGGAGTCGGTGCGCGCGGGGGATGCAGTGGTTGAGGAACTCGCCAAGAACTTCGACGTGCTGCGGCATCCCGACCACATCGTGGCCCGGCTCATCCTCCCTTCCGTGGCGCTGGTCAGCAGGAATGCCTTGAGCCTTGACGCACGCAGGCAGCAGGCGCTGGCAGCGCTGGCTCTGGAGCGGTTTTTTGTGAAGCACGCCCGCTATCCAGCGACGCTGGCTGAGCTCACACCGGAGTTTTTGCCTGCCGTTCCTCGCGATCCCAGCGATGGGAAACCGCTGCGCTATCGCCCCACGCCAGCAGGCCGCTACCAGCTCTGGTCCGTGGCTTTTGACGGCAAGGATGATGACGGCAAAGTAACCGTGGACAGCAAAGGCAAGACCAAGCTGAGCAAGCGGGACTATCTGGGCGACTGGAACTGGCAGTATGAGCC
>DLGZ01000050.1:0-108431 GCA_002482965.1 Verrucomicrobiaceae bacterium UBA7681 | reverse complement strand
ATCCATCCCCAGATCCAGCGCACGGCTGGAATGCGTCAGCGCCCCAACAGAAATCGCATTCACACCCGTAGCAGCGACGTCCTTGATCGTCTCAATCGTGATGCCACCGCTGGCCTCCAGCCAGAGCTTGCCGTTCACGAGTTTCACGGCCTCACGTAGCTTTTCGGGGCCCATGTTGTCCAGCAGCAGCATGTCCACACCTTCCAGCGTGAGAAAGCCAGCCACTTGATCAAGGGTGTCGGCTTCCAGCTGGATGCGGGTGCCGGGGCGCTCGGTGCGCAGTTTGTGGATGGCGACCTGGAGGGAGGGCAGGTCGCTATTGGCGGCCAGGTGGTTGTCTTTGACCATGGCATGGTCGTAAAGGCCCATGCGGTGATTGGTGCCGCCGCCGGCTTTCACGGCAGTTTTTTCAATCAGGCGCCAGCCGGGGGTTGTTTTCCGCGTGTCCCAGACCTGCACGGGGTGCGGTTTCACGGCTTCCACGTAGCGCTGCGTCTGGGTGGCCACGCCGCAGAGACGCTGGAGGAAGTTCAGCGCCGTGCGCTCGGCAGTGAGCAGGGAGCGGGTGCTGCCGGCGGCCTTCATCAAGATGCTGCCCCGCACAAAAGGGCTGCCATCGGGAATGCAGACTTCCACTTCGAGCGTCGGATCGATCTCCTTGAAGACAGTCACGGCGATTTCAGCCCCGGAGACGATGCCGGGCTCACGGGCAACGATTTCGGCCCTGGAGCGTGAATTTTCGGGCGTGAAGTAGAGGGAGGTGACGTCTCCCGTGCCGACATCTTCGGCAATGGCGGCGCGGATCAGGGCTAAAACAGAGGGTTCCATGGGTGGCCGGATCATAAGCTGTACCGGGGAGGTTTCCAGTACGGGGAAAAACAGGTTGCCAAATTTCAAAAACTCTCCATCTTCCCCGCCCCTCGCCCCCGGTCTGACTGATTCATGGCCTTGCGTAGCGTGGCCATAGGAGCGTGTCATGAGCAATATCATCGAAAAGATCAATCAAGAGCAGTTGAAAAAGGAAGTCACCGCTTTCACCGTGGGTGACAGCGTCAAGGTCCACACCCGAGTCGTGGAAGGTGACAAAGAGCGTATCCAGATCTTCGCTGGCATCGTCATCGCCCGCAAAGGCTATGGCATCAACGAAGCCTTCACCGTCCGCAAAATCTCCTATGGAGAAGGCGTTGAGCGTGTGTTCCCTGTGCACAGCCCGAAGGTGGCCAAGGTGGAAGTGACCAAGAACGGCAAAGTGCGTCGCGCCCGCCTTCACTACCTGCGCCAGCGCCAGGGCAAGGAAGCCATGTCCGTCAAGGAACTGGCCCAGAGCGACAATTAATTTTTTCGCGTTCGTTTTTCAAAAAAAGAGAGGGCTTTGCGGCCCTCTCTTTTTTTGTGATCTGGCGAGTTTCAAACCTCATTTCCAGATCGAGACGGCATAAGCCGATACAAGGTTGGCGAGATTCCCCCATTTGGACTGCGGTTGCGTAGCGAGGCAAGAGCGCAGCCACCCCTTTGGCATGGCCTGTCAGCTCACGAGCACGACGAGACATTCGAAAGCAGGCGCTGGTGAGCCTTCGTAAGCCAGTCAGCCCACGGGTGCCACGAGACCAAAAGCGGCAACTAATCGCAGCCGCACTCCAAAACCTCCTCGCGTGACCACAGGCTAAAAATGCCCCTTTGAGAAACTGAGCAGGAGAGTTCGCCGCCCTGGGTTCAACGAACCCAGAGCTGGATGATGCAAGCCCCCATGGGGTCTGCGGTTACTTTTTCTTCTTCTTGCCGCCAAGCAGGGTGAGAAGGAGCACCAGTACGACCACACCAATGCCGATAAGGATTAGGGTCGTCATGCTCATGCCCTCTTCTTCAGCAGGAGGCATAGGAGTGGGAGCCGCTGCCTGAGGCTGGGCGTAGCCGGGCTGTTGCGGCTGTGCGCCAGGTTGTGCGTATCCGGGCTGCTGCGGCTGTGCGCCAGGTTGCTGCGGCTGGCCGTAACCAGGTTGCTGAGGCTGGCCTCCAGGAGGCACCCCACCCGGCTGGGCAGGGTAGCCGTTGGGTTGCGTCACGGGCATGGCTCCCGGCGCGGCAGCAGGAGCAGGAGCAGGAGTGCCAGCAGGAGCAGGAGTGCCAGCAGGAGCAGGAGTGCCAGCAGCAGCAGCGGCGAGTGCTGCGGCCACTTTGTCATCCATGCCAGGCGCGGCCGAGCCTGCGATGGCTGAGGAACCCCCGGCGGCACCGGCGGCGGCTGGCTGCGTCTGCCCCTGCGGAGCGTTCACCTGCTGGGCAAAGTATTCATGGCGTGCGCGGTAAGTGGTAAAGACGCCGCGATAGAATTCTTTGCTTACGGCATCGGCGCCTCCTGCGGCGGTTTCACCTTCGATGATGGCCTCACCCATCTTGGTGAGTTCCGCCTTGTCCTTGCCCGCCTTGGCGTCTGCGCGAAGCATTCGTTGGATGGCCTCGTTGACTTTGGTGATTACGCCAAGGTCGAGACCACTCAAACTATCCTTTGCTTCGGCGATGTTTTTGCCGAGGGACTTCAAGCTCTCCAGATCGTACTTGTAAGGAGTGTACCATTTGCTGCTCTTGCGCTCCTGTTCAAAGTTGGCCAACCAAGTCTCCTTTTCGCGTTTAACGGCGTCAGTCATCCGTGTCAGATCGGGCTCGATGAGCTTTTTGACGGTCTCATCACGCATCCTCTGCAAGGCGGGCTGGTCCTGAACCATCTGCGCGACCTGTTTCTCGTACGATGTCAGAACGGCGAGAATCTCTGCGACGGCCTTGGGATAATAAATGGAGGCGGTACTGCCGCTCTTCGGGTCATTGAGTTTGTCGAATTCCTTGAGCGCGCCGGAGTAATCCTTGGCCTCTATTTTCTCCAGCATCGCCGCACGGATCGAGTAAGCCTTGATGTTGAGACTTTCTGCCTTGGCCTGTTCACGGGTGAGCCATTTGCCTTCGAGCTTCACGCCGCCGGCCACGACCTTTTCTTTTTCCTCCTGAACCTCTTTGATCATGGTCTCCACTTCAGCCGCTTCCTTCGTGCCGGGGTAGCGGTTCACAAAGGGACGCAGCCGGTCCTGGATGAGCTGCTCGTACTTTTCCGCCGACAGCAGATCCGGGGTGGGAACGGCCTTCCGAATTTCGATAATCTCCACTTCTTCCGGCTTTTGCTTGAGGATGCCCCCTTCGGCGATCTCGCTGCGCGGGATGTCCTTCTCATCCATGATCTTCGGCGTCAGGTGATACTTCATCCGGATCGACGTCGGCGTCTCAGAGAGAATGTTACCTTCCAGTTTTTTGCCGTCTTTAAGGGTCACGATGTCGGCGTGCAAAAATCCGGCGCTGCAGGCAAGGGCAAGGATGACAGGCTGGTAGCGGCTCAATTTCATGGGAATGCGGGGTGGGTTGAAGAAGGGGGCAGGGTTTGCAGGCGCGCGGCAATTTGCGCGGGTTACGAGAAATAACTCAAAACCATGCCGCGAGTAAAGAACGAAGCTGATTTTCCTCCGTGTGAAGGGGCGATGGCCTAGCTGGAGCGGCTTTTGAGCACGATGCGCTTGAAGCGGGCATTGCCGTCCAGACTCACGCTCATGACCTCGGGGTCGTTGACAAAAACGTTGTGGATGAGGCGGCGGTAGTAGCTGTTCATCGGCGGCAGATCGGCGCTCTGGCCGGTGGCGCGTACCCGGTCGCCCAGCTCCTTGGCGCGGGCCACCATCTTGTCCTCGCGCATGGAGCGGTAGAATTCCACGTCCACGCGGACACGCGGGGCATCCTTCAGGTGGCGCTGCAGCACGCGGTTCACCAGATACTGGATGTCTTCGAGCGTTTCACCCCGGCGGCCGATGAGTGCGTCCGAATCATCCGTCAGCACCTGCAGCGTGGGTCCGTCCGGGCCGTTGTCCTCCTCAATCTGGACCACGAAGCCCAGATAGCCGAGCATCGTGTCGAGAATGTGGTGTGAGTGTTCGAGGGGCGTCATGGATCTCGGGGACAAAGGATTGACTCATTCGTCATTCTGCCAGCATTCTCCCTGCCTTAATTACGGCGAAAGCACGCCCTTCTAGCCTCCCAGGCGTGGCGGTTTAGGGCCCTTTTTCTTGTCTGGGGTCGCTCCTCCCGCATCCGGCCTCTGCGGTGGTTTTGGTTTCAGCACCGCCTTTTCCAGCTTCGGCTCAGGCATGTAAAGCTTCATGACCCGGGTCTGGAAGACGCTGAAGATGTTCTGGGTGGACCAGTACAGGGCGAGGGCGGCGGCGAAATCATAGCTGATCCACAGGAAGAACAGCGGCATCAGCATGAAAATGCGCTGCTGCGTCTTGTCCACCGTTGCAGGCTGCGGGGTGAGCTTCATCTGTGCCACCATGGTCAGCCCCATGATGATCGGCAGCGGATTGATGTTGAAGCCCATGAAGACTCCCTGCGTGTCGGCAGCAGCAAGATCTCGCACCCACCAGAAGGACTGGCCGCGAAGCTCCGCCGCCACTTCCAGCACGCTGTAAAGACCGATAAAAATCGGGAACTGCAGAAACAATGGCAGACATCCGCCCAGCGGATTCACGCCGTAGTCCTTGTAGAGCTTCATCGTCTCCATCTGCTGCTGCTGCGGGTTGTCCTTGTACTTCACCTGCAGCTCCTTCATCAGCGGACCCAGCAGACCCATGCGCTTCATTGTCATGGTGGATTTTGCATGAATCGGCCACAGGCAGAGACGCACGAAAATCGTCAGCAAAATGACCGCCAGACCCCAGCTGCCGCTGATGTTGTGCATCCAGCGCATGACCTTCGACAGCGCAATGCTGACGATCTTGAAGTAGCCGTAAAACATCGCGTAGCTGCGCTGATGGCCGATGCGGCTGAGGCGGTCGTATTCCTTCGGACCGAGATAGATCTGGTAGTTTTCCGTGACCGTGGCACCCGGTGCGAGATCCACCACCGGCAGGCCCATGGCGGCATCGTAGGTAAAGTCTTCGATCTCAGCCTTGCCAGCGTTCGCGGCATCAATGGGCTGTACAAGTTTGCGGCGGCCGGCCCACAGCTTGCCCGGAGCATCCTTCTCCGCCATTCGGGTGATGATGTGCGTGTAAAAGCGGCTCATCACGCCCGCGTAGCGCAGCGCATTGTAGGAATGGCGGTACTCCGCTGGCGCGTCGCTGAAGACGCCCTTGCCAAAGTATTTCGACAGCTGGTGGTCGGTATCTCCGGCGTTGTTCCAGAAGAAACCATCATAGCGTCCTTCGTCATGCTTCAGGGCGGTCGCGGCTCCGGTATAGAGGTAGTATTCCTCGGAACGGTGCTGCGCGGCTCCGGTGTTCTTCAGAGTGATCTTGAGATCGATGAGATGCTCATCTCCTTCGGCTCCTTCACTCAAGGTGTAGGCCTTGGTCACCACGATGCCTTCGGCCGTCGTGCCTTCAAAGGTCGCGCCCTTGTCGGTCTTAGCGGTCAGCTTGTAGGCCACCGCATCCAGTCCTGAGGAGTCACGCCGCAGGGCACCGATGGGTTCCACGCCGTTCTTGTTCAGCGTCACCTGATCCGTGCCCGCCAAGACTGCGCGGGCGATGCCGCCGCCTTTGGAGGTCAGCTCAAACGTCACGGTGCCCACTTGCAATGAGTGGGTTTCCTCCGGCAGTGTGGCAGCCACAGGTGTCGCTGGCGCTGTAGGTGTGGTGCTGGTGGCAGGGGTCGCTGCTGTCAGCGCTGCGGGTGTTTCAGCAGGTTTTTTGGCGATTTCCTCCTGCTTTTTGCGCGCCGCTTCGGCCTGGGCCAGCTTCTGGTTTTCCTGCATGTAGTGCCAGTTCACACCCATGAGAGCGACGCAGAGCGTCACGATGATCCAACTTTTACGGTCCATGAAATTTAGCTTTGGGTGAGAGAGGGGGTTTTGAAAAGGCCAGTCTTCAGAGTCAGATCGGCAGACGTAGCGTGCAAACAATGACGAGTGTCGAATGACACCCATACCTGCGATTACACTGTTTGGGAAAATTCGTCATTCGGGTTTCGTCATTCGGCATTTCTGCCTGGCACCGGATCATGCCCGTGTCCACCCCAGGGTTGGCAGCGGCCAATGCGGCACAGGCCCAGCCAGCAGCCACGCAGGACGCCGTGAGTTTCCACCGCCTGCAGAAAATAAACCGAGCAGGTCGGTGTGTAGCGGCATCCGGAGCCGGGTCCGCCAATGGCGTGAATGACGGGAGAGATGAACACTTGATAGCCGCGGATGAAAATTCGGATGAGCCATTTCATGGAGCGGGTGGGGCAGGGAGCTTCTGGGTGAGCAGATTCATGCGCCGCGCCAGCCGCAGCCAGTCAGTTTCCAGTTCTGCCAGCGTGGCCTTGGGGGCACGCCAGCGAGCGATGATCACCATCTGCCAGCCCGGGGCGATCTCCGCGCGGTGTGCGCGTACGATCTCGCGCAGCAGACGGCGGATGCGGTTTCGTACCACGGCATTGCCCAGCTTGCCCCCGGTAATGAGGCCAAACTGGAACTCCTTCAGCGCTTCCGCACGCAAAACACCCAGCACCAGAAATTTTCCGGCCTGACTGCTGCCCTGCGTCTTCACCCGTGCGAATTCGCACGCGAGCTTCATCCGCAGGTTTGAGGGAAGGCGCATGAGGAGGGGCGCGCCGCAGCAGAATTAGGTGTGCTGCTGAGTGTGACGCTTGAAGTGGATTTCCACGCCCTTTGGCAGAAGACGTTTACGTCCGGCACGGCGGCGGCGGCGAAGGATGTCACGGCCGTTTGCGGTCGCTGTGCGTGCGCGGAAACCAAACTGCTGCTTGCGCGTGCGCTTGGAAGGCTGGTAGGTCCTGAATGTCTTTGGCATGGGCGTGTGGGGTGGTGAAAGGGAAATGGGAGCTCAGACCGGACAAATCACGGCCTCCCCTTGAAAAGGGGGCGCGAAACTAGCGGGAGTCTTTGATTTGTCAATCATGCGATGTTTTCCAGTAAACTTTGGCTTTCTCAGCGTTACATTTAACCCATGATCCGACCTCTCCTCGCCAGCCTTTTTCTGCCTCTGGCGCTCTGCGCCGCAGACACCCCCGCCGCCCTCCCGCTGTGGCCCCAAGGAGCCCCCGGCTCCGAAGCACGCGCCGCCGAGCCCGAGAAAATCGAAGGCAGCAACGTGTGCAACGTCCACAAGCCCACGCTCACCCCGTACCTTCCCGCCGCAGACAAATCCACCGGCACCGCCGTCATCATCTGCCCCGGCGGTGGTCACTCCAAGCTCTGCCTCGGCCATGAAGGCTACGCATTGGCGGAATGGTTCCGCGATCACGGCATCGCCGCCTTCGTGCTGAAATACCGCCTCGCCCGCGAACCCGGCAGCACCTACACCATTCAAGACCACGCCATGGCGGACGCCCGCCGGGCTATCCGCACCGTGCGCAGCCGTGCCGCCGAGTGGCACATCCAGCCGGACCGCATCGGCATCCTCGGTTTTTCCGCCGGGGGTGAGCTTGCCGCCTTTGCCGCCATGACGAATGATCCCGGCCAGAAAGACGCCGCTGACCCCATCGAGCAGCAGAGCAGCCGCCCCGATTTCCAAGGCCTCATCTACCCCGGCACTTCCGGCCTTTTCAATGCCACCAAAGGCATGCCCCCGCTCTTCATCGCTGCCGGTTACAGCGACCGCCCGGACATCTCCGAAGGCATGGCCACCCTCTACCTCAAGTACAAAGCCGCCGGCGTGAAAGCCGAGATGCACATCTTCGCCAACGCCGGCCACGGCTTCGGTTACAAACCCGACGCCAAACCCACCGCCGCCTCCCGCTGGCCCACCCGCTTCACGGAGTGGCTCACGGATAGCGGGCTGCTGAAGCAGTAAACGCTGCGCTGCGCCCTCCTTGGGTTATCCCGATCACAGCGGTGCTCTGACCACCAAAGCCTGCTGCATGCGAGTGCCGCTCCCCAAGCTGCGCCACAGAGCCTTTTCTGATTCTGCGCTGAGTTCTCCCTGAAGACGATTCAATGGAAATGGCATTTCGAGTGTGGGAACGGAAGGTGGTGCCGGTGCTTGCAGCATGAGTTTGACCGGCTGCGGACGGACACTCGGCAGTTGTACCTCCTGTGGCGTGATCGTCGGGTGCAGCGTTTGCAAGGCCACGTTCAACGTGGGCATGGCTTCACTCTGGGTGAGTCCCTTCCCATGATACTCAGGAGCCAGCTTGCCCGCAGGTCGTGGCTCCTGGTATTCATCAGGCGCGATCAGGATTGGCTTCGGCCGCTTGCGCCAGACCCGCACCTCCACCCTGTCGGCGTTGAGGGTGGCGAGGTGCATCATGCCGTCGCCCAGCCCCTCGTAAGTGTAATCAAAGGTGCCCGGCTTTTCGGGCCACGGCTGCTGCTGTTCGTAGTGTCTCCGCAAAGACTCACCCAGAGACTCCGCGAGCCAGCGCTGCGCCGCCTCGCGCGGCGCGATGAAGCGGAAGATCCCTCCGGCAGATCCCGGGATGCCGGGCTTCGAGAGAATCGCTTCGGCCGGCAGATCGGCCAGAAACCCTTTTCGTTTCAGGAGCTTCCATTGGCTCGCGAGCTGAGGGTCCATCATGATGTCTGCATCGGTTGCAGCAGTCGGCGGGCGCAGCGTTTGAGGTGCCACGTCCAGAGCGGGGGAATAATCCGGCGCAATCAGCATGGACGATTTCTGCTTGGAGACGATGATGATCAGGTGCTCGCCGTCAGAGCTGAGAATCGAGATCACGCATTGGCCGGCCGCCACATAGCTACGCTGAAACGCCTCCGGTGCTTCGGGCCACTGGAGAGACGCTTCATCCACATTTTTCGACCTATAGATTGAGGCGAGCAACCACCGATGCCCTGCCGCTCGCGAAACATCGAAGCGGAACTGCAACCCGCTTTTCATACCCCTCTCTTTGCTTTCACCCGTGTCAAAAGGATGCGCCTCCGCTGGCAGATCAGCCAGCAGCCCAGTTTTTTTCAAAGCAGCCCATTGGTTTGCGAGCGCAGGCTTCATTCGGATCTCGGCATCGGCCTGCTGGAGGACTTGGGTGTCGCCTTCGGGGTTGGGCGCTGTGGCTGCCCCTTCGGCGGTTGTATCCTTCGATTCCGTCAAACGAATGACGCCCCACCAACTGAAATAGACGCTCTTCCCGTCATCCATGGTCCCCGGCACAGGAAAGGTCCAGTCGAGATGCTTCAGCAGTTCGAGGTGAACCAGCTTGTCACGAAATTGCAGAGCCTGAATCATGCCTGAGGCTTTGCCATGAAGACTCAATTGTCCGTCATGCACCTCGAATTCATTTAGAGAAAATCCGGCGGCGGCATCGGGCTTGATGCTCTCGATGGCCGTTTTTATTTGACCGGCGCAGGCATCAAACTGTGCCTGGGCCTTCAGCAGTTTTTCATGAGCTCTGCCAATATCGTCGCTCACCGGTTTCACTTCTCCCGAGCCATCCGCAGGCAGCGCCAGAGCTTCTTCCACGATGCGCTTCGCAATGGGGGCGCATTCGGCAACCGTCTTGCCACCTTGATTCAGGATGGCAAAGGCCAACGCTGGCTGATCGAACGGAGCGAAGCCGATGAACCAGGAATTATTCTTTTCAACCAGTTCACCTTTGTCCGTTCGGCTCACACCTTTCGTTGCGCCGGTTTTGCCTGCGATCATCACCTTCTTACTGAGTGCCCTCTGGCCGGTGCCGGAATCGCCGTTCACCACGAGACGCATGCCTTCACGCAGTTTCTCGATTTGAGCTACAGGGAGACCTTCCTTGATAAAATCGGCCCGCCAACCGGTCTTTGCGGTCATTGTTAACATGGGTTGTGGGACTCTTCCAGAATTTGCAACTGTCGCGGCGAGGACAGCCATCTGCAACGGAGTCACATTCGCGTAGCCATAGCCTTCCGCCAGCGACGCGGTGTTGTCTTCGGACCATGCCAATTTGCCTTGGCGGCGTTTCTCCCACCATTCCTGCGTCGGCAGCACACCGGGGATCTCAGCATCAAGCAGTCCATACTTCTGACCGAAACCGATGTCCCTGCCCATTTTGCCGAAGGCATCGAAGCCCGCCAGCACTCCCAGCTGACACCAGTAATGTCTGCATGAGTTCTGAAGTGCTTGTTCCAATCCGATGGTTCCATGCCCCTTGCCTCCCTGCCTGATTTGCAGGCACTCGAACTTGGACTGGTAGCTGGTGGGCGCGGGCCGGCAATTGAAGGTCCTATCCCCCAAACCCTTCGAAATTGCTGCTAGAGCAGTCAGTGGCGTGAATGCGTCGCCCGGCACATAACCTTTCACCGCGCGGTTAAGCAGCGGGATGTCAAAATCATTGAGGTATCTCTCCCAATTTTCCTGGGTGATGGACGGTACAAAAAGATTCGGGTCAAAGCTGGGCAGCGAAACTGCCGCCAGGATTGCTCCGCTGCGTGGATCCAGCACGACTGCGGTGCCACGCGTTACGCCTGCCTCGTTCATGGCCTGATACGCGAGAGACTGAATGCGCATGTCGAGCGTCAGCGTTACGTCCTTGCCTGCAGTCAGCTCTGCATCATGCTGCTTCTCTAAAGCATCACTGCCATAAAACTGCGCGTGCTTTTCATCGGGTGTGCGGAGGTAGCCGATCATATGCGCCGCCAACGTTTTGAGCGGATAAACACGCACCTTCTCCTTCGTGCTCTCCGCCAGCACCACACCGTTGCGGTCCAAAATGCGGCCGCGCAGCGCAGGGCCTTCGATGGCATGCAGCATGGCCACGGGCAGGGTGATGAGCAGCGCGCCACCGGCCAGTCCCGCCAGCCAGCGCAGCGTGAGACCTTCGCGGCGGCGAGTGGTATCAAGGATGGCTTTGACGCGGGCTTCGACGGGAGCGCAGCGGGTGATGGTCAGCGCGCAGAGTGACAGGCCGGGAGCGAGGCGGTTGTGACGACTGAGGTCGAGCAGGGACTGCGCGTAGTCGCTGGCACGCACGCCGTGGCGCAACACGGTATCGTCACAGGCGCGTTCCTGATCGGCGCGCAGTTGGCGGAGGGTGAGCCAGACGAGGGGATTGAACCAGTGCAGGGCTTTCACCCATTGCGCCGTCCACAGCGCCAGCGGGTCGCGACGCTTCAAGTGCGCCAGCTCATGCAGCAGCACGCCGCGCAGCTTGGCCGCGCTCCACTGCTCAAACCCTTCTGGCAGCAGCAGGCGGGGGCTCCATACGCCCCACACCATCGGCACCGCGCTGGCGTCTCCCACGAACAGCCTTGGCGCGCGTGACAAACCGATCTCCTGCGCGATCCCGTCCAGCGCCTCGCAGCGGCCAGCCTTCAACAAGCGTTCCAGCCGCCGCAAACACCACGCGCTCCACGCAAGCCTCATCAACAACAAAACGGCGATGGAAATCCAGACGAGGGGCAGCCATTGAAACAGCTTTTCCCATGAGAAGACGAACATGGGTGCTTTCGGCAGTGCGGCGGGTACGGAAACCGATGATGGGGCGGAGGTCTGCGTCCTTTGTTCAACAAGATTTGAGGAACGAACAGGTGCCTCCATTGGCATATCGGGCTCCAGCACGGGCCACTCCATTTCAGTCATCGTTTTCGGTAGTACATGCCACGCTGGCAGCAGAGCCATGGCCAGAGGCAGAACAGCCAGTGCAGCCACAGCCGTCAGCCAGACAGCGTAGCGGCGTGCAGCGGCAGTTTGGTAGAGTGCCAGTCCAGCCAGCAAGGCCAGCAGAAGCACCGCTGCACCTTTGATTGCCGTGTGGGAGAGGAGTTCGAGCAGCGGTGTCGGGTTCATAAACAGTGCGGGAAAAATCAGCGGCCTTCTCGTTTCGCTTCATCGATGAGCTTCTGGATGCGCGCGGTCTGCTCATCCGTCAGCGCGGCGTCTTTGCGGGTGAGGTGCGCCGCCAGCGCCTCATCCACCGCGCCGCCAAAAAAGGTGTCGAGCACCTGCTTCAGCGCGTGCAGGCCCGCACGGGCTTTTGACTGCGCCGGTGCATAGATGACCTCGCGTCCTTCTTTGCGCAGGCGCTTCGCATGTCCCTTCTCCTCCAAGATGTGCATCAGCCGCCGCACTGCCATGTCCGTCGGCGGGTCTGGCAGCCTGGCCTGCACCGTCGCCACGGTGGCGCTGCCCTCAGCGTGGAGGACATTCATGATCTGGCGCTCGCGCCGGGAAAGATGGGTGGTGTCGGACATTTCGCTATTTTTTTAGCGAATGGGAACAGTGATGGCAAGTACAAACAAGAAATTTTTAACGAATGATGCAGCCTTAAGAATCGGTGCGGCGCATCTCAGCCGTTCTTGCTAGATGGGTTGCAGCGGCAGAAGCCGGGAAGAAAACAGAGAATCATCACCAGCTGCATTTCCCGCATGACAGCACTCTCTGAGCAGGGAGCATCCGCCCCACTTTGTCCCAATCCCACATGCGCCGCCTCGATCAACTGCTCTCCGCCCTCGGTTACTGTTCACGCCGGGAGGCGATGGCTTTTGTCAAAGAGGGCCGCGTGAAGCTGAGCGGCGTAGTGGTGAAGCGTTCGGACCAGCGCGTCGATTCCGCACTCATCACCGTTGATGACGAACCGCTCGAAGCCCCCGATGGCCTGCTGGCGATGCTCTACAAGCCCGTGGGCTACTCCTGCACACACAGCGAAGAGGAAGGTCAAAACATCTACGAGCTGCTGCCCGCGCATTGGCCGGATCGCAATCCGGCGGTGACAAGCGTGGGCCGTCTCGACAAAGACACCAGCGGTCTGCTGCTCGTCACGGACATAGGCAGTCTCGTGCATCGCTTCACCTCGCCGAAGTCGGACATCGAGAAGACCTATCTTGTGGAGGTGGAGCGCGAACTCGATCCCGCACTCATCGATATCTTTGCCAAAGGCGATCTCATGCTCCGCAGTGAGGAGAAACCCTGCCTGCCGGCGAAATTGGAAATCGTTTCCAGCCAGTCCGCACGGCTCACGATTACTGAAGGCCGTTACCATCAGGTGCGCCGCATGTTTGCCAGCCAGGGCTGGCGTGTGGAAAATCTGCACCGCGAACGCTTCGGCCCGTATGAACTCGGCGATCTCGCGGAAGGCGAGTGGAAGATGCTTTCGCTGGAACAAGTGCCGCGCTGAACACGTTCACGGCAGCCATGAAACTGCTGTTCACTTTCTTTGCACTGGCCTGCACCTCCATCGCACTCGCAGACCGCCCCAACATCCTGCTCGTGCTGGATGATGATCTCGGCTACGGCGATCTCGGCTGCTATGGCGCGAAGGACGTGCTGACGCCAAATGTGGACAAATTTGCCACCGAAGGTCTGCGCTTCACCTCCTGCTATGCGGGGCATCCGAACTGCTCGCCTTCACGCACAGCGCTGATGACAGGACGCACGCCGACGCGCGTGGGCGTGCGCGACTGGATTCCCGAGGAGTCACCGGTGCATATGCGCCGCAGCGAGATCACCATCGCCAAACTGCTGCATGAATCAGGCTATGCGACATGCCATGTGGGCAAGTGGCACATGAACGGTGAATTCAACCAGCCCACGCAGCCGCAGCCGAACGACCACGGCTTTGATCATTGGTTCGCGACGCATAACAACGCCTACCCCAATCACCACAACCCGGACAACTTCGTGCGCAATGGCACCGAGGTCGGCAAGCTCGAAGGCTACGCCGCGCATCTAGTGGCAGATGAGGCCATGCGCTGGCTGGATGCACGGGACAAAACCAAACCCTTCTTTGCCTACGTCTGCTTTCATGAGCCGCATGAACCCATCTCCTCCGATGCCAAATACTCCGCACTCTATCATTCGGACGATCCCAGTTTCAATGGCCATCACGGCAACATCTCGCAGATGGACGATGCCTTTGGCCGGCTGATGAAGAAGCTGGATGATGAGGGACTCCGGGAGAATACGCTCGTCCTTTTCACCAGCGACAACGGCCCCGCCATCACCCCGCAGCATCTGCACGGCTCCTCCGGACCGCTGCGCGATAAAAAGGGCAGCGTGTGGGAAGGCGGCATCCGCATTCCCGGCATTTTGCGCTGGCCCGGCAAAACGAAGCCCGACACGGTGAGCGATGAGCCGATCAGCGGCGTGGATTTCCTGCCGACGATGTGTGCTGTCGCCGGTCTGCAGGCTCCGCAAGATCGGGTGATCGATGGGGCTAGCTGGCTGCCCGTGCTCGAAGGCCACAAGATGGAGCGCAAGACGCCTCTCTACTGGCACTTCAACCGCGCCTCCAGCGATCCGAAGGTCGCCATGCGAGTGGGCGACTGGAAAATCCTCGCCGCGCTCGACAAGCCAGCTCCGGCACGAGGCAACGACATCACCGAGCAAACCGAACGCGATTTCAAAGAAGCCAAGTTACAGGATTTCATGCTGTTTGATCTCAGCAAAGACATCGGCGAGCAGCATGATCTGGCGGCGACCGAGCCCGCCAAACTGGCGGAGTTAAAGGAACTGCTGCAGGCCAAATACGCCGAAGTGAAAAATGAATCACCGATGTGGCCGGCATGGAAGTTCACCGGTGCCGAGGGAAAAAAGATCGAGTGGCCGGACTACGTGAAGCACAAAAAAACAGCGCCCAAGAAACCTTGAGCGCTGTGTGAGAGATGCAGGAGTGACCGAGGAGGATCAATGATGATGACCGCCACTATGGCCGCCGCCACCGCCGCCTCCAAAGCTGTGACCACCGCCATGGCTGCCACCGCCGAAGCTGTGTCGGCCACCGCTAAAACTGCCAGTGGAGCCTCTATGCATGGAATGGCCACCGAATGAGGAGCCCCCAAGGTTATGGCTGGCAAAACTGCGATTGCCGAATGAGGAACCGCCGAAGCCGGACAGATTGGAGCGGCCTAGGAATGGAGATGAATAGCCCCTGTTGTATCCGACGTTGCCGAATGAGCTGAACGGGCTGGAGTAGCCACGATTGTAACTGCTGTAGCTATAGGGTCGGGAGTAGCCGCCGTAGTAACTGCTCAGGCCGAGCAGAGGACTTGAATAGTAGTTACCGGAGAAGGGGCTGTTGTAACCATATCCTCCGTAGTTTCTGTAGCCGCCGCCGTACCCACTGTAACCATAGCCGGGGTAGCCATAGATGTCGCAAGAAGTTAGCGAGCAAGCGGCGATCACTGCGCCGCACAGGAGAAGAATTTTCGTTTTCATACCAGACCATTCGACGCCGTACTTCAGGAAGTATTCAGAAATAATTTCGCATTCCTTTAAAACCATCCATGACCGGAAGTTGAACGCAGCCTGCAGCCGTGGATGGTGCCCGCTTTTTCCAAGCTATTTCACATGTCCGCCGAATCTGTCACCTCCGCCATCCTGTTCACGCTCACTCCCGAAGCCGCCCGAGTCATGGGATGCTTGATCGAAAAAGAAATCACGCTGCCGGATTACTATCCGATGACGCTCAATGCGCTCGTTACCGCCTGCAACCAGACCACGAACCGCGACCCCATCGTCCGCTATGACGAACGCACCGTGCTGCGGGCGCTGGAGTCGATGAAATCCCACGGCTACGTCTTTGAAGTCAACATCGTGGGCGGTCGCACGCTGAAGTACCGGCACAACCTCAAGGGCAAGCTGCAAGGCCTGGACCGCTCCCACATGGCGCTGCTGTGCATGCTGCTGCTGCGCGGATCACAAACAGCAGGCGAGCTGCGCCAGCGCACCGAACGCCTGTTTGAATTTCCCGACATGCCCAGCGTGGAAAACACGCTGGCCGAGCTCATCGGCTTCAACGAAGGCCCGCTGGTGCAGTGCATCCCCGCCGGCCCCGGCCAGCGCGTGGCGCAGTTCATGCATCTGCTCTGTGGCGAGGTGGCAGGCGCAGAAGCTGCCACCCTCTCCGCCCATGCCCCGGCTCCGCCGGTGGTGGAAGATTCATCCGATGCCGACTGGCGCGCGAGGATGGAGGCGGAGATCACCCTGCTGAAAGCGCAGGTGTCGCGGCTGCAGACGCTGATCGGTGCGGTGAAGTAACAATTACTCCAGCCGCTTCAGACTGCCGATGCGGTACGCCCCATCAAGCAGGCGCATGTTGTCGCGTTCAGCATTGAAGGAGTCGAGATAGATGATGTGTGGGAAGTCATTGAGTTCGATGACGTGCACGCTGTCCTTGGCGTTCTTGAAGGCATCCGCCAGATCGTTGAGGTCGTTGATGGCCTTGCCGTTCACTTTATTGACCACCTGCCCGCCCAGCTTTTCATAGCCTTGGGCGCTGGGGGTTGGCAGCACGAGGCTGAGGAAGACGATCTTCTTGCGGCCTTCCTCCTCAGACTTGTCAGGATGGGAGGCGATGTGGGAGAGCCGCAGGATGGCACCGCCGCGCTGCTCCTCGCCAAAGGCGTCCAGATAGGGGCGTGACAGCTCCTGAAACAGCAGCCCGCCCATCAGCACATAGCGCGGGCCTTTGTCGAACAGGTAGGGCAGCACGAGGTAGTCATCTGGCTTGCGGCGCGTGAGCTCTCCATTCAGCGTCACTTCCTTGCCTTCGCGAATCACTTTGATCTCGACCTTGTCACCCACATAGGCACGGCCGCGCACGAGGTGGCTGGAGCTGAGCGCGCCGAACTGCGGGTCCTTGTAGTCACCGCGTGAATCAATGGCAAACCCATTGATGGCCACCAGGATGTCCCCCTTCTTCATGCCGGATTTCTCAGCGGAGCCGCCTTTCATGACCATGCTGATGAGCACGCCCGGCGCATCAGGCTTGAGCCCGAGGTATTCGCGGAACTGCTCGTCCAGGGTGGACTGCAGCTCCATGCCGAGGCTGGGGAAGCCTTCATAGCTGCCGTCCGCCACGTCCTTTAGAAAGTGTTCGATGATCGGTGCGGGCAGAATGGTGGTGACCTGGTTCTTCGAGTCATAGCTCAGCAGCAAACCGACGAGCTTGCCGTTTTTGACCACCGGCAGGGTGAAGCTGTTCGCCTCGCTGCGCACAATGTTGTTGGCCTCATAGACCAGAAAGCCCGAGCCTTCGACATTGTAGCGGCGCGTGAGCACCTTGCCGATTTTCAGCTCGCTTTTGATCAGCTCGCCCACACGTCCCGTCTGCAAAATGTCCACCTTGTCTTCAATGCGCGCACTGGTGTCCACCGCCATCGGTTTGAGTCCGGCAAAGAAGGCCTTCTGCCTGTCCGAAGGCACCGACTCCAACAAGGCTAGGTTGGCTTCATAATCCACCGCGACCACCTTCGCGGGAATCTTCTGGCCTTTCTCCGGCAGCTCGAGCTCGATGTAAGTGGAGTCCGCCACCATCTGCCCCGTGACCAGAACCCGGTTGCCGTCGAGGACCACGCCAAGTCCACGCCTGCTTGAAGGAGACTCCTTCTGCCAGGGCAGATGCAGGCTGTAGGACTGGGAAGTCGCGTTCACCCGCACCAGCGAGTTGTTTTGCACCACCTGCTGCGCGACGGCGGGACCTTCGGTCACTGCGGGCGGGCGCTTCTTTTTGGGGGCATCAGGGGTCTGCGCCGGCAGAGTGGCTGCACCGAGTACGAGGAAAAGGAAAATCTGGGAAAGCTTCATGGATGCGTCGAGGCTGAAAGGTTCAAAGTCGGATCGTGCGGCTATTCATCGCCAAGATAGGAGTCTTCCAGAATGTTGTAGGTCGCCATGATGCGTTTGTGCGCGTCTTCGGCGAGCTCTCGCTTGAGCACCAGCGGGCGGTTTTTTTCCAGCAGCACGATCTCGATGAACGGCTTGTCCTTTTTGGCCAGCGCAGTCTGCACATCCTTGAGTGATTTGATTTTCACGCCGTTGATTTCATCCACCACGCTGTGCGCATACGGAGTGATCCAGGTGTTCACTTCATCTGGCAGCACGTTCGTCAGCACCACGGGCTCGGGCCGCTCCACGTAGAGCTTGTCGGTCAGGAAGTTGTCGAAGACGTAGTTCACCGTGTCGTCGCGCATCTGATGGGCGTCCATCAGGTTGCGGTCCAGCGGCTGAAACACGAGCCCGGCGTTGACGATGTAGCGCGGACGCTGGTTGTACTGCGCGCCCAGGCGTACATAGGGATCAAAGCGCTTCAGCGTCACCGTGGTTTCCAGCTTTTTGCCGTCGCGCATGTACTTCAGCTTGATCGTGTCGCCGGCGAACTTGCGCTCGACGATTTCATTCATGTCCATCAGCTCGCCTTCAAAGCGCACGAGTCCGTTGTTCATCACCGGATTGTCATCAATACTCAGAATGACATCGCCGATCTTCAGCAGATCGCCCACGCTGCCCTGCGGCTCCACGTCTCCGACCATCACGCCCACGCCATCGCCATTGGTGCCGAGCGCCTTGGCCTGCGCTGGATTTTCAATGGGAAAATCGCTCGCCGCGAGATCCACATAGTGATCGTAGCGACCGTCTTCAATGTCTTTGAGGAAGCGCTTGATCACCGGCACCGGAATCATGTAGCCGACGTTCTGCGCCACCCGACCGCTGAAGCCCTGGAAGGCCACACCGACGACTTTGCCTTCCTGCATCACCGGCCCGCCGGAGTTGCCAGGATTGATCGCGGCATCCACCTGAATCGCGAGATGTGAGTCCACGCTCGTATGGCTGTAAGGCCGGAAGTCGATGCGTGACACCACGCCGCGCGTCACGGAAATGCGATCACCGCCGATGGGATAACCGATCGCGATCACTTCGGTGTTGAGCTGTGGGATGCCGCCGAAGTCCAGTGGCTTGAGCTTTTCAAAGTGACTTCCGTCCTCGGCTTCGATCAACGCGAGGTCACAATCATGCGCGATGTGGACGATCTTGGCCGGATGCGGCTCAGGATCGTTCGTGGTGCGGATCAAAATGCGCGTAGCATTGCTGACGACGTGCGCATTGGTCAGAAAACGGTTTTTGCCAATGAGAAATCCGGTGCCGCTGCCACCGCTGGGCTGTCCGGCATTCCACGGCTCACGGTAATCGGGGACGAGCACGGAAACATCAATGTTCACGATGCCTTCCCAAGCGCCTGATTTCACATCGATGGGCTGAGTCGCCGGGGGCGGTGCCATGGCGGGTTGCGCGCAGAGGGCAGAAGGAAGCAGAGCCAGGGCGAAAAGAGACAGAAGCGGTCGGGTGTTCATGCGGGTGACGTGAAGTCACAAACATACGCGCCCCGCCGCTTCTAACACAAGTTTGCTGAAGAAATAATCTCAGCGCAGACCAGCGCCTATTTTTTCCCGGCGTTTTTCTTAGCCTCGATGACCTTCTGCAGTTCTGCCTGTTTTTTTCTGAGCTTCACGAGCTCTTCCCTTTGCTTGGCATTCTGCGCCTCAAGGCTCTTCTGATTGGCCGGATCGGTGATCATCGGAAAATCATCCGTGCGGAACGGCGTCACCGGCAGGCCTTCGGCGGAATAGACATTGCAGATAGGATTGTCAGCCCAGGCATAACGCACGGCCACAGGCTTGACGACGCCCTCAGCGCTCACTTCGATCTGGTTCGTGCCTTTCTTCGAGCCGCCAATGATGCTGGCCTTCGCCCACACCCACTTCTTGTCTTCACCGCAGATCGCGAAGCCTTTGACCTCATCCGTATCGACGGTGCGCAGGCCTTGCGGGGTGTAGTCGAAAGTCAGCAGCGCTTTGCCACCGTCAAACTTCGCGTCTTTGAGCTCAGGACTGCGATACGGCAGCTTCTGATCGTAATCCTTCACCAAAGCCCAGCGCGCGAGGCGCTCGGCCACGTCGCGCTTGTTCTTCGGATGGATGTCGTTCGCTTCACCGAGGTCGGTGATCACGCACTGGCCGGTGTGCGGCAGCTTGCTCATCGTGCGTGTCTGCGCTTCACGCAGTTCGGCCCAGTCGCTCTCCACGGGCTCCGTCTGGTAGGCCTTGAAGTCAGCCAGTTGCACCCAGTAGAAGGGGAAATCGCCCTGGTTCCACTCTTTGCGCCAATGCTCGATCATGAAGGGAAACAGCTCGCCATACTCCTTCGCGCGGCTGGCATTCGACTCACCCTGATACCAGATTACGCCCTTGATGCCATAGCCAATCGTCGGATGCAGCACGCCCGCATACAGATTGCCCGGACGGTGCTGGCCAGTCAGCGGATTCTGCGGCGCACGCGGTGCCTGGGCGGTAAACATGGTCTTTGCTTTGGCTGCTTCAGCACGTGCCTTGGCCCAGGCATCCACCTTGGCTTTGTGATCGGCCACCTGCTTGTCAAAGGTCGCCTGTGTGAAAGTCGCCTCCGTCTGCTTCCAGCGTTCAATGATCGAGGCAAAGCGCGGATCTTTTTCCAGCAGATCGCGTTTCACCCAAGCTTCGCAGGCGCTGCCGCCCCAGGCATTGTCAATCAGACCCACCGGCACGCCGAGCATCTCATGCAACACACGGCCAAAATGATAGCCCACTGCGGTGAACGCCCCTGCATTGGCCGGGCTGCATTCCTCCCACTGACCTTTGAAGTCGTCCTGAATCTCCTGCGTGCCGACCTGCGGCACCGAGATGAGGCGAATTTGAGGATACTTGGCCTGCGCGATGTCCAGATCCGCATCCCAAGTGCTGGAAAGATTGAACCCCATGTTCGACTGGCCGGAGCAGATCCACACTTCGCCCACGAGCACGTTTTTCAGTTCCTTGGTGCTGCTGCCCTTGATCGTGATCGTCGCAGGCTGCGCATTTGCCGGCACCGCATCCAGCTTCACCGTCCACTTGCCATCCGCGCCAGCCTTGGCGGTCTTGGTCTGACCCGCAAACGTCACCTTCACCTCCGTGCCCGGCGTGTCCCAGCCCCAGACAGGATTCGCCTGCTTCTGCTGCAGCACCATGTTGTCGCCAATGATGGCCGGGAGTTTCAATTCCGCACGGGCGGAGACGGCAAGGAGCGTGAGAAGGCAGAGAATGCGCATGAGTTGGAAAAAAGTTGGGCGTTGGGAACGCTGTGTGCAGGCAAATCATTGCAGCAGGATGCAAGGATTGTGCTGCGGACCGTTGCAACCGTGTGCTAACTTTTCGCGTGATCCGTCTCGCCCTCGCCGCCGCACTCCTGCTCTCCCTCGCCGCCTGCGGCAAGTCACGACCGCGTGCAGACCTCGTCTTCATCAATGGCGCGGAGCCAGAGAGCATCGATCCGCACATCGTGACCGATCAGGTCGGCATGCGCATCGCCTCCGCCTTGTTTGAGGGACTCTGCCGCATTGATGAAGCAGGGAAGCCCCAGCCCGGCATGGCAGAACGCTGGGAGATGACGCCGGACCGCAAGACCTACACATTCCATCTGCGCCCCAACACGACCTGGAGTGATGGCACACCCCTCACCACGGTGGACTTCCTCTACTCATGGAAACGCGTGCTCACCCCCGAGTTCGGCGCCGACTACGCCAGCCAGCTCTACGTCATCAAAAACGCCCGGCAGTTTCACGAAGGCACGCTCAAGGATTTCACGCAGGTCGGTGTGACGGCGCTGGATGATCGCACCCTCCGCGTCGAGCTCGAAAATCCCACGCCTTATTTCATCGACCTCTGCGCCTTCACCGCGTTCTACCCCGTGCCGCAGCACATCATTGAAAAACACGGCACCGCCTGGATCAAGCCGGGCTCCTTGATCGGCAATGGCTCCTACACGCTCGAAGACTGGCTGCTGGATGACCGCATCGTGCTGCGCTGCAACGAGCGCTACTGGGACACCGCCAACGTGCCGATGAAGAGCATCGAAATCCTGCCCATCTCGGAGCCGAACACCGCCATCAATTACTTCCTCACCGGCCAGGCCGATCTCATCATGGACAAGGGCATGGTCCCCACCTCCCTCACCGTCAAACTCAAGCAGCAGGACTACTTCCACACCGGTCCCTTCCTCGGCAGCTACTTCACCCGCTTCAACGTCACCCGCGCGCCCTTTGACAATCCGAAGATCCGCCTCGCCTTCTCACTCGCGATTGATCGCAAGCGCATCACCGAAAAAATCACCCAGCTCGGCGAGCGCAACGCCTTCAGCCTAACCCCGCCCGGCACCGGCCAAAACTACCAGCCACCACCCGGCCCTGAGTTCGATCCCGAGCGCGCACGCAAGCTCCTCGCTGAAGCAGGCTATCCCGGCGGCAAAGGCTTCCCCCGCGTCGAATATCTCTACTTCCCCAAACCCGTCGAGCGCAACATCGCCGTCGAGCTCCAGGCCATGTGGCAGGAGCACCTCGGTGTCAGCGTCGATCTCGCGAAGCAGGAATGGAAGATTTACCTCTCCTCCATGAAGGAGAAAAACTACCACCTCTGCCGCAGCAGTTGGGTGGGCGACTACAACGACCCCGGCACGTTTTTGGAAATGTTCCTCTCTGCCAGCGGCAACAACCGCACCGGCTGGGCCAACGCCGGGTACGATGAACTCATCGCCGCCGCCGCCCGCGAGCCCGATTTGAATCAACGCAACACCCTCTTCCAGCAGGCCGAAAAACTCCTCGTCACCGACGAAGCCGTCATCCTCCCCATCTACCACTACGTCGGCGTGCAGTTCTACCACGCCGACCGCCTCACCGGCGTGCAGGCCAATCTGATCGACGATCATCCCTTCCGCTGCATGCGGTGGAAAAAGTAGCCTTGTTGCTGTGCAGCAAGAAGGAACTTCCCCTCTCAAATCGCCGGCATAAGCTCACGCACACTGACCTTGAGCCCGGAGATGGTCGTGCAGACCACTTCGTCATCACCCTTGTGCGTTGAGTGCTGCGTGTAGTCACCTTCCCATGGGTTCAAAAAGACGTGCAGTTCGCGCGAGTTCACGTCCAGCACCCAATACTCCGCGATCTCCGCTTTGGCATAGGTGCGACGCTTGGCATTCAAATCGAATTCCAAGGAGGTGTCAGACACCTCAATGATCAGCAGCACATCATCGGGATCCGGATGGGAAAGCGCATACGCATCCTTGCGCAGCTTTACCACTGCGATGTCCGGCTGCGGTTCGTTGTGGCGGTTGATGCGGATTGGGTGCTGACAACGCACACGGTAAGCACCTCCCACTTTACGACGGATCACGTCGTCTGCTTCATCGGTAAATCCAGCATGCAAAGGTCCGGGCGGCATCATGAAGACAATCTCTCCTTCGATGAGTTCCATCCGCTGCGTATCCGCCGGATCACGCCCCTCATAGAGTCGATACAACTCCTCCACCGTCGTGCGCTGGCGCATGGAGGCGGGCGGCTCGGGCAATGGAGACAAAACGGCCATGTGGGATTCTATCAGGCGACTGGCTAAAACGCAAGCCCGCGCACCTCGCCCTACTTCGCCACTCCCACCACCGCGATGCCCAGTTCCACCGTCGGCTCAGCCGCATCCTTCATGGGCGGTTCCGTAGCCACACCGTTGGCGGATTTCAGATCATTGCCCACGGACCAGATCAGACCGCGTGCCAGGTTGTATTGCAGCGGAGCACCCGTGTAGGGATCGACAGGCACATCGAGCAGGAAGTTGAACGTGCGCAGTTGTTCGAGGGTGGCAGGCAGCATTTTTTTCTCGGCAATGCAGCGCCGCACTGCAAACAAGGTGATGATCAAATTGCCACGGGTACGTGCGATCCCAAGCTCAGCGGGCAGGGAAGTATAAGTCTTCATGCGCTGACGGTAGTAGGCCAGCCCCGCGGAATTTGGCTGGTAGGAAGCCTCAGCGGCTGCGTCGCCTTTCAGCCGCACCTCGGCGGTGAGGACCAGCGGTGTCTGCGCTTCATTTTTAATCTCCCGGAACGCCGTGGCGAAATGCTGCAGGGTTTCATACGGTTTGAAAAACAACCGGCCTGGACGGTGAAGCTGCACGCCGCCGGGCATGGTGTCGAGATTCTCGCCGCTCTTCGGACCGAGAATGAGTTTTTTCTCATGCACATAAAACGCATTCATCGCGCCCAGCAGTGTTTCCGTCGTGGGCTGGCAGACATTGAACTGGCGCTGAAACTGCCGCAGCGTGGCCTCCGGCAGCCTGGTCTGCCGCAGCAGATCAGCCAGCGTCTGGGCCGCAAGTGTCTGCGCCTCCAGCGAGCGCTTGTAGCAGGAGGGCCAGGCCCAGATTTGCTCCAGCCGCCAGCCAAGTTCCGCGAGATCGATCGCCGCAGTAAACGCCTCTTCCTCATGCATGCGTCGGGAGAGGTACGCGGCCTCCGCCTGCTTCAGCACCAGCACCTGACGCCAGCGCGGGTCTTCGCATGGGTCGGCGGCATGCCATGCCGCATGCGCGGCATGCCAGTCGGCGTCCTCCAGCAGATCTCGCAGATTGTCGAGCGCTGCTCCGTTCGACTGCACGATGCGCGAGAGCGTGGGCGTGTCCCACAGCCACGGCGGTTTGCCTGCGAGCTGTGCATTTTCAAAAGGGACCAGCGCCTGCAAAAACTTGCGCAGCTTGTCAGGGGTCTGAATCGTCGGTGCCTGATCGACCGGCCGGTTCAAAAGCAGGTCTTTATCCAGGCCCGGTGCCTGATCGTCCACATACAGCCAGGCGATGAAGACCAAGGCCAGCAAGCCCATGCTCAGGATGGCCAGCGTGGACCATGAGGCCTCGCGCTCCACCGCGCGCCTGGGCCGCGGCTTAGTCACGAGTCTGGAAGGCGGCGCAACGGGTGCCTTGGCAGCCTCCGCTGGCGTTTGCACCCGTGGAGCGGGCGCTGCCGCTGGCTTACGCGACGGCGGGGCAGGGGCCTTCCTCTCCTCGACGTAGCGGGTCTTCTTCCCCGGCGGCGCATCCAGCCACTCTAGATCCAGCTCCCATGGCGATGCCCATGCACCACCCGCCTCTCCGCTTCGTGCGGGCTTGTCGTCGGGCGTTTCTGGCGGCGTATGGGGCCGGATCATGTGACGCAGTATGAATGCAGTCACGCCCCACGGCAACGGGCGTCATAGCCTCAGTGTCCAACTCTCAGCGCCACGCCAGAAAGCGATAGCCTCCCATGGGATGCTCATGCGCAGCCACCTGCCATTCATCGCCAAGTCCTAGCGCTCTCTGCAGCTCCTGCCCGTGGAATCCCGCACGAATGCTCGCCTGCATGTCATGACGCTGCACATGATTGAGCTCCGCCAGTTCGCAAAACAAACGACCCATCACCGAGTAAATCCAACGACGCGCCGGCTCCGCAGCTACAATCAATCGTGTCACAGGTGACAACCGCGAACCAAGCAGCCGCAGTTGTTCCTGGGTGAAATGATGGAGGAACAAATTCGCGACCACGATCTCTGTATCCGGCAGCGCCTGCGCAAGCACATCACCGCACGTCCAGTGTGCCGCCGCAGGCCATTTCTCAGGTCTGGGTGCCAGATCGAAGGCATGCATGATCTCCTCGGTGCAGCAGCCTGAGTTCAGCAACCGCATGGACAGCGCCCCATCTCCCGCACCCAGCTCCGTGATGCGCCATCCTTCTTCGCGATGTCGGCGAACCATTCGCTCAATCCAGCGATGATTGCCCATGATCCCGTTGACCTGCAGCATTTCTTCACGCGCACGGATGGCGTCAGGGGCGTCCTGTGGCAGCGAGTCGAGCAGTTCGGGCTGGAGGACACGCTCTTTCATCTGTTCAGCCTAGCAAGGTCAAGGCCGCGAGAAAATCAGCGCCACATTCGAGCCGCCGAAGCCGCTGGAGTTGCTCATCGCGACACGTGGAGCCTGATCGGTCGGACTCGTGAGGATGTCCACGCCTTCGCAGGCAGGATCAAGCTGCTGAATCTTCGCCGAAATCGGCATGAAGCCCTCCTTCAAAGCCAGACAGCAGATGCCAGCCTCCAAGGCTCCCGCGAGGCAAAGCCCATGGCCCGTCAGCGCCTTGGTGCTGCTGACCTTGGGCCTGACTTCACCAGTGAAGACGGTTTTGAGCGCGTTCAGTTCGGCAGTGTCGCCGGCGCTGGTCGCGGTGGCATGAGCATTGATGTAGTCGATCTCGGTGGCCTTTAGATCGGCATCCTGCAGCGCATTGTTCATGGCACGTGCCAGCCCGCTGCCGCTCGGATCCGGTGCCACCACATCGTAGCCATCCGAAGCTTGGCCCCAGCCTTTGACCTCGGCGTACACCGTGGCACCGCGAGCGGCGGCGTGCTCTGCCTCTTCGAGCACCAATACCGCGCAGCCACCAGTGATGATGAAGCCGTCTCGGCCTGCATCAAACGGACGCGGTGCCAAAGCAGGGTCACTGTGCGAACTCAGCGCCCGCAGCGAAGCAAACGGCAAAACGGTATGCAGCAGCTGGGCGTCTTCTGCACCGACGACAAACATGGTTTTCTGCCGCCCCATCCGGATCATGTCACTAGCGTGACCGAGGGCGTGTGAGGACGAGGCGCAGGCGCTGTTGAAAGCAAGTGACGCGCCTTTGATCGCAAACAAGGCCGTGAGATTGAGGTGCAGCGAATTCGGCATGCCAGCGATGACTACTGGCGCGGAAGTGCGCGCGGGTCCGCGTTTGAGCACCGAATCCATCGCCAGATATGTCATCCATGGCGAACCGGCCGAGGCGCAGTACAGGCCTGTCTGCGGATCTGAAACCTGCGCAGGCTCCAGCTTCGCATCCGCGATGGCTTCCTGCATCGCGGCATAGGCGAACACTGCATTGGGCACCATCGTGCGCAATTGCGCGCGGCTCAGCTTCACATGCTCCGGAAAGCTCCAGTCGAGCGGATCAGGCGTGGGAAATTCAAAACCCTTCACTGTACCCGCCAGCTTCACACGGTCATTGGCGGCGGCCAGTTCCGGGACAAATTCAATGCCCGAGCGGCCCTCTTTCAGGCTTTCGGTCACCGCAGCACGGTTGTTGCCGATGCTGGAGATGAATCCCAGCCCGGTGACGACCACCCGCTTCATGAGACACTCGCGCCAAATTTGGAACGAAGGAATTTCTTCAGATCACCCAGAGTGATAATGCCGCTCAGCTCTTCCGTGGCAATGGTGAGGCCGAGCACTTCCTCTGCCGTCATCACCACTTCGATCATGCCAAAGGAATCCATGCCGATGTCATCGATCAGCTTCATGTCATCGGTCACCGATGCCACACCATCAGGCCGGGGATTGGCTGCATCACGCGCCAGGACGCCGAGAATGATGGCATCCAGCTCGTCGAGATTCTTACTTTCTTCAAAGCGAATTGCGGCGGCCACCGTCTCCTCACTGCAACGTTTGAGGGACTTAATGATTTCTTGTTTTCGGTCTTCGCTCACGGGCATGGCGCTGTTTAGTCAATTCTGGAAGCGGTTCAACGCTTTTCCAGCATGGAAGACGCCTAGCTCCCCGTGGCAGCCAGCGCCTTCCCGTCTATTTGGTGCCAAAATTAGAGTATTCAGGCTATATGTCACTCGATTACAGCGGGCTTCCGTCCGCCCTAAGTCTCCGCAGCGGGAGCTTGGCCAAAGGCACCCGTTCGAGAGTATTGAACGGGATCGTAAGCATCGCATAAAATGAACCCATGTGCCTGGAGACGGGGCCCCGGCAGAGCAGGTACCTCAAAACCACGTCACGCAGCATGGACTTCGCCCTGCCGCGCCAAGTTCCAAACCACATGCCCCATTCAGCGTGGGCGATGGCCACTTTGGCCGCTTTGCGTCGAAAGCGGTCATACGCCGGCAGTAGCGCCAAAGAGTCACCCTGGCCCAGGATGGCGGCGAGGAACTCAGCGTCGGCAAAGCCAGTGTTCATGCCCTGGCCACCAATCGGGCTCATGCCATGTGCGGCATCCCCGCAAAGAATGATGCGCCCTTCGTAGTACCGCTCACACTGGTGGCGGCGCGGCGTGAAGGGGCTTTCATTGAGCTGGTCGGCGGCTGAAACGTCCATGCCCGTGCGCTTTTTGATCAGCTCACTGATCAGCCCCGGTCGCGCCTTCTCCAGAGGCGCTTCCGTCTGCACCACCCAGCGCCGCTGGCCGCCGGGCAGTGGAAAGGACTCCACCGCGCCCGTGGCGGTGAAAAACAGATGCGCCTCTTCGCCAAAATTGCTGCGGTCGATGAAATCGCCCATCACAAAATGACAGCCATAGACGTGGCCCGGTGCCCGCATGCCAATGCACTCACGCACGCGGCTGCGACTGCCATCACACGCGACCACAAAGCGTGCGGTGAGCATCCGTTCGCCGACTTGCACGCGGCAGTGATCCGCCAGCTGCCGCACATCGCTGACTTCGCAGCCCGTTTCGAGGAACTCGTGCCCCAGATGCCGCTGCAAGATCGCAACGGTAATGACCTGCGGCAGCGAAAGAATGAAGCGGTTGACGTCCGCAATCTCCCGAAACGAAACGCAGCCGAGCGGACCACTTTGACCATGCACCAAGCAGTCGCGCACCTGCACACCGCTGGCGATGAACTCGGCGGCGAGTCCCAGCTTGCCCAGGATCTGCAATGACGGCGGTGTGATGCCAATGGCCGCCGAGAGCGCGAGGGGTTCCGCGCGGCGCTCCAGCACGCGGAGGCGCACGCCTTGATGCTTCAGCAGGCAGGCCAGCAGCAGGCCTACCGGACCGCCACCCACGATGATCACATCATAGTCGGTGGCTTCCGCCGGGCTGTCAGCGCCCACGCTCATGCCACGGCGTGTACCAGCGCGGCAGGTTGGGCTTTCTTCGCCGTCGGAATCGCCGCGCCACAGCGTTCCAGCACCGCTGTTTCCACCGTGAGCCCCGGACCAAAGGCAATGGCGCAGGTCATCGCATGCTCCGTTTCCGCCTCTTCGAGGAAGCCTTTGAGGACAAACAGCACCGTCGGGCTGCTCATGTTGCCGTAGTCACGCAGCACGCTGCGGGACATCTCCAGCGCAGCGGCGGGCAGGGCCAGCTGCTCCTCGATCTGGTCAAGAATCGCCCGCCCACCGGGGTGAACCGCCCATTCGTTGATGTCCTCCAGCCTGAGGCCGCGTCGGTCGAGGATGCCGCCGAGCATCGCGCGAATGTTGCTGCCGATGAGCTCAGGCACATAGGCCGACAGCACCATGTTGAAACCGTGATCGCCAATGTCCCAGGCCATGTGTGCTTCACTGGAGGGCACAAGTGCCGAATGAAAGCCCTGCACGCGGTAATAGGGCCGGTCATGCGCAGGTTCACGCGCACTGACGATGGCCGCTGCCGCACCATCTGCAAACAGCGCATTCGCCACGATGCTCTCCGGTTTGTCGCTCACCTGCAAATGCAGCGAACACAACTCAAGACACATCACCAGCACCACGGCCTGCGGATTGGCTTCACAAAACTGGGCCGCCATGCGCAGCGCCGGAAAGGCGGCGTAGCAGCCCATGAACCCCACGGTGTAGCGCTCCACACTTTCATTGAGCCCCACGTCACGGATGATGTGGTAGTCCGGCCCCGGATTGGCAAAGCCGGTGCATGAGGCAAACACCACATGCGTGATATCGCTCTTCGCAAACTGCGGGCACTCGGCCAGCGTCTTGTGCGCCAGCTTCACCGCAAGTTCTCGCGAGGCCTTGGCATACAGCGCATTGCGCTGGCCGGTCGTCGGTGAGTTGATAGTCCCATCCGGCAGCGTGTGAAACAGCTCGCCATCGTCCTTCATGAAGTCAGCGCTGGCGCTGTAGCGCGTCTCAATCCCGGTGCGTTCGTAGATCATGTCGATCAGACGTTTGGCCCGTGGCTCGGACACCCAGCTCTTCATACGCTCCCGCGCGAACTCGTTGCTGTAGATGTGTTCTGGCGTCTCGGTGGCGATGTGGTGGATGAAAGCGGGCATGATCAGGAAGGGTTACGTTTCAGGGAGACGGCGGCGTGCACCTTGATCGTATCGCCTACTCGGATGATGAACAGCACAGAGGAGACCTTGATGTCGCTCTTTTTCAGCGAGACATCGAAATCGAGATCCAAAGTGGCCTTGTCGCCCTGCTGTTTCCAGCGGCTGATCCTGCCCGTAATCGTTCAGTCCTGCCGCCAATGCCTTACCGCCCATTTTATTGCTGAATCCGACACATGCACCGCGCGGCTCCGCTGACAAAAAGACAACGCAGACTTCTCTTTCAGCGCCTGCCTGCTAACGATTTGCCATGCCCTCCATCCACCGCTGGAAATCCCTCGCCCTGCGCCTCTGGCGCGTGGCGTTGCTGGCGCTGACGGTGATTGCCATCCGGCGCTCGCACTCGCCTGCGGCAGTGGAGCTGACGGTGGACCGGGTGCATGATTTTTTCCCTGCAGCTGCGGCCCTGACGTCTCAAAACGGCATGCAGGTGGTGAAGGATGCCTCGGGCATCACGCTCGGCCATGTCATGCAGACGTCTCCCGAGGCGGATGACATCATCGGCTACTCGGGGCCGACGAACACGCTCATCGCGCTCGACGCACGCGGCAAAGTCCTGGGGCTGCGCATCCTGAGCAGCGGCGATACGACGGATCATCTGGCCGAGGTGGTGCGCGAACGGGCGTTCTTCAAGCAGTTCACGGACAAGAAAGCCGCCGAGCTGTCGAACCTCCAGCCCCACGCTGTTTCAGGGGCGACGCTGACCAGCAGCGCGATTGCCGAAGGGGTGCTGCGCCGCCTGGGCAAAAGCGCGACGACCTCGCTGCGGTTTCCTGACACGATCACGCTGGATGAAGTCAAAAAACTCGAACCCCGGGCGGCAAAGCTGCGCGAGTCCAAAGCGCACCCCGGTTCCCAGGAAGTGCTGGATGAGAAAGGTGCGGTGATCGCCCTGGCGGTGCGCACTGCTCCAGCATCCGATGGAACGGTTGGCTACAAAGGTCCGAGCGACACCTTCATGCTGATGGATGAGAGCGGTACGACGCTGCGCGGCATTGCCTTGCGGCGCAGCTATGACACGGAGCAGTATGTGGGCTACGTCACCGGCGATGCGGCGTTTTTGAAAACGTTTGATGGCATGACGACGGAGAAGATCGCGCACATCGACTTCAATGCCGCCGGCGTCGAAGGCGTTTCCGGGGCGACACAGACGAGCTACGGCGTCGCCGAAGGGATACGGGTGCGTGCGGAGTCCCTGCTCCATGAGGAGGAGGTACGAAGCGGCTGGTGGCAGCAGATTCGCTGGCGCTGGCAGGACAGCGGCCATGTGGCGATCCTGCTGGCGGCTTTTGTGATGGCCTTCACGCCGCTGCGGGGCCGGGCATGGTGCCGCCACCTGCATCATGTGCTGCTGGTGATCTATGGCGGCTTCATTGCGGGTGAAATGCTGTCTCAAGGACTGCTCGCGGGCTGGGCCACCCATGGTACTCCCTGGCGCAATGCTCATGGGTTGGTGCTGCTCGCGGCGGTAGCGCTGCTGGGGCCGGTGTTTACGAGCAAACAGCTCTACTGCCACCACATCTGCCCGCACGGTGCCTTGCAGCAGCTTCTGGTGCGGCGCCTGCCCTGGCAGTGGTCGCCCTCAAAGGCGCTCGACAAGCTGATGTCCAAACTGCCCTTCGTGCTGCTCGCGTTGGTGTTGTTCAGCGTGGCCTGGGCACTGCCGGTGAATTTGAACGCGCTGGAGCCCTTTGATGCGTATCTGTTTCGCGTGGCTGGCTGGGCGAGCATCCTAATCGCCATCGGCGGCCTGCTGATGTCCCTCTTTACACCGCTGGCGTACTGCCGTTACGGCTGCCCAACGGGGGCGCTGTTCAAGCTGCTGCGCTTCACGGGTGATGGAGATCGCTTCGGCGTGCGCGATTGGCTCGCCGCGCTGGGTGTGACATTCGTTCTCTTCTTGGCTCCGGGCTGAAACCGGACTACCAACACAACTGACATGCCCATCATTTCCAAATTAGAGTCCAAATTCGGCCGCTTCGCCATTCCCGGTCTCGTACAGATCATCGCCGGATTTCAATTGCTGGTGCTCTTCATGGTCATGGTGATGTCACCGGAAGGTGCGGCGGCGTATTTGCAGTTTCTTGAGCTGAACCCACACCGAGTGATGCACGGCGAGGTCTGGCGGCTGTTCACCCATGTCTTCATCCCCGGGAGTTTTTCACTCATCTGGGCGCTGATCGGCGCGATGTTCATGATGTGGATTGGCCGTGGTTTGGAAGCAGCTTGGGGCGCGTTTCGCGTCAATCTCTACGTCCTCGGCTGGATGTTTGCCGTCACCGTGGGAGCACTGGTCTTTCATTGGCCGGCGTCAGGAATATTTCTCGTTCAAACATTGCTGTTCGCCTTTGCGACCCTGTATCCGAATGAGGAGATCTACATCTACTTCATCCTGCCGGTCAAAATGAAATGGGTGGCGGCACTGAGCGCGGGGATGACGGCCTTCATCGTCATCGGCAATCCTGCCCTGCTGCTCCCGGTGCTGCTGGCGCACCTGAATTTTTTCGTCGCGTTCGGCCCAGGGTTCCTCAGCGAACGGGCGCGCATGGCCCAGGTGGCCTCACGCCGTGGCAAGTTTGAGTCTGCCCAGCTCCCCCAGGGCACCTTTTTCCACCAATGCTCGGTCTGCAAAAAGACGGAGCTGGATGATGCGCAGCTGGAGTTCCGTGTGCTGGATTCCGGTGATGAAATCTGCAGCGTGTGCCGCGCGAAACAGACCGGAGGGTAAACGCCATGGATGACAAGCTCGCCACCGAGTTTCTGGAGTTCATGGAGGTGGAGCGCCGCTCCTCGGAACGCACCCTGGCAAACTACGAGCTGGCCCTGCGGCAGTTCCGCGAATGGCGCACACCGTTCAAGGGCTGGAGCGAACTCACCGCCGATGACTTCCGCGCGTTCCTCTTCGATCTGATGAAACGCGAACGCGGCCGCGCGACGATCCGGCTGCAGTTCGCGGCGCTGCGCAGTTTTTTCAAATGGCTGACCCGCCGGCGCGGCTGGAAAGCCAATCCGCTGCTGGAAGTGCAACTGCCCAAGCGGGAAAAAAAGCTGCCCGTGGTGCTCACGGTGACGCAGGTGGAGGCCATGCTGGCGCTGCCGCTGAGCATGGAGAAATCCAAGCGCGATGCCGTGTGGGCACCCGAGCGTGACACGGCGATCCTGGAACTGTTTTACAGCACCGGCATGCGTCTCAGCGAGCTGGTGAGCCTGAATGTGGCGGACATCGACACCTACACCGAAACCGTGCGCGTTTTCGGCAAAGGCAAAAAGGAAAGGCTCTGCCCCGTTGGCTCCAAAGCACTCGAAGCCGTGCAGCGCTACCGTGTCAAAGCTGGCGTGCATGACGGCGCACTGTTTCTCAGCAAGCTGCGCACACGCATCACGGGGCAGGCGGTGGACGATGTGATCATGAAATACTGGCGTGCCTCCGGCCTGCCGGTCCACCTCACCCCGCACAAGCTGCGCCACAGCTTTGCCACGCATCTGCTGAACAACGGCGCGGACCTCCGCAGCGTGCAGGAACTGCTGGGTCATGCGAGCCTTTCGACCACGCAGATCTACACGCACGTCTCGACGCAGCGCATGAAGGAAGTCTATGAGGCCGCGCACCCGCGGGCTTGATCACTTCTTCACCCAAGTCGCAATCGGCGTGGTCGTATGGGCAGCCGGTTCATCCATAGCAAAGGTGATGCAAAGGCTTTGCGGACCTTTGGCACCATCGACCGATGCCTTGAGCACATGAACTTTTTCCCGCAACAGATCGCGGGCCTGCGGGTTGGCGGCTTCGGGCGGCTCGGCAGTGCTGAAGGTCGCCGAGGCGGGTGATACAATCGTGGCAACGAGGGTCTTGCCGCCTTGGGTGAGCTTGGCCGAGGTGCCGCTGGCGCTGATCTCCGCCTTCGTGTGCATGCTCCAGATGATGCTGCCGGTGTTTTTCATGAGCAGGTCATCCTGCAGAACGATGTAGGGCTTCACCCCGCGCACGACCATGACACCCCGATGGACATCCTTCGCGTGCTTGGAGTAAGCCTTGGTCATGTCCACCACGGCCAGGCCTAGCTCCGGTGTCGAGGCACCAAGCAGCACCGAAGCACTGGCATCGATATCCTGCTGATTGCCGTCAATGGCGAGCGTGTTCTGACCCAGCGTGTTTTCAAGGTAAAGCGCAAAGCGCTTGGTGCGGTCCCCGCCGGGTTTGACTTCAAAGCCGGGGGTTCTGTCTGTTTCACCACCGAGCTCGATGCCCCAGCGCTGCCCGCCAGCCTCCAGCACAAAACTGCCGATGTCGAGCTGCGCTGTGGTGTCTCCATTGTCGCCGCCTTTAACTGCGATGAAGTAATCCGTCTTCTCCCAGCCGGAGCGAGAAGTGGCTACGAAGCCGCCGGGCTGTGCGTAATCCATGGTGTCCGCCGTGCCATCTCCGGCGGCGTGCGGGTTGTAGTAGATGAAGTTGCCGACCTGGCCGAAGTAGGAAGCCGTCACCGGCTGCTTGCCAGTGGCGGCAACGGCGGGAAAGCCTGGATTGCCTGCGATGCCACTCAGCCAGGTGGCGACCCACGGACGGGCGGATGCAGCACTCGTGGCATCCCCAAAATTGAAAGTCTGACCGCTGGGGCCCATCATGTGCATGCGGGCGGAATTGAACTGCGGAATACCTTCCAGCAGGCTGATGTTTAGATCGCGTCCCGAGGCAGCTTTGAGGGACTCTGAGAGCATCGCGACGTAATCCATCACCGTTTCACCGGCCTGCAGGCCTTCGGGCCAGACACCCGCCGGAGCAAAACGAACGATGCCTTTGCCAAAGACCTTGGCGGCCGCATCCGCCGCTTTTTTGGCGATGGCCGGATCCTCATCCGCAAGGCAGATGGCGGAGAGCAGCAGCGCGGAGGCGGCGGCCATCTGCTTGCTGTCTGGCAGCAGTTTGCTCACATCTGGTTTCGCCTGGGGTTTCGCGGGCGCTTTCGCCGGGGCCTTCGATTTCGTTCCTGTCTGGCCGCCGGAGGTGCCTTTGGCACTCTCGGGGATTTCTTCACCCTCAAGATGCGCGATCAGGGCCGCGATGCCTTTATCCGCGAGGTAGGTGCGGACGCCAGCGGCCTGCTCGGCGTTCAATCCGGCGCGGAACCAGTCATAGCCCAGCACGGTGGCCACCACCAGATCGGTCACATTGTCCATGAGCTCAGGATGCCAGTCACGGAAGGAGATTTTGTCGGTCAGGGCCAGAAGTTCCTTGGTGCCTTTGTCCTGCCATTTCAAATCGCCATCGCAGAAGTGCAAGGCGCCGAGCAGCCCCATGCGATAAACGGCCTTGGGGCCCTCACCACCGGTGTCGCCGTTGATGCGGGCCAGCTCCGGATCCAGCAGCAGATCTTCACCGGAAGCTTTCATGGCCTCCATGATTTTTGCCAGCACCGGGTCTGCCGCGATCTGCCCTTTCAGCGCCGCCCAGCCAGCCGCGTTGTGAATCAGACGTGGACGCACTTTGGCGATGCCGCTGAGGTAATCGTTGGTCGAGGGGGCCTTGAATTTCGACAGCGGAACCACTGTGATCGCAGGCCTCCCAGGCGCAGGCTTTTTCACGGCAGCGGCGGTTTTGGCACCTGCCTTGGGTGTGGCGGCGGGTGGCGTGGCTGGGGGTGTCCCGGCTGGAGTCGCAGGCATCGCCACGGCGGGTGCGGCCGCAGGGGCGGCCTGCATCGCGGCATAGCGCCCCTTCGCGTATTCAAAATCGGCCGGGCTCAGATTGGCAATGGCCACGTCAAACTCGCGTCCATCCTTCGTCTTAATCTTCAGCATCTTGGCGACGGCATCGACCGAAATCAGGGTCGCCTCAACCTGTTTGCCGGAAGTGTTCGTCCAAGTGTGGAATTCTTCCGCGAGCTGCGCACTGGCGCTCGCAGCAGTGAATAGGCAGACGGAAGCAAGAGTAAGGAAACGCGAGGCGGTTTTCATGACGGGAAGGTTGAGTGACGCTAAAGCAGCGGGTAGCAGCACCTAGGTCAAGCATAAACGCAGCTCGGATGCCCGAGTTTGGCGGAAAGACGCGCGCCCAACCAATTATTTTCCGGTCACCAGCGCGAGTCGAAAGCGGCTGTCATACTGGCCGCCGGCGTGAAGGTTGCAGCACTTCAGGCAGGCGGTGGGGCGGCGAAACTTGCGCACACGCTGCACGGGGGTGTGGCAGACGGGGCAGGCGTAGGTCAGCTTGCGTTCGACTTCCTTGCGCGGCAGCGGCAGGCGGTGCTGGGCTTTTTCACCTGCGATGCCGAGATCTGCACAGGCCTGCCGCCATTCGCGGCCATGCGGCTCGATGCGGCGACGGCCACTGCGGTGATAGGCGATCAAATGTGCGAGCTCATGCTTCAAGGTGCGCTCCACCTGGCCGTCAAATTCACGTAGAAGGGGGTTCAGCTCAATGGCCCAGCCCGGATAGCGCGCATAGCCCGCCGTGCTGCGCAGGCGCGCATTCCACGCCACCGTGACGAGCTTGGCTCCGCCCGGCAGGTCCAGCGCCAGCAGCATGGCCCGCGTCTGCTCTTCCAGCTCTGCATCCCGGCCATCGGGGACGGTTTCCTCCTCTGCAGCCGCCGGTGCTGGTGCGGGCGTCAGATCTCGCACCGTGCGGAACGGCACCCAGTGCGGCAGCGCTGAGAAATCAAAATTCAGCTGGGAGAGATCGAGCATGCTCACTTCTTCTTTTTTTCCTGCACCTTGTGTTCCTGCTGACCCAGCGCGTAGAGCATGTCGGGTGCCACGGACTCAAGGATGAATACGTTTGCGCCGATGGTGCTGCGTGCACCGATGACGGTGTCTCCGCCGACAATCGTCGCATTGGCATACACGGTGACGTTATCTTCCAGGGTGGGATGGCGCTTCTTGCCACGCAGCGCCTGACCGGCGGCCAGTGAGCGTGCGACGAGGCCGACGCCTTGATACAACTTCACGTGATTTCCCAAGGTGGAGGTCTCACCGATGACCACGCCGGTGCCATGGTCGATGAAGAAATGCGTGCCGATCTCGGCGCCGGGATGCATGTCGATGCCGGTGCGGCTGTGCGCCCACTCCGTCATCATGCGCGGGATCACCGGCACGTTTTTCAGGTAGAGCACATGGGCCGTGCGTTGAATCGCGATGGCTTCAAGTCCGGGATAGGCGAGAATGATTTCCTCAAAGCCACGGGCTGCTGGATCGCCAGCATAGGCGGCCTCGACATCCATTTTCAGCAGCGCGCGCACATCGGCGAGGCCCATCAAAAAGCTGCACACAATGTCCGCTGCTTCCGCATCACGATTCTCCTTGCTCCCATTCAGCCGCAGACTGCGGCGCACTTCTACATTCAGACGCTCACGGATGCTGGCGACGAGTTCATTCGTCATCAGTTCCAGCTCCTGGGAAGACACCGCTTCATCTGAAAAGAAGCCGGGAAAGAGCAGGTGCAGCAGATCTTCGCACAGCGTGGCGATGGCGCGCTTCGAGGGCAGATTGCCGCAATCGACGTGGTTGATCCCGCCCACCTCGTGATACGAGGACATCAGGCTGGAGACGATTTCATTTTGGCGGCAATCCATGTGCATCAGCGATACCGTGCTGCGACTTGGATTCAAGCGCGGGGGTGAGCTGATTGTTGTGAATAACTTCGCGAAATGCAGGTTCATCTGGCAATCGAAGCTGAATCACACATCGTCACGGGCGTCCCAGACGTATATCCCATGCTCATCCACAGCACCCGCCGTAGAACCCATTTGGAAAACTGGCTGTCTCTCTGCCAGCGGTCTGACTTTCCCGGAGATGGTGTTGCGTGGCATGAACGACTGATCATCGCTTACTCCGAGCCGCAGCGTGCGTACCACACACTGCAGCATCTGGAGGAATGTCTGCTCACTTTGAACGAGGCCAAGGCGAGCGGTTTGATCGCGAAGCCGGATCTCATCGAGATGGCCTTGTGGTTTCACGATGCGGTGTATGACCCTCAGGGCAGCGAGAACGAGGCGCTTAGTGCGCAGATGGCCGTGGAAGCGCTCGGCGAGAGTGAGATGGCTCGCGAGGTGGCACGGCTCATCCTGCTGACGAAGGCGCACCAGCCGGGAGATGGCGCGGATGATGCGTGGATCATCGACATCGATCTCGCGATCTTTGCACAGCCGATGGAGCGTGTGCTGGAGTATGAGCGGCAGATTCGCCAGGAGTACGCGTGGGTGCCGGAAGAGGTGTATGTGGAGAAGCGCGGGGAAATCCTGATGGATTTTTTGAAGCGCGAGAAGATCTACCTCACCGCATGGGCACGTGAACGGTTTGAAGCGCGGGCGCGGGAGAATGTGCGCTCGTTGATCGATTCAGTGAAGCCCTTCACCCCTTGACGCTGCGTCCGCCCCATGGATATGGGCGGACAGAGCCAGGGGAAAAATACTGCTTCAATTGCTGCAGCGTGCGTCGCGGCAGTTCGAGTTCGATGCGACGAGGTTTTCCTGCAACCTCGAGCTCCAGAGTCATCTGGACAGATTTGCCGTAGTTGAAGATCGGAATGACGCCGACCTCTGTTTCAATCTGTTCATGCGGAACTGCGGTAATCACCTGATTCTGAAAATCTAGCTCGCCGCCGCGAGTGAGCAAGCGTTTGAACTTCACCTGATGCGGCACGGAGTCGAAGTTCCAAAGAACGACCGACACTTTGCCTGAGGCAACGGAATCCCCCGGCCCAAGCGCTCCTATCGACTGCACCATGCCGTGAGCGATGGGGATCTGCTTTTTCTCATGATCCACCACGACCACGATGCCAAGCTTGTCTTTCAGGAGCCAGACGCCGTTGTCGTAATACTTCGAGTACACGGTCGTGCTGGACTTGCCGGTGATGCCGTCATAGCTGCTGACGATCATGCTTCCGTAGTTGCACCCGGCGAGAACCAAGGCGAGTCCAGCCAGGATGGACATGCGTAAGCCATGCTGGGGCAAAAACTTTCTGAATCCTGTGCAGATCATGCATTGATTCTAGGTGCAGACATTGCCACGTCTAGCCTCAACTCTGTGCTCCCCTCTCTCAATCAACTCAAACTCCCCGATCCCTGGCAGCACCAGGCGGTGAATCTGCTGCGTTCTGGCTGTGACGTGGTCGTCAGTGCGCCGACGGGGGCAGGGAAGACCTACATTTTTGAGCTGCTGCATCAGGGACGCCATTTGCAGGGGCAGGCGATCTACACGGTGCCGACACGTGCGCTGGCGAATGACAAGTACGCGGAATGGAAGGAGGCGAAGTGGAATGTGGGCATCGCCACGGGTGACATCGCGGAGAATGTGGACGCGCCTGTCGTGGTGGCCACGCTGGAGACGCAGATCGAGCGTCTCGTGCGCGGCGAAGGTCCGGCAATGCTGGTGATCGACGAGTATCAGATGATCTCGGACCATTCCCGTGGTGCGAACTACGAAGCCGCCATCGCCCTGGCTCCCAATGAGACGCGTCTGCTGCTGCTGAGCGGCTCGGTGGCGAACCCCGAAGATGTGGCGGCGTGGCTGGTGAGTCTGGGACGCAAAGCGGAAGTGGTCATGACACGTGAACGGCCTGTGCCGCTTGAGGAAGTGCCGATGGAGACGCTGCCACAGCGGCAGCGGCAGTTTGAGAATTACTGGCCGCGCTTCGCCGCTGCGGTGATGATCGCCGATCTCGCGCCTTTGCTGATCTTCGCACCGCGCCGCAAGGAAGCGGAGTCGATTGCGCGCAGACTCGCGGCCGATCTGCCGATGGGTGATCCGCTGGATCTCACCGCAGAGCAGCGTGCCGTGTGTGGCAAGGACCTAGCCACGCTACTGGAGAAGCGCGTGGCCTTTCATCACAGCGGACTGTCATATGGCGCGCGAGCGGGGGTGATTGAGCCGCTGGCGAAAGCGGGGCAACTCCGCGTCATTGCAGCGACGATGGGACTCGCGGCGGGCATCAATTTCTCCGTGCGCAGTGTGCATGTGGCTGGCACGACGTTTCACGATGGCAAGAGCGAGCACAAACTCGCGCCAGATGAGCTGCTGCAGATGTATGGCCGCGCCGGAAGGCGTGGGCTCGATGACAAGGGCCATGTCATCACCAGTCGCGACAGTCCTTCCATCTTTGATGCGCGACCTGCGCGATTGCACCGCAGCACCCTGCTGGCATGGCCGATCTTCTTGCGCGTGATGAAGCACGCCGCGCTGCGGGAGGAGAATCCTTTCGAGGCCGCGACACGCTTTGCCGGAAGGTTGTTTGCCAAAGTACCACCGCTGCTCGGGCTGGAGGAACTGGAGCCGAATGTGGTGCATCCGCAGCATGAAAATGCGAAGGCACTTTTCGGACTGGAAGCCACGGAAAAGCAGGTTTTGAACTCGCAAGGGGAATGGGAGCGAAGGCACCGCCATGCGCTGCAACGCGTGCCTTTGAGCCGTGTGCATGCCGTGCTGACGGTTCCGGCTTTCGCCGCGAGGTTTGCGCATGGCATCGGCCGCGTGGGGAAAATACGCCGTGAAAAAGAAGTGACCTACGGAGTCGAAATCAGCCTCGGCACGCCGGTTGGGGATGACGTGAAGCCGACGAAGTCGATCCGTCGCCTGCTCAAAGTGCCGCGCACTTTGGAAACAGTACCGCTGGAGGAAATCACCGTGCTGCATGCGGGTGAACTCGCGAACGCGATCCTCGCGAATGGAGAAGACGTCATCAAGGATGTCGCGCCAGAGTTCATCGGCACCATCACGAAGGAGAATCTGGTCTTCGCCTGCTTCGATCTCGCTCCCATCGAGGTGATGGCTTACGAGGACGGCCATGGCAGGCTGCTCTTCGCGCCGCAGGGACGCAGCATTGTGGTGAAGAACGAAACCGGAGTTCACATGGCCGAAACCGCCACGACCGACCGCGAGCCGCGCGGTGGATCACCCATTCATGCATGGCGCACGCTTGGCCTGATCGATGCCGATGGAGTCCCTACGCGGCGCGGTGAAATCTTCAGCTTCTTCCAGCACGGCGAGGGCTTGGCGATTGTGGCGGCGCTCGAAGATGAAAGCTATCCCGCAGACGACCTCGTGCATCACATGGCGAATCTGCGCAGCGGCTCCAAGTTTGATCTGCCACTCAATTGCGGGTCCGAACGCCTCGCGGCGGTGTGTCGTGGCACCTACGGTTTCGTGAATCATCACGGCTATCTCGAGAATGGTCTGCCTGATGACTATGGCGAAGGTGCTGCGGAACTGCTCGATGCCATGCTGCATCCCGAGCAGCCTGGAGCGCAGGATTTGAAAGCAGGCATTGCGGAAGGGGACATCTCACGCGCCTACGTCGAATGGCTCAGCCTCCTGCGCCATGTTTCCCATGCGCCTGATCATCCGTGGCGACGCTGGAAGGAGCTGAAGGAAGCTGCGAAGCAGACGCTCAAGCACCACACCAAGACCCTGCGCCACTTCTTCCACCTCGACCTGCCGCCGCTGACGAACAAGCAGAGGCATGGCAAGACGCGGCATTATTTGATGGTGAAGTAGATCATGAATTTTCCTGCACATCCACGCATTGCGATCATCGGCTCCGGCGCTGTCGGCTGCTACTATGGCGGGCGGCTGGTGCAGCATGGGCATGAGGTGCATTTCCTCATGCGCTCGGACTATGAGCACGTGAAGCGGCATGGGCTCAAGATACAAAGTCATCATGGCGACTTCGTTTTGCCGCAGGTGCACTGCCACCGCAGCACGTCTGAGATTGGGACATGTGATCTGGTGATCATCGCGATGAAGGCCACGGCGAATGAGGTGCTGCTGGAACTGCTGCCGCCGCTGCTGCACGAAAAGACGATGATCCTGACGCTGCAGAACGGGCTGGGCAGCGATGACTTTCTGGCGCGGCACTTTGGCTCTGCGCATGTGCTGGGCGGACTGTGCTTTGTGTGCATCAACCGCATTGCGCCCGGGGTGATTCATCACATCGCGCAGGGACAAATTGCGCTGGGCGAGCACAGTGGTTCGCCGCAGGTGCGCACGGAGGCGCTGGCGGCGGAGTTCCGGCGTTGTGCGATCGAGTGCAAGGTGGAGCCCAGTTTGATCGCAGCACGGTGGAAGAAGCTCGTCTGGAACATTCCGTTCAATGGCCTCTCGATTGCAGCAGGCGGAAAAGACACAGCGGCGATTCTTGCGGATCCGATGTTGGAGCAACGTGTGAGGGATCTGATGCATGAGATCATCGACACCGCAGGGCGGCTGGGTCATGCGATTCCGTTGGCCCTCATCGACGACATGATTGAGCGCACGCGTACGATGTCTGCGTACAAGCCGAGCAGTCTCATCGACTTTCTTGCGGGCAGCGAGGTGGAGATTGAGGCGATCTGGGGTGAACCTATGCGCCGGGCGAAAGCGGCGGGGATCGAGATGCCGCAGGTGGAGCGGTTGTATGAGGAGTTGAAGGAGCGAATTGCCGCCAGATAGTGGATGAACCATGTCACTCACTGCCCTCCAAAACGCCCGCCCTGAAACTGCCATCGTGCTGGGTTCGGGACTTGGGGCTGTGGCGGATGCGTTTGGCAAGGAATCGGAGTCTCCTGACTCCGTGGGGGTCGGGCTGCGCAGCCGCGAAGCGAAACCCCCACACCTTGAGATTCCGTACTCGGAAATCCCAGGCCTAAGCGCTTCCACGGTGCCGGGACACGCGGGGCGGTTTGTTTTAGCTCAGCATCACGGCAAGCCCATCCTCCTCGCGCAAGGGCGGCGGCATTTGTATGAGGGTCTCACGGCGCATGAGGTCACGGCGAGCATCCGCTTCATGCATGAGATCGGCGTGAAGCGTGTCGTTCTCACGAATGCGGCGGGCGCGATCCATGAGAACTTCCATGTGGGTGGATTGATGCTGATCACGGATCACATCAATCTTCAGGGCACCACGCCGCTGCTCGGCGGTCCGAACTTCCATGACATGAGCGAGGTCTATTCACGGACATGGTGTGAGAAATTCCACGCGGCGAGTTTGGAGATCGGTTTGAAACTGCATGCGGGCGTGTATGCCGGGCTGCTGGGACCGCAGTATGAAACCCCAGCAGAGATCCGCATGCTGCGCACGCTCGGCGCGGATGCTGTCGGCATGTCCACGGTGGCTGAGGCCATTCAGGCCCGCGCGTTAGGAATGGAAGTGGCGGGTATCTCCATGCTTACCAACTGGGCCGCTGGATTGAGAGCGCAGACGCTGCATCACGCAGAGGTGGTGGAGGTGGGGAAGACGGCAGGGATGTATCTGGCGCGGTTGTTGAAGGCGGCGGTGTGACTATGGTGGGACCATGAATCCTGCCGAATGCAAAGAACGCCTAGCAAGCATTGGGATCTTGTTTGAACAGGGTCTGACCGATGATGAATTGGCCACCATTGAGAGCGAATATGGTTTTCGATTCCCTGCGGACTTGAGGCAATTACTCTCTTATGCGCTGCCTGTTTCGGGTGGCTGGCTCGACTGGAGGAATGCCAGCAAAGAGGAGATCATGCAAAGGATGGCATGGCCGCTTGATGGAATATGCTATGACATCGAACACAATGAATTTTGGTTGGAGTCGTGGGGAGAAAAACCTGCCGACCTGCCCGCCGCATTTGAAATCGCACGCGAACAAGTTGCGAAAGCGCCTACGCTTATCCCCATCTTCTCCCATCGGTACATGCCTGACTCTCCTTCGGAAGCCGGTAATCCTGTGTTCTCCGTCTACCAAACGGACATCATTTACTACGGTCACAACCTCGAAAACTACCTTCACAACGAGTTCCGTGAGGCTTTTGGCATCACTTCAAGGACGTTCGTTGTGAGCTCCAACGATCTGCGAGAGATAGAGTTTTGGTCAGGGCTTTTGGATTGCCCTTAACGGGCCTTTAGCAGCACGCGCTCGCCTTCTCATTTTCGCACGCGTGCTCCTCCGTGCAGCAGGGCATGAGGGGGCGGCCTTCGGTGGCTTCGGGGGCTTCCATTTCGGGATTGGGGGCCTGGGGGGCGAGGCCGAGGTCGCGGAGGAGTTTCATGTCCTCGTTGGCGCGGGGGTTGGCGGCGGTGAGGAGTTTGTCGCCGTAGAAGATGGAGTTGGCTCCGGCGAAGTAGGCGAGGGCCTGGGCTTCGCGGCTCAGATTGGTGCGGCCGGCGCTGAGGCGCACCTTGGCCTTGGGCACGGCGATGCGGGTGACGGCGATCATGCGGACGAAGGCGAAGGAATCGACGACTTCGTTGTCTCCCATGGGGGTGCCTTTGATGGGCATGAGGGCGTTGATCGGGATGCTCTCGGGCTGGGGATTGAAGTTGGAGATGACTTCCAGCATCTTCAGGCGGTCTTCGATGGTCTCGCCGAGACCGAGGATGCCGCCGCAACAGACGGACATGCCGGCGTCCTGCGCGTGGCGGATGGTGCGCAGGCGGTCATCAAAGGTGTGGGTGGTGACGATGTTCGGGTAATGCTCAGGGGAGGTGTCCACGTTGTGGTTGTAGGCGGTGACGCCGGCTTCCTTGAGATCGGTGGCCTCGTCCGCGCCGAGTTCGCCGAGGGTGACGCAGACTTCCATGCCGAGCTTGGAAACGTCGCGCACGATGTCGAGCACCTGGTCGAATTTCTGGGTGCCTTTGCGCACGCCTTTCCAGGCGGCGCCCATGCAGAAGCGGGTGGAACCGTTGGCACGGGCGGCGAGGGCGCGCTCCATGACCTGCTCCTTGGGCATGAGGTTTTCCTTCTGCAGGCCGGTGCTGTAGCGGGCGCTCTGCGCGCAGTAGCCGCAGTCTTCGCTGCAACCGCCGGTCTTGATGCTGAGGAGGGTGCAGAGCTGCACTTCGTTGCCGGTCCAATGCTCGTCATGCACGGCGCGGGCCTGCTTGAGGAGGTCGAAAAAGGGCTGGTGATAGATGCGGTGAAGTTCGGCGAAAGTCATGGCGGATGGTGGCAGCCCCGATAGTGGGCGAAAATGGGCTGGATGCACGGGGAAAGTACGGCACAGCAGAGACCTCGACCTCGTTCGTGTGCAAGAGAGACCTGCCAAGGGCCGATTTGATCTCACCATCATGAATCGCCGCACTTTTTTTCACCAAACGTCCGCGCTCGCCGCTGTCTCCGCTCTGCCGAAACTCTACGCTGCGGATGAGGCCGGAAGGAAAGTCAAAGTGGCCGTGGTGGCGCTGGGGCGTGGCATGCAGCATGTGCAGGCCCTGCTCAAAATTCCGGGCGTGGAGATCGCCTATCTGGCCGAGGTGGACCCGAAGCGCCTCGAATTGGGCCTCAAAGTCGTCAATGACACGCAGAAGGTGTCCTGCGTCGGGGTGAAGGATTTCCGTTCGATCCTGGATGACAAGACGCTGGATGCCGTCTTCATCGCCACGCCGAATTTCTGGCACACGCCCGCCGCGCTGCTGTGCATGCAGGCTGGCAAGCATGTCTATGTGGAAAAGCCCGGCAGCCAGAACGCGCATGAGGCGGAGATGATCGTGGCGGCTTCGAAGAAGAATGACCGTCTGGTGCAGATGGGCAATCAGCGCCGCACCTGGATGAAGGAAGCGATCGAGGCGCTGCATGGCGGCGCCATCGGTCCTGTTCACTTTGGTCGCGGCTTCTACTACAACACGCGCAAATCGGTGGCCACGAACGAGAAGCCGGCGTCACCGGACATCGACTACAACCTCTGGCAGGGCCCGGTGCCGGATGATGCGAAGCATGATTTCAAATCGATGGCTCACTACGACTGGCATTGGTTCTGGCATTGGGGCAACGGCGAGCTGGGCAACAACGGCATCCACACGCTGGACATCCTGCGCTGGGGCCTCAAGGGCGAGTATCCGCTGCGCACGACGTACAATGGCGGACGGTATTTCTACAATGACGCGCAGGAAACGCCAGACACCGGCACGGCGGTGTATGATTTCGGCCACGCCGGCTGTGAGTGGGTGCAGAGCAGCAGCCACGCACGTGCGGCAGAGAAGCCGCTGGCGGAAGTCATGTTCTATGGCGACAACGGCACGATGGCCATCGCGCGGGACTCATGGATCAACTACGACCTGAAGGGCGTGGAAGTGAGCAAGGGCAAAGGCGCAGGCGGTGGTGATGTCGCGCACATGGGCAATTTCATTGAGGCCATCCGTGGCAATGCGAAGCTGAACAGCCCCATCGAAGAAGGCCAGAAGAGCACCATGATGTGCCATCTCGGCAACATGGCCTACCGCACGAATACGGTGGTGAAGTGTGATCCGAAGACTGGGAAGGTTCTGGATAACGCGGAAGCGATGAAGCTCTGGGGACGCGACGGTGGCTACCGCAAGGGGTGGGAACCGAAAATTTGAGCTAAGTTGGGCAAGGGTGGCCCTGTTCCGCAGGAACAGGGCTACTTTTACCGGAACACCACGTCCACGCCCATGGCGCTTTCTTTGGCGAAGCCGGGGATCCAATGGGGCTTCCGCAGGGCGATGACACGGTAGATCATGGACAGCACGTGCAGGATGAGCAGGCGGTCGATGAGGCGGTAGCCACGGCGGCGGCGCATGAGCAGATTGATGGCCCAGCCGAGGTAGCGGCGGTGCAGCCAGAAGGGCTGGAAGTCGGTCTTCACGCGATAGCGCGCACGCAGGCCGCGCTTGGTGTATTTGGCTTTGTAGGCACGCTTGGCCTCGCGCAGGCGCGTCTCCATCTCCGGGGTGAACTCGGTGAAGTAGTACTCACGCGCTAGGGCCAACAGGCGGAAGGTGTCGCGCATGTATTCGAGATCGGCGACGGGCACTCCGGCACGCGGTGCGAGGGCGATCATTTGGTCCAGGCGGTCCATGCAACGGGCGGCGCTGAGCAGGGCGGCCTGCGGCTCCTGCACAAAGTAGCGCAGCAGTTTTTTGATGCTGTGATTGATGAAGATGTTGCCCCAATAGACCTGGATCAGCGGCGGGATGCGCACGCGACGGAAGAAGAGCTTTTGCTGAGCAAATTCCTCCACGTAAAGCAGCTCGCGGATCACTTCGTCGGAGTAGCGTAGGAGTTCGATGAGGGCTTCGGCATCGCCGAGGGCGCGCTCTTTGGCAAAGGCGCGCACGGCGTCCTCCACGGGCATGCCGTCTTTGATGATGCGGATGGTGACGAAGGTGTTGAGGTCGATCCAGACCGCCTCGGGATCGATCAGCGCGATGCGGCGGAAGGGGACCCAGCCGCCGGTCTGGCACCAGACCATGCAGCCGATGACGTTCTTGGCGTGCTTCAGCTCATGCGCGTAGCGTTCGTATTCCCAGCCGGTGAAGCTGGGGTACTCGCCGCAACCTTCGTACTCGCGCCGTGTTTGCAGTTCCACGATCTTCGCCACATCGGTGCGGAAGAAGTTCGAGTTCAGCGGCAGGTAGCGGAAGAAATCGGACTCGCCGTATTTCATCGAAATGACGAGCGCCGGGCTGGTGAGGCCTTCAAACACGCTGGTGAAGGTACGGCGGTGCCACATGAGATCCCCGATGCGGTAGGCACCCACGGTCCAGGTGCGGAAGATGAGGCGGCGTGAATGCTTCTCGCACACGGGCAGCAGATCGAGCAGGAGCTGGCGTGCTTGTGCGGGTTTTTGAATGACGAGTTCGCTGCGGAATTCGTCGTGCACGCCTTTGCCATCGGCTTCGCCAATGCGCAGGATGATGCCGGCCACCTGCGGGAAGCTGGTGAAGAAACCATCAAGCAATTCGGCGAGGTAGTCGTTCACGCCACGCTTCGCTTCGGGCATGCGCCGCCGCAGTTCCGGCGTGTAGGTCATCACATCCATCGTCAGATGCACCTTCAGTCCGCGAGCGGTGAAGATCTCGAAGCAGCGGGTGAATTCTTCGCGGTAGAGGGCGATGCGCGCACGCAGCTCGGGCTCCAGCCAGACGTGATCGGCGAGATGCGTCACGTCATCGAGGGAGACGGCATTGAAGCCCCAGGCGGCGGCTTGATCAGCGAAGCGGGCGAGGTCTGCGCGCACTTGGGCCCACCAGGCGTCTGCGGTGGCATCGCGCGTTTTGGGCAGATGGTGCCAGGGGATCTTGGACCAGTTGATCGTACGCACGTCATGCCCGCGAAAGAAGGGGCCGATGGCGTCGATGAGGTGAAGAGGTTGCAAGCGGCGTGAATGAAGCGCGCCGGGGCGGGATGCAAGTGACGATGTACGGTGGGAACGGGCTGGCAGCCTGTCTCGCGGCTTACTTCAACCGTGCCTTGAGGATCTCGCGGAAGGGCTTGCCGTCGAGGCTCAGGTCTTCGAGCACCGCGCGGCCGTTGAATACGCGCACCTCGGCGGTGATGCCTTGGACACTGCGGATGTTTTCCGCGAACCACTTGTCGGCCTCAGGCGCGAGCTTTTCGTTGACGTAAAAGCGGTCGAAAGGCCAGTCGATGAGGGCCTTTTCGTTGAACACGTAGCGTGATTTGACACGAACATAATCGCCACTCGCGGGTGGTGTGAGCGAAAGGCTTGTGATTGTGGCAAAGCCATCGGCTCCTGTGGTGAGGACTGCATAGACTTGCGTGTCTTGCTTCAGTTCCATACCGGCAGGCACGGGAGCTTCTCTCTGGTTTGGCCGCACCGCGAGATAGCGCCCCCGAAGCGGATCGTAGGGATCAGGGGCGGTGCATTTGAGTTTGATGAGCGTGCCCTTGGCGAGCACCTTTTCGTATGTCCAGATTTGAGACAAGGGTGCGGCCCACTGCGCCAGCACGGCGATGCTGAAGATGATGAGGGGAAGCGTTTTCATACGGTTGCGGCTTGTTTCTTTTTGAGCTGACGGCTCATGAGGATGTTGAAGGCCAGGAAGGCGACGCCGACAGCGATGAAGACGAGTCCTTTGATCAGAAGCGAAAACTCGCTTTCAAACATGCGGGCTATGATCAAGACGCAGATCAGTGTTGCGCCAAGACGTGGGGAACCACGCCTGCCAGCCAGTTCGAGAACGATGAGCAGGATCCCAAGCCCAAGAAGATGCAGCGTCATGAGCCATGGCAAGATGGGTTCCGCCCGAGAACCCGCCAGCAATGCCAGCAGGGGCGAAAGAGAGAGTGAACTGACACCCAGCAGAGCCCAGCGTTGCTGACGAATAGCTGGCAGAGCAAACAGCCCCACAAGGGTGAGACAGCCCCAGGCCCAAGGCATGGTCAGTACCATCTCCAACTTCGACAGCGTACCACAGGAAAAATCGCTGAAGGAGGTTGCGAAACTGAGCGCCAGGAGAATGAAGCCACTGACGGTCACATGGGGGTATAGGCGACGTTTATCACTGCTAGCATCAGCTTTGAACGGCAGCAGCAGCAACGCAGAAGCCGTCAAGGTCCACAGCCACACCAGAGAGCCGAAAGCGACATAGCTCGAGTGCATCCGCAACGACACGGAGCTGTCAGCCGCCGCAGCTAATCCCGCGCAAAGGCTGAGTGTGCCCACCCTCTGCAGCGACCTCCCCAGCTGCCAGCGCAGTGGCCACCCCGGCCAGAAGGGCGCGAGCCCCAGCAGCAGCACTGGATAAAGCAAGGCGCTGTGATACCACGCATCCCAGTGCTCCGCCTGGTTCACGCTCCACACGGCAATGCCGATCAGATAAAAAATGGCCGCGGCATGCGAGCGCAGCACCCAGACGAGCGGGAGGCTCAGCAAGAGCCACCAGAACAGGAAATCCGGCCAGTCGCCGCCGAGATTGTAGATCTGCGACACGATGGCAATGCACGCGCCGGTGGCGAGCGCCTGCAGCAGCGCAGCCGTTTCACGCACCCAGGCCGTGGAGGCCGCACCACGCTGCAACTCGCGGAAACTGAAGATCTGCGTGATCAGCAGCGGCAGAGAGGCGAACAGCAGCCGCACGGGCCGCGAGAAGTCATCCCAGTTGTAACCGATCACCGTGATCAAGCCGGTGCCGATGAGCAAAGCGCCGAGCGCGCCCATGACGATCTGCGCCAAGCCGGGCTGCGAGTCATCCACCGCGTTGCGTTCGCGCAAGGTACGTGCCGCATCAGCGGTGAGGAGTCCCTCACGTTCCCACTGCGGGAGTTGTTCGAGGAGCCAGCGTTGGTGGGAGGTGTTCATGGGCGGGAGGTAACCGAACCGAGCTTGAGCCAATCATCGCAAGAAGGCGAATCGATAAACTCGATGGGTGGATTGGTGGAGGCGATTTGGGTCAAAGCGCTGCTGGCATCTGCGGTGGCTTGGGAGAGCGAACGAGGAGCAGGCTCAGAACCAGGCCGATGAAGCCTCCCAGCAAGCCGCCACCACCAGCACCCACGGCGATGGGCAGTTGCCAGTCTTCGACGTTCTCGAAAGCAGGTGTGGCGCGTTCCTGAATGGCAACGTAGTCGGCGCTTGTGTTAAAGGCGGACTGTATTTTCTCGACCTGTTCGAACATTTTCTCATAGGCCCCTTTGTTTACCGCAAATTTTTCGGTGAGCGTCCGTAGTTCGGAGAGGTCTGGCTCAAGACGCTGCAAATCAGACTCGATGCTCAGGATTTCGGATTCGATGGCTCCGAGCTGGGTCTGCAAAGGTGCGCGAGCAGCATCTTTTTCTTCCATGGTTTTGAGCTTGAGGCGGAGGTCGTCGCGCTGGTTGCGCTGCGAGTTGAGACGTGTCACGAGCCGCTCCTGATCCGACCTGGCACTCGCCGTATCCACCCTGGCACGCACTTTCTCCAGCTTCGCCATGGAGTCTTCCATGCTTTTTTGCTTTGAGACCACCTCCTGAAGAAACTGCTGGAGCACCTTTCCCTGTGCCTGCTCGCGGATGCTCTGCCGGAAGGCGATGAACTCATCGAGCAGGGCATCGAGAAAGATCTTCGTGTATTTGGGTTCGGGCCCGGTCGCGAGGATGTTGAAAATGGCACTGCCCTTGGTGCGAAAGGCGCGGATTGCCACGTCACAATCTTTAAGTTCTGGGTTCAGCGCCCGAACGCGCTCCATAGCGCGACGTTTCATTTCAGCAGATTCCATGGTTTCGATGATCGTCCCGTAAAAGTCCTCCTGCTGCTCGCGCCAGGAGACACTGTCGTTGGAGGCTATCTGTGCGCCCCCGACGAGCTTTGCGATCGAGCAAAATTCCTGCGGTCTGCCGGTGATGCGGAGCGCCTGGAGAGATGTGCCGACACTGGCACCGATGAATGCGCAGACCAGAATGATGCCGAGGCGGAGAATGATGCGTGAGGTGGACATGGTAAAAATGAATGGCGGGCTGTTCTGCCAGAATGGCGTCTGGGTGGCCAGATAAATCCAGAACCTATGACGGAGAAAGATCGTTTCTAGGTTTGTTCAATAAATCCCTCGGGTGATAAACGAAAAAACCCAAGCCTTTCGGCTTGGGCTGATTCGGAACCTCACACAGAGTGTGCGGACCGGTGCGCGATGGGCAGTTACTTCGCCTCGGGCTTGATCTTGCCTTTCTCTTCGAGCTTGTGCTTGAACTTCTCGGTCTTGGGATCAACAACGGCGCGGACGTAGCCTTGGTTGGGGTTGAGGGCTTTGTAGTTCTGGTGGTAGTCTTCGGCTGGGTAGAACTTCTTGAGCGGGGCGATCTCGGTGGCGATGGGGTCTTTCCACTTCTTCTGCACTTCGGCCTTCGAGGCTTCGGCGATCTTGTGCTGCTCTTCGCTGGTGTAGTAGATGGCGGAGCGGTACTGGGTGCCGTAGTCGTTGCCCTGGTAGGCGGTGCCTTTGGGCATGAACTTGCCGTGGTGCTCGCCGTCTTCCTTGGTCACGCTGGTGGGGTCATGCGCATCCCAGAAGAGGTCGATGATTTCTTTGTAGCTAATGATGGCGGGATCGAACTCGACCTTGATGACTTCGGCGTGGCCGGTGTCGCCGGTGCAGACCTGCTCATAGGTGGGGTTTTCGGTTTGGCCGCCGGCGTAGCCGCTGACGACATTTTTGACGCCTTTGACGAGCAGGTACTGCGCCTCGACGCACCAGAAGCAGCCGCCACCGATGACGGCGGTTTCGGTTTTGGCGTCAGCAGCAGAGGAGAGCTGGGCGAGGGAGGCCATGAGAAAGGTGGTGAGGAGGGTGAGCGCGGTTTTCATGGGGTGGATACGAACGAGTTGGGGGAGATGAGTCAATCATCCGTCCTGTGTGAGGCGAAACTTTCGGGGGAATTCCCGGCAACCGGAGATTGTTGGCCGAAAAAGGGGAAAGAGGTGGAAAAAATTGAGGCTGATTTTGAGGCTTCTGTTTTTTTATTTCTTTCCTCTTTTTCGGCCAACTCCATTCTGACCTTCATGGATGAACTTTCAACTCTCTGCGCCCGGGTGGGCGAAACCAAGCTGCGTGAGATGGTGACGGCGTTTTACCGGCGTGTGCGGGTGGATGATGTGATCGGCACGATGTACCCGCCGGATGACTGGGAGAATGCGGAGAAGCGGCTGGCGGATTTCATTGTGTATCGGTTCGGCGGACCGCAGACCTACATCGAGGAGCGCGGGCATCCGCGTCTGCGCGGCAGGCACATGCCCTTTTCCATCGGTGAGGCGGAGCGGGACCGCTGGATGAAACTGATGGGGGAAGCGATGACCGAGGTGGCGGTGCCAGACCCCGAAGCACCCATCATCGAGACGTTCTTTGCGCAGGTGGCGGACATGATGCGGAACCGTGAAGGGTGAATCACTGCTTGTCAGGCCGTGCTGCCACAGGATGGTGAACCCATGAGCCGATTTCTTTGCATTGCACTGGCGCTGGTGGTGACACTTTCCGGCTGCGTGATGAATCTGACGCGGCTGAAGAATGAGGAGGTGGATTTTGTGCGACAGGTCAAGCCGATCCTGGAGGCGAGCTGTCTGGAGTGCCACCAGCATCAGTATGAGTTTGCCGGACTGAACCTGGAGACCAAGGAGCGGGCGATGAAGGGCGGGCGCAGCGGGCCGGTGATCGTGCCAGGTGCGCCGCATAAAAGCCTGCTCTACAAGGTGCTGCTGCTGGGCCATAACAACCCCGTGGCCATGCCGCCCACCCCTGAACGAATGGAACGCGAAAACGAGCAGACCATTCACGACTGGATCCAGCAGGGCGCGAAATGGCCGAAAGGTGTGCGCCTGACGCCGCCGCAGGAATGGAAGAAATCACGTTCATAACAACCCATGGAAAAGACCCCTGTTCTCATTCTCGCTCCCTTGCCGGACTTCCTGATGCAGCCGCTGCTGGCGGCGCATGTGTGCCATGATTACTTTCATGCGGAGGACAAGGCGGCGCTGCTGGCCCAGGTGGGGCCGGAGATCCGCGGCATCGTCATGTCCGGGGGCACAGTTTCGCCCGTGGCGCTGCTGGAGCAGCTGCCGAAGCTGGAAATCATGAGCGTGTTTGGCGTGGGGTATGACGGGGTGCCGGTGGACTGGTGCAAAGCGCATGGCATCCGCGTGACGAATACGCCGGACGTGCTGACGGAAGACGTGGCGGACACGGCGAGCGCGCTGGTTTTGATGACGAGCCGGCGCTTGGTCGCGGCCAGCCGTTTCCTGCATGCGGGCGCGTGGACGAAGGGGCCCTTTCCGCTGGCGCATGCGCTGCATGGCAAGCTGGCGGGCATCGTGGGCCTGGGGCGCATTGGCAAGGCAATAGCACAACGGCTGGAGGCCCATGGAATGCGCATCGCGTATCATGGCCGCACGAAGCAGGACGTGGCATGGGAGTATGTGGACTCGCTGATCGCACTCGCCCAAGCGGCGGATTTCATGATTGTGGCCACGCCGGGTGGTGCGGCGACGAGGCACCTGATCAATGCGGAGGTGCTGGTAGCGCTGGGCGCGAAAGGCACGCTGATCAACATCGCCCGTGGCTCGGTGGTGGATGAAGCGGCGCTGATCGCGGCGTTGCAAAACGGCACGATTCGTGGCGCGGGGCTGGATGTGTTTGAAAACGAGCCCCAGGTGCCGGAGGCGCTGATGCAATGCGAGAACGCGGTGCTGCTGCCGCATCTGAGCAGCGGCACGCATGAGACGCGTGCTGAGATGGCCCGGCTGGTGGTGGCAAATCTTGCGGCCCACTTCAGTGGCGCAGCCTTGCTGACACCGGTGTGCTGAGGTGCTTTCCCGTGGCGGTTGGCAGATTGCCTGCTTGCCCTTCCAGCTTGAGCCACTAATTAAGCCTCATGGGTAAATTCATCCTCGGAGCTGTTCTCACCGCCATGACCGTCTTCGTCTGGGAGGCGGTGTCGTGGACGGCCATTGGCTGGCATCAAAATGGATTCCGTGCGTTTCGTGATGAATCCAAGGTGGCAGAAGTGATCAAGGCCAACGTCACCTCCGGCCATGGCATCTATCTGCTGCCGGCCATAGGTGAGGCGCCGAAAGTCGCCACCGCCGAGGAAAAGAAGGCCTTCGAAGCCCAGCAGACCCGAGCGATGAAGGACGGTCCCTACGTGTATGCCATCGTCCGTCCGGGCAAAGGCGATTTCAGCATGGGGATGAACATGACTTTGAGTTTTATCCGCTGCCTGATCTGCGCCTTTTTGATCGCTGGGCTAATGTCTCAGGCCACTTTGTCCTATCCGGCGCGCATCGCCTTCGCGGCGGCGGCGGGATTGTTCGCCGGCCTGACCGCCGATCTGCCGATGTGGATCTGGTTTGAAAATCCGGGGCGCGATGCGGTGGTGAACATCGCCGATCATGTGATCGCCTGGGTCATTGGCGGCGCGGTTCTGGGTCTCTTTGTGGGCAAGGACCCGGTGGCGGAACGCTGAGGTTGGAGTCAATCCTCCTCTGCTGAGAAGTTCCCATACCACCGGGAGGAGGAGTATGAGGAGGAAGATTTAGCTTTCGACGCCGCTGGTCTTCAGCACGGCCTGCGCCACCTCTTCGGGTGTGACGAGGGTCATGCAGTTGTAGTGGCCGAAAGGGCACTCGCGCTCAAAGCAGGGGCTGCATGAAATCTTGTGCTGGATGACGGTGTGGCGGTCGCCAAGGGGGCCGGTTTCAATCGGGCAGGTGGAGCCAAAGATGCTCACCGTGGGAATGCCCAGCGCTGCGGCCAGATGCATGGTGCCGGTGTCATTGGTGAGCAGGAGCTGGCACTCGCGTAATTTTGCGATGAGTTCGGAGAGCCGCGTTTTGCCGACGAGGTTTTCATGCGGTGCCTGGAGCATGGCGGAGAGTTTTTCGCCCATCTCCTTCTCCCCGGGTGCGCCAAACAACTGCCAGCGGAACTGCGCATGCTGCGCGGAGATTTGATTCACCACGGCGGCGAAGCGCTCCAACGGCCAGCGCTTGGCGGGGCCGTATTCGGCACCGGCACAAACACCGACACGGATGGTGCCATCCGTCGAGACCGGAGGTGTCCCGGCGTCCCACACACCCGGCTGATCGATGTCGGCGCCGATGCCTTTGGCGATGCGCAGGTAGCGGTGCGCGTGGTGCTCCTTGCTTCCTTTGGCCGGGCCGCCCTTGATGATCTGGTTGAGCAGCTTGGCACGGAATGAGCCTTTTACCCCGACCCGGCGTGGGATGCCTGCGAGCCAGATTTCCAGGGTGCTGCGGGTGGAATTGGTGCAAAACACGGCGGCATCAAACTTCACGCCGGTGGCCTTGATGCGCTTGGCCACGGCGAAGAGTCCTTCCTTGGCGGGCTTGCCGATGTAGCGCGAGACTTCGGGCATGGAGAGCCACAGCTCCTCCAGTTTGTCCGGGCCGAGAACGGTGATCTTCATGTCCGGCCGACCGCGTTTGATGGCACGCACCATGGGGAAGGCCATGCAGGCGTCTCCCAGCCAGTTGGGGCTGCGAATAAGCATCTCAAACGGCTGCAGGCGGCTCATGTCGTAGTCCGGGGAAAAGACCACGCCGCGACGATAATTGGCGAGCAGGATGTTCGGCTTCGGCAGCTTCCAGCGGTTGTGCACCCAGAACCAGTTGGCAGGCTGCTCGCGGATCAACTTCTCCACGGTGGCATTGATCGCCAGGGTCAGGCCTTCGGCGTTGGGCTGCGATTCTGCGGCTTTAACCTCCGGCGCGCAAACGAGCCGCCATCGTGCGGGGCCGTCATCATAGACCATCATCGGCAGCACCACGGCATCCGTGCGGATGGCCATGAGGGCGGCGATGGTGGTGGTGGAGGCCAGACGGTCAAAGAACGGGCACCACAGGCCATGATCTCCGGCATGCTGATCCACCAGCACGCCCACCTGACCGGCCTCGCGCATGAATTTCATGGGCGCATTGAAGCCGGCCTGACGGTCAAACAATGTATAACCTAGCTTTTCACGGCGGCGAAGCACCAGCGCATTGAGCCAGGGATTGTGCAGCGGCTGATAAATGGCCCCGGCTTGGTGGCCGCGCACATACATGGACGGCACCTGAGTCAGGATCTCCCAGCAGCTCGCATGCAGCACCAGATTGAGGAGCGGACGTTTGCCATTGTCGTAGGCGGCCTGCGCGCGCTCGATGCCCTCAGAGCGCACATGCTTGCAGATCGCGGCCTCGCTCATCAGGGGCAGTTTGAAACCGCAGAGGATGTTGGCGAAGAGGCTCTTGAAGTGCTCGAACGCCAGTCGCTTGAGCTCGGCGGCGTTTTTTTCACGGCCAAAGGCGATGTGCAGGTTGTGCAGCGCGAGGCGGCGGTACTTGCCGGCCAGAAAATAAGCGAGGGTACCCAGCACCCGGCCAATGTACCACACCACGATGAGCGGCAGCAGCCACAGCACGCCCTCAATGCACCGAAACAGCGCGTACACCAGCCACTGCACGGTGCGCTTGGATAAACTGGCGGAATCATTGGCGCGGCCCATGCGACTCCTTATGCCGCAACGCTTCCGGGCACGCAACCGTTCATGCGAGATCACCGGGTGATGCTTCGTTTGGCGTGAGATGCACCGCCTTTTTCTCCTGCTCCTGACCTGCTGCCCGCTGCTGCATGCAGCCACCGCAAAACCGAACATCGTTTTCATCATGGCGGACGATCTCGGCTGGGCGGATGTGGCCTTTCATGCTGGCAATGCACCGACTCCCACGCTGGATAAACTGGCCCGGGAAGGCCTGGAACTCACGCATCATTACGTCGCGCCGGCGTGCAGCCCTACGCGCACCGGTTTGATGACCGGGCGCTGCTGGAGCCGCTTTGGCGTCACGACCCCGCAGAGTGAACGGGCCCTGCCGTGGGACACCGTCACGCTGCCGAGCGCGCTGAAATCGGTGGGCTACGAGACCTGCCTCACGGGCAAATGGCATCTCGGTTCGAAACCCGCGTGGGGACCGAATCACTTTGGCTTTGATCACAGCTACGGCTCGCTGGGCGGCGGTGTCGGACCGTGGGACCACCATTACAAGAAAGGCCCTTTCACCGAGACGTGGCATCGCGATGAAAAGCTCATTAAGGAACCCGGGCATGTGACGGACTTGATCGCCAAGGAGGCCTGTGAATGGCTCGCGGCGCGGAAGGATGCGCCGTTTTTCCTCTATGTGCCGATGACGGCGGTTCATCTGCCGGTGAAGGAGCCGGAGGAGTGGTTGTCGAAGGTGCCTGCGGGCATCACCGGCGCGGTGGCACGCCAGTACGCCGCCTGCACCATGCATCTGGACGCGGCGGTGGGGCAGATCGTGGAAGCCTTGGAGAAGCAGGGGCAGCGCAGCAACACCCTGCTCGTTTTCACCAGCGACAACGGCGGCAGCACCGCTGAAAACAACGGGCAGGCCTACCCGCCTGATGGCTACGGGGCGGGCCCGCTGCCCGGGAACAACCTGCCGCTGCGCGATGAGAAGGGGAGCGTCTATGAAGGCGGCATTCGTGTGCCCTGCATCCTGAGCTGGCCCGGTACGCTGAAACCCGGCACGCACGATGCCCCGGTGCAGATCATCGACTGGATGCCGACCTTCTGCGCGCTGGCGGGATTCAAACCGGCCAAGGATCTGAAATGGGACGGCGTGAACCTCTGGCCGCAGCTTGCCGATGGAGCGCCTCCGCCGCCGCGCACGCTGTACACCGTGGGCCCCGGCTTCAAGTCACGGGCACTGCGCTGCGACCCCTGGAAGCTCGTGGTGCATGGCTCCGCAGAGAAGGCGAAATTCGAGATCTATGACATCATAGCTGATCCCAACGAGACCAAGGATCTGGCGGCGCAGCAGCCTGACCAACTGGCTGCGATGAAGGAACGCCTGACCGACATGGCCAAAGCGGACCGCGATGCGGTGGCGAAGGATTGAAAGTTGCCTTGTTGCTGTGCAACAAGGATTCCCTGTTCCACAGGAACAGGGCTACTTTCTCCGGCCTGAGAAGACAAAAAAACGGGCGGTGCCTGCGCACCGCCCGTCGGAAAGATCACTGTTTTGAGAAATCCTATTTCTCCACCCAGCGGACGGCTTCCATGAGCAGTTCGCGAGCAGAGGCGAGACCGAGTTTCTGGCGGATGTTTGCCTTGTGGGCATCCACCGTCTTGGCGCTGAGGGTCAGCTTTTCAGCAATGCTGTGGGAGTCGAAGCCGCGTCCCACCATCTCGAAGATCTCGAGCTGACGGTCGCTGAGCATGCGGGCAGGCTCGCCACGGGAACCGCCGCGAGGACCGCCACCGGAAACGATGCTGCCGAGCAGGGAAGCGCTGAAGAAGAAGGAACCAGCAGCCACCTGACGGAGGCCCTGAAGCACGCGAGTGCTGGGTTCGCCCTTCATCACGTAGCCCATGGCACCAGCGCGCAGGCAGCGTTCCGCGTACACATTTTCATCGTGCATCGAGTACACGAGGATCTGCATGTTTGGATGGCTGGCACGCAGCTTTTTGATGAGGTCCACACCACTGCGGTCCTTCAACGTAATATCGAGCACGACTACGTCGGGCTTGAGTTTGGCGATCTGCTGCAGCGCCGTATTGGCGTCTTCAGCGCTGCCGATGACCAGCATGTCTTCCTGCTGGTCGATTAGTTTCTTAAGCCCTTCGATAACGATGGGGTGGTCGTCAAGTATATAGATTTTGCTTTTCACGGTCGGACTAGAAGACTCATTTTCAAAAGAATGTCAAGCCTACGTTCTTAAGAAAGTTTGAGCGGATAATGCACTCCATTGTTTTTCAATGTTTGAGAGCATGGTCATTTAACCCAAAATAACTCCGCCGAGAGACCCTAAAAACGGGTTTCAGATGCCTAAAAGCTCCCCCCAAGGTTTTCCGGAGTCAGTCGTCATGCACGCACACGCCATGAAACACTCCATTCATTCGGACACCACCACGCTGGGTTTTCAGATCGCTCCCATGATCGATGTCGTCTTCGTCATCATGCTGTTCTTCATGGTGATGGTGGGCAGCATGAAAGTGGAGCGTGAGCTGGTCACGAAACTCCCGAGCCCACGCGATCCTGCCCAAGTCGTCCAGTTCCCCGCCGAAGAAATCACCCTCGGGATTCTCGAAGACGGCACGGTCACGCTGAATGAAGAGGCCTTCGATTCTCCCAAGGACAAAGCCCTGCCCATGCTGACCCGCACGCTGCGACGGGTGGCGGATTCTTCCTCGCAGCAGAAGCAGCAGGTTCTGGTGACCATTCAGGCTGAAGCGCAGGCCAGCTATGAACGCGTCATCGATGTGCTCAACTCGCTTCACCAGGCGCAGATTCAAAACGTGACCTTCACCGTCGGCAGCGAGACGCTTTGATCTCCTCCGACAGGCTCGGGCATCAGCACGCGTTCTTTGCGCATGTCACGCTGCTTACTCTACCTGCTGCTCTCAGCCAGCGCTTGCGCGCAACTCGCCAACAGCCCGCCGGTGCCGCAGTGGCTTGCGGCACCTGAAGCGGGCACGACGTTCACCCAGTCAGTGAAACACGAGGGCAAGCTGCTCAAGGCGGTGCTGCTGACCGCCAGCGATGCCACGGTGGAGATCACGCTCGATGGCAAAAACATCGCCACCTTCAAAGCCGCTGAAGCTGCGACCGGCACGGACCTCACGCAGCAGCTCAGCGATGGCAAAGTGCATCAACTCGGCCTACGCGTCCCCGGCAAAGCGAAAACCGCCGCGCGGCTGGAGCTCAATGGCGACCTCGCTGCGGTGCGCTGGATCGCCACGGATGCGAGCTGGCAGAACGCGGTGGTGACAGGCCCCACCGATGCCGACCCGGCCACGAATCCCTTCGACTTGAAGAAGACCTTCGATGCCTACAACTCCTGGCAGCTCGCAAAACCCGGCGCGCAGAATCAGGCGACCGATCCCGCCACGCTGACGCTGCCTCCGGGGTTCAAAGCGGAGCTGATACGCTCCGCGCAGCCCGGTGAAGACTCCTGGGTGTCGATGGCGTTTGATCCACAGGGCCGCATCACGCTGGGCAAGGAGAAGAAGGGGCTCCTGCGACTCACGCTCAGCGGCAGCGGGGATCAGAAGGTGGAAGTCATCGATGATGAACTGCTCGAATGCCGGGGCCTGCTCTATGCGCACGGTTCGCTTTTCGCGAATGCCAACGTCTCGAAGACGCTCTTCCGCCTGACAGATGCAGACGGCGACGGTGTCTTTGAAAAGCGCCAGGCTATCCTGCGCACCGAAGGTGGCAACGGCCATGGCCGCAATCACATCAAACTCGGTCCAAAGGGAGACATCTACGTGGCGCATGGCAACAACGTGCTGCTGCCCAAGAACGTCGATCCTGCTTCGCCGCTCAAGAACTATGCGAATGACCAGCTCATCCCGAACCCGTGGGATGGCAGCATGTTCGATGGCAATGTGGAGCTTCCCGCCGGCCACATCCTGCGCGTGAAGCCGGACGGCAGCAAGGTCACGCTCCTCGCCGGGGGGCTGCGGAACCCGCTGGATATCGCGTTCAATGACAAGGGTGACTTGTTTACTTTCGATGCTGACATGGAGCGGGATGTGGGAACGCCGTGGTACATGCCCACGCGGGTGCTGCAGGTCGTGCCCGGCGGTGACTATGGCTGGCGTCGTGGCACAGGGCGTTTTCCGGCATGGTATGCGGACACCCTGCCGAGTGTGATCGACATCGGCTTATCATCGCCCACAGGGATTTATTTCGGCTATGGAGCCGAGTTTCCGCAGAAATATCAAAACGCGCTCTATCTGCTTGATTGGAGCTACGGGCGTATCCTGGCGGTGCATTTCGGCAGCACCGTGACGCAGGAAACGTTTGTGGCAGGCAGGCCGCTGAATGTCACCGACGGCTGCATCGGTCCGGATGCTGCGATGTGGTTCATCACCGGCGGGCGTGGGACGCAAAGCGGGCTGTATCGTGTCACGTATGCAGGAAACCAGCCGCCTGCCCAGCCGACAGCGAGCGTGGCAAAGCCCGTGAGCACTGCTTTGTCAAAACACGCCGCACGCATACAATGGGAAAACCGACCGTTGAATGGATGGCGCGTCCACTTGCTGCATTCCCTCGACCTGAATGCTTTGCTGGCTCTGGCGCGGGTGGGTCAGCCGAGCGATCTGCATGAAATTCTCCAAGCCGTTTTGACAGCAGCGCCCACTCCGAATTTGGATGCACTGCGTGTGATCTCTGTTGCCATCGCCCGGCAAGGAGAACCGGCGGAAGCGATGAAGCAGCAGCTTCTGGCATGGGCGGTTTATCCCCGCGACGAAACTTTTCTGAACCGCGAACTCTGCCGCCTGCTGGTCTATTTGAAATCCCCCACAGTCATCGAAAAAACGATGCAGCTGCTCCAGGCGGCCACGACTTCAGAAGACCTGTTGTTTTACCCGTTCATGCTGCGCTATCTCAAAGATGGCTGGAGGCTGGAGCAGCGACGCGTGGTGTTTGAGGCGCTGAACAAGGCGGAGAAGATGAATGGGGCTTCGACCTTCTTCAAAGCGATCAGCGATACGCGCAGCGAGCTGGCCGCAGCGCTGAAACCTGAGGAGGCCGCGCAACTTGCAGCAGTGATCTCACCGGCGAAGCCGACGGTGCTGTCCGCGCATGCGCTGCCGGGGCATTCGTTCAAGAACTGGACGCTGGAAGATCTGACCCCGCTGCTGGTGAAGATGGATGCGAAGACACGCAGCCGCGAGAGCGGGAAGGATGCTCTCATTCGTGCGCAGTGCGTGTTCTGCCATAAAGTGAGCAATGACCCCACGCTGCCAGCGGGAGTGTTCGGGCCGGACCTGGTGCAGGTGTCCGCTCGCTTCAACCGCCGCGACCTGCTGGATCACATTTTGAACCCCTCCAAGTTCATCGACGAAAAATTCCGCCACGTGACGGTGAAGACGAGCGATGGCAAAACGATCACCGGCAGTCTGGAGAGCGAGGACGATGAACGCGTGGTGCTGAAGCTGAATCCGCTCGCTCCCGAGAAGAGCGAGATCGCGAAGGCGATGATCAAGGAGCGCAGCGTGTCGGAGATTTCGCCGATGCCCGCCGGCTTGCTCAATTCTCTGAAGGCGGAGCAGATTCTCGATCTGCTGGCGTGGTTTGAGACGCTGCGGTGAGCGGCGAAAGTTGACACGGCGCGTCAGGCTTCCATACTTGTGCCATGTCCTCCCGCTCCAATGCATCGCTGCTGCCGCGAATCGCGCGGCTGGTGATCGTGGGGGCGATCTGTCTGTCTCTGGGTCTGCACTGGGCCTTGCTGCAGGGCGTCGCATGGGCAGGGATGTTGGTCTCCTTTGCCAGCGAAGGGACGGTGATGGAGGCGGTGCAGAAAACCTTCGATGGGCAGCATGGCTGCCCGCTTTGCAAAAAAGTGAAGGAAGGCCAGTCCAACCGCAAGCAGCCACAGCAGGCGGGACAGTCCATGCAGAAAATCACCGCTGTGCTGGTGGAAATCACGACATTGGTCACCCCCTCAGGAGAAACATTTTCATTCGTGCCACTGCACGAGATGCTGATGCAACGCACCGAGCTGCCAGAAACACCACCGCCACGACGCGGGCTGGTTTGAACTTGTCGGGCGGTTTCCAAAGCCGTCGGCTAACTCTGCGCGGGGCTGAGGCCCTGCATTGCATGATCTCTCGCGGATCATGACATTCTCTCTGGTGAACAGTGTTTCGCGGCGAAAGCCGTGTTTCCACCGGACGCCTTCGTCCAGCCGGTTTCTGGGCGGGGCGAAAATTTCCAGTCCGCAGCATCATGCGGCGGATTTGAAGCACCCACACCCAACACCACACATGAAGAAAACAGCATTCTCCCTCCTGTTCGCAGCCATCAGCATCGGCTCTGCCGCCGCTGACGATGTCATCAAGGACGTCATGAAGAAATACCACAAGCCCGAAGACGCCCTTTGCAAAAAGGTCGGCAAAGGCGAAGCCACCAACGCTGATCTCAGCACACTGCTCACAGCCTACGAAGGCATGAAGGGGGCCACGCCGCCGAAGGGCGACAAGACCGTCTGGGCAGAGAAGTGCGATGCGCTCATCGCCGCCGTGAAGAAGGTTCAAGCCAAGGACGCTACCGGTGCCAGTGACTTCAAAAAAGCCGTGAACTGCAAAGCCTGCCACGATGGCTTCAAAGGCAAATAACGACCGCGCCTGATCTCCAGGAGGCTCTGCAACCGTCTGCGGAGCCTCCTTGGATCAAGGCCGTTTCCCCACCATGCTTCGCCGCACCGCACACACCCTCATTGTTGCCGCCCTGATGTTTTCCATCGGGCTGCACTGGGTCGTGCTGCAATCAGTCGCCTGGGCGGGAATGCTCGTGACCTACACGGTGCAGGAGGGATCCGTGATCGATGGGCTGAGCCAGACTTTCGACAATGAGCATCCCTGCCCGCTCTGCAGTGCCATCAAACAGGGCAAGCAGTCCGAAAAGAAGGATACCAAGCGGGCAGACCAGAAAAAGAAGCTCGACCTCACTCTTGGCATTTTCAGCAGGGTGGTCCTGACTCCGCCATCGCCAACACTTTCGCCGCTGCCAGATTTTCCGCACGGCATCGCACGCCGCACCAAGCCGCCCAGCCCGCCGCCACGATGCGGCAGCAGCAGTCTCTCCTCTCTGGGTTAAGCACCACAGACGCACTCCCCGCGTGAACACGCTGGCAGCTGCGCCTGGCCTTACGCACCATCACCGTCGTGGCCCCCCGGCCCGCATCGGCATGGTCATGGGCATACACTCGTCATCCCAGACAACGCGCACCATCATGCCCTGACCGGACACTCATGGCGTGAGGACTTCACTCATGTGCCCTGTTCCATTTTTCATTTTTCCACTCATGCTTTCTTCTCTTTTTCTAAAGCGCATCTCCCGCTCCGCACTTCTCACGGCGGCCTCTTCTTTGCTTGCCGTGTCATCCGTGTTTTCTCAAACCACCCCCGTCCCGGAAGCGGGCGATCCCAAGGTCAAGGCCAAGCCCACCGCCGCCAGTCTGGCACTCCAGGAGTCCAAGGAGCTGCCGGAGATCATCATCACTGCCCAGCCGAATTCCTACATGGCTCCCAATGCGATCACGACCACGCGCTCGGAGATTCCGCTGCGGCAGCTGCCGCAATCCGCGCAGGTCATCACGCGAAAGCTGATGGACAACCAGCTCTCCCAGAACCCGGGGGATGTGGTGAAAAACTTCAGCGGTGTGGTCGGCACGGACTGGCGTGAGATGAACAACATCCAGTACTTCATTCGGGGCTTTCAGTCCGCGCCGTATCTGGACAGCTTCCAGCTCTACTATCCCGGACCGGCCACTGAAACCTTGATCAACACGGAGCGCGTGGAAGTCGTCAAAGGCCCCACCGGCACGATGTTCGGCGGCGCTGCCGGCGGCCCGCTGGGCGGCCTGCTGAACTTCGTTTCCAAGCGGCCTGAAAAAGAAGCGCACTACATGATGGGCATGAACGCAGGCACCTGGGGTGCCTACGGCAACATCTGGGACATCAACCAGCCGCTGGACAAGGATGGCCGCGTGCTCTTCCGCATCACCGGAGACATCCGCGAAATACGGGATGTGAACTCCTACATCAAGGGCCACCTCACCAGCTTCTTCCCCACGCTGGCAATCGCGCTGACCGATGACACCACCCTCACACTGCGCGGGCGCTACACCGACCGCTCGCAGACGGACTACAGCGGCCTGCCCGCCAGCGGCACGGTGAACCCCGGCACCTACAACTTCGGCCGTTACGACATCTTCCGCGCCGAAGGCCAGCCTGCGACCTCCAACAAGAACCGCACCTTGAGCGCCGAACTGAAGCACAACTTCAACAACGACTGGAACTTCATCCTCGAAGCGAACTACATGGACTGGAACTTCGACCAGTCTTCCGTCTGGCCGAGCTTTGTCGCCGCGCCGGTCGGGACGATCTACCCGGTGGATTCAGCCGCGTTGGTGCAGCAGCTGCGCTCGCTGGCTTTCAATGCACGGGTGAACGGCAAGTTTGATACCGGAGCCATCAAGCACACCCTGACCGTGGGCATGGACTATGACCACACCATGGACCCGGGTGTGATGTACTACAATCCGGCCTTCGGCGCGGTCGATGTCAGCAATCCGTCCTCCACCTATCCGACCTGGGCAGGCAACGGCTTCGCTCTCATCGACCAGCACAACGACTACCAGACCATCGCCGGCTTTCTCCAGGACCAGATCACGTTTGCGGAGAAGTTTCATCTCATGGGGTCCGTGCGCTACAGCAACCTCAGGGTCCACGATGTGGAAAAGGTGCAGGGCATCGACGCCGTCTTAAACGAGCACCGCGTCACCGGCAGGGCAGGGGCTTCGGTGGATGTGACGAGCTGGATGACCGCCTTTGCGGGCTGGGGCCAAGGATTTCAGGCACCGGTTGGCATTGCCCTCGCGGGTCCCAAGAAAGTGATTGAGGGAGAGCAGTGGGAGGCGGGCTTTAAATTCGAGGTTTCCAAGAAGCTGCAAGGCTCACTGGCGTGGTTTCATAACGAGCGCACGAATGTGCCCGTGGCCATCCCCGGCAGTCTGCTCAGCACGCAGTCCGGCAAGCAGCGGGCCCAGGGCATCGAGGCCGACCTCGTCTGGCAGCTTGCCTCCGAATTCACCGTGCTGATGAACTATGCCTACCAGGACGCCAGAGTCGTCTCGGACACGACGCTGACTCCTGGCAACCGCCTGGCGCGCATCCCGCAGCATTCGGGCCGCGTCGCGGTGCGGTTTGACCGCAAGGAAGGTTTCTTCAAAGGATTCGGCGCAGGTCTGGGCGTCACGATGGCCACCTCCCGTCCGGGTGATAATGCCAACACCTTTTCCACACCTGCTTACGCCACGGTGGATGCGCAGCTCAGCTACACCCGTGGTCCGGCGTCAGTTTCGCTCGGCATCCAGAACCTTTTCAATACGCACTACTACCAGCCCTTTGCGTTTTTCAACGGCTCCGTGGCACCCAACGCGCCCTTCAATGTGTTCTGCCAGGCCACCGTACGTTTTTAATCTCAACGCCTGAATTCCATGAATACCGAGCGTCGTGAATTTCTACGTCAACTCACCTGCGTGCTGCCAGGGTTTGTCGCCCTGGCACAAACTACCAGCGCCCAGGCTGCCACAGAGACACCCAAGCCAGATCATGACATGTCCGCCATGCCTCCCCATTGGACGGGCCATGAAGTGATCGTGCAGGTGCTTTACCCGCAGTTCACGGCGCTCGATCTCATCGGCCCGCATCACTTTTTGTCTTCCCTGATGGGAGCCAAAGTGCTGCTGGCCGCCAAGAGCCTGGAGCCGGTCAGTTCCGACGCGGGCGTGAAGATCATGCCCGACGTCACCTTTGCCGACTGCCCGGCGGCGCTGGATCTGCTCTGCGTGCCCGGTGGCTCGACAGGCACGCTGGCCGCCATGCAGGATGCGGAAACGATGGCTTTCATCCGCAAGGCCGGAGCGGCGGCGAAGGTCGTCTCCTCTGTCTGCACCGGTTCACTCATCCTCGGTGCCGCAGGTCTGCTGAAAGGCAGGAAGGCCACCTCCCACTGGCTGGTCAAAGATCTGCTGCCTCTTTTCGGTGCCACGGCTTCCGAGGACCGCGTGGTGGAGGATGGCAAGGTCATCACCGCTGCCGGTGTCACCGCCGGCATGGACTTTGGCCTGCACATGTCCCTGAAATGGCGGGACCGTGAATACACGGACTGCCTGGCCCTGATGGCCGAGTACGATCCCCATCCACCCACGACGGCGGGAGATCCTGCCAAAGCACCCGCCAAGTCCAGAAAGCTCGTGGAGGACATGTTCACGGGCTTTCGCCAGAAGGTGGAAGCCATCAGCAAAGGCGGCTGAAGCACTAGCCCCTATCACCCTCATCGAAACAACCTATCCAAAAAATCCAAAAAAAACCACCCCTCATTCATGAAAACACCCCTCAAACACCTCCTCGCAGCCGTTTGCGTGCTGCCCTTCACTTCATCCCTTCACGCTCAAGACGCGGCTCCTTCGGCGGAGTCGCTCTCACGTGGTCAGACCGTTTACATGCAGGTCTGCTTCGCGTGCCATCAGCCCACCGGCCAAGGCCTGCCGGGCATGTTCCCTCCGCTGGCCAGTTCTGACTGGGTGGCGGCGAAAAAGCCGGACCGCATCATCCGCATGGTGCTGCATGGCTTCACCGGGCCCATCACGCTCAATGGCAAGCCCTTCACCTCTCCCGCGCCGCTGATGCCGCCGCAGGGCGCGGCGCTCAGCGACAAACAGATCGCCGATGTGCTGACCTACGTGCGCAACAACTTTGGCAACAAGGCCGATGCCGTCACGCCGGAGCAGGTCGCCGCCATCCGCGAGGCTGAGAAGGCGCGCAGCGCGATGTGGACCGAGGCCGAGATCAGCAAAATCCCCACCGAATAAAAAACAGCTCAAACATCATGTCTCAAAAATCATCTTCTCCCAAGAGTCTCGGCTCCTACATCACCGACCTGCTGACCTACGGCGTGGGCGCTGTCATGGGCGGCTCCATTCTCTTCATCGTGGGGGCGTTCATCGAAGGCTCCTATGTGGCGCTGCGGGCCAAACCTCCTGCGCCCGCTGCAGAAGCCGCGCCGCCTGCGGCCACGCCACCCCCCGCACCCGCTGCTCCCGGCCCGGCACCTGCCAGCCCTGCTGCAGCCGGGGGAACAGATCTGCTGGCCACCGGCCAGCGCATCTACTCCACCGTGTGCATCGCCTGCCACCAGCCCACGGGGCAGGGGTTGCCGCCCATGTTTCCGCCGCTCGCGGGCTCTGACTGGGTCAACGTGAAAAAACCCGACCGCATGATCCGCATGGTGCTTCACGGTTTCACCGGTCCATTCACCCTCAACGGCCAGCCATTCACCTCGCCTGCACCGCTGATGCCGCCGCAAGGTGGCGCGCTCAATGATGAGCAGATCGCAGGTGTGCTGAGCTATGTGCGCAGCAACTTTGGCAACAAAGCCGGTGCCGTCACGCCCGCAGAGGTCGCCGCCATCCGTGAGGCTGAGAAGGCCCGCAGCGCGATGTGGACGGAGGCTGAAATCCTCAAAATCCCTGTGGAATAACACGATGCCTGATTCACCTCCAGAGTCTCCGTCTCCGGGCATTCGCTACACCTCCGCCGGCGCTGACCTTCGCGTCAGCACCGGCTCCTGGGTGCGCATGGTGCTGGGCATCGGCATGGCCATCGCGGGTGTGTGGGTGCTGGGGCATTACGCCCGGCAGGCGCTCCCGCAGGCACCGCTGCCAGTGGTCACGCAAATCAAAGGCGACCTCGAAGCCACCGAGCGCAGCGGGCAGACGGTGAAGCTTTCCGCCCTGCGCGGGAAGGTCACCGTCATGGCCTGTCTCTACACCGTGTGTCCGCATGGATGCGCGGCGGTGGTGGCGCAGATGCAGAAGCTCAACATCGCCTACCGCACGCGGCCGGATTTCCATCTGGTCTCTCTTGCCGTGGCGCCGGAGCGCGACACCTCGGGCTTCCTCAAGGCCTACGCTGAAGGCGTGGGTGCCAGGCCCGAAGATCCCTGGTGGTTCGTGACCGGTGAGCAGCAGCGCATCTGGGACTACATGACCTACGATCTGCAATTGCAGCATCCCTTGCCCATCCCGGAGGAAAAGCGCATCAACCCGCTGGACCTCTACGAGCACGACCTCCGCATGGTCCTCATCGACCGCCAGGGCCGCGTGCGCGGCTACTACGCCGTCTTCCACCCTCAAGCCGAGATCGCCACGATCATGACTGAAAAGCTCAGCCGTGACGTGCAGCGTCTTCTCGACAACCCCGCCGAATAATCAACACACCCAACAACCAAACCTATGAAACACATCCTCACATTCATTCTCAGCCTTCTCTTCACAGCCACTTCCTGCACTGCCGGAGATCCGGTGAAATTCGTCTACCAAGGTGAAGTCGCCGGCATCATGTGCATCCACTGCACGAACAAGGTCGAGGCCGCGATGAAGAAGCTCCCCGACGTGCAAAGCGTCAAAATCACGCGCGATGAAAAAGGTGGGCTGCCCAAGCTCGAAATCATCGCGACCAACGCGAAGATCACACGCGAGGATGCCGTCAAAGCTCTCGGAGACGATGCCAATACCTACGACATCCGTAGTTTGAACCTCGTTAAAGCGCATTGATGATCTAGCGAAAGGCTTCTCAGCCTGGCGGCTGCTTGCCGAGCTTGCGCTGCAGTGTGCGGCGGTCGATGCCAAGCGCTGAGGCGGCATGCGAGATGTTGCCGCCGCAGTCATGCAGCACGCGCTGGATGTGCTCCCATTCGAGCCTGGCTAGGCTGGGCAGATCACCCGCTGCGGGACGCGCGGAGGAGTCATCGTGGCCTTCCAAAGCGGCGAGGACTTGATCTGCGCTGGCGGGTTTGAGCAGGTAGTCATCCGCCCCCAGTCGCACGGCCTCAAGAGCGCTCGGGATGCTGCCGTAACCAGTCAGAACAATCAGCCGCGCCTCCGGCAAAAGTTGCCGCAGCTCGGGGATGAGCGCCATTCCATTGCTGCTGCCGAGGCGCATGTCCAGCACGATGCCCTGCGGCATGGCGGCTCGTGCTTCACTCATGGCAGCGGTGGCATTCGCGGCTTGATGCACCTCACAGCCACGCCTTTTCAGCGCGAGCGCCAGCGTTGTTCGAAAGCTTTCGTCGTCTTCAATCAACAGCACCTGCATCATTTCAAAGGAGGGGTGGAAGGTTGCAGCGGCAGGGCAAGCGTCACACACGCGCCACCGGCGGTCAGGTTGCGCACCTCGATGCCGCCATGCTGCGCCGCCGCGAGACGCCGCACAAAGAACAAGCCCAGCCCCATGCCTGCGCCTTGCTCGCGCGTGCTGCGGAAGGGCTCGCCCCAGTGACGCAGCATCTCCTTGCTGAAGCCTGGACCGTGATCCTGCACGATGAAGCGCACGCTGCCGCCTGCAGCCTCCACCCGCAGCGACACCGGCAGAGGATCCGCAGAGGACAGCAGCGCATTGCGCAGCAGGACCAGCAGCGCCTCGCGCAGGCCCGCACAGGTGATGCGGGCATCGCGAGTTCCCAGCGTGAGTTTCACCCTCTCGCGTTGATGCGCAGGCAGATCGCTCAAAGCCATCGCCACGACATCCGCGACCTCACACACGTCAGCAGATTGTCCCACGGCCTCCTGTCCCAGCTCCCGCAAACGCACCAGCACTTCCTGACAGCGCGCGGCTTCGCGTACGATGATCTCTACCACATCCTGCGTCGGCAGCGCTTTCATTTCTTCCGCCGCCAGCGCGATGGTGCCCAGCGGTGTGGCGAGTTCATGCGCAAAGCCTGTGGCCAGAGCCGCGACGGAGAGGAAGCGGTCGCGGGACTCCAGTTCGGCACGCAGTCGTGCGCGCTCCTTTTGCAGACGATGCGAGCGCCGCCGCAATGACAGCAGCAGTGCGAGAATGAAAATGCCCACGAGCACGATCGCCACGCCACGGCCTTGTTGCAGCAGGGCTTCAGGCACGGCTGAGCCGTCAAGCATCCGCAGGGGAAGTGCATACCGCCACAGCCAGCCGCACCCCAGCGCCATCAGCGCGCCGAGGCTGATCACCGCAGATGAGCGCAGCGCCACGGCTGCGACGGTGAGCTGCACGAGATAGAACAGCGCGAACGGATTTTCCAGTCCGCCAGTCCAGTGCAGCAGGAAGGTCAGTGTGAGGGCATCCCACAGCAGCACGTGGAAAAAGCCGCCGCTCAGGTGGCCGCCGAGCACCCGCGTCCACCATGCGAGCACCGCATTCGAAACCAGCGTGATGCCGACCGCGATCCCGCAGGGCCACCACGGCACGGCCACGCCCAGCTGCTCCACCACCAGCAGCGTCACACCTTGCCCGATGGCCGCCAGCCAGCGCAGCAGCACCAGCAAACGGGATGAAAGCTCCACACCCACCCAGACCTCGCTCAGACCAAGCCAGCGCCGCCAGCCTGGGATGGAGGGTTTGGGATGAGTGGCACTGGCTGGCATGGGCCTTCAAGGTGAACGCCGCGAAGGCTCATGTCCACCTGCTGCGGCGATTTGCCACACCTGTCCCGGCTTCACTGCGCAGCCTTGCCTTTCTCCAGCATCAGTTCGGCGATCTTGCGCAGGTTTGCTTCGCCCAGATGAATCATGGGCGGCATCTGCGGGAGTTCGGGGCGTTTTTTACCGGGTGCCTTGGCCCAGGCGACGATGCCTTCAGGATTGCCCGCGTAGATTTGCGCGATCTCCGTCAGCGGCGGACCGACGAGCTTCACGTTCGGCGCGTGGCAGGCGGCGCAGTTCATGAAGAGCTGCTCCGGCGTTTGCTCCACAGGCGGTGCGGCGGCACGCTGCTTGTTGAACGCGGCCAGCGCAGCGGCGTAATGCGCCGTGCGCTCTTTGATCTCCGCCTGATGCGGAGCGAGCGCGGCCTGACGATACACATGCCGCCCGCTGCCCATGCCGAGCACCACGAAACTGAACAGCACACAGATCGGCACGTAGCTGCGACCAATCCGTTCATCGCCGGACTTCAGCTCGCGAAAGAGAAGCCACAGCGTGAGCAAACCGACCAGCGCACCGGAAACAATGATGACATAAAGTTGCGTGGTGATGCCCGCCGCGGGCAGCGTGAACAGCAGCAGCGGCCCGAACACGAACTGCGCGAGGGTGACGTAGGCCGCCACTTTGTAGAAGATGCGGCGCAGCTCCGGCCGCGTGAAGCCCGGTGTATTCTCGATCTCATGCCCCTCACGGCCAAACCAGCCCGCGAGGAAGAGCCCCGTCATGGCCAGGCTCGCGGCGATGAAGTGCAGGTAGCGCGGCAGCACATTGCCGATGCTCAGGCTGGAGAAGAAGCCGCGCACCTTCTCCCACTCCCCGGGAAACAGCATGAGGTTCACATTGGCCAGGAAGATCAGCGGGACGAACAGCAGCAGCAGCGTCGCGGCCAGGCCCACGAGCTGATGCAGCCACTTCCAGCCGCCCTGCGACCACGACTCCCACTTGTATTTGTGGAGGTAGGTCAGCAGGAAGGCCACGATGACCAGCGGCACGATCATGAGCCACGCATGCCCCGTGAGCGTGTTCGCTGAATACCACTGCATGGTATACACCAAGTTGATGCACAGCAGCGGCCCGATACCCATGACCACCGCGAGGCTTTTGTTCACCGTGATCGTCCGGCCGATCGCCGCCGCCAGCCGGTCCCAGCGCGCGTCTTTGCGCCCCAGCCATTCAAAGAATGTGACGAGCACCGAGCCGCCGACCATGAGGTTCACAAACAGGATGTGCACCAGGAAGAAGATGACGAGCAGGACGATCAGCACGCCTTCAGGCAATGGCAGCGGCAGTGGGAGATCGCGGGGGATGGGGGTGGTGGCGAGAAGAGGAATCATGGTCATGCAATCAGGGTTGGGAGGATGCGGTCATGGCAGGCGGTGCGGGTGGCGGAGCGACCACCACTCCCGTGCTCTGCGCGCCGGGCAGGGATTCACGGGTGGCGCGGACTTGCTGGATGAAGGCCACCAGCGCCTCCGCCTCCTTGTCGTTTCCAGGGAAGGGCGGCATGAAGGTGCGGGTCTGGTGCATTCCTTGGATGAAGAGGGCCATGCCGCCGCTGTCCCAGTCCTTGTCCGCGCCATACATGGCGGTGAATTTTTCGATCACTCCATTGAGCCCCGTGGTGCTGTGGCAGCGCGAGCAGGCGAGCATGAAGACGTCCTTGCCGCACTCGACCTTGTTCGCTTCGGTGACCTCGCGGTGCTTCGCATAGGTCGCGTGTTTCAGGAGGCCCTCGCTTTGCAGGAAGGCGAGCTCGTCTTTGTGCACGCCGTTGGAGTACATGTATTCACCGATGACCCAGGGCTTGCGCATGAACTCGCGGGCGCGTTCAAAATGCCCCAGCAGCCAGATGCCCATGAGGCTGGGAATCAGGAGCGCCCAGCGCGGGATCAGGAAGCTGCTGCCCAGACCGCCAAGGCCGATGAAGGCAAAGACCAGGATCGTCCAGCCGAGCAAGCTTTGAAACTGCCCGTGCCAGCTCATGAACTCCTGCGTGAGCAGCGCCACCGAGCTGTTCGCCTTCATCGTCTCGGGGATGGCGCTCCAATACCAGGTGCCGAACAGGTACGTACCCAGCAGGCTCACCAGCACCACATGGGACATGCGGTACACCACCCAGTTCCGCAATTGTCGTGGCCCCGTGCCCTGCTCATAGCCGCGTTTGCTCTTTGTGAAAAAGAACGTGGCAAACCACACAAACACCGCCCCCATCATCAGCGCGATGAAGGTGCGGAAGCCGAGCTGCGGTGCGTAGAGCGGATTGGTCATCGCATCCCAGAAGGCGCGTGTTTGATTCCACTCGCCGGGTTTCATCATGAAGCCCAGCACGGCCACGATCAGCGCCATCGTCAGCCAGGACATGATGCTCAGCGCCACGCCGATCTTGATATGCTTGCGCTTCTTTTCCGGCGTGTTCGCCTTCTTCCACGTCAAAAACCACCACAGGATCAGCCCCACCTCCGAGATGAACACCAGCCACTCTGCGAACCAGCCCCAGAAGAACACACGCAGCAGCGACCCAATGGCGAATGGCGCAAAGAGCGAGGTGGAAAGCCAGATGCCCACGCCCGTCATGGCCCCGACCGTGGTGGTGACGATGAAGACAATGAACGTGATCTTGTAGGCGAGCTGATCGATGTCAGGCCGGTTGTTCTTGTGCGCCCACCACTCCATCCACGTTAGCAGCGGGTACGCACCCACCGCCAGCGGATGATTGATGAGCACATGCAGGCTGGCGATGAGGCCGATGATGAGCCGGCCACCCGCGAGGTGGTCCATGTAAAAGGAAGGAAAGTCCATGCCCACCCATCTCCGCCACGGGCCTGCTGAAAATGTGGCGAAATGCCGCAGTCAGCCGCGCCTCTCTGGGACTGCGGCAATTTGCCGCAGCCTGAAGCTGGTCAAAGCGAAGTAACCCCGTGCTTGTCTTGACACGGATACTCCCGCTTCCATAATCGCCACCCATGTTTGCCCCTGCACCCGCACCTCCACGCCCCTGGCTGCGCCACGCGCAGCGCGGGACGGTGCTGCTGCTGTGCCTGGCGCTGGGTCTGCAATGGGCGCTGCTGCAAGGCATCGCGTGGACGGGGATGTTCATCAGCTTCGCGCGCGAAGGATCGGTGATCGAGGCCGTGGAGAAGACCTTTGACGGGCAGCATGCCTGCGAGCTGTGCAAAAAGGTGAAGGAGGGGACGCAGGACTCCAACAACCACGAACAAGGCACGCAGGAAGAGGGTGCCGGGAAGGGGCTGGCTGCGGTGCTCACGAGCACCGTGGTGCTGGTTCCTCCCGCAGGAGATACGATTTCATTCGCGATGACTCGCGGGATGATGGTGAAGCGAAACGAGATGCCGGAGACGCCACCGCCACGACGCGGGCTGGTTTGACCTTCTAGAGCGGTTTTCCAAAAACCGCTGCTCTCCACCATACGCCGGGCTTGGAAGTCCGGCCCACCCTCATGCGCATGCCGCCTTCTCTGCGGCTGCCATTCTCCCGCTTCATTTATGAAACCATTTTCTATTCTCTTTTCTCTCTCTCTGACCGGCGCTGCGCTCGCGCAGCCAGCCACCCAAACCACCCCTCCGACGACCGAACTCAAGGAAGTCATCATCACGGCGAAGAAAGATTCGCCTTCACTCACGGTTCCGAGTCTGGAACTCCGCAAGGAACAGATCGCTGCATCCACGCCCGGCGGCGCCGGTGTGGTGGACGCGGACTTTTACAAACGCGGCCGTGCCTCCACGCTGAAGGACGCACTGGACTTCGCGCCCGGCGTGCTGATTCAATCGCGCTTCGGTGCGGAGGAGTCGCGTCTCTCCATTCGTGGCTCCGGCCTGCAGCGCACCTTCCATGGTCGCGGCCTCTGGCTGATGCAGGATGGCATGCCGCTGAATCTGGCGGATGGCGGCTTTGACATGCAGGCCATCGAGCCGCTGACCGCGAACTACATTGAGGTCTTTCGCGGGGCAAACGCGCTGCAGTACGGCTCGGCCACACTCGGGGGTGCGATCAACTTCATCTCCAACACAGGCTACACCGCGCCTGCCACGCAGGCACGCGTGGAGATCGGCAGTTTCAACACCTACCGCGCCCAGATTTCCTCCGGCTTTGTCAGCGGCAAGACGGACATGTATGTGAGCATCACCGCCTCCCACTCAGATGGCTTCCGCGACTGGAGCAAGCAGGAGAGCTTTCGCGTCTTTGCCAACATCGGCACCAAGATCAGCCCGAACCTGGAGAACCGTTTCTACATCACCTATGTGGACAGCAATTCGCAACTGCCCGGCAACCTGACCAAGGCGCAGATGCAGAACAACCCGCAGCAGGCGGCACCGGGGTCCTTCCTCCCCACCGTGGCCGGTGGCGCAGGCTACCAGGAGCGCAACTACCGGCTTCTCCGTCTGGCGGACAAGCTGACCTACAGCGACGGAGACAACACCCTGACGCTGTCCACCTTCTGGTCCTGGAAAGATCTGAATCACCCGATCTTCCAGGTCATCGACCAGCTGAGCAACGACCTCGGCTTTGACCTGCGCTACGAGCACAAGGGCAAGCTGCTGGGGCATGACAACACCCTCACCGTGGGCACGGGTTTCATGTATGGCGGGGCGAACGACAACCGCTTCTTCAACATCAATGGCGCACGCGGCGCGCAGGTGGCGGCCTACCGGCTGCAGTCCACGAACTTCAACTTCTACTTCCAGGACAAGCTGATGCTCACGGACAAGCTCTCCTTGTTTGCCGGTGCGCAGGTGGCCTATGCCTCGCGTGAACTCAATGAGTTGCAGGCCTTCCCTGGCGTGAATCCGCCGGGCCAGTTCACCGGCCTGCCCAACGTCATCAACAACAGCGACCGCATCGAAGCCTGGGGTTTCAGCCCGAAACTGGGCCTGCTGTATGAGGTGGACCCCAAGACGCAGATCTACTTCAATGCGAGCCGCAGCTTTGAACCGCCCACGCTCGGCGAAGCCACCCCCGCAGGCACGGGCCTGCTGTCATTGAAGCCGCAGACCGCCACCACGCTGGAGATCGGCACACGCGGCCAGCGCGGGCGCGTGAACTGGGACTTCAGCTACTACTACGCCTGGGTGGAGCGCGAGCTTCTTGCGCTGGGCTCCCCCGTTCTCACTCCGACCACCACCGTCAACGCCGGCAGCACCATTCATCAGGGCGTCGAGTTCGCGCTGAATGCGGACCTGCTGCGCAATCTCGCGGTCTCATCCGACCGCCTGGTGCTGAACCAGAACTTTCTCTGGAACCATTTCAGCTTCAACAAAGACGCCGCCTATGGCAGCCGCCTGCTGCCGGGCTACTCGCCGGTCTATTACCGTGCGCAGCTTCTCTATGAGCATCCCTGCGGCTTCTACGCCGGCCCCACCCTGGAGTGGTCTCCCTTCAGGTATGCCGCCGATCTGGCGCGCACGACCTTTGCGGATCCGTATGCGCTGCTGGGCCTGAAGTTCGGCTACCGCACCAAGAAGGGCCTGTCCTTTTACGTTGAGGCCCGCAACCTCACCGATGAAACCTACAGCCCCACGGTGAACGTGGTGACGAATGCCACCACCTCCCCCGCCGTCTTCCTTCCCGGTGATGGCCGCAGCGTCTACGGCGGCATCGAATGGAAGTGGTAACCTCATGACTCCCAAGGGCGCAGTGCGGTGACGAGCCGCCCTGCGCCCCTTTTCAATCTTCAGCTTTTTATGAACTCCCGCCTCATCCGCAAACTCCACCGCTGGCTCGGCCTGCTCTTCAGTCTTTCCGTTCTTCTCGCCTCCGGCAGCGGCGTCCTTCACAATGTGATGACGCGCACCCAGGCACCACCACCGCAGGCGAAGCCCTCAGGTGGCGGCATGGACGTGAACGCAATCAAAGTCAGTGTGGCAGAAGCCGTGGCGAAGCTGGACGGGGACAAGCCCGAAGTACTCGCAGTGAATCTGCGCGGCATCGGCGGCCAGCCTTGGTACCAGATTTACACCCAGACCTCGCGCACGCCGCAGTACGTCAGCGCCGTCGATGGCAAAGTCGATCCCTCCATGGATGAAGCTTACGCTGCTGAGATCGCTCAAAAATTCCTCGCGGGAGCCGCGGTAAAAAAGACCGACTTCCTCACCGCCTTCAACAGCGAGTACATCAACATCTTCCGTGTCCTGCCCGTGTATCGCTTTGATGCCGGCGATGCGCTGGATACCCGCGTCTACGTCTCCACCACCACGGGCAGCGTGACGCGCCACACTGACAAGCAGCGCCAGTTTGAAGCCACCGTCTTCACGAACTTCCACAAGCTCGGCTTCATCCCGGACAAGGACACCCGCGACCTCGTGCTCACCGTGGTGAACGTCGGCATCTTCCTTGTCTCCTGCCTCGGCATCGCGCTATTCTTTGCCACCATGCCAAAGAAACGATGAAAACCGGCATGCAGCTGAGTATCAAATGACCCATGCGCCGCCTCCTGCTCCTCACTCTGCTGCTCGCAGGTTGCGGCCGTGAGGTGAGACAGACGCCGCTGCCGTCTCAAGCCTATGTGTGGCAGCGTGCATGGACGCCTGCGGTGTCAGCGGCGGTGAGCGCAGCGAAGTTCGAAGCTTTGCATGTGCTCGCTGCCGAGTTCAGCCTCAAGAATGGCAAGCCTGGGCTCACGGTCATCACACCTGACTGGCAGGCGCTGAGAGATTCGGACAGGCCGGTCGGCGCAGTGCTGCGTGTGCATGCCTCTGTGGGAAAAGGCGGATGGAACGATGCTCTGACGCAGGAGATGCAGCGTCTGTGCGCAGACACCGTCTCCCGTTTCAAAGCCAGTGGTGTGCGACTGACCGAACTGCAACTCGACTATGACTGCGCTGAATCACGACTGCCAGACTATGCCAAACTGCTGGGTGCTTTGCACACGGACGTTCCCATCTGCATCACTGCATTGCCTGCATGGCTGCGGCATGACTCCGCACGAAAATTGCTGGGCCTGTCTCCGGGGTATGTGCTTCAGGTTCATTCTCTGCACCTGCCGAAACATGGCGGCCTGACCGGGCTCATGGACATGGATGAAACCCGGGCGGCGGTGCGGCGTGCGGTGGAGATCGGCGTGCCGTTCCGCGTGGCACTGCCGACCTACTCCTGCGTGGTGGAATTCGAAGATGATGGCCGCGTGCGCGACGTGCATGGCGAGGACATGCCGGCAGGTCTGGCACTAAGCGGCCGAAAATATGCCGTGCTGGATTCTGACGCCTATGCGCTGTCAGAGCTCATGGCAGAGTGGCGGTCTCACGCCTCCAATATCATGCAGGCAGTCATCTGGTACCGGCTGCCTGTGACCGGTGACCGCCTGAACTGGCCCCCCGGTTTGCTGCCCCGCGTGGCTGCGGGCGAGAAGCTCAAGCGTGGCTGGACCGCCTCTGTCAGGCCCGTCAAGGAAGGCCACCATGAGATCGTGCTGAAACAAGAGGGAGATGCGCCGGATGATCTGCCGCATGAAGTCATCGTTTCATGGCAGGGCGGCGATGTGACAGGCTGCGATGGATTGCGCGGCTACGCGGTGCAAACCCATGCGGCAGGACGCCTGGTGCTCTGGCTGGGACAACCCGCACGCTTCGGCCGCGTCAAGCCGGGGGAGCAGATCGTCGCAGGCTGGCTGCGTCTGGCAGATGGGGCTGGCGCGGGGATCACGGCCAAAATATTTCGCTAAGAATCTTTCGCGCCTTGGAGCAATGAGATAATATGCGCGCATGATGTTGCGCCGCCATTCTCACCGTCGCTTGCTTTGTGCCTCCGCCATGCTCGGAACCATCACCGTCATGGCCTGCGGCCCCTTCTTTCCCGAGAACGCGCTGGAGCAGCCACGCGGCATCCTGCGCCCGCCGTTGTTTCATTTCCAAGGCGAGCTGAATCAAACGGCTCTACCTCCGGATATCCATCTGACTCATCCGCCGGGGACACCTGCGTTCACACTCGATCTGGAAATGGAGGAGCTGAAGCAGATCATGGCAGGGCAGCCCGTCGATGAAGCCTGGCACAACCGCTACCGCGAGCTGCGACGCATCATGCTGGATGAAAGCGACAGGTCTCAGCACAGCATGCGTGAGAAGGACGCCATGAGTGTGCCGAACTGGTCTGTGGGAAAGGACTCTCTGGCCGCAGTCATCGCCCCGCTGCCCGAGGACATGCGGCTGTACCTGCAGGGAGCCGCCGCTTACCTCGATGCCAAACACCTGGCCGTGGACGACCCCTACAAGACCGCGCGCGACTTCTGGCTGCAACTGCTCGCGCTGCCCGCAGAGCAGCGGGCGAACCGCAGCACCTGGGCGGCATGGATGCTCTTCCGCAGCACGCCGCATAATGAGCAAGGCCGCTGGCTGGCCGAGACACGCACGCTGGCACGTGCGGGCTTCAAAGACTGCCTGCATCTCGGCATCGAGGCCGCCTACATTCTGGGAAGGGCAGACAGCGATTTTGCGGAAAAGTCAGCCGTCTCCGCATCGGAGTGGAAGCGTGCCGCCATGCTGCGGCCACTGCTGGGCCTCAGCCGTGCTGAAGACAGACTGCGGCATGACCGGCGTCTGCTCACAGAGTGGAGCGAGGACTTTGCGCGTGAGGTCCTGGCAGACACCTTCCTCCGCCGCGTGCAGATGCTGCAGCTAGTCGAAAACGCGGAGTCTCTGAAGGGCTGGGAGCAGGGCTCTGCGGCAGAAACCCCGCCCGGCGACGACCTCGCGCTGTGGCTGAAATCCTTTGAGAGCGCAGGCATCAAAGACCAGCAGGAGGCGGTGCTGATCGCCTGGATCAGCTACAACGCGGCCCACTTTGACGAGGCCCGGCGCTGGCTGGCACTGGCCCCGGCGGACGATGCCACCGCCCTGGCCCTGCGCGGCAAGCTGGCGGCCATGCGCGGAGACCGCCGTGAAGCCCAGAAGGAACTCGTGCGCATGGCGGCCAAGCTGCCCACGCCCGAACTCAAAGCCCGCAGCACCTGGGAACGCGACCAGCTGAGCGATTGGTTCCCCCTCACCACCACCAACTACGCCGCCGTGCGCGCCCACAAGCTGCTCGCTGATTGCGCTGTGGCACAGCTGGCGCGCAATGACTTTGCCGGCGCTCTGCAGACCTTTCTGCGCACCGACTACTGGCGTGATACGGCCTACATCGCCGAGCGGCTGCTGTCCGTGGAGGAGCTGCTCTCCCTCTCACGTGCCGGCAGGCTGCCCCGGCTGGAAAAAATGGTCGTGCCGGATGCTGAGCCGCGAACCCATGCGCTGAGCATTGGCTTTCTGGAAACGAAGTACGGGGGGTGGCAGGAACCCGCAGGGATCAACCGCTTCACCTACCTCGTGGCCCGCCGTCTGGCCCGCGAGGGCCTGATCAAGGAAGCCTGCAAGCTGCTGCCAGCGGACCTCGAACAGGCGCTCGTCCGGTTTGACGCCGAACTGCGCCGGTCCAAAGACTCGCGTCTGCCAGCCGCAAAGCGCGGGCAGGCGCTGTGGACTGCGGCGCAGATCAAGCGACGGCTCGGCATGGAGTTGTTTGGCTTTGAAGGTGCCCCGGACTTTACGATCTATGGCGGTGCATTCCAACTGGATGGCCTGCGCGAATGGCGGCTGGCCCCCCTGTGGCGCGAGAAGTGGACGGATGCACCCCAAACACCCCAGGAGTCATTGGCTTTCACTCCCGTCTTCCCGGCCACGACCGACGAACTGTGGTGCGCACGCCATTACGGCCCACGCCATGAGCAGCGCTTTCACTACCGCTACACGGCGGCGGATCTCGCCTGGCGCGCGGCTCGTCTCATGCCGTATGACAGCGCGCAGACCGCGCAGGTCCTGGCCATCGCCGGTGGCTGGCTCAAGACCCGCGACCCCAAGTCCGCCGACCGCTTTTACCAGGCTCTGGTGAACCGCAACCCCTCGGTCCCTCTGGCCCAGGAGGCAGATCAAAAGCGCTGGTTTCCGGAGTTGGACTGGCGCTTTGATCTCGCGCTTGAGTAAAAGCGCGGGAGATCTTTCGAGAGGCCCCAGCCCAAGAAATGACGAATTACAAATTTGGCGTGTTTTTGGCCTTCCTGTTTCCCGAGGGATCGGTTAGACAAACCTATTGCTTATGAAAAATATCCTCATCCTCGCCACCTTCGCCCTCTGCCTCAGCACCGCGCATGCTGAATTGACCGCCTCTCATCAGGCAGCCGTCGAAAAACTGCTGACCGCTCTGCAGGTGCAGAAACAATTCGAGAGCAACCTCATCCTTGGGTTTGAAGCCGGCATGGGCGTCACCTCGGACCAGGTCAAAGCCATGCCCCCGGAGATGCAGCAAAAGTTCGCCACCGGCATCGAAAAGGTCAAGACCACCATCCTCGAACAGATGGGCTGGGCAAAGCTCAAGCCTGAGATCGTCGAGATCTATGGCAAAAATTTCACCGAACAGGAGGCGAAGGATGTGACTGCGCTGATGGAATCGCCCGCCGGCCAGGTACTTCTTGGCAAGCAGATCACGGTGACTGCCGACTTGATGAAGGTGACCCAGGAGAAAATGAAGGTTTTGCAGCCGCAGATCGTGAAGATCATGCAGGACGAGATGTCCAAGTAATAAGACGAGCCTGGCCGCGTACGTTTATTTCACCATGATCTCACGCCTGATTTTCTTTCCCGCCGCCGCCCTTCTGGCCCTTGCCAGCACCAGTCTGCTGCACGCGCAGGCACCCACGGCGGAGCTGGTTTCCGTGGAAAAAATCTGGGACAAGGCCCCGTACAACGGCCCTACCGATATCACGCGGTTTCAGAACCTCTTCTACTGCTGTTTCCGTGAGGCGGAGTCCGCCACCAAAGGCGAAGGCGTCGTCCACATGCTGATCTCCGCCAATGGCAAGACCTGGGTGGACCACGTCACCGTCAGTGAACCCGGAGTCGATCTGCGCGATCCCAAGCTCATCGTCACGCCCGATGAAAAGCGGCTCTACCTGCTCTGCGGCGGCGAGTCCGCCACCATGGGCCGCCAGACCCGCTACGCCACCTCCATGGACGGCAAGGTCTGGACGCCGATGCAGAAGCTGCTCTCCAAAGGCGACTGGCTCTGGCGCGTCTCCGTCAATCCAGCGGACAAACGCTTCTACGGCGCCAGCTACAACATCCATCCCAGCTCCGGCGGCCCTGCGCCCGAGAAGGAGTGGTCGCTGAAAACTTACGCCAGCGCGGACGGCTCCGTGTGGCAGCTCTCCTCCATCATGCAGGTGCCCGGCCAGCCCGGCGAGACCACCCTGCGCTTCCTCAAAGACGGCACCGCCCTCGCCCTCATCGCCCGTCAGGGTGGCGATCGCAAAGGCGTGATCGGCATGGCCAAAGCTCCCTATCGCGAGTGGACCTACGCCGCCACCGGCCTCCCCCTCGGCGGCCCCAACTTCATCGAACTTCCCGATGGCAAACTCATCGCCGCCTCACGCGGCTTTGGCGCCACCCCCGGCGCCCACATGGTCCTCTTCGCCATGACCCCCACCAGCCTCACCCCCATCCTCGAACTCCCCAGCGGCGGCGACTGCAGCTACCCCGGCCTCTACTGGGAAGACGACTTGCTGCACGTGACCTACTATTCGAGCCACGAAGGCAAAGCCGCGATCTATTATGCGCGGGTGAAGGTGAAGTGAGAGCTACGCCTCGAACAAGGCGACGGCGTCCGCCGACGTTCGTTGCAGCGCATAGTCAGGTCTCGAGGAGCGATACGAAATCATGTGCCTTTCCAGGTGACCTTCCATCCGTTGCGAGTGCGCTCAAGCTCAAAGCAATGGTAACAGACACCGTCCCGGCCTGTTTCAATGACAACCACCGTGTCTCGTGGGCGGATGGCCGTTATCTGCTCTGCAATCTCTCCGCGAATGACGTTCGTAATCGCCTGCAAGTCGGCATCGGTAAGCTGTCCGATAGGACGCGGTCGTGATAACGCAAACACGACACCTGAAACTACAAGTAGTGCAGCAAAAAGCGTGAGGATGATGCGTCGGTGCATGAGCGGCCTGATGTCTCAAGCTCAGACACCTTGTTGGGCGGCGCAAGGTGGACGTTGGTCCAGCGCACACCACGATTGGAGAGGTGAGCTGCAGCTACCCCGGTCTCTACTGGCACGATGACCTCCTGCATGTGACCGGTGACTCAAGTCATGAAGGCAAAGCGGCGATCTATGATGCACGGGTGATGATCAAGCACCTGCGGGCATTTCCTCTGCCTGCGGCGCATGGCCGGGCATGGGGTCATTCCAGGCATAGGCTTGCGGATTCATCAGCGCCCAGGCATGGTGCATCTTGCTCCAGGCCATGGCCCAAAAGCGCTTGAAGCGGTATCCCCCTGCCGTGAGCGCATGGCGATGCCCGACCCACACCGCCAGTGTGATGACCGTGAAAAAGCCGCGATGAAACAGCATCGTCAATGCTTGCAGCCAGCCGGCCCGGCCGTGATGCAGCAGGGCCAGCCTCTCGCACTGAAAGCGAATGTGGGCCACCTCGTCAGCCAGAATCTGCTCGCAAATACGCCGCAGGACGGCAGAGCGTGTCGCCCTGCGAACGGCATTGTAATAAATGAGCGCGTGGGTCTCGACCATGACAACGGGCGTGGCCCAAATCTCCATGCGTGGGACGAAATACCGCACCGCCCGGAACAGCGTGTCGCCCCAGTCGGAGATTGCGCGGCTCACCCCCGCGCAATCAAGAAAGCGACCGAGGTTGCCGCCGTGACGCTGCTCCTCCGCGATGAACAAACGGGCCGCCTCAATGAAAGTCGCATCCCCGAGATCAGCGGCATAAGTGTGAGAAGCCGCGAGAAGATGGGCACCGTCAGATGTCTCGCCGAGCTGCCACCCTCTCAACGAAGGGATGATGACAGCGCGCTCCTCGGCGGACAAGTTGACCGGTTCGTCCCAGGGAATGTCCTTCTGCTGCTCCGCATTAGCGCGAAAGTAATCCACCCAGTCTGCAGACGATCTGATGGTTCGGGAGGCCGAGGTGTTCATTTGCGACCTTCATGGAGCAGGGTTCGCCGTGCCGAGCTTCACCTTCTCGGAAGGTGCGGAGTGGAAAGCAACCGTGCGCACTTTGCGGAAGGTGGCGAGTTGATCGACAATCGCATGAACCTCTTTCTCGGTATTCCCAGATACCATCAAATGCCAGACATAGCTCGGTCGGTCCTCCTGCTCGGGTTCCATCACATAGGCGGTGGCTCGAAAGTTGGTCGTTCCCTTGAAGAAACTCCACTGGGCGGATTTGTCCCCGAAGAGTGCTCTGAACCGCCCAGCGGGCCGGTCTGTTTCGTCCTGCGGATGTCCGCCGTGGTAAATGGCCAATGAACCGGACTCAGCGAAGTTGAAATAGTGAACAGTGAAGTCAGGTCCGAGATGACAGGCCGTCTTCGTCACTCCCGGCAATCGCACTTCATACGTGTCGGCTGCGGTCGGCCATATCTTGAACGTGCAGGTGTCACCGGATCGCTTGCATGCCACGGCCGCTTCATTTTCCTGGTGCAGGCGCTGCTCTTTGGAGGTGCATCCTGCCAGCAGTGTCAGTAGCATGAGGGTGGGAATAACGCGTTTCATGGATTGAACGAAGGACAAAACGGAGGCAGACGCGGTGGTTTACTGGGCAAAACCGATGCTTCGCATGATCAGGGCTTGGGCTTCGCCTCATCGACGATCTTTTGGAACTCGCTGACGAATTTCGGGATAGAGTCGTTTTTGGGATTTGCAGTCGTGATGCGCGCCTTGACCGCGTACTCGTCTCTGATCGTGGCATAAATAAACGACATGACAAAGGCTTGATTGGCACGTGCGGTGTAGGCCCCCTTGGACCATCCCGTTGTTTCACTTTTGTCAGCGGACCTGTACAGCTTCACATTGGAGTAGGTGCCTGCAGCCTCCATCTGCTTCACGGTCGCCAGGCTCTCCTCCACGATCATGGCCGGTGATGTGATCTTCTTCGGATCGATCTGCCGGATGAAAACGGTCACCTCGACCTCCTCGCCATGATACGGGATCGCCACTCCCGCTTCGCCTGGTGCCGTTTCGTAGGGCGTCACATCGCCGCGTGTCAGCCCGGCGAGGGTGTCTGGCAATGAGATGCCAGTCTTCGTGTGGTCATACGGTGGAGCCGCAGAGGCGAAGGTGGTGAGAATGCCAACCGCAAATATAAGAAGCGCGTGTTTCATGAGTCTGGGTTCGCGTGGCTCATTGGGGCTTGAGTTCCAAGTGCTGGTTCACCAAGGCGAGCGCCTGCTCAGCCACGTCCCTGCCAATATCGGCGATCCGAATGGGATAGCCGAGCGGCCCCGAAAGAAAGATGTACAAGTAGTCATCGGTCAGGGTGGCGCGGCTCACGGCATCCCACTTGAATGTGCTCGTTCCTACCGCTGAGATCGAATGCAGGCCTTCGTCACTCAGGGTGAGCGTGCAAGGGCCGAGCGTCTTGCTGTAACCCGATTCTGCCGAAGCCTTCTCGGCGTATTTCTGGGCATTCCTATCGAACCACTTGGGATAGAGCACAAACCACGCGATCGAAAACGCCGTGTAGAACACGGCACGAGACATCTCGAAACCCGATTCCAAGGATTGGATCACGCCCATCACAAGCATGATCAGAGGCAGCGCCCACCGGCTACGTGACCGAACTTTTTGATACGTGGGAGACTCGGCATGGTACGCCTTGGTGAAGGCGAGAAGATCCTCCCGGCGAAATTCGAATTGGAGGGTCATGGAGGATGACTTGTTGGGATCTGATAAACTCATGATGGACGATCTCTGAGGCAATGGGCAGAACGGCGAGAATTGTCAGCCGCGTTAGGGGACTAAAAAGGGGTCCGATCACGATTCCTTGAATTCTTGCCGCCGTTCTACCCTCCCATGCCGTGCTGGAGCAATACAAATGTGAAGGATCAGCCAGCAATGATGGATTGAAGGCAGGCATCCCTCTCAGCCGCCCTGCATGGCCTCGCACAGAGCCCTAACTCCAATAAGTGCGTATCACCACGGTGCCTCGGATGGGATGATGAATCAGCTCTGCAAACGCCGCTCCGCCTCCCGTGCTAATCTGATACGTGATGGTCCCGTCGTCGGCCTTTTCCTGCGTGGTCTTCGGGTCGGAGATACCTGGACAACGGCGCACCCAGTCGCTGATGGCCTTCGGTTCACCAAAAAAAGAGACGCGAAACTGCCGCGTGAACATGCCTCCCTGAGTCGTGATGCTGAAGCTTTCAGCCTCCTTCGGAAAGTCACTCACTCGCGCCCATTCAATGACCGCCTCCCGCGCACTCTTCTCGGTGAAGTGGGGATAGCCTGGAGGCCCGAAGGTGATGTCGAGTCCGTAGATCAGGGCAGCCAGCGAAACGAGGGCGAACGCAAAGCCCACAGCCATGCCGCCGATGAATGAGCGTTTTCTTCCGTGTGCCATGGGAGTCGGTATTGGATCAGGAGTGTGGCTTCAAGCTCTGTAGTCAAGGGGCCGACACATCGGACTTCACCCCCTCGGAAAATGAATAGTAAAAAGCGACAGAGCGCACCTTGCGTGCGGTCGAATAACAGATCGCGGCGACAACCAAGCTTAAAATTCCAACGCTTGGGTTGCCAGAGAACAGGCCCCCTACAATCAAGCCCGCCACGAGCAATGGCTTCAAAGCCCACCCCTTCCAGCCAGTGAGGAGAGCAGGAATCACCGAGCCCAGCAGCCCTCCGAGTCCCATCGAAAACACCCGGGGGTCAACATCCCCTTCGCCTTGTCTGCCATCCATCCAATTGCGAATCGAGAAGGCGAAAAGACATCCCAGCACGAAAGCGCTGGCGAACTGCAGGCCGAATGATTTCCAAGACCATTTCATAAGGTGATTTGTTGTTGAGCCGAAGGTGGCAAGTACGGGGTCGCTAACACAATGCCGAATGACGTGTGGTCTCACGATGACTTGGACCGGGAACCCGCATCCGCTGGTGCTGTCCTGGCAAAGCGGCGCTCAAGCCATTTCGTCACCGAGGACACGGGGGCAAACATCACAAGCACCACCACGGCCCATGACTGATAGCTCGGAGGCAGATGAGGGAAGGCCACGCTGAACACGAACGTGATGCTGGAAAGGACGATCAAAAAGCCCAGCACCTTCGCCCATGCAAAAGGACCACCGGCAGACAGCCGGTTGAAGAGAAGGGCCGCCGGAAGAAGACAGAACCCCTGAAGCCATATCGGCACTCCAAGAGCGCTGCCAAGGGTAAACCCAAGGATGACCGCGACTGTCACGAAAAGAGTGTTCCGGAGAATCAAAGTGGTCTCGCGAAGAATCGACATGGCGTTAGTTGGTTGGGTCTGGAGTGCGAAGGGTCCGCAGCCTCCTCAGGCTCTTGGTATCGTTTTACCTTCCTGTGCCCTGTGAGGGCAACAAAAATATGAATGCGATCAAACAGCTCTCACCGCAACTGGGCGACGCTGCTCCACGTGGGTTCCTGCCCTTTGTAATCCGGGTTGATGCGCCGACGCAGCCAATCGAAGAACACGTCCAAGCGGCTATACGGGCGTGAGGCAAGATCCGCGGCCGTGCCGCGCTCAAAATGAATGCCCACGGCAAATGGAGCCGCAGGTGAATCATGAGGGACAGGCACTTGGATCTCGGTCACGGAGTGCGGAGCAAGCGTGTGAGATCCCGCCCCTGTGCCGCACCACCCAAGCTGGCGCTTCTTCCAGCCGGCAGGCGTCGAAACACGGTAGCTGTAAAACGGCGAGGCCGCGCCATAGCCAAAGGTGACAAAGGGAGAACCGCTTTCGTTGACGATCTGGAACAAAGCCATGCGGCCATTCGTCCCCTCTTGAAACCCTACGAAGCGTATCTCGGGGGTCGGCCTGCAAATGAGCCAGGCCACCACTCCGCATGCGGCCAGTGCAACGAACCCGAGAAGGATGAGCTTGAGTTTCACACAGGCACAACGGCCGGTGCGATGAATCCTTGGGGTTCGGGTGAATCGCAAGCCAGGCGCTCTTCAGTCCCTGCCGATGGGGTCAAACCTCAGCCTTGGTCTTTGCTGAAGGTTGCAGCGCCCACACCAGCGCACGGCCGTCACCCTTGCGCCGCACCAGCCCGATCTCCTCTTCCAGCCTGCGCGTCCACTCCGGACAAGCACGCTCATAGGGCAGGGCGAGCGTCTCCCGCAGCTCCACCCACGTTGCGCCTCCGCGCTTCCGTTTCAAGTGCTGCTGGATGGCGGCTTTGAACTCGACGTAGTGCATAAGTCAGAATCGGCTAGGCAACAGGCACGCCATCAATGGCGAAGAACTGCGCCAAGGCAGCGCCTTCGCGCACAGCCTTGGCCTGCTGATACTCCTCCGAATGGAAGAACTGCTTGGCGGCTTCGAAGGTGGGAAATTCGAGAATGACCACGCGGTCGGTCTCTTCGGGTCCTTCGAGGGTCATGGACTCACCACCCCGCGCAATGAAACGCCCGCCGTATTGCGCGATGATGCCAGGGGTCAGCTTCATGTACTCCGAGTAGCGGGGCCAGTCCGTCACCTGCACACGTCCGATGATGTAGGCTGCCATGGATTGAGTGAGAGTTTTGGGTGTTCGTAGCAGAGACGCCGTACAGCGGCAAGCTAGGCGAAAGGGTAATGGGCGTGCAAGACCTTTGTCGCGGCGGAACCCTCGAAAGGATCAGGCCTGCAGGGTTGGATGCAGTGTCTGCCAAAGCGTCATCACAGCGCGTCTTCCTGCATCGCCTCCGGAATCAACCGCATGCCCGTGTGCCATTTTTTGAAATCCAGCTTCTGCGTTTGGCCATCGTTCTTCATGATCAGATCGATCTGATCGAAGTCCGCCTTTTCCCCAAGCTCAAACAACTCCTCGGGAGAGATCGGCTTTCCACGATAGGTCATGGTATCTCGTCCGGTGAGGGTGTCGTGATCAAAAACCACGGCCCGCCTGTGCATGCAGGAGGTGGCAAGGAGAAGCACGGTGGCACAGAGCCATGCACGAGCGGATGCTTTGCCCATAAGCGATGCTGACTTGCGTGGATGAATGGGAGAAGCCCAGGAGCGCCCCATCGTACTACACCAAGTCCGCACGCGTGAACGCAGCCACGACGGGGTAGCCTTTGCTCTCGATGGCTTCACGACCACCTTCGGAGCGATCCACGAGGATGAGGGCAAAAGCGACTTTGCCGCCTTCTTCCTCAATGGCCTCAATCGCCTTCAGGGTGGAGCCGCCGGTGGTGATGACGTCATCCACGACGACGATGGGCTGGGTGGGGATGAAGTTGCCTTCGATGCGTTTGCCACGGCCATGGCCTTTGGGCTCCTTGCGCACGACGAAGGCCTGCACGGGCGGCGTGTCTCGCTCAATGCTGGAGCTCATGGAAACAGCGAGCGTGATGGGGTCTGCACCCATGGTGAGGCCGCCGAGGGAGCCGATGCTGATGCCGAGCTGCTCTTCTTTTTCACGCAGCAGCGCATGCAGCACACGGCCCACGAGCACCGCGCCACGCGAGTCGAGCGTGGTCACGCGGCAGTCTACGTAGAGATCGCTCTCCTGGCCGGAGGCGAGGGTGAATTTGCCGGTTTTGACGGACTTGGCTTTGAGGAGCAGGCGGAGTTCTTCGCGGTCTTGCTGGATGGACATGGGGGTGGATGCTAGTGGCTGGTTGGCTCGATACTGGATTCGTCAGCGGTGGTTTCGCCGTCGCTGGTGGAAAGGGATTCTTCTTTGGACTCTGAGGCTGCGGCGGGCTCTTCTGGCTCTGCCTCAATCTCGGATTCTGCTTCTTCCTCTGCGGCAGGTTCGGAGGCAGGCTCTGTTTCTGCCATCGCTTGGGCCTCCGCTTCTTCGGCGGGTGCTTCAGGCGCAGCGGGTGCCTCGGCATCCGGCTTCGGAACCACACCGTCCACGGTGAGCGTCACGCCCACAGCTTTCGCGGCATCGGCGGCAGGGCCACCGAAGGCGAGGAGGGTGGCGACTTCGTCCTGCATGTCGGCCATTTCGCTGAGCTTCAGTTCGGGATCGCGCACGATGAAGATTTCACCGGTCTTCCTGTTTTCGTAGAAGAGCATCTTGGCGCCATCGATTTCCTTCTCGGCGGTCTGGTGGAGCTGGCGTTTCCGCTCAAGCATGAGCGCGAGGATGTAGCGTGCGTTCTCGGTCCGTGGATCTCCTTCTTCAATGAAGCGCTGCAGCAGGGCCTGCGCACCTTCCTTGGGGGTGATCTCCGGCTTCGCCTCGGCGAGGACTCTGGAATAGATGGTCTTCCACGCGGCGACGGGCTTGCGCTGCTCCACCTCCTGCGCCCAGGCCTCGGCGCAGATATCACGCCTCACATAGCCGTTTTCATCCGGATCAAAGAAGATGGTGGTGTGGAAGCTTTCACCGTCCTCGAACGAACGGCCGGTGACCGCACAGGTGTGCGCACGGCTGCGGATGGACCAGTTTTGCTGCATCTACGATGGGTAAAGTGTCGGGTTCAAAATATCAAGTCGCAGAGGCGTCCGGCAGGGGAGCGCTGCGATTGCGCGGACGCGCGATCTGAGCCTTGCGCTTGGAGAAGCGGAATTTGAAACTTGGCAGGTCCTGATTCTTCGAGCGGTAGTGGAACAGGATGAGGCCGAGCATCCCAAACAGCAGGTGCGGCAGCCACACGGTGAGCCAGGGCGGCAAATGCCCGCCTTTGCCCAGATTGAGGCAGAGATTGTTAATGAACATGAAGATGAAGAAGATGAAGACACTGCCCGCAATGCCGCCGACCGAGCCCCGGCGTGAGTAGGCCACGCCGAGCGGTGCGGCCACGAGCACCAGTGCCATGGCCTGCCAGGGCATGGCAAAGCGCTGCCAGAAGTGCGTGCGAAACGGCGCGAGCTTGTCATCCGCCGCCTTCGGGTGGGCGCGCAGGTAGGAGACGAGCTCCGGAACGCTCATGAAATCGGGACGCAGCGCATAGCTCACGAGGCTCCAGGGTGTTTCCTCGATACCGTTCACTTCCAGGACTCTCTGCCCATCCGCGCTCGTGGGAAAGAGCCGGGTGGATGCGAGGTTGCCGTTTTGATAGATCAGCTCTTTGCCGTCATAAAAGCGCCAGCCGGCACGTGGCGACCAGCCGGCATTGGGCGCGATGATGGTGCGCGAGTGGCGGCCCTGCTCGTCTTCCTCACGGATTTGTACGCCGTGCATGCGCTCGTTCCCGCTGCGCAGGGAAAAGGGAAAGGTGGCCACAAACCAGGTGCGGTGGGTCTGCTCATTATGAAACATGATGGCGGAGGCCATGATGGAATCCGCCGCATGCACGCTCATGCCGCGGAAAACGGCCTGGCGATTGCCCTCGGCACGCGGTGCCCAGTAGTAGTTCGCCGCCATGTTCAGCAGGCAGGCGTACACGCTGCAGACGAAGATCGGGCGCAGCACCCGCAGCAGGCTCTGACCCGTGCCCAGCATGGAGATGAGCTCGTTGGCCTTCGACATGCGGGTCAGGGCATAGAGCACCGCGAGCAGCAGGGCCACCGGCAGGATCTGCGTGTACACAAAGGGGATCATCCCCAGGTAAAAGGTGATCACGCGTACCACGCCAGAATCGGATTCCTGAAAGTCCTTCAAATTGTCCAGCAGATCCATGATGATCCACAGGGTGAAGAAAGACACGAAGCAGAACACCAGCGGATGCAGGAAGGTGCGCAGGGTGTAGCGCTCCAGGATGCCGATGCGCCGGTAGTAGTGCAGGGCAAAGGGCACCGACAGAAACACCAGCGCGATGAACACGAGCTTGAAGGCAAAGGCCAGCGGCGCGGGCGGTTCGCCGATTTCCGTCATTTGCGAATGCGCGATGTAATCAACCAGATCACTCGCGATGGACCACACGGCCATGGACACGGAGGCGATGCTGACCGGCAGCATCAGGCGGCGCAGATCGCCCCAGCGCCGCCAGATCACGATCAGCAAAACCGGGACACCCAGCCGGACCCAGAGGTTGAGATAAGGCAGCACTCTCGAGAGGATCAGAATGCCCTGCGGCACATCCATCTGCGCCACCTGCGCCTGCTGCAGCGCGGCATCCACCGCGTCATCCGGATGCGTGCGGTGCCAGCCCATCAGCATGGAGATGATCAGCAGAGTGATGGCCACGGCAAAGGAACTCCGTCCTAAATAGGGGAGTTCACGCGCCTTTTGCCAGGCTTGGATCACACGGTTCAGCCACTTCATGCCAGAGAGAGCCCTGAGAGTCGGTTAAAGCCCCCGATGCGTCAAGGCTGCACGGACGCCGGACAAAAAGAAGCCCGGAGATATGAGCTCCGGGCTTCGAATGGTTAAACTGGGGGCTGGGTCAAATCAGTTCACATCCAGGCACACGCCTTCGGTCGTGCTGCGGGCGAAAATTTTGCCGTTGGCCAGGATCGGATAGCTCCAGACCTTGCCATCGAGCACGTCTTTGCGCGCCACTTCCTTGTATTTGTCCGGGCTGGCCTCGACAACGACGATTTCGCCCTTGTCGCTGGTGGCGATGATCTTGTCGCCTGCGAGGATGACCTGACCGGGGCCAAAGCCCTTCTCAGCCCATTTGTCTTCGCCGGTGCGGATGTCCACGCAGGCCAGAGGGCCGGCGCCGTATTCCTTGAAGCTGAACATGCCGTAGAGGTAGCCGTCTTTGACAACCGGGGTGCTCCAGTGGTTGAAGCACTGGTTTTCACGCCGCCAGATCTGGGTCGCTTCGAGCTTGCTGCCGCTCTTGCTGATCTTGAATGCACCCGCGCCCACGCCGTAGCCTGCGGAGCAGTAAACGATGTCTTCAAACACCACAGGGGAGGCGGCGGTGCTCACTTTGTAAGGGAAGGGGGCACGCCAGATGACGCTGCCTTTTTGGGGATCGACAGCCACGAGGCCGGTCTGCGTGAAGAAGATGGCCTGATGCACGCCGAGAATGTCTGCCAGCACGGGGGTGGCGTGGGTCATTTTGTCGTCTTCACCCTTCCACACAACCTTGCCGGTGTTCTTGTTCAAACCGATGAGCGCCTGGCCGGCACCACCGCCAGCGAGCATGAGAATGTCTCCATCAATGACGGGAGAAGCGGCGTTTTCCCATTTGATCTGCACGCCGTCGTTGTCCTTCATCACGTCGTGGTTCCAGACGACTTTGCCCGTGGCAGCATCGAAGCAGGAGACGCCGAGCATGGAGTCAATGACGTACACCTTGCCAGCATCGACGACTGGAGTGGAGCGGGAGCCGTCGCCGCCTTTGTTCTCCGGTGTGCCGGAGTCACCGCCGCCGGTGTATTTGGGAATGATGCTGAGAGGCTTGCTCCACAGTTCTTTGCCGTTCTTTTCATCGAAGCAGACGAGCATCTCACCGCTGTTGCCGTCGCTTTCGCCCGTGACTAGCGTGTACACCTTGCCGTCCGCCACCGCGAAGGAGCTGAAGCCGAGATTGGTGGGCGACTTCCAGACCTGCTTGAGGCTCCATTTGGCATTGGCCATGGCTGGAACGATGCCATTGCCGGCAGGCCCCCGGAAGGTACCCCAGTCAGTGGAATCAGCAGTGAAGGCGGTCGTGGCCAGTGCCAGACCGAGTACGGTGGTGAGATGAGTGCGTGTCATGAGAAGGAAGTGAAAACGGCTGACGCCAGAGGGCTCTTTCGGTACAACGCAGCCCGCACAGCATCTGGTTGCGCGATCCGCGCTATTCCGTGGGCCTGCGGGAGCGCGGCTCGCGCGTCACGGTGTCACCGGTGCCCGGGCTGGTGACGAAGGGGCCGTCCGCCATCGGCGCGGTCTTCGTGAATCCGACGTCGGGCATGTCGCTGGGCTTGCCTTCGAGAGGGAAGTCTTTGCGCAGCGGGAAGTAGGGGTAGCCTTCCCACATCAGGATGCGGCGCATGTCAGGATGACCACTGAACTTGATGCCCATCATGTCATACACCTCGCGCTCATGCCAGTCGGCGGTGGGCCAGATGTCGCTGACGGTGGGGACGTCCGCATCCTCGGCCACAGCGGCACGCACACGCAGATGCTGGAGATGACCGTAGCCATAGAGATGGTACACCATCTCAAAACGCGGCTCCTTGCCCATGTAGTCGAGGCTGCAAATATCGACGAGGTAGTCGAAATTCATTTCATCGCGGCAGTACGCCAGCAGCGGCTTGGCGTTGACGAGTTTGACGACGAGCGTGTGCTCCCCACGAAACTCCTTCGTTTCCAGCACGGCATCGCCGAATTTCTGCTTCAGGGCTTCAACCATTTGGGCGGCAGTCATGGTCGTGAAAAATTAAGCGGTGAGTTCAGCAAGCAATTCCTTCTTCTGCTCAGTGAAGGAGTGCTCGGTTTCGATCTTGCGCTGGAGGCGCATCATACCTTCGAGCAGCGCTTCCGGGCGCGGCGGGCAGCCGGAAATGTAAACGTCCACCGGGATGATCTGGTCAACACCCTGGAGCACCGCATAGCTGCGATACATGCCGCCGCTGGAGGCGCAGGCGCCCATGGCGATGCACCACTTGGGTTCCGGCATCTGATCCCACACGCGCTTCACCGCGAGGGCCATCTTGTAAGTCACCGTGCCGGCCACGATCATCACGTCAGCCTGACGGGGGGAGAAACGCATCACTTCCGCACCGAAGCGGCTCAGGTCGTAGCGGCTGCAGGCAGCGGCCATCATTTCGATGGCGCAGCAGGCCAAGCCCATCGGCATCGGCCACATGGAGTTCTTGCGCATCCAGTTGATGGCGGCGTCCATCTTGGTGAAGATGATATTGCCTTCAACTTTCGAGTCGTAAGCAGCAATGGTGGAATCAGCGGGAGCGACCATAGGAGTCAGGGGAAATTTGGGGACACTGAGTTTTACGCCCCCTGCGCAGGAGCGGCAATCGGATTGTGAAACTTTTCACAAGCGCGGCCGAGGATCAGGGCGGCGGCGAGGGCGTGATCTTCCTGGCTTCTTCAGCCGTTTTTCCCAACACATCTTTCCCAAACCGCCGGGAAATCTCCGCCCCCATGATTTCGTTGTAGCCTTTCGCGTGGCCTATCACGCTATCGCTCACGACGCAATCGGCCACCAAGTCGAACTCGATGCCATACCGCTCCTTCAAGAGCCGTACATTGGTTCCTTCCCACGGTTCTGACGGACCTCCCATGGCTTCCACTCTCAGTTTGCCCGCCTTCAGATCCCTGCGTGCGTCCGCACGCCCTTTGTTTTCTGCCAGCCAGGAGCCTTGAGTAGAATAACAGGCAACAAACGCCAGAACACCGACGCCCAAAGCAATTTTCAGGAGGGACATGCTGCGCAAGATGGCACACACTTCCTCCGTCACAAGATCTGAATATTTCCCCAAAAGGATGAAACCTCAGCCTGCGCAGGAGCGGCAATCAGATGGTGAAACTTTTCACAAGCTGCCGATGCAACAAAATTCCGAGACACGTGTCGAAGCCGCTGGTCTCCTTCCTGCCCACCCATGCACCCGCCAATCTCCCTCCTCCTGTCCAGTGCGGTCGTTCTGCTGACTGCCTTTCTGCACGGCAAAGAGACTCCCCAAGGGGGTTCTGGAGAATCCGCCGCTGAAATCCGGGACGCTCAACGGCCACTGCAGCCGGGCGAGTACATTTTCATCCACGTGCTGGAGGTGTCGGAGACACCCAGTCGTCACCGGATCCCCGAAGACGGCATCATGGCCTATCCAGACGTCAAGCCCTTCACCATCAGGGGTCTCACCTGTCTTGAGGCCGCCACCTTGATTGCACGCCAGCTTTCCCAAGAGCCTCAGTTTTCCGAGTACGGTGGGCCCATTGTGCGGGTGACGCGTGCGAGTCCGCCACCCCGCACGCCTGCCATGCAGGAGCTGGATGCCTCTGTCGTGCTCAAAAAAGGCGACTGGGTTGACATCCAATTTCTAGAAAGCCAATCAACTCCAGGGGAGGGGCAATACCAAGTGGACGCAAACGGGCGAGTCATGACCTCGTACCTGATTAGCTACGATGGAGCCAAAGCCGCTGGGCTGACCTGCCGCGACCTGGCTTACAGCATCAAGAAAACCCTGGAGGACAAGGGTTACCCCAAAGCGACGATCTTGGTCAGAAAGCTACCGCCGCCCGTCATGCACGGCTGCCCCTCGGAGCAGCCTTATTTTCTGGTGATGGGTGCTGTGGCGCGGGAGGGCAAACAGTTCTACCTGTTAGGACAAGACCTGCGAGTTTCCGAGGCCATCCGCATGGCCGGGGGAATTCGACCCGGCAAAAAGGCAACCCGCATTCTGATCATCCGCAAAACCCCGCTGGGAAACAGGCGCATCTTGGTTCACCCCATGGCGGCTCTCGGGCAGGGAAAACCGGATCACGACCTCTTCCTGCGCCGCGATGATGTAGTCGTGGTGGAGTGATCGGAGCAAAGATTTGGAGATTGCTACGGCAGGCCTGCTGAATGCCGGACCGAAGCGCCATCGGCCAGCCCAACTGTGCCATGTGCCAGCGCAGTTGTGCCAAATTTGGCACTTTGGCACAACTTTTGACCTATTGATCGCCGCCGCCATTTTTCGCAAGTCACTCACAATCAGTTCATTGAGTTTCCAAAACCCCACTTGGCACGCGATTAGCCAAGTAAAGAGCACCAAAACCATCCGTTTTAATTTCCCCCCAACCCCAAAAAATCATGAGCAAAATTCTCGGCATTGACCTTGGCACCACGAACTCCTGTATGGCCGTCCTCGAAGGCGGCAAGGCAACGGTGCTTGAAAACAGCGAAGGCGCACGCACGACCCCTTCCATCGTTGCCTTCACCAAGAGCGGCGAACGCGTCGTAGGTCAGGCAGCCAAGCGCCAGGCCGTCACCAATCCCCGCAACACCGTCTTCTCCGTGAAGCGCCTCATGGGCCGCAAGTTCGTCGAACTCACCGAAGCCGACAAGCGCATGCCCTACAAGATCGTGGCCGCTGCCAATGGCGATGCCCACGTGCAGGTCGAAGTCGGCGGCGAAACGAAAGTTTACTCCCCTCAGGAAGTCAGCGCGATGATCCTCGCCAAGCTGAAAGCCGACGCGGAAGCCAAGCTCGGCGAAACGATCACCGAAGCCGTCATCACCGTCCCCGCTTACTTCAACGACAGCCAGCGCAACGCCACCAAGGCCGCAGGCGAAATCGCCGGCCTCAACGTGCGCCGCATCATCAATGAGCCGACCGCAGCCGCCCTGGCCTACGGCCTCGACAGCAAGTCGGACGAAAAAGTCGCCGTGTATGACCTTGGCGGTGGTACCTTCGACATCTCCGTGCTGGAAATCGGCGACGGCGTCTTCGAAGTGCTCGCCACGGACGGCGACACCCACCTCGGTGGTGACGACTGGGACAACACTCTCATCACCTGGATCGTCAACGAATTCAAAACCGACAGCGGCATCGACCTTAGCGGCCAGCCTGACGCGCTTCAGCGCATCAAGGAAGAAGCTGAGAAGGCCAAGATCGCCCTCAGCTCCAGCCAGAGCTACGACTTGAACCTCCCCTTCATCACCGCCGACGCCTCCGGGCCGAAGCACATCATGAAGACCCTCACCCGCGCCAAGATGGAGCAGCTCACGGACAGCCTGTTTGAGCGCACCATCAAGCCTGTGAAGGACTGCCTTGCCGCCGCCAAGCTCGACGCCAGCAAGATCGACGAACTCGTGCTCGTGGGTGGTATGACCCGCATGCCGAAGGTCGTTGAGACCGCGAAGAAACTCGCCGGCAAAGACCCGCATCAGGGCGTAAATCCGGATGAAGTCGTCGCCATCGGCGCAGCCATCCAGGGCGGCGTGCTCAAGGGCGACGTCAAAGACGTGCTCCTCCTCGACGTGACCCCGCTCACCCTCTCCATCGAGACGGCCGGCGGCGTGGCCACCCCGATGATCCCGCGCAACACCACCATTCCAAAGAAGCACAGCCAGGTGTTCTCCACCTACAGCGACAACCAGCCCGGCGTGGAAATCGTCGTCCTTCAGGGCGAGCGCCCAATGTCCCGCGACAACAAGACGCTCGGCACCTTCAAGCTCGACGGCATCCCACCAGCCCCACGCGGCGTGCCACAGGTCGAAGTGACCTTTGACATCGACGCCAACGGCATCCTGCACGTCAGCGCCAAGGAAAAAGTCAGCGGCAAAGAGCAGAAGATCTCCATCCAGGGCAGCTCCGGCCTCAGCCAGGAAGAGATCGAAAAAGCCAAGCGCGATGCTGAAGAGCACGCCGACGAAGACCTCAAGCGCAAGGAAGCCGTCGAAGTGAAGAACAAGGCGGAAGGCCTCAGCTTCGAAATTGAAAAGCAGCTCAAGGAATGGGAAGAAAAAGTCCCAGCCGACCAGCTCGCCCCGATCAAGGACAAGCTCACCTCCTTGAAGTCCGCCGTCGAATCCGGTGACACCGACAAGATGAAGACGCAGACCGAAGAACTCGAAAAACTCTTCGCCGCCGCCTATCAAGCCGCTGCCGCCGCAGGCGCAACCGCCGGAGCCCCCGGTGGCATGCCCGACATGAGCGGCATGGGTGGCGCAGGCCCCGATGCCGGTGCTTCCGAAACGAAGTCCCAGGACAAAGGCAAGGTCGTCGATGCTGACTTCGAAGTCGTGGACAACAAGGATAAGTAATTGCCCACACCCATGCTGAAAACGATGACAGTGAGTGCAGTTTATGACATGGCGACGTATCGTCGCCATGTCGGCCGCGCCTTTGTCATCGACTCATCGTTGCCTCCTCCTTCAACCCCCAATCTACGATGAGTCTGGAGGCGCTCAAAGAACTGTCCGCGCTCGATGGAGAGGTGAAACGCCTCCTCCAGCGATACGAGGAGCTGCTGCTGGATCGCCGGCGGCGCTACCTTGCACAGATCGTTGAGTGCTTTGCAGGCCTGACGGAGGCCGAGGGATTCCGCACCAAGCGTGATCCCATGGGCGTCAGTGCCCGCTTGTCTGACACGGAGCTGGCCATCAGCGGCACCGATCCTTCCCACATCCTCGTGGAAGCGCAGGCGAAGTATGTCATCACCTGCTCTCTGGCAGCGAACCGGGCCTACGGCATCCTGCTGTGCCGCCAGCCGCTGGTGGAGTTTACCAATCAGAGTTCCGACACGAACGACCAGATCACGAACAAAAATCTGGAGATCCAGTATTTGAAGTCGCTGATCGAAAACCAGGGCAATGACCAGTGGTATGTCATCGGCCGCCTGGAGACCATGGGGGACAACCTCAGCATGGCTCCCGTGCAGCCCCAGTTTGAGTCTTTCTCATCGTTCGACCTGGCCGTGAAAACGGCGCTGCGTGAAATTTCCAACGCCGCCATCGCCCCCCGCGCCCCATGAAGACGAACACCCTTCTCATCATGACGGCCCTGGCACTCGCCTCCTGCGGTAAATCGCCTGAGGCTGCCAAAACTGTAGAAACACCTGCGGCCCCGAAGCCTGCGGCTGTTTCTGACTCCAAGATCGAAGCCGAAATCTCCAGTGCGCTCACCCCGCCTGAGCCGACGGTTTCCGCCGCAGACGAGGCTTTGAAAAGCGAAGCGGACAGCATCATCTCACAGTATCCCGGCAAGACCGCCACCGAGCTGCTGAACACGCCCGAAGTGAAGGACAAGCTGGCCGTGGCCATGAAAAAACTCGGCAACGATCCCGTCCTGCTGAAGCGCGTGAATTCCACCGTGGACCTTGCCGCACAAATCAAAGGCCTCGACGGTGCCGCGAAGCTTGACCTGGACATGAAAGGCTACGATCAGGCACGCACCTCACGCATGCTGCAGTCCGTGCTCTCTGAAGAGCCGCAGCGCATCGTGGACTTTCTCGTCAGCGAGATCGGCGAGGCAGCCCCCGATCTCAGCTACGGCGGCCTGGAGCGCGCTCCGAACGGCGTCGCCATCGTCCCCAACACCCTTCCTGCGCCAGCCGCTGCGGCAGCGCCCACCGACCCCGAATAGATTTCCGCCCGGCCAGCCGGCACACCAACCCGTGTGACAGCAGGCCGGGCAGACAACCCGAACCAAACCAGAACCAGCAACCCTCAAAGCATAAACCAGACCAACTATGGCCACCTCCATCACACCCCTCGGACGCCGCGTCCTCGTCAAGCGTTCCCTCAGCGAAGAAAAGACCGCTGGCGGCCTCTACCTTCCAGACACTGCCAAAGAAAAGCCACAGGAAGCTGAAGTGCTCGCCCTTGGCACTGGCAAGGACGACGAAGGCAAAGACGTCTCCACTCTCTTCACCGTGAAGAAGGGCGACAAGGTCCTCATCTCCAAGTACGGCGGCACTGAAGTGAAGCTCAACGGCGATGACGTCCTCATCATCAACGAAACCGACATCCTCGGCATCATCGGCTAATCCCCCTCACAATCCTCATCCCCCAACTCAATACTTAAAACAGTTATGGCTAAACAACTCTACTTCGACGAAGCCGCCCGTCAGGCACTCCTCCGCGGCGTCACCAAGCTGGCTCGCGCCGTCAAGGCCACCCTCGGCCCTGCAGGTCGCAACGTCATCCTCGACAAGAAATTCGGTTCCCCTACGATCACCAAGGATGGTGTCACCGTTGCCAAGGAAATCGAACTTCCTTGCCCTTACGAAAACATGGGCGCTCAGCTCATCAAGGAAGTCTCCTCCAAGACCTCCGACATCGCTGGTGACGGCACCACGACCGCAACGGTCCTGGCCGAAGCCATCTACGCTGAAGGTCTCCGCAACGTGACCGCCGGCGCCAACCCGATCTCGCTTCAGCGCGGCATCATGAAGGCCACTGAGGCCATCGTCGCCAAGCTCAAGGAAATCTCCACCCCCGTCAAGGACAGCAAGGAAGTGGCCCAGGTCGCAACCGTGTCCGCCAACTGGGATTCCAGCATCGGCAACATCATCGCCGAAGCCATGGACAAAGTGGGCAAGGAAGGCACCATCACCGTCGAAGAAGCCAAGTCCATCGAAACGACTCTCGAAGTCGTCGAAGGGATGCAGTTCGACAAGGGCTACCTCTCCCCTTACTTCGTCACCAATCCGGAGACGATGGAGTGCAACCTTGAGAACGCCTACATCCTCATCAACGAGAAGAAGGTCAGCAATCTGAAGGACATGCTCCCTCTGCTTGAGAAGGTCGCTCGCTCCGGCAAGCCCCTCCTCATCATCGCTGAAGACGTCGAAGGTGAAGCCCTTGCCACCCTCGTGGTGAACAAGCTGCGCGGCACCCTCAACATCGTGGCTGTCAAGGCTCCTGGCTTCGGCGACCGCCGCAAGNNCATCGCCATCCTCACCGGCGGCCGCTGCATCACCGAAGACCTTGGCATCAAGCTTGAGAACATCGAGCTCGCCGACCTCGGCAGCGCCAAGCGCATCACCATCGGCAAGGAAACCACCGTCATCGTCGAAGGCGAAGGCGGCAGCGAAGCCATCGCAGGCCGCGTTTCCCAGATCAAGAACCAGATCAACGAAACCACCAGCGACTACGACCGTGAGAAGCTCCAGGAGCGTCTTGCCAAGCTCGCAGGCGGCGTCGCCGTCATCAACGTCGGTGCTGCCACCGAAACGGAAATGAAGGAAAAGAAGGCCCGCGTCGAAGACGCCCTGCACGCCACCCGTGCAGCCGTCGAAGAAGGCATCGTTCCTGGGGGCGGCGTCGCCCTCATCCGTGCTCAGGCTTCCATCGGTGATCTCGGCCTTACCGGCGACGAGAAGACCGGCGCTGAAATCGTCGCTCGTGCCATCGAAGCTCCTCTTCGTCAGCTTGCTGCAAACGCAGGCATCGAAGGCGCTCTCGTCGTTTCCGAAGTCAAGAAAGGCACCGGCAACCACGGCTACAACGTCGCCACCGGCAAGTATGAAGACCTCATCAAGGCAGGTGTCGTTGACCCAGCCAAGGTGACCCGCAGCGCTCTCCAGAACGCAGCCTCCATCTCCGGCCTCCTCCTCACCACCGAATGTCTGATCTCCGACATTCCGAAGGAAGAAGCAGCTGACGCTGGTGGCCACGGCCACGACCACGGCGGCATGATGTAATTTTTGACCGCTGCGTGACCCAACCCCCGCGGCGAATCAAAACCCAAAACCCCCACGCGGCCCGGAAGTGATTCCGGGCCGTTATTTTGTACTCGTCTTGGAACAAGAGTCCCTTACATTTCCACCGCCTCACTCTTTCTCCTTTCCCAATGAACATCCCAAGCGCTCTCCGCCATCTGTCCCTTCTCGCCGCTGCACTGGTCCTTTCCAACTGCGCCACCCACACGCCCAACGCCGTTTACATCACTCCTCTCACAGCAGTCATCAGCCAGGGAGACGGCGTCAGCACCCGGGTGAGCACCACGGACTCCCGCATGTCCGAAGCAGAGCGCCAAATGCTCGGCGAGCGCATCACCCAGGCAGTGCAGACTCTGGCACAGCCCGGCTCTGGAACCACCAAACAGTATGAGTTGGAGGTCAACATCACCCGTTACACCAAAGGCAGCGGCTTCATACGTACCGCGATGCCCGGCATGGGACAGATGCATCTGGATGGTGTGGTGACAGTTTATCAGATGCCCAAGCGGGTGCCCGTTGGTCAGTTCATGATCAACAAAGCCTTCGCCATCGGTGGCCTTTACAGCCTGGCGGTGAACATGAACACCATTGCCAACACCTACGCGCAAGCCGTCGCGAAAACGGTGTGCCAGGTGCGGTAGAATCTTGATTGCAGATGATCACGCGGCCCGGAAGTGATTCCGGGCCGCTTTTTTGTACCCTGATGGGAACTCCTGCCCGTCGTACGGATCAATTGCCGTCAAGAACGCCGCCATTGCGGCGTTCCCATGCTGCCATGATCCGACCCCTCGTTCTGCTCCTTGCTGCCTGCGTACTCTCGACCGCCACCGCCGGCCAGCCCAATCTCATTTTCATTCTCAGCGACGACCTCGCGCAGGGTGACTTGGGCTGCTACGGGCAGAAGCTGATCCAGACACCGAACCTCGACCGCATGGCGAAGGAGGGCACGCGCTACCTGCAGGCCTATTCCGGCACAAGCGTCTGCGCGCCTTCGCGTTCGTGCCTGATGACCGGCTTGAACACCGGCCATTGTCCGATCCGCTCGAACCGCGAAATCGGCACAGAGGGGCAAAAGCCGCTGCCTGCGGGAACCACCACCGTGGCGCAGATTTTGCATGATGCGGGCTACGCCACCGCCTGCATGGGGAAGTGGGGCATGGGCATGTTCGACACCACGGGCAGCCCGCTGAAGATGGGCTTTGACCACTTCTACGGCTACAACTGCCAGCGCCACGCGCACAGCTACTTCCCCACCTACCTTTACAACAACGACCAACGCTTTGACCTGCCCGGCAACACTGGCCATGGCGCGGGCAAAACCTACGCCCAGCAACTCATCTCCGATGAAGTCGTGCGCTGGGTGCGCGAACACAAGGCAGGGCCCTTCTTCCTGTTCTTCGCCATCACGCTGCCACATGGCGACTTCGAGATCGACAACCAGGGCCTCTACAAGGACAAGCCGTGGACGGAAAAGCAGAAGAACTATGCCGCCATGGTCACCCGACTGGACAGCGATGTAGGCCGTCTGCTCGCCACGCTCAAAGAATGCGGCATTGATGACAACACGCTGGTCATGACTTCCGGCGACAACGGTTCCTCCTTTGCGCCTGATTCCGAGATGGGGAAGCTCTTTGATCAGGCCTCCAACGGCCTACGCGGCTACAAGCGCAGTCTGTATGAAGGTGGTCTGCGGCAGGCCGCACTGGCGCGCTGGCCGGGACAAGTGCCGGCAGGCCGTGTGACGGATGAGCCCTGGGCCTTCTGGGATTTCCTGCCCACGGCTGCCGAACTCGCCGGCGCAAAAATTCCCGCCGGCTGCAAAACAGACGGTCTCTCGCTAGTCTCATTCCTCAAAGGCGGCCCCGCACCGCAGCGAGATCACTTTTACTGGGAGTTGCATGAAGCGGCCTCGTTGCAGGCCCTGCGCTTTGGCGACTGGAAAGCCGTGCGCAATGGCCCGGAGAGCCCCATCGAACTCTATGACCTCAAAACGGACGCAGCCGAGGCGCATGATCTCGCCAAGGAGAAGCCCGACCTTGTGGCCAAAGCCGCCGCGCTGATGGCGTCTTCCCGCACCGCTGATCCCGACTGGCCGCTGGTGCAAAAGCGGGCAGGGAAGGGCAGGAACAAGAAGAAGCCCTGAGGTCTGTTCTGCTTCAGACTTCCCCTGATCTCTTCCCCTGCCATGGGCTTTTCGGGGCAGAAATGGAAAGACAAACCCGCCTGCCATTTTCTAAAGATTGCCTTACAATATGCTTACACTTAAAAATTTAGAAAGGTAAAAGGCCAATCTTTTTGAAATACCATAGAATTTTGCACGAAGAGCACTTGCTTAGCTATGGAAATTTTAATATATTTGGCTCTGTATGAGTCCTCAATCACCCACCGCCTTTCTGTCGTCTGGTCTGCCTGCTCGTCCCGGGGATCTCTTTGCCAAGGAACTGGCTGCGCTGGTGCAGGACATTCAGCGCACTCAAGAGTGGTTTAACAATCGACTCGATGCACAACTTACCAGCCTGAAGCGGCTCTACGCTACCAAGTATGCGGAAGAGTCGAAAAACACTCTTCCGATGGCCAGTCTGTTTGAAGCACCACGTACTCTAACGCAGGAATCTGCGCCCGTCACCGCACTCCCCCCTCGGGCGAGCGCAAGGACGATTCCAGCGATGCATCCGGCGGTCATTGTGGCACCGCCTTTGATGGCTACGCTCGACCCTGAGCTCGAACAAGCAACGCTGCATGAGCTGAACAATGCACTGACGCGGGCGTTTTCAGAAATCTCCGCCCGGGGCGGGATGCTCGGCTGATTTCAGCCTCCTCGACAGGCGTGGCTGTAAGATGGGTGTGGCGACAGCCCGCGTGTCTTTGAGTATGTGTTGCCATGCACGATGACTTGCGAACGCTCCCAGAGTCGGGCGGTTTGGCGGAGCATGCTGTGCGTGATGAAGGAGGGGTAGCTCGCCAAACACACTCAACCTGCGGCAAGAACAGGCGTAATGACGATTTCTCTCGGCAAGCTCTGCGGTTTCAGTTACGTACCAAAGTGCTCCTCATGAATACCATTATTACCGACCCTGCCTCTGCGTCGCGACGCGAATTTCTCAAAACCACCACGAAGACCGCCGCCGGTCTGTCCGTGCTCTCGGGCATCACTCTTCCGTATGTCCACGCCGAGGGAGCTGGCAGTGATGAAATCCGCACCGCTTTGATTGGCTGCGGTGGACGTGGCACCGGTGCTGCAAGCAATGCCATGGGCATCCAGAAGCGTGTGACCCGCCTCGTGGCGATGGCGGACGTTTCCGAAAAGCGTCTCAAGGGCAGCTTTGAAGCCCTGAGCGCCAAGCACCCCGACCGCATGTCCGTGTCCGAGGACAACAAATTCATCGGCTTCGACGCTTACAAAAACGCCATCGACACCCTGCGCAAAGGAGACGTGGCCATCTTCACCACGCCGGTGGCCTTCCGCTGGGTGCACTTCAAGTACGCCATCGAAAAGGGCGTGAACATCTTCATGGAAAAGCCGATCTGCACCGACGGCCCCACCGCACGCCGTCTGCTGGCGCTGAATGAAGAGGCCAAAAAGAAGAACCTCAAAGTCGGCGTGGGCCTCATGTGCCGCCACTGCCGCGTCCGTGGTGAACTCTTCAACCGCATCCAGGACGGTGAGATCGGCGATCTGCTCCTCATGCGCGCCTACCGCATGCAAGGCCCCGTGGGCTCCGCCTTCACACTGCCGCGTGATCCGAAAGTGGACCCGAGCGAACTGGCATGGCAGATCCAGCGCTTCCACAGCTTCCTCTGGGCCAGCGGCGGTGGCTTCAGCGACTTCAACATCCACAACATCGACGAAGCCTGCTGGATGAAGAACGACTGGCCGGTCGAAGTGCAGGCCAGCGGTGGCCGCAGCGACCGTGGTGATTACATCGATCAGAACTTCGACCACTACAGCTGCGAGTACACCTTCAAGGACGGCGCGAAGCTCTACCTGGAAGGCCGCACCGCCATCGGCACGCACAACCAGTTTGCCACGCAGGTGCACGGCACCAAAGGCAGCGCCATCGTCTCCACCGCCGGTCACTTCCCCTCCAAGGCGATGACCTTCAACAGCCAGAAGATGCAGCGCGCCAACATCATCTGGCGCGGCAAGCAGCCTGAGCCGAATCCATACGACCTTGAGTGGCAGGACCTCATCGACGCCATCGTTGATAACAAGCCCTACAACGAAGTGGAGCGCGGCATCAAATCCAGCGTCACCACCGCCATGGGCCGTGCCGCCGCGCACACCGGCCAGGTCATCCGCTACGATGACTACATCAACAGCGCCTTCGAGTTCGCTCCAGGTGTCGATAAGCTCACCCTTGACGGTCCTGCACCGCTCATCGCTGATGCAAACGGCAAGTATCCTGTGCCACAGCCTGGTATCCTCAAAGACCGCGAGTATGCCATGGAGCCGCAGGCCAATCCCTTTCCGCTGATCCCCGTGCCACCTGCTCCCGTCGAGGAGATGCTGTCTCCGCCGGAACGGCCGAAGAAGCCTGCCGCCAAAGAGAAAGCCAAGGAGAAGGCCAAAGTTTAGCATCAGGTTGCACCCTGCTCTCCCCCAACCGCTGCTCTTCACCGGGCAGCGGTTTTTTTGTGGCTTGAGTCATCATCGGTTCCAAAGCTCGGCGGCGGCTTGAGGACAAGCCGCCCTACCCCACGCAGGACGTGCGAGTGTTTCATAGCGCAAAGGTAGGGCGGTTGGTCCTCCACCCCTCCAACCGCCGCGAACATCTCCAGGTTCACTTTTCGGAAATTCGTTTTAGCCGACCGCGCTCTTTTGTACCGCCATTTTATCTTTGCCCAACGATACTGAAGTGATCCAACTAACTTTCTTAAGCTTCTAAGGTAGATCTGAGGGTATTCTGAATGGCTATTTAGAAGCTGAAATCCAAATCGTACTCTAACGTTCACTGTGGAAAATCAAGAGGCTGACACCCCCATACCGGACACTCTGAGTGACACGCCCGAAGCCGAATGTGTGCGGCAGCTGGTCGGACGCAGGCACTGGATGAAACTAGGTATGTGGGGTGCCTTGGGCACGATTGGAGGAGGTATGGGCTACTACATGAAGCCTCCTGCAGTCGTGCCTCTCTATTTCAATGGGGTTTACGCCTTCGCGCATGAAACCCACCCCGCCGTTGTTCATCAACTGGTGGCCGCCGCCAATGATCTCGTGGGCAAGCCCTACAAGTGGGGCGGAGGTCACAAAACATTATTTGATAACGGCTTCGACTGCTCCGGCTCCGTCTCGCATGTGCTCTACCGTGCCAAGCTGCTGGACAAGCCGCTCAACTCCTCCGCCTTTGCTCGTTACGCCTGGCCTGGGCTGGGGAGCTACGTCACACTTTTCGTCAAACCAGGGCATCACGTTTTCCTGCAGATCTGCGGCCTGCGCTTTGACACCTCCGGCACACAGACCGGGGAGGGGCCCCGCTGGCGTGCCTCCAGCCGTTCCTACGACGGCTTTTATCCGCGCCATCCCGCCTGGCTCTAAAGCTACACACAGGCTCGCTCTCAACAGCCCGGCACGGGATGTGGATGAACCGGGCTTGTGATCCATTCCATACGCATGGAAGCTCCCCCATGAACTCCCCTCTGCTGGCACTCGCCCTTCTCCTTTTTTCGGGCCTGACGGCATGCCACAAACAATCCGCACCCGCCCAGGCGGACATGGATACTGAAACCCGGCAGAAAGCCATCGAAGTCAGGGCCGCTGCTGACAAAGCGACTGTGGCCACCAACGAAGCCGCTGCTCTCCAAAAGGCCGCAGACAAAGAAGCGCCTGCGCCAGTACTTGCTCGGTCGAAGGAGTGATGCTGCCTTGAAGCCGCTTCGTTCGTTTAAGATCGAAGTTAGGATGGGTTGCTGTTTGACAGCGCCGCTGCTCTGCGGGCAGATTGCTCGCCGTATGAAGACTTCCTCCCCGGCCATCTTGTTTGTCCTGCAACGCTGGCAGGCCTGGATGCTGCAGGCAGCAGCGCTGGTCGTGCTGGCCTCCTGTGCAGTGCCGGTGGACAACGGCGGACTTTCCGGAGCCGCCACGCCCAATGTGCAGGGCATCTACCAGGGCTCCTACACCTATGGTGGTGCCTACCAGAAGCTGGCCGGGCAGACGGTCAGCTTTGAAATCTCCCTGAAGCAGGCGCGTGGCTCCAGCAAGATCACCGGAGTCATCAAGGAAGCCTACACCGGCTCTGGCGTTGCGAAGGATGGCTACGTCTGGTCGAACATCAGCGGCACCTGCGTGAGTGAGATCGGCTACATCCATCTGAAATTTCGCAAAACCTACCGCCATTCCAAGGAGCCGCCGGTGCTCTATCAAGGTTCGCTCCCGCCGGGCTCTTCCCTGCTCTCCGGCACCTGGTATTTGCAGGATAAGACGAGTGACAGCGGCATGTTTCAAATCAGCAACATGCAGATGCAATGACCGCCGCTCGCACACTTGTCTGGTTCGCAGCCCTCAGTCTGACGGGCTCGCTCTTGCGGGCGCAGACAGCCCCCGCTGCGCAGCAGACTGCCATCGTTGTCAGTGGCTTTGAGCCCTTCGGCGGCCGTGACCGGAATGCCTCCTGGACTCTGGCGGGAGAAATCGCCAAGGCCTTCCCCCACGAAGT
>DLGZ01000084.1 GCA_002482965.1 Verrucomicrobiaceae bacterium UBA7681 | reverse complement strand
ACGCGTGCGGCTTCCAGAGACTGCAGCTTGTGCAACTGCGCCTGCCACAGATCCTGCCCATGCCAGTGGAGCAGGGCCTTGTCCTGTTTCATCCGGGTGGAGCGGCCACCGGCGAGCAATGCGGCGGCGAAGGGAGTGTTCATGTTGTGCGGAGGATGCCGTCACTCAAGATTTTGGCGCGCAGGCCACCGTGGCCCTTGAGCGCTGCTTCAGCACCTTCGGCGAAGGCCTGGTTCATCCAGTGGCAGGGTGCGGCCTCCTGAGTGCCGAGAAAACGCACGCCCTGCACTTCAAATTCGGTGCCGATGAGCGTGTTGAGATCGATGCCCTTAGTGATGATGTTGCGGCGAAAGATGGAGGGCGGCAGGCCCATGGCGCTGAACTGTTCGCAGAGTCGCTCGTACTGCTCATGCTCAAAGAAGGTGACCTGCCCTTTGTAGTCTTCCTTCCAGCCGAAATAGCGGTCGCCGCGCAGGCCCTTGCCGGTCACGCATTCAGCCTCCGGCACTTCGACCATCGGCGCGGTGCCGGGTGGCAGGCCGTGATGACCGACGTAGATGTGCTCCGGAGAAATGAAGATGTGCAGGATTTGCATGCGGGGCTTGGATGTTGGCTCCAAGGTGTCACAATCCATACGTCTATGACCGCAACAGAGCAACCCATCCGCATCGGCATCATTGGTGCCGGTGGCATCGTCAAATCACGCCACATGCCCGGCCTGCGGGCGATTCCGAACGTGCAGATCACGCAGGTGACTAACCGCTCGCTGGCGAGCGCCGAGGCCTTCTGCCGTGAGTTTGCCCCGGAAGCGCAGGCGGTGGAGCGCTGGGAGGAGCTGGCATCGAGTCCTGAGGTGGATGTCGTTTGGGTCGGCACTCATCCGTACATGCATGCGGAGATGACCTGCTACGCGCTGCAACACGGCAAGCATGTCTTCACGCAGGCACGCATGGCGGCCTCTTTGCCGGAGGCCAACCAGATGTGGGAGGCGTCCATGCGTTACCCTGAGCTGGTCACAGCTATCTGCCCGGCACCGCAGGGCATGCATGGCGGCGAGCTGGTGAAGAAGCTGCTCGCGGAAGGGGCCATCGGCACGCCGCATCAGGTACTGCTGCACAGTTTCAATGATGCCTGGCTGGATGCGGCAAAGCCCGCGCACTGGCGGCAGCAGTCCGACTTGAGCGGCATTCAAATCCTCACGCTGGGCATTTATACCGAGGTGCTGCAGCATTGGCTCGGCCACATCGTGGAAGTGGAGGCACGCGGCAATGTGGTGATCCCGGAACGTGCGGGCGTGGAGGTGGATATTCCGGATTTCGTCAACGTGATGGCCAAATTCCGCAGCGGCATTGAGGCCACGATGCTCTTCAGCGGCGTGGCCGCGCATGCGCCGACGGACAAGCTGTGGATCTTCGGTTCCGAAGGCACGCTGAGCTATGACTTCAACACGGACGATCTTCAGCTTGGCAAACGCGGCGGCAAAATGGAGTCACTTACGGTTCCCACCGAGCTGCAGCGTAGCTGGACGGTGGAGCGTGATTTCATCGCTGCGGTGCGTGATGCCAAAGCACCGCGACCAAGGCCAGGCTTCGGCGAAGGCATGAACTACATGCGCGTGGTGCATGCCGTGTGGCAGGCGATGGACGCCCAGGCGGCGGTGCGCGTGGTGTAAACTCACGCCATGCGGCGGCGACCGACAGCGAGAGCGCCGTTCACAATCTGCAGCAGGCCTTCGACATGGTAGGGCTTCGGCAGCGCAGCGGCAAAGCCGTAGGCGGCGCAGTCCCTCATCACGGCATCGTCCCGGTAGCCGGAGGAGACGATGGCGAGGATTTGTGGATCGAGGCGCCGGAGATACATCATGGTTTCCCGGCCGCACATGCCATCGGGGATGGTGAGATCGAGAATGGCGAGGTCATAGGGACGGCCCTGCTGCATCGCCTCCTGATACAGGCGCAGCGTGTCCTTGCCGTCTCCCGTTTCGACGACTTCAAAAGAGAACTTTTCCAGGGCACGCCGCATCAGATCGCGCACCATGAGATCGTCTTCGAGCAGCAGGATGCGTCCGGCAGAGGGTTTGGCGGCCTGCAGCAGTGGTCTGCTGGGAGTCTGCACCACCGGCACCCGCGCAGCCTCAATCATGTGGCGCATGTCACCCACAGACTGATAACGGTGCTGCGGATCTGTCATCAGCGCCCGGATGATGATGGCGTCAAAGCGGGGATCCAGGCCAGGCAGCAAGGACGAAGGCGGCTGCCAGGAGCCGCGTGGCAGGGCCCCGGTGAGCATCTGATACATCAGCACGCCGAAGGCATAGATGTCGGCACGATGATCAACGTCCCGATGGGCGTTGAACTGCTCCGGTGCGGCGTACTCCGGCGTACCCATGACCATGTGTGTCTCGGTGACCATGGAGGGCGAACGCATGACGTCCTTGGCGAGACCGAAGTCGGTGATCTTCACCTCACCCTGCCGCGTGAGCATGATGTTCGCGGGCTTGATGTCACGATGGACGATGCCCTTGGAGTGCGCGTATTCGAGCCCGACGGTAATTTGCGGCAGCAGTTGCAGCGCGAGTTCGCGCGTCATGCGGCCGGTGCTCATGATTTCACCGAGGTCCGTGCCATCGACGAACTCCATGACGAAGAACAGAAAGTCGGTGCCGATGTGGCCATAGTCGTAGATGGCGACAATGTTTGGGTGGTTGAGCGTGGCCATGGCCCGCGCTTCACGGCGGAAGCGGTCTTCAAAGGCAAAGTCATAACCGTCGCTCACACGCAGGACTTTGATGGCCACCGGCCGGCCCAGGCTGAGCTGCGTGCCACGATACACCGTGCCCATGCCGCCGATGCCGACCTGAGCCTGCACCGAATAACGCCCAAAGGGCATCATGGCGGAAAGCTCCTGCGAGGAAGGCGGCGCGGAACGAGTCACGAGGGGAGCGGCGGAACTGCTGGTAAGTCGCATCAGTGAGGTACTGTGGCACACCTGACAACGGGAGCAACAACCTTAAACCTTGGAGTATATTTAGGTGTTCCGTCTTAAGCCGTGGCAGGCTTGCTCGCGGCAGCCAGCTTGCGCATGTAGATGAACCCACCGATGGCCAGCGCCAGCATTGCAATGCCCAGCAGCGGACGGACAAAGATCCAGGCGATGGCGATCACCAAGAAGGAGATGGTGCCGGCAAGCACAAAGGAGATCAGGCCCGTACCCATGCCGATGATGTTGCCGATGAAGGGGATCACACTGCCCAGCACGCTGAGCGGCCTCATGATGGCCATGAAACCGAAGGCCATGAAGAGGAAGCCAAAAAAGCGCACCAGCCAGGTGATCATGGTGTTTGCGGCGGCGGCGTTTTTAAACATCGTTTCCCCGCTCACCGTGCCTTCTTCGATGAAATAGATCGCGTCACCAGCCTTGGCCTGGTAGGGCTCAAAAGTCTCATCAATCTGCGCCGCCAGAATGCTGAAGGTGCCGGGCTTCACGATTTCAAACGACACCCGCACATCGCCGATCTTCGGCTCTTTGGGATTTTGACCAATGTAGAAGGCTCCGTCCTGGATTTTCGTGCCTTCTTTGAGATCGGCCGGCAGCTTGGCGAGATCCGCATCTGTGACTGCATTCTTGATCGGGTTGCCCATCTGTTTCACGAAGGCTTCCGGCACGGCAAAGGCTCCCAGCGTGACGCTCTCGGCGCTGATGTTCGCATCTTCGGGGATCAAGTCGCCTGTATTGGCATGTCCTTCGGGATGTTGGAACTCGGAGGACTTCACCGGTTCATCCACCCATTTCTTTTCATAAGTGTAGGTGGTCGTGGTTTCTTCACTGCCACCGACTTTTTCCTTTTTCTCCGTCTTCTTGTTCTCCACCCATTGATAGATCACTTCTGTGCGCACCAGCCGCAGCGCAGGCACGCTGAGGCCATAAACGGTGTCCACCACCGGGCCATCGGCTTTGGCGTCCCCGGTCACATGCACGAGCTTTTTGTCATTGGCGGGGTCCACTTTATCTGCGGCCACATGCACCATGGCAGCAGCGCCTTCCTTCAGGCTGTTCGCGGTGGTGACGGCACGGCCTTCATTCCACCAGAGCAGAACGATCGTCACGGGAATGACAATGATGCCAAACAGGATGCCTTTGATCGATTCGCCAATGCGGCTGAACCAGTTTTGTGAAGTCACTTCAGTGTAGGAGTCAGCCATGATATATAATAGGGTGGACTACGTAAATTGGAGCAGAAATGTCGCCCGGCTTCCACTTTTTTCGGCCACACGAAAATACCGGAACCAGTGACAAGGCGGCAAGAAACCGCCGCCGCTTCGTTTGTTAGTCTCTCACTTATGAAATCGCGCCTCCTTCTCCTCGTGCTCGGCAGTTCTGCGCTCGCTGCCGACCCGAACGTCAAACCCGACGACGTCGCCGGCAACGAGGCGGTGAAGAAAATCATGGAAACCCGCGCCGGACGCGGCGTGATGCGAGATGACACGCCGCCCACGCCCCCAGAGGAGGCATTGAAGAAATTCAAGACACGCAGCGATGTGGCCATCGACCTCATAGCTGCCGAGCCGGTGGTGGAGCAGCCACTGTATGTGAGCTGGGATTCCAAAGGCCGCATGTGGGTCACGCAGTACCGCCAGTACCAGTTCCCCGCCGGACTGAAAATCATCAGCTATGACCAACATCTGCGCGCCAAGTTTGACAAGGTGCCGCTGCCGCCGCCACGGGGTGAAAAGGGAGCGGACAAGATCACCGTTTTTGAAGACACCGATGGCGACGGCTTTTTCGACAAGCACGAAGACGTCATCACCGGCCTGAACATTGCCAGCGCCGCGCTGCACGGCATGGGCCGCATCTGGGTGCTCAATCCCCCTTACCTGCTCAGCTACGCGGATGCTGACTTTGACGGCAAGCCCGACAGCGAAACGCCCGAGGTGGAGCTGAGCGGCTTCGGCCTGGAGGACACGCACAGCGTCGCCACGAATCTGCAATGGGGCATGGACGGCTGGCTCTACGGCGCCAACGGCAGCACCACCACCGGCAACGTCAGCAGCGCCAACACCAAGAACGTGAAGTGGGAGGGCCAGTGCATCTGGCGCTACCATCCGAAAAAGAAGACCTTCGAAATCTACGCTGAAGGCGGCGGCAACACCTTCAGCCTCGACTTCGACAGCAAGGGCCGCCTGTTCTCCGGCACGAACGGTGCCACGCGCGGCATGCACTACGAGCAGGGCAGCTACGGCATCAAAGGCTGGGGCAAGCACGGCCCGCTCACCAATCCGTATGCCTTCGGCTGGTTCGAGCACATGAAGCATGAGGGCGACAACAAACGCTTCCCGCAGGCCTTCACCGTGTATGAGGGCGGCCTGCTCGGCAGCGCCTACGAGGGCAAAATCATCGCGCCGAATGCGCTGCAAAACCTCGTGTATGTCAGCGAGCGCATCGCCGACGGCTCCACCTTCCGCACCAAGGACGAGGAAAACCTCCTCAGCACCCCGGATCGCTGGTTCCGTCCGGTGTGGGCAGGCGTGGGCCCGGACGGCGGCTTCTACATGGCCGACTGGTACGACACCCGCCTCAGCCACGTCAGCCCCATCGACGACTGGCACAAAACCAGCGGCCGCATCTACCGCGTTCGTCCTGCCGCAGGCGCGCCGAAGTTGAAGCCGTTTGATTTGAGCAAGGCATCACCGGATGAACTGCTCGGATACTTGAGCCATTCGAACGAGTGGTTTCGGAAGCAGGCGGTACTGGAGATCGGGTGGCGCGGTTTGAAGGAGTTGGAGAAGCCGCTGACAGAGATGCTCGCCCCAAAGAACAACAACCCCCATGCGCTGGAAGCTCTTTGGGCGCTGGACCTGCTAAGTCCGGTAACTCGGGAGCCAGATCCGGCTGCTTATGAGAAATTGGATGCCGCCATCAGGATGGCTGCGGATCACAAAGATCCTCATGTCAGACGCTGGGCGGTGAAAATGATCGGCGAACGTGGTTCTTCTTGGTTGTCGCTAGGCTCGCTTTCCACGCTGGAGAAGAGTCCTGAGCTGGAAGTCCGAGCTCAATTGGTTGCGTCAGCGAAAAGGCTGCCAGCCGGCATAGCCCTTCCTTTATTGAAAAGCGCTGACGTCGAGGACGCAAGCGGTCACCTGCCCCTACTCGCATGGTGGGCGCTGGAATCCAAGGTTGAGAAAGAACGCGCTGACGTCTTCGCCTTCCTCAAGAACGACAACAACAAGGACTTTCTCAAGACCACCCTATTCCGCGATAACCTCGCTGAAAAGCTCGCGAAACGTTACGCATTGGCCGGGGGCGAAGAGAACTTCCAGTCCTGCGCGGATCTGCTCGCGCTGACGAACGATGACGCTCTGCGTGGCAAGTTCATCGCGGGCATTGCGTCTGCGTTTGAAGGCGCGGAGATGCCGAAGCTGCCGGAGTCCCTGACCAAGGCGCTCAACGACTACATGGCGAAGCAAAGCGGCGGGGATCTCACACTCGCGTTGCGCAGTGGCAATGCCGATGCGCTCAAGAAGGCGCTGGCGCTGCTGTCCGACAAAAATGCCAGCAGCACCGCTCGCATCGCCATCGCCAAGACTCTGGCCGAACTCGGCAAACAGGAGGCTGTGATGCCGATGGTGAACATCTTGAAAGCCACGAATCCGCCGGGCCTCAAGCGCGGCATTCTCCAGGCCGCAGCCAAGTTTGATGACAAGCGCATCCCTGAGGCCCTGCTGCTCGGCTGGGAGCAGCAGATCGCCGGAGACAAGGCGCTGCGCGAAGACGCGCTGCGTACGATGGCCGGGCGCAAGGAGTGGGCGCAGATTTTGGTGAACTTCGTCAATGACTGGAAGATCCCCGCGAAGCACTTCACCGTGGACATCGTGCGCCAGCTCAGCCTGCACAAAGACCCGGAGATTGATGCGGCCATCGACAAGCACTGGAAGGGCCTGCTGGCCACCGGGCCCACGCCGGAAAAGAAGAAGGAGTCCGAGCGCATCAAAGCCGTGCTCAAGACCGGCCTTGGCGATGCCGAGAAGGGCAAGATCCAGTTCATGGGCCGCTGCTTCATCTGCCACAAGCTCTTCGGCGAAGGCGGCCAGATCGGCCCCGAACTCACCGGCTACGACCGCAGCAACGCCGACTTCTGGCTCGACAACCTCTTCATGCCCAGCATGGAAATCCGCGAGGGCTTCGGCGCTTACATCGTGAAAACGAAGGGCGGCCAGATCCTCACCGGCCTCATGGATGCGCAGGACGCCAAGGGCATCGTCATCAAGGACATGGCCAACAACAAAACCGCGCTCAAACAGACCGACATCGAATCCATGACCGCCTCCCCCATTTCCCTCATGCCAGAAGGCCTCACCACCGGCATGAGCGACGCGGATCTGAAGGACTTCTTTGCGTATTTGATGAAGAAGTGAATTTCCTGCTGGTGTTGCCATTCAGCTAATTCGAGGGTATTTCGGAGTGTCGACCTCGGCATTTTCACTGGCATGGTTGCTGATGAATCTGCTGACGCATCCTTCCGATCCATGAAAAAAGCCACCCTCTTTCTTTCCTGCGTCTCTGACGCAGTTCCACAAGGAAGACAAGGCTGTGGCCCCCCACTTCGTATCCTGGCGCACGTGTTTGGAGCATCATCTGAATGGACTGGAGCGGGCGGAGGTCGCTCTCATTGGAATTTGAAAACCGGCACATCATCCACAAGCCCCACCGCAGAACCCGAACATGAAACACCCACCTCACAAATCCTCTCCGCATGCGCCGGCCCTGCCGTTGGTCATCAGCATCGGCTTTTCAGGCGCTCGACTCCTGAGCGATGAAGCCGTCGGACGCACTGCCGAACAAGAGGCTGCCTATGAGGCTGCGCTGACAGTCCAACTGCAGGCTATTCTGGGACAGATGCCACAACTGCTGGGACTGCCCGTGGATCATGCAAAGCAGCATTTCTTCTGCGGGCTGTCGCAGCTCGCCATCGGGGCGGACCAATGCTTCACCCGGGCCTGCGCAGCGTTGGGCATTCCGCAGCGGATCTTTCTTCCCCTGCCGTGGGATGCCTACCGCATGGCCGCCAGCTCCAACGGCACGCCTGACTTCAGTGCTGAGCAACGATTGGTGGCTGACGAACTGCTGAAAAGCCCGCACATCATTCAACAGCGCATCATCTGCCTCACGGATGATCGCCGTGCACGGCTGAAGGATGTGAACCTGGAGATCGTCAATGTGGCGAATGTGGTCATCTGCCTGAAACGCAAAGGGACGGTCGCCAAGCCGGGAGGGACTCAGGACATGATTGACCTTGCTGTTAAGCGCTCCACTCCCGTGCTGGAGCTGACACTCTCCGACGCCAATGGGCAGCCGCAACTGGAGCAGCGCTGGCTGCCAGACGGAAATGGCGGTCCGACCCTGAAACTGGCGGATTTCAAAGCTCCCGCACTGCCGCATGAGATCGAAGCCATGCCGAAACTCGCCGCATCCGGGCAGCCACCCTCGGTGAAGGACTACGCCGAACGGCTGAAGAAATATGGCAGCGCGCAGTCGAAAAAACACAGCACCTGGTTCAAGTATGGTGCCCTGGTCATCATCGTTACACATCTGCTGGCCACGGTGGGGGCAGTGATTGCGATGGAGATGGCGACGGAGCAGATGAAAGACCTCGTGAAAATCATTCTGGGCTTTGAACTGGCCTTCCTGGCGGTGGGCTTCCTGACGCACTTTGGGCTGCATCGCAGTCATGCGGTCAGGCACTGGGCCTTCTGCCGTCTGGTGGCGGAGGTGGCACGCTCTGTGAGGTCCATCGGCAGCCGCCATGTCTATCTGGAGTATCTCTTCACCCTGCCGCTGCCGCTCAGCCTGCGTGCTACATTGCGCACGCTGAATGTGCTGCACCTGCGCGACACCCGAAGTCTGCCCCAGCAGCCGTGGGAAGACCTCAGGAATACCTATGTGAAGACACGCCTGATTGACGAACTGGAAAACTCAAACCACCAGATCCCCTATTACCGTCGGGAGGCAGCCAAAGCCCGTAAATGGCACAATCTGGCACAGTGGGTCTTCAACGTCTGCTCCTTGGGTGCCTTTGCAGTGAGCCTGACAAAACTTCTGGTGAAGTGCCATTGCCTGGAAAGCCTGCCCTATGAAGAAACCCAGAGTCTTTGCGGGGCTTTGGCCGTGATCCTCCCTGTCCTGGCCGTGGGCGCTCTCTCGCTGGCAGGGGCCTCCGATCTGGACGCACGCACCTACACTTTCGAGGACATGCGCGACTTCCTGGAACAGAAGAAAGAGCATCTGGAAGCCGCCACGTCCGAACGAGAGTTCGATAAGCTGATGCTCGAAACCGAGTCCCGCCTGCTCGGAGAAACTGCGACTTGGTTTTCACGCCGCAGTTTCACCAACGTCGCCTGAGCAATGACCATCACTTCACTTTGATATGAGCACAGATTGGAATGCCGACCGAAGACTGGACATCCTTGTTCTTGGCCCCATGGGAACGGATTCCAAGACCACAGCCTCCACTGCTCCCATCAAGCAGGCTGTTGAGGCATTGCTCGCCGAGCCTGAGTTTGACCGCGTACTCTTTGCTGCCGGGGTGACACGACAAGATCGCAGTGTGCATATCCCCGATGGCTTCAACGAGGCTGAGATCGTGGATGGTGTGCTGTCGCATCTGGACGTGGCCGATTTGGTGATTTTCAACCTCACTCCCAAACCCGTCGAATGCTGCCATGAAGGCAAGCCACAGCACAGTGCCAATGTCTATTACGAGCTTGGTTTGGTTCACTCTCTTGGCATTCCGGCGATCGCCTTAAAAAGTGGTGCTGACGATGTTCCATTTTACGCCAGAGGCATGCGACAGCATCGAGTACCCAACTTCGAGGTGCACACGCTCATGGACGCACTGCGGCAGCCGCTTTTTGAATTCTTGGATCGCTCCAATCGCAGTACGGACTTCGTGAATGATCGTGTCACCAAGTTCTACGGGCTTCCGATTGTTGACATTTCCGCAGCCGTCGGACTAGCCACTGGCTACTACCATAACTTCATCTCGCGATTGATCTCAGAAAGCGGGTTTCTATCGAACTATTCGGATTTGATCAAGGCAGTCGTCGTGGTGCGGCCATCAGAGATCGAGTCCACCTATCAGGCGGACCATGACTTGCTGAAGGAATGGCTGGCCAAGGCTGGCCACTTCCTGTGTATGGGTGAGCAACTCCGACCATCATCGTCCGACAAGCTGGGGCCAATCTGGTTTGATCATGTGAAAGGCGTGATTCTCGACATACCAAGGACGATTTATCCACTTCGTTTTTCTCCCCGCCTTTTGTCACTTCAAATGCGAAACCGGAATATTCCCTCGCGGGAATCAGAACGTGAGTTTTCGCAACGATTCCGACAGATGGGCGGGCAACTGCTTGATCGTGTCGAGAATGCTGTGCGGTATCACGCGACCATGGAAGGGCATCGAGTTCGTTCCAAGATGCTTTACTTTACCACGATTGATAAAGCTCCAGCTTTGGTTGAGCGATTGCTACAGCGAAGGTAGGGCAACCGCTGGAGTTCATGTATCGGAGATGCCGCACATGGAGTGCGGATCATGCAACATGCCCGATGCAGATTGCAAATTGCCCGGGATTGGCGGCGATTTGAGCGGCGCTGCCCAGTGAAAGCGGGTGGCATGTCTCCTGCAAAGAGGAAGGGCGGTGAAAACAACGCCAACCAAACACATCATGAAACTCAAAATCCTCTCACTCATTCCCATGCTTGCCATCTCTTCACTCTCTTCCTGCGCCTCCGGGCCAAATGCCCAGCAGGGTACGGTGATCGGCGCCCTCGGCGGTGCGGCGGCGGGGGGCATCATTGGCAACCAAAGCGGTCGCGGACTTGAAGGTGCGGCCATAGGCGCCGGACTCGGTGCGGTGGCTGGCAACACCATCGGCAACTCGAAAGACCAGCGCAACGGTTACTACCGCCGCTACTAAGCGCTGAATGCCCGACAACAGCCCCGGTCAGCGAACCTGGCCGGGGCTGGTTCAAACGGAGCACGACCAAGGCTCAAGCATAAAGCACTCGAAAGGGGCGCAGCCACGTGGTCACAATACCGATGAAGAGGGCGACGATACCCGCCCATTCCGCGAAAGGCAGATCGACATTGGCAAATGTGGCAATGCCAAAGTAAATGGCACCGAACCCAGAGATCCCCGCAGCGATGCCGTAGACTTGGCGTCCCACATGGTGGTCGTTGGTGAAGGCAGCGGCATTGGCGACCGAAGCAAAGAGAAAGGCAAGGGCCACAAAGCTCGCGTCTTGCACCCCGTAAGCGTAGCCAAGCAGAAAGGCAGACAGGGAGAGGAAGATCAGACCACCGACCACGACCCCCTCCCAGTATTCACGCGGCTTGAGCGCCTGACGGGCGAAGCGGTCCATGGTGACAAAGAAGGTGCTCAGGCCACGTGCCAGATGTGACCAGAGCGCAAAGATGAGCCATGCGCCGATGACCACATTGGCCCAAAACGGCGCGGTGGTTTTCAAGTAACCGCTGAGCACCCGGTAGGCAATGAAGCCGCCGATCATGATGGCGGTCTGCCGGCCTTCCGTGAACTGGCTCATCCAATGGCAGAAGCGCAGGTTGCCACGATAAATCCATGACCGTGCGCGAAAAGACTCGATGAGCCCCATGCGCGCATTTTCGTTCATGGGGTTCAGCCGCAGAGCTTCGACGAAATGCTCGTTGGCTTTTTTGTGATCTCCCTTCATCACAGCCATCCATCCAGCGCTGGTGTGCGCGCTGTCGTCTTCCGCATTGCGTTGCAGTTGATATTTGATGAGCTCCGCGTTGTCGCCGTCCTTCTTTTGCAGCAGCAGCGCGGCGGAGAGCACCTCGGCGGCCATGGTGTTTTCCGTGTCCATCGCGAGCGCGGCACGGGCGGAGGCTTCCGCTTTCGGATAATCACGCAGGCGCAGGTGAAGGCGCGCGAGCACGGCGTGGCTGAAATCGCTGTCGGGGTCGAGATTGACCGCTTCTTCAGCATGCTGCAGCGCCGCTTTGACCGCAGCGGTCTGGCCCTCTTTGGCATTCGCATTTAATGAGAGCGCCAGGACACTGCGGGCGAAGGGATTTTCAGGCTCAAGCGCCACCGCACGCTGTGCCGCATCAATCGACTTCGGCGCGTTGTCCTCCTCGTGCATCCAGCACAGCGCGAGCATGATGTAGCTGGGCGTGTGATTCGCATCGAGCTCAAGGGCCTGCTTGTAGCAGGCGATGGCGTCCTGCGTGCGGTGCTGGCTTTGCAGCAGGCGGCCACGGGCGAAGGCCGCATCAGGGGAGGGATGAAAGTCGTCAGACATGCGCTGCCAGGTGGTTCAGCGCTTCATGAGGCCGAGATGCTTCAGCACGTCATCGTAGAAGCCGCTTTGGTTGGAATACATCGCGTAATTTTTCGCACTCTCAAACCAGGCCTTCGTCGTGGCCTTGTGGCGGCCTGCCGCTTTGATGAGATCCTTCGTGGTCAGCGGGATGACCTTGCCGGTGCGCATGACTTCGTTCATCACGTCTTCCGTGGCGAGATCAAAGACCGCCTTGAGATCCGCGCCGGAGAAGCCTTCGGTTTTTTTGGCGAGCGCACGTGGATCGAGTTCACCGATCGGTTTATTCTTCGCCATGACTTCGATGATGGCTGCACGGCCTGCCTCATCCGGAGGAGGCACAAACAAGGTGCGGTCAAAGCGGCCCGGACGCCGAAAGGCGGGATCGATGTGCCAGGGCGCATTCGTAGCACCAAGGATGAGCACGCCGTCGTTGTTCGACTCCGCGCCATCCATTTCAGAGAGGAAGGCGTTGATGAGATTGCGTCCGGCGCTTTGACGCAGATCACGACGGTCGGCCGCGAGCGCGTCCACCTCATCGAAGAACAGAATGCTGGGCGCGTTCTGACGGGCGAGCTCAAAGACCTCGTGCATGTTTTTCTCCGAGCCGCCGATCCACATGTCGAGGATCTGGTGCAGGCCCAGGGCGATGAAGTTGGCATTGATCTCGCCGGCGGTGGCCTTGCTGATCAGTGTCTTGCCCACGCCGGGCGGGCCGTAGAGCAGTACACCGCCGCCGACTTTTTTGTCGTAGGCCTTGAACAGCTCCGCATGCTTCAGCGGGTAGATGATCTTCATGCGGATCTCTTCCTTCAGCGCCTCCATACCGCCGACGCTGGAAAAATTGAGCTCTGGTTTGCCAAATTCAGCCAGCCCGAGATCGAAGGCGGCACCGCCGCGTGGACGGCCGTCTTCATCGTCGTCTTTCTCCTCTTCCACCAATTCGAGGGGAATGCCGCCGGACGTCATGGCGCCACGCTTGCGCCCTGAATTGTCATCCCCGGAGGGCTTGATGCCATGGAGATCTTTTTCGATGCCGGGATCTGCCAGGGAGCGGTTCAAGGCAATGCCCTTGTCATACATGGCCCGGGCCTTCGGCAGATCGCCCTCGGTGATGTGAATGCGTGCGAGCAGCATGTAGGCGGCGGCGCAGGTGGGGGTGTCGGACACGATCTGCTCGGCACGCACCGCCGCCTGCGAGGTCTTGCCTTGGAGCAATGCGACACGGGCGAGGCCCAGACGTGCGTCTGCATGGGCAGGATCGTCCTTCAGCACGCGCTGAAAGCTCTGCTCCGCCTCATCCAGGAGCCCATCGTCCAGGCAGGCGTCCGCAAAAAGCATCAGCAGTGGCGCGTTGTCGGGCGAATGTTGGAGCGCTAGACGAAGAGCGTCGAGATTTTGAGCCATGCGGCAGACTCCAGCGTGGGGTGGCTGACGTGGCAAGGTAATTTAATTTCCCAACGCACGCCGATACGCCGCGATCCTGGCAAGGTAGGCCTGCCACTTGGCACCCGGGCGACCATGCTCCATCAGGAAATGCGGGCAGTTTTTGTGGCCCAGATTGCGGTGGTCATCATGGCGGATCATGAGCCAGTGCTGGTGCGGCACGACGTGGCTCAGCGGAATACCATGCTCCTTCATGAGCCAGGCGGTGAGACGCGCAGTTTTGTCCAAGGTGCGGGCGCGGTCATTGCCCCGGTTTTCGCACATTTCGATGCCAATGGAGCTGCGATTGCCGGGGCCGTCATAGTCGGCGTGTTCGCCGCGCTCATTGGTGGGCATGCTTTGGTAGATGGAATGATCATCCACGGTGAAATGCCAGCCGATGTAGCCGATGGCGTTGTGCCGGCCTTTGATTGAGCCGGTTTTGAGCATCTGGGCATGCGCGTAGGCTCCGGCACCCCGCGCATAGTTCTCCGTGGCGTGGATGGTGATGTAGGTGGGCCGCATGGGCCGGTGCTGCCGGCGTGCGTAGCGGCCATTCGGCACCAGATCGACCGTGACCCCTGGCGGCGTGCTCTGTGGAACCATGACTGCGCAGGAGCTCAGCAGGGTGGCGACAAGCGTGTAGCAGGCGATTTGGCGGAAATTCATAGGTTCAGCATGAGCAGATTACGTGACAAGATCAGCTGCAGATCCCTTGTCGCGACCGAGTTCCAGGTATTTTGGCTCGATATTCGCTTGCAGAACATCTCGGGCAATGTTGCAAAGATTCTCAATTCCGCTCTTCACGGTCGGCATTTTAACGCCTAAAAGATTTTTTCGCCGTGGAACCCTTGAATCTTCGATGTGAAACGCAATTTTGCACAATGGCTGGGAAAAAATTCTGGCCAGAACACAATATCTTGTGCATGATCCGCCTCGGCACCCGCAATATCTAGTATTTATAGCGCTGGTCGAATTTTCCGTCATTTTCGCGAAAAATCAAATAAACACCCTTCACTCTGCAACGAATTCGTCATGGAAAAAACCTACAAGATCGGCAACCGCGAGTTCCAGCTCGATCAAGACAAAGCTGAGGCTGCCTTCCTCGCCAAGAAGGTGATCAATGGTCGCAAGAGCATGACCTTCAACCTTCTCCCACTTAAATATCAGTGGGCTTATGAGCTCTACCGGATCATGAAGGCCAACCACTGGGAGCCTGAAGATATTCAGATGCAGAAGGATGTGGAACAATGGCGTTCCAACGATGTCTCCCAGAACGAACGCTGGATCATCATGATGGGCATTGGCTACTTCAGCGCCGCTGAAGGCATCGTGGGTGACAACGTGCAGCATGTGGTGCGTGAGCTGGTGACCGCCCCCGAATTGAAGCTCGTCCTGGGCCGCCATGCCCATGAGGAGAACATCCACGCGGATTCCCTGCTGTACATGATTTCCTCCCTGGGCATCAATCCCCATGAGTGCGAGGCGATGTTTGAGCAGATCCCGACGATTGTGAAGAAAAACGAATTCGTCACCAAGCACTCCAACAACCTGCGCCGCGACCTCGACCTCACGCTGCTCGAAAACAAGCAGCTCCTGGCGAAGAACATCTTCGTCTTTGGCCAGTGCATGGAAGGCACTCAGTTCTACGGCCTTTTTGGCATGATCCTGAGTCTGTACCGCCAGAACAAGTTCCCCGGCATCGGCCAGATGTTCCGCTACACGCTGCGCGATGAGTCGAACCACATCGAAGTCTTCCGCAATTTGTTCATGGATCTCATCGAGGAGAATCCCGACATCTGGACCGCTGAATTCCGCGAAGAGCTGCTCAACATCATGCGTGAAGGCGTGGCGCTGGAGAAGGAATTCATCCGCGACTGCCTGCCCGTGAATGCCGTGGGCCTGAGCGCCGAAGAATTTGAGCGCTACACCGACTACATCGCTGACCGTCGTCTGGACGGCTGCGGTCTCCCGGCGCTGAACCCGGGCATCACCAATCCGCTGCCATGGCTGGCTGAGCTGATGGACATCAAGAAGGAGCAAAATTTCTTCGAAGGCAAGGTGACCGACTACCAGAAGTCCTCCGCGCTTGCCGCCTGCTCCGACGACGATCTTTAATATCTTTAGATCTTTAATTTATCATTACTGGCCAACTTCCCGCTGGAGTTCTCAGGTCAACTTTTTCATCCACCCATTTCCGTCAATCAACTGCTCACGTTAATCTCAAAGCTTGGACCTCCTGCCATGATCACCGACCTGCTACACGAAGACAAGGCGCTTAAAAACGTCGCCCACAACACTCCTCAGGACCAGAAACCCCAGTTCAAATGGAGTGCCCTGACCGCAGGCGTGATTGGCATTCCCATGACGGGAAACACCAAGGTGCGCATCGGCAGCAGCGAGCGTGATTTCGATGTCGGTGAAATCGCCGACACCGTGGGCAATGCGATCACCGATCTGCTCATGGCACGCCAGCGTCAGAGCGAAATCTTCAATGATTCCAATCGCCAGCTTGTGCAGGTCATTTCACGTGCGGTGGCCGAGGAGGTCGCCCAGCGCACGGCGGACAATGGCGCTGAGGCCCCCATGCTGAGCACCAAGGAGATTTACCAGGTCATTGAGCAGGCGCTGGTACGTCACAATGCCCATGACGTCGCCCGCAGTCTGGCCGAGCGCCGCAAGCGCACCGGAACGCTGGCCAACTCCGACGCCAACGACGCCGGAGCCCTCCAACCCATCATGGTCACCACCAAAGTCATCCGCCGCAACGGCCAGCTCGTCCCCTGGAACCACAACAAGATTGAGATCGCCGTCCGCAAAGCCTTCCTCTCCATGGAGATGGATTCCACGCCTGCCGTGCAGATCGCCGAAGCCGTCAGCCGCGCCATCATCAATGACGGCAAGCAGTTCATGCACATCGAAGACGTGCAGAACCTCGTCGAAGAAGAACTCATGAAGCAGGGCTTCTTCAAAGTCGCCCGCGCCTACATCCAGTACCGTGCGCTGCGTTCCAACATGCGCTTCGGCGATGAGCAGGCCGCCGCCATCGCCGACGAGCAGGAGTCCGACCAGCAGCAGACCCTCATCCTCGTGCGTGTTTCCCCCACGGAGACCTTCCTCTGGGACGGCCAGGACCTCAAGAAGCGCATCGACTTCGCCAGCCTCGGTCTCGACCTCTGCGTCAGCCGTGCCGAGATCGAAATGGAGCTGCGCCGCTCCATCTTCAGCGAGATCACCGTCGAATCGCTCAAGACCACCATCATCCTCAATTCACGCACCTTGATGGAGAAGGACGCCGACTTCGCGAAGTTCGCCGGCCGCATGCTCCTCACCTACATCTATGAAGAAGTGCTCGGCTGGAGCATCGTAGATCACGGCATCGAGCAACTCCCGAACTACCACCGCCGTGGCTTCCGCAAGAACCTCGCCCGTGGCATCGAGATCGAGCGCCTGCATCCGCAGCTCCTCAAGTACGACCTCGACAAGATCGCCGACGCTCTTGATCCGGCCGCCGACATGGACTTCGACTTCCTCGGCATCCAGACGCTGTATGACCGCTACCTGATCGTCGACAAGAAGACCAAGCCTTCCAAGCGTCTCGAAACACCGCAGCTCTTCTGGATGCGCGTCGCCATGGGTCTCTGCGTGCAGGAAAAAGAAAACGCCGAGGACAAAATCATCGCCCTCTACCGCCTCTACAAAGGCCGCCGCTTCTGCTCCAGCACGCCCACGCTCTTCAACAGCGGCACGATGCACAGCCAGCTCTCCTCCTGCTACCTCTACAAGGTGGACGACAGCATCGAATCCATCATGCAGCGCGGCATCGCCGACAACGCCTACCTCTCCAAGTGGGCCGGTGGCCTCGGCGGTTCCTGGACCGCCGTGCGCGGCACCGGCGGCTACATCAAAGGCACCAATGGCGAAAGCCAGGGCGTCATCCCCTTCCTCAAGCTGCACAATGACCAGCTCATCGCTGTGAATCAGGGCGGCAAGCGTCGTGGCTCCGGCTGCGCCTACCTCGAAGTCTGGCACAACGACATCGAAGACTTCCTCCAGCTCCGTGTGAACACCGGTGACGAACGCCGCCGCACCCACGACCTGAACACCGCCAACTGGGTGCCTGACCTCTTCATGAAGCGCATGGAGAACCGCCAGCAGTGGACACTCTTCCGTTCCAATGAAACCCCGGACCTCCATGACCTCTACGGCAGCGCCTTTGAAAAACGCTACGTCGAATACGAGGCTATGGCCGCCAAGGGCGAGATCTTTGGCCGCACCATGGAAGCGGTTGACCTCTGGAAGAAGATGCTCAAGTCCATCTTCGAAACCGGTCATCCTTGGATCACCTTCAAAGATCCGTGCAACGTCCGCAGCCCGCAGGATCACGTTGGCGTCATCCACAGCTCCAATCTCTGCACCGAGATCACGCTGAACACCAGCCATGAAGAGACGGCCGTGTGCAACCTCGGCTCCGTCCTCATCGACAACCACCTCGACGACAACGGCAACATCGACCACTCCAAGCTGCGCGAGTCCATCCGCGTCGCTGTGCGCATGCTCGACAACGTCATCGACATCAATTACTACCCCACCGAATCCGCGAAGACCGCCAACAGCCGTCATCGCCCCATCGGTCTCGGCGTCATGGGCCTCGGCTACGCGCTCTATCGCAAAGGCCTGCCCTTCGCCTCCAAGGAAGCCGTCGAGTTCAATGACGAGTTCATGGAAGCCGTCGCCTACTACGCCTATGAAGCCAGCAGCGACATCGCCGCAGAAAAAGGCACCTACTCCACCTACAAAGGCAGCAAGTGGGATCGCGGCCTCCTTCCGCAGGACACCGTCGATCTCCTCGCCAAAGAGCGCGGCCTCGACATCGACGTCCCCCGTGGCGGCAAGATGGACTGGTCCGGCCTGCGTGCCAAGATCGCCAAGAACGGCATGCGCAACAGCAACGTCCTCGCCATCGCGCCGACAGCCACCATCTCGAACATCATGGGCTCCAGCCCCTGCATCGAGCCCCTGTTCACCAACTTCTACACCAAGAGCAATCTCTCCGGCGACTTCATGGTGCTCAATCCTTACCTCGTGAAGGACCTCAAGAAGCGCGGCCTCTGGAACTCCGAAATTCAGAACAAGATCAAGTACACCGACGGCGAACTCGAAAGCATCGAGGAAGTCCCCGTGGACCTGAAGCGCAAGTACGCCACCGCCTTCGGCATCGACTGGGCCTGGCTCCTTGACGCCGCCGCCCGTCGTCAGAAGTGGATCGATCAGTCCCAGAGCGTGAACCTCTTCTGCGGCGAGAGCGCCCTGCAGACCCTCTCCCACATGTACCGCGCCGCCTGGCGCAAGGGTCTCAAGACGACCTACTACCTCCGCACCCGCAGCGCCTCCAACATCGAAAAAGCCACCAGCGAAGTCGAGAAAGAAAAGCGCGGCGTCGTCGGCACCCACCACGCCGGCGTGGCCGCTGCGGCTGCTGCTGCGAAGCAGTTCACCGCTGATGAAGCCCTCGCCTGCTCGCTTGAAGCGATGCGGAATGGCGGGACGTGTGAGGCGTGCCAGTAATACAGCGGGGACGTTTTCAGCTCACTACATTTCCTTGATCCATCCAGCGGCGGGCAGCAATGCCCGCCGCATTTTGCATATGAAATTGTCAATTCCAGAAGGCGTTACAGGTCAATTGTGCCGAATTTGCCAACGTAATCCACCAATTAAGAAATCACATGTCCTCCCAAAATTTCTTTGGAAGGAGAGCGGCTTGGCCCACAGAAGCGACAACCAGAGATGCCGCTTAATCTACAAGGCAAATCAGCAAAAGTTCGACTATAACCCCCTCAACTCAGGTCTAACAGAGCCGCTTTTCTGTAGTTCATGTGAAGGAGAACGTGGTAAATTTGAGACATACATGGCTCAAGTCTTGTACCATGATAATTCCGTAGCTCGCACACCATCAAACGGACATCGAGTCATCAATGGGTTGTCGTACGAACAAGTGAAGCTTTTCACGATGTATAACTTGTTCGCGATGGGGGTCTCTAACCAACCTTATTATGCATCAGCTAGGCTTGGTGAAGCCCATACGGAACGTCTGAGGCAAATGCTTTTGGCCTCAGACCCCGGCGAACCTTGGCGCTACTCATCAATATGGTTTCGACTAAAAATCGCGGATGAACCTCTGGAAGGGGTCAGCATTGCGCCAAGCGCAATACGTTGGGGCGATTCCGGACAAGTCGTTTATCGCACCGTCATGGCAGGCATTTGCTGGATGACATTCTGTTCGAACCATCCGCATCCTGGGCTGAAAGAGCCTCTATTCATTGGGCCATCAGGAAGTCTTGTCTTGTTTGATGCCAAACCAAATGAATTGCGGTTCGTGGCGCATCGAATTGATGAGTGGCTTGTTAGCCAGGGCTCTCCTGCAATTTACAGTCGCGGGCGATAACTTTGCTTCCCGTCGGCCCCTGAAGTGTCGATCTTTTGTTTCAAAGCCAGAAAAGATGCCAGGCATGAATGGCACTCGGTTAAGAGCTTGGATCACGGGTTGGGAGAGGGTTGGCCACTTCAGCAAGCCGTGCTTTTGGAGTGCGGTCGCGAAGATGCACGGCGCAAGCCTGCATCGTAGCTACCGCTTTCGCGGGGTAAAGAACGTTCTTTGTTCACAGGCCGTCGTCCAGCCTGCGAAAGCGAAAAAACACTAGGCATTATGTATATTGTCAGCAATTATTTATTAGAATGAAATCCTTCTATGACCGATGACGAGAAAATTGACGCTTTTAAAAATCACCTTTTGGATCGCCAATTGATGATTGCAAAGCAACTTGCCGAACACTTTGTCGCAGACACTCCCGGCGACCCTCTATCTCAATCGGGATTTGCGATTCTCAGCATCATCACAAACTACTTTGAGATGATCGAACAATTTCACGTTGGTGCTTCAAGCCGTAACAATTCGAAGACGTTTTTTTGTGCCGGAATTGCGCGCGTATTTTCACTGGCTGAGGTTTCAACTGATGCCGCTGACAGGCTCTACTCGTTCATGCGTTGCGGGATGTATCATTCGGCTATGCCCACGGATCGTTGCGGCCTATCCCGCGAGCTTCAAGTTCCCATTTACAACGACGGAGGCATAATACTCATCAATCCAGCATTGCTAATCGACCGACTGATTGCACACTTTTCGAACTACTGTAATCAAATTCGTGGATCGTCGGACCCGATCCTGCGTCAAAATATGCTGAATTTATTCAGTCTGCTTACCACGCAGGCTCGAACATCGATACAAATCGCAAATCAGACAACAACCAACATTACTCCAGCACCATGGCAGTGATCCAAAAATACAATGGGTTCGGATCGGTCACATAGGTGACAAGTTGACCGGGAACATGGGGAGATGGGGTCAGTGTGCAAATAATCAAAAAATGCCTCCACAGCCTGGCACGTCTCGATCACATCCCAAAGCCCAACGGGCTTTCGCTTAGCTTCATCGACGATCACGATTGATCTTGAGCCCGGCCATGAAGTCCTCATGCGACAGTTCCAAACTCGGATCGGCATCCATCTCCTCCGAACGCCGCGTCGCCTCCTCCAGCCAGGCCTGATCGACGGTCTTCTGCCAGTCTTCCGGCACGCTGGCATAAAGCCTGTCCGCCAGCGCCACGCGTTCGGCGACAGGCAGCGAGAACAAAGACTGGGTCAAGGCGGTCGTGCTCATGGACTGACCATCCTCAATTCCACTTCGAAATCCACCTCGAAGTTTTCCACCACACGGGTGCGATCTCAGAGCGCAAAACCTTCCCCGTCCCCAAAAGCCCAACGGGCTTTCGTCAGGCAGCCTGGCGTTTCAGAAAGAGCCTGGCCTGAAGTTTGAGAATCGAGGCGGCTCGCCACTGGAGCCCCCCGACCAAGCCTTCTCGCCTGGATTCGCCAACGCCAGACGCCCCCGAACTAATCATGGCTGTTCACTGGACAGGCTCTTAGTCGGTGGCGTTTCTGAGGGCGCGGGCGAGGTATTCGGCATCGAGCTTCTTTTCGAGGGCGCGGAGTTCGGCGGAGCGGGCTTCGCCGAGGAGGGCGGTGAGCTGGACTTCGGCGAGGGCCTGATTGACGCTCTTATCGATGCGGTAGTCGGGGGCGCCGTGGATGCCGGACATGAGGAAGTCTCTGCGGCGGGTCATGACTTCGGCCTGGTGTTCTTCGATGAGCTTGATGGCGTCGTCTGCGGTTTGGGGATCGAGCTTCCAGGTGCTGAAGAGCTGGCGGATGCGGGGCTCGCGAAAGCGCATGACGGTGGCGAGTAGGCGCTGCTGGAGCTTGGGGCTCATGTTGGAGAAGGCTTTGGTGGCGTGCTCGCGGAGCTTTTCATTTTTGTCCTCGATTTTTTGCACGACGGCTTCAAAGGCGGCCTGCTGATCGGCGGGCGAAGGGATGGCGAGGCGTGAGGGCTGCTTGGCGGGGGCGGCCACGACGTGGGCCGGGGCGCGGGATGTGGGCGCGGGGCCGTCTTTGTCGCGCAGGGTGCAAAGGAGGGTGGCGGCAAGCAGCAGCGGCAGGAGGAGTGTGAGGAGCGGCTTTTTCATGTGGGCGTGCGCGCCTGGGTGAGCGGCTTACCGGCCCGGGGTGCGGACCGGTAAGCGCTGCGGGTGGGGACTTCAAAAGGGATTACACTGGAATGGGATCGGGATCTTCTGGTGGGAACTGGGGATCTTCTGGCGGGAACGGGGGATCTTCTGGCGGGGGCGGCGGGTCTTCATAGACGGGGATGGGATCGCCGTAGTAGGGGGGAGGATCCTGGGGTGGGTCCTCAGGGGGGGGCGGGTCGTCATAGACGGGATCCTGGGGGACGCCTTGGCCGCAGGGCGGGTTCATCATGCACGGCCCGAGGTTTTGCAGGCGCTGGCTCGCGTCGTTGATGATGGAGTCTGCGGTGTTCATGGACTGTGTCACCTCCGAGATGCGATTTGTGATGTCCTGGATCTCCTGTTCGTCTGGTTCTTCTTCGCAGAGGACGTCCTCGAGGGTGTCTTGCAAAATTCCGAGTTCTACGGCGAGGCCATTCCTTTCGGTTTGGGCGTCTGCGAGCCAACCGGTGAGGTACTGCCTTTCCCAGCAGGTGTCGCATACGGCGTATGACTGGAGCTGCATGCCGATGAGCATGAGGAGGATGAGGCCTGACTGGAGCAGGCGCGCGAGGGGAGGCTGATGCAGGCGGGGCCTGCAGGGCGGGTGAATGGGTGGTATTTCGTCTTTCTTCATGGTATTATGGTTTCCTTGTCTATGGTTCTGGTTCTGGTTTGCTTTGGGGGGACTGGGGTCGTGCGCAGAATGCATGGACACTCTATGCGGCAGGTGTGAATGGGCATGCCATGGAGGCAATTCGGAGCGGCGATGGAAGATCCGGTCATTGGAGTATTTACGTCTCTTCTTTTCTTAATAGATGGTTTTTTTACTTCTATATCACAATCATTTCCTAGGAGCTGCAACCGCCACAGTTGATACTTCGTTTACGATTATTCATCTTTATCTTTACATCATTGGATGAATCCGTGCTTTTTGACAATCTTATTTTGCAACCCTTCAGGTGGTTCAGAAAAGTTAAGCACCGAACGTTATAGGATGAGTGAAATTCGAGGAACAGACACTTCGGCCAGCCATCGAGCGCGCTTTTGAGCAAGGCGGTTTGGCGGGCGTTTGTCGTCTTGTTGTCGGGCTGCTCGATGCACAGGAGCAGCGGCATCAGGCTTGGGGGGCTAGGGTCATAAAGCATCGGGAGGCTGGATTGAATGCCCACGCCTGCCGTGATTTGCTTCCCGTTGCGAGTTTTTGCACACAGGCCGGGTGGCGGGAACGTCTCTTGAAATCCGGCTGCCGGCTGCCGGGTGCGGGGCTGCAAGGGCTGGGAGGAGGCCGGGGCGAGATCGTGAAGCAGGTCAAAAGTGCTTGATAAAATACCGAATCATACCATAATATATCCATGGTGTTCATACCATAAACGACTGCCCCGCCGCCCGATCCCGGACCGGCGCTTTGAAGAAGAAAAAATGCCGGCCATCATGGCATTCAAACCGGTTTCAGCATTGCCTCCAGACACCTATGGAAACACACCTGCCCATCCTCATGGAAGCGATCACCCCGCAACGTCCTATGCGCCGCAAGTGGCTGTTTCCCTCGCTGGACATCGACAGCCGTGAGATCAGCGCGGAGGTGGCCAGGCAGCGGCATTGCGATCATCTGCGGCGGGAGCCTCGTGTGGCGCTTCAGTCGGACGGCAAGCCTTTCTATCGCATCCAGTGTGCTGACTGCGGCCAGAAGCTCAGCCATTCACTCCCGCACTCCAGCGTCCCCAACCGCGAGAGGTGCCCGCAGTGGAATGAGGAGCTGTACCAGAGGCGCCTCCGCAGTGGCGCTGCTGCCTACGGGCAGTGCCGGGAAGCTGCCATCGCCAGGCGGAAGGCGGAGTGGCGGGCTGTCTATCAGCGCTATCTGGCATCTGCTGACTGGCAGTCCGTGCGCCAACGCGTTTTGAGGAGGGCCTGGGTCACCTGCGAAGGGTGTTTGGAGGCTCGGGCCACGGAAGTCCACCATAAGACCTATGCCAATGTGGGTGATGAGCTCCTCTTCCAGCTGGTTGCGATCTGCCGCCCCTGTCATGAGCGACTGCATCCCAGGGCTTCGAACGGCTATCCGGAGCATCTGGAAAGGCACCTGCAAAACATTCATGTTCACGCGGCTGAACCCGGCTGATAGAATACCACCTCATACCATGATCTAACTATGGTGATCCCGACAGAAATGATTGCCGCGCTGCTCGCCTCGGGCCGGCGCTTTGAGCTCACCCCTGAGGGTGGCGTTATCGTGGATGCGGAGCCATCCAAGGCCAGCAGGCGTGCCGAAAGGAACCGCCGCTACTACCAAGCAGAGCGTCTGCGCGCGTCTGAAAACGTCTTACAATCGTCTGAACCCGTCTTGGAGTGTCTGGATGCGGCTGCATCGTCTGAAAACACCACACCTCTCCCCCTCTCCCCCTCTCCCCCTCT
>DLGZ01000001.1:15841-36931 GCA_002482965.1 Verrucomicrobiaceae bacterium UBA7681 | reverse complement strand
CTTGGTGGCTTCGGTTTCGAAGGCCTGATGCACGTTCTCCAGCTTTGGCGCACTGAGGAAAGCCGTCCTGCCAGTGTCCTGCTCTTTGCCAGAGCCCTGCTGCGCATCCAGCGTGACTAGCGCATTCAGTGCCGCCGTCCAAGCCTCGGCACTGTCGGTCTTGGCGATGGCTGTCAGCGTGTTGGCCAGCGTCGCTGCCGCGCTCTGCGGATCGAGGTCTTTGCTATTTGCCGCAGTGATGAGCAACGGAATGCCATCCGCAGGAATCGTGTCCGCCGTGGCAAGCTGCGCCACCGCATCCGGGATCACCTTCGCATCCTGCTTTGCCAGCACGAGAATGCGCTCCAGCGCATCGCTCGACTGGATGCGGTTGCGATTCATTTCTTTGACGAGGAATGCAGCTTCCTCCGGCGAGGCCTTAGCCAGCGCGTCCTTCAAAGCAGCGGCGATCTTGGGTGTCTCGCTCCATGCCTCGGGCTGGTAGTAAGGCCCGCGTGTATCCGGGCGAGTGCCCCAGGAATCCCCCTTCCATTCGCCTTCGTGGAAGTGGAGACGGCAGAGAGCGGAGAGGATGCCTTGGCGCAGAGCCAGGTCGGTGGCTTTGGCGAGGCGTTCGATGAGGCCGGTGACGACTTCGGGCTGGTGCATCATCGCGAGGGCGCGGAGAAGTCCCTTTATTTGAGTGGCGGCTTCAGGCTTCGTCACTTCAGCTTTGCTAGATACAAAATCGAGAATTTCAAAAGCCTGTGAGGCTCGCTTCATCTTTGCCATCGCTGCAATCGCCAGATGGCTTAAAACTGAGTCATCCGATCCCGTTACCTCCGAGAGGCCAAATTCTATATCTATATCAATGTCAGTTCGTGCCGCAGCAACTATGGCTTGGGCTTTGAGCCTGGCATCATCTGATCCGAGCGCAATCGCCAAGGCGACGCCACCCATCTTTTGTGAACTCAGTGCAATGGCTCGGATCTTTGATTCTAAAATTAGCGGGTCTACATCAACAGGCTTATCCGGATGTAAATGGGATTCCTCATAGACTCTGAAGAAGCTAACTTTTTCTACAAGGCAGCGCGTCAATGCATATATGGATGCGACACGAGCAGCTAACGACTGAGTCTTATCGTTTACCAGCAAATCGAGTGTCTTGGTCGATTCACCTAGTTTTCTGCTCACCAGCTCCCGCTGCGCATCCAGCCTGCGGCGATGGCTCGGTGACTCCAACTGCTTCACCAATTCTGCATCACTCGCCTTCGCGAAATCCGGCAGCGGCTCTGCTTTGAAACCCTTGGGCTTTACCTGCACGATGTAGCCCACGTCAGGCCCTTCCCAGTTAAACGTCGCGCCTTTCCAACTGGCGCAATAAACCCGGCTGTTGCCATCGACGTCGGCGTCGGTGGGACGGGTCATTTTGATGAAGGGTTCGGGTGGGCGGGTTTCTTCGAAGGTCGCGCCTTTGGGCTTCACTTGATGGTGCCAGAGAGCGCCGGTACCCCAGTCGCAGGTGAAGGGGGCGTTGTTCCATTTGCCGAAGCCGGGTTCGTCGATGTAAACGGCACCGCAGCCGCTGCCGCCGCCGTAGTCGGCGAGGGGGGCGATGGCTTCATCCGCAAAGTTTTTGTAGAGACGCGGGTAGCCGTGGTTGTCGAGGCCGGTGAAGTGGTGGAAGCGCACGTTCCAGCCGCCACCGTCGTTGGTGTTGTCACGGGCGAAGATGTCCATCAGCGGGCTGATGGCGACTTCGAGGATGTTGCGCGTGCCGGTGCTGTAGATTTCCAAACCGGTGCCGTCAGGGCGCACGCGGATGACGCCGCCGCCGCGATGCTGCAGGTGCTTGCCGTCGGTGCCTTCGGCATCCATGAAACCGAAGTCGCCACCGGCGATGTAGAGCCAGCCGTCGATGCCGAGGCTGAGGCCGTTGGTGGTGTGGTCGGCGGGGCGGTCCTTGTAGCCAAAGGCGATGTTTTTGACGAGCACCTTTTCCTCATCGGCCACGCCGTCGCCGTCCTTGTCGATATAGGCGCTGAGGTGCGGCGGATGCACGAGGTAGAGACGGTCTTTGTCCCAGACGAGGCCACGTGGCGCATCCACGTCTTTGACGAATTCCTTCACTTCATCGGCACGGCCATCGCCATCGAGATCCTTCAGGCGCAGGATGCGGCCACGGTGCGGATTGCGGCCCAGCGAGCCATTGCCATCGCTGCTGACGTAAAGCGTGCCGTCGGGAGCAGCGGCGATGAAGACGGGGTAGTTGGCCGACTGCGGCGGCGCGAAGAGCGAAACCTCAAAGCCGTCCTGTACCTTCACATCCTTCAAGATGGCAGCCTCCTGCTCGGGCGTGAGCTTCACGATCTTCGGAGCCACGTTGCCTTGGTCCTTGAGAGGATCGCTGGCCTTGTCGTATTCCTTTTTCTGCTCGGCGCTGAGCTTCGGAGCAATGGCTTTGATGTTCGGTCCTTTGAAGGTGACCTCACGGATGCTCGCCCAACCGCCGCCCACTTTGCCGAGCACATGGATCTTCACGAAGCGGATGCCTTCCGCCTTGGCGAAGTCGTTCGAGTAGGGCGCGCCCTTCGTATTGGTGCTGCCATCGACGAGCGTGCTCCACGTTTTGCCATCGGTGCTGCCTTCGACTTTGAACTGATACACGCCGCCGTTTTCCCAGGTGGTCTGGATGCCGGTCAGAGCCTGCGGCTTTTCGAGTTCAAGCTGGAGCCACTGCGGGTAGGTGCCGCTTGAGGCGCACCAGCGGGTGCTCTCATCGCCATCCACTGCACGCCAGGCGAAGTTGTTCTTGCCGGTCTCCTCGCTGCTGGCGGTCGCCTTGATGCCCGTGGCATCTTTCGGTGTGGGCGCTGGCTTCGGAGCTTCAACGGGCTTGGCGGCGACGAAGGTGATCTTGTTCTCGCCTTTGAACGGCGTCAGGTACTCCGGTGTGAGCTTGTCCATGGCCCAGAGCATGCCGCGAGTGACGAGATCGAGATAGCGCGCATCGGCGACGGTGTCGTTGTTATGGCCGATGGTGGTGCTGAAACTGCGAGCACCCACTTTTTCGTTGGTCCAGGCCACGACGTAATCGACGTCCTGACCTTTGACGACCTGCTTGCCCATGGCGAGCGGATGGCCGTCGAAGATGTTCACGTTGTTGTAGAGCTCTTCTTTGATGGTGGTCCAGTCGGCGAGCGGCTTGGTGATGGGGTGCTCCTTGTCCACGAAGGTGATGGCAATCGGCTCCTGCGGGCCGTGGGAGGCGGACTGGATGCCGAGGTGCTTGAACCAAGCGTCGGTGCCGGTGCGGAAGCTGTGCATGGCGCAGTGCAGGTGCACGGCGGGGATGGTTTCATGCGCATCGAGAATGCGCTTCACCACCGCCATGTCCCGCAAGCCAGCCGCGCATTCGTCATGGATGATGATGTCGTAGCCCTTGGCCCAGTCGGGATTGTCATAGAGCGGCAGCGGTGGGTTGACGGATTTGTCATCCGTCCACACCACATCCACCTGCACATTGGCGCGGGCTTGAATGCCTTGGCTCAGGATCACATGCTGCTTCGCATAATCATGGCAGCAGCCACCGGCGATGAGAAGGGCTTTGAGCGGCTTGGTTTCGGCGTGGCTGACAGAGGCAACGGCAAGGAGGAACAGGAGAGCAAAAGAACGCATGAGAAAATGGGGAAGCAGAAGCCGCACAAAAGGCGGGGTTTCTATCAGAAAAGTATTGAGAGTGGAGTTGTCCAGTTGCGCCGCAACTGGAGTTTTCCCGTACCAGTTGCGGCGCAACTGGGCTACTTTGCTGCGCGCCATAATCCAATGGCGCAGCTGCCGCAACACGGGAACACCTGAGGCGTTATTGGCGGTGGCCTGAAACCCCTGCCCCGCTTCCCTTTACTCTCCAACCACCATGCTCCCGCGATGCCTTGCCCTGCTCTCTTGCGCCATCTTCCCGCTGCACGGAGAAGAGCCGCCGTCCATCTCTCCCGCGCTGGCCGGCGCACTGCGCACGTCAGGTCTGCCAGCAGCGGCGGAAAGTGTGACCCTTCCGTTTAAGTCCACCCTCTTTGGGACATTCACTGTGGAGGTGACTATCGACGGGAAACCCGTGGAGCTTGTCTTGGACATGGGGGCCTCCTCCACGCTTCTATCTCCAGATGTGGCTCGGAAACTCGGCCTCCAAGCAGTGGAGGGAAGCGTCAACGCAATCACCGCCGCAGGCAGGCAGGTGGCGACCCGACATGCGCTGACCCAGCGCCTCAGCCTCGGGGACGCATGGACTGAGAATGAGCCCGTGCTGGTTGCTGAGATGATACCGGGCATTGACGGCCTGCTGGGCGTGGCGACCCTGGCGGACTGGGATGTGCGAATCGATCCTGCAAGCAAAAGGCTCACCCTATTCCCCGCTGGCAAAGCACCGCCGCTGGAAGGCGAGACGGTGCTGCCGCTCACCTGTCAGCTGGTCAATCCGCAGGCGGACATCTCCTACCGGCAGAGATTCCGCAAGATAAACCTCAGGGTGCCGGTGCGGGTGGGCGCTCATGAATTCCTGGCCACGCCAGACACCGGTCATGGCAGCATTCTCCAGCTTCCGAGCGTGCTCGTGGAAAGGGTGGCGCCCGAAGCGATGAAGGACGCGAAGCCCGGACTAGCCACCTCAATCACTCTTTCCGGCAAAACGGTGAGCCAGAAGGTCAAACTCCCCGAGATCACCTTCGGCCCTGATACTCTTCGAGGCGTGACCACAGATGTGATCAGCCCCCCTCCAGGCTCAAGGGCGGAGAGAGAAGGAATCATCGGCCTGGAGCTGCTCCGCCATTATGTGATGACTTTCTGTTTTGCCGCAGGCGAGCTCCGCCTCAAACCCCTCGGCACCGTGCAGGAAATCACGCGCCCCGCCTCAACGGCTGGGTTCAACTTGGACACTGAATTTAAGATCCTGAGCGTCATGCCGGAGGGGCCGGCGGACAAAGCCGGGCTGCGTGCCGGAGACGAACTGTTGGAGATCGACGGCCATGCCCTCAAAACGATGACACGGGACGAGTTTGCCGCCTTCAGACGCCTGCCCCCTGGCACCGCTGTCAAGGTGCGCTACCGCCGCGGCGAACTCAGCCCGGCGGAGACCAGTCTGGTGCTGGTGAAAAAATGAAGCCTGCTCGGCCAGTTGCGGTGCAACTGGACTACTTCCCAAGCGCGCCTTGTGCCGAGGATCCAGTTGTAAAGCAATCGCAACATGGGAACACGGGCAGCGTTGTTGGTGGCTTGCTTTTGCTTTTTCATTCCAGCAGGATGTCAGAGCGAGAGCCCGGCCCGGACTTTTCACTTCCCCCCGATATCATGAACCTCCGATGCTTTGCCCTCCTGCTTTCATGCGCCAGCCTTCCTTTGCTCGGAGCAGATCCGCCGTCCATCTCTCCGGCGCTGGGTGGTGCCTTGCGCACGTCAGGTCTGCCTGCGGAGGTGGAAAGTGTGACCATCCCACTTGAGTCCACCTTTGCGGGATACACCGTGGAGGTGAATATCGACGGGATGCCCGTAAAGCTCGTGCTGGACACGGGGGCCGCCCGTACCGTTTTGTCCCCGGGGGTGGCCCGGAAACTCGGTCTTCAGGCAAAAGATGGGACCATGAACGTCGGAAGTGCCACAGGCGGGCAGGTGGCAGGCCAGAAGGGGCTGACCAAGCGCATCAGCCTCGGGAACGCATGGACTGAAAATGAGCCGGTGTTCATTTCCGAAATGATTCCCGGCATGAATGGACTGCTGGGAGTCAGCACCTTGGCGGACTGGGATGTCCGTATCGATCCTGCCACCAAAAAACTCACTCTGTTCCCCGCCGGCAAAGCCCCGCCGCTGGAAGGAGAGACGGTGCTGCCGCTCACCTGCCAGCTCGCCAACCAGGAAGCGGGGTCCGACCAGCATGGCTACCGCCCGATGAACCTCCTCGTGCCGGTGCGGGTGGGCCCTCATGAACTGCTGGCCACACCGGACACGGGTTATAGCACCATTTTTCAACTTCCGAGCTTGCTCATGGAAAAGTTTGCGCCTGAAGCGTTGAAGAACGCTCAACCGGGACTCGTCACAGGATTCACTCTGTCCGGCAAAATAGTAAGCCGGGATGCCAGTCTCCCAGAGATCACTTTCGGAACTGATACCCTGCGAGGCTTGCTCACGAGTGTCATAGACGCCACTCCCGGATCAAGCGCCGAGCGCGAAGGAATCATCGGCCTGGGTTTGCTCCGCCACTATGTGATGACCTTCCGTTTTCCCGCAGGCGAACTCAGGCTCAAGCCTCTCGGCACCGTGCAGGAAATCACCCGCACCTCAACGGCCGGCATCCACATGGATCCTGAATACAAGATCCTCAGCGTCGTGCCGGAGGGGCCGGCGGACAAAGCCGGACTGCGAGCCGGAGATGAAGTGCTGGAGATCGAGGGCCACCCGCTCAAAACCATGACGCCGGAGGAGTTTGCCGCCTTCAAACGCCTGCCCCCTGGTACAGCAGTCAAGGTGCGCTACCGCCGTGGTGAGTTCAGCCCGGTGGATATCCACCTGGTGGTGGTGAAAAAATGAAGCCTGACAAGATCCGTTGCGGCGCAACTGGACCACTTTGCTGCGCAGGTCACAGCGCCCAAGGCGCGCGGGCCTCCGAGCCCGTCCTGGGCTTCGAAGCCTTGGCGAGGAAGGCAGCGGGTCGCCTTGACACTGCGGATGGTGTTTCATGACCAGCAGCGCCAACACGAGGATCATGAGTGGAGAGAGAAAGGGCGGCTGGGACGATTCGGCGCTGCGCGTGTTTGCGGAGTGCTGCGGAATAAATTCCGCGCTCCTCAGCGGCTGAAGCGCGCTTTGATCAAATGGCTGCCGAGGATCCAGACCTTGTGCAGTTTGCTGAGGCGGGCGCGCTTGGTGAAGACGGGGTAACGCTCGCGCTTGAGCTTTTCGAGGATGCGCGAGTAGATGTCGGCCATGATCTCGGAGGCGACCATGTTTTTGCGGTCTTCGGGAGGCAGGACTTTTTGTGCGGCGTCGTAGTAGCTGCGCGCACGGGCATACTGGAAGTCCATCATCTTGGTGAAGCGCTCGCTTGGGCGGGCGTCAAGGATCTCGCTTTCCAGCACGCCGAACTTCCTCAGCTCGGCCTGGGGGAGGTAGATGCGGCCGGTGTCCCGCGCATCCTGACCGACGTCGCGGATGATGTTGGTGAACTGCAGCGCGTAGCCCAGATTGATGGCGTAGTCCTTGGTGGCAGGATTTTGATGGCCGAAGATTTCGATGCTGACGAGTCCGACCACGCTGGCGACTTTGTAGCAGTAGCCGAGCAGTTCCTCGAAGGTCTCGTAGCGCGTCTTGGTGATGTCGCTGGCGACGCCGTCGATGATCTCGCACAGCCAGGCGCGGGGGAAGCCGTATTTCTCCGGCAGCAGGATCATTTCATCCAGCACGGGATGCCCGGGCGGGTTGCCTGCCTCCACGCAGCGTTTCCAGTGATTAAGCTCTTTCTCCTTGTCCTCGGGGCTGTTCTGCGGGTCGTCGGCAATGTCATCCACGACACGGCAGAAGGCGTAAAAGGCGATCATGTCGCGGCGGCGTTCCTTGGGCAGGCAGGCAAGCGCGAAGGCGAGGTTCGACTTCGCCCGCCGCACGATTTGTTCTGGAGAGAGCGTGCCGCTGGTCATGCGGAAGGGGGACGTGAAAAGCCAAAGCGCAGCATGAGAAGTAGGGCTGTTAGCAATAGCCAGCAATCGAGCATGGCAAGCACCAAAGCACTTAGGGGTTGCTCGATCATGCGCCAAAATGGCGATTCGGCACACTCTGCCCGCCCCATTTCCACCGTGTAGAGAGCGAGAATAAAAACAGCGAGCGCGGTGATGGAGAGCAGAAACAGGGGCACAGCAGCACGCCAAAGGATGCGCAGGGCCGCAGCCCCCTGCTGCCAGAAGGTGCCAGTAACTGCCGCCACGGCGGCCGGGAGAGCTGCAAAGAGCAGGAGCAACTCCACCCACCACCACGCGCCCACGCTCTGCGGCGTGCTGAGCTGCCACCAGCGCCAGCTCATCCACAGCAGATTAAACCCCGCGAGGCAGGCCACGCCCTGCCAGCGTGCAAAGGTATGCTCCAGCGCTGCGGCGGCGTCTCCGCCCACCTCCGTCTCCTGCGGATTTTCCCACGCGATCAGAAAGCGTACCAGCCACACCTGCATGCCCGCCGCAGTGATGGCGGTAAAAATGTAACGCAGTCCTAGTTTCGTTGCTTCCACACCTTCGGGCAGCATGCGTCTCAAACTGGAGCCCTCCAACACCAGCCAAGCAAACGATACAAGCGTTACAATAAACAGCACCACTTTTTGCTCCAGCACCGCCTTGCGCTCACCGTAACGGTAGGGCCAGCGCCAGATGCGGATCGTCAGAAATACGAGCACCACCGGCACCAGGCAGGCCAGCGGCCATGGCGGCAGCCAGGCATGCGGCAGCGTGGCCAGATGGGCCAGCGCATCCCGCGCCAGCGGCAGGATCATTTCCTGCCAGTCGGTGAGCTGGGGCAGCGAATAGGGCGCACGCGGTGTATCGCCAAAAACCGTGGACAGCAGCATGGCTCCGGCGGCACAGAGGAGCAAAGCCGGGCGCAGCCGCAGGCAGTCCCACGCGTCTGACAAATGCCTGCGCAGCGGATGCCAATGCAGGTGCAGCACCAGCCCGGCAGTACAGCCGAGAAGTGCAAGTGCGGTCGATTGCCAGGAGGTGAGATTCAAGGGTAACGATCAATTCGCGAAAACATCTCGACATGCCAGTGCGTATTCGCTTCTCTCCCATTCGACATGAAATCACCCGCCGCCCTCCTTCTCGCCTCTTTGTTGCTCTCTTCTGCAGCCCTCGCCGAAAACTGGCCGAGCTGGCGTGGGCCCAATCAGGACGGCTCATCGGGAGAAACCGGCCTGCCGGTGAAGTTCAGCACCACCGAAGGCGTGAAATGGGCGACTGAGATGCCTGGGCTTTCCGCCTCCGTTCCCGTCATCTGGGGTGACAATCTTTTCATCACCGCTCCCATTGAGGCGGAAAAGAAGCTCGTCGGCCTGTGCTACGACACGCAGACCGGTCGGGAAAAGTGGCGCACGACGATCAGCGAAGGCTCGGAGATTCAGTGGGATGACAAGAGCAACCTCGCCAGCCCCTCCGCCGTGACGGACGGCGACCACGTTTACTTCCTCTTCGCCAACGCCATCGCCGCCGCGTGTGATTTCAACGGCAAGATCGTCTGGAAGCGCGACTTCAAGGAGACGCACGGTGCCTTCGCCACGCAGTGGACCTACGGCAGCAGCCCCGCGCTCGACGGTGGCAAGCTCTACATTCAGGTGCTTCAGCGCAACGAGGCCTTCAAATTCCAGGACAAGTTCGAAAAAGGCACCGCGGGCAAGGACATGAGCAGCTACATCCTCGCCCTGGATCCAGCCACCGGGAAGGACCTCTGGAAGCACATCCGCCCCAGCCTCGCCAACACCGAATCGCTGGAGGCTTTCAGCAGCCCCATCTTCGCGACTGACAAGGGCCAGCGCCTCATGCTCATCTCCGGTGGTGACACCCTGACCATCCACGACGCCGCCACCGGCAAGGAACTCTCCCGCATCGCCACCTGGAACCCACCGGGCGAAGGCTACAACAAGTTCTTCCGCCTCGTCCCCTCCCCCGTGACCGGCGACGGCATGGCCATCGTCTGCGCCCCGAAGAATTCCCCCATCTTTGCCATGCCGCTGGATTCCCAAGGCGAAACCAAGCCCGTGTGGCAGACAGAACCCAAAGGCGTCACCAGCGACGTGCCCACACCCGCCTTCTACAAAGGCAAGTTCTACGTCCTCGACGGTGGCAAGAAGATCCTGAGCTGCCTGGACCCGAAAACCGGCAAGGTCGTGTGGACCGGCGAACTCGGCGGCAAGACCAAATTTGAAAGCAGCCCCACTGTGGTGGATGACAAAGTGTACTGCATCAATTTCTGGGGCGAAGTCTATGTGGCCAAGGCGAACACGGACAAGTTTGAACTGCTGTCCATGAATGAAATGGGCAACGGCTCCAAACCGAATGGCAACGCCGCCAGCGTGCGCGCCAGTGTGGCCGTGAGCGATGGCTGCCTCTTCATCCGCACGCAGGAGAAGCTGTTCTGCATTGGGAAGAAAGTGACTGCGGTGCCTTGAGCGAGCCGCAGCGCCACGCAGCTTATCCCTTCCGCAGCCTGCAAGGCTGCGCCGAGGACCATCGCACCATCGGCTCGTCGTTGATCACCCGGCACGTCGTCGCTGATCGGGTATCAGGTATCAAAGTGGGATCAAATTGGTATCATGATACCAATTGAGGTGTGGTATGGTTTGGTATCACGGTATCAAACCCTATATATAGGGGTTGATACCGTGATACCAAACCACCCCCCAGAAAGGATCACCAACGGGTTCAAAAGATCTTTCCAGTCAGCAGCCCGCCGGATGAGGCTGCGAGCAGGCAGCAGCGGGGCAAGGCACCCCATCGTACTTCCTCCTGACTGACAGGATTGACGCCCACCGCCCGTTCGTAATACTCCCTTATGCTTTACCGCGCCCTCGCCCTCCTCGTCACTGCCACGACGCTCGCCCACGCAGCCCCTGCGGAACACGTCATCCTCATCAGCATCGATGGCTGGGCGCATCAGTACTTTGATGATCCCAAGTGCCACATGCCGGCGGTGAAGGCGCTGGCGGCAAAGGGCGTGCGTGCGAAGCGCATGGAGTGCTCGTTTCCGACGGTGACCTGGACGAATCACACGACGTTGGTCACAGGCGTGCATCCGGCCAAGCATGGGGTGCTGGCGAATGAGTACTTTGACCGAGCCACTCGGAAGAAGGTGCCGCTGATTCCTGACCCGATCTTCAACAAGGAAGAGATCGTCAAATCGCCCACCATCTATGACGCGGCCAAAGCAGCCGGTTTGACCACCGCCGGGGTAATCTGGCCTGCCTCACGCGGAGCCAAAACGCTGGACTGGACGGTGCCGGATGTGTTTGATCAGGAGCTGTTTGAGAAATACGGCACCCCCTCCCTGCTGGAGGAGGCTCGCGCAGCGGGCATCCCCATCGAGAAGCAGAACGAGTGGTGCAAACTGGGTAATCCGGGCAAAGCGCAGCGCGACTACATGTACTCGCAGCTTGCCCAGCATATCATCAAAAAGCACAAGCCGAACTTCCTCGCCCTGCACTTGGTGAGCCTCGATTCCTTCGAGCATGCGCATGGCCGCCAGGTGCCGGAAGCCTACTGGGCGGCAAATGATTCGGACAACCGTGTGGCGGACATCGTGCGTGCCACGGAAGAGGCGGGCATCCTTGATAAAACGACCTTCGTCATCACCACCGACCACGGCTTCGTCACCTTCACCAAATCCATCAATGCCAACGCCGCGCTGCGGAAGGATGGCTTCGTCAAATCCGTGCTGGGCAAGAGCCTCGCGCCCGACTCGCAGGTCTTCGCGATGGCCGAAGGCGGCGCGTGCTTTGTCTACGTGCTGGATGACGCAAACCGCAGCAGCATTCTGAAGCAGATCACGCCAACGCTCGGCAAACTGGAAGGTGTGGAGGGCGTGGTGGAGGCGAAGGATTTCGATGCGAAGCTGCATCACGTCACCGCCGCGAAAGATGGCCGTGAACCGGATCTCGTGCTGCTGGCTGCCGACGGCTACACCTTCACCGATTCCCTCGCCGACAACGACGTCATCATCCCGAACGATCCGCCGAAAGGCGCCCACGGCCACTTGCAGACCGACCCCAATCTCTACGGCGGCTTTGTGATCAGCGGCGCCGGGGTGAAGCAGGGCGTGGAGCTCGATGAGATGAAGAACATCGATGTGACACCGACGATGGCCAAACTCCTCGGCATCCCCTTCCCTGGCGCGGATGGCCGCGTGCTGGACGAGGTGCTGGTGAAGTAGATTCCACGCATCACGCTCTGGAGGAGAGGGATCGTCCCGATCCCTCAACGCTCGGCCACGCACTCGGCTCCGCGCTAGAAAGACGCTGCTACTTCTTTCGGTGACGGCGCATCCAACGACGTGGCACCAAGGGATCGGGACGATCCCCCTCCGTTTCCTACAGCATGCCCGGCGTGTAGCGCGGGCGGTTGTCCACACCGGCGCCGATTTGCTGGCGCATGCGGGTGTCATCCAGGGCGCGGTCCACGCAATCCTGCAGGGCACGGGAGGTGAGCTCACGCAGGACGGGCACCGGAGAGCCGGTGCCGGGACGGTAGGCGGTGCTCTGACGCTCGCCTTCATAGACGTGGGTGAACATCACCCGGCCGGAGGTGGCTTCGACCACGTTCACACGGATGCGCGCATAGCCATAGGGATGCACAAGAAGCTGGGAGCGCAGGTCCTGGATTTCTCCGGTGAGGATGAAACGGCCCTTAACGTCTGTGGCCAGCATGCCGCGTGACTCCAGCGCGTAGCCGAAGGCGTTGCGCACGACGTCGCTGACAGGAAGCCGGGTCTGGATGGTATCGACCGTGGGGCCGATGGGCAGGCGCACATGGCCGAGCGTCTGGGGCTGCTCACCGCGCTTGTCCTTGAATTCGCCGACGGCAAAGTCCGGCGCGCCGCGCATCATCCGACCGGCCTGCGGCACGTAATCCAGGCTGATGATCGAGGAATTGGAACAGGACGAGAGACTGAGGCAGGCTGCGGCTCCGACAAGAATGGCTGAAAAGCACCTAAAGTTCATGGTCGCCATCATTAGAACACGTTGGCCGCTAATCAATGTGCTAGTGTGCAATGTCCGCCCGCAGGCAAAAAAACAACCCTGCCGGAACTCGGAGCTCAGGAAAAAAACCCCCAAAACCTGAATCCAATTAACCCGGCAGGGTTGATTTAATGAATATATTCGGAAACAGCTTCCCCATGCAATACCAAAAAGTTTTTCATCGAAAAAAGGCAAGTCTTCTCACGCTGCTAGGCATCAGCATTTTCGCCCTATGCCCGTCGGAGTCTCACGCGCAGCTGGGTCGTGCGGTACGCCAGGTGATCGTCTCCCAGGCAGCCACTTGGAACTCGAACACGGCCACCATGCAGTGCTATCAGCGTGCCTCTGCCGCAGCTCCGTGGCAGGCCGTCTTTGACAAGCCCGTGCCGGTTTTGCTGGGCAAAAAGGGCCTGGCCTGGGGGCGTGGAGTCTTCAATCCGCCGCAGAACGGCATCCCCGCCAAGGTGGAAAAAGACTGGCGTGCCCCGGCTGGCGTGTTCCATCTCGGCTCGCTGTTTGGCTATGCCGCCACCCCGCCCGGCGGTGCCCGCTGGCCTTACATCCAGGTCGGGCCGTGGGACGCTTATGTCGATGATTCGACTCTGCCCCAATACAACCGCCATGTCCGCATTGATCCGCGCCAAGGCATCCCGCCGTGGTTTGAGAAACAAAAAATGCGGCTGGGCGATGCTGCCTACAAGTGGATGCTCGAAATCCGCCACAATCAGCAGCCCACGGCTCCGGGGTATGGCAGCGCCATCTTCTTTCACGTACGCCGTGGCCCGGACAAGCCCAGCGCTGGCTGCACGACGATGGCCGAGGGCGATCTGACGCGCCTGCTGCGCTGGCTCGATCCTACCGCTGCGCCGCACTATGTGCTGCTGCCGAAGGCTGACTATGCGGCGCTGCGTGGCACGTGGGGGCTGCCTTGAGTCAGATTTCCGCCGTATCCACCCACCAGTCATGGTTTGGCTCAAGGTCGTGGCCGTAGATCGTTGCCGGGGCTTGCAGCACATGAAGGTCGCTCATTTCCGCCACCAAGGCTGGGGCCACCGACAGCGGCACGGCAACGAACAAAGCGGGCAGGCCAGCAAGCAGGGCTGCATTCAAGGCCGTGCGAAGAACCGCCGCTCCGTGAGAGGGATCGGCAAACTGAAAGCCCGAAAGATGTGCGGAGAGCATCTCTATGCCCGCATTCGTCCAGAGCCGTTTCCCGCGTCGGGTATCCTCCAGCCAGGCAGCATCGGCGATCCGCTGGGGTGTCATCAATGAGCGCAGGACGTGGTGCCCGCCCGTGAGAGTGCAGGCGGATGTTGGCGCGGATAAATCAGGCGCAATCATCGGCACCGACGTTGTTGGTTCATCTTCGGCAGAGGTGATCCTGAGCACCACGATCTGCGCGAGCTGTTGAAATGCCGGAATGCCGAGACGCCCGGTGTAGTCCGTGGGGCGCCTCCCCGTTCCGTCCATCACGATGCCGTAACAACTGTGGATGCCGCTTTGCTCCACCTGCCGCCGCGTTGCCATCATCAGGTGCGCCAGCAGCCCGCTGCAGCGAAAGTGCGGACTCACTTTCAAATCGCACAAGTAGTGCACACGACGCCGCTCCTGCACGCACTGCATCCAGCGCTCCACCCGCGCCACGGTTCCCAGCACTTCACCGGCTGCCTCCGCCACGATGATGGTGGCATCTCCCATCGCAGCAAAGAACGGCAGGTAGTCCCGCCCGTGCGAAATGCTGAACCGACCACCATCTCCCATTGGGTAATCAAACTGGCGCTCAAACCGCTCCAGCGCCTCTCCAAGCCATGCCGGCGGTGGTTCATGGAGGGTATGGATGTTCATGAGCGGCTGCCGATCAAAATTTGCGGATAAAAGAAACTGCGATCGCGCTGCTCCATCGCTTTCCCCAGCTCATGATCCCAGACGATGTCTCCAGCCAGCCCATCCATGTCGAGCGAGGAATTCAACTGCCGCAGGATGATTCGTCCTCCGCGCTTCAAGGCCTTGCATGCGGCTGCCAGCGTTTGCGCCGCCTGAGAAGGAGCAAGCCAGTCGAGGATGTTCGAAAGATGCACCATGTCCACACTGCCAGAGGGCATGGATGTGAGCACTTCTTGCATGCGGCCCTGATGCCAGACCACCTCCGCACGAATGACACCCACAGTTTTCAGCCAGTCGTAGCGATGCCCCTGCGCAAAAGTTCCGGCATACATCTGTCGCAGGAAGGGATTGGTCTCCGCATCGGCACGCGCCAGAGCCACGCGAGTGCGCCAGGCAAAGTGCTCGTGAAAAGGGCGGCGTGGATTCTGCGCCGCTTCATGACCAAAGAGTGTCACCAGATTCGGCAAAGACATCACCTGCATCAAAGCTTCGTCCAGATCTGCACCACCCGCTTTCACCCGCCTCAGTTCAGCGAAGCAGCGTTCATAGCGCCCTGCATGATCCGGCCCATGTGTCGTAACGAACTCCAGCGGTCCAAACACATCCTCTGGCAATTCCAGCTCATGCCACAGCCGCTTCAATGCCTCGCTGCGCAGCGACATGTCCTCATGCCCCAGCAAGCGAGTTGCATGATCCGCGCTGGCGTGTGAGGCGAGATGCAGTTTGCACTTGGAAAGAGCAAGCTGCGCCGGGTTCATGTCCACCGCATGAATGCGCTGCAACGGCAGCCGCGCCAGTTGCACGAGCGTCTCGCCACCGGAGGCGATCATCACCACCACGGCGTCTGCCGGCAGTGTCTGCGCCAGTTCCACATCCAGCCGTGGATCTTCACGCACCTGCGCGAAGGCCAGCGGCAGTTTGGCGGCCTCGATGGCCCAGGCATCAGCGGGAGCAGGATTGGTTTCGGACATAGATGAATTGAAGGACTAAAAACAGAAGCCCGGCGACCAGCAAGTCCACCGCATAATGCAGCCGCAGCGCCAGGGTGGCTGCGAGCATCAGCAGCGAGGGCGTGAGCATGATCCAGAAACGCAGACGAAAGAACCGCCAGTCCCAGGCCAGCAGCGTCAGTGTGATCAGCGCATGCAGGCTGGGAAAAGCATCGTAGCGCGAGGCCATTGCGCTGTTGAGGCTTTCATTCCAATGTGTCAGCAGACCGCCGGCCAGAGGTGTTTCAAAGAGCTCAGGAAATGCCGTCAGCGGTGGTGCCGCCGGATAGAGAAGATAGCCACAAAAGCCAATCGCAAAGGCCGTGAACAGACGTGGCCCAAACAGCACGCCCTGCTTGTTCGAGATCACCACCTGCAGCAGCGCCCAGTGCAAATAAACGTGATAGCTCATGTAGCCCAGGCTCAGCAGATCATTCAAACCAGGACTCATCACGCCGCGCAGGGCAAGCACGGGTGACTCGCCGAACAATGCCACGTCTGCGGCCAGCAGTTCATGATGGCGCAGTGGCACCGCCAGCGCTTCCACCAGCACGGACGAACTGGCATACAGCGCCCAGGTCACAACATAAGCCCCCAGCAGGCGCATGCGCCCGCCTGCTTCAGCACGGCACACCAGCAGGGCATAGGCGCAGGTCAGACCCGCAGCTTCGAGCAACAGCGGGTGCCATCCGTTTACACAGGCCAGTGCCACGCTCAGCGCGACTCCGAGGCTTAAATACAGCCTCTCATGAATCTGCACATGCCGCACTGTCACAAGTCTTTGGCGGCCCCTTTCCACCCCAATGGACTGCGGCGCAGACTGTGAATGAAAAATTCGCGCACAAAAGCCGAGTAGGAGCGGATGTACGGCGCGCCCTGCTCACGCAGTGCCGGAGCCAGCGACGCATGCACCTCAGGCAGGTGGTGCCATGGCACGCCAGGAAACAGATGATGCTCCAGATGGTAGTTCTCGTTGCACATGAAAAAGCGCACCAGCGGACTGGTCAGGATGGTGCGTGTGCCCCGCACCTCATCACTCGCATGCTCCAGCAGCGTGTGCTGGCTCATGCCTCGGATGTTCACCATGGTGTTGATGAAAAGCATGGGCATCAGCCAGCCGTGCCACAGCCAGACTGCGGGTACATAGGACCATGCCAGCCACACCAGCAGTGCCGTGGCACACACTTCAGCCGTGATCCCGAGACGATCTTTTGCCGTGCCTTGTTTGAATCCGAGAATGGGAATGGCTGTGATGTACACAGGATACCCCACCAGCAGCCGCAGCCAGTTCATGATAAACACCATCCACGTCCAGCGCGTGTAGTTTGCATAATGATCCGGATCACCTTCGTCACCGAGGTGCTGGTGGTGATTCAGATGCAGCACGCGGTAGGCGGTGAAATTTTGCAGCACCGGCATCGCGCACAGCGCACCGAGCACCGCATTCCATCTGCGGTTTCTGGCCAGTGATCCGTGTACAGCCTCATGGGTGAACAGGCTGATGCCATGCAAGGATGCGGCCGCGAGTAGATACAGCGGCACCACCAGCAGCCATTTCCACCAAAGCGCCCCCAATGAAACGACGAACACCGCGCCACCCGCGCCCAAAGCGTAGAGAGCCAGGAATATCCCCACACGCCAGGCATGCTGCGTGGCGGAGCGGGTGTGGCAGAGCCGCAGCAAATCAGGTGGCAGTGTGTTCATGATGTTGTGCCGTTGCATCCCAAAGATCCACATACAGCCGGTCAAACACATGCAGCCCCAGCCGCACGCCAGCCTCCACATCAGCGCGGTCATCCCCCCCGGCCTGCCAGGCCTTCACCACGCATTCAAAAAACTCCGCCGCATGCCGGCCATCGATTTCTTCATGCACATTGTAATGCACCAGCTCCTCGGCTGACACCCATCCCCGCTGCACAACCGTTCCACCAAGACGTGCCGAGATGCCCGCAAAGGCGTACTCGATCACCCCCAGGCAGGCAAAGGCCACTTCGGTGCGCTCCATCATGCACACTCCCATGAGAGCCGCATTGAAGGCTTTCACCGCTTCAGCTTCACGCACGTGGCCCATCGCCTCGCGCGTCACCCCCAGCGTTTCCAAAAAACGCAGGAAGGTCATATCATGCGCCAGGGTGGGTTCAAATACCGCCGCCGCTTCTTCCACGTAGCCGTGCTCCTCCGCCAGATTGCAGATCAAGCTCCGCCGCAGCGCTGAACTCGGCATCCGCGCCATCAGCGCCGCCATCGGCCTGGAAAAATAGCGCACCGCAAAGAAAAACTGCTGCTGCGTCGCTTGAAACATCTCCCGGCTCATCGCGGCATCTTCCAACGCCGCAAAATAGCGGTTATTCAAAATCCCACGCGCCTTCGCTTGAGCAGCGACCCAGCCTAGTAGTTCCTCCATGCGGCAAATCTATGAAAGCCCCTTGCCGTTCTCCAGCTATTTTTTTAACAAGGCCACAGTCTTTTACCACCCCACATCATGACTAGCAGGGAGCGTGCTGAAGGAGGTTTTCCAGCCCCGTTGCGGCGCAACGGGGCAACTTTTAGCGTTCCGTGCGTTTGATCGCTTTCTTGAACCACTCGCCATCTTCTTTCCAAGGCGAGGCATTGCGGAGTTCGGCGACGGTCATGGGCAGGCGGGCGCTCCAGTTGCTGTCGGCGGCGATGCCGGGAACATTGAAGCGGTCTTCGAGACCGAAGAGGTCGGTGAGCATGAAGGCGGCAAAGCGGGCGTTGCTGGTGAGCAGGGCCTCCAGCAGGGCATGACGGATGTGGGCGTCGTATTCAGGCCAGCCTTCGGAGGAGAAACGCAGACCGGCAAACTCCGCGAGATCGCCCAGTTCCTTGTTTCCTAGAGCGCGCTCGGATTCATCGCTGCTCATAGCATCGCGGCGGCGGTGCTCCCAGTGCGTTCGCATCGGCTCATGATCGTGGGTGGCGTAGGTGGTGAAGGCGCAGTTGTCGTAATCACTGCCCATGACCACACGGCCCTGATCGTTATGCTCCCACTGGCTGACTTTGAAGCCGGGAATGTCCAGGCTGAGCAGGTGCGGGCGAACGTAGTCAGGCACGGTGCCCAAGTCTTCGGCGACGACTTCGGCTTTGCCAGCGGCGGCGTCGAGGATCATGCGCAGATACTTGTCACCATTGGCGAGATTGGCGGCTTTGTGCTCGGGCGTGTCATCGGCGTTTTCGATAAAGTGCGGCAGGCGGCCGCCGGTGAGGGCTTTGGCTTCTTCATCACTGAGGTAGCAGAACTCCGCATTGCGGGTGGGCCGCCACGGGAAGCTGTAAATGCGATAGAAGCCAAGCACGTGATCAATGCGGAAGATGTCAAAGACCTCGGTCAGCTTCTGCGTGCGCTGCCGCCACCACTGGTAGCCGCCCTGCTCCATGACGTCCCAGCGGTAATGCGGGATGCCCCAGTTCTGCCCCCAATGCTGGACGAAGTAGTCGTCTTTGAAGTAGGTCTCCGGCGGAGCGCCGCCGCACCAGGTGAGATCAAACTGCTCGGGCTTGAAGAAGACATCGGCACTGCACCAGGAGATGCCAAAGGGGATGTCGCCCATGAGCTTGACGCCCTTCCCGTTGGCATAGGCACGGAGCTCGCCCCACTGGCTGAAACAGAGCCACTGCACGTAGGCATGAAAGAGGACACGGTCGTCGATCTCGTCTCCCTGGGCATCGCGCCAGGCGTGGGCCTTGGCGGCGGAGTTCACCTCATCACGCCAGTTCGCCCAGTCTTCATGCCCGTGTTCCTCCATGAGAACTTTGAAGAGGCAGAAGTCATCCAGCCACGCCGCTTCCTTCTCGCAGAAGGCCTCAAATTGGGCCATGCGCCCGGGCTGGCTTTCAATCTGGCTGAAGGCACGGCGCAGGAGTGTGTTTTTCAGCCGCCGCACCTTGGGGTAATTCACCGAGCCATGACGCAGCAGATCGACGCGCAGGATGCCGGTGATGGTACTATAGAATTTTTCATCCAGCTCAGGCACCACCACCGGGGAGAGATCAAGGGTGAGGTAGTCCAGCGCGACGGAGCTGATGGCATTGTAGGGGCTGCTGTCGCTGCCGGTGGCGTTGATGGGAAGAAATTGCACAAAGCCGATCCCCGTATCGGCGGCCCAGTCGATCAGCTGGCGCACGCCGCAGATGTCGCCAATGCCGAGATCCTCAGGTGTGCGCAGGGCGAAAACAGGGATCAAAATGCCGGCACGGCGTGGCTGGATGGTGGGCATGAGGGGGGAGGGAGGAAACCAGAATGACAATTGTTAGTGGTTGTCTGCTGCGATTTGGGTAACTTCGCAAGCGTATAGAGCATGATGTGTTCCCGATTCCTGACGATGCTGCTGTTTTTGTCGATCTCCACCGCTTCGGCAGCGGAGGCGAAGGAACTGCGCGTCATCGATTTCAAAGGGCCGCCCCATTCCTACCTTGAATGGAAGCCGAAGGATCGCTTTGCCGAGCTTCAAGAGAAGGCGCAAAAGGGGGACGTGAAGCTGGACACCACGAACGACAAGGCCTTCCTCACCAGCCTGCTGGCGGCGCTGGACATCCCCATCAGCTCGCAGACCCTGGTGTTTTCCGCCAGTTCGCTGCAAAGCGAGATCATCAATCCGCGCAACCCACGCGCCCTGTACTTCAACGAAGACACCTACCTCGGCTGGGTGCCGGGCGGGATGGTGGAAATCATCGCCGCAGATCCCGAGATGGGGCCCATGTTTTATGTCTTTGACCGCCTGCGCCCCGGAGGGCCGGTGCCGAATGTAACGCGCTCCACCAAATGCATGAACTGCCATGCGGGCAATGCCACACGGCGGCTGCCGGGATTGATCGCCGAGTCGCTGCTGGTCTCGCGTGCCGGATCGAGCCTGGAAACGTACCGCAGGGATGTGCAGGGGCACCAGATCCCGCTGGAGGATCGCTTTGGCGGCTGGCATCTGACCGGCCAGCACAACATCACCAACAACAAGGCGAATGTGATGGGCATCCCGAACAACGGGAAGAACCAGATCACCTCCGTGAATCCCGGGCAGTTTTCCGACCTGAGCCTGCACCTGCTGCCCACCAGTGACATCCTGCCAAATCTCACAAACGAGCATCAGATGGGCTTCGAAAACCGGCTGGTCTATGCCATCTACACCCTGCGCCAGCTCAAGAGCGAGGGCAAAGGCACGCTGGGCGCTGCGGCCAAGGCGGAGATCGAGGAACGTGCGCAGGAACTCGCCCGCTACATCACCTTTGCCGATGAGGCCAAATTTCCCGCCAAAGGCATCGTCGGCGATCCCGCCTACGTGCAGGATTTCCTGCGCGACCGCAAAGTATCAAAGACGGGCCTGTCGCTGAAGGACCTCGATTTAAAGACCCGCATGTTCAAACACCGCTGCAGCTACATGCTGTATACGGACACCTGGAAAGCCACGCCGAAGGAACTCAAGGAGCGAATCTATTACCACATGGCGCTGTATCTGCGTGAGATGCCGGATG
>DLGZ01000001.1:10103-15779 GCA_002482965.1 Verrucomicrobiaceae bacterium UBA7681 | reverse complement strand
CCCTGTCCGCAAAACAGATCATGGTAGCATGTGTTCCTGCGGAACAGGCACTCTTGTTGCACAGCAACAAGACAACTTTACCGGCTCAGCTCCAGCATGCGCAAAATCGGCTTCTCCGCACGGGCGCGCAGGTCTTCGTCCATCTCCACACGGGGTGAGAGATCGCGCAGGCAGTCGTGCAGTTTTTGCAGGGTGTTGAGCTTCATGTAGCGGCAGTCGGCGCAGGCGCAGTGACCCGTGGGGCCGGGGATGAATTTCTTGTCCGGCACTTCGCGCTCAAGGCGATGCAGCATGCCGCTTTCGGTGACAATGATAAAAGTGCTGGCGGGGCTGCTGCGGCAGTAGCCGATCATTTTCTCGGTGCTGCAGACTTCATCGGCCAGAATGCGCACGGCATAGGTGCACTCGGGATGGGCCACGACTTTGGCGTCGGGGTACTCGTCTTTGATCTGCTGGATGCTGTCGCGAGTGAACTCCACATGCACGTAGCAGGCACCCTTCCAGAGATCCATCTTGCGGCCCGTGCGCTCCATGACCCATGAGCCGAGGTTTTGATCTGGCACAAAGAGGATGGGGCGATCCTTTGGCGCGGCTTCGACGATCTTGTCCGCGTTGCCGCTGGTGCAGATGCAGTCGCTCAGCGCCTTCACATGGCCGCTGCAGTTGATGTAAGCGATGACGTAATAATTCTTGGCCGCGTTCGCCTTCAAGAAGGCCTCGAGCTGTGGTCCGGGGCAGCTCTGCTCCAGCGAGCAGCCAGCGTTGGCATCTGGCAGCACCACGATCTTGCCGGGGTTCACGATCTTGGCGGTTTCCGCCATGAAATGCACGCCGCAGAAGACGATCACGTCTGCCTCGGTCTCCTTCGCCTTGTAGGCCAGGCCGAGGGAATCCCCCACAAAGTCAGCGATCTCCTGAATGGCCTTGTCCTGGTAATTGTGCGCCAGGATCACGGCATTGCGTTCCTGTTTGAGGCGGAGAATTTCTTCGGTAAGGCTGGGGGCTGTGGTGTCGACCATGGAAGTGAGGGGAAGAAGAGCGTAAAACGGAGCGGCGAGGAAGCAAGGGGGAGTCGGGTGCTCAGTCGTCCTCGAACTCGTCCTCGATCATTGTACGCCCGATGGATGCTGCGGGATGGAGAAACTGAAAACTGCGAACTGGGAACTGAAAATTGCAAATTGGCCAGAGGCGGAGTGGTGCGTCGTGCATTCTCTCATTGATCGTATCTCCAGGCCATCCCCTCCCGCTCCGCCAATTTTCAGTTTTCAATTTTCAGTTCCCAGTTTGCAATGATTGCCCCCCGCGTTCGCCATGACCGAGAATGGAGCGCCAAGATCGAGAACCAGCCCAACCCATTCCATTCGACAATCCGCCCTCATCATTCCAAAGTTCCCCGTGACCCAAAAACAGCCTCATCCCCTGCTCGACTTCGCCCTCACCATCATCCTGCCGTCCATCGCGCTGGAAAAACTCAGCGCGCCAGATCGGCTGGGGCCGCTTTGGGCGCTGATCGTGGCGCTGATGCTGCCGCTGGGGTTTGGCATCTGGTGCTTCATGCAGAAACGCGGGCTGAACTTCTTTTCCGTGCTGGGTCTGACCGCCGTCATCATCACCGGGGTGCTGGGGCTGTGGCATCTGAATGCGATGTGGTTTGCCGCCAAAGAGGCCATGTTTCCCATCTTCCTCGGCATCGCCTTCCCCCTGAGTCATCGCTGGGGCAAACCGCTGATCAATGAGATGCTGCTCAATCCGCAGATCATCAATCAGCCTGCGCTGCACCGGGCGCTCGACACCCCGGAGAAGCACCACGACTTCGCGCAACTGCTCAAAAAAGCCTCCTGGGGCATGGCGGGCACGATGTTGCTCTCCTCCGTCTCCAATTTTGCCCTCGCACTCTACCTGCTCGGAGACAAGGTGCCGGGCAGCGAGGAATACACCAAGGCCATTGGCCGCCTGAACTGGGGCGGCTTCCTCGTCATCGGCATCCCGCTCATGGGCGTGACTCTGGGCCTGCTGCTCTGGCTGCTGCGTTCCATCACCCGGCTCACCGGTTTGGAGCGGGACGATTTGATGAATCAAGGCACCACGGTGCGCAAGCAGGTCAACAACAGTTGATTTCCGACTCCACTTCAAAAACCGTTTGCCCAAACCTCAGGGGCCGTTTATAGACTTCGCCCCCGGACTCGCGCGATTAGCTCAGTGGTAGAGCATTACCTTGACATGGTAGGGGTCACAGGTTCGAACCCTGTATCGCGCACCATCTTCGATTGAAGATTACAGTCCACCAATCAGGCTCAATAAAACAAGAGCCTGCCGACCTCATCACCCCAGCGGTATCTGCGGCACGGTGATGATGAACTCCGCCCCCTGCCCTGACTCGCTCGTCACAGCCACGGTGCCTTGGTGGGCTTCCACAATGGCTTTCACCAAACTCAGGCCGAGGCCGAGGCCGCGCTGGGTGCGGCTTTTGTCGCCACGATAGAGGCGCTCCCAGATGTGGAGCTGATCGGTGGTGGGGATGCCCATGCCGGTGTCGTGGATGCTGACGGTGACGGTGTTCGCGGCAGCGTAACAGGCCAGATGCACATTGCCCTGCTCGGGAGTGTATTTGAGAGCGTTGTCGAGCAGATTGGCGAAGGCTTGACTCAGGCGGGTGGGGTCCACTGAGGCCTGGCAGTCGGGCGCGAAGTCGGTGGTGATGGTGATGTGCTTTTCTTCGCTGATGAGGTCGTAGAGCTCCACCACTTGATTGAGCAGCGTGGGGATGGAAGTGAGCTCGCGATGGAGCTTCATCATGCCGGCCTCGGCCTCGCTGATGTCCATGAGCGCCTTCAGCATGGTGAGCACACGGTCGGATTCTTCGACGCAATCGGCCAGTGCCTCGCGCGCCACGGGATCGGGCGTGGTCTGCACGGCGGCCTCGGCGGTGCCGCGCAGGCGGGTCAGCGGTGTGCGCAGATCATGTGCCACATTGTCCAGCGCATGGCGCATGCCTTGGATGAGCGACTGGTTCTTATCGAGCAGGCGGTTAAACTCGGTGGCGAGTTCTTCCAGCTCGGCCTGGCTGGCTTGCGCGGTCACGCGGGCGGAAAAGTCGCCGGTGTCTGAAATGGTGCGCGCGGTGGCGACGACATCGCGCACGGGCTTGGTGGCACGATGCGCGAAGTAGGCACCGCCCAGCACGGCGAGCAGCAGCGTGGGGGTCATCACTAGCAGGAAATTGCGACGGAACGGCTGCAGCACAGTCTCGCGGCTGTTGGTGCTGCGACCGACTTGAAGAACCGATCCGTCATAAAGACGAGCACTGGCGACGGTGAGATCGCGCTCCTCATCTTTCGGAATGCGCAGCCAGTCGGAGCGCGAGGTGTCGTTCTGAGCTTGCAACGAAGCCGCATCCGACTGCACCCAGTCATTGGGCACATTCACAAACAGCACGCTGCCGAGATTGCCGGTGACGCGCACAAAGAAGGACTTCGATTTGCTTTCATCGGTGCTGTTGAGCTGCACCAGATTGCGCAGAGCGGGGAGACCGCCGCTGGCATAGACGGCGGCGCATTCCTTCAGGCGTGCTTCGATGACCTCGCGGTCCTTGCGCTCCAAAGCGGATGCAAGCAGCACGTAAAGCAGCCCGAAGAGCACGACAGCACTCAGCGTGAAAATCACCGCGTAGCCGAGCGTCAGACGCACGGCGAAGCTGCGGCCCCAGAGCTTAAACGGGTTTGAGGACATAGCCGACTCCACGAATGGTTTGAATGAGTTTCACCTCAAAGTCCTTGTCCAGCTTCGCACGCAGGCGGTGCACCAGCACGTCCACCACATTGGTCTGCGGATCGAAGCTGTAGTCCCACACATGCTCAAGGATCATGGTCTTGGTGACGACACGACCGGGAGTGCGCATGAGCAGCTCCAGCAGGGCAAACTCGCGGCTTTGCAGCTCAATGCTGCGGCCTTCGCGCTTCACTTCACGCGAGAGCAAATCGAGGACAACACCTGCAGCGGTGAGCGTCGTTGGCTCGACCACATGGGTGGCGCGGCGGATGAGCGCCTGCACGCGCGCGAGCAGTTCGGAAAAGGCGAAGGGCTTCGTGAGGTAGTCATCGCCGCCGGCTTGCAGGCCCTTCACGCGATCATCCACCGTGGCCTTGGCGCTGAGAATGACGACGGGCGTGTGTACCTTTTCTTTGCGAAGCTGCCGCAGCAGCGAGAGGCCATCGAGCTTGGGCAGCATGAGATCCAGCACGATGCAGTCGTAACTCACGGTGCAGGCGAGATCGAGGCCCTGCTCGCCATCGGCGGCGGCATCCACACTGAAGCCGTTTTGCTTCAGCCCGTTCACGATGAACGAGGCGATCTTGCTGTCATCTTCGATCACTAAAAGGCGCATGGTTGGCGGAGTATTCATATCGGTAGCTGCGCTGAGAAGAGTTGTCCAATGTTCGGACTCAGGCGGAGGGGGATCGTCCCGATCCCTCAACGCTCCGCCACGACCACCGCTCTTTGAGCCCACCGCCAAAATTCGTCTCCAAAATGAGGCAGGGGATAAAGCATCGAAGTGCACGGACTTTTCAGAAATCGGTTCGGGAAACTCCTATCGATGGAGCCTTGCGCGAAGGCGGAGAGTGGAGGGATCAGGATGATCCCATCTCCGGCAGAAAAAACCCGCCCCAGCACTTTCGCACCGGGGCGGGCCACTCTCACACACGTTCACTCACTCACACATCAGCCCGCCTTGCTTTCATCAATCACGATGAAGCGGGTGCCGCCACGGCTCCAGACCTTCACCAGCGAGACCTTGCTCTCTGGCTTTTCGCACAGGGCAGTGGCCTGCTCGGCGTTCTTGACGGGCTGGCGGTTGATCTCAAGGATCACATCGCCCTGACGGAGTCCGGCATCGTAGGCCACCGAGTCTTCTTCGACGGAAGAGACCACAGCGCCTTTGATCTGCGAGGGCACCTTGAGCTGCTCACGGGTAGCCTGGTCGAGGTCGGACACACCGACGCCATGAAGGGCGTCGTCTGCATTGTCTGCGGCAGGGCTGGCATCAGCGACCTTGTCGCCGGGCAGTTCCTTCACGGTCACGCTGAGGGTCATGCTCTTGCCATCGCGCAGCACATTCATTGGAACCGCAGCACCGGGGGCGGTGGAACCCACTTGCAGCTTCAGATGACGGCTGTCAGTGACAGGCTTGCCGTTGAAGTCGGTGATGACATCGCCGCTTTTCACACCTGCTTTTTCAGCAGGGCTGTCAGGCGAGACACCAGACACGAGGGCACCTTTGGCGCTGTCCATCTTGAACTGCTGCGCGAGCTGCTGAGTCATGTCCTGGATGTTCACACCGAGGAAGCCACGCTCCACACGGCCTGAGTTGACGAGGCTTTCCATCACCCAGCGGGCCAGGTTGGTAGGCACTGCAAAGCCGATGCCTTGATTGCCACCGTTGCGGCTGAGAATGGCTGTGTTCATGCCGATCAGGCGGCCTTCCACGTCCACCAGTGCACCGCCGGAATTGCCGGGATTGATCGCTGCATCCGTCTGGATGAAGTCTTCATAATCGAGGCCCATCGTGGCGCGACCTTTCGCGCTGATGATGCCGGTCGTCACCGTCTGGCCGATGCCAAAGGGATGACCCACGGCAAGCACCATGTCGCCGACTTCGATCTTGTCGCTGTCCGCAAA
>DLGZ01000001.1:0-10030 GCA_002482965.1 Verrucomicrobiaceae bacterium UBA7681 | reverse complement strand
CGACCGATCACCTTGCCGTTGAACTCGCGTCCATCGTTCAGGCTGACCTTGATCGTGCTGGCGTTGTCCACCACGTGGTTGTTGGTGAGGATGTAGCCGTCCTTGGTCACGATGATGCCGGAGCCCACGCCCTGCTCTCTGGGCATGCGGCGCTGGTGCTGGCCTTGCTGCTGCTGCTGGAATTCCTCAGGCATCTGGAAGCCCGGGCCAAAGAAGCGGCGCAGGTCAAATCCTTCGGGCATTTGCATCTGGCTGACCTTGGCCTCGCTCGAGACCGAGATCTTCACCACGCTGGGTGCCACGGCTTTGACGATGGGCGAGAAGCTCGGGAAGCCCCGGGCGGCGGTGGACAGCGGCGCATCGCTGACCTGAATGCGAAGCGGCTCCGCCTTGGTGCCCGCCGCGTCTTTTGCCGACGTGAAGGCCACCAGCGAAGCACTCAGGACACACACAGAACCGAGGACGGCCGTGCGCTTCCAAATGGACGGGTGTGCAGATGAAGTTTTCATAGGAGTATCAGTGGGGTTCATGGGATTGTTGGGGTTGGATTGATTTCCACCGAAATGAAAGCACTCCGCCCCTGCCAACTTCATTACCCCCGCATTACAAGCGTGTAAGGTTTGGCTTGTTTACCGCAGCTAAGTATAAATAGTATCCATTCATGTCTCAGATCGAGCCGCCAGATACCAAGGCCCAGCCGTTGCTTCGCATTCTTGTGGAGGAGATCGGGCATGGAAAGATTCAAGCAAGCGATCCAGAAAGCTTCCCAACGTATTCTTTCCTGCTCGAACGACTTGGTCGGCCCTCACCTTCTTTTTTTGCGGGAAGGCGTCTGCAAAAACTGGGGCTGACAAGTCTGAACGATTGGACGCTCAAGCATCAGGAGTTGCCAAAGATCACTGCATTGATCGTGAGCAAAGGAAACCATTTGCCAGGCAAGGGCTTTGCAGAATCGCATGGCTATTTTGGCGACCCCTCGATCTGGAAGAGCTGGTGGCTCCAGGAAGCAGAGAAGGTCATTCGCTATGATTGGAGTCCGTTTCTGATCTCTTTCCCATATGAGTCTGAGACGGGAGAAAACACAGATTGGAAGGTACGTGAGGGTGAGGACGACACCGATATTGGCGGCATCATCGTCATGAACCCGCCTCCTGCGAGGATCCGCCAGAGCGACATTACAGTAGCCGAGGTACTGCAATGGCTGGCTGCAGGCGAGTCGGAAAAAGAGATCCTTCGTCTGCATCCTGGCCTGCAAAGAAAGGACATTCGCGCCACCCTTGTCTATGCGGCGGAACGTGAGATGCAGTCCACAAAGGCAGCCACGTTTACCGCACGCTGGACCGGAAAATTTGCACTGCCAGAACCTGATCCCGAGGACGCACGACTTTCCTACCTACTGGAGAGGTATGAAAGGAGCAGTCAGTGAAGACACTTATCGACTGCGATGTGCTGCTTGATGTAGGCACCGGCCGCACGCCGCATGTGACAGAAAGCCAGCAAGTTCTGGACTGGTGTGAACGCCATCCCGGCAGCGGCTTCATTGCGTGGCATACCATAGCCAATGTTTATTATGTGCTGCAGAAGGGCGGGAAAGCCCCGCAAGCACGACAATTCATTCATGATCTCCTGATGTTCGTGGAAGTGGTTCCCTCCGGTACATCAGCAGCCAAGCACGCGCTGGCACTACCGATGGCGGACTTTGAAGATGGGCTGCAATGCGCGGCGGCGGTGCAGGCAGGAGTGGATTACATCTTAACCCGCAACATCAGGGATTATACAGCAGCGCCGGTCCCGGCCATTCTTCCGGGTGATTTCCTCGCGCAAGCACCTGCGTGACCTTGCACTCTAGTTGAACCCGCCCGCAGAAAACCTCACGCCAAAATTTCACTCACCACCCGCGCCTGTGGATTCTCCACAAGCACCTGCTCCGTGCCATTGCGGCGGTAGCTAAGCTGCTTGGCGTCGAGACCGAAGAGATGCAGTAAGGTGGCGTGGTAGTCGTAGTGATTGACGATGTCCTTGACGGCGTGGTGGCCGAAGTCGTCGGTGGCGCCGTGGATGTGGCCGGACTTGAAGCCGCCGCCGGCGACCCACATGCTGAAGCCGTAGGTGTTGTGGTCGCGGCCCACGGTGCTGCGGTCCTTGGAGCCGGAGCGGTTTTGAATGACGGGCAGACGGCCCATCTCGCCGCCCCAGTGAACGATGGTGGTGTCGAGCAGACCGCGCTGTTTCAAGTCGACGACGAGGGCGGCGGCTCCTTGATCCACATAGGTGCAGGCGGCGGGGAGCGCGGTGCGGATGTTTTGATGATTGTCCCAGGTCTGATTGCCGGTGAAGAGCGAGACGCAGCGCACACCGCGCTCGACGAGGCGGCGGGCAATGAGGCAGCGTGTGCCGAACTCGGCGGCGGCGGGATTGTCGATGCCGTAGAGCTTCTTGGTGGCGGCGCTTTCTTGATCAATGTCGAGCGCTTCCTTGGCCGCCGTCTGCATGCGGGCGGCGAGTTCGAAGCTCTGGATGCGGGCTTCGAGATCAGCCTCGCCGGGGCGGGCTTCGAGGTGCTCTTGGTTCAGGCGCTGCACGAAATTGAGGTAGCGCTTCTGAGCATCGCCTTTGAGGCTGAGCGGTGCGTCGAGATTGGGAATGCGCGGTTCTTTGGGGCGAATGACGGTGCCCTGATACAGCGAGGGCAGCCAGCCGTTGCTCCAGTTGTCCACGCCGAGCACGGGCAGTCCGCGTGGGTCAGTGAGAGCGACGTAGGCGGGCAGGTCCTGATTTTCAGAGCCTAGTCCATACGTGAGCCAGCTCCCAAGCGTGGGGCGGCCGCCGGTGGCCTGACCATTGAGCAGGGCGTAGATGGACTGGCCGTGATTGTTCACGCCGGTGTGCATGGAACGGATGAGCGTGACGTCATCGACGATGTTCGAAAAATGCGGCAGCAGCTCGCTGACATCCATGCCGGACTGGCCGTATTGCTTGAACTTCCACGGACTGCCCAAGCACTCGCGGCTGGCTCCAGCGGCATCGTCGTATTTGACTTCGCCGGGGAAATCCTTGCCGTCGTAGCGGGTGAGTTCGGGCTTGGGATCAAACAGATCCATGTGGCTCGGCCCGCCCTGCATGAACATGGAAATCATGGCCTTGGCCTGCCCAAAGCCGTGCGGCATCTTGGGCTTGAGATCGAAATGCTTTGGCCCGATCTGCTCCGGGCTGGCGAGGAGGTTCTGCTCCTTCAGCAGCGTGGCCAAAGCGATGCCGCCGATGCCGTAGGCGGAGCGGTGAAGAATGGAGCGGCGTGAGAGCATGGATTCATGTACGCAGCCATCGGACCAAATCTTCCTCCTCCTCATACTCCCCGGAAGCCCGGAAAACCGGGAGGAGGAAGAGGAGGATAAAACGGCGCTGCCTTATTCGGCACCCTTCACCACACTCCGTACCGCCCCCTGCGCCAGCCTTGTCACGATCTCGTCCCCCGGCTTCACTTCCGCAGCATCCTTGAGTACTTTTCCGTCCGCATTCGTAGCGAAGGAAAACCCCCGCGCCAGCACGGCCTGCGGGCCGATGTGTTTGAGGAGTTCTGCGCGTGATTGCAGGCGGTCTGCCAGACGGTCCAGCCGATGCTGAAGTCCCTGCTGCAATCTACGCCCACTGGTTTCGGCACGGTGCACAGCTTCGGTGAGCTGCACGCGGGGATGATGTGCGGCGAGGACGTGCTGCTTTTGCGTGAGGTCGTCGGTCCAGGACTGCAACTTCTCGCGCAAGGTGTCGCGCAGGCGGGATTCGTGGTCGTCGAGGTTTTGCTCGGCCTGCTGCAGCAGGCGGTCCGGCGCGTGGAGCAGCGGGCCTTTGGCGGTGAGTTCGATGACGTGCTGGTGATGCTCCAGCAGCGTGCCCACGCGGGCTTTCAGGGTGCGGGCGATGCTGTCGAAGTGGCGCTGCAACTCGGTGCTGTCTGGCGCGAGAAGTTCGGCCGCTGCGCTGGGCGTGGGCGCACGCAGATCGGCCACGAAGTCGGCGATGGTGAAATCGATTTCATGCCCGACGGCGGAGATGATGGGGATGGGACAGGCGGCGATGGCGCGGGCGAGAACTTCTTCATTGAAGGCCCACAGATCTTCCAAGCTGCCGCCACCACGACCGACGACGATGGTGTCCGGCACCGGCAGGCCGAAGCTTTCCGCATCACCAAGCACTTTGAGCGCACGCACGATCTCCAGCTCGGCCCCCTGCCCTTGCACGCGCACGGGAAAGACGAGGACACGCACCCAGGGCGCACGCCGGGTGAGGATGTTGAGCATGTCCTGAATGGCCGCGCCAGTGGGCGAGGTGACGAGGGCGACGACGCGCGGAAATCGGGGAATGGCGCGCTTGCTTTCGGCATCAAACAGGCCCTCTTCATGTAGCTTGCGCTTCAGCGCTTCGAACCTTTCCTGCAGCGAGCCTTTGCCCTTCGCCTGCACTTGTTTGACGACCATCTGGTACTGCCCGCGCGGCTCATACACGCTGATCTCCCCATGCACCTGCATGAGGGCGCCATCTTGAATGCGGGCGCTGCTGCGCGCGGCGGCTCCGCGAAACATGACGCAGCTCAGTTGTGCCCCGGCGTCCTTCAGCGTGAAGTACTGGTGGCCGGAGGATTGCAGGCGGTGATTGCTGATCTCGCCCTCCACCCACACGCTGCCGATGCGGCTTTGCAGCACGTCGCGGATTTCGCGCGTGAGCTGGGTCACAGAGAGGACATCAGGATCTTCGGGCATGGGCATCGTTCATTGACCGAAAAGCGGCCAAAGTCCAGCCGCAGCTCAGAACACCAGATGCCACAGCCAGCCGAGCATCCCTGAGGCCACCGACCACCAACAGCGCGCCACTTCCATGAAACCCAGCCCGGGGGCGGGTGATGAGGCGAGGAAGAGCGCGATCAGCAGGAAGGCATTGATGAGGAAGATCAGCATCATGGAGAAGAACTCTCCATTGCGCTTGAGATCCCCCTGCTCGGCGATCACCGTTTTGACGGTGTAGGTGGCGTGGAAGCACCAAGTCAGCCCGACCAGCCCGTAGAGGAAATGCAGGGGCTGTAGGCGCAGGGTCCATTTCCAGAGGTGCAGCGCATGTGCCTGCTGCATGTCCAGCGCCAGTCCGACAATGCCAAAGACGAGCATGATCACCAATGTGTAGAACGGGATCAAATAAGGAGCCAAGGTGATCCAGGTGTTGGACTTGTCCGTCTCCACGTAGCCGCCTTGGGCGCTGACTTTCCAGTCGAAGATGCGCCCGCCAAACAACCGGGCGGTGACGAGATGGCTGAACTCATGGCCAAAGACATAGGCTGTCACCGGACGCACCCCCGCGAGGTAGGCCACGGCCCAAATGACGCCGCCAAACGAGAAAAAGATGAACTCCTCAGACTTCAGGAAATCCATGCGGGACACGGCGCGCCAGAGCATCATGATCAGCGTGATGGCCGTGACGAGACAGGCCGGAGCCAGCACGGCACCGCCAATCCACCGCTTCAAGAGCAGAAGATAGTGATCCCGCTGCACGTCGTGCCGGTTGTTGATTCCGGCGGGGCGGTTTCGGGTCTCATGGAGATGTCTGCGCAGGTTCGCGGTGGACATGGGAATGATGAGTTATTTAACCTTTGTTAAACATCTTCACAATTTGAAATGTGAATATGTGAATAAAATGTGCCGTTCTTTTCACAATTTCCCGAACTGACCAGCGCCACAAAAACGCGTTTGGGGCTGTTTTTCCCATGAAGATGCGACGGACTCAGCAAGTTCGCCACAATCTCCGACCAGTTGCGGCGCAACTGGACAACTTCACTTCCGAAACATGAAATACACCGCCCCGCACATGCAGAGCCCTGCCCAGAGGAAGTCCCATTTGAGGGGCTCCTTCATGTAGAAAACCACAAAGGGCATAAAAACCATCAGCGTGATCACCTCCTGAATGATCTTGAGCTGCGGCAGACTCAGCGCCGTGCTGCCGATGCGGTTGGCTGGCACCTGAAGCATGTATTCAAAGAACGCGATGCCCCAGCTGATGAAGGCGGCGATGAACCAAGGTTTGGCCTTCAAATCCCGCAGGTGGGCATACCAAGCGAAGGTCATGAAAATATTCGACCCTACAAGGAGTCCGACAGCTTTGATCACAGGCCAGTTCATGCGCGCATGAGAGCATAGGAATAGCGGATACCAAGCGCGGGAGTTTAGGCATCCGCCTGTTTTATCATGCGCCACCGGCGAGGGCGGAGCCGCGCACGAGGAGGTCAAGGAAGCGCTCCTCAAAGGCCTCGTCACTGGTCACCTGCATGAAATCGACGCTGTGGCTGGCGCATTCACTGGCGAGGTTGCCGACGAAGGCGTCAAAGGTTTCGACATAGCGCTGCACATCGCGCTTGGTCAGCCAGAAGCGGCGGCGCTCGCCGGTTTCGACCTCGGTGAGTTCGAGTTCGCCCTCGATCTCCGGAAGGCGCTCCTCAGGATGCACAATCTGGAGAAAGTGATTCTCACCGGGCCAAGCCGAGACACGGGACACGGCCTCGGTGGCGCTGCCGATTTCCCGGCCGAAGAAGTCGCTGATGATGAAGATGATGCCGTAGCGCTGCTTGCTGGGGCGGAATTCCTCAAAGCAGCGCTTCATGTCTGTGTAGCCGTCAAATTTCAGTTTCATCACGGCCTGGATCACCTTCTCGATGTTCCCCTGCCCCCGCAGTGGCGGCAGTTCCTGATGCACGCCGCTGCTCATTGAATACAGGCTCACGCGCTGCTGCGCACTGAGCGCCAGATAGGCCAGCGCCACGGCAAAGCGCAGGGCCTGCCGCCGCTTCTCAGGAAACGGCTCCGCCATGGAGGTGCTGGTATCCAGCATGATGTGGAGGTTCAGCTCCTGCGTTTCCTCGTAGAGACGTACGAAGAGTTTATCAAGCCGTGCGTACAATCGCCAGTCGATGGCGCGGTAGTCCTCACGTGGGGTGTAGTGGCGGTAGTCTTTGAATTCGCGGGTGAAACCGGTGGCGGAGGTGGATTGGGAACCGCGGCGCATCAACTGCCGCCGCTTGCGCAGGCGCAGGGCCAGCACGCGAAGCCTGTCCAAAAAGGAGGCATCAAAAAGGTCTTCGCGGTCGAGGGTGTCGGGCATTCGATGTGTCGGATCTGGCAATCTTAACGAGAAGTGTGCTCCACGCCCGCGATTGCTGCAAAGATACTCAACGGAATCAACAGGACAAAAATACGCAGCAACCACAGAAGAATGTCGGCATGCGGCTTGTGCGCCTGTGCCATGATGCCCGCAGCGCGCTGTGCGCCCACCACCGAAGTCATCAGCTCGGAGGTCACATCCTTGCCGCCCATGCAATTGGTGTAGATCGTCTGGAGGGTGAAAAAGATGCCCCAGGGAATGCCCCACCAGCCCACCACCATGGACAGCAGAGTCCACCCCCAGGCATGAGCGCCCGGGCCATGACCTGCACGGATGTACTGAATGCCAGAGCTGCGCTGGAAGCTGATGACGATGAGGGAAAAATTATAGCGGAAGATCCTGAAGCGCCCGCCGCGCAGCACATCGTCTTCGATCTGCTGGATGCTCATGCCTTCCGTTCCAGCCATAGGCCGTCCCTTGTCGAGAAGGGGTTGATTTAAGTAGGCGGATACGTCGTCTTGAGACCAGGCATCGGCTGTTGTGGGCAAGGGAGGTGGTGCGTTCATGAGGAAGGGCGAGCCATGTTTGAAGCAGGTTTTTTCAGACAAGGCAAGAATCTGTCTTGGACTGGCTAAGATTTTTTTGGTAAGCAGGTGCCCGCATGAAAATCCGCCCCCTGAATCACCCTCCGGGCTTCATCAGCCTGGGCTGCCTCGGCTACCTCATCGTCATTGCCCTCCTCTGGGGTGGCTGCCAGGGGGTCTATACGGCATTGAAGAACCGCAAGCCGCTGGAGATCACCGTGAGCGACTACATTGCGCAGAAGCCGAATGCCGAATGGGTGACGCTGAAGGATGCGCAGCTGAATCTGCTCGAAGCCGCCCACAAGGAACGGCTCGGAAAAATCTCGGAGATTTTTATTCCTGTGCGCCCCAAGGGGGAATCCACGGATGGTCAGGTGCACATCCTGCTTTCCACCACGAACAAGGACATCGTGGCCGCGCTGGAGGATCTCAACAAGTCCAGCGGTACCATGAAGGAGGCACTGAATGCCGCCTCAAGGCATGCGGACAAGATCTTCATGCAAAAAGACGTCACCGGCCTGATCCGCTTCGGCATAGATTCTGACGACAAGACACGGGACAAACTGGCCAAGCTGGACATGAAACTGGCGGCGGATTTTGTGATTTTGAACGACGGCGCAGCCCCCAGCCTCTTTGGCAGCATGTCCATGCTGGGCATCGGCATGCTGGTCGGGTTTTTCATGCTGCGCAGGGCCGGGAAGAGTGCCTCTGCGGAGCCACCACCGCCGCCGCCGAATTTGCCGCTTAGGGGGTGAAACCGGATGATGGGGTGGTGGTGTGTTCAGAAATGAATGGCACGGCATGCTTGTGACAGATTTTTTGCAAGACCGACAAGAAACGAACTTGCACATGTTAGGTTTTTTTGGTAGGTGGCAGTCCTGAATGAAAATTCACACCCTCTATCGACCACCAGGCTTCAGCAGCTTGGGATTCCTTGGTTACATCGCCATCACTGGGCTGCTGATCGTCGGCGGCCAAGGTGTCTATGTGGCGCTGAAGAATCACGAACCGCTGGAGATCACGGTGGCCGACTACGCTGCCAAGAATACGAATGCCGAATGGATGACGCTGAAGGACAGCCAGGTGACTCTGGCGGAAGCGGCCTACAAGCTGGAGAAGGGAGTCATCTCTGAGGTGTTTATTCCCGTGCGAGCCCTTGGGGAATCCTCGGACAGCCCCGCCCACATTTTGCTGTCCACCGAAGATCCAGCCGTGGTGGCTACGTTGAAGGAGCTGAGCGGAACGGGCAGGAAGAAGTTCGATGCCGGCTCACGAAATGCGGGCATGCTGCTGATAGAAAAAAAGATCACCGGGCTCATCCGCTACGGCCTCTTCTACGACCTTTTCGTGCGGGCCAGACTGGCCAAGCTGAACTTGAAGCTGGCTGAGGATTTTGTGATTTTGAATGACGGCTCGGCCCCCGACCTCTTTATAAGCCTCTGCCTGCTCGGCGGAGGCCTGCTGATCGGTTTTTTCATGCTATGCCATGCGATGTACAACGCCCTGTGGAAATGGCGTAGAAAGCGGGCGTTCTACCGCCAAAGTTCTGCATGCTGACCCCAAGACCTCCTCACGCGGCCTGCTGCGCCGGAGTCTTCACCTGATCGAGCAGCTTGGTGATGATGTCGTCCACTCTCACCTGACTGGCTTCGCCTTCGAAGTTCAGGATGATGCGGTGGCGGAGTGAGACGTGGGCGATGGCGCGGATGTCGTCTGTGGAGACGGCAGTAGCCCCCTGGATGGCGGCCCAGACGCGGGCTCCGCGAATGAGCGCCTGCAGGCCACGCGGGCTGGCACCGTAAGAAACGTAGCGTTTCACTTCGGGGAGAGCGTCCGGCTGCTCAGGATGCGTGCTCAAAATCAACCGCGAGGCGTAGTGCGCCACTGGATCGGCCACGGGGATTTTGGAAAGCTGCTGCTGCATTTCGATGAGCTTTGGCCCGTCTGTCATCGTCGCGAGCTTTGGCTCGGTGAAGCCGGTGGTGCGGCGGGAGATTTCTACCAGCGAATCGAGATCAGGGAACGGCACCTTGATCTTGAACATGAAGCGGTCGAGCTGCGCTTCGGGCAGCGGGTAGGTGCCCTCCATCTCCATGGGGTTCTGCGTGGCCAGCACGAGGAAGGGTTCCGGCACCAGATGGCGCTCGCCGCCGGTGGTCACGCAGCGTTCCTGCATCGCTTCCAGCAGCGCCGATTGGGTCTTGGGCGTGGCGCGATTGATTTCGTCCACCAGCAGCAAGTTCTTGAACACCGGGCCTTTTTCATAGCGCAGCGTGCGGTGACCTTTTTCGTCTTCACCGACGATG
>DLGZ01000040.1:8941-9455 GCA_002482965.1 Verrucomicrobiaceae bacterium UBA7681 | reverse complement strand
ATACAATTGAACACTCGAAAGCAGCAGCCGGTGATCCCTCGCCAGCCGAGTCACCTCCCGCCCACCACGAGACGCTCGAAAGCGGCAGCTTCACCCTTTCAGGGTTGGGCAGCCGCACTCCAAAACGCGCAGTCATGTTCACCGCAGCAAGGACGGCGCAGCTTTTTGAGCGCCTGCGAAATGACAGACCCGAAATCACGGACGCGCACAGCGCATCCCTACCATCCCCGAAGCTCCGCACGTGCGAAGGGCTGGTAGGGACGCGTTGTGCGCGTCCGTAGAATCCTTCGTCCCAGCGCGGGCTGCTTTCCTTTTCACTCTCCCCCTTTCCAAAGACTTCCTCCCTCACGACCTGCCACCACCCCCGCATCTTTCTTCCAGAGTGCCGTCTTCTATTTGCGGTTCGCAAAACTCATTTCCGTTTAGCGGGCTGCTTCTTTCTCGAAAATCATGGGCTTCGACGGCGGCTGGCTGAGGACAGCCAGCCCTACCTGCGCTGGGCATGCGCGTGCCC
>DLGZ01000040.1:0-8912 GCA_002482965.1 Verrucomicrobiaceae bacterium UBA7681 | reverse complement strand
AGCGTCTCCACGCTTGCTTTCCGGAAATCAGTTTTGGAAAACGCCATTATATTCTCGACGAGAGCTGTTCGGACTATTTACCTTGAAGGCATCCTCATGAAAAAGCTGCTGACTATTATCTTGGTTGGAATCGCTTGCTGGGCGCAGGCACGGTTGGTGAAAACGTGGACGCAGGCCGAACTGACGACCGCGGCTGATGCGGTGGTTGTGATCGAGGCGGTAAGCACCGAGAAAACAGACTTGGAACCGGACTTCCTCAAAAATTCAAATCTCGCCAAGGAAGACTATCAGGCGTGGATCACCACCTTCAAGGTCCTGACTGTTTTCAAAGGCTCGGCTAACACTGAAAAGCCGCTGAAAATCGTTCACTTCACTTACTCGGACCGCGTGCACAGCATCAATAATGGAGCTCAGTTCGTGAGGTTTACGATTGGCCCCGTTGAGCGTGAGGCCATGGTGAAAGTGAACGGCGTGGGTCTGGGAACCCAAACCTGGTCTGCCTATCGTCCGACTTGGCTGGCCTATCTCAAACAATGCAAAGATGGACGCTTTGAGCCGGTGACGGGTCACTACGATGCGGTTCCATCATTCTATGAGCAGGGCGGCGTTCATTCGGCATTTCCCTGAGAATAGCCTCAATCCCCGCGCCACCAAGACCGCCAGGTCGTCTGCGGCTTGGGCTGACGCTTGGATTGCAGCGGGCCGGGAAAGTGGGCATCCTCGGCAGGTGTGGTGTCGTTGCTTGCGTCCGCGAAATGGTTGTTGAAACTCGACGGGGAAAATTTGGCTCTCGCGATCACCGCGTTCTGCGTCGGCGCACGCGGGCGTAGAATGATTTCCGCTTCCACCACGGTGCCTGCCATCTGCGTATGATCCGTCACTGGCGGCGTCATTGGAAAGCCATCCGGCTCAGGCTGCCAGGGGTTGGCGGGTGCGGCGGCCAGGGGCTCATCAAAGGAGGCGTCGCCATCTGCCGCAAGCTCCAGCGGGATCTCCGGGGCAGTTTCCGCAGCAGGCGCAGCTTCGCCCACCGGCTCCTCCGCTGCCCATGCAGGGGCCTCCTCAGCCGCCGGCGGCGCTGGCATGGGCGGCACTGGTTCAAAGGGGGGCGCGACCTGGATTTCATCCGGAAAGGCCGCGCCCTGAAACACCGAAGTGGCAAAAAACAGCGGTGCCGCCACCTCTTCCTGCTGCACCGGCGCCGTGGAAAACATGTTTGAGTGCGCAGCCTCCGGCTCGCTGCTGGCGTCTTCCTGCGGCACTCCGGGGCTGAAGGACATGCTGCCTGCAGACGCGACCTGCGGTGCAGCGTCGTTCAGGCTCGGCATGGGCTCCATCCCCAGCTTCCACCCAGCATCGGCTGCGGAGGGCGCGGCAGGGTACCCCGGTTCTTCCACCTCGTCCGCATTCATCGGCTCCAGCTCTGCAAACAATGCCTCCGCCGCCGCGACCTGCGGCTCCACCTCGTCAAAGACCGGCTCCTCATCCACAATCAACGGCTCAGGCACCCAGACCGACTGGGGCGCGGGCTCCGTGAGGCTGGCAAAAGAATCAATGTCGGCAGGTGCAGCGCCGGCCATGTCATCCCCGTCCTCCAGCAGAAACGATCCCGGCCGGTAATCATCTTCCGGCTCTCGCGCCGTGGCCGTGAGCGTGGAAAAATCCACCACCGGGGCCTCCGCCTCACGACTGATCTGCCGCGCAAGCCACTGCTCCACCAAGCTCTGAGCGGACGTGTCCACCTCCGGCGCAGGCAGCAGTACATTCGGCAAAGGGAGCTCCACCTGCGGCGCAGCGGGCGGCACGAACAGCACCGGAGTTTCCAGCGCTGGCAGGGCAGGGGGCGGCAGGCTCTCCACTGGAATCTCCAGCGGCAGCGCCGCAGGCAGCACCCTCTGTTCAGGAATCTCAAGCTGCGGCGGCGCAGGCGGCGGCAGTTTCAGCGGCTCGGCCCGTGGCGGGGTGGCGGGTTTCTTCTTCTGCAGCAGCGCCAGTGCCGCAGCACCCGCAGCGAAAATCAGCGGCGTTTTGCCCATGCGTGTGGCCAGCACACCGCCAATCGCCGTGGCCGCGAAAATAGCCAGCGCACCAGGCGGGTGGCTGGTGCGTTGTGGCGGGTCTGATGAACTGTCCTCGGAAGCCGTGCTCATCTTTGAATTAAGACGATGTTAATTCACCGCACGCGCGGCGACAAGATTCAACTGCTTCACTTGTCCGTCTGCGTCGGTCTATTTGTTGGCGTCGCCACCACTGGCCACGGCAAGTCCGGCGTCTTCGGGGGGAAGGAAAGCTTTGAAGCGGTTCTTGTCGATGGCCTTCATGTAGGCTTCCATCGGCGTCACATAGCCGTCGCGCAGCTTCTGCCAGATGGCTTCATCCATGAACTGCATGCCCTGCGATTTGCCGCCGATGATCACATCGTACAGCTTCTGCGTGGCACCTTCACGAATGATGGCGCCGACGGCGGGATTGGACACCAGGATTTCATTCACGGCGGCTCGGCCCTTGCCGTCTGACTTCTTCATGAGGAGCTGCGCCACCACGCCTTTGAGTGAGGCGGCAAGCATCGTACGCACCTGGCTCTGCTGATCCGATGGAAAGACGTCAATGATACGGTCAACCGTCTTGCGCGCGTTGTTCGTATGCAGGGTGCCAAAGACGAGCAGGCCCGTCTCCGCCGCCGTGAGCGCCAGCGAGATGGTTTCAAGGTCGCGCATTTCCCCCACCAGCACGATGTCCGCATCTTCACGCAGCGCAGCGCGCAGGCCGTCCGCGAATGAAGGCGTCTGGATGGGCACCTCACGCTGGGTGATGATGCTCTTCTTGTTGCGGTGCACGAACTCGATCGGTTCTTCGATCGTGATGATGTGCCGGCGGAAGTTGGTGTTGATGTAATCCAGCAGCGCTGCCAGCGTCGTGGACTTGCCCGAACCGGTCGGGCCGGTGACGAGCACCAGACCGCTGCGCAAGTGGCCGAATTCCTTCACCACCTGCGGAATGCCCAGCTGCTCCAGGCTGGCGATCTTGGTGGGAATGATACGAAACACGGCGGCCAGGCCGTGCTGCTGCTTCAGGTAGTTGCAGCGGAAGCGGTTGTCCGAGTCCATCTCGTACGCGAAGTCGAGATCTCCCTTTTCCTTGTAGCGGTCCCACGCGCGGGGCTCGCAGATTTCACGCATCATGGTCTCCATGAGGCGCTCGTCCAGGATCTGGTCTGAGATGGGTTTGATGCTGCCATGCACGCGCACCTTGGGCGGCTGCTTCTGGCTGAGGTGGAGGTCAGAGCCGCCCAGTTCGATGAGCTTCTGGAAATATTGATCAATGATTGGCATGAGACGTTCGCAGTGGTCGGTTGTCGTGGCTGATGGCCTCAGGATTCAAAGAATTTTTTCATGATGATCTTGTCCTCGGAGCGGAACTCACACTCCTCGCGGCTGATCTCTCCGGCCGTGTACAGATTGCGCAGGGAATCATCCATCGTGATCATTCCCACGCTCTTCCCGGTCTGCATCACACCCGCGAGCATGTAGGTCTTGCCTTCGCGGATGCAGTTGCCGACGGCGGGCGTGTTCACCAGCACTTCCAGCGCCATCACGCGGCCATTGCCGTCGAGTCTTGGCACCAGCTGCTGGGAAAGAATGCCACGCAGAGATTCAGACACCATGATGCGGATCTGATCCCGCTGATCGATGGGGAACACATCCAGCACACGGTCAAGCGTACGCGCAGCGCTGCCGGTGTGCAGGGTGCCCAGCACGAGATGTCCCGTTTCTGCAGCGGTGATCGCCAGAGAGATGGTCTCAAGGTCGCGCATTTCTCCCACCATGATCACGTCCGGATCTTCACGCAGCGCCCCGCGCAGTGCGGAGGCAAACGAGGCGGTGTGCGTGTGCACTTCGCGCTGGTTCACATGGCAGCCCTTCGGCTCGATGATGTACTCAATCGGGTCTTCCAGCGTGATGATGTGATCCTGCCGCTCCTCATTGATGGAATCAACCAGCGCGGCCAGCGTGGTGGATTTCCCGCAGCCCACCGGGCCGGTCACGAGAATCAGGCCGTTGTGGAAACGTGTCAGCGTCTTCGCCGTTGCGGGCAGGCCGAGATCTTCGACGGACTTGATGCTCGTCTTGATGACACGGAACACCATGTCAATGCCCAGGCGCTGCTGCACCACGGAAGAGCGGAAACGCCCAAACGGTGGGGAGTAGGCGAAATCGACATCGCCACGTGATTCGAGCTGTTTGACCTGCGCCTCTCCCAGGAAGCCATACGCCAGGCGGCGGGTATCCTCAGGTGTCAGAATGGAGGCATTGTCCCAGATGGGCTGCAGGTTGCCATAGCGCCGCCAGACAGGTTGGGAGCCGGTGGCGAGATGCAGATCAGACGCATCATACTCCATGCAAAAGCGCAGGTAGTCATCCACGGAGCCTAAAACGGGAAGCGTATCTTGTGGTAGGGGTTGGTTGGGATCGGACATGAAAAGGATAGTGACCTAGACTGCTTCGGAATCAGGAGCGTTCGGAGATATTTTCTGCTGTAGATAACTTTGAAACATTTGGCTGCCGTAGCTCATCAACGACTTACGCGCGAGGCCGAGCAGCGGACTGAGCATCAGAGCAAACAAACCACTTCTCTGCGCGCCACTAAGGGAAGCTTCAGCTTGGTGGTGCTGCGAGCCCCGCGAGGGCCAGATCGCTTTCAGCACAGCCAGCCCTGCAATGGCAGCGGCGCCAATCCACAGCCCCCGGTGCTTTTCCACACTGCGGGTGATGATGGCCTTCGGACTCCATTCCTCCGCCGCATGCACGGCATGATGCGCCAGAGACGCACGGGCGTACTCCAGATCACGCAAAGCCTGCTGCTTGGGCGTCAGTCGTTCTTGTTGCGGGCTAGCCATTCGCGGTCGCGGTGGAGTTGATTGAATGATTCCTCAAAGAGCTTCATGCCACGCAGCCTGGATTTCAGTCCGGCCAGCAGCAGCACTCCGAGAAAAAGATGAATGCCAGCGCCGGCAAGGGCCACGCGCGTCCAGTGCCAGCCATTGGCATCAGCGATGATCCAGACCAGTGCGGGAGTGGCCAGCATCCAGCCAATGACGAAGGCGGCCAGAGACAGCATGAACATGCTGGAAAGTCCACCAATGCGGCTGCCGGCTTCCTGGCCTTCGATGTGCAGCAGGCGTCCACGCGCCTCGATGTACAAGGCCACGGCACGCAGCAGTCCTGTTGCGCTGGCGCGTTCCTCGGGGTCGGGCGGCATGCCTGAGTTCATGGAGGGAAGGGGGGGGCGGTATCAGCGGCGCAGGATGGCCCCGACGACAAAACCAATCCCAAATGCGGTGAGCAGCGCCTGCAGCGGCTTCTCACGGGCAAATTTTTCCGCCTCGGCGCGCAGATCGTCATAGCGCACACGGGCTTCATTCAGGGTTTGGTCGGCGAAATCGCCCGCCCTTTCCTTGATGTCCGTGGCCTTTTCCTTGAAATCACTCGCCGTCTGCTCAGCGGAACTGCGGAACTGCTGCGCCCGCGACTCGGCGGCGCTGCGGAATTCAGACGCCTTCTGCGCTGCTGCGGCACGCAGTTCTTCAGCGGCTTTCAGCGCGCTGGCTTTCGCGGCTTGGAAAGGATCATGCGAGGGACTGCTGCCAAAAGCAGACTCTGCGGAGGGGTTCTCGGTCATGGTACGAAAAGGGGTGGGGGTGGGCATGCAGGTGGGGCACCTGCTTTACATGCATTAAAGACGGTCTCTCACCGTTGGCGAGAAAAAAAGCAGGTGAACGATTTCTTCGTTCAGGCGCTGCGCACCGCGCTCCGCAGACTGCTTTTCCGCATGGCAGGCGCAGGTGCCCTGCGCCGTGACAGCAGCAAATCACGCTGCAGCACCGCATTCTGCTGCCTGCCGCTGGCGATTTCCGCCTTCGCTGCCGCCAGTTCGGACTCCAGCGACTGGATGCGCAAAATCTCCTTCGCCGGCAGCACCGCTGTCGGCTTGGCGGAAAGTGCCGCCTCCAGCTCTGAAATTTTCGCGAGTGCCGCTGAGAGCTCCTTCTTCTGCGCCTCCTCCCATTCCTTCAGTACATGCAGGCCGCCCTGGTCCGACTGCTGCAGCCGGTGTGAGAACTCGCTGCGCAGCGCATCAAACTGACGCTGCGTTTTCGCCCGCCATGACATCGCCTCATGTTGGATCGCGGTGAGCTCCACCTCCTTCAGCACCGCCTGCTTTTCCAGCTTGGCACTCACAGCACCCAGGCGCTTGTTGGAGTTTGAGAGGTAAAAGAGGCGAAACAGCGACATCAAAAACAGTCCGCAGACCATGGTGAGGCTGATAAGCAAAATCTGAATGTCCTGAGTCATTGCGCTGTTGATGAATGTTGATGCTGCAAACGTTGTTCCAAACCAATCCTGCGGGGTGTTCTTCACTCTGGCAGCATGTCACTGCCAGAGAGGGCTTACGCTCAGGCGCGAGCTAGGAGATGTTCAGCGCGGGGACCGGCAGCACCGATTTCTCTTCCGGCTCCTCAGCCTTGGCCATCACGAAAGGTGGCGGCATGGAAGGCGTGGACATCGCAAACGGCTTCGGTTTGTTGATGATTTCAGAACGCTGCTGGATGTTCTGATAGCGCTGCTCGGACTCATCCAGCCGCTTGGAAAACTCCGCACGAAAGGAATCAAACATGCGCTGCAGTTCACCGCGCCACGCATTGGAATCCGAGCGCACCGAGAGGATTGCCTGATGCTGGTTGAGCACCTGCTGCTCCATTTTGGCAGCACTGTCACGCAGACGCGCGTTGGTGCGTAATAGAAACAAAATCCGCACCATCGAAAGCGCCAGCAGTCCGCCGACGATGGATAAACTCAGCTTCAGCGTGGGAACATCAAGGGCAATTTGGGAAAGGTCCATAAGGAGGAACGTGAGCATGATTCGTTCCATAATCAATCTGACATGCACCTTTATTTAGACCGCTTTGCCTTCGCATTTTTGACACTGCTGGGACTTTTCCAGCTCCCCAGCGGCAGCACCTGCGCCCGCGCCGCCCACGTTTCCCAGGCCGCTGCCATCGCCTTCACGCGCTCCGGTTCCGCCGCCGCCAGGTCATGCAGTTCCGCCCGGTCTTGGTCGATGTGGTAGAGTTCCCAGGGTGTATTCGCCTTCGCCACCAGCTTCCATGGCCCGGCACGATGCGCACGATTTCCTTCATGCTCCCAGAAGATCGAGCGCATCTCAGCACTGCGTCCCTGCAAGGCAGGCACCAGGCTCACGCCCTCCATCGGCTGGATCTTCTGCCCGTTGAATTCGGCAGGATACTTCGCGCCGCCCACGTCCGCACACGTCGCCATCACATCAATGAGGTGCCCCGGCTGCGCTTCGATCTTGCCCTGCTGCGCCGCTGGAATCCCCGCCGGCCAGTGCGCGATGAGAGGCGTGCTGATCCCGCCCTCATGCACAAAATGTTTATATTCTCGGTGCGGCGTGTTCGACACATTCGCCCACGCCTCACCATACGCGATGTAGTCGTTCGGCCCGCCCGGCATGATGCCCTGACCCTGCTTCACCGCCTGCCCATCCCGCGTCTGTTTCGGGATCACATCCAGCCGGATCGCATCCTGCGCGATCACCGCGTAAGTCTTCTCATTAAACGCCGGCGGCTTCGCCTGCCGCCCGATGCCCTCCTGACAGCCCCCATTGTCTTGCAGGAAAAGAATCAGCGTGTTTTGCAGCAGCCCGTTTTTTTCCAACGTCCCCACCACCCGGCCGATGCCCTGATCCATGCGGTCAATCATCGCCGCATACGTCTCCATGCAGCGCGCCTCCCACTCCTTGTTCTTCACCTGGCTCCAGTCCCCAAACGTCGGCGAAAGCTCCGCGTCCTTCGCGATCAGCCCCATCTCCCGCATCCGCAGCAGCCGTGCCTGCCGCATCGACTCATAGCCCGCGTCATACTTGCCCTTGTACTTCGCCACATCCTCCGCCAGCGCATGCATCGGCCAGTGCGCCGCCGTGTAGGCCACATACATGAAAAACGGCTGCTGCTTTTTCTCACGCGCATGCTCATCAATGAAGCGCACCGCATGGTCGCTGATCGCATCCGTATAGTAATACTGCTTCGGCTGGTACTCCGCGTCCGCGAAGGGCGAAATCATCGAGTCATCCCGCGTCAGCGTCCCCGGATCATAAAAACTGCCCGCCCCCGTGATCGTCCCATAGAAGCGGTCAAACCCCCGCTGCAGCGGCCAATTGTGCTTCGGCCCCTCCGGCACCGCATGTTTCGTCACATGCCATTTCCCCACCGCATACGTCCTGTACCCCGCCGGCTTCAGCACCTGCGCGATCGTCACGCACCTCCCATTCAAATCCCCCCGATACCCCTCCGCTCCACGATCCTCCATCATATGCCCGATCCCCGCCTGATGCGGATACAACCCCGTCAGCAACGAAGCCCGCGTCGGGCAGCACCTCCCCGCATTGTAAAACTGCCTCATCCTCACCCCACCCTTTGCAAGACGATCCAAATTCGGCGTCTGAATCTCCCCGCCGTAGCACCCGAGATCGGAGAAGCCCATGTCATCCGACATGATCAAAATGATATTCGGCTGCGCTGCAGCGAGCACGGAGGTGAACGCGGCCAGCAAGGCGGACACAAGAGAGCGTGGAAAGTGGTTGAGCATGAAAGATAAGTACAATGACCCGCTGCAAACGAACACGCGCCGCAATTCTCACGCAAAACTCATTTTCACCTCAAGACGACGCTCAGCCCCGCCTCCGATATGGACTGCGGTTGCGCAGCGAGGAACGAGCGCAGCTACCGCTTTCGCAAGCCGGTTCAGCAAACGCCCACCCTAGAACACTCGAACACGAGTGCCAGTGATCCCTCGCCAGCCGAGTCCCCCCCCGCCCACCACGAGACGCTCGAA
>DLGZ01000056.1 GCA_002482965.1 Verrucomicrobiaceae bacterium UBA7681 | reverse complement strand
AGTTCATGTTCATGCCAAGCACACGAGCGCCGGTTTTTAAACGGCTCTGTCGCCACCCCCTGATGCACGAAGCACCAACCAGCTTCATTCCGCGCAGGCGCGGCAGGGGCATTCGCTCAGAGCCAACAAAAAATCGGCGCTCCCAGCCCCCTCAAAATGGGGTCAGTATGCAAATTCTTGACAAATCATACCACCCCATTTTCCGCTCAATCCATCCCCCCGGCGAGAGCCTGGAACAGGGATACCTCCGAACAGACTCCCACCCTCCTGGGCTTTATCGCCCTACGCCCTCGCCCCGACCCGTCTCTTCACCCCAGCCACCACTTCCCGCTTCGCCGCCCTCTTATCCGTCCGCGCCACCAAAGCATCCAGCGCCGCATTCGCCGCCGCTACTTCCGCCGGCTGCAGCAGCACCTCTTCAATCTCGTTGATGTAGCCCGTGAGGCTGGTGTCGATCACATACTCCGGCAGCTTCGTCTTGAAGGCGCTGCCGCCCATGAAAAAAATCACCGGGCGAAACTTCGACTCCGATAAATTCAAGAGCTTCGCCAGCGCACGCACGTGCAGCCGGTTTTGCCAGATCGGATTCTGAAAATCGAACTTGCCCCCGGAGCTGAAGGTCTGCGTCCACTTCGCCTGATGCTCAGCCCCGTAGATCCAGCCCGTGTAGTTCTTCGTTTCGATCACAAAAATCCCGTACGGTGAAACCACCGCGTGATCCACCTGCGTCAGCCCATCCCCATCCGGGCGCGGCACATACAGATCGCTGAAGCCCCGGTACAGCTCCTTGTCCAGCAGGCGAAACGTCCCCTGCGTCACCAGCGCCTCCCCCAGCGACCCTTTGAAGGATGACCTGAACCGACGATAAACGAACCGCACCACGTAGATGCCAGCCACAAGCAGGAACAGCGGCAGCGCTGGTTTGACGAGGGTGGCGTAAATATCGTTGGGATCGATCATCAGCCTGACTGTCCGCAGAAGAGGCCCCGCCACAAGCTCAAGCACCTGCGCCATGTCTTCTGGTACAATTCCGCGCTCGATCCGCCCTACTCCCCCGCAAAGCGGTAAAACAGCAGCTTTCGCGACAGCGGCAGAAAGACCTCCTTCGCCGCCTTCAAGTGCACCGGGTTCGCATTGTAACGCTGGCGCGCAGCTTCATCCTCGAAGCTGAGAATGAAACACACATCATAGCTCGTGTCAGAAAAAGGACCTCCCTCCCCATCCGTGCGGCCCACGTAGGCACTCTTCACCTCAGGGATGCACCGGCCAAACGCATGCACCGCCTCGATCACCTTCTGCTGGTCCTCCTGACTGCCCGCACGCTTCAGCCAGACAAGCCCCACCTGCTGCAGATGTCCCCCGGCCCGGTCCGCCCGCTGAGACATCGAACACCCAGCTAAAAGAAGGATGAATGACACAAGCACAGACAGACGAACGATTTCAATTTTAGCTTTCATGGTAGTATATGGTATGTAGTTAAGGTGAAAATAGAGATCAATAACAGGTTCAGTTCACAAGGTCGGCACCGTGCCGCCATCGATGACGTATTCCGCGCCATGAATGGAAGCGGCACGCCCTGACACCAGAAAGGCGATCAGTTCCGCCACCTCCCACGGCCATGCCGGTCGACCAATCGGGATGCCGCCCAGCGCCCCGAGAATGCCCTGCCGCGCCGTTTCTTCATCCGTGCCACCACTCTCCGCCAGCCGCTTGACCATCGCCTCCGCCGCCGTCGTGTAAATCCACCCCGGAGAAACGGAAGTGACCCGCACGCCCTTCGGCCCCAGCTCTTTGGACAAAGCCTTGCTGTAAGTGGTCAGCGCCGCCTTGGCAGCCGCATAGGCCGTGGTCGAATCAGGCAGCGGCAGCTTCCGCTGGATGGATGAGACATGCACCACCACGCCCCCGCCGCCTGCGATCATGCCCGGCACCAGAGCGCGATCCAGACGCACCGCCGCCAGCAGATTGAGATTCAGCTCCTCCAGCCAGATGTCGTCCGTCAGCGCCGCGAAGCCACCGCCCGGAGCGCCCGATCCCCCGAGGTTGTGGATCAAAATATCCACGCCGCCACCCTCTTCACGCAGCACTCGCGCGACCTCTTCCGTGCCCGCCGCCGTCCCCAGATCCGCCGCAATGAACCGCGCAGGCAGCTCCGCATCTTCTGGAGCCGAGCGTGCCGCAGTAAAGACCACCGCACCTGCCGCAGCCAGCCTGCGCACGATCGCCTCGCCCGCGCCCTTCGTGCCACCGCTGACAAACACGCGTTTCCCCGCAAACTCCGCAGGATCAATATTAAATGTCGGCGCGTTCATTGGATGCTCAGGTGAGAGATTTCTTCACCGCTCACGGTGAACGTGTATTCGAGCTGCAGTGGGCTGCCAGGAAACGTTCCAGACACCGTTCCCGAGGCTGCAAAAGCCCCGCCCACGTTCTTGATGTCCGTCACTTCCACCTTCGGCTGATACTTCAGCGTCGTCTCTGCAATCCACGCCCGAATCACCTCCCGTCCCTGATGATCATGACTCTCATCATGTACCAGCGCATCAGCCGCAAAGCATGCAGCAGCGTCATCAGTGCGGCCGTCATTGACAGCCGCGAAGTAGTCGGAAATCACTTGGGGAGGTGTAGTTTTCATGGTCTATATATTCTCGTTTTGACGGTCTAAATTCTGACCGCCCACCATCGAACCACGGACTTACAAAATGGCAAGAACCCACAAAAAAGTAAGTGTCACAAAAAAGAAGAAGCCCACAGCATGGACACCCGTCACCGCTGCCGAAGGCGTGGAGCAGGCGCTCCGCATGCTGGAGGGCCGCTGGAAGTTTCTCATCCTCTTCCAGCTCTTCGGTGGAAAAGTCAGGCGCTTCTCCGAGCTCGAACGCGCCATCCCTGCGGTCACGCAAAAGATGCTGGCCCAGCAACTCCGCCAGTTGGAGAAAGACGGCATCGTCCACCGCACCGTCTATCCCGTGATCCCGCCCAAGGTTGAATACTCACTCACCCCCTGGGGCCAGTCCCTCTGCCCCGTGCTTGATGCCATCCTCAAATGGGCCGCAGCCCGCGAGGACTTGCAGGAAAAGTAATTCAATCACGCACAGCACATCCAGTTCCTCTGCGACCTGCCAGAGGCAATCAGTCAGCGCTCCACTCCCCTACTCCGCCCCCATCCGCTGAATGTCCGCCGCCGCCCGCAGTTTGATCATGCGCTCTTCGATCCTCCCCTTGCTCACCTCCTCCATGAGCGACTTGGCCACTTCAGCCTTCACGCTTTCAAACGGCTTCGGATCACCCTCCTGACGGTCATCCACACGCACGATGATGAAGGCGTCCAGTTGTTCGATCACCTCGCTGATCTCCCCCTTTTTCGTAGCCAGGACGACCTCGCTCACCGTGCCGGTGAGATCTGAAAGGTAAATCCACTTCCACTCACCCCCGCGCGCCGCATGGCTGTCCACGCTGCTCTTGCGGGCGATCTCCTCAAAGTCGCCGCCCTCGGTCAACTTGCTGTGCACACTCTCCGCCACACTGCGGGCATCGGCGGTCGTCTTGCTGATCGTCACCGTGTGCAGCTTCACCTTTTCCGCACCGCTCCAGCGCCGCAGGTTCTTTTCATAGTGCTCCCTCACCATCTCATTCGTGACTTCCACCTTGCCCGCGATTCGCGCCCGCATCACGTTCATGATGATCATCCGCTCCCGCAGTTCGCGGAACTTCTCCAATGTCAGTCCGTTTTTGGCCAGGTCCGCCGTGAAGGCCTCTCGGTTCCCTCTGAACCCCATCTGGATGATCTGGGTCAGATCCTGCTCCAATAATGCCGGCTCCATGACGCCGCCGATTTTGTAAAACTCATCCGCCAGCAGTTGGCAGTCGATGAGGGTGTCGAGCGCATTCAGCTTCACTGCGGCCATCTCTTTCACCAGCTTCGTGGGATCATCCGCAAACTGGTGCCGGATCACCTGCGCCTGCGCTTCGGCCACCTGCTTGAGATCAGAGACCAGGATCGGGGCACCGTTCACTTTGGCCACCATCCGATCCACCGCTTTTCCCTGGGGTGCCTGCCCGCAGGCAGCCCCGCCTCCCGCCAGCATCATCACCAGCCATGCACCGCATGCACGGACTTGCAGGAAAAAGGCACGGAAGGGGTTCATGAAAGGTGGCTGTGACTCATAGGGTGTTGGCAGCATCGCAGGAGGCAAGTCGAATATGCCACCTCCTCACTCACACTGCCATTCCCCCTCCCTACACCGGCCCCAGCTTCTGAATGTCCGCCGCCTCGCGCAGCCGGCACAGCCGCTTCTCCACCCGCTCCCTGCCCAGCTCCTCCAGCAGGGATTTCCTCACTGCATTCTTCACACTTTCAAACGGCTTCGTATCCGACTCCCGCACGTCATCCACACGCAGGATGATGAAAGTGCCCGGCTGTTCCAGCACCTCGCTGACTTCGCCCTTTTTCAACTTCTCGATGGTTTTGCCCACCGTGTCGCTGATATCTGAAATGCGCGTCCACGGCCACTCACCACCGTCATCTGCGCGGCTGTCTTGGCTGTTCTCACGCGCCAGCTCCGCAAAATCACCCCCGTTGACCAGCCGCGTGCGCAGGATCTGCGTCACAGCACGGGCATTGGCAGACGTGTTGAAAATCGTCAGCGTGTGAAATTTCACCGACTCCGGGTCACGCCAGCGCTGCAGGTTCTTTTCATAGTGCTCCCGCACCATCTCATCCGTCACCTCCACATTGTTCACAATCCGGTCACGCACCGCGCCAACAATGATCATCCGCTCTCTCATCTCGCGATACTTGTCAAACGTCATGCCGATGGCGTTGAGTTGTGCAATCAAAGCCCCGCGATCCCCCTTGAACGTTTCTTGGGTGGTCAGCTTCACATCTTCCTCAATGTCCTCCTTGCTGACCACGCCGCCAAGTCGGAAGAACTCATCCTCCAGCAGTTGGAAGTCGATCAGACGATTGAGTGCATTGCGTTTCGCATCTGCCCGCTCCTTCGCCAATTGAGCCGGATCATTCGCAAACTGAGCCCGCAGCATCTGGTCCTGCGCTTTGATCATCGCGTTGAGCTCGGAGGCAAAAATCGGCATCCCGTTCACCCTGGCCACCACACGATCCTTGGGGCGCTCCTTCGCTGCATCCTGCGCATGCGCATCCACACTTCCAGCCAGAGTCATCAGCAGACACACTGCCGCCACACTCACCGCGCACCTCACGCGCCACCTGAATCCATCCCATAAATTCACCTTGGGTGAACAATGATCCATGAAGCTGGTCAGTCTCATAATAATTTGATACCACACGTTATTTATCCGTCGATCACCACTCGATAGGTTTTAGTCCTACCTCTCCCAAAGACTCCCGCTGCACCTCGCCGCTCTCTGCTCCGGCAGCACCGCGATTTCTGTTCCGCCACCATGCTGGAATCATCCTTCAGCAGCAGAACCCGACCCATAAAAAAACCGCCGCATCCATTGTTCGACAAAATGCGCAGGGAAGAGTCTGGGGATCGCGCTGGAGTTTTCATATCAGAGATATTTAGAGTTCTTTGCGAACAGCCATCAGTTTACAAATACGCGCCGCAGCCGGCTTGGGATACGACATCTTGAGGTCGTTGAAGGCATCGAGAATGATCTGCGAGACGATCAGCCGCGCATTTTTTTGTCATCGGCCCATGGCGCAGGCGCTGCAATTCGCTCAGCGCCTCCACATGAGATTTCAGTGCATGGGGATATGGCTTCTTCGATTTCCACAGCGGCTTCACCTTCGTCGGCCACTTGTTCAGATCCACCACGGTTCCCTCCGGCACTCGAAAATCAGTCGTGTCGGTTTTCATCTCAGCTCCTTTCCTAATGCCTCGCTGGGCAGCGCTGTCGGAAGCTCCCCGCCTGCGCACGCCACATCCGCGACAAACGCCACCACAGTGAAGTCAAGGGCCTGAGGATACAGTTCCATAACGATTCGGTCCTGAGTTATCCGTTTTCATGCGACCAGTAGCCATCGCCTCCGTAATGCCGGAACAGACCACTTTCGTAATCACGCGTGATGAGCGCTTCCTCCGTGTATTCTGGCGATGCCTTGACGGCCTCGCGGGAAAGATTCACGAAGACTTTCAATTCACTCCAGCTCACACGCTCAATCCACTGCGGCGAGATCAGCACCTTCTTGCCCGGCCACCAGTTGCGGGTGTCCACCACGAGGTAGCGAATGGCCCAGGTCTCGTCATCGAGGATGAAGTCCACCACATGGCCGATCTCACCATCCGTCGCCTGAATGTGGTGGCCCGTCACCGCATCCGTGCTGCGCAAATGCGGATCCCAGGATTTCTCCGTTTCAGTCTCAGTCGGCGTGTTCCACTGATTGGGATCACGCACGAGGTAGGGGTAGGCGCCCCACATCATGGGACCGCCCCAATACATCGGCCAGCCATAGTAGCCGTGGTAGTCCATCTCGAACTGGCGTGACACGGGCTTGTCGCTGTTCAAAGACGGGCTGTCCTGAATCTGCTCCTGCGTCAGGTTCACCGCGATGGCTTTATCTTCTTTGACCGCGCCGACCAGTGAATATGGCGAGAGCAAAACCTGCCTGCCGCTGAGCCAGCCCCCGGTGTCTGCCACCAGGTAACGAATGGTCCAATGCCGGTCGTCGAAGTAAAATTCACTGACCGTGCCGATCTCGCCGTCGAGACTGTCCAGTTTAAAACCTTTGAGTGTGTTTGCTTTGAGTAACATAGGAATGAGTTGGGTTGTCAGTTCAAAAAGGAGGCGTGGGCGAAAGCGCAGCTCTCATCGTTCATGCAGGAGATCGTAGCTGGAGGGTTATCTGACCGTGATGTTGATAAAAACTTGGTTTGCGCCGCCTTCGCAGGCGATCTCGGTGGCCTTGCGATTGGCAAACCAACTGTCGGCAGCGCCAGTCAGTATCACGAGGACGTTCTTCAATAAGCAGTCTGAGAGCGCAGCCGCTCCTTCGCCATGGGGTAAAACCCCACCCTTCGTCGATATTTCATCGCTCGCTTGTTGACGAGGCTCACCGATGATCCGCTCGTGAGTGCGCACGAACCACCTCCCCACATCAAGCGCGAAACACTGGCCGCCGTCCGCACTCTCGCCAATCAGGCCTTTTCGCGTGCGGCCGGATCACCTCTCATCGCTGGCAACAACATTCGTCTGCTCAAAGACGCACAGGAAAACTATCCAGCATGGCTCGAAGCCATTCGCGCGGCAAAACAGCGCATCCATTTCGAGAGCTACATCATTCACGAAGACGATACCGGCAGGATGTTCGCCGATGCGCTTATTGCCAAAGCCAGCGAAGGCGTTCACGTACGTCTGATCTACGACTGGCTGGGCGGCTGCGGCACCGCATCGAGTGCGTACTGGAATCGGTTGCGCGCGGGTGGCGTGGAAGTTCGTTGTTACAATCCGCCGAGCTGGGACTCGCCGTTCGGCTGGCTGAGTCGCGACCATCGAAAAACACTTTGCGTGGATGACGAGGTCGGTTTTGTCAGTGGCCTGTGCGTCGGGCGCATGTGGGCCGGCGACTCTGAAAAGAACATCCAGCCCTGGCGCGACACGGGCGTCGAGGTGCGCGGCCCCGCGGTAGCCGAGCTTGGCCAGGCCTTCGCCACCATCTGGGCGATGACCGGCGATCCGTTGCCGGAAAGTGATCACGCCACTTCAGACCTGCTCCCGCACAAAGGCGATGCCACGCTTCGCATCGTTGGCAGCATTCCGGCAACGGGAGGAATATTCCGCGTGGATCAGCTCATCGCAGCACTGGCAAAAAAGCGCCTCTGGCTGACCGATGCCTACTATGCGGGCATGACCAGTTACGTCCAGGCTCTCAGGTCTGCCGCGAAAGATGGTGTGGATGTGCGCCTCCTCGTACCAAACGCCACGGATGTCCCGCTGCTCAAGCCATTGTCCCGTGCAGGCTATCGTGCGCTGCTGGAAGCCGGGGTCCGCGTCTTCGAGTGGAACGGCACCATGCTGCACGCCAAGACCGCCGTTGCCGATGGACGCTGGGCACGCGTCGGCTCCACCAATCTCAACATCGCCAGCTGGTTCGGCAACTGCGAGATGGATGTCGTCGTCGAAGATGAGCCTTTCGCGAAATCGTTGGAAGAGATGTTTCTCGCAGACCTCGAAAACGCCACGGAGATTGTCCTCGATGCCAGACGGAAAGTGCGTGCGCCAAATCAGCCACGCCATCAGCGTCCGCTGCGGAGCCGTGGCGGCGGCAGTTCCGGGCGTGCGGCCGCCGGTGCTGTCCGTATCGCCAATGTCGTTGGCGCAGCCTTTACCAGCCGTCGTGTGATCGAGCCGGTTGAAGCACGCATCACTGTCGGGGTTGGCTTGTTGCTGGCGTCCCTGGCAGTTCTCTTCGGCTTCTTCCCACGCCTCATCGCTTATCCCGTCGTCCTGCTGTTTGTCTGGATCTCCAGCGCGCTTCTCTACCAGGGCTGGAGGCTGCACCGCACCAAGGCGAAACAAAAATCCCCTGTGAATGCTGATTCGTCAGGGAAACCCTGAAGCAAAGCCTCCCTTCGTTCCTTCCACTGAAAGGCCTGACCAGCCTGACTCCTCGGCTTACAGCAATGAAACCGCCGCCCTCCTCATTTCGCTGACGGCCAACTTCAGCCACTTGAATTTTCGCTTCTTCAAGCTGCCTGCCACCATCGGCGTCATGCTGATCGCGTTGCTCATGTCGCTCGCCTTGATCGGTGCCGGACACTTCGCACCCTGGATTCACGAAGCCTATGTGACCTTGATCAAGAACATCGATTTCAACGACACGCGATCAAGCAGCTCAGAAGAAAGCGTCATCATTTTTTGCGTCACCTTTTTCCTCCAAAACGTCATGGACCTGTGGCAGCCTATTCCGTCACGATGACCACCGCCCTCTCACCAAACGTTCACGCCGCCCCATTCCACACCACCCGGTGGACGCGGGTTTGTCTGGCGAAGACGAACTCGGAAGATGGGCGCAAAGCCTTGGCGGATTTGTGCGATGCGTATTATGAGCCGGTCGTCGCTTACTTGCGCAGCACGTTTCGCGATGCCGATGCCGCACGCGAGATGAGTCATGCGTTCTTCGCAGAGATGCTCGGCGGCGGCACCATCCACACAGCAGAGCGCGAGCGCGGACGCTTTCGCTCGTATCTCCTCGGCGCGGTCAAGCACTTCGTCGGACATCAACGCGATGCGGCAAAGCGCATGAAGCGCGGCGGCGGCATGCCCCTTGTGCCATTGGATGACGCAGAGGCTGCAGAGGTGCCGGACGCTCGCCACCTGGCGCCAGATGCAGAGTTTGACCGCCAATGGGCCATGACAGTCGTGTCCCGCAGCATGGCGGCACTCCGGGCCGAGTGCATCAGCGAAGGGCGCGGTGAGTTCTTTGATGCCGTGAGTGGCATCTTGAATGGATATGCAAGCCACGGCGACCAGACCGCGCTGGCGGCCTCATGCGGCATGAAGTTTGATGCCTTTCGCATGGCCGTGAGCCGCTTGAAAAAACGCCTCCGCCAGTGTGTGCAGTCAGAGGTGGCAGGCACGCTCGAAGACCCCGCCGCCGTTCAAGATGAGATGGAAACACTCTTTGCCGCATTGAGCAGATAAAAAACTTTGTTCGGTTTTCACCGGGCACGCGTCAGTTTACTGGCATGAGCGCTTCCTCCCCTGACAAAAACTGCCCGCACTGCGGCTCCGCCTTGCCTGCCGGTGTGCCGGAGAGCCAGTGCCCGCGCTGCCTCATGGCGCAAATCATCGCGCCGACACAGGACAATGAAAGCGCGCCACCGATCCCTTCTCTCACTCCGGAAGAACTCGCGCCGCACTTTCCGCAGCTCGAAATCCTCGAATGCCTCGGCCGTGGTGGCATGGGCGTGGTTTACAAGGCACGGCAGAAATCGCTGAACCGCCTCGTCGCTCTCAAACTGCTCGCGCCAGAGCGTGCGGATGATCCGCAGTTCGCAGCCCGGTTTGAAAAGGAGGCACACGCACTCGCGGCGCTGAATCACCCAAACATCGTCGGCGTGCATGACTTCGGTCAGGCCGGTGGCTTCTACTTCCTGCTCATGGAGTTTGTGGATGGGGTCAATCTCCGCCAGCTCCTGCAAACCAAACGCCTCACGCCCAAGGAAGCCCTCAGCATCGTGCCGCCCATCTGCGAGGCGCTGCAATGCGCGCACGACCACGGCATCGTGCATCGCGACATCAAACCGGAGAACCTCCTGATCGACAAAAATGGCGTGGTGAAGATCGCCGACTTCGGCATCGCCAAAATCGTAGCCAGCGAATCCTCTCGCGGCACAGGAAACGAAGCACTGCGGGAAGACTCGCAGAGCACGGCCTTTGGCACGCCCGACTATGCCGCACCGGAGCAGGCCAGCGGCATCGCTGACCACCGCACGGACATCTACAGCCTCGGTGTGGTCCTCTACGAGATGCTCACGGGCGAGCGCCCCAAGGAAAACGTCACCCCGCCCTCCAAGCGCGTGCAGGTGGACATCCGCATCGACGAGATCGTGCTGCGCGCTTTGGAAAAAACGCCCGAGTTGCGTTTCGCCACGGCTGCTGAATTTCGCACGCAGGTGGAGGCGGCGACGGCAGCGCATCGTGATCACACACCACCGCCCTTGATTCCCGCCGCACCTCACCAGCACTCATTCATTCCACGCAGTGTCTGGATCATTCTGCTCATTGCCTTCCCTCTCCTCACGCTCTTTGGCCTGGCGTTTATTCTCATTTCCGGAACTGTCTCTGCTCGTGAGACGCTCGCCATCGTCGCAGCCGCCATCATCCCCGGTCTCGTGATTCCGGCCATTATCATCCTCCTCATGCGCGGTCGCGGCACAGCGAGCCCGCAGGCGGGAAATCACTCGGCGGCCACCATCCGTGTTCCACGCTCGCGCTGTTCCCGCACGGCCATTGCGGGGTTCTTCATCTGGATGTTTGCATTCGTGCTTCTGATCTTCGGCATGACGTATCTCGCATCTGGGGTTCGCCGTGCAATGCCGGATGCAGGCATGGTGCCGTTCGCCTCCGCGCTGTTGGCCCTGATTCCGGGATTGCTCGCAGCTTCCATGGCGACCCTTCTTGGCTGGACCGCGGTGGGGCAGATTCGCCGCTCATCCGGCCAGCTCTACGGCATGTCCATCGCGCTTTTTGATGCGCTGATGCTCCCCTTCCTGATGATGCTCGGATTGGTGTCCTGGTTTTGGATCTGGCTTCTGCGCGACGTCGTCGCCAGCGCCATCGATGTCGGTCACGGGGATCTTTCATGGATCGAACGCGTGCTCACGCTCAATCCGGTTGGCATCGCCCTGTTCGCTTCATTTGTGACCGGCGTGCTAGTGGCGTTCTTCGGCGTGCGTTCCATCTGGCGCAGCGCGAATGCTCCGTCAGGCGCGCCGTCGTTGCCTTCCGGCAAAGCAACATCCAAGCATTCGCGCATTCTTCGCTGGGCTCCCATCGTATTGGCGGTGCTTTGCCTGGCCTTCATCTACGCGCGTTCACGGCCAGCACCCATAGGCGTCTGGATGGCAGACCGGATTTCCAACTCGACGCCGGCGACCGGCAGCGTGCTGGTGCATGTCGAAAAAGTCGAACGCCATGAGCAGGTCGTCTGGCTCCTGCTGCATGCTTCCTCAGCCACCCACAAAGTGGGAATCCGGCCGCGTCTCACCGCCTTGCTCTCCTCACTTCCACCAGCGCGCCCGGTCGAAACACACGACGCGCCAGCGACCACGCGCCAGGTCATCTTAAATCTCGAGCCCGGACCACCACCCTACGAATTGCGCATGGCCAGTCACGAAGTGGTGCCAGACATCATCGGGCCGGGACCCATATGGATTGGATTCGCCCTGCCCAATGCCGAGTCCGCAGTCGCCGCTGCGGAGCAGGTCATCCAGCTCCATCTGAATCGCCCCCATTTTCTCGAGTCTCCGGGTGCGGCGCTGCTCATCTTCCACCTGACCGCCCGCGCAGCCAGGCCAGTTCAGGACGAGCGGCTCATGGCCGACATCTTTTTCGACATGCAGCCGCTTCCCTCCGCCCAAAATTCCTCTACCGGTCATCCGAGAGTGAAGCCCGGTCGGGTCCTCGAACTCGTGATACTCGACCCAGCGGTCAATGCAGGCTGCCTGTTGGATTTTGAAACGGGAAGCTTCCTCACACCACCACCCGAATTGGCGAAAAAACTGGCAGCAGGCGTGGCGGACATCGACGACGAAGCCGCACAATGGCTGCGAGAATCCGGGGCCGATGCCGCAGTTCGAATGCCGGACGGCGGAGCCCTCCGCCTCTTTGAAGCCTTCGCCTTGTCGAAGTCGATGAATCCGGCACCACCGCTGCATTGGAATCAATTCACCGACACCGAAGTGCTGGCCGTGCTGAACTCGGCAACCTTTGAGCAGCAGCAGAGATTCGTGAACAGCGGGCGCACCTTTTACGCGACACCTGCCACCTCTCCCACCGCGCTCGCCTTCATGACACGTGAAGGCTCCATGGGCCTGCTGGAAGTCCTTGGCAGAGACCCCAGCTCGTCTGGCATGAAAATTCGTTATCGTTTGATCAAAGCAGCCGGGGCGTCACCAGCAGCAACGGAGCAGTAAAGACCACATTCATTCGCGCCACGTGAGGAGGCGCAGCGCATTCAGCACCACCACAAGCGTGCTGCCTTCGTGCAGTACCACAGCGACACTGAGCGGGATGACGCCAAACCCCGAAGCGATCAGCAGCATGACAATGACACCGAGCGCGATGACGAGATTCTGCCGGATGATTCGCGCGCTGGCTCGGCTCAGGCCGATGGCAAAGGGCAGCTTGCCGAGATCATCGCCCATCAGCACGACATCGGCAGTCTCCAGCGCCACTGCCGTACCGCCTGCGCCCATAGCCACTCCCACTGAAGCAGCGGCCAGTGCGGGGGCATCGTTCACGCCGTCGCCGATCATCGCAATGACTCCATGACCATGCTGCAGTTCACGGATCAAGGTCAGCTTGTCTCCAGGCAGCAGCTCCGCGCGCACATCAGTGATACCCACTCGATCTGCGATCCGATGGGCCACCGAAGCATTGTCGCCGGTGAGCATGACCAGACGCTCAATCCCCTGCGCCCGCAGCCGTTGCATCACCTCTTTGACCGAGTCCCGGGGTTCATCAGCCAGGGCGATGACGCCGATGAATTTCCCGGCGCGCCGTACGATCACCGTCGTTTGGCCTTCGCCTTCGAGCCTCGCAATCGTATCGGCAAGCGGCTGGCCTTTTTCCGTCGCAGCATCACCGGTAAAAGCCCGCATGGCTCCCACCAGGACGTCCGCACCTTCGACTTTCGCCTGAATGCCTTTGCCCGCGAGGTTCTCGATCTCAGTGGCTGAGGGGAACGTGATGTTCCTCTCTTTGGCTGTCTTCACGATGGCCGCAGCCAGCGGATGACTGGATTGTTCTTCGACAGCAGCCGCGATACGCAGCACCTCATCCTCTGACGTGCCATCAAAGCCGATGACTTGCGTCACCGCAAAACGACCTGTGGTAAGCGTGCCGGTCTTGTCCAGCGCCACGGTGTCCAAGTTGCCGAGGTTCTCCAGATGCACCCCGCCTTTGATCAATACCCCACGTCTGGCCGCCTGGGCGATACCGGCGAGCACAGCAGCAGGCGTGCCGATGGCCAGCGCACACGGTGAAGCAGCCACCAGCAGCAGCATGCCACGGTAAAAACTCGCGCTCCACGTCCATCCCAACACGAGCGGCAGCAGCACGATGACAAGCGCGGTGCCGATGAGCACCGTCGGAACGAAGCGGCGCGCAAACGTCTCCGTGAAGCGCTGCGTCGGGCTCTTTTGTTCCTGCGCCTCGGCGACGAGTTGCATCACTCGGGCCAGCGTGTTGTCGCGGGCCAGCCGCGTCATGCGCACATCCAGCGCGTTGTCTTCATTGATCGTTCCCGCAAAAACCTCGTCCCCAGCTTTGCGCTCCACCGGCACGCTCTCCCCCGTGATCGCGCTTTGATCAATGCTGCTCTCCCCAGCAGTGATGACACCATCCACCGGCACACGCTCGCCCGGCTTCACTACGACGACATCATCCACAACGAGCTCTTCCACAGGCACTTCTTCCAGCCTAGCGCCGCGCTTGGCAAAGGCCGTGCGTGGCATCAGTTTTCCCAGCACCCCCACGGCATTGCGTGCACGATCCAGCGCATAATGCTCCCCCGCATGACCGAGTGAGAAAAGAAACAGCAGAAACGCTCCCTCGGCCCATTCGCCAAGCAAGGCCGCCCCTGCTGCTGCGGCAATCATCAGCAGATCGATGTCGAACTTCCCGCGAAACAAGGCAGGCAGGGCCTCACGCGCAACATCATACCCACCCGCCAGATACGCCAGCAGGTAGAAGCCAAGCGCGACTGAATTGGGGAGGCCAAAGAACGTCTCCCCAAAGAACCCGACACCCAACGCAACCCCTGCCACTGCGACCGTCAGCACAGTCCACCGCTCCTGCATCCAGTGCGGCAGAAACTGCGGAGCACCGCCGTGGTCGTGCTCATGTTCCGATTCGTTAGCTTCGGATTTAGCCAGATGAGAATCAGGAGGATCGGAGCTCATGCAATCACAGCTTCACCCTCCGCAGTCTCAGCGCATTCGTGATAACGGAAACCGAACTCAAACTCATCGCCGCACCCGCAATCACGGGGCTGAGCAGCAGCCCAAAGAACGGATAGAGCACACCCGCAGCGATGGGAATGCCGAGAGCGTTGTACAAGAAAGCAAAAACAAGATTCTGCCGGATGTTACCCATCGTCGCACGGCTCAGGCGAATGGCTTGCGCGATGCCGCGCAGATCCCCCTTCACCAGTGTGATGCCCGCGCTCTGCATCGCCACATCAGTGCCGGTGCCCATGGCAATGCCGACCTCCGCCTCGCTAAGTGCCGGCGCATCGTTGATGCCATCGCCCGCCATGGCAACATGCTGCCCTTCATCACGCAACTTCTTCACATGCGCGACTTTCCCGGCGGGTTCGATCTCCGCCTCCACCGCATCAAGCCCAAGCTGCTTCGCCACAGCGGCAGCCGTGCGCCGATTATCCCCCGTGAGCATGACAAGTTTCAAACCGAGTTCGTGAAGGTCCTTGATGGCCTCTGCAGTGGTCTCTTTGATCGGATCCGCGACAGCAAGAATGCCCGCTGGCTTGCCATCAATGGCCACAAACATCGCCGTCTTGCCATCCTCCTGAAGTTTCACCGCCGTGGCTACAAGCTGCTCCAGTCCGGTGACCTTTTCATCCCGCAAGAAGTCAGGCTTGCCCACCAGCACCGCACGCCCCGCCACAGTGCCGCAGACACCGCCCGCCGTCACCGAACGAAAGTCCTTCGCGTCTTCCAGCTTGAGTTTCTGATCCTTCGCCCCCAGCACAATCGCGGCAGCCAGCGGATGCTCACTGTTCTGCTCCAGCGAAGCAGCGAGTCGCAAAAATTCGTTCTTCTCGACTCCCTCCGCAGGCAGCACATCCACAAGCCGTGGCTTGCCTTCCGTAAGCGTGCCCGTCTTGTCCACCACGAGCGTTGTCACATGCTCCAGCCGCTCCAGCGCCTCGGCGTTTTTCACCAGCACTCCAATCTGCGCCCCACGTCCGACACCGACCATGATGGACATGGGCGTCGCCAGACCCAGCGCGCATGGACAGGCGATGATGAGCACCGCCACGGCATTCACAATGGCATGTGCCAGCCGGGGCTCCGGCCCCACCCACAACCACACCCCAAACGTGATCAGCGAAACCGCCAGCACTGCAGGCACAAAAATCGCCGAGACTTTGTCCGCAAGCCCTTGGATCGGCGCGCGGCTGCGCTGTGCCTCCGCCACCATCGTCACGATCTGCCCCAGCAGCGTTTCATCGCCCACACGTTCCGCCTTCATGACAAAACTACCCGCCCCATTCACCGTGCCGCCAGTCACTTTGTCACCGACGGCCTTCTCCACCGGCAACGGTTCGCCCGTGATCATGGACTCTTCCACGCTGGAATGACCATCCACGATCTCGCCATCCACCGGCACCTTGTCACCGGGAACCACGCGCAACTGATCACCCACCTGCACCTGATCCAGCGGCACTTCCTCATCACCGCCATCCACGACCTTGCGCGCCGTGGGTGGCGCGAGATTGAGCAATGCCTTGATCGCACTGCCCGTGCGGCTGCGTGCACGAAGTTCCAGCACCTGCCCCAGCAGCACCAGCACCGTGACCATCCCGGCTGCTTCAAAGTAGATGCCAACCTTGCCGCCATGCCGCATCGAATGCGGGAATAGATCCGGCATCAGCATCGCCACAGCGCTGAACACATACGCCGCCCCCACGCCAATCGCGATCAGCGTAAACATGTTCAAGTTCATCGACATGACCGAGCGCCAGCCACGCTTGAAGAACGGCCAGCCAGCCCACCAGACCACAGGCGTCGTGAGTATGAATTGAATCCATCGCGAAACATCCCCCGTGATCCACGCCTGACTACCCAGCGCCGGGATCATATGCGCCATCGCAAGAAAAAATACCGGCAGGGTCAGCGCCGCGCCGATCCAAAAGCGCCGCGTCATGTCTTTCAGCTCAGCGTTCTCCTCTTCATCATCTGCCCCAGCCGGCGCATTCATCCTTTCCAAGGCCATGCCACACTTCGGACACTCACCGGGGTGGTCCTGCTGCACTTCAGGATGCATCGGGCAGGTGTAGATGGTTTTTTCCTCCTTCGGCGCCACCCAGGATGGGTTTCGCTCCAGTGCCATCCCACATTTCGGACACTCCCCCGGCTTGTCCGAAACCACGCCCGGACACATGGGGCAATAATACTTCGAAGCAGGCGCAGGCTTGACCGCCTTCTGATGGTGCCCACCGCAACACGCCCCATCCTGTTTGGCAGGCGGTTTATGGGACATAAATTTCGTGCGACAGTGCTCACTGCAAAAGTAGAACGTCTTGCCATCGCGCTCTGCATGCATTGCCGTCGCTTCATCCACCGTCATGCCGCAGACGGGATCTTTCGTGGGGGTTGTTTTTTCGTTCACGACGACGTTCTCTCCTATCTGGCTGATTTCCGCGCGGCCTCTTCTCGCTTAAACAATACCTACGTATCATCCGCCCCTTCGGGAACCTCAGAAATGAGCCGCTGCATGGCATCCACCTTGGAACCGATAAAGAGAACATTCATCAGATCGATCTCTTCACGCGTAGCTCCCGACGTTCGAATCTTTATATCCCCAGATCCCAAGCCAAGGAGCCAGTGACGAAATATATCATCACGATGTTTTTCCAGTCCCATGCCCTGCGCGTTGTAACTCTTCGAGCCGCTGCCAAAAAGCATCTTGTGCGTGAGCTGCCCCGGCGTGACCTCCCAGTAGCTCAGCCGGTCAAAAACAAACACCGTTAAAAACCAGGCGATGAAGATCAGGCTGGAGAACCAGAAATAGGCCCCCATGGAGAGATGAATGGTGAGGTTTTCAAACCACCGGAACACTTCATCCCACCAGCCAACGTAAGCCAGGATCACAGTCAGCAGCGCCCCTCCCATGATGACCATTCCCGATGCCAGACCGCGCACGGAAAAATTCGTGATCATGATGATCAGAAACAGCGTGAGGAAGTAGATCACACCAAGGTTGTTGCTGGGGTGCACCCAGTCGAGCATCTGCCACGAGGTTTCTGCATTCTGCTCCCTGCCATGCAGGTAGGTCAGCGCAGCCATGACGTACCCCGCCACCCAGACCGGCCACCAGAACACCAGCGAGGAGTGGCTGTAGATGCGGATGCTAGTCGGCCCACGTGGGGACTGCGGTCCGGCTGCCCCTGAAGGGCTGGCAGTGACTGGGATCGGATGCGAATGCGCAGCCTCAGGTTGAACCAGCACGGCGGTGTCTTGGGTATCGATCTCTTTCATGGGCGTTTTCTTTTTTCCGAAGTCTGACGCCGCAGGGCTTTGACAGTGTGCGTCCTGCTTGCGGAGTATTGAATGCTGTTCAGCCGGCAGCTTGAGATCAGGCGGGCGCTGCCACAGCCTCCGTCATGATCTTGATCAGAGTGGCCTCCACTTCCCTCGCCACGTCGTTCAGGCGCGGCGTGTTAAACATCCCCAGCAGAGTCGTCGGCTTCAAGGTGGCCAGGACGGTTCTCCCCTCTTCCTCATAGACGGAGATCCGGCATGGCAGTGCCGTGGAGATGCTCATGTTTTCATCCAGCACCTTCTTCGCCTGCTGTGGCTGGCAGACTTCGAAGATCAGGCACTCATGCGCAAACTCCACCCCCTTTTTCCACATGGTGTCTTTGAGGTCATGCACCTGCATGACGCCAAACTTATTGGCCGGCACAGTAATCTGCAGTGCCGCCGCCGTCTCTTTCACCGTCTTGTCCGTGGATAGTTGGATGAGCATAAGATGTGTTTTTTGTTTCAGGGTTTGTTTCGCTTCGCCGAGAAGCGAAGGGTTATTTTTTCGACAGTTGCTTGATCACCAGAAGAAGAATCACCACGAGCAGAATGCCGCTGATTGACCAGGTCCACATGCCTCCATCCATCCAGCCGTTCATGGACCCATTGGTTTGATTCATCATGAGGATTTTTTTGCGAGTTTAGAGTCACCTGCTGGAGTTGTATTTCTCCTTTGACTGCATTGCCGCGCGTTTCGACGATCTGAAACCAGCACAGGTTTCGAGCGTCTTGTGCGAGCGTTTGATGGCCTTGTCCACAGCCTCAACGATGGACGTGGTCGAGGTGCCGGTGACTTCCAGGTGTTTCCAGACGTGTTCTTGCATAATCGTGTTTGGGTCGGTCCATCCCCTCGTGACTTGACGGCAGCGCCACCACGCAGGATTTTTGAAACAGAGGCAGCGTTGATTTACCGATTAACCACGTTAGGCCGGGGTTGCGCCATGGGGTGAAACCCTACCATTGCTTGCATCCTTGATGCCAGCAGGTCAGGTGGGAGTTCACCCCATGGAAAAATCAGGGTCCGCATGGAATGTTGATTGCCCTCTCCTCCGCATCTATCTAATGAGATGATCTCTGGCCCCTTCATCATTGGATGACTTCCTCTTCTAATCCTCCACCCAGCGCAGTCTGGCAGAAAGACGGGGAAGGAGTCAGCCTGACTCTCGCCGGAGACTGGCTGCGCGAAGGGCCCGCCGTGAGTGTGACCGGTACGGCACCGGATCAAGCCCCCTCCCGCTACCAGACGGAAGCGCTGGGCACCCATGACTCCACTCTTCCAGCCTTCATTCTGGCACACCTGCGCACGGTGAAGCCCACGGATAACGCCAAGGAGCCAGCACCACTTGAGGGTCTGCCGGATAACCTGCGCAGCTTGTTGGAACTGGCGCTGGCTGTGCCTGAGGAAGGCGGCCCCCACTCGGATGAAATCCCTGCATCTAAAATCGAGACGATCGGCCTCTTTGCTCAAAGCACCTGGCATGCCTGCTTGGCGATGTTTGACTTTGTGGGTCAGACAGTGCTGTCATTCGGTCGGTTGTTCAAGGGCCGGGCCCGCTTCCGCAGGTCAGACTTTTGGATGACGCTGCAACAGTGCGGCGTGGAGGCTCTGCCCATCGTTTCGCTCATCAGCTTCCTCATCGGACTCATCCTCGCGTTTGTCGGCGGTGTGCAGCTCGCCAGCTTTGGTGCCAGCCTTTACGTCGCCGATCTCGTTGGCATCTCGATGGTCCGCGAAATGGGCGTGGTGATGACCGGCATCATCATGAGCGGCCGCACCGGTGCCGCCTTCGCGGCGCACATCGGCAGCATGAAGGCCAATGAGGAGATCGATGCCCTGCGCACCTTCGGCTTTGATCCCTTTGACTTCCTGGTCCTGCCACGAATTCTCGCTCTGGTGCTGATGATGCCCCTGCTGACAGTCTATGCGGACCTCGTGGGCATCTTGGGCGGCATGCTCGTGGGCGCCTTTGCAGGCATCCCGCCCGTGCTCTATTGGACAGAGACGGTGGCCTCCTTGACCATCACCACGGTCTCACTTGGCGTCATGAAGAGCTTCTTCTTCGGTGCCGCCATTGCCATCAGCGGCTGCATGCAGGGAATGCAGGCAGGCAATTCATCCGCCGCTGTGGGCGAGGCCACGACGCGCGCCGTGGTCGCGGCCATCACCGCAGTGATCGTTCTCGACTCCGCCTTCGCCGCCATTTTCACCGTTCTCGATATCTGATCATGCCTGCCAAAATCACCGTGCGCGATCTCACCATGGCCTATGGCGACCTGGTGGTGATGCATGATCTCAATTTCGAAATTCAGGACAAGGACATCTTCGTCATCATGGGCGGCAGCGGCTGCGGCAAGAGCACCCTTCTGCGCCACCTCATCGGCCTGCGAGAGCCCGCCAAAGGCTCCATCCTCTACGAGGGCAAAGACTTCACCGCCACCGATCCCGCAGATCGCGGTCCTTTCATCCAGCGCTTCGGCGTCATGTATCAATCAGGCGCGTTGTGGTCATCCCTCACCCTCGCTGAAAACATCGCCATGCCTCTGGAAGAGTCCAGCAAGCTCCCGGCCAAGACCGTGCGCGATCTCGCCTGCTACAAGCTCGCTCTCGTCGGCCTCTCAGGCTTTGAAGACTACTACCCGTCTGAGATCAGCGGCGGCATGAAAAAGCGCGCCGGCATTGCACGCGCCATGGCCTTGGACCCCGACATCCTCTTTCTGGACGAACCCAGCGCAGGACTCGACCCCCTCAGCTCCCGCCGGTTGGACGATCTCATTCTCAGCCTGCGCGACAGCCAGGGTTCCACCATCGTCATCGTCACTCACGAGCTCGCCAGCATTTTCAGCATCGCCAACAACTCCATATTTCTCGACACCGCCACCCACACCCAGGGCGCTTTGGGCAATCCGTCTGAACTTCGAGATCATTCGGACAATCCCGCCGTGCGCCTGTTTTTAAATCGCGGCGACACACCTACCACACCCCCATGAGCAAAACCGCCAACCCCACACTCATCGGCATCTTCACCTTGGTCGGTCTGCTTCTCGCCGCGGCCTCAGTCATCCTTTTTGGCGCCAGCAGGTTCTTTGAAAAGACCAGCCGCATCATGCTCTACTTCGATCAAAGCGCCAATGGCCTCCTCGTCGGCTCAGAGGCGCGCTTCGCCGGTGTTCGCATTGGCCGCGTCGCCTCCATTCGCGTGCTCGTTGACTCCAAAGAGAACCGCAAGATCATTCCCGTCGTGGTCGAGCTCTCTGAGAAAGACCTGCGCTATGTCGGCTCCACCTCCGGCGGTGCCATTGATTTCGCCACCGATGCAGGCGTGAAAGATGCCGTGGCCTCCGGGCTGCGTGCACGCATGAAGCAGCAAAGCCTCCTCACCGGCCAGCTCTACATCGAGTTCGACATCGCACCTGACAAGCCGGGCTTCATTTACACGCCCGAGCGCCGCTCTCAATATCCCACCGTTCCCACCATGGGCACTGAGCTGGACGCCATCATCTCCGGAATTTCGGATGGCTTGAACAAATTCAACGACCTCGACCTCGCCACGGTGATGAAGGAACTGCGCGATGTCCTCACCTCCACCAAGACCCAGATCTCAGCCCTGGATCTGAAAGCCATCAACGACAACGTCCTGGGCATCACCTCCGATGTGCGCACCCTCACCAGCAACAAAAAACTCGGCCTCGCCATCGACACCCTTGCAGACGCGCTCAAGAGTTTTGATGAACTCTCCAAGAAGGCGAATCAGGGCATTGATCCCCTGCTGAAAGACTTGGAAAAAGTCATGCAGCAGGCCACAGAAGGGCTGGAAAAAATCAAGGAGGCCTCCGCAGACATCTCCAACGTCACCAATCCACGCGCCCCCGTCCTCATGCGCCTGCAAAATGTGCTGGAGGAGGCAGAGCGCGCATCACGCGCCATCAAAGAGCTCGCCAACGAACTGAAACGCAACCCGAACACCCTCCTGCGTGGGAAAGACCTCAATCCATGAACCTTCGCCTCCTCACCTTCGGTCTTCTGCTGACACTCACCGGCTGCAGTATTCTCAAGCCCGTCAAAGACACCACCGTCCGCCATCTGCTGGAGTCGCTGGTGCCAGACCGCACACTCACCGCAGCGCGGCCCGCCATCGCGATCAACCGCCCTTCCCTCCCGCCCTATCTGGACAGCTCGCAGCTCGTCACCCGCTCTGATGGCAAGCTCATGGTCAGCAACCGCGACATCTGGGGCGAGCCTCTGGATACCGGCATCTCCCGCGTCATCGCCAGCAACCTCAGCCGCCTCACCGGCTCCATGAACATCCAGCCCGTGGAGAGTTTCACCTCGCTGGATTACACCACCCTCCTCGAACTGCGGATCACCCGTTTCGAACCCGACACCGCCAGTCAAATGGTCCTCGAAGGCACCTGGAAGCTGCAACCCGTGAGCGGCGGCGAATCCAGCTCCCACTTCTTCCGCCTCCTCGTCCCAGTCCCTCTCGATCCATCAGCCATGACCGCCCGCGTCACCGCCATGAGTCAGGCTCTTGAACAGCTCTCGCGGCAGATTGCGCGCCGGCAGTAAGAAACTGCCACACATGATTGCAGCCACTACAGCCTGCCCATGTTCGGCACACGTGGGTAGATCATGTCATGCGTGTGTTTGGATTTAGGCATGGCTCAATCGGATAAACTCAGCGGTTCACAAGACGGCGGCGGCGCAGCCGAATACCGATCAACCCGCCAAACAATAGGATCATGCGTGCGGGCTCTGGCACGAGGTTCACGGTGCTGATGGTGCCGTTGACAGTGAACTGGCTGATGTCCCATCCGTAGCCTGAGCCGGAAATGTCTGGCAGATCAAAGCCTTGAGTGTCATCGCCATTGCCCAGCAGGTAGCCGCTGTAAGAGCTGGTGCTGTACTGGCTGGCAAACGTGATCGTCGAGAGATTCGTCCAATCCAGCAGTTTGAAAGTCTGCACCGATGTCGGTGTGTAGCTACTTGCCGTGACCTGAAGGTTTCCATTGAATAGCAGCGCGCCCGCAGAGAGGCCGTTAAAGCTCAGCAGATCACCCGCACCTCCCGGATTGATGCCGAGGATCACGTTGCTGCCACTTTGGAAATCAAAGCTGCCGCTGCCTGAGACCGGCGTGAAGCTCAGCGTGCCATAGTTGCCCTGCGCAGTACCATCGCCGGCTTGAATGCTGCTGCCGCTCTCGGCGGTGAAGCTGCTTCCCTGCACCAATCCAGTACCAAGGATGGTGCCCCCATTTTGCACGGTGACCGCCCCGCTGCCAGTCTGACCAACACCAGCACTGCCAACCTGGAGCATGCCTGCGCTCACAACCGTAGCCCCCGTGTAGGTGTTGAGGTTGTTGAGTTGCAGCGTGTTGCTGCCCACCTTTTGCAGTGCCCTTGACCCACCGGACTCGCTGATGATGCCATTGATGGCGATGTCGCCGCTGCCACCGATGCTTGCATCCCCGGTAAGCACCACACCAGCGAGCACGGCTGTGGCGGCGTAGGTGCCAGTGCTGAAGGTCAGCGTAGGGGTGCTGGTGAAACCAGACCCAGATTGGGTGATGGTATAGTTGGAGACGCCTGCAGCTGCGGTGATCATGGCTCCAGTGCCACCACCGCCCGTCACAGTGATCGTGGGATTTCCCGTGCCGCCGGCCGTCTGGATGATGCCAGCAATGCCACTGCCAATACTTGCAGCGCTGGCACTGCTATTAACCAACGCCCCTCCACCAAGGATGCCCGTGCCACTCAGCTTGATGGACTCGTTGATATTGGTAAAGCCATTGAGATCAAGCACGCCATTGCCGCTGACGTAGGTGTCGTTGGTTCCCACCACCGGCAGGCTGGCCACGCCACCCAGGGCGCTGGCGTTGCCTACTTGGAAGGTGCCTGAGCTGATGTTGGTCGCGCCGACATACGTATTGGTTCCGTTCACGGCAACAGTACCCGTGCCGGTGCCATTGAGGTTGAAGGTGAAACTGCTGCTGGCACCGTTGACAGGTAGAGCCAGGATGAGGTCGGCTGCACTGGTGCCGGTCACGTCCATAACGTTAAGGTTCAAGGAGTCAAAAGTGAGGTCTATTTGTCCATCTCCGGTGCCGGTGATGGTCGAAGTGGCAGTGCCGTTGATGAAGAAGTTGCCGGCATTGCTCGGACGAAGAGAGCCAGTGTTGGCTACGTTTACCTGCGCCCCTTGCAGGTTGAGGTTGTTAAAATACTGGTCAAAAGCGTTCAGATTGAGAGTGCCTCCTGCAATGACGACGGACTCTGTCATGCCACCGTTGGATCCGCCAAGCCCGTGATCGTTGCTAATGCTCAAGGTGGCGCCGGAGCGCACGGTGATGAGGCCGCTGCCCTGCATTTTGTCCACGGCAAAGGCACCACCAGAAAGCTGCAGGACGCCCTGAGTCACATCAATGAAAGTCGGCAGGGTGCCTGCTGCTGTGCTGCTGAGGATCAAAGTGCCCGCGCCTGATTTTACCAGCGTTCCTGCCGTACCCGTGACGCCTGTGTTGATGGTCAGGGATGTGCTGGCCGCCGGGCTGATGGTGCCACCTGCCACACCCATGACAAAGGCTTGTCCTGCCGATATTGAAGTCGTTGCGGTGCTGACCAGAGTGCCACCATTGAGTGTGACAATGCCAGCGCCGAGCTGATTGGCGCTGCTGATGCTGAGCGTGCCTTGATTGATGTTGAGGCCGCCAGTGAAGGTGTTCGCTCCGGTCAAGGTGAGCGTGCCGGGGCCAAAGGTGGTCACGCCTGCGGAACCGGTAATGACGCTGTTCACCGTGCTGCTGCCGCCGGTGAAGACGAGACCTTCGGCCGCTCCGAAGGCCAGCACGCCACGTGTCGTGGTGGTGCCCAGTGTGGCCGCATTCAAGATCAGCCCACCACTGCCAGCGCTGCCATTGACAGTGAAGATCGTACCGCCTGCGCCAAAGGTGACCGCGCCAGTCAGGCGGGCCGCATACGCAGTATTGTCTCCGCCAAACTGCGTGCCTGTGGCGATGTCTGAGACTTCAGTGCCTGACAGTGTGCTGGCGGCCAAGGTGCCACTTCGTATCGTGTAAATGCTGGTGCTGGATTCCGCGAGTGCGAAGCCCGTGGTGGAGTCCACATACTTCACAAACGTTCCCGTGCTGCCGGTGAAGGCCACCACAGAAGCGTCGTAAATGCCGTTCAGGTTGGCGGCACTGGTCAGGCCGCGAATGATGAGCTTTTCGCTCACGCCGAGCGCGGCACTGCTGGAGTAGTCCAGTGTCAGCGTGCCGCTGTTGGTGCGAACCAGCACAGTCCCGGATGGCGAGGCATTACCCACAGTGTAGGTCAGGGCGGTGTTTGTGCCTCGGATCCATTGGATTGTCCCACCACCTCCATAGGTCAGTGTGCTCGTAGTGGCGGTGCTGGCACCGGTCACACTCACAGTGCCGCTGCCAGTCGGGGCAAGAGACAGCACGCCTCCATTCAGCACCACACTGCCCACCCCAAACGGCGTGCCGCTGGTCTGCGTGCCCCGCAGGATGCCACCGGTGACGGTGGTGATGCCGGTATACGTGTCGCTGCCAGAGAAGACCTGTGAGCCTGAGCCGATTTTGGTAATGCCAAGACCCGTGCCGCCGCTGCCAATGGCCCCGCTGAAACTGCCGCTGAGATTTTGGCTGCCAATGGTAAACACCCCGCCACTGGGAGCCGAGTTGCTGTTCACCGTGCCGCTGCCGTTCAGCCCGCCAAACTCCTCATTCAGGGCGCTCAAACGCAGCACCGCGCCCGCATTCACTGTGATGCTGGAGGCATTGGGGATCAGGTCGCCGGCACTCGAAACCACGCCAATTTGCAGACTCGTGCCGCTGCCGGTGATCAAGACGTCACCCGTGAAGGTCTTCGCCGCGCCAACGAAGGTGGTCCGCCCACCTCCTGTAATCGTGAGCGTGCCAACATTCCCGGTGATGTTTCCTGAGTAGTCGGTGCGATCCGCGCCTGTCGGTGAGGTCAGGGAGACTGCCCGGTTGAACGTCAGCGTGCCGCTGTATCGAACGGGATTGAGGCCAGACTGCTGCGCACCACCCAAGGTCACGACACCACTTCCCAGGTTCATGACTGTAACGTTTCGGGCAAGCGTTGTATTGAAGGTGGTACCCAGCAAGGAAACATCGGCAGTGCCAGTATTGGCATCATTCACAAAGACCGTGCCGGAACTGCCCAGTTCACCTCCTGTGGCCCACTGCAAGATGCCTGCTGACAACGTCATCCCCCCGGTGAACGTGTTTGTGGCAGACAAGGTAAGCGTACCTGCACCAGTCTTGACCAGCCGGTTCAATGGACCGCCGGTGATGACTGAATTGATGATCGTGGTACCTGTGTCAGTCTCCAGCGCATTCACGCCGGTCTGGCCGAAAGTCAGTGTGCTGCCCGTGAGGGTGTAGCCACCCGTGGTAAAGATCAAACCTCCTGCCGTGATCGGGGTCGTCAGCGTCACCGTCCCCGCCGTGCTGATGAAGGAAGCAATGTCGAGATTGGCATTGTTCCAGGCGCTGCCCGACCAGCTCAGACTGCTGGCATCCCAATTCCCGCTGCCACCCACCCAGACTATCGTGGCGGCAGGCAGTGAAACATGAAGCAGCGATGCAATCATGAAGCAGAGTGAATAACTTTTCAGGCATAAGGCCTTTGAAGCTATGGGCGAACAAGTTTTCATAGGGGTGCCGATTTCATAGCACCCCACGTTCCAAGCCCATGTGCCATTCCTGCCATAAGCCTGCTCGTCCCCCGCGATGTCTCAATGGTCAACATGCTGCCCGATCCTGTGTTTTATCTGCAACGCCCGGCATGGACCCATTTTGAGTGGCCCGAGATGGCCCACGTCCAACGGATCCTGCGCTGGGTGAAGGCGCTACAGTCTGGGCGGGAGGATCGGGAAACCTATGTGGCCAATGCCAAGTTTGTCTTGGGTGGGACGATCGGGCCGGTGAAAAAACGGTGAGCCATCCGCTCCGTTGCCCAGCACAACCAGTGCGCACTCTCATTGTAAACCATCTGCAACTCACCGCCGCCAAAGAATCCGCGCATTCTCCAGCGGGATCGCCACACCGTCATAACGCGCGATAAGCCGTGCCGTATAATCCTCCGCAGCACGCCCCACAGCCACCGCCGTACGATACAGATACCCACCCGGCGCTCCTGCCAGTGGATGAACGCATTCCATCTCCCGTCGTTCAGCATCCTTGTTACCGAGGCCGTCAGCATAGAGCTCCACGCACACCGCCTTGGGGTCCGCCTCGTTGAGATAAACCTGCACCTCAAACGCATGCTGCTCGTTGCAGATCTCATCAGAACGATGATTCCACGACCAGCGCAGATCCAGAGCCAGCTCGGCCAATGAATCGAATCCCTCAACATCCGTCGGCAACAGGCTGTAGTTGCGGCGGCTGGCGAGAGCTGAGTCACTCATAATTTCAGTGCCTTCATGCTCATCATCAGTTGGGGTCACCCTCATTGCGCCAGGTGTCCACCGCTTCAGAAACCGTTTGCGGGTGCATGGGAGCATCCTTGGCATGAATGACCTCCACGCCATTCCGCTCCTGCTCAGTCACCTTCTCCAGACTGCGGCGATGACACTCTGCATCGGCCTCCATCTGCACCACCATCTTGCCAATGTTCTGCCCTGAGAAGAGGCCGATAAACGCCGTGACCGCGTTTTCAATGCCGCACACCACCGTCTCCTTGTGCTTCAATTTTCCAGCTTTGAAGTAGCCACCCACCTCCTCCTCAAACTCGCCCTGCTGATCCACCCAGTCGCGCACGATCAGGCCTTTCATCGTGAGCCGCTTGACGGTCATGTTGAAAAGATTGGAAGGCCCAGGCTTCGGCTTCGCGTCATTGTACCCCGAGATGCCGCCGCAGGCGATGATGCGCCCATGCAGACGAAGCAATGAGAGAGCTGCTTCGAGCGACTCGCCCCCCACGTTGTCAAAATAAACATCAATGCCGTCTGGTGCCTCAACCTTGAGCTGCTCCACCACCGGGCCGGTCCTGTAGTTGAAGGCCGCATCATAGCCGCACTCGTCGCGCAGAAAATCAACCTTCTCATTGGACCCAGCAGTGCCGATGACACGACATCCCTTCAGTTTGGCCAGCTGTCCCGCGACACTGCCCACGGCCCCCGCAGCGCCCGAGATGTAAACGACATCTCCAGCCTTCACTTCACCCAGCTTCAAGCCCGCCCACGCAGTCATCCCGGTCATCCCGAGCGTGCCAAGATAAACCGAAAGCGGCTGAATGTCTCGGCTCACCCCATGCAGTTCCTTGGGGGAAGCGATAAAATATTCCCGCCAGCCATAGTTGGAGGTCACGACATCGCCCACCTTGAATTCGCTGGCACGCGATTCCACCACCTCGCCCACAGCCCCGCCTTCCATGGCCTTGTTCAATTCAAACGGCGGCACGTAGGATTTCCCTTCGTTCATCCGCCCCCGCATGTACGGATCGACCGAGATAAACAGATTCCGCACCAGCACCTGCTGATCCTGCAGCGGCTCCAGTTGAGTTTGCGTGATTTCGAAGTCATAAACTTCGGGCAGTCTTTTCGGATGGGAGATGAGGTGAACTTCGCGGCTGGTGATTTCGCTCATAGAATTGGGGAGTCAGTGATTCATTGTGAAAGAGGCGGGCTCTAGGCAGGCCAGTACCCAGGCCGGTTGTAGTGCTCATGCAGAGCGATTTCGTCCAATCGTGTCAGCAGCGACTCCTGGGTGTATTCGGGCGAAGCTTGGATGGCCTCCCGCGTGAGATTGACCGAGAGGGTTGATTCACTCCAGTTCATGCCATCAATCCACTTGGGGGAGATGAGAAATCGTTTTCCAGGCAGCCAGTGCCGGGTGGTAATCACGACATATCGAATGGCCCAGGTCTCATCATCAATGATGAAATCCTCCACATGCCCGAGCTCGCCGTCCTTGGCCGCAATGTCATAGCCCGTGACCTCATGCGTGCTCCGCAGATGTGGATCCCAGGCCCACTTGCCGCTGACAGAGGAGTTCCACTGCTCGCGATCACGTATGATGCCAGGAAAACGCCCCCACATTTCGGCACCGTTCCAATACGTCGGCCAGCCATGGTAGGCGTAGTAGTCTTCTTCGTACTGGCGGGAAACAGGCTTGTCGCTGTCCAGCGAGGGACTCTCCTCGATCTGCTTCTTGGTCAGGTTGACTGCGATTTGATCCTTCTCCTTCAGGACACCGACGAGGGCATGCGGAGCAATCAAGATCTGCCTTCCCGTGAGCCAGCCACCAGTGTCCGCCACCAGATAGCGCACCGTCCAAAACCGGTCATCAAAGTAGAACTCCCGGGCCTTTCCCATTTCGCCGTCCAGGCCTTCCAGTTTGTAACCCTTGAGTGATGTCGCGGAAATGAGCATGGCCTTTGATTCGTGGGGTGGAGTGTTAAATACAACCAACCCTGCCCTGCCCTCAAACGATCCGATATGGGGTGAACCCCCACCTTGCGCATTCACAGTTCCCCCACCGCAAGACAAGTCGCGCGGTCATGTCATGAGTTCCACATCCGTGCCAAACGATTGCCCTCAGGTAGGGTTTTACCCCATTGCTTGTTTGCCGCTACTGGCCGATAGCAGAAACTAAACAGCCGCGCCAGCCAAGGATCGAGTCTCGATGCCAAGAGTGCTGGCTTCCAGTACAAGCATGAGTGAATCCCTGTTGAGCCAACTGTCAGTCCATTACCTGACAGCATTGCGCACCCATTTGGAGCAAGGCCAGCAGGCCAGCCTGCTCCCGGCACATGATGTGGGCACTGAGGCGGTGACTATCGGTCTCGAGACGCTGGATCTCGCCAAGTTGCACCTTCAAGCGCTGGAGACGCTGATTCCTCCAGATTGCTCACCCGTCGCACGAGATGAGATGACCCTGCGTGCGGAGGTGTTTTTCACCGAAGCCAACGTCCCCATCGAAAAGACGCACCGCTCCGCCTTGGAAGCCCATGCTGACTTGCAGCAGCTGCAGGAGCGGCTGGGACAGCGCACCATGGATCTGGCGGATTCCAATCGTGACCTCCAGCAGGGCATCACCGAACGCCTGACCGCCGAGGCTGCGCTGGAGGACAGCGAGCGCGTCTCCCACCAGCTCCTTCACGAATCCCGCCTGCTGGAGGAGCAGCTCAAGGACATGACACGGCAGATCATGTCCGCAGATGAGGTGGAGCGGAAGAAGATGAGCCTGCAGCTCCATGACGACATCGGCCAGACCTTGCTGGGCATCCACATGCGGCTCCTCACGTTGAAAGCACAGGTGGTCACCAGGCATGCGGGCCTCACCCAGGAAATCGCCACCACGCAGCGGCTCGTTGAGGCAGCCGTGAAAACCATCAACCAGTTCGCCCACGAGTTCGGCATTCCCCATGAAATATAAGCGCACGGATCTCTCACGTCTCTATTACGCCGCTTTGCGCCAGTTCTTGAAAGAAGGCCCGCTGGCGAGCATGGCACCCGCGCATGAGCTCGGCCATCAGGCCATCACCCTTGGACTGGAGACATTGGATCTGGCACGCATGCATGAGGTGGCCCTGGTTTCGCTGGTGCTTCCCGGCTACTCCTCCAGCACCAGTGATGGCTTGATGGAACGCGCTGGCTTGTTCTTTGCCGAAGCCATCACACCCCTCGAAGAAACGCATCGCGGGGCGCGTGAGGCCAACATCCACCTCAATCAAATGGTCCAGACCCTGAGCCTGCGCACGCATGAGCTGGCCGCCTCGGTGGAGGATCTCAAGCAGGAGGTCGTCCAGCGCAGGGCCATCGAGGAGTCTCTCCGCATCAGCGAGCAGACCTCCAGCAAGCTGCTGCTGAAGTCGCGCGAATTGCAGGAGGATCTGCGGCTGCTCTCACGCCAGCTTCTTTCCGCGCAGGAAGAAGAACGCAAAAAAATCAGCCGCGAGCTGCACGATGTCATCGCCCAGACACTGACCGGCATCAATGTGCGCCTGGCAGCCTTGAAAACAGATTCCACCGTCAGCAACAAGACGCTGCAGGGCAAGATCACCAGCACTCAGGAGCTGGTGGAGAAGTCCGTGGACATTGTCCACCGCTTCGCCCGTGAGCTGCGCCCCTCCGTGCTGGATGATCTGGGACTCATCCCCGCACTTCAGGCCTTCATGACCGGCTACATGAAAGAC
>DLGZ01000012.1 GCA_002482965.1 Verrucomicrobiaceae bacterium UBA7681 | reverse complement strand
CGGTAGCTGCGGTCGTTCCTCCCTGCGCGACCGCAGTCCATATGGGGGCTGGTCGGGCGAGGCGTTTTTGGAGTGCGGCTGCGCAACCCTGAAAGGGGGGGGATGCCGCTTTCGAGCGTCTCGTGGCACGCGTGAACTGATGGGCCTGCGAGGAATCACCGGCTCCGGCATTCGAACGCCTGCTGACACGCGCGGGCTGACCGGCGCGACGAAAGCGGTAGCTGCGGTCGTTCCTCCCTGCGCGACCGCAGTCCAAATGGGGGCGAGGCGAGCTAGTTAAAGCATCTCCACGACGACGGCGCTGGCGTTGTCTTTGCCGGATTCGGCGACGGCGTATTCGACGATGGTTTTGGCGTCGTCTTTGGCGAGCATGTCGGCGAGGCGGTGGTCCCAGATGCCGTCGATGACGCCGTCGGTGCAGAAGAGGAAGCGGTCGCCGGACTGGCAGCTGACGGAGCCGATGTGTGGATCGAGGCTCTGGCGGCCGGCGCCGAGGACTTGCATGAGGACGCTTTTGCGTGGGTGGGTGCGTGCCTGGCGCTCATTGAGCTCGCCTTTGCGGCGGAGCCAGCCGACGTAGCTGTGGTCATGGGTGAGCTGCTTCATGGGGCCGTCTTTGGGGAGGTAGTAGATGCGGCTGTCGCCGACGTGGGCGAAGTGCATCCAGCCGGGGGTGAACCAGCCGAGGCTGAGGGTGGCGCCCATGCCGCGGCATTCTTCGTAGTAGCGGCCGAGTTTGATGAGCTCTGCGTGGATGCGGCTCATGAGCTCCTGGAGGACATCGCTGTGGCCGACTTCGATTTGCTGGGCGGACTGCTTGAAGCTGCGGGGGAGGAGCTGGGTGATTTTTTCGGCGGCGATCTTGCTGGCGAATTCGCCGGATTTGGCGCCGCCCATACCGTCGCTGACGGCGAAGACGAAGTCGCCGGAGTCGAGGCCGGACTGGCCGACCTTGCCGAGGAAGCGTACCTCGCGGGCGTCAAAATTGAGACACAGGAAGGTGTCTTCATTGTTCTGACGCACGCGTCCGACATGGGTAAGGCCGGACCAGTGGAGGTGGTTGGGAGGTTGGGGTGGGTTGGGGTCGCTCATGGAGCAGGCTTCGGCGGCTCGTCGAGGATGGTTGCGAGCTCGAAATCGATCAGGCAGAACCTGCCGTCAGTGTTGCGGTAGGTGATGTTGCGGGGGAAGGCGTCGTCATGGCGGACGCCGTAGTCGCGTTCGAGTTCACCGAAGAGTTCCTTGACCCGGGAGGTGCTGATGTGGGTGACGATGGAGCCGCAGTTGGAGGTCACGATTTTGAGCTCGTCGGGGTAGTGCTCCAGCAGGCGGGGGACGTAGTTGCAGCCGCGCTCTTCGAGGAGTTTGAGTACACGCACCTCGTTTTCGAAGCGACCCTGTGCGTTGTGTCCTTTGAACTGCTTGTAGACCTTGCCGTCATAGCCGATGTGCACGATGGCGCGGGCGGTGTTTTTGGCTTCTTGCATGGCGTTTTTTTGATGGGGAGAGATATTCTCCTGCTTTTGAAGGGGATGTGCAAGGTGTGACTGAGAAAGGGGGGAGGTCAAGAATTGAGGGGTAGGGATTTGATGAGGATTTCTTAATCATTGGGGCAGGTGAGTGCCTGAATGGGTGTAAAAATATCAAAAAACGCCTCGCGTGTGGCATAGAACATGCTCCTTCTTCTTTTGCTGTTGCCGGAGGATAGGTTTCCGAAGGCCCAGGCAAGACTCAATCCACACATTCAACCATGGCCAAATACAAACTCGAATATCTCTGGCTGGACGGTTACCAGCCTGTCCGCAACATCCGTGGCAAAACTCAGATCAAGGAGTTCGCCAGCTTTCCGAAGCTGGAAGAGCTTCCAGACTGGGGCTTTGACGGTTCCTCGACACGCCAGGCTCCTGGTGGCAGTTCCGACTGCGTGCTGAAGCCTGTGGCCGTGTTCCCGGACAGCACCCGTAAGAATGGTGTTGTCGTCATGTGCGAAGTTTACAAAGCTGACGGCACTCCGCATGAGTCCAATGACCGTGCGACGATCCTTGACGATGCGGACACGTGGTTCGGCTATGAGCAGGAGTATTTCCTGTATCAGGACGGCCGCCCGCTTGGCTTCCCTGAGAACGGCTTTCCTCCTCCGCAGGGCCCTTACTACACGGGTGTCGGCTACAAAAACGTGGGCGACATCGCCCGTCAGATCGTCGAAGAGCATCTTGAGATCTGCCTTGACGCTGGCATCAACCACGAAGGCATCAACGCCGAAGTGGCGAAGGGTCAGTGGGAATTCCAGATCTTCGGCAAAGGCTCCAAGAAAGCCGCTGACGAAATGTGGGTGGCCCGTTACTTCCTTGAGCGTCTCTGTGAAAAGTATTGCGTGGACGTCAATTACCACTGCAAACCCCTTGGTGACACCGACTGGAACGGTTCCGGCATGCATTGCAACTTCTCCACGAAGTACATGCGCGAAGTGGGCGGCGAGCCCTACTTCCTGGCTCTCATGGCCCAGTTCGAGAAGAACTGCGCTGAGCACATTGCCGTGTATGGCCCTGACAATCATCTGCGCCTGACCGGCCAGCATGAGACGCAGTCCATCGACCAGTTCTCCTGGGGCATTGCTGACCGTGGTGCATCGATCCGTGTGCCGCACAGCTTCAAGAAGAACAACTGGAAGGGCTACCTCGAAGATCGTCGTCCGAACAGCCAAGGAGATCCCTATGCGATCTCCAGTCGCGTGCTCAAGACGATCGGCGAAGTGCCGAAGCCTTGATCTGTTAGCTGAGATATTGATTCACGAACGCCGCCTGGAAACAGGCGGCGTTCTTTTTTTGTGGGGTGGCTGTCTTTTCATCTTCTGCCGCATCTGCTGCGATGAAATTCCAGGCGGAGAGGCGCGTTTTCTGCATGCTCCGTCATCAGCTTCGGCTTTATGCTTATGCACTTCTCCACTGTCTCGCAGATTTCTTCCCGCATGGCGTCCATTCGTTTGGAGAGCGGGGGAATGGCTGAGGTGCGGGTGGCGAACCAGAGGCAGGATTCAAGGTGGGACCTGGAGACATTCGGTGCTTTTCGCATGGCTGGATTTGTGAGTGTGGTGGGCCTGCTCTGTCTGCTGGCGATCCAGCACGCGTCTGGTCAGGCACCGGCACCGGCGACTGCTGGCGCTGAGGGGAAGGCTTTGGCAGAACTGCGGGCGCAGGCTGAGAAAGGTGATGCCACGGCCCAGCGTGAGCTGGCGCGGAGGCTCAGCGGTGGTGGAAAAACTCTCTCGCATCAGCAAGCGGCGGAGGTGGTGGAGTGGTACCGGAAAGCGGCGGTGCAGGGCGATGCGCAGGCGCAGATTGAATTCGGCTTTGCCTGCTACAACGGCACTGGTACGGAATGGAACCGCGTGGAGGCCGGCAACTGGTACCGCAAAGCGGCCGAGCAAGGCCTGCCGGACGCGCAGTACCTACTCGGTCAGAGCTACCTGCTGGGTGAGGGAATGAATGAGGATGCCGCCCTCGCGGCGCAGTGGATCAGCAAAGCAGCCGCGCAGCACCTTGCCCAGGCTGAGTATTCGATGAGCATTCTGAGCTTGAAAGGGACCGGCCTGCCCAAGGACGCTGCAGCCTCTGTGCAGTGGCTGCGCAAAGCCGCCAGCCAGGGGCTGGCCGAGGCGCAAAACACCCTGGGCAATCGGCTTTTCGATGGCGTAGGCATGCCGAAGGATGTCGCAGAAGCGGCGGAGTGGTGGCGTAAAGCCGCCGTGAAGGGTGTGGCTGACGCCCAGTACTCGCTAGGCCGCGTCTACGCCCAAGGAACCGGCCTGCCGAAAGATGCGACGGCAGCGGCTGGCTGGTATCGCAGAGCCGCTGAGAAAAACCTCCTCAAAGCGCAGTACGCGCTCAGCAGTGCGTACTTCGCCGGCACGGGTCTCAAGCAGGACACTCGCGAGGCGGTGAAGTGGTTTCGCAAGGCGACCGACTTGCTCGATGCCGAGGGCGAGAATTTCAAGCACTCCAACTTCGACCTCAAGAGTCTCGGCAGCGGCATCACTCAGGACGAAGAGATTGCCCGGGAGGCACGGCTGGCACTACAGGCCTTTCACACCGCTGCCGAGCAGGGTGATATCTATGCCCAGACCGAGCTGGGGCGTGCGTACTTCCAAGGCGAAAACGTGGTCGCGAACAACGTGGAAGGCTTGAAGTGGTTCCGCAAGGCCGCGGGGCAGGGCGATCTCTCTTCCCAATACGCGCTGGGCAACATTTACTCCCAGGGGCTGGGAGCCACCCCAGATGCTGCCGAGGCGCACCGGTGGTTTCTGAAAGCCGCGCAGCAGGGCCACGTGGATGCCCAATTCTCCGTGGGCAACGATTTTTTTAACGGCATCAGCGTCCCCGATGACCCTGCGAAAAACATTCCCAAAGACCGGGCGCAGTCCACTGAATGGTTCCGCAAAGCCGCTGTGCAGGGCCACGCGAAAGCCCAGGTCTATGTCGGTGCAGCGTACTACGAGGGCCGAGGCACGGCGAAAGACCCGGACAAGGCCATCGAGTGGTTTCGCAAAGCCATCGCGCAGAATGATCACGAAGGGGAGGTCTGGCTGGCCTCAGCCTATGCGCAGGGCATGGGTGTCACGAGGGATGATGTGCAGGCTGCGGAGTGGTACCGCAAAGCCGCGTCTCATGGCAATGCGACCGCCGAGTACGAGCTCGGAGAAGCCTATCTGTATGGCAGGGGCGTGCCAGAGGATTCCGCGCAGGCGGTGAAGTGGATTCGCAAAGCTGCGGAACAGAACTATGCGGCGGCATTGTCCCGGCTGGGAGATTGCTACCGGCTGGGCCGAGGCGTGCCTCAAGATCTCGTCCGGGCTGCCGAGTACTACCGCAATGCGGCAGAGCGGGGCTATGCCTGGGCGCAGGCTTGTTTTGCGGACGCGTGCTTTGAAGGCAAAGGCGTGCCGAAAGACACCCAGCTCGGTGTGCAGTGGGTCCGCAAAGGGGCGGAGCAAGGCAGTGCCTATGCACAGGCGCTGCTGGGAGACAGCTTCAATGATGGCATGGGTCAGGACAAGGACGAAGCCGCCGCCGTGGCATGGTGGCGCAAAGCCGCTGAACAAGGCCATGCCCAGGCCCAACTCAGACTCGGCTACGCCTACTCTCAGGGGAATGGCGTGGGCAAGGACAGCGAAGCAGCGACCAGGTGGTTTCATCAAGCCGCCGATCAGGGGGAAGCCAGCCATCAGTATTACCTCGGCTGTGCCTACTGCATTGGCAGAGGCATTGCCAAGAAACCGGAAGAAGGCGTTAAATGGCTGCGCAAGGCGGCGGACCAAGGCTATGACCGGGCCCAGTATGAACTCGGCAGAGTCTGCATGTCTGGCACGGGGCTGCCCAAATCCCCCGAGCAGGCCGTGCAGTGGTGGCGCAAAGCGGCCGAACAAGGCTGCGTGCCTGCGCAGTTTGATCTCGGCCGCGCCTGCCATGAAGGTGCTGGAACGCCGAAAGATGACGTGGCTGCGCTGAAGTGGTTCCTCATTGCCGCCGCCGAGGATGATGATGACGGCATCGGGTGGTCTAAAATTTTGCAGAAAGAACTGACCCCGGAGCAGATTGACTCGGCGAAGCGGCTGGTGTCGGAGTTTCAGAAGCGCAGGAAGAAGTGAAGGCTGGCTCAAGGATACTTTGCAGCCTGTTTTCCGAGATGGGGAAAGGGGGGCAGGGTGGAATGGTGGCAAGTTTGACGGACCCCATTTTCCTCCGGGTTTGCAAAGCTGCGTCAGCGGGCTAGGTGGAGGCGTATCCCAACCTCCCATGCCCACCGAACAAGACATCCGCACCGCCCTTGGCAACGTCCGCTACCCTGGCTTTAGCCGGGACATCATTTCTTTTGGCCTGGTGAAGGGCATTCAGATTGAGGGGAAGAATGTGACGATCGACATCTCGGTGGCGACGAAGGATCCGAACATCCCACGGCTGATCCATGCGCAGGCGATGGAGGTGCTGAACAAGGTGGCGGGGATCGGCGAGGTGAAGCTGAATTTTGACATCAAGGACCCACCGGGCGCGGGGGGGACTGCGTCTGAGAAGCTGGGCAAGTCGAGCATCCCCGGGGTCAAGAAAGTGATCGCTGTGGCCTCGGGCAAAGGCGGGGTGGGGAAGAGCACGGTGGCTTCGAATCTGGCGATCGCGATGAGCCAGAGCGGGCTGCGCGTGGGGCTGTGTGACTGCGATTTGTACGGGCCGAGCATTCCGCATATGTTTGGTACGGACGAGCGTCCGTACCAGAATGATGAGCAGCAGATCGTGCCGATTGAGAAGTATGGGGTGCAGCTGATCTCGATGGGGTTTTTGCTGGAGGACAGCTCGCCGGTGATCGTGCGCGGGCCGATTGCGACACGGTACACGCAGCAGTTTCTGCGGCAGGTGGCGTGGGATAATCTGGATGTGCTGGTGCTGGATCTGCCGCCGGGCACGGGGGACATTCAGCTGACGATTGTGCAGACGGTGTCTTTGGATGGTGCGGTGATCGTGACGACGCCGCAGGAGGTGGCTCTTATTGATGCGCGCAAGGCGGTGGGGATGTTTCAGAAGGTGAATGTGCCGATCCTTGGGATCATTGAGAACATGAGCTACTTCCTGTGCCCGAGCGACGGGGTGGTGTACCACATCTTTGGCAAAGGCGGCGGTGAGCACGAGGCGAAGCGCCTCGGCGTGCCGCTGCTGGGGCAGATCCCGATCGAGATGCATGTGCGTGAGTGCGGCGATGAGGGGCACCCGATTGCGCTGGAGGATGTGGAGAAGTCGGCGTCTTCGAAGGCGTTTCGGGAGATTGCGGCGAAGCTGAAGTAGAGGCGCGGAAGCCGGAGTTTTTGTCCACGGAATACACGCAAGCTGAGGTGGGTTGTCGTGAGTTTTAGAGATGTCGGGGTACACATTCGCGGCGGGTGTGCCGCAGCCTGCATGGCTACATTCGCGAGGAGCAGAGCCTGCTCCGCCTGCCTGCCTTGGGCGAGGGCAAAAACATGATGAATCTACGGGTCTGAACCGTTCAGGTCAGGCAGCTTGCGCGGGACCATGGGCAGGGGCGGTGCTGGAGCCGGTGTTTTAGCAGAGGTGTTCATGAGCATTTCAGGGAGGTTTGACCAACAGCCTGCGGAGGCCCACGGTTTGAGATAAGGTGGTGGGAACGCTCTTACACTGGGGTGTAACCCTACCATGCCAGTCTTGCCATGGGGTATAACCCTACCTGGCGATTCTGGAGACACGCCATGGCCTGTGACTTTATCGTGATTTCCAAAACGGATGTCCGAAATGCATGCGTGGCGGCACTCGGCGGAGGCTTGAGGACAAGCCTCCCTGCCTCGGCGATGCGTGGTCGCTGTGTGCAGAGGGACAGAGCCAAGTACGGAAGTTAAAGGGCCTTTTTTAGGAAGGTCATCTCCTCGGGCAGGAGGAGCTCGGGGCGGATTTTTTCGGCGATCTGGAAGGCGTGGGAGACTTTGCCGCAGGCGGTGGCGAGGAGTCCGGCATAGACGGCTCGTTCGCCGGTGGTGAGAGTGGTGGTGTCATGCAGCTGGAGAAGAGCACGGGAGGTGAGTGGGTGGTCATGCAGACGCCATGCCTTGAGGGCCATGGCGAGAAGGGACGAGGGGCTTGTTTGGGGCGTGGTATTTTCTACCATGAAGGTGGTTTCGATTTGCTCTCCGCGAAGGAGCCGGAGGTAGGCATGCTGTCTGGCATAGAGGACGTTTTCGGGTTGCAGGCGGGTGAGCCGGGCAGCGATGTCCGCGAGAACGTCGGAGTCTTTGAGCAGGGTGGCGATGCGGCGGGAGTTTTCCAGCATGTGGGCCTCATTGGGAGAACCTGGCCGGGCGAGGACGAGGCCGGCCTCCAGGGCGAGATCGAACATGTGCCAGTCTTCGGCGATCTGGGCTGCCAGAGAAACGGAAGCGAAGTTTTTTTCCACGGCACCCTGGCGGATGGAGTGCTGAAGATCGGCATACGGGGCGGTCACATCCTGGGGGTGGAGCTGCATCAGGGCCACGGCGCGCCAGCGCAGGAGTTCGGCGGGGGAGATGGGGCCCCGCCCGACCTGCTCCTGCTGCACCAGTGCCATCAACTCCTGCCATTGGTGTGCCTCTGCCAGCGCCCGTGCCAAGGTCTGAAACCACGCCGCGGGCTGCACGCGCCGCAGTTCGGGGGAGAGCTGCCGCAGCCGCTCCGTTTCCCCCTCGCGTGCCAGCCAGATGGCGAGCGCGGCAGGGTCCTGGTCTTTGCAGCGGTCAGTCTCTGTCTGCAGCAATTCGGCCCGCCGGGAAGGGGACAGGCGCATGAGCAGGGAGGCGATGCCCTGGCGGTCCGCCGGGTTGGCGAGGGGGTGCCGGCTGATCCATGAGAGAAGTTCGGCACTCTCATTCTCTGTGAGGCCGCTCTGGTGGCCCAGCAAGCGCAGGGCCTCCAAGCCCGCCTGATCCCGCCGTCGTGCGAGCTCCCAGAGGCGTGCGTGCGCCTTTTGACGGACTTCAGGGAAGGGGCCGTTGAGCTCCGCCATGGCCAGACGCACCGCGACAAGAGGCACGTCGGCAAAGCTAGTGTTCAAATCTGCCTGCAGCTGGGAGGCTTCCTGCAACTGGCCCTCCTGGCGCAGGAGCTCGACTTTCAAGCGTGTGGCCTCGAGACCTTCTGACAGCGGTGAGGGGATGGCATCCCAGGCGGCGCGGGCTTTGCTGAGGTGGTTCGTGGCAAGCCAGGCACGGCAGAGCCAGAGTTGATCCTCGGGACGGAAGTGTCCGGTTGGTTTCAGCTTTTCCAGAGTGTCTGCCAGGGCCTGGGGGCTGGAGCGTGTCTGCTCGAAGTAGTCTGCCAGCACCCGCAGAAAGGCGGGGTCCTGGCGGCTGCCTTCCTTCACATTCCGTATGGCACCGAGGGCGGAGGGCCAGTTTTGCTGGCGCAGGGCCTCCTGAGCCTTGGCGATCATCTGCTCCGAAGTTACCCAGGGCTGGCTGCCCAGGTGGCTGACCAAGATGACGGCGCAGAGCACGGTGGCAATGGTCATCAAGATCAAGGAGGAATGCAACCGGGAGTCCGTTGCCCGGGGCGGTGCCGAATACGGGGTGCGTGCTGGCATGGCCACAGCAGCAGGGGCGGTGGCTGGAGGAGAGGGGACTGGGAGCGGCTCTGTCTCTGCGGCGTCTGCAGCCGGCTCTGGCATGGAGGCCATGCTGTGGCGGGATAGGGCCGGGAGGGTGGTGGACAGCCGCTGCGACTGCGGGGGAGTGAGGGACCTGGTTTTGGTGCTGGCGGTTTGATCCGCTTTAGACCCGGTGCTTTTTGCTGGCGAATGGGGCTTTGCCTTGCTCTTGCGCTTTTTTTTGGATGAAGCATTCACCTCGGCTGCGGCGGTTGAGGTTTGAAAGCGCCACCCAGAGGCTTGTGAAGGTGTGAAGCCTCGCACTCCTCAGCGTCGGCGTGAGCGGCGCAGTCCGAGAGAGAGCAGGCCGAGCAGGCTGAATGCCGCCTTGGAGGGCTCGGGGGCACCTGAAATGCTGGCGTCGAGGGAGAACTGGAGGAACTGATCAGAACCCCAATTTCTGGCCGTGCCAGAGGCTGAATCCGTACGCCAGACGTTGTTGTCGAGCACGTTATTGGTGTCATTGCTCCAAGTCGCGGTATCAGAGGTGTAGCCGGGGCCGAAGGTGGCTATGGAGTGACTGGCATCCACACTCCAGCCGGTGGACTGGGTCGTGTAGCTGGTGCTGTCAGCCACTTTCCAAGAATACCCCTGGCCCGTTCCGGTGGTGCTTAAAGCTGAGGCGACCAGCCAGTAGGTCTGACCTGCGGTGAGCTGAATGCTGCCAGGAGAGGCCGTGTAAACATACTGCCCTGCATCAAGGGGGGCGTCCCCCGCAGGGATGCTGGCGGTCAAAGTTCCAAGAAGGCTCCCGGGCCGAGGGTCCGGGACACCGCTGGTGTTATTGCTGTAAATGCCGACCACAAACGCGCCAGTGGTGGAAGGGTTGGTCGCGTCCATGCTCAGGGTCGCAGAGTTCAGATCCCACAAGTTGCCTGCCACGGAGCCCACGACAAACGAGGTCCCGACATAGGAGACATATTCAAAGGAGACAGACATGTCGTTACTGTTGGAAACGCCCTGTGGGATGCCACTGTCGGGCTCACTCAGATTGGAGAGAACCACAGAGGCTCTGATTTCAGAGGCACTGAAAATCATGACTGCCAGGCAGCAAGCTCGGAGGAATATAAGCATATGTATTATCTAAATAAGCATTTAGGGTGCCAAAAGATGAATGACCAGGGGGGAACAACGCTGAACAATTACTTGACCAACTTAGGAGGATATTCGCCTCCTTCAATGCAGATGAGATAGTTCATGGTAAGGAACGGCGGGTTGTTGGTCCGTGCAGGAATGACGATAGGCACCCTGATCAGGTCAGTCCCTATATGAGTTTCCGTACTAGGCACCAGAGACCCTGCGGGTTCGAGAAATACAGAGGCATCTTTGATCGTACCCGTTTGCCCACCGATGACACCGCCGAGTACGGCATCGGGAGGGGCCGATGAGTAAGTCTTTAACGGGGTGGCACCTGCACCGGCAAAAGTCTGCGCCAGCAGGGAGTCTTTCGGAGTGCTTTTGTTGGTGGTCGTGTCGGCACCTGCATTGCCGCTTACGACCTGGATCTTGACTTGGTCAACAGACACCGTTCCAGGGTCGAAATGCACAGTATGGGTGTGCTTCGGCAGTGCGATATGAAAGGAGTATGACATGTCCACGGCAGGGTATTCGGAGACTCCTCCGGTTTGCCCCATCTTGGCGGCATGCACCCCGCCTGAGTAGCCGGGAGACTGCCTGGGAAATTTATCGCGCAGATCCGGCACGCAGAAGGTTTTTTTGCCATCCCCCCCATAGGTGGTCCCCAAGACGCTGTAGAGAGCCTCGAATTCTTGAATCTTCAACTCGGAGCCGTCACAGGGGTACCAGCCCTCAATGACATAATCTCCAGCGAACAACATGATCTGGCCAATGTAGGCGTTTATCATAAAAGGGGGTAAGGGTGAATCTGAAGTGAGGGCGCGAAGGTGGAGAAAATTGGCGGTGAGTCAAACCAAGTTATTCTTGCTCAAAGGGTGTATTAATCTTGCACAAATGACGTGTTAAAGAAAGCAGCAGGCAGGCCATGGGGTAGGAATTCTTTGTTTCGTATTCGTAATAACTTTAGCTGGACGCAGTCCCAGAGGCTGCCGACCTGCCATTCTCAATTTGGGCGCATGCACCCTCCAGTGAGCAAGGTCCCGTGAATATGCGACTATTGAGCCACCCTAGGGTAGTCGCCGTGGACCGCGATGATCCATTTGAAGCCGGGGGCGGGTTCCTTGCCACGGAGATCAGGGAGGGCAAAGTTTTTGGATGCCTCACCGCCAAAGCGGTTCCCCAAGATCGTATAAAGGGCCTCGTATTCTTGCAGCGGCAGCAACTGCCCTTCGCAAGGCAGCCAATCGTAAATGGTAAAGGTGTAGGGAACGCAGACGATTTGACCGACGGTGGGTTGCGAGAGCATGGGATGGTGGGAGGAGGCAGAGATTCAATTCTTCTTATCTGGTTTGGCCGGCTCTTTCGCAGAGATGTTCTGCCAAGCCGACCACTGGGTGCTGCTGGGACCGGTGAAATGCGAGTGGTAGAGCTCTTTGCCAGGGGTGATGGCGAAGACCTCCATCTCGCCATTTTCACAGGCGCAGCTGACTTTTTCCACCTGCCGCAGCACGGCTTCCGTGCTTTCCCGCCAGATGTCCCAGGTGAGGCCTGCATCCGGTGAGCTGGTATGCCATAGTGCGCGATCCTGATCGGTGGCAAAGAGGTGGAGATGGCTGTCACGAGACATTCCCGCGCAGAATGAGTAGAAGCGGCGCTCTGGCCGGCACTGCGTGAGGGCCTCGTCTGTTGACGGGTCTGTGTCTGGTGTGAGATTCCCCAGAGGAACCATGGGTGGCGGAGGGAGCTGCTCCCACGCCTTCCATTCATACGAGTCGTCATCGATTTTCATTTCGGAGGCGATAGCGTCCCAAGACTTCTGGTTAAAAGCCGCGCGCATCTCGGGATTGGCCACCTGACGGATCTGCCACAGTTCGCCCATGTCATCGACGACGACGATGCAGAGCACCTGACCCTGTACCACGGCGGCATGCTGCTGGATTTTTTTTGGCTTCATCTCTCGCAAAGGTGGCGGATGCTGGCTGCCCCGCGTGATTTGCAGTTCGTGCAAAATCAAATCCTGGCATAGGATGAGGTCATCCAAACACAGGGCGACCACATCGTGGCGTCCTAGGTACAGTGCTTTCATCTGGCTGAGCAAAGTGACGCTTTTCGCTGGCAGTTTTGGGTCTTTCACGCTGTCACGGGCCTTCTCCCACTGGGGCTTCGCATCATCCTCGGGCTTAGTGTAATGAATTCCCGGATGCAGGTACAGCTTAAGAGCTGAGCGGAGTTTTTCAGGGGCGGTCGCGTCATGTTTGTCGTCTGCAACAGCGGCCAGATTTTTCCAGGGTGAGGGAGATTCGCCCACGACGAGGGTTCCTTCCTGACTGATGCCCACGCGTATGAAGGCGCCTGCGCGCAGCAGCCGGCTGAGGTCCCGAGAGTGTTCTATTTCCGGAGCACCGCCCCCGTTTTCAAAGACGAGGGTCCCCTCAGGGGAAAGCGTCACGGAGGTTCTGAACTTCAGCCTCTCTTCGGCGAAGGTGACGAAAAAAGGCACGGTCTCTGACAGCGTGCGCTGCAATGGCAGACTCACTGAGACTGCAACACCGAGTGGTGGGAGGTGAGGGACGCGCTTTAACGGCTGCCAGCCCTGACCCTGAGATGCTGCTTTTTCGGAGAAATAAAGCCGCTCGTCGGTGGCGATGGCGAGCAATACAAAGACCTTCTTATCACCCCGCTGCAAGGTCAGCACCTCAGCATTGCGGAACCCGCGGCCCAAGACCCGCGGCGGCGCACAATGCTGCCAGACGCCTTTGTTTCCGGCCTGGCGGGTGCGGCAGTACAACATGCCGCCTGGGGAGACGATGGCCATTTCCCCCCGCTCCCACGAACCTGCGGCGGACACTCTGCCTGCTGCGGCCACGCCTTTTTGGCGGATGACGACCTGCGAGCAGTCTCCAGGAGTGGTGAGGATCTCCGCCTCAAAGTTTGCCCATGAAATCAACTTGGTCTCATGGCTTGGTTTGAGATAGGGGTCGTCCAGTTCGTCCCACACTGTCTGCGCCTCCACGAAGGAGCCACGGCATTTGGGATTGTGGATGATCTTCTCTGGAATGTAGCCTTTGATTGTGTCTCCGGCATCTTTCAGGGCTTGAATATTCGTCACCTTGCCCACGTAGCTGTAGATGCTGCTCCAGCCCGTATTGACGTCGCTCACGTAGTCGGCATAAGCCTTCTTGGCGACGGCCTTGACGCTGTGGCATAGCGGATTGGACCAGCCGACGTTGAACTGCTCGGTGGTGGCTTTTTCTTCCAGCTTCATCTTGAACTTAGTCACCCCCCCGCAGCCGGTGATGGCTGAGGCCCTCTCACAGGCGGAGAAAACGCCCCCGGCCCAAGGGGAGATGTCGGTGGGTGCCTGCCAGTACTTGCCATGCGCACCGTTGATGAGATTGCCATACTCGCTGATGTCAGACTTGGCTGGGTCTTTCTTGTCACCATCCCAGACCAGGCTGAAGGGTGTGTCGTTAATGATCTCCACCCGCGTCCAGCGCCATTTTTTCTCCAGCTCAGTGGCCTCGGACAGGCCGAGTTTGGCTGCGAGGCCGTCAATCACCGCATTTTTCAGCATGCCTACGAAGTCGTCCAGCACCTCCTGAGTCAGGGTGAACTTGATCGCGCCTAGCAGGACCATCTCGGTCCCATAGCCGAAGGAGACGCCAAGAGAGGCAGCCAGGGCCACGCCCGGACCCCCGATCTGGATTTTCAACTGCCCGCCGACTTCGATTTTTTTGATTGTCACAAGGCCCACGTCGATTTCTGGAATCGTCATCTTCAGCTCCGCAGCAAAGCTGAAGCCGGAACCCTCGAACAGCATGATGTCCACATTGCACTCCAGCAGCTTCAGCAGCGTGCCGCGCCCCATGAGGGACATGCCCTTCGGGCTGATCTGGCAGTCCACCGCCACAGTCCCGAGCCCTTCAAAGACTGAGAGGCAGGCGTTCACATAGGCATGCGCTCCTTTGAAGAAGTCCTTTTCCGATCCTCCCACCTGTTCGAGAAATTTCTCGTTGAGTTTGACGCCCTTCGGCACTTCGCGGCCTTGTGGCGCGGTAAAAGTGGCCAGAGATAGCTCAGCTCCTTTGTCCCTGTCGGCCACCAGGATCGTCTTTTTGTCCTCCACCTTTGTCTTGGAGCCGCTCAGAGAGAGCAGGGAGAAGCCTAGGAGCTTGATGTCCAGCACGTCCAGACTGCCACGGAGATACACGCCGGCACTCCCGACCTCCGCCCTGGCCCGGGCCTCCCAGCCGAGGATCTGCAGCCGTCCTTCAAGCATGATGCCGGCATTAAAGTCGGCGACTCCAGGGATTTTAATGTCTCCGCTGGCAGCCCGAAACTGAAACTTGCGTGCGAGCGTCCAGCCCTTCTTTTTGTGCTCCAGGGTGTACTTCACCTTGCTGGGCTTGTCTGTGAGGTGCCAGGTGCCTTCGCCTTTCGTGCCATCGCATTCCACCTCGTCTTGTACGGTGAGGTGCTTGCACTTCTCCTCGCCCTCCGCCAGGAGGCCCATCATCTTGGCCGCCAAGGACTTCGCCTTCTCGGGTGTGGCACTCTCAACCCGCAAATGATAGCTTGAGATGAAGATCGTTGACTCGCCTTTCTTGGGGGGCTTGCCTTCGATGTTCAGCTTCATCGGTGTCCCCAGGAACTGGACGCTCTGGAGAATCTTCGAATCTTTGAAGCGCTCGGACAGCAGGCCCGCCACCTGGGCCAGGTTCACATCACTGATGGCGAGGGCCACGGCCGTCTGCTTGGCACCGCCAAAATAAATCAGCGCTTCGGCCTGAAAGGAGCCGATGTTCACCTTGCCCCAAGCGCCGAACATCACGCCGGAGGAGCCCACGCCGATCATGAGCCCCACGTTGGCAAGGGTGGCCTTGGAGCCCTTGTAGAGTGGCACAGGACCGTTGTTTGCAACGATATCGCCTTTGAACATGAGCGAAGCGCCGCCTGTTCCGACGGTCACCGCCAGACCCAGATTGAAGCTGCAGGCCTTCCCGGAGATCATCACGTTCGTGGCGTGCGCGCTCATGCCGATCTCGAACTTGCCCGAAGAGTGTTTCAGCAAGAGCGTACCCCCGATGCGCACCTCCTGGCCTGCATAAGGCGTGGCAAGCTGGGTATTGCCCTGCGCCACTGACTTGTCCTTGCCGGACGGCTCAGTCGCCGCTTTGCTCGGCGGGACCTGCCGCTCCTTCAGTATCACCGAAATCTCTTGCTCCTCTCTGGAGAGAAACACGTTCAGTTGCAGGGATTCCGCCGCCTGTCCCAGATAGCTCATCACCTTCTTCACGCCGGCTAATTGACTCGCAGCGTCGCCTTTCTCCGGGGCAAATTTCCATTTTGCGCTCAAGCCGAAGCCAGCCTTTCCTTGGGTCACCTCCGTGCCTTTGAGACCTCCCTTTTTCGAAGAGTCGATAGTGCAAAATCCCAATTGGATTTCTTCCAGAGAGAAGGTGGTCAAAAGTTTTAGCACGCTCTCTGTGAGATTTTCTGACTCTTTCAGAGCTTCCGCCATCCTCTTTTCCCTGGCTATCTGGGTGTTCTGGAACTTCGTCTCCCAGACTTCCAGAGACTTCGGCCCCTTTGCCTTTGCGGCCGCCAAAGCGCGCCGACCTCTGGCTTTCAAGGCTGCCAAAGCATTCTGACCCTTCACCTTCGCGGCCTCCAGGTCTTTCTTGGTTACCTCCATCTCCATTCCCAGTCCCCAGCCCTTCGGGGTGTACATCACCTGGAACCCGAGCTGCCCCAGACCCTGTACATACGCCTCAATGCTGGCCCCGTAACTGTTGCCGTTTTTAGTCAGATAAAACGCCACCTGATCAAGTACCAGGTTCCATGTGGGCTCTTTCTTGGTGACGGTTGCCACAGATGTGGGATTGTTCTCGGTGGCCGGTGCCACACTTGTGGGCTCTGTTTTGATGACCGGGAACTGTGCCGCAAGCTGGTGCAGTTTTAGGGGCTTCTTCAGTACCGTTCCCACTTTCCACGCACCACCCAGGGTGTATTCCACGTTCGCCGTGGCCCAAGTATGGAACTTCATTTTGGCAGAGACAGTGGCAGTGAGCTTGCGCTTTTTTGGCGTAGACTTTGTGACCACGCCGCTGGCTCCTGCCTGTTGTGGTTGGGCAGGGGCGGCAGGGTTTTTCTGGCCTGGTAGAGGATCCTCCGGTTTCTCCTCCTTGTGGGAGACAACGAGCTTGAAATCATGAAGGGAAAACTGGGCCTTGCCCAGAGTGATGTTAAGTCCCTCCTCCTCTGCTTTTTTGAGCGCGTCCGCATCAGCCGTGCCGCCTACTTTGGTGTCTGCGTCTGCCGGCTTCTTCTTTTTCGGCGTTTCCAGCACCAGGGTGAGTTCCTTCTTGCTGGCAGTCAGCTTGATCGTTTCCAGCTTGAGGGTGACCTCCTTGAGTCCGTCCACCCCCGCCGGCTTCCAGCCCAGCACTCCCTGCAAGGCCTGCAGTACATTGATCTTTTCCGGCTTGGCGGTGATGACCACCTCATCCTTCTTTATTTCCCATTTCTTGCTTTCGTCATCCAGCTTCGTCTCACGCTCCCATTTCAGTTCCAGGCTGCTGAGCGGCTTTTTCTCTTTCTCCTGATTCTTGGGCGCCACCACGGGCTCGAAGCCGCCTGCGCCAGGCACCGGGGTGTCTGCCATGCCACCACCCCCGAACACCTGCTCAAAGTCGAGCTTGTCGGCATCGTCCCCGGGTGCACTTTTTTCCACCTTGAAGCCCATCTTTAGAGTCTTCTCTTTGGGGCCTGTTTTATAGCTGCCGCTGACGGTAAAGGTGCCTTTGTCGGTGAAGCCAGCCTTGCCACCGACTTTACAGTCCCATTTTGGCTCTTCTTCCTTGGTGCCGGGCTTGTAACTTCCTTCGAAGGAAAGATCACTCAACGTCAGCGATATTTCTTTTTTCACGCCCGCGCCTTTTTTCAGGAGGGGGATTTTGTAACCTTTTTTATTGCTGGCGGTGAAGTTATACTCCGACTCGTTGCCATACTTGCCGGAGAGCTTCAGTTTCAGGCCTTCCTGTTCCTCTTCTTTTTTCTTCTCCTCACCTCGCTTGCCAGGTGCCGAAGTGTGAGGCAAGGCGAGGAACTGCTGCGCGATCAAGTCATTCTTCGCGTCTTTCCATTCGAGGGCTGCTTCAAAAGTCTTAGCCGCCGTGTTGACCATGGCGGAGAGTTTCAGCTTTTCCCACGTCAGCTCGCCTTCGGCCACGACATTCAGCGTGGTTTTCTTGCCGCTAAAGTCACAGAGGATGGTGAGCCGTGGCTTCAGCCGCCCGCCTGCAAAGGGCACACCCCGCCCATCGGTGGATTCTGCACTTACCGTGAGAGACAGAGTGGTGATGCGAAAATTTTCATCCTTGGTCCAGGCGAAGCCTCCGCGCACTTCCACCAGTGTCAGCTTCACCTTGTTTTCGGGGGGACCTAGAACGCCCTCGATTTTGCCCTTCATGTCGGCCTGGGTGGCCGCAGCCGCGGCGGCATTCGTGGCTTCGCTTCCGGCCAGCTTTCCCAGCTTATCCAGAGTCATGTCATGATTGGGCCGTGCCAGAAATCTGACCTCCTTCCCGTCCAGGTCTATTTCCAGGCCCACATCGATGGCATAGTCTTTGGTCTTCCACTGCGCCATGCCATGAAGGCCTTGCACGGCCTGTCTTCCCGCGTCCAGGCGCGCACGCAGGCCCACGTGTTTCAATAAGATCGCATTGCCTTTTCCCAGGGTGATTTTCGGCTGATTTTTTTTGGACAGGCGGGCCAGCCAGTCAATGTGGAGAAAAGTCATTTCAAAACTCTTGTCACCTTCGGCAAGAGCAGGAAACCGCACCATGGAGACACCGCCCGCGACAACCATGGGCTCTGACGCTGACTCAGTCCCGTTCAGCAGGCCGATCAGCAGTCTCAGAGACAGGTGATCATTCAGCTTCGTGTCCCATTTGAGCAGGCCTTCAAAGTAGAGGCCTTTGAGCCTGTCCTGCTGCTTTAGCAGGCGCGGAAAGTCCAGCGCCCGAAACATATCCTTGTCCCAGGACTTCGCCATTTTTTCAAAGCTTGCGATGACCTTCTCATTGACCTCATCATGGGCCTTGTCCTCGGCTTTGCCGTTATCCTTGACATGCTTCTTATACGCGAGGGACTCACCGCATACGATCACCCTGGCATCCGCGAGCCGCGTCAGCTTCAGCAGATCCTGCACCTTCCCCTTCGGCAGTGGGGAACTCCCCTTGGGCAGCAGATCGTACAAGGATGGCGGGGCTGCGCCATTCATCTTCAGTACCGAGAGTACATGCCGGGAGGGCTTGTCGTCCTTGCCGGACTGCCAGAGGCTGCGCGCCTGCGTGGTCAGTCCTCGCCATTTGGCTAGTTGCAGTTCTGAAGAGTGCGAAGCTGTCTTCGGGTCCCACTCGCTGTCGACATTGACAATGCATTTATTGATTTCCTCAGGATGCACTTCCCATGGGTTTCGGTAGGAGAGAGCGGGGCGGTTAGCTGGAGAACTCATGAGCAATGATTTTTGAATAAGGGCGTTCAGGTCGCGGCTGCGGGCATGTCACTTTCCACGGGATCCGTTGCGGGGCTTTTAGTTGCCTTTAACGCTTTCGATAAGATTCAATATGGGAGGATAGGTTTTTAACAGCTCATCCTCCATGGCAATCGGCGAAACGGGAGGAGGGGGGGGGCTGATCAGAAAAAACTGAGGGGTATGGTCTGAATTCAGATCTCGAGTTATTTCATTTTGGAAGCCCGTATACGCCTCTTTTTTGATCTGACTGGTTTCTTCTTCCCAAGCTTTTGATTTGCTGCGGATCTCCTCCTTTTCAGAATGGGAAAGTGAGGTGTTGATCAATTCATGCTGCGCCTGCGAATCCATCCTCCCTGCGATCCATTGTTTTAGGGTCTGCAGGTCATTTTGGTTTGCGATCTTATTATCAATACGCGTCAGCAAAAATTTCTCCAATTCGTGGTTTTTCATGTAGAGCCCTTGCATTGGCACATGCCTGATTTTGCGGTTGCCCATGGCTAAATCCAGGCGGCGTCCGCCAGAGTGCGTGGGTTCATTGGAGCAATCGAAGTGAAAAGGTGAAACGTTTGCCTCTCTCGCCTTGCTTTCCATGTGCACAAGCACTTGGGGTTCAAAGTTTAAGTCGCCTGCGAGAACCGCAGGTCCATGACAGATTTCGCTGAGTATCTCAAAGGACACCTTTACAGGAAATCGGTTTGAGCAGGAGGGGGCGTGGAAGTTGTACACCACGGTGCCACTTGGATGCTTGATGCCGAAGGCTGGCCGTAGATTTTTCGCCTGTTCGGCATAAGGGACATTGCTATTTTTATCGATATAGGATTTCGCATAAAGGATGCCTCTCAAGAGATCACGCAGTTCTGGACTGTTAACCGGCGTGCCTTCAAACCATCTCTTGAAGCGGTACACTACGGCCATGCTGCAGCGAGGATTGCTCGCGTCCATGTTCTCGCGTGTGCCGTACCAAATAACGCCTAGCACATCCCTATAGCCCCGGTTTGACTCGACGAGGACGTGCTTCACATCAACCGGCACGGTGTGCTCCTCAAAGACATTACCTTTACCTGTTTCGTATTTGACATTAATCGTTATTTCAAGAACACTTTTCCCTTTGCAGCCAAGGGCTGTGTCGCTCTCCAAGTTGCCGGCTTCCTGCAATAGCATCATGTCGAGCTGTGGGGTGTCTTTGAAGAGTGACAGTATCGCTGTTTGCTTGGCAGATCCAATGCCACTCCTCTGACCCTGCATGTTCCAAATACTGATCAAAAAAGGCTCGCTGCTAGGGCTGTCCCGCAAAGAAAGTGGCAAAGAGGGAGTCAAAGTGGTCGGCAAATAGGGCTGCGTCTCGTCTTTTTGCGACACCGGGTCTTTTGGTTGCAAGCGATTAACAATCTTCGCGCTTTTCGCGTTCTTGGGCACCACCGATATGCGCGCTCCCTTGGTAATATCATTCAGTCCCCTTTTTCTAGGCACGGGGCTTGGCGACCGATCGGGTGCGGGATCAGTCAGGTTATTGTTGGAATTGTTTGTTCGACCTGGCATGGCACAAATAAGTTTAAATTTGGCATGCAGCAGGCTTCTGAAAGCCGGTGCATGCTTTTCTGCTAAAGAAATCCTTGAGAGGAAATACAATCAGTTTTATTTGTAAAAGTAAATATATAAATATTTACGCAATTGACACCTAATGGACTGCTTCGGGCCTTGATCGGTGCGGACGGCAGTGGTCGCTGAGTCTGGTGAGATCGTGCGGTGGGGGCATTGGGTGGGTGGCTGACTCGCATTTTGCCTGAGCTTCGAACACCTCTTCCGTGCGTTCTATCTCGCCATGGGCGAAAATATTTCCCAAGATGTGGGAATGTCAGCCGTGATGCCCGGCGAACACACCCCCATGAGCGAACCGCACGACCTTTTTCTAGAAACCCTGCAGCGCTACGAGCGGCCCCTCATCCGCTATGCGCATGGATACACGGGCGACTTGGAGGATGCGCGGGACATCGTGCAGGATGTGTTTGTGAAGCTGAGTCAGCACCTGGCCACGTTGGACCATGCGCGGCTGGCGCCCTGGCTTTTTACTGTGTGCCGCAATCGTGCCCTGGACCATCACCGCAAACATCAACGCCTCGTCGTTATGGAAACTGAAACACTTGATCTGGAAACGTCTGCTGATCCTGCGCCGAATGACGCGATGGAGCAGCGGGAGACCGCCACGGCGCTGCGGGAACTCATCGAAACACTGCCGGTGCGACAGCGCGAGGCGGTGCGGCTGAAGTTCATCGCGGGGCTGGACTACCAGCAGATCAGCGCGGCGATGCAGACGAGCATCGGGAACGTGGGCTACCTGATCCACCACGGGGTGGCCGCGCTGAAGACGAAGTGGAAGGACCATGACGCGCCGCAGGCGGTGAAACTGAAACACGCCATCGCTTAAACCTTTTACCTTTTTATTTTGATATGAAACCGGAACAAATCACCGCCTGGGCGCTGGATGAAGCCAGTGCCGAAGAACGCCAGCAGCTGGAGGCGGCGCTGCATGAGAATCCGCAGGACAAAGTGAAGGCGGATGAGACGAAGGCCTTCTGCGACTTTCTGCTGAGCGAACTGCGGGATGACTCGCTGGCGCTGACGGACAAGCAGCGCCAGCGCCTCGTAGAGCAATCGTCTCGATTGCCTGCTGCAAGCGGGACGCATTCACAAACTCCTGCGGCAAACGGAAAATCTGGCAAAACAACCCGGTGGAACATCGGCGTCATCGTCCGCCTCTCCCTGGCGGCGTGCGCGGTGCTGGGAGGGTTTTGGACGTGGCAGGCCTATTCCTCCAGAAAGAGCGAAGCGCGTGCCGTCGCTGCCGTGGCGGAAAAGCCGGGCATCAAGGTGCAACTCGCGCCGAAGCCTGAGGCGAAGAAAAAAGCAGGGCAGGGGCCAGAGGCACGGCTGCTGGCTGCCACGCCGGTGAAGCCTGTGATCGTGGCGGAGCAGCCTGCGGTGAAGACGCTGCCGCCAATGCCGAAATCCGAACCTGTGTCCGCAGTGGGTGCGCTGGCTTTGAACAAGAATCAGAGTGCGATGAGCCCCGGCGATGTGGAGCGGCTGAAGCGCGTGCAGGATGAGAACGCGTATGGCCTGAACTTTGGCGGAGGTATCAAGCTTCCCGAGACGGTCGGCCTTGTCGTGGCGGGTACGGGTGTGACTTCCCAGAAGCTGGAGCCGGCCGCAGCAGGGGCTGCGCTGGGGCTTGAGAATGGCAGTGCTCAGCTAGCTGGTGGCAGTAACAGCATGCCGGCGGATGCGGGCTATCTGACCGTGAATGGCGGCACCGCTTTCGTGGTGGGGGGCGCGGTTTCTGGGTCTACGGCAATGGGCGGAAATTTGAAGATGATTCCTGACGCAAAGGATCTGCTGAAGCAGACTCAGGAGCGGCACGCTGCGAGCTTGAGCTTGAAGGCTGGGGGCAGAGTTTACCCGCCGTTTGGCGGGGAGCTGTTCGTTTTCGGATCCTCTTTGAGCTACTCCAATTCTGGGAGGCTAGCTAACACGATCAGTTCAGCATCCTGGGCCACCCTCAAGCATGGCGATAGTTTTGGCAGCCTGGGGTTTGCGAGTGGTCTCCTGCCAGAGGTTCAGCAGGTCGCGTATGCGAGTGGATACCCATGGATGAGCACTGCTCCGCTGGAACTGATTTCTGCAGAAGATGAAGCCGAACTGAATGCATCGCTGGCGGAGTATGAGGCGAGCATAGCTCTTGGAGACTTGGGTTTGTACAACCGTGGCAGTTCCGCGGTGGTGCTGAAATCTGCGAATTTGAGCACTGGCAATGCAGCGGCTCAGGCATGCGCTCCATTTACGATGAATGCATTGCTGCTATGGATGCCGTTGAATTCCTATGCGAATGCGAACTCTACTGGGCTGATCACTCTTGCTGGTGGAGCTTCCGCTCAGGCTTCGCTGGCTGAATACCTGGTGCAGAGAGCCGACGGCGCGGGAGTTGGCAGCCATTTTGTGCAGGCCGGTAAGTCTCTCCAGTTCGAGGCTCTGATGCAGCCGCCGTACGCTTTCTATCAGCGTGCGGGATGGCACTCCTTTGGCGATGTTCATTTAAATACCTCTGGCAACGGGAGCAGTCCGTCCGGCTTTAATTGGGGCTCAGGGAACACTCTTGGCATCGGCAGTGATTCAGGGCTGATCTCTTTCGCCTCTGGCACGATGCCTCTGGCAAGTTCTGCCGTGAGTTTGAATTTCTCCGGCGTGAGTGACTTGCAGGCGGCTGTTTTCAACGTGACTGCATTGAGCAAGTCCTCCAGCGACGCGAGTACCGTGATTGGCTCCGGGGCTGTGGTGGTGAATGGCGGTGTACTCAGCTCCTCTGGCAAGAAGCTGCCACTGGATCTGATGGGCGCGCCAGTTGTCACGACGAAGTCAGGGACGCGGGCCACGATGGAGGTGACGCGTGAGTTTGTTTACGCGAGTCCGATCGAACTTCCGCGCAGGTCTTCCTTCAAGTTTGACGGCCCGTCGGCTGCTGCCTGGGCGGATGCGCCTGCTGATGGCGATGCCAGTGCGGCGCAGCCCGGCAAGCTCCCCGGAGCGGGGACGATGATCGCCACTGGCAGCCCGGCGGTCTCTTCGCCCCCTGTTGCCAATGCGAACATTGGGTCTGTGACCTTGACGTCGGCATCGAGTGTTAGCAGCGCGGCGCCGACTCCGACCTATGATGTGGCGGGGACGAACTCGCTGGGGAATGTGGGCGCTGCAACTCCCATGAGCACGAGTAATGCAACCACGCTGGATCTGAATGGTGCAGCGGGCTACAGCGGGTACACGACGATCACTGGCGGTGTCACGGTCAACTCTGGCAGTGGCACGACCTACAGCGGAGGTTTGAGTCCGACACCTGCGAAGGCGGAGGTGTTGACCTTTGCAAGCACTGCTGCTCCCTCCCCGAGGGTGGGCGAGACGTTTGGTGGGACGGTTTCTGGATCAGGAGCCATGACCAAAACTGGCGCGGGTACGCTGGTCCTGGCAGGTGCCAACACCTACAGCGGCACGACGACGATCAATGGCGGAACGTTGAGTGTGTCCAATGGTGCGGTGATGCAGAGAGGCGACGCGTTTGCTCCGCTGATGGATGAACCAGCACAGATGAAGCTCGCTGCTGGCGCGTCGCTGGATGTCAGCGGTGGTATTGTGGCAACCGCTTCGCCTGTTGCTGCACCGGCTTCGCCACCTGCGGGAGTCGTCGGTGGATGGGCGACGACAGATGGCAAGGAATTAGCGACCTTCAACTCAACCGCAGCGGGGGTGCAGAGTCCGCAGGCAGGGGCGGCTGGGGGCAATTCGATCTCATTCTCCTCAGCCGCACCGCAGGCGGGAGCCGTGAGCGAGGTTCAATCGGGGCTGATGCTGGCGAATGGCTCGGTTGAAACTGGCAACTACGACGTGGCCATCACGCAATACCAGGGTGTGCTGCGCACGGACCCTTACAATGCGGCGGCGCGTCGTGGCATGGTAGAGGCCCAGCGGAAGAAAGAAGCATACTTCAAGACAGCTTATGACCATCAGCGGGCGAAGATGCTGGCCCAAGTGACTGACAAGTGGGAAGACAAAGCGCCGGTTCAGGGTGGGAGTGCTGTCATGGGCAAAGATGGGAAGTCGGATGACTTCTATCTCGGCACGATTGCGATGCCTGAGGAGCCCAAGCCCGCGCCGCAAAGGCAGCCGAGCTCTGGCGAGAGCTACACGCGGATCATCGAGAACGAGATGAAGGAGGTGGCGCGGGAGCCGCTGTCCACGCTGTCGATCGATGTGGACACGGCGTCGTATGCGAATGTGCGGCGCTTTTTGAACCAGAACATGCTGCCGCCGCCGGATGCGGTGCGCATTGAGGAGTTAGTGAATTATTTCCCGACTTCGGAGGAAGGTCCGGCGCATGATGCGAAGGAACCCTTTGGCGTGCGTGTGGAGCTGGCACCTTGCCCCTGGCAGCCGGTGCACAGGCTGGCGCGGATTTCCATCAAGGGCCGTGAGCTGGACAAGGACCGCAAGGCGAGCAACCTGGTCTTCCTGGTGGATGTGTCGGGCTCGATGAATGAATCGACGAAGCTGCCGCTGGTGCAGCAGTCTCTGCGGATGCTGACGGAGCAACTGGAGGAAGGGGACCGCGTGACGATGGTGGTGTATGCGGGGAGCAGCGGCGTGGTGCTGCCACCGACGAGTGGTGATAAGAAGGCGGAGATCCTGGCGGCGATCGGCAGGCTGAGCGCGGGTGGCAGCACGCATGGCAGCGCGGGGATCAAGCTGGCGTATGAGCAGGCGGTGGCGGGATTCATCAAAGGCGGGGTGAACCGCGTGATCCTGTGCACGGACGGTGACTTCAATGTGGGCGTGAGCTCGCCGGAGGAGCTGGAAAAACTGATCAAGCACAAGGCGAGGACGGGGGTGTTTCTCAGCGTGCTGGGATTTGGCAGCGGGAACCTGCAGGACCGCACGATGGAAACGCTGGCGGACAAGGGCAACGGTAACTACGCCTACATCGACAGTCTGAGCGAGGCGCGCAAGGTGCTGGTGGAGCAGATGGGCAGCACGCTGGTGACCATTGCGAAGGATGTGAAAATCCAAGTGGAGTTCAATCCGGCGGCGGTGCGCAGCTATCGGCTGATTGGGTATGAAAACCGGGTGATGGCGAAGGAGGATTTTAATGACGATACGAAGGACGCGGGAGAGATCGGCGCGGGTCACAGCGTGGTGGCTTTGTATGAGGTGGTGCCTGCGAATCTGCCCGCGGGTGCGGAGGGTCGCCCTGCGGTGGACAGCTTGAAGTATCAAGCTCTGGCGATCTCGCCTGCGCAACTGGCGGAGGCGGCGAAGACCGGCGAGATGATGACGGTGAAGCTGCGCTACAAGGAGCCGGAGAGTGATCTGAGCAAGCTGATCGAGGTGCCGACGAAGGACGAGGGCAAGACGCTGACGGCGAGCACGGAGGAATTCAAATTCAGCGCGGCGGTGGCGGGCTTTGGCCTGCTGTTGCGTGACTCAAGCTACAAAGGCACGCTGAGCTGGGAAACGGTGCGGAGACTCGCTCTGGATGGCAAGGGCGCGGACACGCTGGGGTATCGCGGGGAGTTTCTGCAGCTCATCGACAAGGCGCGGGGGCTGAAAGAGACGAGGTGAAAATTAAGAAGTAAGAAGTAAGAAGGAAGAATGCGGAGGGACGGATGCGCTGGGAATAGGTCTTATAGTGTTGATATGAACTATGGGGCTTATTTCCAGAGGGGGCGGCAGGGTTGTGCGAAATTCGGCGCAAGAAATGGGGCTGGGTGGTGTAGTTTTGGGCACCCCATTTTGTGTTTTCTCTCTGCATGCTGCGCCGCGTACTTGTTGTTTTATTTTTACTGCTCTCACTGACTGCCTGGCGTGATGCTTTGGCGGCGGATGCGGCGGTGTTGTGGTCCGGGAAGGTGAGGGAGATTTTGGATGTGAACTGTGTGAAATGCCACGGGGTGCTGGAGCAGAAGGGAGGGTTGGAACTGGACACGCCGGAGATGGTGCTCAAAGGTGGCGATGACGGTGTGGTGGTGACGGCGGGGAAGCCGGAGGAGAGTGCGCTGTTTACGAGTCTGGAACACGGTGCGGACCCGCACATGCCGCCGAAGAAGCAGCTCTCCGACGCGGAGCGTGCGGTGGTGAGGGAATGGATCGTGGCGCTGCCGAGCACACCTGTGGTGGCGGTGGAGAAGGCACAGCCGAAGGTGGCGCGGAAGTTTGGCTCGGGTGAGGAGGCGATCTCGACGCTGCTGGTGGAGGGCTGGGCGCGCGCGGGTGTAAAGCCTGCGGCGGCGGTTACGGATGCGGTGTGGTGTCGGCGTGTGTATCTGGATCTTGCGGGGCGCATTCCGACGCAGGCGGAGCTGGCGGCGTTTGTGGCGGCACCGCAGCGGGATGCTCTCATCGACAAGCTGCTGGCGGCACCGGAGTATGCGGTGCGCATGCGGGAGCTGTGGGACCATTTTATGATGGGCCGACTTACGCGTGGGAATCCGGATGGGCGGCGCAAGGGCTCGGGCTGGTGGACTTTTTTGGAGAGGGCTTTCAAGGACAACCGCCCGTGGAATGAGGTGGTGTATGATGTGCTGTGCGCGCGGCCTGACCAAGCGCCGGAGCGCAAGGGGGCGGCGTGGTTTTTGTTTGAGCGGAAGAACGACTTCCAGAAGATCGCCGAGGCGGTGGCGCCGGTGGTGTATGGGACGAGGATCGACTGCGCGCAGTGTCATGACCATCCGCTGGCGCGTGAGATCAAGCAGGCGCATTACTGGGGGCTGGTGGCGGCGTTTAACCGGGGCAAGAATGTGGACGCGAGCGCGGCGGTGGCGGAGAGCGCGGTGGGGGGCTTCATGAATTTTACGAACTTGAAAAAGGAATCGCAGCCGGCGGTGGTGACGCTGCTGACGGGTCGCACGCTGCCGGAAGTGTGGCCGGGCGGGGAGACGAAGGAGAATGACGGGCCGGAAATGTATGAGGATGCGAAGGCGGCGGTGCGCGTGCCGAAGTACTCGCGGCGCGAAGCTTTTGCGGAGGCGGCGACGCAGGACAATCCGCTGCTGGCGCGCGCGTTTGTGAATCGCATGTGGGCGGCGCTGACGGGGCGGGGGATCGTGAATCCGCCGGATGAAATCAATGAGCGCAACACGCCGAGCCATCCTGAATTGCTGGAGTGGCTGGCGCAGGATTTTGCCGCGCACAAGTATGACACTCGGCGTGTGGTGCGGGAGATTGTGCGCAGTCGTGTGTATGCGCTGGGGGCGAGTGATGCCGCGCCGGAATTGTTTGCAGGGATGGCGGAGCGACCGCTGACGGCGGAGCAGCTGGCGCGCTCGTGGCGCGTGGCGGTGGGGCTGCCGCCGGATGATGATGAGTGTCGCCGCAGTGTGGTGACGGCGATGCCGGATGTGCTGCCGAAGGAGTACAACGCGACGTTTCAGCAGGCGCAGTTTCTTACGGGATCACCGACGATGAATGCGCTGCTGCAGGCAGCGCAGGGTGGCCTCATTGCGAGGCTGACCGCGCTGCCGGGCGTGAATGCGCGGGTGCGTGAGGCGTTTCAGGCGGTGTATGGCCGTGCGCCGGGTGCGGATGAGGAGAAACAGGCGGTGGCGTTTGTGACGGCGAATGCGGAGCGGCCTGCGGAGGCGACGCGGGATCTGCTGTGGGCGCTGATGACGAGCGCGGAGTTTCTGGCGATGCCGTGAGGAGGGCTGGAAGTTGAGGTTTCCAAGCGGCGCTGGCTGCTGATAACCAGGGGTGAACAGCGTGCCTGATATTGTCAAGAATTTGCATACTGACCCCATTTTAAGAGGGGCTTAACTTTTTTTCTCGGGGGAAGAGTCTGCGAGTTCTTCGCGACTGACCATGCCGACCATTTTCATGTCGCGGTCCATCACCGGCAGGAGGTTCACATGATTTTCATCCATTCTGAAAAGGGCGGTGGCGCAGTCTTCGTCTTCGAAGCAGAAGAGGATTTTTTTGTCCATGCTTTCTGAGACGGGCGTGAGGGCTGGGTCATGCCCAAAACGCGCGGCCTGCTGGTCGGGATGAGGATTGGTGACCATGCCCACGAGACGTCGGTTCTCCACCACAGGCATGCTGTCCTGGCCGGTGGCGCGCATCCTGTCTCCTGCTGTCTGCACGGAATCCTGGGGTTTTAATATGCCAGCCTTTTCCAAGAGGACATCCACAAGGGATTTGTCGGGCTGGGCGGGCGTGCTGGGTTTGTCAGACATCGAAATAGAGTGGGGGGATTGCAAAAAGAGGCGGGAGCGCCTCTGCCTAGACACCGACAGGTGATTTCAGTCTGGCTGTATTTTTACGTTCTGATGCGGGAGTGAGATACCATGAAGTGCATGCAACCGAAAATGGGGTCCGGGGCGTTGGACGCATGTGCAAATAGAATCTTCCCCCGTTGGTGAAAAGCCGGTCAGTGTCGCTTCTTGTCCTATTCTTCCAGGTACTCCGACTCCGCTGGGAGCGACCCTCGTGGAGGAGGGCATCAATTTTGCTCTTTTCTCCGCCAATGCCACGCGAGTGGAGCTTTGTCTGTTTGACGCGGCTGAGGGATATGCGGAGACGCGAATCACACTGCCGGAGCAAACGAACCAGGTGTGGCATGGCCTGGTGCCGGGACTCAAAGCGGGCCAGCTGTATGGCTACCGTGTGCATGGCCCGTATGAGCCGCAGAACGGCCACCGCTTCAATCCCAACAAGCTGCTGCTGGATCCGTACGCGCGGGCGATCGGCAGGACCCTGCAGGAGTGGAAGCCGGAGCTGTTTGGCTATGAGCTGGACCATGAGGAAAAGGACCTCACCTTTGACAGTCGCGACTCGGGGGCCATTGCGCCGCTGGGCATGGTGATCGACCCGGAATTTGACTGGGGTGAGGACAAGTCGCCTAACACGCCGTGGTGCCGGACTTCGATTTATGAGCTGCATGTGAAGGGATTCACGAAGCTCAATGAGGCACTCCCGGAGCATTTGCGTGGCACGTATGCAGGGCTGTCCTCCGATGAAGCGATGGATTACATCAAGCAGCTGGGCGTGACGGCGATCGAGCTGCTGCCGGTGCATCATCATCTGGATGACTCGTATCTGCTGGACAAGGGGCTGAAAAATTACTGGGGGTACAACACGCTGTCGTTCTTCGCGTTTGAACCGGGCTATGCTTCCACCGCGGATCCGCACGAGGCGATGCGTGAGTTTAAAGGGATGGTGAAGCGGCTGCACGGGGCGGGCATCGAGGTGATCCTGGATGTGGTGTACAACCACACGGCGGAGGGGAATCAGCTGGGGCCGACTTTGTCGTTTCGCGGGATCGACAACGCGTCCTACTACCGGCTCTCGAAGGAGTCGGGCCGCTACTACGAGGACTTCAGCGGCTGCGGCAACACGCTGAGCATGCAGCACCCCGCCGGCCTGCGGCTGCTGATGGACAGCCTGCGCTATTGGGTGACTGAAGTGCATGTGGACGGCTTCCGCTTTGATCTGGCAAGTGCGCTGGCGCGGGAGCTGCAAGGCTGGGACAAGCTGGGCTCTTTCTTTGACGCCATCGGCCAGGACCCGGTGCTTTCGACGGTGAAACTCATCGCGGAACCGTGGGATGTGGGGATGGGCGGCTATCAGGTGGGCAATTTCCCCACGGGGTGGGCGGAGTGGAACGGGCGCTACCGCGATGAGGTGCGGATGTTCTGGAAAGGCATGGGGACGGCAGGAGAGCTGGCGGCGCGCCTGACGGGCAGCGCGGACCTCTACGACCACAGCGGGCGCAGTCCGCATGCGAGCGTCAATTTTGTGACCTGTCATGATGGCTTCTGCCTGCGGGATCTGGTGAGCTATGACGGCAAGCACAACGAAGCCAACGGGGAGGACAACCGCGATGGTGACAACAACAACGCGAGCTGGAACTGCGGCGCTGAAGGTGAGACGGACGACGAGGGCATCAAGACACTGCGGCTGCGCCAGGCACGCAATTTTCTGGCCACGCTGTTCCTCAGCCAGGGTGCGCCCATGCTGCTGGCGGGGGATGAAAGATGGCATACTCAAAAAGGCACCAACAATGCCTACTGCCAGGACAACGAAATCTCCTGGTTGAACTGGGGCAAGGAGGATGAGGAAGTTCGGAGATTGCGCGAGTTCGTCATTCAACTCCTTGAACTGCGGGCTGAGCTTCCGGTGCTCTCACGCAAGACTTTCTTCACGGGGCAGCCTCTGGCAGAAGGGCAGCCGAAGGATGTGGAATGGTGGAATGTGGAGGGGCGTGTGATGACCCAGGAGGACTGGGATGCAGGTTTTGTTCGCTGCTTCAGCATGGTTCTTGCAGGCGGCAACAGCTTGGAAACGGACGAAAATGGCGCTCCTAGAAACGGGAGCTCCGTCTGTGTCATTCTCAATGCGCACCATGAGGACATTGATTTTGTGCTGCCTGCCACGGCTGGAAACGTGCCGTGGAAACTTCGGCTGACCACCCAGGACGAGGAGGCCAGATCGAACCTCGATGCGGGTGGTAAACACACCATTCAAGCCCGCTCGCTGGCGGTCTTCATCTCTGAAAACTGACAGCCTCGTGTGGCATGTGGCGGCAGGGCGGTGTCATCGCGAAGCTGACCGCGCTGCCTGACGTGAATGCGCGGGTGCGTGAGGCGTTTCAGGCGGTGTATGTCAAATGTCAATTATGAGGCATCTTTGGGGGCGGACGGCTATGGCTTCTTTTCGCTGATGATGCGCAGCTGGGTGAGGACGTCCTGACCGAGAGCGAAGAGGGGGGTGTACTTGCTGGTGGCGTTTTCGATGGCGGAGAGTTCGACGTCGATGCGGCGAACGCCTTCGAAGGTCAGCAGGTAGAAGTACACATGGTCATCGGCAGGGTAGGGGAATTCGGTGACGGGCGCGGCAGAGTCGAAGAATGTACCGGCAGCGCGTGTGAAAGTCTCTGCGGCGGCGCGCACTGTCTCGTGGCCTTCACCGCCTATGATGCCAAAGGTGCTTGTGGTGTAAAGGCTGGCTGCTCCGGTGGAACTGGCGAAGACGGTGGCTGTGAGCTGCGGACGAACGGGCAAGTCCATGAGAATGGCGTAAACGTGCGGGAAATCCGGTGTGGGCTTTTCGCCGACCTTGGCGGATGTTGTGGTCAGCATCATCAGACGCAAAGAGCGGCCAACGTCCTCGTCTTTGGTCTTTGCCGCAGGGGGGGTAGCGGATGCGCGGGAGCCGAAGAGGAAAGATAGAAAGCCCATGAGAAGTGTGAGGAGGAGGCGGTTCATGAAGGGAGTGTCGAGGACGCGAACGCGGACAAGCTAAGTTGAGAGGGGCCTGACACAAACCGAATGCGATCTCTGGGCGATGCTGGCGGCTGCGGAAATCTGCTTTTGAAGCGGGCCGGACCGCCTGAAGGCGGAACTGCAGGACGTGTTCTCCGTGCTGCTTTGCGGGATGGGTTTCGGAGCGATTGGATCGCTGCCATGGCTGCATCTGAACCTCTCAGTGCGACAGCAGTTCGTTGGGGATGGCGCTCCAGTCGGGCTGGCCGGGGGGCTTCCATTGGATGCGGGTTTCGGCGGTGTGGGTTGCAAAGCCGATGCTGGTGACGGGGGTCAGGCCTGCGCTGAGTTCGATGCTGCCCTCTTTGTTCACGCCGTCGCGAAACTTGCAGACGATCTGGCCATTGATGACGAGTTCGTTGCGGTCGAAGCCGCTGTCCGTGCGGAATTCATAGGTTCCTGTCTTTTCGATTTTGATGAAGCCGCTGACCACGGCATTTTCATCGACATTTTTGGTCCAGCTGGAGAGAGATTTGATGGTGTGGGGAGCGCCGATGGGCTTGCCGAGATCAGCAATGGAGACATAGCCGTTGTAACCGTCCCCGGAAGACTGGGAAGGATGCCTGCGGTAGCGCACGATCTCCAGGCCCCGGGCTTTTTGTGTGGACTGGCCGATGGGGGGCGGCGCGATGGCCGGAGTGGTGGAGGCAAGGAGTGCCACGAGGGTTTTGAGCTCGCTGTTGATTTCGTTGGATTCAGCAAGGTTGGCGGCGGTCATTGCTTGCTTGAGCGCAGGTTGAAGGTCGCGACCGTACTGCCGCTGCGCGGTGGTGACTGCCGTTTCGTAGTGCGCGCGGGCTTCATTGGCCTGGGAGGTTTTGAAGGGGCCTGCGGTCGCGGGCACACTGTCGGCGGTGATTTTTTCGCGCGTGGCGGTGATGGAGTTCGCGTCATCCAGATCGCCCGCTGTGAGCGCGGCTTTCACGGCTTGTTCCAGTTCTGCGGAGTACTTCAGCCGAGCGGCCTTCATGGCTGCTGTGTAGGTGCTTTGCGCCGCCACGGCTGTCGGGGTGGTGAAGGAGCGTGCGCCGGCTAATGCAGCTGCGGGCTCTGCCTGAGCGACGGCGTGGAGGCGGGTCAAGGTGAGGGCGAGGCCGATGATGAGGGATTTGGTTCTCATAAAAATGTTCTTCATTGTTCAGTGCGACAACAGATCATCTGGGATGTCGCTCCACTCCTGTCCGGGTGGTTTCCATTGAATGCGGACTTCTGTCGTCCTGATCGCATAGCCAATGCTGGTGATGGGGAGCAGGCCCGCCTTCAGGCGAACACTCTGGGGTTCGTTAGGGCCATCGCGAAATTTGCACACGATCTTGCCGTCGATCAGCAGTTCGTTGCGGTCAAAGTCGCTGTTTGTACGAAACTCATAGGTCCCCGCCTTGTCGATTTTGATGAAACCGCTGACCACGGCATTGACATCCACTTCCTTGCTCCATGCGGAGAGGGACTTCACCGTTTGCGGTGCGCCCAGGGGCTTGCCCATGTCCTTGATGGCGACGTTACCGTCGTAGTTCTGTCCGATTGCCTGTGAGGAATGCTGGGGGTAGCGCACGATCTCCAATCCCTGCACCTTGGCGGGTGGCTTGGCGTCGGGCGGGATGGGCGCTGATGAATTGACGGGCGCAAGCACTGCGACGAGGGCGTTGATCTCAGCGTTGATCTCATTGGATTCCTCCAGATTGGCGGCGGACATCGCTCCTTTGAGCGCCTGCTGCAGGTCGCGCCCATACTGCCGCTGCACGTTGACTACCGTGGTTTCGTAGCGCAGGCGGGCATTATTCGCCAGGGAGGTTTTGAACGGGGCGGTGGTGAACGGCAGGTCGTCGGTGGCGAGTTTCTGGAGCGTGGCATTGATCGCGTTTGCCTCCTCCAGATTGGCAGCCGTCAGAACCGCTTTCATGGCCTGCTCCAATTCCGCTGCGAACTTCACACGTACCGCCGTCAGTCCTGCCACGTAGCTGCCATGCGCCTTCTGTGCGGCCGGATTGGTGAAAGACGGCACGCCGGTCAGCGTCGTCGCCGGTTCCACCTGAGCGGCGGCAGGAAGGCTGGCCAGGGTAAGCAGCAGTCCGATGATGAGGAATTTTGGTCGCATGAGATCTTCAGTAATACTAAAAGGAATGCGGTTTGTACGGCAAGTGTTTTCGGCATGGGTGGTGGGGCAGAGGTGACAAAGTGTGCGTTTGCCTGAGCAGGTCCGATTCAAAAGTGAACCACGGAATACACTGAACACACGGAAACCTGAGCCGGATTTAGATTCTGTGTATGAGGTGGTTGATCCAATCTGTCGGAGAGCATTCAAGAGGAATGATTGTGACCACTCACACCCGCCACTCAAGAATCAGCACTCCCTCGAAAATCCCTGCTAAAAAGACGCTGCAAAAGGTGTTATTTTCGTGCGTCCGAAACGCCCTCTTTTTACCTGATGAATCTTCGCGATCCCAATCCCCGCTGCCCGACGAATGAGCATACGCTGCATCGGCGGTTGTTTTTGAAGGGGCTGACGGGTGGGGCGCTGGCGAGCACGGCGAGCTTTACGGGGCTGTTTCAGAATCCGGTGTTTGCGGAGGAGACGAAGAAGGCGCAGAAGCATTGCATCTTGCTATGGCTTTGCGGTGCACCGAGCCAGTTTGAGACGTGGTATCCGAAACCGGGGAGGCCGGGGAACGGGCCGTTTGGCAGCATGCCGACGAAGATTCCGGGGATTCATTATTCGTCGCTGATGCCGAAGTGCGCGGGGATCGCGGACAAGCTGAATTTGGTGCGGAGCATGAAGACGAACCAGTCGGAGCATCTGCTGGCGATCAATCTGCTACAGCGTGGTGCGCCGGAGCGTGCGGGCTTCACGCGGCCGACGCTGGGGAGCAGTCTGGCGCAGGCGATGGGGCAGATGGATGCGAAGTTGCCGAACTTTATCTTTTTGGATCCTGTGCCCGGTGGCAACGAGTTCGAGGGGTTCAAGGCGGGCAACTGGGCGGGCTGGCTTGGGGCGGAGCATGCGCCGGTGCGGCTGGGCGGGGACTACACGCAGTTTTTGCAGAGCGAGCGGGCGAGCATCCCGCAGCATGACAAGGAGTCGCGCGAGACGTTGCGCAAGTTTCTGACTTCGAAGTATGAGCGGGACCGCAGCAGCGCGGTGGCGCGGAGCCAGAATGCGGCGTTTGAGCGGATGAAGGGGCTGAGCGCGAGTGCGGACCTGTTTGATGTGAACAAGCTGCCGGCGAAGGATCGGGAGCGCTATGGGCCGGGGAGTTTTGCGCAGCATGCGCTGATGTCGCGGCATCTGGTGGAGAATGGGGCGCCGTTTGTGATGGTGGCGAATGGTATGAACTGGGACAACCATGTGTTCAATCATGAGATCCATCAGATGCTTGTGCCGGAGCTGGACCATGTGCTGTACAATCTGGTGACGGACCTCGAAGAGCGCGGGCTGCTGGATTCGACGCTGGTGATTGCGATGGGTGAGTTTGGCCGAAGTCCGTGGATGAATGCGGCGCGAGGTCGCGAGCACTACCCGACGGCGTGGAGCATGATGATGACTGGCTGCGGCCTGAAGCGCGGCGTGGTGACGGGTGCGACGGACATTGACGGCGTGGATGTGATCGAGAAGCCGTACAGCGAGCAGAATCTTTTTGCCACGATCTTCACGGCGCTGGGGATTGATCCGTATGCGGAGTATGACCTGCCGGGCATGCCGACTTTTCACCGTGTGGAGAACAAGGTAGAGCCAATCCGTGATATTCTTGCCTGAGACCGCCGATGAAACTGACCCGCACTAAACAATACGAGATTCCCTTTGGCGTGCTTGGGCTCGCGACCACGCCGGATGGCGCGCGTGCCTATACCGCGAGCATGGATGGCAGCGTGCATGCGGTGGACATGGCCAGCGGCAAGACGGAGGTGTTTGAGAAGATGCACACTTCTTATGCCAGTGGCTGTGTGCTGCTGCCGGATGGGAAGACTCTCATTTCCGCCGGGTATGACGGTGTGCTGCTGTGGCATGATGTGGCGACGCGGAAGTGTGTGCGTGAGGTGAAGGCGCATCAATTTTGGAGCTGGCAACTGGCGCTGTCGCCGGATGGGAAGCGGGTGGCGAGTGTGACGGGGCAGTACATCGCGGGTGGCTGGAAGTATGAGCCTGCGGCGGAGACGGAGCCGTCGGTGCGTGTGTATGATACGGCGAGCGGTGAACTAGTGGCGAGCTACAGCCATACGCCGCCGGTGATGAGCTGTGCGTTTAGTCCTGACAGCAGGCATCTTGCTGCGGGGAATATGATGGGTGAGGTGAGGGTGTGGGAGGTGCAGGCGAAGGATGGCAAGCCGGTGTCGCAGTGGACGTCGCCGGATTTTACGTCGTGGGGCAGCACGAAGTCGCACCACTACTCGGGGGGTATTTACAGCCTGTTGTTTTCACCGGATGGGAATGACCTATTAGGTTGTGGTATGGGGCCGATGGTGGATCCGATGGCGGGCAATGGGAAGATGACGTGGCAGCGCTGGGAGTGGCGCACGGGGAAGCGCGTGGATCAGATCAAGGATGGGCAGCATGGCTCGGGACTGATGGAGTCGCTGGCGTGGCATCCAGATGGGAAACATTTTTTGATGGCGGGGCGTCAGGCGCAGGGGACGTGGAATGCGGCGGTGTTCAGCGCGGCGGATGGCAGTCTGGTGACTTCGATGGACACCAAGTCTCGCATGACGCACGCACGTTTTGCGGCGGATGGGAAGAGTCTGGTGGCGACGGTGATCACGGGGCATGGGAAGGTGAAGCCGGGGCAGCCGTGGCCTGCGATGGGGCGGGTGCAGGTGTATGCGGTGGAGGGGTGAGGGGTCTCGGTTTGCAGGAGCTGATACTGAGACTGACCGCCTGAAGGCGGGACTACAAAACGTGCCCTGTGTACTGCATAGAGCGATGGGCGAGGCGGGAGTTTTTCATGCGCGCTGGCTCAGGCTTTGGGCGGGGCGATCTGCTTGGGCAGTTTGGTGAGCTTGTAGCGCTGGATCTTGTACTGGAGGGCGCGGCGGCTGATGCCAAGGGTCTGGGCGGCGGCTTCGCGGTTGGAGGTGACTTTGAGGAGGGTCTGGCGGATGAGCTCGGCCTCGACCTGGGCGAGGGTCATGCCGGGCTGGATGGCGATGGCGTGGGGCTCGCGCCGACCCTGGTGCATGGCGGGTGGGAGGTCCTCGAGACTGATGGCGGCGTGGGGGACGGTGACGACGAGGCGCTCCACGAGATTACGCAACTGGCGGACGTTGCCGGGCCAGCGCAGGGTCTGAAAGAGGCTGAGGACTTCGGGTTTGAATTTCTTGGGCCGCCGACGGTGCTTGGTGCAGAAGTGGTCGGTGAAGGATTTCACGAGCGGGGCGATGTCCTCCGCACGTTCGCGCAGCGGGGGCATCATGACGGAGACGATGTTGAGGCGGTAAAAGAGGTCTTCGCGAAAGGCACCGCCGGTGACGGCTTCGGCTTCGAGGTCTTTGTTGGTGGCGGCGATGATGCGGGCGTTGGCGCGCTCGCTTTTCTGACTGCCCACGGGACGGTAGGTGCCGTCTTCGAGGACGCGGAGGAGATCGCCCTGGCCTTTGCGGGAGAGATCGCCGATTTCATCGAGAAAGAGGGTGCCGCCCTGGGCGAGCTGGAAGCGGCCTTTGCGGTCGCTGACGGCTCCGGTGAAGGCTCCGCGCACATGGCCGAAGAGCTCGGCCTCGATGAGGTTTTCGGTCAGTGCGGCGCAGTTGACGGCGATGAAGGGCTGGGCTTTGCGGCGGCTCTTTTCATGGATGGCGCGGGCGACGACTTCCTTGCCGGTGCCGCTTTC
>DLGZ01000009.1:189633-261589 GCA_002482965.1 Verrucomicrobiaceae bacterium UBA7681 | reverse complement strand
GTCCTTTCTGTCCTTTCTGTCCTTTCTGTCCTTTCTGTCCTTTCTGTCCTTTCTGTTCTTTCTGTCCTTTCTGTCCTTTCTGTCCTTCCGATCAGCCGTCACGCCCGCATGAGGGAAGCACTGAACAAATCAAATACCCGTGAGCAATCAACGCCACAGCCGAGATGCGAAATCTGATTCATCTCTAATCCTCTGCGTTCTCCAAATCTCTGCGGTGTAAATCAGTGTCTCCCGAGCCACTCAATGAATAAACCCCGTTTTTGAACCACCCACCCAAAATCTCCACTTGGCAGAACCCCCATTCATCGGCACTCCATGCCCAGTGCCAGCCCTCTTCACGCCCCCCGACCACTTCCGCGAACTCACGCACACGGAAATCTTCCCCGACCCCACCCGCCCCCTCGAAATCGACCTCGGCTGTGGCGACGGCACCTTCCTCACCGGCATGGCCGCCCAGCACCCCGAGCGCGACTTCCTCGGCGTCGAGCGCATGCTCGGCCGCGTCAGCAAAACCGCCCGCAAGATCGAGCGCCACCAGCTTCCCAACGCCCGCATCATGCGCCTCGAAAGCGCCTACACCGTCGGCTGGATGCTCCCCACCTCCGGCGTCACCCGACTCCACCTCCTCTGCCCCGATCCCTGGCCCAAGAAAGGCCACACCACCCGCCGCCTCGTCAACCAAGCCGAATTCCTCGACGGCCTACACCGCATCCTCACCGACCACGGCGAATTCCTCCTCAAGACCGACGACCAGCCCTACTTCGAAGACGCCCTCGCCAGCTTCGCCACCCGCGAACACCAGTTCAAACGACTCGACTGGCCCGCCGACGCCTTCTTCTATCCCACCACCGACTTCGAACAAGACTGGCTCCTCATGGGCCGCACCATTCACCGTGCGAGATGGCAAAAAATCGGACGTTAAAGTCCGACCATGCGCCTCCGCAGCCTCCTCCTCCTGTTCGCCCTCAGCCTCAGCATCAGCCACGCTGACGAAACCCGCACCCGCATCGCCCTAGCTGGCGACTCCACCGTCACCGACAAAGCCGGCTGGGGAGCCGCCTTCGCCAAGCTCCTCGGCCCCAACGCCGAGTGCCTCAACTTCGCCGGCGGCGGCCAGAGCACCAAAAGCTTCCGCGACACCGGCAACTGGAAGAAAGTCATCGACTCCAAACCCGCCTACATCCTCATCCAGTTCGGCCACAACGACATGCCCGGCAAAGGCCCCAAACGCGAAACCGACCCCGCCACCACCTACCCCGAAAACCTCACCCGCTTCATCCAGGAAGCCCGCGCCATCGGCGCCCAGCCCATCCTCGTCACCTCCCTCACCCGCCGCATTTTCGACAACGGCAAAATTCGCGGCGAACTCAAACCCTATGCCGACGCCGCCACCAAAGTCGCCACCGAACAAAAGGTCCCCCTCGTCGACCTCTTCACGCGCAGCGTAAACCTCCACAACAAGCTCGGACTTGCTGAATCCGACACATTCAACCCCGCAGTTGTCGCAAAAACCAAAGACGCCAAAACCACCGATCGCACCCACCTAAACCCCCACGGTGCCCAAGTCATCGCCGCCATCATCGCCGAAGAACTCCACAAAGTCGCCCCCGACCTCGCCAAGCTCCTGAAGTAACCCCACGCAACGTCTTGCAACTTGGCGCAAGCTGCAAAGACGTCTATGATCCCCCCCGTGAAGTTGATGCCGGGCCAGTTCTGGAAATTCAAGCGCCTCATCGGGGCGCTAGCACTCGCATTGGTCCTGCCCCTCCAGGCCCAGACCACCCCCAAACCCTGGGCCGAACGCGAAACCAAGCTAGCCAACGAATATCTCTCCCTTTTAGTGCAGCAGCCGGAATATGGACGCGTTCTAGACCTGCTGTGGGCGCTCTATGAAAAGCATGATGCGACCAGTCTGCTCGTCGAAAATGTCTCCCAGCAGGCCGCAAACTCCAAGTTTGAAGCCGTCAAGATCGTCGAGGCCCACCTGATCCGACGCAGCGGAGATTTGCAACGGGCTGCAAAATTGTATGACTCTCTGCTAAAAACAGACGCAAAGAACCTCATCGTATTGAAATCACGAGCCGAGGTAGCCCGCGAACTATCGGATCCCACCACCGCATACACGCTGATCAAAAAAGCAGCTGAACTCCTGCCAGCCGATGATCCACAGGGGCCGCAGATGTGGATCGAACTGGGAGGCATGGCCATGGCAGGAGGAAGAAATGCCGAGGCAGCGGATGCATATGAACGCGCCGCGACTCTAAAACCGCAGGACATTGACCTAGCCCGCCAGGTGGCGCAGTTGCTTCTGCAGGCAGGCTTCCCCGAACGTGCCGCGAATTTCTTCTCCAAGCTGGCAGATCAAAAAGACCCGCAGCGCAAACTCGATGCGCTCTATGATCTGGCGCGCATCTACGAAAACGCCGATCAATTTGCGAAGGCCGACAAGGCCCTCACAGACGGACTGGCGCTTTTGCACTTCCGTGATGGTCGTTATTTTGATTTCTTTCGCAGGCGTGTGCGACTGCATGAACGCTTTGGAACATTGGAGGATTTGCGCAAGACCTTGGAGGAAGCAGCCAAGGGCACGCCGCCATCCGAACAGACGCTGCTGGATGCCACACGTTTTTTTGAGCTTACCGTCGAGCCGGACGAGCAGGTGCGCTGGCTGCGTGCCTTGGTCCAGGCAGTGCCCCAAGTTGAAGACTACCGTTGGCAACTCGTGCGAACGCTGCTGGATCACGAAGGGGCCGCCGAGGCGGCCAAACTGCTCGATGAGCGGCTCAAAAACGACGGCGGTGATCTGCCCGCTTTAGTACTGTTGCGTTGTGAAGCCGATTTGCGCAACGGCGATGCAAACAGTGCAAAGCAGCGCCTGCTGAAGCTGCTGGAAGTGCAAAACTCGTCCGACGTCGAAAAGCAGGTTCTAGGATTTGCACAAACGCGTGCCCTGGATGCCGTCATTGAAACAATCCTGCGCGCACGCGTGGACCGCGATCCGCAGAAAGCGGAGGCGGTCTTTGATCTGGCGGGGTTTTTCCGGGCACGGCGTGACGTGGTCGCAGAAGACAAGCTCCTGCATGGATTTACCGAAAGCGCGACCACTCCGGAAGAACGGCAGAAACGGCTGAGTGATGCCTCGACATTTCTGGCGGCTAGCAACAACCTCGACAGCGCCATCATTCTGGCCCGTGAAGCGGTGTCCAAACCAGCTGCAGGACGTGGTGCCTGGCTGCATCTGGCGGAACTTCTGGCTGAACAAGGCGAGAATGATGAGGCGGCGGAATGGATTGAAAAGGCCTGGCAAGCCAGCACGACGGACGAGGAACGCGTGGATGTGGACGAGCGCATGCTCTCGATCCTGATGGGAGACACGAAGGTGGTGGCCAAACCGGTGACGAACGGTGAGTTCAAGCTGCCTGATGCATTTACCGGCACGGGCTTCGCGAGCGAGGACTCCGAAGACACCAAACGTGAAAAGCTGCCGGAGCGCGTGCTGGAGTTCGCACAAAAAGTCATCTCCAGCGCCAGGCAAGCCGATCCCAAATCCAAAGATGCTCAAGCCACAAGGTTTCGTGGTTGCTGGTGGGCGGCTCGCACGAACCAGTTCGACGATGCCTATCAACTGCTGAATGCTTTGGAATTTGATCCGGTGACTGAGAAAAAGCAGCCGGTATCACTGGTGGTGGAGCAGCTGAAACTGGATCTGGCGCAGGAGGATGAAAACTATGCACTGATGGAGAGGCAGTTACGGCAGCTGTCTGAGCTGGATGCCCCGGGACGTGTGCGGTACACGCTGCGACTGGCGGAACTGCTGCTGGAGTCGGAGCGACGAGTGGACTCAGAAACGAGCAGCCCTGGCTGGAAGAGCGACAATCCCCTGCCGCCACCAGGCGTGGCTGCGGCAAAGCTTTTGGAACGCATGTATCGCGAGTTTCCCGATTCAGGGCAGCTGCTCTCGGCGCTGTCTCAAATTTATTTCCTGCAACGCCGTGCGGATGACGCACTGGCGCTGTGGAAGCAGGCGGTGAAGCGGATCGAAGGCCCTGCGGCCATCCCACTGCTGGAAAACTATGCGGACATCTTGCTGCGTCAGCATCGCATCACAGACCACGTGGAGGTGCAGGCGCAAATTTTGGAACGTGAGACGGATGTGAAGCGCCGCCGTGAAGTGCTGCGCCGCTGCATCGACCGGCTGACGTTTTCGGACGCGAGCGGCGGCGAACTGGCACCGAGTGTGGCGCGCGACCGCCTGAAACTGCTGGAGCGCGCACTGCTGGAGCGTGTGCAGCGGCATCCGTTCGACGGGTTTTATCATGAAGCGCTGGCGCAGGTGTATGAGCGCGGTGGCGATCATGTGAAGGCGTTTGCGAGCATGAAGCAGGCGTATTACACCGCGCCGGACACACCGTTTTCACTGGATCAACTGCGCGATGCAGCGCTGAAGGTGGCGGACCTGAAGTCGGCGATTTATTTCCAGAAGCAGATCGCCGCAATGGCTCCGCCCAAGGAGATCGCGGCCGAGTCACGGCGGCTGGTGGAGTTGCTGGAACAGACGTTTCAAATCACGGAGGCCGACCGCGTGCGGCGGCGCCTGGAGAGCCGGTTCGCACAGGATTCGACGGCACTGGAGGAGCTGGCGAAGTATTATGAAAGCTCGGGGCAGGATGAGGCGGAACGAAGGGTGTACGAGCAGATGACCCAGGTGCGCTCGTGGGATGGCCGTGCGCGGTTGAGACTGGCGCTGAAGTGCCTGCGTTTTGCCGATGAAGCGGAGGCGGAGAAGCAGCTGCAGGTGGTGCTGGCCGCACCAGTGAAAGCACGCAATTATCCGACCAGCGGCGTGCGTGCTCCGCTGCCGCTGACAGATACGCGGCGCACCGGAGGCGGCGTGACGACGGGGGACATTGTCTCGCTGCTGGATCTCGCCCCGGGTCTGGAGCGCAAAGATCTGGACACACTGCGGGCATTCCTCGGCCAGCCAAGGGCGGAGTTTGCCGAATTGCCGGACGACGCGGCTCTGGTGCGGCTGCGGGCGATCGAAGAACTGGCAAAACTGCGCCACGCGCATGGTGGGGAGGCGCTGAGCCAGTGGATCAAACAATGGAGCACCGAGTCACAGGCTGCCGATGTGGAGAAACTCTGGGCGCTGTTCTATGCCGGTGCGGGTGCGGAGTTTCGCGTGGTGCTGAAGAAGGTGCTGCCCGATACCACCAAGCTGGAGGCGCAGTTTGCGATGCTCTGGCTGCTGCTTCACAGCCATGGAATGGATGAGGCGGTGCGCTGGGCCAGCGAGAAAGGCTGGTCGCCTGAAGTGCTGAAGGCACGGGCCAGCCTGCTGCAAGCCTGCGTCTCGATGCTGGTGGATGTGAACAGCTTCCGCTTTCGTCCCGACAGCCTCGTCCAACTGGGCAACTGCCGGGTGCTGCGCAACTCCGCCATCGTGGAACTGACCCGCAAACTGCAGGACAAGCAGCGGTATGACGAGGCGCTGGCACTCGGTGCCAGCCTGCCGCTCAATTCACCCGAGATGGAAATGGACTACTCGCTGTTCCTCGCACGCATTGCCGAAAGTGCCGAGCGCTGGGATCTGGCTCGGCAGTACCTTGATGCGGCTGTGCGCGGCCCTGTGGCTGCGGGAAACTACCGCACCACCTACGATCCGTTTTTGCTGAGCCTCTCCTCTCTGAGCCGCATGACGAATTCTGAGCAGGAGCGCGAGGAGGCACTGCAGGACGCATGGCGCAGATTGCAGCGCACCCAGCCGTCTGCGATGACCGCCATTCGCAAGGCGGCGGTGGCTGGCCTGTCGGGTGCGGATCAAACGGGTGCCGATACATTGGGTCGGTTTTTGTCCGGGCCCTTTATCGCCCAGCGTGACATGACGGATTCCAAGGGCAGCCTGCTCCCGCAGGGATCGTCACGTTATGAAGAGCCGCCGCATTTGCGCAGCCTGTGGGAGGAGACGCGGGAAATTCAGGCGCTGCTGGTGCAGCAGGGCCTCGGTGGCGTGGCACAGGGTTCGAATGCCACCCTCGCCCAGCAATACGGTGCCACGATGCTGGGCCCGCGCTCGGATTCGGAATTTGGTGAATGGCGCATCAATGACCTGCTCGGCCGGCTGCGCGACGTGGACTACCCCACACGGCGGCGACTGATCCGCGAGCATCTGGCGGCGGTGGATCTGCGCACCGAGCACTCGGTGGATACACTCGGCAACCTCGGCAGCCGATTGGAGAGCGCAGGCTTTGTGCGCGAGGCCATCGACATTTACAGCATGCTGCCAGACCGTGCGCCGTCGAATCCCGACTATGCGCTGTGGCTGCTGCGCGTGTGTGAAACATCAATGGAGATCGAGCCGGGGCTGAGCTACTCACTCAAACTGCTGCTGGCCGAACCACCGTTCAAACCGCCGCAACCCGGTGATGACACCCTGCGTGAAAAGCATGCGCTGTTCCTCGCACGCAATTTCAATGTGGATGAACTACGCCGGCAGGGCTTCCGCGAGCAGTTTTCACAGGTGCTGGAACGCCGCCGCCCGCATGAGGTTTCCTACCTGCGTGAACTCGGCCTGCTGCACGAACGCATGCAGAACGACCAAGCGGCGCTCTCCGCCTGGGATCGCCTGCACGCCTGCTATGTGGCGAATGACCAGGCCGGCACCGACCTCGATATCGAGGCTAGTTTGCATCGCGCTCAGATCCTGCAGCGCCTTGCGCAACCCCAAGCCGCACTGAAGGTGCTGCGTGAGGTGCCATTGGCAGAACCGCTGGACCCCATCGCTCAGGACCTGCTGAAACTGCGCTGCCAGATCGCCACAGCCTCTGGCGCGTGGGATGATGTGCGCGATCTCATGGCGCTATGTGTCGAACGCAAATCCCTTCCCTGCGTAGTGGCGCTGGCCACAGGGCTGCGCACCCACGACCGCGCAACTGAGGCGCTGAATCTGCTCACGCAGGCCGACCGCACCATCAAGGGCGATCATGAACGCTTCACGCTGCGGCTGGAACAGCTCAAGGTGCTGGCGGCAGCAGCTGACTGGGCACCGGAACGCGGGCGGGCGCAGATCGCCGCGTTGTTCCGCACCACGACCCGGGATAGCGATACACTCAAAGACATGCACGCCTGGCTCAAAGGACTAGCCGCGGGCAAACACGCCGCTGGCTGGGCCGCGATGCTGCGTACCGAAGCGCGGGCTGGCACAGACAGGCCGCTCGCGGCGCTGGCGCTGAGCGCCTTCACTGCCGGATTGCCACAGGAAGCGCATGAGGATTTCATCAGCGCCTGGCAGAAGGTGGAAGAAAAAGACCGAATCTGCATCGAACTCTCCGCTGAAGAAATGCTCCGGGCAGGCCGTGCGGCATGGGCCTGGGATGCCTGCGAAATCGTGGCCGGCATCCCGACCTTTCGCGAGCAGGGGCGCAAGCTGCCGCTGGCCGTGCGCGTGGCGCATGCCCTGCATGACAAAGCAGCGGTGCAGGAACTTTTCAGTGAAACACTGCGGCTGACCTTCCCCGGCGGCGTGCAGACGATCGAGTGGGTGCAGGCCTTTGAAGACACCGGCCATGCAGGACTCTCGCAAGAACTGCTGGCGGCGGCACTGCAACGCCTGGAAGACACTGCCGCGCTGCAGCCGGAGCTGTTTGCCGCGCAGGCACGCTTCCTCATGCGTCAGCAGGATTTTGAGGCGGCTGAGATTTTTCTCATGCGCATGAACTGGACCCTGCCGGCTGAGGCGGCAAAACTCATCTTTGAACTCTACCAAAGCTGGGGCAGACTAACGGACATTGAAACGGAGCTGCCAAAGTTCCGCCTGCCGGAAGGGGTGAAGCAGGAAATCCTGTTCCTCGCCCGGCGGACGACCGCCAAAACCACGCCTCAGCCATGAATCCAACCATGAGACTTCTGATCTGCCTCTGCGCAGGCTTAGTCCTGTGCCAGTGCACCAGCACCAAGACGAAGAAAAAGGAGGATCCATCGGAGCAATCGCTGGTGAAGCGTACGACTTCGGGGATGGATCTGACCAAGCGCAGCAAGTACGAAAAATTCATGAGCGATCCAAAGCTGGGGAAAAGCAGTGCGGGATCGTATTTTCAAAAGCAAACGCATCATTCCAAAGACTTCAACGGCAGCAACTCCTATGCCGGGCAGAAGCAGTTCAAGACCAGTCAGAGCATCTTCGGCAAAAAAATCGCGGGCATGGACATGACCTACTCGCTGGGAGACAAACAGGCTCTCAGCAAGCAAAACGGCTTCAAGACCGATGAGTCTCGCTTTGGCAGCCAGAAGGCCCGCGAAGGCAGCAGCCTGTTCAGCGGTGCAGACGATCAATTCCAAACCGGCTCCGCCCTGACGCGCTCCAAAAGCTTCGGCAAAGCACCGAAGATCATCGAAAACTACAATGACAAAGGTGGCGGTAAAAAGAGCGCGTACTCGGAGGATGAAGTGCGCAAACTGCTGAACCGAAACTGAGCTGTGCGGCCATGGCTGCTCTCTCTGGCCATCTCATGTTGATGACGGCGCTTGCAGGAGCAATGGCCCTTCCTATTCAACTGCATGCGCATCCTCCACACCGCAGACTGGCATCTCGGCGCCCGACTCGTCGAGCGCGAGCGCCTGACGGAGCACGCCGCCTTTCTCGACTGGCTCATCGACACATTGCGCAAAGAGAAAATCGACGCGCTGCTGCTCAGCGGTGATGTGTTTGATGCAGCCAACCCGCCGCAGGACGCGGTGGGCCTGTATTTCGACTTCCTCAAGCGCCTTGCTGATCTGCGCACGGTGAAAGCCGTCATCACCGGCGGCAATCACGACTCCGCCTCACACCTCAACGCCCCGCGTGAACTGCTGAAACGCTTCGAGGTACACGTATTTGGTCATGCGGGTGAGAACATCATCGATCTCGGTGATGTCGTCGTCGCCGCCGTGCCATTCCTCCGTGAACGCGATCTGCGGCAGGCCACCGCTGGTGAGGCCATGACGGATGTGCAAGCCCAGGTCCGCGCCGCCATTCGCTCTCACTACTCTGCACAGCTCACCGCCTGTCGCCTACGGGCTGGGAAGCGACCCGTCATTGCCATGGGCCATCTGACCGTGCTCGGTGCCACCACCAGCGACAGCGAACGCGACATCCACATCGGAAATCTCGGAGCTGTGGGCGCGGATGTCTTCGCTGGTTTTGACTACACAGCGCTCGGCCATCTGCATCGACCACAGCAGGTCGCCGGTCTGGAAACTGTGCGCTACAGCGGTTCACCCGTCGCGCTCAGTTTCTCTGAGGCTGCTGACCAAAAATCCGTCGTTGTGCTCGACACGCAGGGGATGAAAATCGAGACGCTCCCAGTGCCTGTCACACGTCTGCTCACTCGTGTTAGCGTCAGTCGCGGCACGCTCGATGCCGATCTCGCGAATGTACCCGCTGCAAGCTGGGCTGAGGTCACGGTGAAACTCGATGCGCCCGAAGCTGATCTTGACCGCCAGGTCCGCGAAGCCGCCGCTGGTCGTTTTGAGGTTTTGAAAATCCTCACCGACCTGCCCGCCGCTCTCGCCTCTGCCTGGCAGCACACCGGCCCAACCCTCAGCGAACTCCAGCCCCGCGAGGTCTTTCGCGAACTGCTGCAGGAAAAGCAGATTGAAGGCGATGAATTGAGCGTGGTGTTTGATGAGCTGCTGGCAATAAGAGAACAAAATTTTACCGCCTGATTCATGCGCCTCCTCGCCGTCCGACTTCAAAACCTCAACTCTCTCAGCGGAACGCATGAGGTGCGATTTGATGCGGTGCCGCTCAGCGCTGCGGGGGTATTTTTGATCACGGGGCCGACAGGCGCGGGGAAATCGACTTTGCTGGATGCGATGACGCTGGCGCTGTATGGCCGCGCGGCGCGTTATGGCAATGACCGGGCGGATGAGATGATGAGCCGGCACACGGCGGAATGTCTTGCTGAGGTGGATTTCGAAACAGGCGGCGAAACGCTGCGCGCCATCTGGCGGCTACGGCGTGCGCGCGGCAAAGCAGATGGGAAACTCCAGCCGGTGGAGCGCCGTCTGGCCAATGCCGTCACCGGCGAGATCCTTGCCGAGAAGGCGGCCGAGATGGATCGCATCATCGAGGAGAAGACTGGTCTGGATGTGCAGCGATTTCTGCGTTCCGTGCTGCTGGCACAGGGGCAGTTTGCGGCGTTTTTGAAGGCGAAGCCTAACGAGCGGGCGGAACTGCTGGAAAAGATCACGGGCACCGAGATTTACAGCGACCTGTCTGTACTGGCCTACGAAACCCACAAGGCAAAGGATGAAGCGGCCCGTCTGCTGAAGGAGCGACTCGGCGCTGTGACGGTGCTGGACGATGCAGGCCGAACGAATCTCGAAAGCAGTCTCGTCGATGCCCAAGCTACCGCCGAACGCCTGCATGCCGACAGCCAGACCGCGACACAGCAACTGCGCGACCAGCGTGAGCATGCAGTCATCGTGACTGAGATTGAGAAGCTCACGGCATCACGTCATTCGCTGGAGCAATCGCAGGCGGACCTGACCAACGAGGTTTCCAAAACCAAAGTCGCTGTTGAAGAGACGAAGCAGCAGCGTGCAAAGCGCGAACCAGTGTGGGAACAAGCAGCGGGCATGGCGGCACAGAGCGAGCAGTTTGAAAAGCAGCTCGGCGAGAGCCGTGCGATGTATCAAACGTGGGCGAAGGAACAAAAAGAGGCTAGTACGCGCAGGGAAGCCGCTGACAAGGCACTCACAATACACACTGATGCCACGCAGGCTCTTGAAGTGTGGCTCAAGCAAAACGCGAGCGATTCAGAACTCAGCGACACCTTGCCCAAGCTGCGCATGGCGGTGCGTGAGTGGCGGAGCGCGTTTGAAAAACTCGCCGAAGGCCGGAAGCGTCATGCAGAGGCGCTGGCACTCAATCAGCATCTTGCCAAAGCGGAGGCTGCTGCGGCGGCTTTGACGAAGAAAGGCACAGAGGGAACCGCCAAAGCGAAGAAGGATCGTGCGGAGCTGGAGCGGGTCACGAAGGCCCTCGAAGCTCAGCGGGAGGTGGTCCGCCATGCTGAAAAAGTGGCGGGCTTTGACGAGCATCGGCACGATTTGACACCGGGCGAGGCATGCCCGCTCTGCGGAGCGCTGGAGCACCCGTTTGCGCAGGCGGAAGCGAATTTTGAATCCCAACTTCAAGCCGCTCGCAAGCTCCTCACCGGCCTCGAACAGCAGCGCGAAAAAGCGAACCGCGATGTCACGACTCTGGAGCGTGAACTGGCGAAGAACGAGGCGGAGGTGACGGCGGAGCAGAAGCGCATCGTGGAGACGAAGAAACGTGTGAATGAGCTGGATGCACCGACGGATGGAGTATTGGAGCAGTGGAGCGCTGAAGAGCAGCAGAAGCGCAGTGTGATTCAAAAAAGCACGGTGGCCGTGCAACTGCATGACCTGGCCTCGCCACAGGATGCGGAGCGTGAACTCAGCGTGCTGGAGCAGCGTATGGCCATATTTGCGAAGAAACGCGACGAGGCAGTTACAAAGCGCAGCGAACGGCAGAAGATCGAAGGCGACATCCAGCTCGCCCAGCAGGAGCAGGCGGCAAAGACGATGCGCCTCGATGAATTGAAGGCCGAAGGTGTGACGCTGCGGGCAAAGGCGGATGCTTTGAAGGGGCAGTTGAACGAATTGCTCGGCGGCAAGACGCTTGGTGATGATCGTCAGCAGCATGAAGGCCGCGTTGCGACGGCGGAGAAGTCCTGGCGTGATGCGGAGACGAAGCTGAATGCGCTGCAGACGCAGATCGCAGCGATGATGGCGAAACTAGAGCAGCTCGAAATACGCCAGCAGCCCTTTGCTGGACAGGGCATGCTGGATGAGAAGGCCTTGACCGAACTGGATGCGAGCGCAAAGCGGTTGAACGATGCTTTTGCGACCAAGCGGACGGAACTCGGCTCGCTGGAACAGCAGATCCGTAGTGATGACGAGGCATGGAAGCGGCGCGAGTCTGGTGGTGCCGAATTGCAGGCGGCGGAGGCCGAGGCGCTTCGCTGGGGAAGACTGAAAGAGCTTATAGGCTCCGCAGATGGCGCGAAGTTCTCGCGCTTCGCGCAATCACTCACGCTGCGCCAGCTCATCGGTCTGGCGAACGAGCATTTGAAAACATTGGCGGAGCGCTATCGGCTCATGGCGGCGGAAGGTGATGAACTCGACCTACGCATCGTGGATCTGTATCAGGCGAGTGTGGACCGTCCAATGGAGAGCCTGTCGGGTGGCGAGAGTTTCCTGGCGAGTCTCGCACTTGCACTGGGTTTAAGCGAGCTGGCGAGCCGGCATCACCCGATTGATTCGCTCTTCATTGATGAAGGCTTTGGCACGCTCGATTCCGAGACGCTTGAAATTGCGCTGAGTGCGCTGGAAAATTTGCGATCACGAGGCAAGACGATTGGTTTGATCTCACACGTCGAACTGCTCAAAGACCGGCTCACTACGCAGGTACGCGTGGTTCGCGGCTCTGGCGGCACGAGTCAGATCGAGGTGGTGGCGTGAGCTGGTGATTTTTTGAATCATTTTTTCTCGAAGACAACTTTGCCGCCCAGCCATGTTTTGAGCACCTGTGTTTGCACGAGATCGTCGATGGGGCAGGTCAGTGGATCGCGATCGACAAGGATGATGTCGGCGAGCTTGCCGGGTTCGAGGCTGCCGGTGTTTTTCTCGGCCTTGAGGAGGAAGGCGTTGTTGCTGGTGTAGAGGCGCAGGGCTTCTTCGCGAGTGAGAGCGTTCTCGATGTGAACAGGCTTGTCCAGCTTGCGGGCTTTGCGGGTGATGGAGGTCCACATGCCGAGCCATGGATTGTAGGGATTGATGCTGCGGAAGGAGCCGATCTTCTGCATGTGATCGCTGCCGCCGCCGACAATGACGTGCTGATCAAAGCAAGCGCGCAAAGGCTGGAACCTCGCCATGCGCTCCTCACCGAAGTGCCCCGTGAGCGTGCGTCCATCCATGTGGAGCCAGATGGGCTGGAGGTCGATGCAGACGCCGAGCTTCGCAGCCTTGGCGATGGAGTCGGGGTGCATGAAGTTGCAGTGTGTGACGCTGCTGCGTGCGGCGCGGACGCTTCCGGCGTTCTGGGCATCCACCGCTTCGTAGGTGTCGATCAGCAACTGCACGGCGGCATCGCCCACGCTGTGTGCGGTGAATTGAAGACCGGCGGCGGTGACTTTTTCGACGAGCTGTTTGAGACGTTCTGGTGTGATTTTTTGCACGCCGCGATATTGTGGATCGCTGATGCCGTAGGCTTCGCTGATGCCCCAGGGTTCAATCATCCATGCGCTGCCGGTGAGCATGCCGCCGTCGAGATAGACTTTGGTGCCGATGATTTGCAGCATAGGGTCTTCTTTTGTGAGCGGATGCTGGATGACTTCGTCAATGGCTTTTGCGCAGGCGGGCCAGAGGCTCATGCTCGGAATGCCGGGAGAGGGTCGCATGCGCACGGTGAGTTCGCCTTTGGTGAGCATTTTTTGATAAAGCTCACACTGCTTGAGGCTGGAGTCGCGATCCGCCACGGTGGTGAGGCCGACACTGTTGTAGTCTTTGAACAATTCGACTGTGCGACGATAGGTGTCTTCTGGCGTGGCTTTCTTAACGGCGGCGGGAGCTTTGACGTTGTGGCTGAGGCTGCGGAGGAGGCCGGTGGGCTCCCCATTGGCATCCACCTCCATCACGCCGGCGCTGCCTTTGGCCACTTTGTAGTCGCGGCTGTAACCGCCGAGCTTGAGCGCGAGGCTGTTGAGCATCGAATCCGGGCCGGTGGAGAACACGACTGGATTATTGGGTGCGATGCGGTCCAGCTCCGCGCGAGTGGGATAACGCTTCTCTTCAAGACGGGTGATGAAAATCTGACGGACGCTGATCAACTCGCCGGGCTGGGAGAACTTCACGCGGCCACTGAGGTAGGCGAGCACGTCTGCAATGGTTTCCATGGTGGGAATCTCGTGATCGAACTCGATCATCGCCGCACCAGGATGGACGTGGGAGTCCATGAGTCCGGGGAGGACGGATTTGCCTGCGAGATCGATTTGCTGCGTGGAGTCGTTCTTTAAAGCGAAGATTTCGTCATTGCTGCCGACTGCAGCAATACGCCCGTCTGCATTGATAGCGATGGCCTCGACGATACGGGAATCTTTGTCCACAGTGATGACTTTGCCGTGATGGAGGATCAGAGCGGGCGCGGCGTGGAGGGAGACGCATGTCAGGAGTGCGAAGAGAGAGGCGAATTTCATCGGCATACCAACGTCATGAAATGCCAGTTTGTTCTTCTCTGAACGGTGGGCCCGTGCTTGGTTGGCTGCACCCCATGGCCATCTCCAATATCGAAAACAAAGAATCCCAGATCTGGGTCTATGACGAAAACAGTCAGCGTATGGGCAGCATGCCAAACAACCGGGTGGAGCTGGCTGGATATACCTCCGATTTCTTTGTAACGGTGGAAGGCGGGTGGATCCGCACCTATGATCAGGACTGTGAACGCCTTGGCAGCTTGAGCGCCATTGGCATCACCGTTCGCAGTGTGTCGGGCGGCAACTTTACTGTTTCTGATGCGGGTGATGTCAGGACTTATGACCGCCGCTGCAAAGAGGTGAGGAAGCGGGGTGACTGAGCGCTAAACCCACATGGCCTGCAAGCGTTTCACGCTCACGGGCTGGGCGGTTCCGAGTTCCTGGGCGAAGACTTGCACGCGGTACTCCTCCATCATCCAGCGGAAGGTTTCGTGCTGGGATTTGGGGACGTGGGACTGCCAGCCGTCGAAGTCGGCGATGAGGTTGTATTTCTCGATGTCTTTGGCGGGGCTGGCAATGCAGCGCTCGTTGCGGATCTGGATGGCCTTCAAATAACGCGGCAGATGCTGAAGCTGCTCGTGCGGTGTGGTGGCGAGGAGATCGGCGGGAATGAGGCGGGCGAGATCCTGTTCAAGGCCGGGGTAGCGTTTGGGCTGCGCGAGGAGTTTGGCGCGCAGGTCGTGGATCTGCGTGAAGAGCGTCTTCACCCGATGGGTGACGGCGGCGAGATCGCGACGGACGGTTTCGCAGAGTGCGAAGAAGCGTTTCTCAGTGAGCGGGAAGGTGGGCTGCAAGCGCAGCATGTAAGCGAGGATGTGCTCGTGGGCCTGCTGGGCGAGATTCGATACAGGTGCCGCTGCGGCAGGCGCATTGAACTGCGTGAGGGCGGCTTGGAAGCTGACCGCCTGCTGCGGCTTAGCGGTGGCACCGCCGATGCTGCGGAGTTCTTTGGGCAGCCAGACGAGGTCTTTGCTCAAGGTATTCTCGGCAAGCTGGCGTATAGCGGCGGGCGTGGGGCGTGCGGCTTCAGCGGAGGTGCGGAAGAGGCGGACATCGATTTCGTTTTCGCGCAATACGAGACCGAGGTAACCCAGGATGGGCGTGCCGTTGAGTTCTTCGACAACGATGGTTTCGGGCAGGTCGCCGAAGGACCAGGACTTCAAGGCGAAACGTTCGACGCGTGGCAGCAGTTTGTCCCAGGCATCGGAGCGCGGGTCCTGCTTCTGCATGCTGGTGCGGATGCTGTCGAGGTCGCGGCTGGAGGCGATGACGGTGTTGTTCTTCTTCGGATCGAGCACTTCGACGCGTGGCTGCAAATGCGCGGGCAGACTTTGCGGTGGCCAGTCTTCGGCGCGCACTTGAATGCGATAGCGGCGCGTGATGAAATCGGCGAGCGCGTCTAGGAAGGCATCGCGGCCAGGATCAAAATCAGCTGCGATTTCGCGTGCCTTGGGATCGATGGGCATCAACTGACGGCGAATCACCTTCGGCAGCGCACGCAGCATGACATTGGCGAGTTCTTCGCGGATGCCGGGAACCATCCACTGAATCTGGCCGCTGGTGAGATGACCGGCGAGCTGCGCGGGCACGCGCACGGTGACTCCGTCATTTTCCTCGCCGGGCTGGTAGTTGTAGGTCAGGGGCAGCGCGGTGTTGCCGAGGGCTACCTGATCAGGGAACATCTGCAGGTCGGCCTCGAACTCTTCACCGGCGGTGAGATCCTGCTCGGTGGCGCAGAGGAAATTCGGCTGCTCGTCGATGTGGTCTTTGACGAAGCGATTGAGATCGTGAATGGACGAAACGTTTTTGATGCGTGCGTCATAAAAGCTGAACAGGCGCTCCTCGATGGCGTAGACCCGATTGCTGCGCACGCGCGTGAGCATCGTTTCGATCTTCTGCCGCAGCTTGTTGTTGTGCGCGTAGAAGCGCAGGGTGATGGGCACCTCCTGGCTGTCGATCAGCGCGGCGCGGATGAACATCTGCGTGGCACCGACGGCATCGACCTTGAGGAAGTCGATGTGCTGACGCTTCACCTCCAAGCCGTGAATGAGCACGCGCTGTGTGACGAGGACGCGCCCGGCTTTGAGGTTCCAATGGGGCTCGCTGTATTTGAACTGGCAGAGATGCGCGCCGAGTTCCGCGATCCAATTCGGATCAATCTTGGCCAATGTGCGCGCAAAGAGCTGCGAGGTTTGAACGATCTCACCAGCGACGATCCATGGTGGCTGACGGCCTTTGTCTTGGCCGGGCTTGCCCTTGCCGTTTTTTTCGCGGCGCTCGTAGAGATTCGAGCCGGGGAAAACAGACACTTCGCGATTGCCACCGGCCTTGTAGAGGTTGCGCTCCTCCTTCATCGCAATGTGGCCAAGCTGCGCGGCTAGGATGCAGCGATGGATGGCATCGTCATTCGCAGGCGGTGTCGGCTGGCGCAGATCGTCGCTGAAGGAATCGCAGAGCTGCTTCCAGACATCGCGCCATTCCTGCATGCGGGTGAAGGAGAGGAAGTTCGATTTGCAGAACTTTCTCAACCCATTGCGCGAGCCGCCGGAGGCCTCAGGCGTGGCGTTCCAGATCTTGAGCAGCGTGATGAAATCGGACTCGGGAGCGGCGAAGGCTTTGTGTGCGGCGTTGGCGAGTTCGCGTTTTTCCTCGGGGCGTTCACGCGGGTCGGGAATGCTGAGGCCTGCGGCGATGATGAGCAGCTCAGGCAGGGCTTTTTCAACGCGAGCTTGCAGCAGCATGCGGCCCAGGGTTGGGTCCAATGGCAGGCGGGCGAGTTCGCGTCCGAGTGGCGTGAGCTCATGCGTTTCATTGAGCGATCCAAGCTCGTGCAGCAGATCGTAACCGGCGCGGATGGCGGAGCTGACCGGTGGATTGATGAAGGGAAAGTCTTCGATCTCGCCGAGCTTGTAGGCCTTCATGCGTAGAATCACCTCGGCAAGATTCGCACGCTGAATCTCCGGCATGGTGAAGCGGTCGCGCTTCTCAAAATCCTCCTGCGAGTAAAGACGGATGCAGATGCCATCCTGCACACGGCCAGCACGTCCCGCACGCTGATTCGCACTGCTTTGCGACACTGCCTCGACGGGCAGGCGCTTGGTGCGCGTGCGTGAATTGTAGTGGCTGATTCGCGCGAGGCCCGTATCCACGACGTAACGAATGCGTGGAATCGTGATGGATGTTTCAGCGACGTTCGTGGCGATGACGACACGGCGTTTGCGGCCCGGCTGGAAAATGCGCTGCTGCTCGGCGGAGGCCATTCGACCAAACAGCGCTAGGACTTCGAAACCTGAGCCGAGTCGGCCATCGAGCAGATCGCGCGTCTCGCGAATGTCACGCTCGGTGGGCATGAAGACGAGCACGTCGCCATCGTCGGTTTCAATGAGGGCGTTTTCGACGGCGGAGACTGCGCCATCGATGAATCCGAAATCGTCTTCACCACTTGCGAGCGGCGCATAACGAACATCCACGGGAAACATGCGCCCGGATACCTCAATGATCGGTGCCCCCCCAAACGCGGCAGAAAACGCCTCGGTATCGATGGTCGCGGAAGTGACGAGCAGCTTGAGATCAGGCCGCTTTTTCAGCAAGCCGACTAGATAGCCGAGCAGGAAGTCAATGTTCAGGGAGCGTTCATGCGCTTCATCGAGAATGAGCACCGAATAATTCCGCAGCATGGGATCGCTCTGGATCTCCGCCAGCAGGATGCCATCCGTCATGAACTTGATGCGTGTGTCGCGGCTGGTGTCGTCGCTGAAACGCATCTTGCAGCCAACTTCGCGGCCCCAGGGTACATTCAGCTCCTCCGCCACACGTTTGGACACACTCATCGCCGCCACACGCCGTGGCTGTGTGCAGCCGATCTGCCCGCGCACATCATGCAAAGCTTCGAGGCACATCTTCGGCAGCTGCGTGGTCTTTCCCGAGCCGGTCTCACCCGCCAGGATCACCACCTGATGATTGCGAATGGCCGCGACGATCTCATCACGGCGGGCCGTGATGGGCAGGTCTGGAGGATAGCTGATGTGCGGCATGAGACGAAAACGGGCGAGGAGAGTAGGCGGAAAATGGCAGATGACGAATTCCGAATGACGAATGCATCAAAGATGTATTGTCCAGCATGGAAGCCACCCGAACCAAGACATCATCTCATGGCGTTTGTGCGGTCACCGGCAAGTCGCAGCCGATGTCCAAACTGCTCGTTTTGCGGGAACTGCGGCCCAACATCGCGCAAGTCCTGCACACCAGCCATCCTGAACTGACCGATGAGTCCTTGCTGAGTGCTGAAGCGGTCAATGAAGCGCGGCTGGAATACGTGCGTGATTTGCTGGAAACTCAGGTGGGTGATCTGACGCGACTGGACGAGGAGGTCTTGGAAAGCTTGCACAAACATGAAGTGCTGAGCGAGCGCCCGCTTTCGGAGACGGAGGAGGTCCAGCAGCTGACCTTCGGCCAGCGGCTGGCGGACAAGATCGCGGATTTCGGCGGGAGCTGGACGTTCATCCTGTCGTTCTGCCTTTTTCTCGTGCTTTGGATTGCCATCAATGTCGGGTTATTCCTGCGGCAGCCCTTTGACCCATATCCCTTTATCCTGCTGAACCTCATGCTGTCCTTCCTGGCCTCACTCCAGGCACCCGTGATCATGATGAGCCAGAACCGGCAGGAGGCGCGTGACCGCCAGCACGCGGAGGGCGACTACAAAATCAATCTGAAGGCCGAACTGGAGATCCGTCACCTGCACGAAAAGGTGGACTATCTGCTGCATCAGCAGGCGACACGGCTGATGGAGGTGCAGCAGATACAAATCGAACTGCTGCGCGAGCTGGCGCACGGGCGCGACAAACCGCACGCGTGATTCAGATCGAGCGCGGCAGCGGCCCCTGCGGCACGAGTTTCACATTGTGCTCTGGCAGCCTGGCTCCGTCTTTGATCCAGTCGCTGAGGATCTGGACGTCCTTCTTGGAAATGGCATGTCCACTGGGCGGCATGGCTCCGGGGATTTCGTCAGTAAAAGTGACGACCTGGAAGAAGCGGCTGGCCTCCGGTTTGCCAGGCACAATCCAATGTGAGCCGATGAGCTTCGAAAGCGCATGTGTGTCGTTGATCGGCGGCATGGTGGAGAGCCGGTTGTCACCGTGGCAGTGGACGCAGTTCCTTTCTAGCACAGTTCGAACCCCGGCAAAGGCCTTCTCCTCTGCAGGGTTTGTGGGGGTGATGGTGCAACTGGCGAGCACAGCGACCAGAACGCAGGTGATGAGAATGAACGGCTTCATGACTCACCCTGCCAGCTTTTCGTGATCTTAAAATCGCAATGCCTGCGCCTGGATTGGCCTACTCCTCGCCTTTGAAGTACTCCACTTCCTGCATTTCGAAGGCTTTCCGGTGCGGTTTGGTCATCCATTTGCCGGAGTCCGGGTAGTGGATCACGTCGGCCTGCGGCTGGTCGGCGATGACGAAAAAGGTGAGATCTTCGGAGCCGTTGTTGATCATTTGATGAGCCTCTCCGGGTGGGAAGACGAGGTAGTCACCCGCTTTGATGTCTTCCTTGCCCTTCGGGGTGCGCACCTGGCCGCTGCCGCTGAGGATGTAGTAGGCTTCCCATTGGGCGGTGTGCTCGTGTAGCGGAAAATTGATCTTTCCGGCTGGAATCCGCTGAATTTCAAGGTCAAACGGATGCCCGCCTGCCCAGGTACCGATGTCCTTCTGCCCGCCTGCGGCGATCGACAGCGACCGGCGGGCGAGGCCATACTTGCCTTGAGGTGAGTTCTGCTGGGTCCATGGGAGGTCTTCGGCGTGGGCGCGGTTCATGTGGGCAGGTTGTAGCACGCGACGGGCGTTTTGGCATGATTTCGCGCAAAGAATTTTCGGCAAAACCGGCATCCCCGCTTGCCAATCGGGCGTTTCCAATACAGTTAGAATCATTCTAATTCTAAATTCGTCATGCCCCCCTCCCCTTCACGCATTCCTGCCAAAGCCTCCGGTCTGGACTGCCGCCTCGCGGTGCTGGGTTCGGACGTCCGCCTGACGCCGCACCGGCGCGAGGTCTTCGAAGTCCTCGCCTCTTCGACGGACCACCCCACGGCCTACGACATCCTGGACCGGGTGAAAAGCCGCAGCCCCGGCATGTCCCTGGCCACGGTTTACAACTGCCTCGAACACCTGACCACCAACGGTCTCATCAAGCTCGTCCACCTGGAGCGCGGCCAGTCCCGCTACTGTGCCAACCTGCACGAGCACGTCCATTTCCACTGCGAGACCTGCGGCAAGGTCATCGACGCGCATCCCACCACCGACTTCGACGCCGCCAAGTTCTGGAACCTCCCTGCTGGCACCAAGATCGCCCGCACTGACCTCGCCATTCACGGCACCTGCTCCAAATGCGCGGCCCAGTAGCCCGCCATTCGTCATTCTGAACTCCTCATTCCCCATTTCCCCCACATGTCCCTCGAAATAAAAGCCCTCCACGCCCAGATCCCCGGCCGCGAAATCCTCAAAGGCCTGAACCTCACGATCAACCCCGGTGAAGTCCACGCCATCATGGGACCGAACGGCTCCGGCAAGAGCACCCTGAGCAAGGTCCTCTGCGGACACGAAGACTATGAAGTCACCAGCGGCGAAGTCCTGCTGGATGGTGAAAACGTCCTCGACATGGCCGTCGATGCCCGCAGCCGCGCCGGCCTCTTCCTCGCCTTCCAGTACCCGCATGAAATTCCCGGCGTCAGCAACGCGAACTTCCTCCGTGCAGCCTTGAAGGCCCGCCTGCCAAAGGGTGAGGACATCGACGCCGTGAGATTCTACAAGCAACTCTACGCACGCATGGACCAGCTTGAGATGGACCGCAGCTTCACCAGCCGCAGCGTCAATGAAGGCTTCTCCGGCGGTGAAAAGAAGCGCAATGAGATCCTCCAGCTCATGATGCTGGAACCCAAGTACGCCATCCTCGACGAAACCGACTCCGGCCTTGATATCGACGCCCTCAAAATCGTCTCCCGTGGCGTGAACGCCATGCGCAGCGAGAACCGCGGCTTCCTCGTCATCACCCATTACCAGCGCCTGCTGAACTACATCCAGCCCGACATCGTCCACGTCCTCAAAGACGGCCGGATTGTGAAGACTGGCGGCAAGGAGCTCTCCCTTGAGCTTGAAGAGCGTGGCTATGACTGGGTGACTGATGAGTCGCTCTCTGTTGCCGCTTAAGTTACTGAAACCCGCCAACTTTTAACACTATGGTCACTGCCCCAGACAACGACATCTCCGACATCAAAGTCGATAACGTCGGCGATTTCACTTTCCCCGAGCGCAACAAGTACGACTCCGGTTTCGGCATCACCGACAAGACCGTCGATTTCATCGCTGATGTGAAGAATGATCCCGATTGGATTCGCGAGTTCCGGCACAAGGCGCTCAAAATTTTCCAGGACAAGCCCATGCCCACGCATTGGGCCACGAAGGATCTGGAGAACATCAAGTTCGACGAATTCCGCTACTACCTCAGCGACGGTCAGAAGCCGAAGCGCTCCTGGGACGAAGTGCCGGAAGACGTGAAGAAGACCTTTGACCGCCTCGGCATCCCTGAGCAGGAGCGCAAATTCCTCGCGGGTGTGGAAGCCCAGTACGACTCCGAAGCCGCGTACTCGAACATCAAGGCCGCCGTGGCAGAGCAGGGCGTCATCTTCGTGAACAGCACCGAAGGCCTGCACAAATACCCTGAGATCTTCAAGAAGTGGTTCGGCAAGGTCATCCCCACCGGTGACAACAAATTCTCCGCGCTCAACAGCGCCGTCTTCTCCGGCGGCTCGTTCATCTACGTGCCACCGGGCGTGAAGGTGAAGCATCCGCTGCAGGCTTACTTCCGCATCAACAGCGAGCAGTTCGGCCAGTTCGAGCGCACGCTCATCATCGCTGACGAAGGCGCGGAAGTGATGTACATGGAAGGCTGCACAGCGCCTAAGTTTGAGACCGCCACGCTGCACAGCGCCGTGGTCGAACTCGTCGCCCTGAAAGGTGCCAAGATTCAGTACGTCACCGTGCAGAACTGGAGCAGCAACGTCTTCAACCTCGTCACCAAGCGCGGCATCGCGATGGAAGACGCCGAAGTGCGCTGGATCGACTGCAACATCGGCAGCCGCCTCACCATGAAGTACCCCGGCGTCATCATGAAGGGCAAACGCGCCCGTGGCGAAGTCATCAGCGATCGCTCTGGCGAACAGCGGCCAGCATCAGGACACCGGTGCCAAGATGGTCCACGCCGCCGATGACACCACGAGCAACGTCATCTCCAAATCCATCTCCATCGGCCAGGGTCGCAGCGACCTACCGCGGTCTGGTTCACATCCCGAAGCACCTCAAGGGCTGCAAGAACAACACCGAGTGCGATGCGCTGCTGATCAACAGCAACAGCCACACCGACACCTACCCCGCCATCAGCGTCCGTGGCAACCAGCACTCCACGCAGCACGAGGCCAGCGTCAGCCAGGTCAGCGCGGATCAGATCTTCTACCTCATGCAACGCGGCCTCACTGAAGCTGAAGCCATGAGCCTGTCCGTGAACGGCTTCATCAATGACCTCGCGAAGGAATTCCCGATGGAATACAGCGTGGAATTGAAACGACTCATCGACCTCGAAATGGAAGACAGCGTGGGCTAACCCCGCAGCCACTCCACATCCGCCATTCACTGAAGCGCCTCGCTTAATGACGCCCGCCCCCCCATCAGTCGCACACTCCCGCCGCGCTCCTTTCGGGCTCGCGGCTGTGGTGTTGGCGGTGGCGGCGGCCATCGCCATCGGCGCTTGGGGTTGGCAGATGTCTCGCACTCCTTCCCTCCCGTCCATCCCAATCCGAGCAGAGGAACCCGAGCCACCGCCGCCCGATTCCAGCTACGTCATTGCCCGCGAGAATCTCGAGATCACACGCCAAGATCTCGCCAAACGTCTCATGTCCGCCACGGATGCAGCTGAGCGCCAGAAGATCCTCACCGAGGCCCACGCCGTCTTTGCCGATGGCGTCAGCCGCCACCTCGCCCCTTGGTGGAAGGACACGCCGTGGGACTTCAATGGCACCACCCAGACACCGGGCCAGGGCAAGATCGCCTGTGGCTACTATGTCTCCACGCTCCTTCTGCACGCTGGCCTCAAGGTTGAACGCATCCGCATGGCCCAGCAGGCTTCGTTGCACATCATCCAAAGTCTCGTTGGCAAGGATGCCCTCGTGAAAGGCCACAGCCTTCCCCTTCAGCAATTCGTCGACCGCATCAAAATCTGTGGCGCAGGCCTCTACGTCGTCGGTCTCGACAACCACACCGGTTTCATCTGGAACGACGGCACCGACGTTTGGTTCCTCCACAGCAGCTTCGCTGGCAAACGCTGCGTCGTCAGAGAACGCGCCAATCAATCCGACGTCCTCGGCGCCTCCAAATACCGCGTCGCTGGCTACCTCAGCGGCAATGCCGACCTCATGGAATCCTGGCTCGCCGCCCGCGACGTCCCTACCAAACTCCCATCCGCCTGATCCTTCCCCCTTCGGTCATTCATTCACTTTCCAATGCCCCCTAGGCCAGCCATCACCCGCGAGCAATTCATCGCGACATCCGAGAGAGCCCATAAGAGCGCCTACTGGACGCTCGCGGGGTGTGCCGTGTGGCTTCTTGGCGGACTGGCGGTCTTCTTTTGGACCGTTCCTCCAGAGCTGCGAAACGAACCCGTGTTTAACGACTCTCGCTCAGGCCTTCCCTTTGCCGCCTTCATCCTCTCCACGCTGGTGCTGATTTACTGGAGCATGAATGCAGTACATCGCCGCCAGGGCATCTTCTGTCCAGCTTGTGGCAAGGGCCTCACCGGCAACCAGATCGTCATCGCCACCGGCCACTGCTCCAAGTGCGGCACCTCCCTTTTCCAAAACGATCTCCTTCAAGGCCTCACCACCTCCTGATTCACCTTTTGGCTTCGTACATTCTTATTTCGTCATTTCCACTCTCCAATGCCCGCCACTCTTGCCGCTCCCAAGTCTCCCTCAATGCCCTCCGAAGTCCCAACCACGCCCGTCTCTGCTCCCTCCGGCCTCGAAATCACCGTGCCTGTGCGCGATGAAAAATCCGCACCCGGCTGGTTTATCGCCCGCTCAGAAGCAGCCTGGACTGAGTTCCTGAATGTGCCGATGCCTGGCATTAAAGACGAGCACTGGCGCTACTCCAGCTCGAAGAAGATCGAACTCGCCAATCACACACCTGCCAACGCCCCCACGGCGGCTAACACCACCGCAGCTCTCGCGGCCACTGAGGGCCTCAAGGAACGTGCCGCCCGCTTTGTCTTTGTGAACGACGTGCTCGTCGAGTCAGACACCACGAACCTGCATGCAGGCGTGGTTTGCGTGACCTTCGCGGATGCGCTGCGCGATCACAGCGACGTGCTCAAGGAACACTTCATGCAGCGTGAGATGACGCTCGGCTCGGCGAAGTTCGCCGCTCTGCACCTCGCGCATGTGAAAGCAGGCGCGGTCATCATCGTGCCGAAAAACGTGGCGATTGAAAAGCCCATCGAAATCTTCCACTGGGTCGTTGGCGATCATGCCGCCATCTTCCCGCACACGCTCATCGTCACCGGTGACAATGCCGAGGTCAGTGTCGTGGATCATTACCGCAGCCTCGAAGGCGAAGGCGGCCTCAGCATCGCCATTGCCGATCTCGTCGGTGGTCGCGGCAGCAAGATCACCTACGCCGCCTGCCAGGAACTGGCGGATGACGCGCAGGCGCTGCATCTTTCCAGCATCGTCGCCGGACGTGATGCCGCCATCAAGAGCTTCCAGGTGCAGCTCGGTGCCAGCTTCAGCCGCAGCGAAAGCGTGAGCGATCTCATCGGCGAAGGCTCCCGCAGCGACATGCTCAGCGTGTCCCTGCCCATTGGCGAGCAGATCGTCGATCAGCGCACGCTGCAGAACCACAAGGCCCCGCACGCCAGCAGCGACCTGCTCTACAAAAACGCCCTCTACGGCAAATCGCGCAGCATCTTCAGCGGCCTCATTACCGTGGATGAAGGCGCACATTACACCGACGCTTATCAAACCTGTCGCAACCTGCTCAACAGCAACGAAGCCGAGGCCACAAGCCTGCCCGGCCTCGAAATCAGCGCCGACCAGGTCAAATGCAGCCACGGTGCCACCAGCGGCCCCATCAGCGACGAAGAACTCTTCTACCTCAAAGCCCGTGGCATCAGCGACAGCGAAAGCCGCAAGCTCATCATCGAAGGCTTCCTGGCCGGTGTGATCGAACGCTTCGGCAATGGCGAACTGCTTGATACCTTGGTAGCACGCATTGACGAGAAGCTGGAGCGGGCCGTCTGAGTCCTGCCTTGCTGGCCGAAAAACAAAAGATCAAAAGAGCGGATTTAAATCCGCTCTTTTTTTTGGCTGCGCAAGCGTCTCAATCGTGATCCAGCGCCGGAATCACTCCGACGGAGAGATCCACCGGGCAGTTGGTCACACTCGGGGTGAGACGCTCCCACATGTACTGCACGGCCTGAGCCAGCAGTTGCACGTCCACGCGGGCATCATGGCGTTTCACGCCTTTGCTGGAGACACCCACGCGGCCCAGCACTGCGTCCAGGCCATGGCCGCCTTTGCCGCCCCAGATTTTGCGGGAGAAATCGCGCGAATCGAGGGCGCTCGTTTCACGCACCGGTATGCCATGCCGCTTGCAATGCTCCGCGATGAAGCGCATGTCGAAACGAATGCCGTTGTGCGCGATGAGCGTCGCATCCTGACCCACGAAGCGGGAGAACTCCATCAGCACATCCGTGGGATGTGGAGCATTTGCCACCTGTGCCTGCGAGATGCCGGTCAGCTTCGTGATGAATGAGGGAATATGATTCTCCGGCCGCACATAGCTGTCGAAATACTCGCCCTCGTTCCACTTGCCGTTCTTCACCTTCATCGCTGCGATCTGGATGATCTCATGCTGTGAAGGTAACAGGCCGGTGGTTTCGAGGTCGAAGATGATGAGGTTCATGTATGCGGGCGGAATACGCTGTCGCATCCCACCCCTTCGTTGCGGCCATAGCAGACTGATTGCAAGGCATTAAACGTACACCCGGGGTACGCGTGCATTGATGTTGGTCAGAACTTCATACGCAATGGTCCCTGCCGCGTCCGCCACATCCTGCACAGAAATCGTCTCATTTCCGTCGCTGCCGATGATCGTCACGACATCGCCATTGTAGGCCGTCCCCCATTCCAGATTCACCATGAACTGATCCATGCACACGCGTCCGACAATCGGGTGGCGCTGGCCACGGATGAGCACGGCACCGCGATTCGACAGCGCCCGGAAATAACCATCGCCATAGCCCACGGGCACAGTGACCACACGCACCGGATGATCACTCTGCCACGTGCTGCCATAGCTGACAGGTTTACCCGGCTGCACGACTTTGAAAAAAACCACCTGCGATTTCCAGTTCAGCGCTGGCTGCAATGCGACTGTCCGCTGCACTTCCTTCGAAGGATACACGCCGTACAGCATGATGCCCGGACGGACGAGATCGAGATGGCTTTCGGGCAGTTGCAGAATGCCCCCTGAATTGGCGATGTGCCGCTGCGGCGGCTGCAGTCCTCGCTTCGGATAAAACTCCAGAACTTCGAGAAACCGTGAGAGCTGCTCTCTGGCCGACGAGAGATCTGCGTCGTCTGAATTTGCAAAGTGCGAATAGATGCCCGCCACCTCCACATTTGTGAAGTTCAGGCTGGCCTCCAGCAGCTTCTCCGCGCTGTACCAATGCACGCCGATGCGCTCCATGCCGGTGTCGATCTTCAGATGCACACGCGCCCTCGTGTTCACCGCTGCGGCCGCCTCATCAATCTGCCGCAGTTTGTCGATGGAGGATGCCGCCATCATCAAACCATGCGCGATGAACTGCGGGATCTGCCGCGTGGCCACACCACCAAAGACGAGAATCGGCAGCGTAACGCCCGCCTGTCGTAATTCGATCGCCTCTTCCAGCAAGGCTACGCCCAGACAAGGTGCGCCATGATTCATCAAATGCCGCGCCACTTCGACGATGCCATGCCCATAGGCATTCGCCTTCACCACTGGCATGACGGACGCCGCGCCCACATGCGCACGGATCGCGTCATAGTTCTGCGCAATGGCACCGAGGCTGACCTCGACGTGGGCTGGGCGGATGGCGTCGGTTGGATTCAAGTAGGGAACTCTCGCCTAGCCCAAGATCGCTTTCAACTTCGCTGACACATCGGCAAAGGCTTCGTCGCTCAGCGCGGGTGTGGCAGCCGCAGCCATGGCCAGGCCCTCTTCCGGCAGCATGATCCAGGAGCGGCAGCCACCGTAGCTCTTGGCATAGGGGAAGTGCCAGTTCTGCGGCAGCTTGTAGGCGCGGACCAGGGCGACGTGCAGGCAGCTTTCGTCGTCATAGATGAAGCGCTCCTTCACGATGTCTTCGTTCCAGATATGCAGTGGGGCCAGCGCGGCCACCTTGTCCCAGTCGGTGACCTTCCAGACCTGCTCCAGCGTGGCGCAGCCGTCGATGTCCACGGTGGTGCGCTGCTCTTCGGGCGGGAAGTCACGCTGCATGTTCTCAGGCACCCAGCTCAGCTTTTCGGCCTGATTGTGGAACCAGGTCGGAAACAGAAAGAACTCACGGTGCTTCCACTCAAAGCCGCCCCGGCCTTCATGGATGCCGCCTTTGCGTAAAATAATGCTGAGCCGACCCTGCGCCAGCGCGTCGCAGACGAAGGACCATTCTTTGAATCCGGTGGGAGTGGTGAGGTTGGGCATTCCTGCGGATACAACGCCGCCCGCGCACCCGCAAGTGCTGGCAGAGCGCAGAAAGTGCGGCATGCTGAGCCACGTTTGATTCCACGCATGCCCTCCCCTTTCAATCCCAATGGCGCCTGCACCCGCATCAGCCGCCGCCAACTGCTCTCTGCAGGTGGCTTGGGCATGTTCGGGCTGACGATGCCACGCTTTCTGCGCGGTGCGGAAAATCAGGGGATCGAGAAGCTCGTGGCACGCGCCAAGTCGGTGATCTTTTGCTTTCAGTGGGGTGGGCCGAGCCATCTGGAGACCTTTGACATGAAGCCGGACGCTCCCGAGGGCATCCGTGGTTTTCACAAGCCAATCAAATCAAACGCCGATGGCATCTGGGTCTCTGAAAAGCTGCCGAAGACGGCCAAGGTGATGGACAAAGTCACGCTGGTTCGGTCCGTGCACCACACGATGAAAAATCACAACAGCGCCGGCTACTACGCGCTGAGCGGCCATGCGCCGCCGAGTGATGACCAGCGTCTCAAGGACTCACCAGATCTGTTTCCAGCCTACTCATCCGTGGTGGACAGGATCGCACCGCTCAAGGGCGAAATCCCGACCTCCGCCACCTTTCCCTACATCGTGAGCGATGGCTCCGTGACGCCGGGACAACGAGCAAGCTTCCTCGGCAAAGAGCATGATCCCTTCATCGTGCTGCGTGATCCGAGCGCACCGGGATTCGCGCTGCCGGAGCTGAGCCTGCCCAGCGGGGTGAGCTTTGAACGGTTGAATGCGCGGCGCGAGCTGCAAAAGATGGTCGATTCCCAAACGCGGCTGCTTGACTACTCCGCTGAGGCACGCGGCATCGAAAGCTACTATGACAAGGCCATGTCGATGCTGCACAGCGAGAAGCTGCGCGCGGCGTTTGATCTCACCAAGGAGCCGGACAAGGTGCGCGATGGCTACGGGCGCTCGCCCTACGGCCAGAGCCTGCTGCTGGCACGGCGTCTGGTCGAGGCAGGCGTGAAGTTTGTGACAGTGAATTTCTCACAGGGCATCGGCGGCCAGAGCACCACCGAAGGCGGCTGGGACACGCATGGGTTCAACGACACGCGCATGTTCCCGATCATCGAGAAGTACCACATGCCCATCACCGAGCAGACGCTGCCGACCTTTTTGACGGATCTCGATGAACGCGGGCTGCTGGACGAAACGCTGGTCGTGTGGGTCGGGGAGTTTGGCCGCACGCCGAAGATCAACAAGAACGTCTCCCGCGACCACTGGCCGCAGTGCTACACCGCTCTGCTGGCAGGCGGCGGCGTGAAGCGCGGCTACGTGCATGGCGCGTCTGACAAAAATGGCGAGCACCCCGCCGACAAACCGGTGAAGCCGGATGATCTGGCCGCCACGATGTATCACTTGCTAGGCATTCAGCCGGACACAGAGGTGCGCGACGTGGTCAACCGCCCGGTGCCCATCAGCTACGGCAAAGTCATCCAGGAGATCATCGCATGAAGACACTGCTCACCACGCTCTGCCTGCTGGCCGCCACCAGCCTTTCGGCCAAGGATCTTGGCATGAATCCGGTCTTCAAGCATTACGTCGGCAACTGGAAAGCTGCGGGTGAGCTGAAGGGGGAGAACAACGTCCTCGTCATCACCGAAGAATGGAGTGGCGCTGCGGAAGGTGACAATTCCTTCGTGGTCAAAGGCACGCGCACGATCAATGGCGACACGCAGCCGTTTCAATGGACGATCACGTACAACGAAGGTGCGGACAGCTACGAGGCCATCCTCTCGGGAGCTGAGGGCTCGCAGACGATCCGTTTTGAAGGCCATGTGTCGGAGGTCAATCTCACGTTTGAACTCAAGGCCATCACCGGCAGCGGCGAAAGCAGCATCACCATCACCGAAGCTTTCGCGGGCGATGCCAAAGACGTCATGGAAAGCAATGTCACTTTCACAGGCGACACAGGACAGACCACCCTGCAAGGCGTGATCAAACATCAGAAAGCAAAACAACCGTAGTGAACGTCACCGACTGGAATCAAGCTTATCAGGAGAATTTCACCCCGTGGGACAAAGGCCTGCCCTCTCCACCGCTGGTGGAATGGCTGGCCAGCAACACCCTCTCAGGCCAGGTGCTCGTACCCGGATGCGGTGTGGGCCACGATGTGGCGCACCTGGTGTCACTCGGCATCGACGCCTACGGACTCGACATTGCACCGACGGCGGTGGCACGCGCCAAGAAGCACTATCCGCAACTGGCGGAGCGCTTTGTTTGCGCGGATCTGTTTGAGTTTCGCGGTCAATATGACGCCATCGTGGAGCACACCTGCCTGTGTGCGCTGCCACCGGAATGGCGCACGAAGTATCGGGATGCGGTAGCTTCGTTATTAAAACCGGGAGGACTGCTTGTGGGTGTGTTCTTCATCAATCCCGAAATGGACCCTGGGGAAACCGGACCGCCATTCGGCATCTCGATGGATGAACTCACCGCATTGTTCGCGGAGCGCTTTCAGGTGGTCGAAGACCATGTGCCTACGGCGGCCTATCCGGGGCGCGAAGGACGCGAATCTCTTCGCGTGCTGCGGCTTACTTCTGTTTGATCGCCCCTGACAAGGCTGCCGCTGGATTCAGGATGCGCCGGGTGCTGAACTCCTGCGGAACGAGTTGCTTCACCGTGGCTGCAATGATGTTCTCGATGCCGGAGGCAAAACGAGTCGGACGCCCATAATAGATCATGGCTCCGCCAGCTTCGTAACCGCCCTCCTCCCAGACTCGCTGAGAGGGGATGTAGCAGGGCACGTCGTTCGTGTAGCTGTTCACCCAGGTGCGGGCGGGATCGAATTCGCGTTTGAATCGCAGGCTGTAATCCACGACCACCTCGCCAGGCAGATTGATCGTGAGCAGATCGCTGCCGTAATTCCAGACCTGAATGTCATAAGGCAGCGCAGGCGGTATTTTCTCGCCACGTTCGAGCATGGCGAGGTGCTGCTTCGCATGGTAGGCCGTCTGTTTATTCGGATCTGCGACTTTGGCCTGCCATTCCGCGAGAGTGGGTAGTGTTTCGAACGGCAGCATCACCTCGCGGTGGGTGCAGTTGAGAGGGCCCTTCAAAGCCAGCATCGGGCTGTTGATGAGACGCACGATTTCTTTGGCGATGCTGACGCCATGATTAATGGCGAATCGGTTCTCTTTGCGAGGGTATGGGTTTTGATCTGCACCACAGCCGATGGCAATGAGACTTACCGAACCAGGAAAACGGAGTTCCATTTCCTCATGTGCCAGTCCTGCCCAGTCGCCATGAATTTCGTTGTTGCCGAGCGTCGTGCAGTGACAAGCGTAGCTGACATGGGTGGCGATGAGTTTCTTTCCGTCGGCAGATTTGACGCACAGGACTGGCAGGGCACGGTCCGTCGGCCCGTTGTAATTTTGGGCATTCTGGAATCCCGCATCTGTTTTCAACCGGCGATTGAAGGCGAAATAGACTTTGCCCACACTCCATTCGAGCCGGGCGTGCTCCATCTTGTCCAATGCCTGACCAATGATGCTGACAATGTGAGCGGTCAGATCCTCGGTATAGCGCTCCACATGCTTCACCTGCTCCGCAGAAAGATCTTCACCGAACAGAAACGGCAGCACGCCTTTGAGCATCGGCGCACAGTGCGTGTGGGTTGAGTGCAAGGCGAAACGCTCATCGGCGATGGTCCGGCCTCCGGTGGTAAGCCGTTTAAGGACTTCGGCACGGACAGCCGCAGGCACACCGCAGTTATCGACACTGACAATGACCGCAGGCTTGTCATCCTGCCATTGCAAGGCAATGGCGTTGGCATGGAGCCGCTGCGCCACCTTTTGAGTCTCTGCTGTGCGGCTGCCGTAGCCGCTGAGACGCACGGGATAGTCCGGCGTGATGTCCACGTCCGCCGCGCCAGCCTTCCAAGCGCCCCCCGATTCCGCCAGCAAGGGCGAATGAATGATCAGCAAGAATACCGGGAGGAAGATTCGTCGCATTTATTCGATTATGAACAAATACGACGAATACTTACAAGGCTAATCCTGAATGTAGCAAAGAATGCTACGCGTTGGCGTTCGCATAGTCGATGGCGGCGCGGCAGATGTCCCAGAAACTCTGGGGCTCCATGCTGGCTCCGCCGACGAGGGCGCCATCCACATCCTTCTGGCTGATCAGTTCGGCCATGTTGCCGGGCTTCACACTGCCGCCGTATTGGATGCGAATCTTGACCGCGACGTCGTCACCAAACAGCTCGCCGAGCACCTGACGCGTGTAAGCGTGGGCTTCCTGAGCCTGCTCAGGGCTGGCGGTGCGGCCGGTGCCGATGGCCCAGACGGGTTCGTAAGCGATGACGCAATCGGTGATGCGACGAGGCCCCACTTCGGCCAGCGACTCACGCAACTGGCTGCCCAGCACTTGTTCAATCTGGCCGTTGTCACGCTCAGCGAGTGTTTCGCCAATGCAGAGAATGGGATGAATGCGTGCTTCGAGTGCCGCGAGCACCTTGGCGTTCACGATCGCGTTGGTTTCGCCATAAAGACTGCGACGCTCGCTGTGACCGAGGATGACGTGCTTGCAGCCGCACTCCTTGATCATACGGGCATTGATTTCCCCGGTGAAGGCACCCGCAGGCTGGGCGCTCATGTTCTGGGCGGCCAGCTCCACGCTCGGTTCACGTGCATTGACGAGCACGTCCTGAGCCTTGGCCAGACTGACGAAAGGCGGAGCCACGACGATCTGAATGGGAGTCTTGTCCGGCACGAGACGGGCGAAGGCACGGAGAAAGTCATCCGTTTCCTGCGGTGTCATGTGCATTTTCCAGTTGGCGGCGATGATCGGTTTGCGGAAGTGAGCGAGAGCCATGGGGGTGTTTGATAAAAGTGTTGGAGTCTGAAGGGGCGAATTATTTGTCTTTCAAGCAGGCGACGCCGGGCAGGACTTTGCCTTCCAGCAGTTCGAGGGAGGCACCACCACCGGTGGAGATGAAGGTCATCTTGTCGCCGAGATTGGCTTTCTTGACGGCCTTCACGCTGTCACCACCACCGATGATGGTCTTGGCGCTGGAATTGGCCGCGACGGCTTCGGCGACGTCAAAGGTGCCCTTGGAGCTTTCCTTGATTTCGAACACGCCCATCGGGCCGTTCCAGATCACGGTTTTTGCCTTGGAAATCTCGTCAGAGAAGAGCTTCACGGACTCAGGTCCGATATCCACACCTTCCCAGCCATCAGGAATGCTTTCACCAGCAGCGGTGAACTTCGTGTTGCCAAGTTTCTTCGTATCAAAGTCGAATGAGTCGGTGATCATCGCATCCACAGGGATGAGGATCTTCACGCCGCGCTCCTTGGCCTTGTCGAGAGCAGCCTGCGCGATCGGCTCCCACTCGGGCTTGTAGAGGCTCTTACCAATGGTGATGCCTTGGACGAGCTTGCGGAAGGTGTAGGCCATGCCGCCGCCAATGATGATGGTGTCGGCCTTTTCGAGCAGGCGGTTGATGACGCCGATCTTGTCGTTCACCTTCGCACCGCCGAGGATCACCACAAACGGACGCTCGGGGTTTTCGAGTTCGTCGTGCAGCCAGGTCAGTTCCTTCTCCATCAGGAGGCCGGAGACGGCAGGAAGATAATCCGCGATGCCCGCCGTGGAGCTGTGCGCACGGTGCGCGGAGCCGAAGGCGTCGTTCACGAAGACTTCCGCGAGATCCGCCATGCCTTTGGCCAGCTCAGGGTCATTCTTTTCTTCACCGGCATGAAAGCGGGTGTTTTCGAGCAGAAGCACATCGCCATTGCCGAGCGCGAGCGCCTTGGCTTTCGCCTCTTCGCCGACGCAATCACTGGCGAAAGCGACAGGCTTGCCGATCAGGGCGCTGAGAGCCGGAGCCACAGGAGCGAGGCTCTGCTTGGGGTCACGCTGGCCTTTCGGGCGGCCCAGATGGCTGGCGAGGATGATTTTGGCGCCTTTTTCGATCAGGAATTTGATGGTTGGCAGGGTCTCCTGAATGCGGGTGGCGTCGGTGATGACCATCTCGCCGTCTTTTTCATCCAGCGGCACATTGAAATCGACACGTACAAAGACGCGTTTTCCGGCGAGGTCGAGGTCACGAATGGTCTGCTTGGGCATGGTATTTTTAGATGGGGGTAAACGGGGCCGCAGGGCGGCGAGGGGCCGGATTCCTAGCACAGAGCGTGCTCGTTGCGCATGGATTTTTTTTGAAGCGCCGGGAGGCTTTTCCAAAAATAGGGGCAAAGCCTACCGCTCATTCAGATCCAGCCGGTGGATTTCAACGGGAAGCTCCTGCTCAAGGAATTCGATCAGGCTTTTCACCCGCTGTGGCAGGTGCTCGTGCGCCGCGTGGGCGATCTGCAGGTCGATGGGCGCCAGATGCCAGTCAGGCAGCAGTTGCACCAGCCGCCCCGCCGTGATGTCGCGCGCCGCCATCCACTCCGGCAGGATGGTAAACCCTGCCCCCTCAATGGCGGCTTCACGCAAGGCGGTGACGGTGTCCAGCAGCATGACCGGCGCGAGCTTGAGCTTCTTTGTCTGCTTTGCCCGTTCCAGTTCAAACCGGTCACGCGAATAGAAATGCGGCTGCAAAATCCCCAACCAAGGCAGGTTCTTCAGGTCATCCGGACGGGCGGGCAGTGTGTGGTTTTTCAGCAGCGAAGGTGCCGCCACAAGCCGTCTCTGAAGCTGGGCGATCTTGCGGATCGTCACCCGCCGATCCGTGGCTGCTCCGACCATGATGCCGCAGTCGAAGCCCTCTTTGATGAATTTCGTCGCACGGTTGATCAGATGCAGCTCGGTCGTGACGTCAGGATGCAGCTTTTGAAACCGCGAAAGCACCCGGGACACGATCCACTGGCCCACATCGACCACGGAGACCATGCGCAGATGCCCGCGTAGCGAGTGGTGCCCAGAACGCAGGCGGCTGCCCATGCGGTCTGCTAGCAGGAGCAGTTCGCGGGCGTCCGACAGGACAATGATCCCGGCATCCGTCAGGCTCATCGAGTGTGTGTCACGGCGGATGAGCGGTGCGCCGAACTGCGCCTCCAAAGCCGCCAGATGCCGGCTCAGAGTGGGCTGGGCCATGCCGAGAACCTTGGCGGCACGCGAGATGCTGCCCGAGTCCGCGATCTGGACAAATTCACGCACATGATGGAGGTCATTGAGGCTGGTCATTCATTTACGGTATAAGCGATATGTCAAATATGCACTATTTTACGTGTCTCATTGTTCGTAACTCTGTCCATGCAACGCCTCCCGCTTTCTCCATTTTTTCTGATTCCAACCTGGCGGAATGCCATGGCAGGCCTGCTGATAATGAGCTCTCTGACCGCCTGCAAACGGGGGGACGCGGGTCCCGGCGGTGCCACACAGGCTGCGACGCCTGAAGTCACCGTTGCCAAACCCATCGCACGCCGGCTCACGGACTGGGATGAATTCACCGGACGTCTGACGGCGCGTGAACGTGTCGAGATTCACTCACGCGTCTCCGGCTACATCACCAAGGTCAGCTTCAAAGAAGGCACCGAGGTCAAGGCAGGGGAGCTGTTGTTCACCATTGATCCGCGTCCTTACCAAGCCATCGTCGAACGCGCCGAGGCCATGCTGGCTCAAGCGAAAACCACATCTGATCTCGCCGGGGTCGAAGCCAAGAACGCCACCGCGCTGCGCCAGGGGCAGGCAATCTCGGCGGAGGAATCAGAGCGCCGCTTGAAAAGCGCGACGGGTGAACTGGCCGGAGTGCGGGGTGCGGAGGCAGCTTTGCGTGCCGCGAAGCTTGATCTCGAATTCACCGAAATCCGTGCGCCCATCAGCGGACGCATCAGCGATGCACGCGTGACGGAGGGCAACCTCGTCAGCGGTGGGACTCAAAACACCACGCTGCTGACCACCATTGTCGAACTGGACCCCATCTACTGTGAGATCGAAGCCGATGAACGGTCGGTGCTCAAATACCGCGCGATGCACAAGAACGGCGAGCGTGTGAGCGCGATGTTCGAACGCATTCCAGCCGAGATGGCGCTCATCAATGAAGAGGGCTGGCCTCATAAAGGCCAGGTCGATTTCGTGGACAATCAGATCAATCCCGCCACGGGAACCATTCGTGCCCGTGCCGTGTTTCCAAATACCGACCGTCTGATGGCACCCGGTTTCTTCGCCAAGGTGCGCATTCCCGGCAGCGGTGAATACGACGGCCTGCTCATTCGTGATTCCGCCGTGGGCGACGATCAGGGCAGCAGCTTCGTCTGGGTGCTCGATAAAGATGACCAGGCCGTCTATCGCCCCATCACCCTCGGGCCTCTGCTCGATGGCCTGCGCGTGGTGCGCAGTGGCTTGAAGCCGGATGAGCGCGTGGTCGTGCTCGGACTCATGAGCGTGCGCAACGGCGTCAAAGTGAAGGCGACACTGACAGAAATGCTGCCAGCAGCGGCGGCAACCAAGTAACCATCCATGAATTTCGCCCGCTTTTTCGTCGATCGGCCCATCTTCGCGGCCGTGCTGAGCATCGTCATCACGATGCTGGGTGGTCTCGCCTACCTGTCTCTGCCCATCGCGCAATACCCCGAGGTCATTCCTCCCACCGTGGTGGTTTCGGCGACGTATCCCGGCGCGGATGCACGTACGCTGGCTGAAACCGTTTCCACGCCGCTGGAACAGGAAATCAACGGTGTTGAGAACATGCTGTACCTGTCCTCGTCGTCCACGAGTGACGGCAAGGTGCAGATCACCGTCACCTTCCGTCTCGGCACGGATCTCGACCAGGCGCAGGTGCTGGTGCAAAACCGCGTGAACGCCACCATTTCACGCCTGCCGGAGGAGGTCCGACGTCTGGGAATCATCGTCAACAAACGCTCGCCTGACCTCACGCTGGCCGTGCAATTTTTCAGCCCCGACGGCTCACGCGAAGTCTCCTATCTCAGCAACTACGTCACCCTGCAGATTCAAAACGAAATCGCCCGCCTTCCCGGTGTGGCGGAAGCATCGTCACTGGGCGGACTTGACTACTCGATGCGCATCTGGCTCGACCCCGAGAAGATCGCCGGCCTTGGCCTCACCGCAGGCGACATCGTTCGTGCCATTCGTGAGCAAAACGTGCAGGTCGCCGCCGGCTCACTCGGCCAGCCACCTGCAGTCACAGGCTCGGAATTTCAATACACCCTCACCGCACCGGGCCGTCTGAAAAAGGCGGCGGAATTTGGCGACATCGTGCTCAAAACCGGCAAGCTGGGCGACGTGGTGCGCCTGGCCGACGTTGCCCGCATCGAACTCGGTTCGCGCGACTACTCCAGCCGCACCTACATGGATGGCTACAATGCCGTTTCTCTTCGTGTGTTCCAGCTTCCTGGCAGCAACGCCATTGAAACCGCCGACGCCGTTTACAAACGCCTCGCACAGCTCAAGGAGCGCTTCCCGCCGGGTGTCGATTACAAAATCAACTACGACACCACCAAGTTCGTCCGCGCCTCGATCTCGTCTGTGCTGCACACGCTGATGGAGGCGGTGCTGCTCGTCGTGCTTGTTGTCATCATCTTTTTGCAAAGCTGGCGCGCCTCGGTGATTCCACTGCTGGCTGTTCCCGTGTCGCTCATCGGCACGCTGGCCGTGATGCAGTGGATGGGATTCTCACTGAACAATCTCTCCCTGTTTGGTCTGGTGCTCGCCATCGGCATTGTCGTCGATGACGCCATCGTCGTGGTCGAAAACGTCGAGCGCAACATCGCCAAAGGTCTCGCCCCGCGTGAAGCGTCCGTGCTTGCGATGAAAGAGGTCAGCGGTGCCGTCATCGCCGTGGCGCTGGTTCTCTGCGCCGTGTTTGTGCCGACGGGTTTCATCAGCGGCATCACCGGCCAGTTCTACCGGCAGTTTGCACTCACCATCGCGGTGTCCACGGTCATCTCGGCCTTCAACTCACTCACGCTCAGCCCTGCACTCTGCGCCATCCTGCTGCAGCCGCACGGTGCACCGCCGGATCGTTTCAGCCGTGTCCTGGACTTCCTGTTCGGCTGGTTCTTCCGGGGCTTCAACCGTGTGTTCCAGTTCGGCTCCGACATGTATGCCAGGCTGGTTGGCAAGCTCATCCGTCTGACGGTGCTGGTGCTCATCGGATACGCCGCGTTGATCGGCCTCGCAGGCAAGCTGTTTCAGGATGTGCCGGCGGGGTTCATTCCTTCCCAGGACATGGGCTATGCCATCGTGCTGGTGCAGTTGCCAGACGCAGCGTCCTTCGAGCGCACTGACGCCGTGGTGCGCAAGATGGACGCCATGGCGCGGGAAATCCCCGGCATCGACCACACCTTCGCCATCTCCGGCTATTCTTCCGTCTTGCAGGCCAATCAGCCCAACGTCGGCGCCGCCTTCCTGGTATTCGATGCTTTCGACAAACGTCACGATCCCTCGGTCAAGGGAGACGGCATCTTCGCGGCCATCCGCAAAAAATTCTCCACGATTCAAGAAGGCCGCGTGCTCGTCCTGCCACCGCCGCCGCTGCGCGGTCTGGGCAATGCCGGCGGCTTCAAAATCCAGGTGCAGGATCTCAACAACGCCGGGCTGCCGGCGCTTGAAGCCGCCACTCAGAAGCTGCTCGCCGCCGCCCAGCAGGAACCAGGCCTGATCTCCCTCATCACCGGCTTCCGCGCCAGGACGCCGCAGTTCAAACTCGAAATCAACCGCGCACAGGCCAAAACCATGGGCGTCTCTCTGGCTGATCTGAACGAGGCCCTGCAGGTCTACCTCGGTTCCGTCTATGTGAACGACTTCAACCTCTTCGGACGCACCTATCAGGTCACCGCCCAGGCAGAGCCTGCCTACCGCAAGGACCCGACGGACGTGGGCCGCATCAAGATTCGCAATCAGGCTGGCGAGATGGTCCCCCTCGCCGCGCTCGTCAAAGTCATCAAGACCGGCGGTGCCGACCGCGTGCAGCGCTACAACCTCTACTACTCCGCCGATATCAACGGCAACACGCTTCCCGGCGTCAGCTCCGGCCAGATGATCGAAAAGATCGAGCGCTTGGCGAAGGAGAACCTGCCCGTCGGTTTTGCCATCGAGTGGACTGATCTCACCTACCAGCAGATTCTCGCCGGAGATACGCTCTTCTACATCTTCCCGCTCTGCGTCATCTTCGTCTTTCTGGTGCTCTCCGCGCAGTATGAAAGCTGGAGCATGCCCATGGCCATCATCCTGATCGTGCCCATGTGTCTGCTCTCCGCCATCGGCGGCGTGTGGCTGCGGGGGCAGGACAACAACATCTTCACTCAGATCGGACTCGTCGTGCTCGTCGGCCTCGCGGCCAAAAACGCCATCCTCATCGTCGAGTTCGCCAAGCAGTTGCAGGACACGGGCATGGACCGCATCCAGGCTGCCGTCGAAGCCTGCCGCCTGCGCTTGCGGCCCATTTTGATGACCAGCTTTGCCTTCATTTTGGGAGTGCTGCCACTCGTGCTCGCCACCGGCGCGGGTGCGGAAATGCGTCAAGCACTCGGCACGGCGGTGTTCTTCGGCATGATCGGCGTCACCATCTTCGGCCTGCTTTTCACTCCCGTGTTTTATGTCATCCTCCGCGCCTTCGTTGAACGCCGTGAACAGCGTCGCGCCGCCGCCATTACTCCTACGACTCATGCAGCCCATTAAGCCTTTCCTGCTCATTCTTTGCACGCTTTCCAGCTGCAATGTCGGGCCGAAATTCGTCAAGCCGCAGCCCAAGATGCCTGCCGACTTCGCCTCGCGGGCCGATGCTGCACATGCTGCCGAGGTAGATGCCACCTGGTGGCGCAAACTCAATGACAGCACGCTGAACGAGATGGTGTCCCTTGCCGACACCCAGAACAAAGATCTCAATGCTGCGCGCTCACGGCTCCTCGAAGCCCGTGCCCTGTGGCGTGAATCCAGCTTCAATTACGCCCCCACCGTCACCTTCGGCTCCACCTACGAAAGCGCCCGCAACGGGGCCACCTCCTTCTCGGGTCTGCGCACCCGCGATTTCGAGCTGTACCGCACCGGGTTTGACGCTGACTGGGAGCTCGATTTTTTTGGGCGCATCCGCAACTCCGTCAAAGCCGCCAAGGCAAATTCCAATGCCATGGATGCCAACCTGCATGACCTGCTGGTTTCCCTGCAGTCCGAAATTGCCATCAACTACCTGGAGCTGCGCGGAGCCCAGGCCCAGCTCACCGTGGCAAATGAAAACGCCGGCAATCAGTCCGACGCCCTTCACATTGCCGAGGCCTCGCTCAAGGGGGGCCGGGGCACGCAGCTCGATGTCGCCCGTGCCAATGCCCTCTGGAACGCCACCCTGGCGCAAATTCCCACGCATCAGGAAAACATCGCCAAGTCCATCCATCGCATCGCCGTCTTGTGCGGACAAAATCCCTCCGAACTCCGCCCCCGGCTGCAAAGCATCAAAAAGCAGCCCGTCGCGCCAGCCCGCATCGGCATCGTCAAACCGGAAGAACTGCTGCGTCGTCGCCCGGACATTCGTGTCGCCGAAAACATTCTGGCAGCCGAAACTGCCCGCATTGGTGTGGCTGTCGCAGACTTGTTTCCACGGGTCACCTTCAGCGGCCGCATCGACCTTCAGGGATCCACACTTTCCTCCTTAACAGGCCGCAATTCCGATGGCTTCACGCTGGGCCCACGCATCACTTGGGCCGCCTTCAATCTCGGCCGTGTGCGTCAGCAGATCGCCGCCGCCGGACGCCGCGCCGACACCGCGCTGGCCCGCTATGAGCAGACCGTGCTGCTCGCCCTCGAAGAGGCCGAAAACGCACTCACGTCCTATGACCGTGAACGCGTCCGCCTGCACCATCTCGAAGCCTCTGCCACCTCCGCCCGCGAGGCCGCCACCCTGGCGCGCAAACGTTACCAGGACGGCATCGCTGATTTCCTCACCGTGCTCGATGCAGAACGCGTCGCCCTCGGCGCTCAAAACGACATCGCCCTCAGCCGCACCCGTGTCGCCACCGCCTGGGTGCGCATCTACAAGGCCATGGGCGGCGGCTGGCAAGGTTGAGCTTTGCAATAGCTGCGCGGCACAGGTCATGCGCGGACCCGGCATATAGCGTTTTCCAAAACTGATTTCCGGAAAGCGAGCGTGAAGACGCTCGGCGGCGGCTTGAGGACAACCCGCCCTACCTCACGCGCATGCCCAGCGCAGGTAGGGCTGGCTGTCCTCAGCCAGCCGCCGTCGACGTGTCCTGCGTAGCTTTAGCGAAGAAGGAAGCCCATGATTTTCGAGCAAGAAACACCCTTCTAAACGGAAATAAGTTTTGCGAACCGCTATAGCGGTTCCCTGCCAGCCCTGCGGCACGCGCTGCTCTGGATGGTAGGGATGCGCTGTGCGCGTCCCTTGAATCCTTCGTCCCAGCGTGGTCTGCTGCCTCTGCGCATCCACCTTTCCAAAAGCCACCGCCCCCATGTGCACACGTCCTCGCCTTGCATGTGCCTTGGATCACCTGCCATCTGAATCTGAAAAGAAACTGTGTGCCAGTTTGGCCTACGGAGGCTGCACCCGCTCGGAGACTGACCTGTTTTCAGCGGATCATGGTATTACGGCCCGACCATCAGAAGCTGCCCTTCACTCTTAGGCACGCCACCTTTTTTCTCGACGCTCAGCGCAAACTTGGCCTCGCCGGTCACTGCATCGACCGGCTTGAAACTGGCCTTCACAGAGCCTTTGGCATCGACGGTCACCACCCCCGCACTCACCGGATCGGGCTTGTTCGGATCCACGACCCAGAGCTGGTAATCTTTGTCAGAATCTACCTTCGGCATCTTATCGAGCATCACCACGCCCTGGCTGCGCTTTTCATCCCAGACCACGAGCATCTCGCTGCGGCGGTATTCCCAGACCTTGCTTTGCAGGGTGGCAACCTGCAGCTTTGACTCCTGCTCCTGCTGCTTCAGTGCGGCCACTTCGGCGGTGAGCTTGGCATTCTGTGTTTTGACGTCCGCCTCACTCTTGTGAAGCGATTCGATCTCCTTCACCAGCGCCAGCTTCTGCGCCTCAAATTCATCCCGCCGCTTTTTGAGCTCTTCCTCAAGCGTGCGCGTCTTGCCGTCATCCACCACAGGAGTGGTCGGGTTCACCGGAGCAATGGCACGCGAAGCTGCAGCAAGCTGCTGGGTCAGGCCGGCTTGTTCGCGCCACAGCCATACAGAGGCCACGGCAAAGCAGGCCGCCAGCGCCCAGCCAGTGACGCCAATGACGACGCCACGTGAAACCCCCGCACCCTTGAGGCCGTTGGCGCGCATCTTGGCACGGATGCGTTTCTTCATGTTCGCAGGCGGCTCCACCGGCTCGATGAGATAGGCCAGCTCCGCTGTCGTCTGCTCCAGCTCCAGAGTGAGAGAGCGCAGCTCTTTGTCACGTGCGACGGCACCATCCAGAGCACGCTTCTCGTCGTTCTCCAGCATGCCCAGCGCATTCATGGCGGCCAGTTCTTCAAATCGTTCCTGCTCCATCATGCGCCTCCTTTCAAAAGATCGCGCAGGCGCAGCAGCCCGCGACGAATGTTGGTCTTCACAGTGCCAAGGGGCATGCTTAACGACTCGGCGATCACATGATGTGTGAGGCCCTTCAAGAAGGCAAATTCGATCAACTGGCGCTGGTCCTTCGGCAGTTCGTTCAGCGCCTCGCGCACCACCACACCGCGTTCGTTGGCCTGCACTTCATCGTCCACACCCGCATGGGCGGACGCCATCAGAGTGGTCTGTTCCAAGATCGCGCTGTCCACCAGTCGGTTGCGACGGCCCAGCATGCGCATGCGGTCGATCGCCCTGTGTCGGAACAGCATCACCGCCCACGTGAACGCCTTGCTGCGCTCGGAGTCAAAGGTCGCGGCACGCTCCCACAGCAGCACAAAACCATCCTGCAGCACGTCTTCGGCTTCGCGCTCGTCATGCAGCATCTGCCGCAGGAGGCCAAAAAGCCGCGGTGCCATCCGGTCATAGAGCTGGTCAAACGCGCGCGAGTCCCCGCGTCCAGCACGCTGGAGCAGGTCTTCTTCGCTGAGTTCTGGCTGGCTCATGAGGGGTTTGGGCGCTGATCGCGCCGAAAAGGCTACGATGCGCGGATTCCATGCCAGAGCTAATGCGGTCACACAAGTTTTTGCGTCATCAAAGGCACTCTGGATTCAAAAAAAGTCACTTTACGTCCACCAGACGGCAACTCCGGGTGAACAGCAGGGCAGATTTGATCTGCTCCAGCTTCAGGCCCGTCAGCCGCACCAGCGCCTGGCGGTACAGCATGATCTGCGGGCGATAACCCGCCACTTTTTCGGCCAAAGCCGCCTCGTCCGCCGCCTCATCTGTCTTAAAATCAATCAGTTGCACCGAGTCGCGCTGGACCACGACCCGGTCAAACACGCCGCTGATCCAGCTCCCCTCGTGGATCAGGTCAAAGGGCCGCTCCCGCCACGCCTGCGCCTCCGCAGCAGGTTTGGCAAAAGCAAACGGCGCAGCAGATGACTGCAGCACACCGCGCACCATCGCCAGCGCCGTCGCTTCAATAGCCTCCCCGCGCAGCAAACCAGAGGCCTGCCAGCGCGCTTCAAGGGCGGCCATGTCCGATGCGGCATCCCACCATTCCACATGAGCCAGCAGTTCATGGACCAGATTGCCCAGTCTCCGGCCCGGCTCACGACCTGCACCGAACAGCATGCTGCCCTTCACCTGGAAATCTTCTTCCCCTGAAGGCGTCACACGCTTGGCCAGTGGCTGCCACTCCCGCAGCAGCCCTCCCAGCGGGCGCTCCACCACCGCCGGAGCCGGCGTCTGTGGCGTTGCCCCAGACGATGAAGCAAACCACTGTTCATCCCCCGTCTGCCACTCTGTCAAATACGCAGCACCAGCTTCGGCATCATCCGCCACGCCCAGCATCCGCCGCAAAAACTGCGCCTCTTTCATCGCCGGCTCTTTCGACTTCGGCGGTGGTTCAGCGATCAAGTACAGACCACGTTTGGCACGCGTCATCGCCACATACAGGCGGCAGAGCGACTCAAAGCCCGAGCGCTGCTTCGAACCCTCCATTTCTTCATTCAGAGCCTCATGCAACGGCGCAAAAATGCGCGGCGGCTCCTGCAACACCCAGGAAATGCCCTGCGCATCGCGATTCACGATCAACGAGCGCCGCCGCACGTGATCCATCGCATCGCCATTGAGATCAGGCAAAATGACCACATCGAACTCCAGGCCCTTGGCCTTGTGAACCGTCATCACCTGCACCGCGTTTGCAGCACCCCGCACCTGCATCGGCGTCTCACGAGCATGCAGCAGAAACGCATCGATGTCGCGCGCACCGCCTGCGTCGAATTCGGCGGCCATTTCACCGAACTGACGCAGCCGCAGTTCATGAAAAGCATCCATCTCCGGCAGCAGCGTGCGCAGGTGCCGGGTCCAGACTTCCGTGAAACCGACAAAGCCGCGCTCAAACACGGATTCGCGCACTTGATGACAGGTCAGCTGCCAGCCCTGCCCCGAAAATTCGATCTGCGACCACAGCGGCGTCATTTTGAGATGCTCCAGCGCCAGGGTGTCTCCCGGATGCGCCGCCAGTTGCAGCAGTGAGAGCAGGGCCAGCGTCACGGCATTGTCCGTGGCCGGATAGATCTGCGACTCGCACACGACCTCCATGCCCGTCGTCGCCCGCAGCTCTTCCGCAATAGCATTGGCGTTCTTGTTGCCGCGCACCAGCACCGCGCAGGTCAGTCCACGCTCCAGCGGGCGAATCTCGTTCAGCAGCGCCGTCACCGCAGGTGTGGTGGAGGGATTGCGCTGCCCCTCTTCATTCGAAACGCTCAGCAGAGCCGCGTACCCATTGAGCCGCTGATTTCGCTCAGCAGCCACATGCTCCTTGAAGGCAAAGCCGGCAGTACAGCCTGGCAGCACCGCTTCGATGCCTGCCGAGTTTGCAAACACAGCATTCACCGCATCCAGCACCGCCGGAGCACTGCGGAAGGACTGGCTGAGCGTCTGCGGTTCCAGCCCGTCCTGGTCCTGATGCGGCCATTCGCGCAGCACATCGTCAAAAAGGCCCGGTTCGGCCTGCCGCCAGAGGTAGATGGACTGCTTTGAATCGCCCACGGCGTAGAAGCTGCGCCTGCCTGAATCATCCTGCATCACTTCATCCACCAATCCGCGCACGACATTCCACTGCACACGGCTGGTGTCCTGAAACTCATCAAACAGCCAGTGGTCATACCGCCCGTCGAGCCGGAACCACAGATCACCGCTTTCCCCATCCGCCCACTCCGCGCCATCCGCAGTCGCTGCAGCCAGCAGTCGCTGCACATCAGCAAAAGACAGCCGTCCGCGTGAGCGCACACGCCGGGCGTACTCGGCCTCATACAGTCCCATGAGCGCCGCCATGCCCTGAGTGCGCTGCACGCGGCAGATCAGTTCATGATTGAGGATTGTCTCAGCAAGGCGCACCCAGGCACGTGCCGTTTCTCCCGTGAGCTCCGATTTTTTGCCCCGTCCCCAGCCAATTTCCGCCCTTCCCGCTTTTAATTCCTTCCAGACGGCGGTCGTTTTCTCCAAAAAATACTTCACCCTCGGCGGCAGCGTGGCTCCAGGCTCCATGGCCGAAGCTTGAGCGATCAATTCTTCCAAGTACCGGGCCCCTTCATCCGTGCGCGGCACAAAACGATCCCGCAAATCATTGATTGCCGCAGTGAGATTGCCAGCGCTTTCCAGCCCTAGCCCCGGCAGCACGCCCCAAGGGGAACCATCACCACTGTCGAGCCAGGTGGTGTGGTGATCGTTGATCCAGGACTCCAGACTTCCCACCGCACTGCGCTCCTCGATGCCAAAGGTGGCCTGCTTGAAGCCTTCGAGCAGCGCACGGCCCGCCTGTTCATCACGCGAAGAATGAATGCGTTCCAGCAGTGCATCCAGCGCCTCCCGCCGCGCCTGGGCCGATTCATTTTCAGCCATCACACTGGCACCGAGCGGCAGGCCGAGCTCCAGCGGAAAGCAGGCGGTGATGCTGGCAAAAAAACTGTCCATCGTCCCCAGGCGCAGGCGGTGCAGCCGCTGCGTGACCTTGCGCAGGAGCATGACAAACTCCGGCCATTGCTCTGGCAACGGAGCCATGCCCGCGAAGTACTGCTCCGGCGTCTCCCCGTGCTGCGAGAGCACGGACAGCCGCTGCAGGATGCGCTGGAAAAACTCACCCGCAGCCTTGCGAGTGAAGGTCATCGCCGCGATGCCCTCCGGCGGCTGCCCTAGCGCAAGCAGATGCAGATGCCGCCGCACCAACTGGTAGGTTTTTCCGGAACCTGCGGAGGCGGAGACGAGGATATGACGAAGGCGGTTCACTTGCAGCGATGCAAGCCCACGCGGCGCGGCATGTCCAGCACTCTCACCTTTCCACCCAACGCCGAATCCATGGCAAAGTCAGCACCACGGCAATAATAAGCGATGCGCCAAGGTAGAACCCCGCACTCATATACTCAGCCTTCCCAAACACCCAGGCGGCCAGCACAATGCCATACACCGGCTCCATATTATAAACCACGTTCACCGTGAAGACGCTGACGCGACGCAGCACATCCATGAACCCCGCATAGGCTGCCACGGTGCATACCAGGGCGAGCACACCAAGCCAAAGCGCGGAAGCTGCATCTGGCAGACTAGGCATGACTCCGTTTTCAAGGAAGGGGCGTGCAACGCACGCAGCGAGGCATGCACCGGCCATCTGATAACAGCCAATCACGCTCCAATGCGTGTCCCGGGCGACCTGCTGCTTGCTCAGGGTGGCGAAAAAGGCGGCCAGCACAGCAGCGGCGATGGCCACGGAGAAGCCCTGCCAGTAGCGAAATTCCACCTGATAGATAAGCCACACGGCCCCCACCATGACCGCACCCACGAGAAGTTCCGCAAACCGCCAGCGCCGTGAGCCGTCAATGACAGGCTCAATCAGCGAACACCACAGCATGGCCGTGGGCATCGCCGCCAGACACACGGAAGCGGTGGCCAGCCGCGCAGACCAGAAGAACAAAATCCAGTGCAACCCTAAAATAACACCCACGCCGAGCATCGCTAAAATTCTGCGGCGCGAAACCCAAAGCGAATGCCCCATGGAATGGGCCAGCGCCGCAAAGCAGAGCACCGCCAGCGCCGTACGCCACAGCACAACATCCACAGGCGGCAGCAGGATGAGCTTGCCCAATATCGCCGTGAGCCCCCAGGCCAGCACCACAAGATGCAGCTGGATGTAATTGCGCAAATTGGAACGGGACATGCTTAGTGACAGAACTGTTGCTCCAGCCGTTTCAGTTGCTGAGAGCCTCTTTTTTCGTCCCTCATACAAAGGACGAAAACCACCCGACCGCCACCTATTCATTCTATGTCCTCAAATAATGGCAAGAACCCCCTTAGAACTTACGCCTTGACGTGGAGCGGTGCGGAAGCAGTAATGCAGGCTTGTCATGCCCCAGTATGGGTGTGCCCTGCTGCCCAGTCTTTATCCCGTCTGCTTACTCTGCCCTGCCTATGAACCACGGAACTTCCCCTCTGTCTCGCCTGACACTTTTATCTGTAGTGGCCATCACTCTATTGACTGCCACAACACAGCAGGCCCGAGCACAAGCGGGCCTCCCGGCGGCACCCTCGGCAAAGAAAATTGTCCAGGACGTGCAGATCCTCTTCAAAGGCGCTGTAAAGCTGGATGAAAACCGCATTCGCAGCCAGCTGTCCACCCGTGTGGGTCAGCCGTTCAGCAATGACTCGGTGGAACGTGACATCCGTGCACTCTACAGCACAGGAGCCGTGGAAAATCTGGACATCCGCGCAGTGGACGTGGCTGGCGGCGTCAAAGTCATCGTCGAAATCGTGGGTCGCGGCGGCATTGCCGAGATCAATTTTATTGGCAATACAGCCATCGACAACACCAAGCTGCGCAAAGACATCGCGGTCAAAGTGGGCGACCCGGTGGATGACATCAAGCTTTCCGCTGCGCAGCAGAAGATTGTGGAACTGTACGAAAAGAAGGGGTTCTCCGATGTGATCGCAAGCTATGACATCACCCCGTCCGCCCGCGAAGGGTTCTCCACGGTGACTTTTAAAGTCGATGAAGGTGCGCGAGGCATCATTCATGACATCCGTTTCGAAGGCAACACCGCCATCAAGTCACGTGTGCTGCGCGGCAACATCAAATCCCAAGAGCACCACATCTGGAACTTGTGGGGCAAAAAAGGTAAGCTGAGCAATCAGGATCTGCAGGAAGACATCAAAAAGATCGAGCAGGCCTTTCAGGACAAGGGTTATGTGTATGCCAAAGTGACCGAGGTGCGGCGTGAACCAGTGTCCTCCAAGCAGATGGACCTCGTTTACGTGATCAATGAAGGCGCCAAGTATGACGTCTCGGCGGTCAAGATCTCCGGCAACACCATTTTCACCAATGAAGTCCTGATGCAGGGCATCAAGACTGAACCCGGATTCGCTTACGTCGGCAGCTTTATCAAGGCTGATGAAAAGATGATTCAAGACTACTACGGCTCCCGTGGCTACGCCGATGCACGTGTGGAGACCAGCATTTTGGAGACCGGCGCCGGACAGGTCGCCGTCGCCTACAACATCACGGAAGGCACCAAGTCCTACATCAGCAAGGTCAACATTTCCGGCAACTCTGTCACGAAGGATGAAGTCATCCGCCGCGAGCTCCCATTTGCACCAGGCGAGGAGCTGAACACCGTAAAAATCGAGGCCGGTAAAAGCCGCCTGCAAAACCTGAACTACTTCAGTTCAGTCGATATGCGCAACACCCCCACCACTGCGCCCGGCTACAAGGATGTGGACATCAACGTGGCGGAGCAGTCCACCGGCACGGTGAACTTCGGTGCCGGATTCAGTTCCATCGACAGCATCACTGGATTCATCCAGGTGACTCAGACCAACTTTGACATCCGTGACTGGAAAGATTTCCGTGGCGGCGGCCAGCGTTTCAACGCCAACATCCGGGCGGGTGCGCTGCGTCGTGACGTCACCATCAGCTGGACCGAACCGTGGTTCCTGGGTCGCGAACTGGCCCTCACTGTTGAGGCGTTCTATCACAACCTCTACTACCTCTCCAACTTCTTCAATCAAACCAACGTCGGCGTCTCGTCCGGTTTGCGTAAACGGCTTGGTGAGCACTCCTACATCGAGAGCACCTACACCCTGCAGCAGATCACAGTCGGCAGCATTGCCAGCGGAGCCTCTGCTCTCATTGCCCAGGAGGCCGGATCCTACATTCAAAGCAAGATTGATACGAACTTTGTGCACGACACGCGGGACAGCGTCTTCATCACTCGCAGCGGTCACAAGATCGAAGCAGGAATCCTTCTGTCGGGCCTTGGAGGCGATGTCCCGGTTTATGGCGGCAACATCGGCGGCCAGCAATATTTCAACCTGCCGGGAGACACCATCCTCAGCTTCGAGGGAATGTTCCGCGTAGCAAACAGCTGGAACGGCGACCGGGTGCCCATTTTTGAACGCCAATTCCTCGGCGGTGCCAACAACCTGCGCGGCTTCACTTATCGTCATGCCGGCCCCAAGGATAATACCGGTGAACCCATCGGTGGCCTGACCTCCATTTACGCCAGCAGCGAATTTTCCGTTCCGGTGCACATCACCGCCAACACGGAAAAGTCACCGCGAGTGGTGTTCTTCGGAGACATCGGCTCCATTTCCGGGGCCACTGGTGCCACCACTGGCAATGGCGCTGTATACTCCGATGCAGGTATCGGTCTGCGTCTCTTCCTTCCCGTCGGCCCCGTCCGTATTGACTACGCGGTTCCAATCGGCAAGGACGCCACTTCAGGCAATGGCGGTCGCTTCCAGTTCAACATGGGCTACAAGTTCTAGCAGCCCGTTTGGACAATTTATTTGTCTGTTCCCCCAATCTCGTTCAACCTCCCAACACTTATGATTCGCAGCGCGTTCATCGCCCTTATTCTCGCCACCGTCACTCTTCAGGCCGCCGATCTCAAAATCGGTGTGATCGACATGTCCAAAGTCTTCCAGGAGTTCCACAAAACCAAAACCGCTGCAGACAAGTACAAGGCGAATTACGAAAAAGCCGCCCAGGAAATGACTGAGCGTCAGAACACGTATAAAAACCTGGCTGCGGAGGCCCAAAAACTCCAGAAAATTGCACAGGACCCGATCATCACCCCTGAACAGCGTGCGAAATACGGTGCTGAACTGGGTGAAAAAGTGAAAGAAATCCGTGCCCTGGAAATGGAAATGCAGGAATTCGCTGATCGTCGCCAGCAGCAGCTCAAGCAGGAGGACATGCAGATCCGCAAAGGCCTCTATGAGGAGATTCTCGTTGTCGTCCGCGACCGCTCCAAGGCAGACTTATACGACATCGTCTTTGACAAGACCGGCGTCAGTCTTTCCACCGTGCCTATCATTTTGCACGTCAGGGAAGGTGCCGCCACCGACCTCACCGACCAGCTCATCGTCGAGTTGAACAAGGATGCGCCACCTCCTGGAGCCGAGCCCAAGAAGGAAGATGCCGCTGCTCCAGCCCCCAAGGCTGAGGAACCCAAAAAATAGCCTGCGGCTCTCAGTTTTACCAAGGCACGTCGCAAACATTTGCGACGTGCCTTTTTTTGTTACAGCGTAGATATCTCTATCTATCTGCTCCATGAGCAACTCAATCACCCTGCAGAAACTCACTGAACTCGTCGGAGGAACCCTCGCTGCCGGCAGCCCGGAATTCATCATTTCCGGCCTGAACTCCATCCTGGAAGCCGGCCCTGGTGAAGTAACTTTCCTTGGCAATGCACGCTATCTGCCTTCGCTCAAAACCACCCGCGCCTCCGCGGCCCTCGTTCCAGAGGATCTTGACGCTAACGACGCGCGGGAAGGCCTTGCCCTGATTCGCCTCAAAAATCCCACTCTCTCATTCTCCACCGTCATTCGCTTCTTTGTGCCGCCCGCCATGGAGTTTGTGCCCGGCGTGCATCCCACCGCCACGGTCGCCAGTGATGTGGTGTACGACCCGCAGAAGGTCAGCATCGGTCCACATGCCGTCGTTGAGTGCGGCGTGCACCTCGGTGATGGCTGCACGATCCACGCTGGCGTCTATATCGGTCGAGGCGTCAAACTCGGTGCCGACTGCGTCATTCACGCCAGCTCCGTCATCAAGGAATACTGCATCCTGGGTCAGCGCGTCATTCTCCACAGTGGCTCCGTGATCGGCAGCGACGGCTTCGGCTATGAGCAGGTTCAGGGCCGCCACCAGAAGATCGATCAGGTCGGCATTGTGCAGATCGATGACGATGTCGAAATCGGTTCCTGCACCACCATTGACCGCGCCCGTTTCGGCCGCACCTGGATCGGCGAAGGCTGTAAAATCGACAATCTGGTGCAGATCGGGCACAACTGCACCCTTGGAAAGCACTGCATCATCGTTTCGCAGACCGGCATCTCAGGCAGCACCCGCTTGGGCAACTACGTCACCATGGGTGGTCAGGTCGGCGTGGCCGGTCACCTCGAAATCGGCGACAAAGTCATGTTTTTTGCCAAATCCGGTGTCACCAAAAGCATTCTTGAAGCAGGTGCCTACACCGGTTATCCCGCCCGTCCCCTCATGGAAGGGCGCAAGATGCTCAGCCTTCCGGCCAAAATCCCCGATTTGCTGGAACGCGTGCGCGCTTTGGAAAAAAAACTCGCCGCCCTCGAAGGCGGAACGGTCCATTCCTGATCAAGGCGCGTAACTTTGCCTGAAGCCTGCGCAGACGTTGCCAAGGGCAGGTCTTCGATCTATTTTCATCCCCCCATGACCGCCGCCTCCATCCTTCCCCTCCCCGTGATGCCCGACAGCCACGGCCACTTTGGCCAGTACGGCGGCATGTTCGTGCCAGAAACGCTCATGGCGGCGCTGACCGAGCTTTCAGATCATTACGAGAAGGCGAAAGCCGACCCTGCTTTCCAGAAGGAACTGGACCGGCTGCTCCACGAATATGTTGGCCGCCCGACGCCGCTGTACTTTGCCGAACGCTGGACCGAAAAGCTCGGCGGTGCCAAAATTTACCTCAAACGCGAAGACCTGCTGCACACCGGCGCGCACAAGATCAACAACGCCCTTGGGCAGATCCTGCTCGCGCAGCGCCTCGGCAAGAAGCGCATCATCGCCGAAACCGGTGCCGGCCAGCACGGTGTGGCCACTGCCACGGTATGCGCACGTTTTGGCTGCGAATGCGTCATCTACATGGGCAAGGTGGACATGGAGCGCCAGGCACTCAATGTCGCACGCATGCGTTTCCTCGGGGCCAAAGTCGTCGCTGTGACGGCGGGTCAGGCTACGCTCAAGGAAGCTGTGAATGAGGCCATGCGCGACTGGGTGACCAATGTGCGTACCACTCATTACATCCTGGGTTCCGCTCTCGGCTCACACCCCTTCCCCATGATGGTGCGCGATTTCCACCGCATCATCGGCGTCGAGGCACGCCGTCAGATCTTGGAGCGCGAGGAGCGCCTGCCAGATCTCCTCGTCGCCTGCGTCGGCGGCGGCAGCAACAGCATCGGCCTCTTCCATCCCTTCCTGAATGACAAAGACGTGCGCATGACCGGCGTCGAAGCCGGCGGCGACGGCATCATCCCTGAGCGCCACGCCGCACGCTTCCAAGGCGGTCGTCTCGGCGTTCTGCAAGGCACCAAGACCTGGCTCCTGGCCAATGCCGACGGCCAGATCGAGCTCACCCACAGCGTCAGCGCCGGCCTCGACTACGCCGCCATCGGCCCCGAACACGCCTGGCTGCACGATCAAGGTCGCGTCACTTACAACTACGCCACCGATGACGAGGCCCTCGCTGCGTTCCAGGAACTCAGCCAGGTCGAAGGCATCATCCCCGCCCTCGAAAGCAGCCACGCCATCGCCGAAGTCCACAAAGTGGCCCCCACCATGGGCAAAGATCAGATCATCCTCGTCAACCTCTCCGGTCGCGGAGACAAGGACGTCGCGCAGGCTGCACGCATGATTTTCGGTGAGGAGTTGAAGTTCTGAGCCATGCATCCCGCTCCGATAGTCGAAGACATGCAGAAGCTGAAATCGCTGCTGCATGACTCGCTTTCGCCGCATCTGCCTGCGGCACAAAAGGACATGCGCATCCTCAACCTCGCCTGCGGACGCTGTGATGAAGCGGAGACCTTGATCCAGGTCGGTTCCGAACTCACCCAAGGCGGCGGCGTCGAAATGATCGGCGCAGACATTCGCATCCGCGAAATCCGGCAGGCACGTGAAGCTCATGGTCATCTGCCCGCGCAGTTTTTGATCGAGGACGCCACCAAGATCGACCAGCACAAAGAGCTGAGTGACGACTTCAACATGGTCTTTCTGCGCCACCAGAACTTCTGGCACGGTCCAGAGCTGTGGAAGAAGATTTTCGACCAGGGCATCGCCAAGCTGCGCCCCGACGGCATGCTGGTCATCACCAGCTATTTCGATGTCGAACACCGTCTCGCGCTGCGCGCGCTGGAGGCGCTGGGCATGGAAGTCGTCAGCAACAAGCGCAACAAGAACAGCCGGGCGTTGCAGGACGCTCCGGGCAAGTCCGTGGACCGCTGGGTGGCTGTTTTGCGGCAGCGGCAGGCCTGAGACAGGCAGCCAAGGCCATTTACAAGCCTGCTGAAAAGCGGTAAACTCCGCCCCCTTCCCCCCATAATTCATGAATCGCCTTTTTTACGTCCTCACCCTCTTCGCGGCGCTTGTCCTGACCGCACCGGTGTCGCATGCCCAGACCATTGATGCCAGCAGCGAAGTGGCGGACCAGTACTTCCGCGGCTTTGTCCTCAACAATGAGGCCGCCGCACTCGAAGCCTCCGGTGACTTCACGCTCGCACAGACCAAATTCAAGCAGGCTGGCGAGATCATGGACAGCATTGCCCAGAATTACCCGACGTGGCAGCCGGAAATGCGTGCCTCACGTCAGCACAAAATTCAGGATGCCCTCACACGCCTGCAATCACGTTCGTCGCAGCCGCAAGCACAGGCACCTGCTGCTGCACCGACGGCGGCGGTGACCATGACCCCTGCGATGCCTTCAGCCGCCATTCCGGCACCCGGCATACTGGCACAACCCGCAGCCCCCCTTCCCTCCTCCCCCGGCTCCCTGCCCAGCCTCAACGATATGCTGAGCCAATGGGAGCAGATGCACAAGCAGCGCATTCTGGAACTGGAGACAAAAAACAACCAGCAGCAAATTGATCTCGGCAAATGGCAGAACTGGTACCAGTGGGCCTCCGGCGAGATATCTACCGCACGCGCACAAAACGATGCTCTTGGCAAAAAGGCCTCCGCCTTGGAGCAAAGCATTCTCGCCATGGGCAGGGATGTGGAAGAAGCCCGCGCTGCGCAGGGCCAGCTCGGCAAGCTGATGGAAGAAAAAATGGCGGTGGATTTGGAGATGCGCAAAAACGGTCAGCGGCTGATAGCCGCCGAAGCTGCCGCCAAGGACGCCTCCCAAAAACTGGCCGATTCCTCCACTCAAATTGCGGCCTTGCAGCAGGAGCGTGACAAAATCTTCAAAGAACGTGACCAGATTGTGAAGGAACGTGATGGCGCGATCACTCAGCGCGATGAAGCGGTGAAACAGCGTGAATCAGCCGTCAAGGAACGTGATGCCGCCAGTGCCCGCAGCCTGGGATTGCAGGCGGAGGTGGACGATCTGAAAAAGAAAACCGGCAGCGCCGAAATGAAGCGCCTCATTGCAGAAAACGAACGCTTGAAAAAAGAGATCGTCGAGGCGCAGAAGCAGGTCGAAACACTCAAGGCGGATGTCGGACGCAAGGATCAGGAAATCGTCGCTCTGCGCGGCCAGCTCACCGGCTTGCAGGGCCAGATGGCCGAACTGCGCAAAGAAAGCGCCACCTACCAGACCCAGGTCGCCGAGCTGACGAAGCAGCTCAAAGAAGTGCAAACCGGCATGGAGGGCAAGATCGCCACCACGCCTGAGCTCACCCAGGAAAATGAAATGCTCCGCAGCATCATCATGCGCCAGCTGCGCACCCAGCATCGTCAGCAGGCCGCCAAGGACCTCATGATCGCCGAACTGCAGAAAATGGAGAGCGCCTCCAACGATCTCGTCAAGCAGGTCGAAGAAATGAAAAACGCGCGCATGATTCTCACACCGGAGGAGGAAAAACTCTTCTCCGATCCCGTCGTGCGCGAACTTCTCGGACCCAAGGGCGTGCAGGCCACCCTCATCGCCAACGCATCGCCGGACAGCGATAAAAAAGCGGCCCCTCCTGCCCCGACCTCTGTCGAAAAACTCATCAGCCAGGCCAACGAAACCTACATGAACAAGGACTTCGAAAGCGCGGCCAAGTTTTACCAGGACGCGCTGCGGGCCGAACCCAAAAACGTCACCGCTCTCATCGGCCTGGGCATCACACGCCAGCGTGAAAACAAACATGCCGACGCCGAAGTATCCCTCCAGAAGGCGCTGGCCTACGATCCGACCAATGAGCCCGCCTCATTCGCGCTCGGCGTTACCTATTTCAAACAGGAACGCTGGAAGGACGCGATGACCTATTTCGAGAAGAGCCTCGCCAAACGCCCCGACAACGCCAGTGGCAGGCATTACCTCGGCATCATCGCCACCAAGCTGAACCTGATCGAACGTGCCGAACGCGAATTCAAAACGGCTCTGGCCATTGATCCCGCCTATGGCGAAGCCCATTTCAATCTCGCCGTGCTCTACATCACCTGGGATCCCCCACAGTGGGACAAGGCACGTGCTGAATACGGTGAGGCGATCAAAAAGGGCGTCCGCCCCGACTCCAATCTCGAAAAACTGCTCGAAGGCGGCAAGGTGTCGCAGCGTTAAGAAGAAGACGGACGCAAGGTCTCCGTCGCTCTTCTTCCATGAAAACCCTGCTCGCTTTTTTACTCGCGGTCTCCGGCCTCGCAGCGCAAACCTTGGTCGAGATCGGCACCAAGGCCGATGCCCTCGTGATAGATCTGCGCTACACCACGGCGGACAATTTTTTCAAAACGGCGTTCTATCCCAGACAGGCACGCGCCTTGCTGCGCCCGTCCACGGCGGCCAAACTGGCCCGTGTACAAGCGGAGTTAAAATCCCAGGGCCTGAGCCTGAAAATCTGGGACGCCTACCGTCCGCTCGCCGTCCAACGCGCAATGTGGAAAACGCTGCCAGATGCGCGCTTCGTGGCCGATCCCGTCAAAGGCGGTCGTCATAACCGGGGCGCCGCTGTGGATGCAACGCTCGTCGATGCCCAGGGTGTCGAACTGCGGATGCCGACAGCACACGATGACTTTTCTGAAAAAGCCGGTGCTCATTTCAAACTGCTGCCGCCCGAAATTTTCAAGAACCGCGAAAAGCTGCAGCAAGTGATGACGAAACACGGTTTCGCCTTGTTCGAAAGCGAGTGGTGGCATTTTGACGACGCAGACTGGGAACGCTATGAAGCGCTGGACGTTCCGCTGGAGCCCGCCCGGCAGCAGAAGCATCTGCTGCTCGACTCACGAGTGGTTGAAGAAGTGGCGAATGCCAGACTCGTTCTCGGCACTCCGCAGAAGCATCCGGCCAATCCTCTGATTCAAGCTGACAAACCGTGGGAGAATTCGATGAACAACCTCTATCCCAACGTGATCTGGGATGAAGATGCGCAGCTCTTCAAACTCTGGTACAAGTGCGTTCTGGCCGACAAGGATGTGATCGCACAGATGGATCATCCCAGCACCGTGCATGATGTCGGCTGGTATCTGCTGTACGCCACCTCCAAAGACGGCATTCGCTGGGACAAGCCCGAACTGGGCATCCACAAATTCGCCGGCAGTAGCGCCAACAACATCGTGGCCCGTGATTGCCCCAACGTCGGCGTGTTCAAAGATCTCCACGATGCCGATCCGGCACGACGCTACAAAATGGTCAGCGATGTCGGCCTCGGCAAGCCTCAGGTACGTTTCTCAGCCGATGGCATTCATTGGGGCGAAGCCCTCGCAGCCCACGGCTTCGGCGCGCAGAACGGTGACACCCACAACAACGCATTCTGGGATGAACGCAGCGGCAAATACCTGTGGTTCACCAAACTCTATCTCGGGGAACGGCTCGTCTCCCGCTTCGAAAGCGATGACTTCCTCACTTGGAAGAACAATGGCCTCGTGCTGCGCTCCAGCATTGCTGAAGGCCGCGCCAGCCAAACCTACTGCATGCCGGTGTTCCGTTACGGCAGCATCTATCTGAGCTACGTGATGATGTACAACGTCGGCAGCGACCGCTCGGTCGATTGCGAACTGGCTTGGAGCCACGACGGCCTGCAATGGCAGCGCGTGGCCCCAGGAACACCATTCATCCCACGCGGAGCGAAGGGCCGCTACGACAGCGAATGCATCTACGCCATGGCCGGCCCACCCATCTTGAGAGACGGCAAGCTCATGATCTTCTACGGCGGCGATGACTTCCCCCACACCGGCTGGAAGCGCCACTGCCTGCCCAGCCTAGCGACGCTGCGTCCCGATGGATTTGCAGGTTACACACCCGTCGAGCCCGGCAAGCCCGCCCATGTGCTGACTCGCACACTAATTCTGAAATCGGAACCGGTATGCATCACTGCAGACGTCTCTTCTGGCGGCAGTCTGCGCGTCTCGGCAGTCGATGAGCAAGGCACCGTACTGGATGCAGCGGAACCCATTTCAACCTCTGTAACAGATGCAGCCCTGAAATGGAAAAAAGGCGCATTCACAGCCCCGGCGGCGCGCTTCCGGATCGAACTGGACCATGCGGTGTTGTATGCCATCAGCGCTGGCAACCTGGCAGACCCAGAGCTGCCGCAGCCAGAAAACCCATTGAAGGCAGCGGCGCATCAGATCCATCCCATCACAACACAAACGATTTCATTCGATGCAAATGCCCAGGGCTGGAAAGGCGTCGATCAACTCGAACATCATGCCACGGGCGGCGTGAAAGGTGGCTACATCCATGTGTCGCGCAGCGGCAGGGCGCTGCCCATTGCCCTTTCCCCCATGACGGCCAAAGATTCGCCGCTGGCGGGTGACTGGACCCAGATCATCGGCGGCAGAGGCGCCGAGATCACCTTCCAAGTACGTTCAGCGAAGGCGGGCGGGCGCGTGATGATCGAGCTGTTCGCGAACGATATAGCGCAGTGGCAGCTCGAAACGCAGACCACGTTTTCACCAGAGTGGAGCAAGGCCGCAGCCACCTTGCGCTATGACTGGGACGATGCCGAAGCAATGGCCGCAGGCTGGAAACGGGCGGCCAACAGCTTCTCATGGGCGGACACGATTCAACACATCGGCAAAGTCGTGATCATCCCCAGCGCTGCTGGAGCGCAGGAGAGTTTCGATTTGGATGAACTGAACGTCAGCGGTTCAACCCGCTGAGATCAGGGACGGATTTCTTCGCCCGTAGTAGCATTCGCCAGGGTCATCTGCTCACGGTGGAAAGCAGGGTCGCTGCGGAAGGTGAGACGCGCCTGATACTTGCGTTCGAGATCCACCAGCAGTTCACCATCTTCAGTCTTGAGACGGGTCAGCACCTCGGGATGCACGATGACGATGATGCTCTTCTGATCCTCCTTGGCCCGGCCCAGCACCGCGACAAGACGGCGCTGCAGCTCGACGCTCATGGTGAGCGGTGTCTTGACCTGGCCGTGGCCTTTGCAGTACGGGCAGGGTTCATAGAGCGTGGTCCCGAGGCTCTCATTGAGACGCTGGCGGGTCATCTCCATGAGACCGAACTGCGAGATGGGCAGCACCTGGGTCTTGGCCTTGTCACGCTTGAGATGATCAATCATCAGCTTGTACACAGCCTGCTGGTCACGGCGGTGTTTCATGTCGATGAAGTCCACCACGATGAGTCCACCCATGTTGCGCAGGCGGAGCTGGCGCGCGACTTCGGCGGCAGCTTCGAGGTTGGTTTCAAGCAGGAGTTTATCCACGTCCTTGTGGCCTTTGTTGCGGCCGGTGTTGACGTCAATGGAGACGAGCGCCTCGGTTTGATCGATCACAATGTAGCCACCGCACGGCATCCAGACCTGACGGTAAAAGGCGTTGTCGATCTGCTTTTGAATGCCGTAGTGCTCAAAGATGGCGCTCTGGCCCTGGTAGAGATTGATCCGGCGTTTAGCACGCCCGGAGATGTGCGCAGCCATGCGCTGCATACGCTCGACAGTGGCGGCGTCATCGCAGGCGACTTCATCGATGTCCTCGGTCAGAAAATCACGCACCGTACGCTCAACAAGATCAGGTTCCTGGAAGCAACACACGGGCGCGTTCTGGCCGTCACGCTTCGCGACGATCTGGTCCCACTCGTCGAGGAGGATGTTCAGATCGCGCACAATGTGACGCGCACGCTTGCCGGAGGCTTCGGTGCGCAGAATGATGCCCATGCCTTCAGGCAGGCTGATTTTTTCGATGATCTTGCGGAGACGGGAGCGCTCCTTCGGATCCTCGATCTTGCGTGAGATGCCGCAGGTATCGTTCAACGGCATCAAGACGAGCAACCGGCCCGCGAGGGAGATGTTCGTGGTGACGCGCGGACCTTTGTTGCCCACGGGGCCTTTGGTGACCTGCACCATGATCTCAGAACCGATCGGGTACAGAGTGGGGATGTCCTTGGCCTCAATGCGTTTCTTCTTTTTGCTGCCGCCGCGATTGATCTCCTCCAGCCCGGCATCCAGTGCGGCCGGAATGGCGTCCCAAAAATGCAGGAAGGCGTTTTTGTCGAACCCGATGTCGATGAACATGGCCTTGAGGCCCTGCTCGATGTTTCGGATGCGCCCTTTGAAGACGCTGCCTATCAGGCTGTTCGTGCCAACACGCTCGATGTTGTATTCTTCGACGACACCTTTGTCGAGCAAGGCGACGCGGTTCTCCAGTTTCTCGCAGTTGATGACGAGACGCACACCACTCTTGATGTCGCGTTTGCCTGTAAGCAGTTCTTTGATTCTTTGAACGAAGGTCAATGCCATAATATAAAATCTCCCTGAAAATGATGCAGCTCTTCAGCGAAAGAGCTTGCGGAAAAATCCGCCACCGCTGGGAGCGGAATCGGATGGTTGGGTTTCCTGGGAGCTTCCCCGGTTGAAGATACCGACCCTGCGCACTGGCACGGCCTTGGGCACATTCTGTCCGGATTTGCTTCCCGCCGATCCCGCTGAATCGGCCTTCGGTTTGATGTTGGGTGCCGTTTTCACATGCGGCGCGTCAGCATCTTCCGGTTCTGGCGCGGACACACCCGTGCCCACGTCTAAATCCTCATCCGCACCGAGTGCCTCTGGCACCGCAGCGTCGGCATATTGGACGGATGCAATATGATTAAAATGGCCTTCCGCAGGCTCCATCGGAGTGACATCTACAATGAAATTCGGATTGTCCAAAGCCAGACATTGTTCGAGCACGCGGCGCGCCACAGGCGCGGCACACCCCCCGCCGGACTTGCCGTTTTGCACAAGCACCGCAACGGCAAATTTGGGGTCCTTGTACGGAGCGAAGCAGATGAACCAGGTGTGATTGTCATCATGCTTGACGCGCTTCTCGTCGAGACGCCAGTTCTGCGCCGTGCCGGTCTTGCCCGCGACCTCCACTCCGGTGATGCGCGCGCCTTTGCCTGTGCCTGAAGGATCGTTGACGACTTTCCACATGCCCCTGCGAATGACTTCGATCTCCTCAGGTTTCACGCTGGCAGAAAGATCGCCCCGGAGACTGGGTGGATTTTCCAGCACCGCCTGGTCATGATCCATCACCCGTTTCAGCAGATGCGGACTCCAGGCCTTGCCACCGTTGGCGACAGTGGCGCTGACCGAGGCCATTTGCAGAGGAGAGGCAAGCACAAAGCCCTGCCCGATGGAAGTGTTGGCGGTGAAGCCGTCACTCCAGCGCTCGGCAGGATGGTTCGCCCGCAGCCAGTCTGGGTTGGGCAGAATACCGGGACTTTCATCCTCAAGTTCAATGCCGGTCCGGGTGCCCAAGCCGAGAATCTTGCCCACCTTGGTGATGTTGCCAATGCCCGCCGCATTGCCATAGCGGTAGAAGAAGCAGTTGCAGGAATATTTGATGGCGTCACTGAGCCCCAGTGAGCCATGAGAGCCGCCGTTCTGGCGCTGAATCCAGCACTGCATCGCCTTGTTGCCATAGGTGACGCTGCCGCTGCAGTTGAAGTGGTTCAGGTTGATGCCAGCCAGACAGCCGGCAAACGAGATCGGAATTTTGAAGGTCGAGCCCGGCACATGCCCTTTCACCGCGCGGTTGAGCAGCGGAACGGTTTTATTATCCAGCAAAGCATCCCAGTCTGACTGCTGGATGCTGGGGATGAAATTGTTGGGATCGAAGGAAGGAACGGAAACCATCGCCAGCACCTCGCCGGAGCTCGGCTCAATGACGACAACGGCACCACGACCGACCTTGCCATCACGCAAGGCCCTGTCGGCAATGAGCTGCATGCGCGCATCCAAGGTCAAATAAACGTCATTGCCCTTCCGTGGCTCCACGTATTCCTCATCCACTTCACCGACTGGGCGGCCTCGCTGATCACGCTGCATGACGCGCACGCCGGGCTTGCCCCGCAGGTAGTTGTCGAAACTTTTCTCCACGCCGGCACCGCCGAAGTCATCCGGCACGTAGTAGTCCCAGCCCTTCCGGTCTTCGGCCGAGGCGCGCTGATCGTCTGGCAGACGCACGTAGCCGAGGATGTGGCAGGCGACTGATTTCAGGGGATACACGCGGGAAGCACGCTCGGCCACGGTGACGCCCGGCAGCCCCAGATTGTGTTCGGCGATGCGGCTGAACTCAGCAAAGCTCAAGTCATCACGGTACACCCATGGCACCGCACCACCAAAGCTGCGGTAGTGAACACGCAATGATTCCTTGGAGTATTCCTTGTGCACACCCATTTCGAGCATGCGGGCTGTGATCGTCTCTTCGAAAATTTTAAAAATGTCGACTTCGGGCTTCATCCGCTTGATGCCCCTTTCAGAGATTTCAAAAGTGATCTCCGGCACTGGCGTCTTCTTGATCTTGGCGAGGCGCTTGTACTCGGTCACGACTTCTGCCAGATTGATGCGAACCTCAAAGCTGGCCTTGTTGGTGGCCAGCACGATGCCGTTGCGGTCCTTGATCTCCCCGCGCGGACCGGGAATGCGCGCACGTTCCCTTTTCGCTCCGGGGATCATCTTGGCAAACTCCTCCCGGCGGTCTATCTGCAGCGACCACAGCCTGAACACAAGCAGCCCAAACCCGCACATCATCGCGAGGGAGAACAGATAAAGGCGAAAGCGATATTTAACGACCATCGAAACGGTACCTCAGGCCTTCGTATTTGATTTCATAACTCGACAGGCGGGCGAGCGAATAAAGCAGCAAAAAGATGAGCGGCGCGGCAAGCATGGCAAGCAGGGAGTCGGTGATCATCTTTGACCATACGCCCGCCGGAAACTGCAAGGAACCACGCAGGAACGTGATGATGAGATATTGCGCCAGCAGCCACACAAAGATGGCCAGTCCTACCATGAGCACAGGCAGTTCAAGGCGGCCACGTTTGAACAACGGACGGATGCCCTGAAGCAGCGTGCCGAGCATGCCAAACAGCACGATGGAAAGTCCAAACGGCAGCGGGTGGCTGCCCGCTCCCAGTTCAACGTCTGCACCGGTGCCAAACACATCTTCCGCACCCGACAGGCTTTCCATGACTCCGGGCAGATGGCGTGCATCCCAGACAAAACCGGTGATGAACGCGAGCAGCAGCATCATCGAAAAGGGTGCGGCCACGGAGGCACTGAAGAAAAACACCGCAGGCAGAAACAACGTGGCGAACTGGGCGATCTCCAGCCCGGGAATGAACTCCTGCACCATGAAGGTGAGCAGCAGGAGGATGATGGAAATCGGGTGAAACAACATGGCGGCTCAGGGCTTGGCGCGTGCCGGTGTCGTTGCAGGCTCCGGCGTGGGCTCGGCAACCTGCATTTCAATCACAAAGACATAATCCAAGGTAGAGAAATCTACGGCCGGTTCGATGACGGCCTCTCCAGATATCTCACGGTTTTCAAAACGCTTCACCCGGCCCAGCAGCAGATTCTCGGGAAAGACGCCGCCTTCACCGGAGGAATAAACCCCTGCACCTGCATTGATGTTCGAGTTGCGATGGAGAAAGCGCAGATGCAGCTCAGGGCGCACCTCCAGCGCGGCACGTTCACCGCCGAGAATCCCCTGCTCCAGCGTGCCTTCGATTTTGGCAGACACACGACACATTTCATCCGTGAGCAAAATCACCATGGCCATGTGAGGAGCCAGCGTGGAGGTCTTTCCCACCAGGCCGACAGATGTAATCACTGGACTGTCCGTGCCGACGCCATCCAGCGAACCTTTGTCGATGATCAAACTGTTCCACCAGGTGTTGGAGCTGCGGCGGATCACCTTGGCGGCCGTCATTTTGAAAGGTGCCGACTGCTTGAATTCAATGAGCTGGCGGAGCTTCGCATTCTCTTCGATGATCTGGTTGTACTTCTGCTGGATGATGCGCAGCCGCTCCAACTGGACACGCTGTTCATCGTTTTCACGTTTCAGTTCGACCGGATTGATCTGCGGAGCCACGGCAGACTCCGCCGCCTGCTCCATCGCCGCACTGCTGTGGATGAAAGGAGACAGCAGACTCATGACACGAGACTGGATCTGCCGGGTGGTCGCAGTGTCAAAGGTGAACACGGCAACCAACCCTGCCACGAAGATCAGAAGCGCGAGGATGTTGAGCTTTTTCATGATTGGCCTTTCCTCCGGGCTGGTTGCGGCGCTCTTTGATGGTCACTTTCAATCAAACGCGGTGCAGCAGCTCGAAAGGGTCATCAGACTTCGGTCGTGCTTACTTTGCGCAGGAATTCAAGCTCACTCAGCACCCGTCCGGTGCCTTCGCCAACGGCGCTGAGCGGATCTTCCGCCACATGCACTGGGAGCGCTGTTTCTTCCTGCAGCAATTTGTCGAGGCCGCGCAGCAGAGCACCGCCACCGGCAAGCATGATACCACGATCCACCAAGTCGGCAGAAAGTTCCGGCGGGCAGCGTTCCAGCGTCGTGCGCACAGCGTCAATGATCGCATTGAGCGGCTCCAGCATCGCTTCGCGAACTTCCTGACTCGTGATGGTGATGGTCTTTGGCAAGCCGGCCACCATGTCGCGTCCTTTGACTTCCATCGTCGTTTCCTTGCCGAGCGGGAAGGCCGAGCCAATGCGCAGCTTGATCTCTTCCGCAGTGCGCTCACCAATCATCAGATTGTAGGCACGCTTCATGTAATTGATGATCGCTTCGTCGAGTTCGTCACCCGCCACGCGCACGCTGCGGCTGTAAACGATGCCGGAGAGCGAGATGATCGCCACTTCCGTGGTACCACCGCCGATATCCACGATCATGTTGCCCGCAGCTTCCTGCACCGGCAGACCCACACCAATGGCCGCAGCCATCGGCTCTTCGATCAGATAAACTTCACGCGCGCCAGCCTGCTCCGCACTCTCCTTCACCGCACGCTTCTCCACTTCGGTAATGCCGGAGGGCACCGCGATGACCACGCGTGGCCCGCGCATCTTGCGCCCGCCGCCCTGGACCTTCTTGATGAAGTGGCGCAGCATGGCCTCCGTCACACGGAAATCGGCGATCACCCCGTCTTTCAGGGGGCGAATGGCGGTGATGCCACCCGGAGTTCGTCCGAGCATGCGTTTGGCGTCATCTCCCACAGCGACCACTTCGTTGGTGCCGGTTTTAACCGCCACTACTGAAGGTTCTCTGAGGACGATGCCGTGATCTTTTACATAGACGAGGGTGTTTGCCGTGCCGAGATCGATGCCGATGTCTTGGGCGACGAAGCCGAAAAGTTTGCCGAACATTGAGAGTAAATGGGAAAGGTGTTAATGCGAACAGGTATGAGAATCCAGATGCGCGACGGAGAATTCCAACTGTTTTGAGAATCACGAAAAGCAACGCGCGCAAGGCATTCTAACCCACTTTAAAGCTTAAAACCGCCTGAAAATGCGTCAAGGGATGTTTCTAAGAAGCTTGGAATTGGCAATTTCAGGCCAATTCGGGCCAAAAGCCGCCTTTTTCAGCCTCGGATGCGGCTGAAAATCGATTTTTCGATCCCATAGACCCTCCCCGCCAGCTGATCCGCGTCCGCCCAGTCCAAATTTGTCGTCGTGATGATCTTCTGCGTCCCCGGTGGCAAACAGGACAGCAGGGCCCTTCGGCGGTGCGCATCCAGTTCGCCAAAGACGTCATCCATCAGCATCAGCGGTGCTGAACCACAGGCATGTTCCAGCACCTGCGCCTGGGCGAGTTTGAGCGCCAGAGCAAACGACCTCTGCTGGCCTTCAGAGGCAAAGGTGGTCGCATCCAGATCATTCAAACGCATCCCAATGTCATCACGATGCGGTCCGAAGGCCGTGGAACGCGTGCGCGCTTCTTCATCTCGCATCGTCATCAATGCTTCAAACAAACTCAGCGCGGCATCACTCGTGCGCTGATACGCGATGCACACATTTTCCACACCATCGCTCAGCTTTGAATGGGCCAGTGAAACCTCTGGCCCCAGGGCGGCGCACAATTCTGCACGCCTCAGCCAGAGTGTTTGTGCAAAGCCGTCCATCACTCGCGCAAACGCATCCGCCTGCCTCCACGCGATGCTCGCATCTCGCTTCAAAACATGATTGCGCCCACGCAATGCGCGCTCATAACCACGCAGCGCATGCAGGTAATCAGGAAACATCTGGCTCGCCGCGAAGTCGAGAAACCTGCGCCGATGCTCCGCACCACCACGCAACAAATTCATGTCGCGATGATCCATCCACACCACCACGCCTGACGCAGCCAGGTAGTCCGCAGTTTTGCCACAGGTGGCCCCATCGACTGCCAGCCGCCGCGTCGTGGCTGACTGTGCATAGCGCAGCCGTTTGCCATGCCAATGCGCCTCCACCAAACATGTGGCAGCACTAAAACGCACCATCTCAGCACGATTCGAAGTCCTGGGAGATTGCAGCCGCAGCAGCACACACGCAGCCTCAATGAGGGACGTTTTACCCTGCGCATTCCGTCCTACCAGCAGCGTCACATCGGGATGCAGTTCCACCTTCGCCTCGGCGAAGCAGCGGAAATCGCGCACAAACAGGTCGGAGAGCATGCAGTCAGATGGTTACGCCACACGCCGCATTTCCGGTTGCGTACCTCGGTGGCATGAAGATGAATCCCGCCCCTCTATGGAACCCATCCAAACAGTCAAAGGCTTTCGTGACTTCTTCCCTGAAGAATGCGCCGTGCGTAATTACATTTTCGACACCTGGCGCTCCGTCGCACGCCGCTATGGTTTCATGGAGTACGAAGGCCCGGTGCTTGAGAACACGGACCTGTTTCGCAAGAAGAGCGGCGACGAGATCACCAGCCAGCTTTTTTGTTTCACAACTCAAGGGAAGGATGATGTCTCCCTGCGCCCGGAAGTGACCCCTTCCCTGGCACGCATGGCCACCGCACGTCAGCGTGACTTCAAGAAGCCCATCAAGTGGTTTCAAATCGGCTCCTGCTTCCGCTATGAGGCCCCGCAGGCTGGTCGCACACGCGAGTTCGTGCAGTTCAATGCCGACATCCTTGGCGATGCCTCCCCTGCAACCGATGCAGAGCTGATCGCGATGGCGGTTGATGTGATGCGCGAGTTTGGCGTGAGCTCTGACGACTTCGAGATCCGCCTCAGCAACCGCGAAATTTGGAACGGCTTCCTGGCCCAGTTCAACATCACCGCCGAAAACACTCCCACCTTCCTGCAGATCATCGACAAGATCGAGCGTGCCCGCTCCGAAGAGACGGAGAAGAAGCTCAACGCCATCGGCCTCACGCTGGCGGATGTGCGCGCCTTCATGGCCTCCGCTGATGAGAACCACCCCGCCTTCGCTGCCCTGCGCGAAAACCTCAGCGCACGTGGCATCTGGCAGCATGTCCGCATTGATGCCACCATCGTTCGCGGCCTGGCCTATTACACGGGCACCGTCTTTGAAGTGTTCGACCGCAAGCACGGCCTCCGTGCCGTGGCCGGCGGCGGCCGCTATGACAAGCTCTGCTCCCTGATGAGCGATGGTAAGGTGGACATGCCCGCCGCAGGTTTCGCCATGGGCGACGTGGTGCTCAAACTGCTTCTCGAAAAGACACCCGGCGCGCAGATGAAGCTCACCAGCGCCTTGCTCGCTGCCAGCAGCATCGATGCCTACGTCGTGGTGGTGGACGAAGCCCAGCGCGGCCACGCCCTCGCCGCCGTGCAGGCTCTCCGTGCCGCAGGCATCCGCATCGACTATAGCTTTGGCGCTCAGAAAGCCGGCAAGCAGTTCCAAGCTGCTGAAGATCGCAAAGCCCGCTTTGCCATCGTCTTCGGCGCTGAATACCCCGAGGTCGTCATCAAGAATCTGATCGCTCGGTCGCAGACTTCCGTGCCAGTGGCCGGTCTGGTCGAAGAAGTGCAGCGGATGCTCGCCGAGCCCGCCATCGGTCCATTGATCGCCTGATCGAAAGGCAAGCAATTGAACTTCATGAGCGTTGGTTTAAGCCAACCTCATGAAGTCTTTCCTGTTTCTTCTCGGCCTCGCGGCCATCACCGCACAGGCACAGCCGGTCTTCCGCGCAGGCGTCTCGGCCACCGACATCACCCCCACGGCATTCCCACGCATCATTGCGGGAGGCTTCCTCGAAGGACGTGGTGATAAGATCACAGACCGTCTGCATGTGCGCAGCTTTGTGCTGGATGATGGCAGGATGAAGATCGCCTTCGCCATCGTGGATACTTGCATGATGGAGCAGTCGCTCATCGACGAAGCAAAAGCTATCGCATCCAAGCAGTGCGGTATCCCCGTGGATCGCATGATGGTCAGCGCTACGCACACGCACTCCTCACCCGCAGCGATGGGCTGCCTCGGCACGCGCAAGGACACCGAGTACGCCAAATTCCTCACGCCGAAAATTGCCGAAGCCATCGTGGCGGCGGACAAAGCCTTGCAGCCCGCACGCATTGGCTGGGGCAGCTTTGATGACTGGGAGCACACCCACAACCGCCGCTGGATTCGCCTCCCCGGCAAGGAAGTCGTTGATCCCTTCGGCCAGCCCACCGGCCGCGCAAACATGCACCCCGGCTACCTCAGCAAAGACGTCGTCGGTCCCAGCGGTCCCGTCGATCCTCAGCTCTCCGTCATCTCGCTCCAAACCACCGACGGCAAACCGCTCGGCGTGCTGGCAAACTACTCACAACACTACTTCGGCAGCAGCCCGGTTTCAGCGGACTATTACGGCCTGTTCTGCAAACACCTCGCCGCGAAACTGGGCCAACCTGGCGATGGCAACGGACCCTTCGTCTGCGCCATGAGCCAGGGCACCAGTGGCGACCAGATGTGGATGGACTACGGCGCGGAGAAAAAAGACATCACTCTCAACAGCTACTCCGAAGCCGTGGCCGACAGCGCCATGAAAGCCCTGCAAACCGTGAAGTATCTCGATCACGCCCCGCTCGGCATGATCGAGAAAACACTCGAACTCAACTACCGCGTCCCCGACGAAAAACGCCTCGCCTGGGCCCGCCCCATCGCCGCAAAAATCGAAAACGACCTCCCAAAGAACAAGGAGGAAGTCTATGCCCGCGAGGCCCTGATCCTCCACGAGCGTCAAAAGACGAGTGTGAAACTCCAAGCCATCCGCATCGGTGACCTCAGCATCGCCACGCTGCCAAACGAAGTGTATGCGATCACGGGATTGAAGTTGAAGGCCTCCGCAATTTTTCGCCCCCATTTCAACATTGAACTCGCCAATGGTGCTGAGGGTTACATACCACCCGTCGAACAGCATATGCTGGGAGGCTACACGACTTGGCCGGCACGAACCGCCGGTCTGGAGGTGTTCGCCGAATCAAGAATACGAGATGCTCTCGTGGGCATGTGGAAGGAGCTAAAGCCAAAGTTTTTCGGCGCACTGAGTCATGAACTAGCGCGCTATTCTTTGGAAGTAATAAACTCAACCGTTTTGACCCATGTGGACTTCCAAGATGATGGCTTCGGCACCATGGGTTCAGGCGCAAAATTTCCAGATATGCCTCGTGTGACTATCAATGGCCCTCATGCTCTATGGGTGCCGGGCATCAATGCTGGGCGTGGCTATGACGATGAATCAGCCCTCAAGCCCGAAGTAGAAACGCGACCTGACAAAATCAACCGTTCCATACACCTCTCGGGTGGGCACCTGGAAACGTCTAATCTGAAACTTGAAAGTCAGGCAAGCGCTGCCCTCTGGTTCTGGCTCGGCCACGAAAGCGGCGCGAGTGATCGCACGGGCGAACTGATCAATGCGCTCGGCGTCAGCTTGAAGGTACATCAGGACGCAAAGCATCACGTGCGGCTCACCTTGGGCAGCGAGGAGTCGAAGGAGGAGCTGTTTGCCGACGACTGGCATTTTGCAGTGCTTGTTCGCGACGGTGATTCAGTGCGCGTCCACATCGATGGCGCGGAAAAGCCATCCCTGGAAGGCAAGCCCGGCAAAGCGACCGATGCCATGCTCTTCGGCAAAGGCATCGAAGGCAGGCTGGATGAAATCTCGATTTGGAACAGGGCGGTCGAACCTTCATTAATCACAAAGCTTTGGAACATCTCGAAAGTGGCTGAAGACAACGCACGTCATGCAGTCACGCGGAAGGAGCGCGCGAAACAAGCGCAAGAAAACTGGTCAGCCTCGCTGCGCTTTCGCAACACCAAGGCGAACAATGCCAGCGCGGTGACAGCTTACCTCATTTCACGCGGACCTAAGGGGGACGTACAAGCTCCAGGCGACCATCTCGGCATCGGCGGCACCTACAAAGACTCACTCCCCGGCCGGCTGTTTGTCTTCAATGGCAACGCAGCGAATCAAATTGTCCGAGGGCAGACAATCATCCAACCTGGATCATGGAACGATGTGACACTGGAACGCATCGGCTCACATGTGAAGGTCACGCTGAACGGCAAAGTCGAGATCGATGCCGAACTTCCCGTCACAGCTCCAGGCGCGAACGACCTGTTCTTTGGAAAGCGCTGCGACGACTTCGCGCCGCTGCAGGGAGAGTTCTCGAATGCGGCGGTCACTGGCCTCGAAAAGTCAACCTCACCCCCGCCTCCGAAGCTTCAAACCACCACACTCCCGCTCTCCCCCGAAGAATCCGCCAAGAAGTGGCACGTGCCCTCAGGCTACCGCATCGAACTCGTCGCAGCAGAACCCGTGGTGCTTGACCCCGTGGCCTTCGACTGGGATGCAAAAGGCCGCCTGTGGGTCATCGAGATGGCCGACTACCCTCTCGGCATGGATGGCAACGGCAAGCCCGGCGGGCGCGTGGTCATGCTCGAAGACACCAACGCCGACGGCCGCTACGACAAGCGCACAGTCATCGTCAACGACCTCAGCTATCCCACCGGCATCCTGACCTGGCGCGATGGCGTCATCGTGACCGCCGCTCCGGACATCTTCTTCATCAAGCCGAACGGCGAAAAACAAACTCTCCTCACCGGCTTCAGCACAGGCAATCAGCAACTCCGCGTCAACGGCCTCCGCTGGGGCATGGACGGCTGGGTCTACTGCGCAGCAGGCGCTCACAACAGCGGCTACAATAAAACCACGCAGATTGAATCCAAGCTCACCGGCGAAAAGATCGACCTAGGCAGCCGCGACTTCCGCTTCAAGCCAGACACCGGCGAGTTTGATCCACAAAGCGGCCCCTCGCAGTTCGGCCGCGCCCGCGATGACTGGGGCCACTGGTTCGGCGTGCAGAACAGCTTCCCCCTCTGGCACTACGCCCTGCAGGACCACTACCTGCGCCGAAACCCGCACGTCATTCCGCCCGACCCCATTCATCAACTTTTCCCACGCAATCCGCCAGTGCATCCCGCCAGCAGCATGGAGAAGCGCTTTCACAGCTACGACCAGTCGGGCCGCTTCACCAGCGCCTGCGGCATCGAAGTATATCGCGACCGCATGCTGTTCGATGACGGCAAAACCCACGCCTTCACCTGCGAGCCGTTTCACAACGTCGTACAACATCACATCCTCGAAGACGACAGCGTCACCTTCAAAGCCGTGCGCGATCCCGCCGAGTCAAAGATGGACTTCCTCGCCAGCGAAGACCGCTGGTGCCGCCCCGTCATGGTCCGCACCGGCCCCGACGGCGCGCTGTGGGTCGCCGACATGTACCGCTACATGATCGAGCACCCGCAATGGCTGCCCCAAAACGGCAAGGACGAACTGCTCCCGCATTACCGCGAAGGCGATGACAAAGGGCGAATTTGGCGCATCACCCGTTCTCCAGCACCACCCAAAAGCGAGACTACAATACAAGGCCTGGCTTCCTCAAACGGCTGGCAGCGTGACAAGGCACAAATGCAGCTTGCATGGAGCGGTGAGAACCCTGCCATCGAAGATCTCCTCCAATCCAAGCAGCTCCAAACGCGAGCCCAAGCCGCGTGGACTTTGCTCGCCATGAAGAATCTCAGCACATCCACATGCCTGGCACTTCTGGCAGATAAATCACCCCGTGTGCGCGAACAAGCATTGCAAATGGCAGAGCAACTGGAGTGGAAAGGCGACGATTCATCATCGCTTCAAAAAACGCTGGCGATGCTCGTGAACGAGAAGGACGAGAAGGTGCAGCTGCAACTGGCCTGCACCCTCGGTGAACTGAAAGGCGACTGGGCGGCGAATCTGCTGGCTCAACAACTGCGCCGGGCCCCACCAGGCTCGTCACTGCAAGGAGCAGCACTGAGTTCGGTAATGCCTCATTTGGAGGGAGTTTGCACACGCTTTCCAGAAAGCGCGGTACCTGAAAACAACCAAGTCATCAGCATGCTGTTCCGCTGCGCTTTGGCAGTGAAAAATGAGCAGGCG
>DLGZ01000009.1:185348-189585 GCA_002482965.1 Verrucomicrobiaceae bacterium UBA7681 | reverse complement strand
CCGTCCTTGATGAAAAAGGACTCTCTCTGGCCGAGTTCACTCAGCAGGTGACTTCGGCGGAAGCGCAGCAGGCATTGAAGAAAATGGCGGACCTTCTCCACACGGCGGCAGAGGAATTCAAAGCGGCCAAGGAAGCCCCGCCCATGGCGGCAGTGGCGCTGCTGGCCTCGGACCGTGAACATCGCGAAATGGTGAAGACCCTGCTGCCGGAGATGTGGAAGAAGTCTGCGAACACCGAGGTGCTACGGCTGGTGGCGAAACTGCAACCAAAAGACGGACCCGAATTCCTGCTGGCAGGCTGGAATGAACGAACACCGGCGGTGCGCATGCAGATCATCGAGACCCTGCTCTCCAGTGATGCCTGGACCCTAGCGCTGCTGCAGCGGCCGGAGGCAAAATCATGTGACGCGGCACTTCGCGCACGTCTGACGAAACACCCGAAAAAGGAAATCGCGAAACAGGCAGCGTCCGTGTTTGCCGATGCCACGAGCGCCACACGTGCAGCGGTGGTGGAGAAGTTCCAACCAGCCCTGAAACTCACAGGCAATGCAGCCAATGGGAAGACCGTGTTTGCCCAAGTCTGCATCAGCTGCCACAAGCTCGACGGTGTGGGCCTCGAACTCGGCCCCGATCTGCGCAGCGTAGTTCAGCACGACGCCGAGAAACTCATGAACTCCATCCTCGACCCCAGCGCGATCATTGAGCCCGGATTCATGGCGTACAACTGCACGCTCAAAAACGGCGCGCAACTCTACGGTGTCATCGCCACCGAAACGAGCGCGAGCCTAACGCTGAAGATGGCCGGCAATCTAACCAAGTCCGTGCTGCGCAGCGAGATCGCGAGTTTGCAGAGCACCGGCACCTCCTTGATGCCGGAAGGTCTCGAAGCCGCACTCACGCCACAGTCACTGGCGGATTTGATCGCGTATTTGAAAACGCCAAAGTAACGCCTGCAAGCATAGGTTTTGCAGCGTTCGGTTAGAGAATCCCATCCCCCCACGTATTGCATTTCGATGCCATCACCCGATCATCCCTGCGCCGGCCACAGCGCCCCGCATGCATTCACGTTCATGAACCCACGTGTGCGGGACGGCGTGGTCGTTCACAGTCGGCGCTCCGTGTTGAAAACGAGCCTAGCAGGCCTGGGCGGCCTCTCCCTGCCTGCACTCACGAAGCTGCGCGCAGAAGGCAAAGTCACCAAAGGCGGCAAATCAGTGATCCTGCTCTGGATGACAGGCGGCCCCTCACAGATCGACACCTGGGACCCGAAGCCCGACCGCCCAAGTGAGATTCGCGGCCCCTTCAAAACGATCCCCACAAAACTGCCCGGCACTCACATCTGCGAGTATCTGCCGAAGCAGGCCGCCATGCTCGACAAGTTCACGCTCATCCGTTCGGTGGACTGCCGCTTCAGCAATCATGAGCCCAATATGGTCATGCAGACCGCGAACCTCGCCAACGAGCCGCGCACCAATCCGAAGGCCAAGCACTATCCATCCTTCGGCAGCATCGTGGCAAAGCATCACGGGGCTAATCATCCATCCATGCCGCCGTATGTCGTGCTGAACATGAAATCCCGCTCACACGTCGCCTGGGGCGGCTATCTCGGCACGCAGTATGATCCCTTCGACGGCAGCAGCGCCACCAAGCTCTTCCAGCTTCCCTCAGGCCTCAGCATGGACCGCATGCATGCACGCCAGACACTGAGTCGGCAGATGGACGGCCTGCGCGCCGAGATCGACGCCAGCGGCATGATGAGCGCCATGGACACCTTCTCGCAGACCGCCTTCGACATCGTCGCCGGTGGCCGGGCGCAGGAGGCCTTTGATTTGAGCAAGGAACCACAAAAAGTACGCGACCGCTACGGCGAGCACGACTGGGCCAGGCAGGCGCTGCTCGCACGTCGTCTCGTCGAGCGCGGTTCATCCTTCGTCACCATCGACCTCAGCAATCACGGCGCCTCCGGCACCTGGGACAATCACGGCGACAACATCCCACCCTACGGCGGCATCTGGAATGGCCTTCGTCCGCTGCTGCCCGTGTTCGACCACGTCATCACCACGCTCGTCAGCGATCTCGCAGAACGCGGCATGCTCAATGACACCCTCGTCATCACCATGGGCGAGTTTGGCCGCACGCCCACACTCGGCACGCAGGGCAGCACCGATGGCCGAAACCACTGGCCGCACGTCATGTCCATGTCACTCGCTGGGGGTGGTTTCCGTCACGGCCAGGTCATCGGCGCCTCTGACAAAGACGGCGGTCAGATTGATGAACGCCCCGTCACCCCCGGCGATCTCGCCGCCACCATTTACCATCACATGGGCGTCCCGCTTGATGCGACCTACACCGATCATCAGGGCAGGCCGAACTTCATCGTGGATCAGGGTGCGCCATTGCGGGAGCTGATTTGAACCTGAGCATGCCGTTCGCTAGGACGAGAGCCTATCGTCCACACTCCTTTCATTCTTTACACGATGACGGCTAGATGTCAGTCTTCGACATCGTTCGTGTTCCCGCATGCAGATGACCGTTGCTGTTCCCAAAGAAACCCTTGCAGGAGAAACGCGCACCGCGCTTGTGCCGGAACATGTGGCAAAGCTGACGGCGCTGGGGGCAAAGATCGAAGTGGAGTCAGGCCTCGGCCTTTCCTGCGAGCACAGTGACATTGATTACACGAGAGCAGGCGCAACGGTGCGGACGGACCGCGCAGCCATGCTGGCAACGGCGGATGTCATACTGCAAGTGCGCAAGCCAACCGTCGATGAGGTGAACGCCCTGCGTGAAGGCGCAGTGTTCATCGCGTTGCTCGATCCTTTTCAATCACCGGAATTGATCCGTGCGCTGGCCGCACGCGGCGTCAGCGCCATCAGCATGGAGATGGTGCCGCGCAGCACGCGGGCACAGAAGATGGATGTGCTGTCCTCCCAGGCGAGTCTGGCGGGCTATGCCGCCGTGATCGCGGCAGCAGGACAATCCGGGAAGATTTTCCCGATGATGATGACGCCCGCAGGCACGATCAAACCGGTGAAAGTTTTCATCATCGGCGCAGGCGTGGCCGGATTGCAGGCCATCGCCACCGCCAAACGGCTCGGCGCAAAAGTAGAGGCCTTTGACACACGGCCGGTCGTCGAAGAGCAGGTGAAATCACTCGGCGCAAAGTTTGTAAAAATCGACGTGGGTGAGACCGGCAAGACGGAAGGCGGCTACGCCAAGGCGCTCACCGACGCCCAGCTCAAACTCCAGCGCGAAGGCATGACGCGCATTTGCGCGGAATCGGACATCGTTATCACAGCCGCGCAGGTGTTTGGCCGGCGTGCCCCGGTGCTGCTCACCAGCGAGATGCTGGATGCCATGAAACCCGGCAGCGTGGTGGTGGATCTCGCCGTCGAGAGCGGTGGCAACGTCGAAGGCGTGGTGGCGGATCAGATCATCGAGCGCAAGGGCGTGAAGATCGTCGGCACCGCCAGCCTGCCCTCGCGTGTGCCAGTTCATGCCAGCCAGATGTACTCATCCAACATCACCGCACTGCTCACCGAGTTCTGGGACAAGGAGACGCAGTCGCTAAAGCTGAACCTGGACGACGACATTCTCAAAAGCTGCGTCGTCACCCACGGCGGGCGCATCGCGAATGAAAAACTCGCCACCGCCACCTGACCTGCCATGACCGTGGAAATGCTCATCCTTGTCATCTTCGTGCTGTCGATCTTCCTCGGCTTCGAACTCATCTCCAAGGTGCCCTCCATGCTGCACACACCGCTGATGTCCGGCACCAATGCGATCCACGGCATCATCCTCCTTGGCGGCATGCTGGCGCTCGCTGAAGCCGATGGCTTCATGCAGTACACCGCCGGATTCGTCGCCGTCGTACTGGGTTCAGCCAACGTGTTCGGCGGCTTCATGGTCACCGACCGCATGCTGCAAATGTTCAAACGCAAGAAGTGAGTCAGAGCCCTCCATGATCACCTCCTTTGTCTTTCTCATCGCAGCTGTTCTGTTCATCGTCGGCATCAAGCTGCTGGCATCACCCAAGACCGCACGGCAGGGAAATCTCGTGGCAGGTCTGGGCATGGCTCTCGCCTTGCTGGCAGTGCTGCCGCAGTTGCATGACTCTCACGGTGGCGGCGTGTCGCTGTGGAAGTGGTTCCTCATCTTCGTGGGCATCGTGCTGGGCCTGATCATCGGTGCCGCAGGTGCCTACAAGGTCAAGATGACCTCAATGCCGCAGATGGTGGCG
>DLGZ01000009.1:95445-185287 GCA_002482965.1 Verrucomicrobiaceae bacterium UBA7681 | reverse complement strand
TTCGCGCACCTCACGTCAGATTCGAGCCTGAAGTTTGTGATCTCCATGCTCTGCGCGGCGATGATCGGCGCCGTCTCGCTGTCCGGCAGCATCATCGCTTTTTTGAAGCTCGAAGGCCGCTTTGAAAAACCGGTCACCTATCCCGCGCAGCAGTTGTTGAACGCCCTCCTCTTCGGGGTCAGCCTCCTGCTCGCGCTCTCGATGGCCGCAGGCTCGCACAGCATGCTGCTCATGTGTTTGTTCCTCGTGATCGCTCTCGCGCTCGGCGTCCTGATGGTCATGCCCATCGGCGGTGCGGACATGCCGGTGGTCATTTCGCTGCTGAACTCCTTCACCGGCCTCGCCGTCGCGGCAGACGGTTTTGCCATCAACAACATCGCCATGATCATCGCCGGTACGCTCGTCGGCTCCTCCGGCACACTCCTGACCCTGGCCATGTGCAAGGCCATGAACCGCCCCGTGACGAATGTGCTGTTCAGCGCCTTCGGCAAAGTGGATGCCACCACCAGCACGACAGCCGCTGCCACCGGCAATGTGAAATCCGTGCAGGCCGATGAGGCAGCCCTGCTCCTCGGCATGGCCAGTCGCGTGGTCATCGTACCCGGCTACGGACTCGCCGTCGCGCAGGCACAGCATCAGGTGCGGCAGCTCGCGGATGAACTCGCCAAAAAAGGCGTCGAAGTCAGCTTCGCCATCCACCCCGTCGCCGGACGCATGCCCGGCCACATGAACGTGCTGCTCGCAGAAGCCGATGTGCCCTACGACCAGCTCATTGAAATGGAATCGATCAACCCCGAGATGGAACGCGTGGACGTGTGCCTCGTCATCGGCGCCAACGACGTCGTGAACCCCGCCGCGCACGAAGACAAATCCAGCCCCATCTACGGCATGCCCATCATCGAAGCCGAGAAAGCCGGCACGGTGATTGTGATGAAGCGCAGCATGGGCAAAGGCTTCGCCGGCATCGAAAACGCCCTCTTCCTCCGCGACAACTGCCGCATGCTCTTCGGCGATGCCAAAGCCTCCCTGCAGGAACTCGTGACGCTGGTGAAGGATGGCTGAGGTTGGCAGGGCAATGTTCTCACGGCCCCCTGCATATACTATTGAGACTTGCACATGGACTGACATCCATGCCTTGAAGGCCAAAGGCCTTCTGCATCATAGCGAAGGGATGCCGAGCGATAGCGAGTGCTTCCCTGGTAAACGCGCCATCATCATCCGGGAAGCAAACCCAGCACATTCTTCGCGCACCGCGATCACCAGCAGCGTCTTCAACGCACCACCGCTGTTGCCGGTGTTGCCAATACTCCCAAAACGCACGATCCATACCATTGATCGAATGCCATTCTAGCCAGTCTATTGCACAACGGTCAATAACAGCAGGCTTTTGCCTCCTGCTGATTACGTGATTCGCATCAGCGGGCGGCCTCTGCCGAACGCTCGATGATGACACGGCAGATGCATTGGCCGAAGCGTTATACTGCCGCGGATCAATACATCAGCGCTCCCCGCAAAGAACTGCGCGCCGCACGTGAGTCCGGGCTGGGAGCGCTGGTTTTTAACCGGCTCTGGGAGCTCCGCCACACGAACACGCGCCGCATTTTTTTAATCATGCCGGCATGCATCATCATTTCCATTTGGGGAGGCACACTTTTGAAGCTTTGTGATTCGCCGCAGTATAAAAGGAACGGCCCTTCCCCAAACAGACGTAAATCAGTTCGCTCTTCACCTTCACCCACCATGCGCCTCCTCCTCACCGCCCTTCTCTTTGCCTCAGTCATTCATGCCCAGCAGCCTGCAGCACCAAAGCCGAAACCGCAGGCCTTCACAGACCCGGCACAGACCGACGATGATTTCCCCATTCAGGGCGAGTACGTCGGTGAAATGGACGGCAAAACCTATGGCGTGCAGATCTGGGCGCAGGGCGGCGGGAAATTCGAGGCCGTGAGCCATCTCGGCGGATTGCCCGGCGCGGGATGGGATGGCGACCGTACCACGATCACCCGGGTCATCGGCACACGGAGCGAAGGCGAAAAGAGCGCGGCATTTGAATCGCCAGAGGGTTCCATCAAAGCGGAAGTGAACGGCGCGAGCATCCTGGTGCACAATGCCGACGGCCTAAAACTCATGGAACTCAACCGGATAAACCGCGAATCACCCACCCTGGGCGCCCAACCGCCGGAGAACGCTGTCGTGCTGTTTGACGGCAAGGGCGTGAACCGTTTCCCCAAATCGCGTGTCGATGAAGAAATCGGCGCTCTGATGGAGGGCATCACCAGCGAGGACACCTTTGGCGATTGCAGCCTGCATCTGGAGTTCCTCCTGCCCTACATGCCCGATGCTCGTGGTCAGGGCCGGGGCAACAGCGGCCTCTACCTGCAAGGCCGCTACGAGGTCCAGATGCTCGACAGCTTCGCCCTCGAAGGGAAGGACAACGAGTGCGGCGGCCTTTACAAGATCGCTTCTCCAAAGGTAAACATGTGCCTGCCACCCCTCACTTGGCAGACCTACGACATCGACTTTACCGCCGCCCGCTACGCTGCCGGGGGCCAGAAAACCGCGAATGCAAAGATCACGGTCAAACACAACGGCGTGGTGATCCATGAGAACCAGGAACTGCCCGGCGCGACGACCTCAGCCCCCAACAAAGAGGCAGACACCCCGGGGCCGATCCACCTCCAGAACCACGGCAATCCCGTCCGCTACCGCAATATCTGGGTGGTCCGAAAGTAGTGCGAGCCAGCCTGCCTCGACTTTGGTATAGCGTTTTGTGAAACTGATTTCCGGAAAGCGGCGCGAGGCGACGCTCGACGGTGCTTGGAGGACCAAGCGCCCTACCTCGTCGCCCCGGGCACGCGCATGCCCAGCGCTGGTAGGGCTGGCTGTCCTCAGCCAGCCGCCGCCGGAGCCCATGATATTCGAGCAACAGACAGTCCGCTAAACGGAAATGAGTTTTGGAAACTGCTATAAGTCATCAGACGGCATCAAATCCATCGGGATGTCTTTCCTGCGGCATCACATCTTACGCCGTGGAATGTTCTTGGCAGGTTGTCACTGCCTTTCGTCATACCACTCCACCTGACACCAGTCCCAACGGGACTGCGCATCATAGCGAAGGGTTGTCGAGCCTTGGCGCAATGCCGTTAAGCAATCTTGATGACTTCGTAGCTGGTGTCGGCCGACACGGAGCGCGGTGTGATCATGCGCGGCCATTTGTCCAGGGGGCGGCGCACCTTGCGCTCACAACTTCGCGGACGTCTCGGTGGCAGCGCACACGCGGCGATTTGAGCTCGCACACGCCGCACCAGTTCGGCTTGAGCGGCCTGGTCCATCAGGCCCTGCGCGGCATTGAGCACCAGCCACAGTGCTTGGGTCTGCTCCATGCAGATGCTCAGACTTATGCGCATCACTCCGGCAGCCTGCACCTCATTTCCGGCTTGTGCGGCCACCGCCAGACGTTCCTCTGCCACCAGTGTGCAGGCCATCAGCAGCGCGGCGATCTCCTGCTGTGCGGTCTCCGGCGTATGGCTTTGCAGCAGTCCGTTGCGCGCCACCTGCAATTTGAGCTCCTTGTAGAACACCTCCTGCTCCCAGCGCCGGGCATAAAGCTCAATGAGCTTCTGCGCTCCGGCCTGCTCCATGCTCAGGCTGGTCCACAGCCGCACCTCCACCCACTTCTCTTGCATGCGGCTCCACACACGTGCGCGCACTTCGCGCACCAACATCGTTTTAAGCACCTTGCGCCACTTCTTGTCACACAGGCGCACCTCAACCATGGCGGAGCCGTCGCCCAGCGGCGTGCGCACTGCGGCTGCGAGCTTGTCCTTTACCCGCACCAGATAGTGCTGCGCCTTCGCCGGGTCGCACTGCTGCTGCAGTGTGTCAATCACGGCTGCATACCCATAGAGGCGGTCGAGGATCAGCAGGCTGTGCTGCGGCAGTGCCTGCAGCAATGGCAGGCTCAGCGCCTGCTCGCTCTCACCGTCAAGCCCCAGCGTCGCGTGCAGCGGCGCATGGGTGCCCAGTTCCACCAGCGCGGCCATGCGGATGTGGGCGAAGGCGGCGCTGCCGTTGCGCGTCTGCATCTTGGTCATGCGCGCCAGGTGCTGCTCAGTGTTGGTCACGTTCCAGCGCGTGCCGTCGATGCCAAGGAGCCGCAGCCCCGCAAAAAAGCAGGCTGCATGCACATTCGCATCGGCCAGAGGCCGCAAGGTCTCACGCATGATCAGCAGGAAGATGTCCTCGCCAAGTTGCTGGCGGCGCTGGCTGAGGGCGGAGTCAGTGAGAGTCATGCCGAAAAAATGGCGCAGGCATTGGGAGAAGCGACCGGCAAAAGGCAGGGAGTGGGCGATGAGGCCAACGATGATCTGCCAGTCGAAAATCTTGCGACGAGGCCCCTGATGGCGCTTCTGGTCAGCCGTCTCAAGTTCATCGCTGCTCCATTGCAGCAGCCTGAGAATCCGGCTGACGAGATCAACGGACGAGTCTTGGACCACAACAGCATCGGATGGCGGGTGCATCCCATGTCAGTTAACCATGAAATCACAAAGTACAGCAATTATAGCTTAACGGCATTGAGCCTTGGCGAGGCTACCCTGGTATCCTTGCCAGCCATTCGGAAAGCCAACCCAGCGCCTTCGCCGCACACCACGCCCACCAGCATGCCTGCCTTTCGTAGCTTTAGCGAAGCATGGGCGTTTGCAAGAAGCTCCGCCACGCTCAGAGCTTACCGCCGTCCCCCAAAAACCCCCGATGACTTGCCAAAGTAGAACGACTGGCAGCAGGCGATCCCGGCCGTTTCCCCCCTTAAATTGTGAATAACCCACCCGGCTGTGAATACAGGCGTCGCATTTTTTCGCGAATAATTATGGCAATCGGACTGGGAATCTATTATTTAAGGCCCATTAACTACCTGTTCCACCTGTGTTCGGAACTGGATTTTGTATACGCCTGCCCATGTCTGCTGCCAAGAATGGCTCGAAAAAATCAGCCAAGCGCCCTTCCCGCAAGCGCAAGGGACAGGGTACCCACGTAATCGACTATCAGCCGGAATCTCCGGTCATTCGCGAGCATGAGGCCGTGGAGCGCCGCCGCCGTGGCTTTCGCACCGCGATGTGGCTGATCACAGCGATGATCGTGGTCGGCATCGGCTGGGTGACGTGGCATGAGGCGCTGGAAAAGAACTCGCAGTTCATGCTGAAGACCGTGGAGGTGAACACTGAAGGCACCCTCACGCGGCAGCAGATTGTCGCCACCACCGGCCTCACCGAAGCCACCAACCTGCTTACCATGAATCTGCGCGAAGTGCGCGCGAAGATCGAACGCCTGCCCCAGGTGAAGTCGGCGGTGATCCAACGCGACTATCACGGCAAGCTCACGCTCGATGTCGTGCAGCGCATGCCGGTGGCCTGGATGGAATGCCCCAAACAAAAGCTCATGGGACCGCTGAGCGGCAAAGGCTGCCTGATTGATGCGGAAGGTGCACTGGTGCCATGCAATGTTGTCACCCGTGAGTATCTCGCGATGCCCCGCATTCAATTCCCGGACCTCAGCGAAGCCATCCCCGGCAAGCCATCGCCTGAGATGCAGGTTCACGCGGCACTGCGCCTGATGGAGAAGCTCCAAAGCCGCCAGCAGGATGACCTTCCCGCACTGGAAGTGATCGAAATTCCGAATCCATGGTCGCTCGTCGCACATTTCGACGGCGATACAAAGATCACCTTCGGCGTCGATGATCTCGATCCGCAGCTGGCTCGCTTTGACCGCGTCATGTACGAGGCACGCGCTCGCAAATGGCGTGTCGCCACGCTGAACCTGATCGCCAGCATCAACACCCCCGTCACCTTTCACGAAACGCCGGATGTCACCGGGCTGAACTTGGCGGACATCGCCTCCACTCCACCCGCACGCTGAATCTCATGGCCAAAAGCACCATTTACGCAGGTCTTGAAATCGGAACGCATAAGATCTGCGTCGTTGTGGGTGAAGCCAAGCGCGATGGAGCCATCAAGATCCTCGGTGTCGGCCAGGCTCCTTCACGTGGCGTGCGCAAAGGCGAGATCGTCGATTTCGAAAAGGTCCAGACCTGTGTGAACGATGCGCTGGTGCGCGCTGAAGACCGCAGCGATGTGATGATCCGTAACGTCTTCCTCGGCGTCACCGGTGCTCACATCGAGAGCCTGAACAATCGCGGCCGTCACCGCCTGCCGGACGAGCAGACGGAAATCAGCGAGGACGATGTGGAGGAGGCGAAGGAGATCGCCCGCAGCGTCTCGATTCCACAGTCGAATGTCTTTCTGCACAGCGTCACACGGCAGTACATCGTGGATGGGCAGGAAGCCGTGCGCCAGCCCATCGGACGTGAGGGCCGCGTGCTGGAGGCGGATTACCACATCATCCATGGCGTGCGCGGCCGGGTGCAGAATGCGATCCGCTGCGTTCGTGAAATTCCACTCGAAGTGGAGGACGTCGTCTTCAATCCCGTCGCAGCGGCACAGGTCGTGCTCACACGTGAGGCGAAAATGCAGGGTGCACTCATGATCGATTTCGGTGCCGGCACTTGTGACTACGTCTTGTACGAAGACGGCATGATCACCGCCTCCGGCTGCGTCCCTCTCGGCGGCGATCACATCACCAATGATGTCTCGATGGCGCTGCAGATCCCGAACGGCCGCGCCGAACGCCTCAAGGTCGAAGAAGGCAGCGTCTTGTATGACGAGGTGCCAGACGGCGAAATGCTCAGCATCGAGGACGACACCGGCTTGATTCTCGGCGAGATCGAACGGGCGTTTTTGAACGAGGTCATGAACCTCCGCACTAAAGAAATACTTATCCAGGTTCGCGTACGGGTGGAGGATCACCTCGGCCGCCTCGGAGCAGGCATTTATCTCACAGGTGGGGTCAGCATGATGAAAGGGATTGACGTGGTGGCCCGTGAAGTGTTTGGAATCAAAGTCACGCGCGCAGGTTCGGCTCCCGTCAGCGGCATCACAGCCACTTTCGAGAATCCGCAATACTCCGCTCCAATCGGCCTCATTCGTTACGCGCAGATTCTTGACAGCGAGAAGCCCTTTCTCTCCCCCCTGAAGCGCCTTGGCAGACGCATGCAGGAACTCCTCTCTTCCGTCACACTTTAATTAAAGCCCGCAGCCCAACCCTAACCACCCACGATTATGGTAGAATACGACCGCTCCCAATCACCTGAAGGTGCCAGCACAGCGGCACCTCGCATCTGCATCGTCGGTGTCGGCGGCGCAGGTTCCAACGTTGTCGATCGCATCACCCTGGACCGCATTGTGGATGCCACCCTGGTCTGCGCACACACGGACGTACGTGTGCTCGGCCACTCCATGGCACCGGTAAAAGTCCAGCTTGGGGCCGAGCTCATGAAGGGTATCGGCGCCGGTGGCGATCCTGATCTCGGACGTGAGGCCGCGCTGTTCTCGCGCGATCAGATCCGTCAGGCCATCGAAAATCACGACATCATTTTCATCAGCGCCGGACTCGGCGGCGGCACCGGCAGCGGTGCGGCTCCGGTCATCGCCGAAATCGCCAAAAACACCGGTGCTCTGGTGCTCGTCGTCGCCACCATGCCGTTCAGCTTCGAAGGCCGCCGTCGTCTGGCCCAGGCTGAGGAAGCGCTCGAACTCCTCCAAAAGCGTGCCGATGCCCTCGTGCTCTTTGAAAACAACCGCATGGGTGAGCTCATCCTGCCCAAGGATGGCATTCAGAAAGCCTTCAATCAGGCGGACCAGCTCATTGCCCAGAGCCTGCGTGCCATCTCCACCATCACCATCACACCGGGCATCGTGAAGCTCGGCCTCGACGACCTCACCTCCGCGCTGGCCAATGCCAATGGCCGCTGCCTCTTTGGCTTCGGCGAAGCCCGTGGCCAGAACCGCGGCACCGAAGCTCTCAAAAAAGCGCTCAAGAGCCCCCTCATCGACTCCGGCCGCCTCCTGCATCAGACGAAGAACCTCCTTGTTCACGTCGCTGGCGGCGAATCGCTCACTCTGGTCGAAGTCGAAGGTGTCATGAAGCAACTGGGACGTCACGTGCCGGATCAGACCCACATTCTCTTCGGCCTCGGCGTCGATGCGAAGCTGGGAGACGCCATCGCCGTCACTCTCATCAGTTCGCTGGGACTCAATCAGCTCAACGCTCACGCCACCGCAGCACCTCCTTCGGAAATGCTCCAGCCGCGCCCTGAAGTGCCGGCACCCGCCCCTGCCCCGGCTCCTAAACGTGAGATCCCGGTGAAAAAGGCCCCCTCGCCGTATGCACCGCCAGCAGCCTCTCCTCCCGACCTGCTCTTCAAGTCTGAGGAATTCGCCTCAGTCCCTGCAGCCGCTGAAGCATTTCCTTTGAACAACTTCCATGCGGAAGAGGAAAAAGTTCAGCCCATGGAACAGCCGGTGGCATATGAGGAAGAACCACCTGCCTTCGTGGAGCCTCCACCCCCTGTCATCGCCGCCACACCAGAAACAGCACGCATTCCGGTGCGCACACCTGCCGCGAAGGAACTTGCCGACGCAGCCCGCAGCAACAGCAAGGAATCCACCCTCGCCGCCGTCGTGGCCCGCAGCGTCACCTTGCAGACCGAATCCGCAGCCGCGCAGGATGACCTCATTTCATTCGACGAACCCGAGTCCTCGATGATCAGCGCCACCACCGCCGTCATCGCCCGCAAGCCCGCCACCGACAACCAGCAGACCTTCAGTCTCGGTGAAGAAGACCGTGGCCGCTTCAAGGACACCGAACCTTCGATCGTTCAAGGCGAAGACCTCGATGTCCCAACCTGGATGCGCCTGAAGAAAAAGCTCCGCCGCTAAAACTCCCGTTGAGGCGCGTTTGTTCCCATACATGAACGCCCCTCTGACTCGACGCCGCCTGCTTCAAACACTGCCGCTCGCGGCATGCGCGGGCAGTTTTCACATCCATGTTCGCTCCCAGGAGTCGAAAAAATCGTGGATCACCGGCAATCCGGCCATCGACAAGCCGCGCGAAGTCGCCCTCGGCCTGCTGAAACCCACTCAGGCTCAGATCGAGCACGCCTGGGAGCTGCATTTCGGCTCAGTCGTATTTGAAAGCTACGGCTTCGCCCCCCGCTGCGCCATTGATGCGGACGCAATGAACGAAGCGATCAAATCCGGCATGGGTGCCGCCGAGATCACCGACCTGCGCGAGTCCATGTCCATGAACCGCAACGCGACGAATGAGCGCGAGCGCAAAGAATTCCTCGATGCCTTCCACGCCGCCGGCGTAACCTGCATTTTCCAAAACGCCGGCGAAGAAGGCAGCGACCCGCTGCGCCTGATCAAACGCCTCGCCCACTTCACCAAAGCCACGGACTTGCTGAATCCGACACTCTCAAAGGTGGTTTTGTCCGAAGAAATTGTAGCCCTCAAAAAGGCAGGAAACGTCGGCCTCTGCTTCACCACAAATGGTGTCCCCTTGATGCAAGACTGGGAAAGCGTGCGCAATGAGCTGCGCTACGTACGCATTTTCCACGAACTCGGCACCCGCATGATGCACCTGACCTACAACCGCCGCAATCCCATCGGAGACGGCGCCGGAGAGCCCCACGATGGCGGCCTGAGTGATTTCGGCCACGCCGCTGTCGCGGAAATGAACAAGATCGGCGTCATCGTCGATGTTGCACACAGTGGCTGGAAGACGGCTTACGACGCAGCAAAGAGCAGCACGCGGCCCATGGTGGCCAGCCACACCACCTGCTGCGGCGTTTTCGAGCACTTCCGCGGCAAGCCGGACGACACCATCAAAGCCATCTGCGACACCGACGGTCTCGTCGGCATCTGCTGCATCCCCCGCTTCCTCGGTGGCAAAGGTGACATCACCGCCCTGCTCGATCACCTCGACCATCTCATCAAGAAATTCGGCGCCAAGCACGCCGCCATCGGTTGTGACGTGGCCTACACTTCCCGTTTTGACAAAGAGGAGCGAGCGAAACTGCTCAAAGCTCCCGGTGGCAGCGCTGACAAATGGGAGCATCTCTGGCCCAAGGAAGACTACGTGACGACCATCACCGCAGAGCAGAGCGTCGCCTGGTCAAACTGGCCGCTTTTCACCCTCGGCATGATCATGCGCGGCCACAGTGACGAGACAATCCGGCAGGTCATTGGCGGCAACATGCTACGAGTGCTGAAGGCCAATCAGGTCTGAGGGTGTGAAAAAACGGCACTTTGCCGGCTGTAAGGTGGCACGCCTGCTGCGCGTATGGATTTATGGAGGGATTTGATGTAGAATCGACCCTTCGAACCCCCACATGACCCTGCGTTTCCAGATTCCCACTCTTGTTTTGGGCGGCTTTGCCGTCGCAAGTTCCCTTGTGTCAGCGGCCGAGGCCTTTCCGCCCGACCAGATTGAGTTCTTTGAGAAAAACATCCGTCCAGTGCTCGCGGAGCGCTGCTACGAGTGCCATGGCGCGCACAAGCATCAAAACGGGCTGCGGCTCGACTCACGCGCAGCGATTTTGCAAGGCAGCGAATATGGCAAAGTCATCGAGCCCGGCAATCCGAGCGCCAGCAAGCTGATCAAAGCGATCAATCACGTTGCGGGAGTCGAGGCGATGCCCAAGAAGGGCGACAAGCTGCCTGCGCCGCAGATTGCCGCGATTGAAAAATGGATCAGCCTGGGCCTGCCCTGGCCGGTGGAGGCCGCCGTGGCTCAGCATGCCAAGGCTGACCCGATGCAGCATTGGGCTTTCAAGCCGGTGCAAAAACCCGCCCTTCCAGCCGGTTTCACTGGCAATCCAATCGACGCGTTTGTCGGTGCCAAGCTCAAGGCTGCGGGACTTGATTTCGCCGCGCCTGCTGACCCGGCCACGGTGATCCGTCGTATCTACCTCACCCTGACGGGACTGCCGCCAACCTTTGAGGAAGTGCAGAAGAATCCTGCGCCGCAGGCACTGGTATCGCAACTGCTCGCCCAACCCGCCTATGGCGAGCGATGGGCGCGTATGTGGCTGGATGTGGTGCGCTATGCCGACACGAACGGCTACCAAGTGGCTGGACGAAGCAATTACTACCCCTTCGCCTACACGTATCGCGACTGGATCGTGAAGGCGTTCAACGATGACATGCCGTATGACCAGTTCGTGAGCTACCAGCTTGCGGCGGACCGCATGACCGAAGCCACGCCGAATTCGCCCAACCTCGCAGCGCTGGGATTCTACAACGTCGGGGAACGCTTCATCAATGACCGCCTGCTCATCGCCGATGACCGCATTGATGTCATTGGCCGTGGCCTCCTCGGTCTCACGATTGCCTGTGCGCGTTGTCACGATCACAAATTCGATCCGATCCCGAGCCGCGACTATTATGCGATGTACAGCATCCTGAACAGCAGCGACGAGCCGGATGACACGGTGATGCCCATCATCGGCAAGGCGGCGAATGAGAAGGATGGGCTAGACTACGATTCGAAAGCGGCTGAGATCGCGAAGAAGGAGCTCGACTTCAAACGCACCGTTTATGACGAGTTCCGCAAACCGGAGCGTCTGGCTGAATACCTCGCATTCGCGCAGGATTCGGTGGATATTAAAGATAGCACCGTATTCAAAGGCAAGGCTGGCCAGATCAAGCTGCGTGACCGCGTGGCAAGCCAGTGGCGTGACTTCCTGAAACGCTACGCCCTCAATGCGAAGCCTCACGCGGCCATGGTCGCTTGGAATCGCTTTGCCAAACTTACTGAGGCTGAGTTTGCCGCGAAATCGGCCGCCATTGTGCAGGAGCTGACCAAGCCGGAGAGTGGCTGCACGCCTGAGATCGCCGCCACCTTTGCGCAGACACCACCGAAGTCGATGAAGGACGTCGCTCTGGCCTATGCGCACATCATTCTCGACAGCAAGGTGGAGCCGATGCGCCAGCTCATGGAGGACAAGCTCTCACCCATGTCGGTTCCGGTGGAAGGAGCAAACGCCTTCTTCACCCGCAAGGACAGCGAGACCGTGGTGCGCCTCAACAACGAGCGTACGAAGCTCGACAGTACGCATCCCGGTGCACCACCGCGCGCCATGGTGATGGTGGACAAACCGAAGCCGCAGGATGTGCGCGTCTTCATCCGTGGCAATCCAGGGCGGCAGGGCGATCCCGCTCCACGCGCATGGCTCACGATGTTTGGCGGTGAAAAGTTCACCGAAGGCAGTGGCCGTCTTGAACTCGCCAAGCACATCGCCAGCAAAGACAATCCGCTGACCGCACGTGTCATTGTAAACCGCGTGTGGCTGCAGCATTTCGGCAAGCCGCTCGTCTCCCAGACCAGCGACTTCGGCGTGCAGACCGCGAAGCCCTTGCAGGCAGATCTGCTCGACTACCTCGCCGCAACCTTCATGGAAAACGGCTGGAGCTTGAAGAAGCTGCACACGCTCATTCTCACCTCACGCACGTTTCAGCAGAGCAGCCATGCCACGCCGGCAAAAGCTGTCAAAGATGCGGAGAACGACCTGCTTGGCCACTTCAACCGGCAGCGCCTCGACTATGAAACGATGCGCGATGCGATCCTCACCGTCACGGGTGAACTTGATGCGAACCGGCATGGCGGACGCGCCGTGGAATTGAATGCCAAGGATGCCGACGCCCTGCGCACTGTTTATCTCAAAGTGGACCGTTACGACCAGGCCAGCGTGCCGGCGATGTTTGACTTTGCCAATCCCGACAGCCACAGCCCGCAGCGTTTTAACACCACCGTGCCGCAACAGGCGCTGTTTCTGATGAACAGCCCCTTCATGCGCGCCCGTGCCGATGCCATAGCCAAAGAGACGCCACTCGCGGGGACCACGCTCGATTCCGAAGCGATCCGTGCGATGTACCACCGCGTCCTTGCCCGCGATCCGAAGCCCGATGAAGTCGAACTGGCCCAGCGCTTTGCCACCGATGCCACCGAGCTCAACGCTGAAAAACCCTTCCGCTGGAGCTATGGCTCAATGAAGTTCGCGCGCACTCCTGAGGGCAAACCGACCTTCACCGAGTTCGAGGCCTTCACGCAGCTCACGGAGCGTGGTGGTGGAGGCCAGAAAATCTGGAGCCCTGCTGCCAAGATCCCCGACCCTAAATGGGGCCATGTCTTCTGGGCCAACTACGGTGGCCACGCCGCGCCCAGCGAATACATCGTCACCGCCCGCTGGCATGTGCCGACCGATATGAAAATCGCCATCGACAGTGTCCTGAGCCGCAGCAGCGATCGAGGTGATGGCGTTCGCGCCTGGGTTTACAACCAGCGCACCGGCATTCTGGCCGAACAGCTTTGCAACCCGCAGAACAAAAAAGTCCCCGTACAACTCACCACAGACGTGAAGCGCGGCGACACCCTCTGCTTTGTCATCCACAATGAAGGTGGCACCGACAGCGACAGCTTCGACTGGCAGCCTACCATCAGCAGAGCCGACACCGGCGAAGTGCTCACCAATTCCAAAACCGACTTCTGCGATGCCAGCCGCTGGCCCATCGGCCGCGCCCGGCCCCAGAGCGCCCTCAGCCAGCTCGCGCAGGTGCTCATCATGAGCAACGAGTTCATGTTTGAGGATTGAGGCCCCTCGATATTTTCTCGACACCTGAGTGCCTATCTGGGTAGCATTCAGGGCATGAAATCGTCGCGTGCTCGTTTCTGCCTGCGTTGTGCCGTCATCTGCTCTTCGCTGGGCCTGTTGATCGGTTGTGCCTGGTTCGCCCACAAGCAGGCAAATCCGGGTATGATGCCTGGCTCTAAAAGCGGGTCCCTGATCATGTCAGGAAGTAAATCGTATAACGGTGGCACCACAATTACCTCCGGTGCTTTGCAGACCGTCAAGCCGCTTGTGAAGCCATGAAAACGCCATCTAAGTTCGTTCGCGTCGCGGTGCTGACGTCATCTCTCACGCTGCTGACGGTCTATGTGATCCATTCGCAATCCAGAGGTCGAATGGCGGCACCACAAACGGAGGAGAAATTCATGCTTCCAAGCTCCAAGGCTCTGACTCAGCCCGTCTTTTCGATTCGAAAGGTGGAGTCAGATATTCTGGCTGCTGATCCTTTTGCACCTCCATCGCAAAAGCCATGAACCTGCCAGGCGTCATCCTCTCCACCGGCCTGAGCCTCCTCTTTCTTGTGGTGCTGTTCCGCCCGCTGGAGAAGTTGTTTCCTGCGCGGGAGGGGCAGAAGTTTTTCCGGCAGGCGTTCTGGACGGATCTGTGTTTCCTGCTCGGCCAGTACCTGCTCTGGAGTGGCCTAGTGTTCTGGGCGCTGAACCACTTCCGGGGTTGGCTTGACGACTTCGTGCCTGCTCACTTTCGGGCCGGTGTCGCGGCGCAGTCGTGGTGGTGGCAGGCCCTTGAGATGATCGTGCTGAGCGACTTCCTCATCTACTGGGCGCATCGGCTTCAGCATCAGGTGCCGTTCCTGTGGCGCTTTCATTCGATCCATCACAGTGCGGAGCACCTGGACTGGCTGGCGGCGCATCGCGAGCATCCGCTGGATACGATCTACACGGTGGGCATCATCAATCTGCCTGCGTTCATCCTCGGCTTTCCGCTGGAGACGCTGGCCGGGTTTCTCGCGTTTCGTGGGTTATGGGCGATCTTCATTCATTCGAATGTGCGCCTACCTATCGGCCCGCTGGGCATGATCCTCGGCGCACCGGCGCTGCATCACTGGCACCATGACAAGGCGCGAGATGCGGGGAACTACGCCAACATTTCGCCGCTGATGGACATCCTCTTTGGCACTTACCGATGTCCTGATCACGAGCCTGAGGCCTTCGGCATTCATGAGCCGATTTCAAAACATTACCTTGGGCAGCTCTGGCACCCCTTTCGCCGCCGGAAGTAACCGGATGCTTGAGTGCATTGCAGGCGACAGTGATCCTGGCATGCGGATGTAGTCGCTGTTAGGAAAGTGTTTCGTCACATTCACAGTAGTGACAGCCCTATCAGCGGGCAACGTTTTCGGCACTCTATTGGTCCTTTGCCTAGTGAAGATAGGTCCGGCGGCACGATGGGGCGATTTAGTTGCTTGGTGAATCGGGAGCCGGCTCACAGGGTGCCGTGTTGAGGCACCGCAGTGTTTCCATGCTGCGGGGTTTAAACCGTTCCAAACACCACACCCACACCCCATGAAATCCAAGTTCACGATCACATCGCTTGCCACCGCTCTGCTGGTCGCAGGCGCCGCGAATGCTGACACCTTCCAAGGTCCAAGCACAGGCTCGACGCCTTATGCGATCCCCGTACAAACGGGCATCGACACCATCTCCATCGCCACGGTGGACAACACCGGTGCCACAGCTGACGACACCTTCACCCGCATCGGCACCAGCCCGGTTTACGGCACCGCCGCCTACGGCATGGTCGGCATCCCGGACGGCCTCGGCGCCTTCGACAATGGCGATAACACGTTCACGGTCGTCATGAATCAAGAACTCGGCAACACCGTCGGTGCTACTCGCGACCATGGCAGCAAGGGCTCGTTCGTTTCCCTTTGGGTCATCAACAAAAACACGCTGGCGGTCACTGGAGCGAAAGATCTGATGCAGACCGTCAAACTTTGGAACGGCTCTGGCTACACCACTTACAACAACAGCAGCCCGATGCCGAACTCTGGCACCCCCTACTTCGGTGCCTTTGGCCGCTTCTGCTCGGCGGATCTGCCGGCAGTCAGCGCCTTCTCCAACAGTTCGCTCGGCACGACAGAGCGCATCTTCATGAACGGCGAAGAGATCGGCGATGAAGGCCGTGCGATGGCACACATCATCACGGGTTCGGAGGCGGGCACCAGCTACGAGCTGCCGCGCCTCGGCAAGTTCTCCTGGGAGAACTCGGTGGCCTGCCCGCACCAGCAAAACAAGACCATCGTCATGGGGCTGGATGACACCACGCCTGGCCAGGTCTATGTGTACATTGGTGACAAGACCAGCAGCGGCAGTGAAGTGGACAAGGCCGGTCTGACCAATGGCCTGCTCTATGGCATCAAAGTCGGCAGCACTGCCACTGAACTCCGGGCCAGCGCCGTCGGTAACATCGTCAAAGGCGGTGCCACGGCTTTCTCGTTGCAGATCCTTAACACGACAGGGGATGTCTCCGGCCGGACCGGCGCTCAGAACCAGGCGAACAGCGTCGCACTCGGCATCACTGAGTTTCTTCGCCCTGAAGACGGTGCTTGGGACACGATCAACCCCAACTGGTTTTACTTCGTGACGACAGACCGCTACGACCAGACCAAGGACAACGTCGGCGCCCAGAGCGCGCGCAGCCGCCTGTATCGCCTGGAATTTTCGGACATCACCAATCCAACGGCGGGTGGTGTGATCAGGCTCATGATCGACGGCAGTGAGACGCTGGCCAACAGCGGCCTCAACATGATGGACAACATCGGCGTTGATGCCGACGGCAATGTCACCATCGTTGAAGATGTGGGCGGTCAGGCCCACAACGGCAAGATCGCCCGCTTCAGCCCGGCGAGTGGCAAGATCACCATCCTGGCCCAGCATGACCGCGCCCGTTTTGGTGACGTCGGTGCGAATGTTACCTCCCCGTTCAGTAATGACGAGGAGTTCTCGGGCAACATCGACATCACCAGCATCATGGCTGGCAGCACATTGAACACCGGTCGTGCAGGCGAGCGCTGGTATCTCTTCGCTGACCAAGCCCACTATACGACCAACGTGACCACGGCACAGGCCGAAGGCGGCCAGCTCATCGCGATGCATCTGACTCAGTTGCAAACGAGCGCGACCGGCTTTGCCCGTGACCGGCGCACTGGCACCTATTCGCAAATCCTTACGGTGACGAACAACACGAACAGCACAGTGAGCGGCCAGCAATTGAAGCTGACCAATCTGACCTCTGGCGTCACCTTGCAGAATGCCACTGGCACGACTGCTGGTGTCCCCTACGTCTCGCTACCATCGTTGACGGCGGGCGCTTCGACCTCTTTGACGCTGCAATTCACCAACCCTTCAAACGGCGCGATCAACTACGCCCCGGTGGTGGAATAAACCCGTCCAACCCCATCCTGCGGGCGTGGCTGACGCCCGTCCGCAGATTTCATCAAACAGCAAGCAAACGAACATCCTCATCATGAAACTCAATCGTTACCTCAAAACCACTTTCGGCGTTATTGCCGCGGCATTCGCCTTGATCTGTGGGACGGCCGTCCAGGCGGCCACCTTCCATGTGTCCATCGACACCTCATCGCTCCTCAGCAGCCCGGCGAGTGCTTCAGGCCCCTTCTACCTGGATTTCCAGTTGAACGGCGGCAGCACGCTGAGCAACACGGCGTCCATTAGCAACTTCAGCTTCGGCGGCGGTTCGCTTTCGGCAGGCACTGACGTCGCCATCGGCCAGACCAGCGGCACGCTGGCCTCCACGATCACACTCACTACCGATCCATCGAACCCCTTCAATGAATTCTACCAGGGCTTCACCGCAGGCAGCACCTTGAACTTCGATGTGACGCACACCACCAATGCCAATGTGCCGGTGTCAGACCTGTTCTTATTCACCATTCTGGACAGCACCTTGGCGAACATCTCGACGAACGGCTTCGCCAATTCGCTCGTGACGTTGGACATCAACAGCGTCGTGCCCGTCGCGCAAGCATTCAACGGCACTGGCGATTTCAGTGGTGTGACGGCTGCCGTGCCCGAGCCCTCGCGGGCACTGCTGATGGCCGTCGGCATCTGTGCAGCGGGCTTGCGTCGTCGTCGTCGCGCCTGATCTCGGTGCGACTGATTACGATCCACTCCCCGCCGGGGTTCCTCAAACGAGGAGCCCCGGCTTTTCCGTCAGTATCAGCACCTTTCTCATCATGAAGCACCTTCCTGCCATCATTCTGGCAATCGCCCTTTGCAGCGCCCGTGCCGGAGCCGCCACCACCTATCTTGAATCCGTTTCCGGGGATCTCTCCAGCGATAACCTCGCGCCCACTGCGCTGAGCTTTTCTGCGGGTATCAATAAAGTTGCTGGAACCATGGGTGGCGACCCTGGCGATGGCATCCCACTGGACCGTGATTTTTTTTCCTTCACCATCGACCCAGGCATGGAGCTTACCTCCATCCGAGTGCTCCAATACTCGCCACCGGGGCAGTCTTTCTATGCCATCGCGCCGGGCACATCGATCAACATCACTGACCCTTCGAATCATCTCTCCAATCTCCTCATCAATGGCACCGGGGAAATCTTGGACAAGCTGGATGCGGGTGCCTACAGCGGCGGCCTCGGTCTTACAGCACCGCTCGGTGCCGGCACCTACACGGTTTGGTTTCAAGAGCTGGCCTCCGTCGTCACTTATGAGATGGACTACACGCTCACAGCCGCTCCCGAACCCTCTCGTGCGGTGCTCCTTGCCGCCGGGTTTGGTATTTGCCTGCTCCGGCGCCACCGGCATGAGCAAGTGCCTGCCTGAACTTCTCGTCTCACCTGCCTCTGCTCCCATCTGTCCGCCCGTACATGCCTGCCAACACCTCGACTTCATTTGCAATGAAAACACTGCTTTCCAGCTTCATCCTCGCCAGTTTTGCCTTCAGTTTTGTCCGTGGCGCTGATGCCTTCAAGGACACCATCCTCGTGGCGAATCGGGCGGAATTCAAACCCACCGCATTCGTTGATCCGCATCTGATCAATCCATGGGGCATCGCGCTACGCCCGCCAGGGGCGGGTGGCCATATCTGGGTCAGCAACGGCGGCGATCTCAGTACCACCACCTATATTGGAGACGCCAGGGGCGTTCCATTGTTCCAAGATGGCTTGAAGCTGGTGCCCATCGACGGCACGGTCACTTCGGTTGAAGGTTTTGCGATTGTCACTGGTCAGGTGTACAATGCAGCGAGCGATGTGGAGGGGCAGCCAGTCGAGTTTTTCGTGAGCGGACCTGCCAGCAACCTCTCTAAAGAGAAGCCTGAGCCGACGGGCACGACCTCGGGCGCCGCCAAGTTTGTTTTTGTCAACACCGACGGTGGCATCAACGCCTGGCGCGCCAACACCGCCACCAGCATGCACACCGCAGTGGTGGTAAAAGACTTCTCGGCCAACGGTCCCGACCGCGATATGAAACTGCCCTACCTTCCGGCCTTCACCGGGGTGGCGATGACCACCGATCCTTTCACCACCAATGAAGCCGGGCAGCATGTGGCGCACAACCGGCTCTACGCCGCCGATTTTCAGAACAAGATGATCCGTGTATTCGACAACCAGTGGCAGGACATCACCTCCACCATCACTTTTGAGCGGCCCAAGGACATGCCTGCGGACTACAGCCCTTTCAATATCCAATGGATCGAAGGCCGGCTCTACATCGCCTACGCAGTATTGGACGCGGCGGCTGAGGAACCCGGAACTGACGTCCCCGGCGTGGGGGCCGGCCACATCATTGCCTATGATCGCGACGGGCGCATCCTTCAGGAGTTCAAAGACCTGAACGTGCTGAATTCCCCCTGGGGCCTTGCTCTCGCGCCCAAAGGCTTCGGCGAATTTGGCGGCTGCCTGCTCGTCGCCAATTTCGGCGACGGCACCATCGCCGCGCTCGACATCGCAACCGGCAGGTTCAAGGGCCATCTGCGCAATGCAGAGGGCACGCCGATTTCGATTGATGGCATCTGGGGGCTTACTTTTGGCAATGGCGTCAGCCTTGGCGATGTGCTCTCACTCTACTACACGGCCGGACCCAATGGGGAGCAGGATGGGCTGTTCGGACGCCTCACCTTCATAGATCCACAAGCCTCAACTCCCCCGCAAAGCGCCCAGTAAAAACGAAGCTCGTCGGCGGTGTGCTCGATCCCTGCCCGCGGCATGGAGTTTCCTGCCTAGGCTGAACGATGTTCCCCGAAATGGCAAGATCCCCCCTTCCCTGACGTACATGCCCCTGATATTGACCTTTCAACTCAACTCCTAGCACACCATGTTCCGCATCCCAGGCGTCCCCGGTAAAGACCTTTGCGACAAAAATCTCGGCTTCTCGCGCCGTGACATCCTGCGCGTGGGCGGTGGTTCCATGATGGGCCTCACACTTAACAACGTGCTTCGTGGCCAGGCCATGGCGGCGAATTCTCCGAACGCAGGCCGTGCGGGATGGGGCAAGGCCAAGCATGTGCTCATGATTTATCTGCAGGGCGGTCCCAGCCATCTGGACCTGTGGGACCCGAAGGAAAACGTGCCGGACAAGGTGCGCAGCGCCTTCAAAACGATCCCGACGAAGGTTCCAGGCAAGCACTTCACCGAGATCCTTCCGGGCCTCGCGAAGGTGAACGACAAGTTCACCATGATCAATTCGATGAGCTACACGCCGAATGGTCTCTTCAACCACACGGCGGCGATTTATCAGATCATGACCGGCTACACGACCGACAAGGTCAGCCCTTCCGGCCAGCTGGAGCCGCCGAACGCGAAGGACTTCCCGAACTTCGGCAGCAATATCGTGCGCCTGAAGCCGCTGAAGGAGCCGATGCTCCCCTTCGTGCAGCTGCCTCGTCCGTTGCAGGAATCCAACGTCGTCGGCAAAGGCGGTGGTGCGGGCTTCCTCGGCAAGGCCTATGAGCCCTACACGCTCTTCCCCGATGGCGATGACCTCGACATGGGCAAGATGGACCGCATCAAGATCGACGATCTCCAACTGCGCCCCGACCTATTCAGCGTGCGCCTTGAGCGCCGTGCCAAGCTGCGTGATGCGATTAATGATCAGATGCCGCAAATCGAAGCTGCGGTGAAGGACATGAGCTTGGACAGCTACTACAGCCAGGCGCTAAACCTCATCTCCAGTGGCCGTGCGCGCGATGCCTTCGCCCTTGACCGTGAGCCTGAAAAACTGCGTGACCGCTATGGCCGCAACACCTTCGGTCAGAGCTGCTTGCTCGCCCGTCGTCTGCTGGAAGCCGGCACGCGCGTCGTCGAAGTCATCTGGCCCAAGGTCGCTAACTCTGACAATCATTCCTGGGATCACCACGTGGGTCTCACTGAGCGTATGAAGACCAAGTCCGGGCCCATGCTTGACCAAGGTCTCAGCGCGTTGTTTGACGATCTGGACGCCAGCGGTCTGCTGGAAGAAACCATCGTCGTCGCCCTTGGTGAATTCGGTCGCAGCCCGGAAAAGGGCGTGTCCACCAGCGGCAATGGCAACAGCGCCGATGGTCGTGACCACTGGCCTTACTGCTACACCGCCATCGTTGGTGGTGCCGGCATCAAGCGCGGCTACGTCCATGGCAAATCAGACGCCACAGGCTCCGCCCCAGCCGAAGACGCGGTGCATCCGACAGAACTCCTCGCTACCATCTACCACGCTGTCGGCATCGACCCCGAGACGATTGTTTACAATCATCTCAACCAGCCGCGTGAACTGGTGAAGGCCAAGCCGGTGACGAAGCTTTTCGCTTGATCTAATTGTAATCAAAGAGGCAGGGCGAAAGTCCTGCCTCTTTTTTGTTACTCTGACTTCTGCGGCACCTTTGCCAGCAAGCTTGTGTCGTAGCCCTGCTTCGCCAGCCGGTGCAGGATGCCGCGATACGTTGACTCATCGAGCACCGGCTTGCGGCTGAGCACCCAGGCCATTTTGCGGTTGGGATAGCCAATCACGCTCCACTGATAATTCTTGTCGAGGTCGATGATGAGATAGGGCACCCGCAGCGGCCAGACGAACTGCACGCGCCACTCGGCGTTCGTGGCTTTGTTGTGAACCCAGGCCACCCCCTTCCACTGCTCCAGCGGTGCGTCGAGGCTGCCGCGTCGAAACAGGAAGATGTTGTCCATCCTGCCATCCGGGCGAAGCGCGTAGCGATCCAGCGTGCCCACCTTGCCGTTTTCCAGGGAGTACGGGATGTTTGCAAAGACGTACCAGTCGCCCATGTAGCGGTTCAGATCGACATGAGGCACAGTTTGCAGCGGAGCGGGTTTCATGGAGTTGCAGGAGCTGAGGCTGAGCAGAGTAAGCAGCAGGCAGCCAAGGGTGGATGATCGAAAGCGCATGCCTGATGAACGAATCCGAACGGCGCCTGGGCGCAAATTCAGGCGTATCATCTCGGCATGCCTGTCGCCCCCACACTCGAATCCCGTCTCGCTGTCCGTGAGAAGCCATCGCGCTCGCATGTGATGTTGCAGCGCTGGGAGAGACTGCTCTTCCTGCACTGGCGCTGGGATGCGGCGGAGATTCAGCGCACGCTGCCACCCGGTTTGTTCGTGGACACATATCAAGGCGATGCATGGCTCGCCATCGTGCCGTTTTACATGCGTGGCATTCGTCCGCGCTTCTGCCCGCCCGTGCCCGGCATCAGCGATTTCCTCGAACTCAACGTGCGCACCTACGTGCATGACGAGCAGGGTCGGCCAGGCGTGTGGTTTTACTCGTTGGATTGCAATCAACCGCTCGCGGTGTGGACCGCGCGCACGTTCTTCCATCTGCCGTATCAGAAAGCTCGCATGAGTGCGGAGGTCAGCGAAAGCGGCATCGACTACCGCTGTCAGCGGCGAGGTGAAGCGACCGAGTCACGCTTTCTCTACCGGATAGCCGAAGAGTCGCAAGCCGCAGAGCCCGGCTCGCTCGCATACTTCCTCGCCGAGCGATATCTGCTCTTCTCCCAAACCCCGCGCGGGATTCGTTGCGGGCAGGTGCATCACACGCCCTACCCGCTGGCAGAAGTTGAGTTGGAGACATGGGATGTGAATCCGCTGCTGCAGGCCGGATTCGCTGCCCCACAGCGACAGCCTGATCACATTATTGGCTCGTCAGGTGTCGATGTGCGGGTGTATCCGCTCATGGCATGAAGACGTGCATTCCCACCGGCTTGAGTTCATTCAAAGCGATCGCCTGCCTGGCCTGTGTGACCTTTGCTTTCCCTGTGACCGGTCTTGCGGATCTGCGCTTTGCCGGTGAGCCAGAGCCACCACCGACGCCATTGGATACGCGCAACGCATTCTTTGCCTTCATGATTCACTGGCTTTTGCTCGTCATAGCAACGGCCGCGCTTGCCTGGCTTATTTGGTGGGGTGTCCGAATGCGGCGAAAGTGATACACAAACCATGCGAGTCACTTCATGAACACCGAGATGCCCTCATCGACAAGAGGCTTGGCGGCGCGGAGTTGCTTGTCGGTCGAGGAAAGCTGCTTGTCGCCGCTGAGATACTCAGGAACATTTTCCGTGGAAGGACTGAAGCGAATGCTCACCTTCCCATCCAGCTTGCCGCCTTCAAAGTTGGCGTAACCGCCGTAGTCCCAATCAAACCCGGCGATCTTGAAGGGCTTGCCGTTGATCTTCTCGATTTCTACGACGGTCATTCCCGACTTGAGCCCGTTGTCAAATTTCCAGGCCTTGCCCATGACGCGAATGTCGAACACGACCTGCTTTTTGTCGGTGTCCGGATCCCAAACGATCTCCAGTTCGCGATCCGTGCCCTCAAACAATTTCGCGCCATCGATTTCCTCGCCTTCGGCGCCGGGTATTTTCTGCAATTTGAGATTCTGCTTCCCGTAGGCATGCTCGATGTCAGTGGCGGTCATGCCCGGCTTGATCAGGCCCACGCGCTTGCCGAGCACGATCAAGTTGTCCTTGTGATCAACCTCATCGGCATGAAGAAAGGCGGTGAACAGCAGCAGGCAGGTGAGAATTCGGTGCATGATGGGAATACGCCGACAAGATGGTCTCAAATCAAGCCCTTAATTGATCGTTGAGGGATTGCCGCCAAGCGCACGGCGTGATTCCCAGCGCTGTTGCAGACGAATCACAGCATAGATCAGTTTGGCCCATGGAGAAATCCAGGAGGCCTCGTAATGATGGATGGCGTAGGAGCCGAGTTCAGCGGCCAGCCTGCGACGGTTCTCAATGAGGCGCTCCGTCGGTGCGGCTGGGAAAAACAGCTCGTGCGAATGAATGGTGATGTCCCCACCGCTCATTTGCAGGGCCACGAGGGCCTGATCACACAGCGCCATGCCATTTCTGATCACGTAAGCGGAATAGTCATCCCCCCAGTGCCTGGGGCGGAATTCAGAGGCCATCAGTCGCATGATCTGCAACCAAACCGGGTGTCCGGCAGGCGAGCCCAGCAAAGCGCTGCAAATAAAGTCACGACCGCGCATCCGCTGTCCGATACCGTTGATTTCCCTCCCGGCCATGATGGATGAACCTTGCAGCAGCGGATCAAGCGGGCGCAGCACCTCAAAGTCCATGTCCGCATAGATGCCGCCCTGGCTGTGCATGTAAACCACGCGGATGAAGTCCATCTTGAGTGGTGCAGGCAGGCGTTCGTAGAATTCCGCGAATTCGGGGTACTGTTCACGAACCAGCCGGTGATTGTCTTCATGCGTCCACAACTGGTATTTCCAGCCAGGGTGATGCGTGCGCCATGAACTTTGAAACTCGCGCAGGTGGAGCGGTATTTCCGGTGTGTTCCAAGTTTGGTGAATAATGCGCGGGATCATTATGATCAGCTAAGTCAACTCTCTGCTTCGAAACTACGACTGATTGATTATTACGCCACCCACACTCGAATTTTTCTGCATCCAAACACTGACTCATGCCCTCAGCACATTCTGCCACACGCTGACGTATCCCAGCATCTACCAGGTATTGTTTTCGTTTCCACAAACAGTTGCACGCCGCCTATTCCCCCGCCTTCCGCAGCGGGGAGTTTGGGTCACGCCGACAACTTGGTGTTAAATCATGCCCTTATTTTATCACTTGGTAACTGCCATCATGCGAGCCCGCATGCCGACCATGCTGCAGACGGTGTGATCTCCAGCGCTGGTGCAGACGAATCACTGCATAGATCAGCCTGGCCCAGGGAGAAATCCAACTAGCCTCGTAGTGATGGATGGCATAGGAACCCAGCTCCGCAGCCTGCCTGCGGCGGTTCTCTATGAGACGCTCTGTCGGCGGTGCCGGGAAAAACAGCTCGTGAGAATGAATGGTGACGTCTCCGACGGACTGGCTGCGTTCTTCCAGTTTTTCACTGAGCACTCGCATTGCCATTTCGATCACATAGTCAGAGTAGGACTGCAGTCTTTTTTTTACGCGATAGCGCGAGACCATCAGATGCATGATTTCCAGCCAAACCGGGTGACCAGCTGGAGAGGCGAGCAGCGCATTGCAGATGAAGTCGCTGCCACGCATCCGCTGGCCGATGCCGTTGAACTCCCGACCTGACATGATGTTTGAACCTTCTAACAGCGGATCGAATGGCTTGAGCACCTCAACATCCAGATCTGAATAGATGCCGCCGTGTTGGTGCATGTAAGCCACGCGGATAAAGTCCACCTTCAAGATGTTTGGGGTCAGCGTGGTGTAATGCTCTATGAACTCCGGGTAGTGCTGCCGAATCAGGTCAAGATTGTCAGCATCACTCCACAGGCGGTATTCCCAGCCGGGGTGATGGGCGCGCCATGAGTGCTGAAACTCGCGCAGGTCGCGTGGCATCTCCGCTCTGTCCCAGGTTTGATGAATGATGCGTGGAATCATCTGAATCTACTCTCGTATGAATTGGCTTTGAGTCTCTGTGCTTTTGCATCTTTGCACGAGCCAGCTCTCGATCTTTTCCGTATCAGGACGCTGGCGCATGCTCTCAGCACACGCTGCGGCACGCTGACGTATTCCGGAGTCCTCCAGACATCGCTTTAACAGCGGCATGGCACGCTTGAGGTTGAAGCCGCGTATGCCAAGGGCCAACCCTACCCCAAGGCGCTCCACGCGGTCGGCATTGTCGAACTGATCGTGCGCCATGGGCACGATGAGCTGTGGCACGCCTGCGGCGAGGCACTGGGCTACAGTTCCCATGCCACCGTGATGCACAAACGCGGCAGCATGAGGCAGCAACTGGCTGAAAGGAGCGTACTCCAAGGCGTGGACCGATGCTGGCAGCGAGGCCGGAAGCTGGGTGAGATCTCGCGTCAGAAACACGGCGCGGGATTGAATCTGAGCGACGAGTTGCAGCGCGCTTTGGAAGAAATCTCGCGCATGCCTGTGCCCAGTGCCTGCGGTGAACAGCACGGGCTTGTCACCGGCCTCCAGGAAGGCTTTCAAGGCAGGAGTCAGCGTCTCTTCAGAGGATAAATCTTCGAGGGGAAAATCCCACTGCAGCAGGTTGCGCGGCCAGTCCGGTTGCGGTGGAGCATACCAGCCGGGGAAAAGTGCCAGCACGCCATCCGGAGAGTCCCACCACTGCCAGCGCAAACTTTGGGGGGCAGGAACACCGTGTTCATCGCAGGCTTTTCGAACGTGCGGGTGAGCATAGCGGTCGAACGGATTGGGCCCTGAAAGCAGCAGCCTGCGCAGGCCTAGTGGCAGCCAGCGCAGCCAGCGAAACGCGGGAATGAACAGCGGCGGTGCATGCATGCTGTTCACCAGCAGAGGAGTGACGTGCACAGTCACCAGCGGAATGCCGTGTTTTTCGCGGATCAAGCGCGCTCCAAAGCTAGTCATGGGTGCGAGCATGAGATCAGGCTTGCCATTGCGGCCCATCCAAACCTCGATTGCTGCGGCGTAGTCGCTCGTGGCGCGTCCGGCATAACCATGTGCGACTTTGGTGCCTTCGATGATTTTGAACAGGCCCGGATGAGCGAGCATTTCATCAAAGTCATCTCGTGCCAGCCGCATGAAATCGACTCCAGCACCCAGGCAGGCGTTTTCAAAGACTTGCGCCGCGATCAGCGTCACTCCGTGGCCGTGCCGCCTGAGGAGCCGGGCCAGCCAGATGAAGGGAAAGACATCTCCCGAAGTGCCATGAGGCAGCAGAAGAATCCTCTTCATGAGATCATTCGTGCCTCCAGCCATGCGATGAGTTGATCGGCCGGCGACCCGCAGCGCATCCTGCGGGCACATTCCCCCGCTTGATTCCTCAGGGAATCTTGTTCCAGGCAGCGCCGCAGCAACGGCAGTGCTCGCTCGACGGTGAACTGGTCAAGGTTCAGCGCCAACCCGGCACCGAGCCGCTTCACATTGGCGGCGTTGTCGGGCTGATCATAAGCCATTGGTGTGACGAGCTGTGGAATGCCCGCCATGAAACACTGCGAGAGTGTCCCCATCCCGCCGTGATGTACGAACGCCGCAGCGTGTGGCAGCAGGGCGCTGAATGGCGCGTAGGTGGTCACGAAAACAGACGAGGGCAGACTTGTTGGAACCTGTAGTGCATCGCGTGTGGCAAACACCGCCCGGCAGCCGAGACGGGCCGTGATTTCCGCAGCCATTTCAAAATAGCGGCGGGAATGCAGATGATGACTGCCCAGCGTGAAGACGACGGGTTTGTCACCCGCAGCGAGAAACGTGGACAGATCCGGCTCCAGCGGCCTTGCATCAGCCAGATCTTCCAGCGGGAAGTCCCACTGAAAGGTGTTCGGCGGCCAGTCCGGCTGCGGCGGGGCAAACCATTCGGGAAACAAGGCCAAGGAACCATCCGGCGAGTGCCACCAGTCGCGCAATCGACGTGGGGGTTTGACGCCTTGCTCAGCACAGCACTGGCGGACATGAGGAAGGGCCAGATGATCGTACGGCGCGACGTGCGTCAGAAAAAAACGTCGCATTGGCACCGGCATTAGTCGTAGCAGTCGCGCGAACGGCACGCTCAGTGGCACTGAATGCGCGCTGACGAACTGCAGTGTGCTCAGATGTGTGGAAATCAGCGGCGTGCCCAATTTGGCCCGCAGCAGTGGCGCGGCGAAGTTCATGATCGGTGCCAGCATCAGATCCGGCCTGCCGTTGCGGGTGATGTCATCGATGACGGCCTCCACGTATTTGGGAACACAGCACCCTGCATAAGCATAGGTCAGCTTCAGGCTCTGATGCGGCCGCCAGAAGCCGGGATTACGCACCAGCTCCTCGTAGCCGTCATTCTTCAGCGGCGCGAACTCCAATCCAGCCTGCAACGCAGCTTCGCGATACGTTTCCAGCCAGACCAGCAGCACGCTATGCCCCCGCGCCCGCATTTGCCGCCCGATCCAGATCAGAGGCAGGACATCACCCGTCGTGCCGTGTGGCAGAAGGACGATGCGGCTCATATGGCTTGCATGCGGTTTTCCAGCCACGCGATCAGCACGTCCGAGTCACGTTGGTCGCGCATTCGCAGAGCATAGGTAGAGGCCTTCTCACGAAGGGTTTCATCCTCCAGGCAGCGCCGCAGCAGCGGCAGCGCACGTTCGACCGTGAACCGCCCCATGCTGAGGGTCAAGCCAACGCCGAAACGCTTCACGCGATCTGCATTGTCTGGCTGGTCCAGCGACATGGGCACCACAAGCTGAGGCAGTCCGGCCGCGAGGCACTGCGAGGTCGTGCCGATGCCACCATGATGAACAAACGCGCGTGCTCGTGGCAGGAGCTGGCTGAATGGCGCATAAGCCGAGACGAAAACTCCCGAGGGCAATCCACCGGGCACTTGGTCTGTGTTCGGCGTGATGAAAACGGCTCGACATCCCAGTTCACTGACCAGCTTTGCAGCCGTCGCGAAAAAGGCCTCGGCATGAAAGTGTCCGGTCCCCGCGGTGAAGAGCACCGGATTCTCTCCTTCGGCCAGAAACTTGGCCATCGCGTCGTCCAGGGGGCGTTCTGCCGCCATGTCTTCGAGTGGAAAGTCCCACTGCAGCAGGTTCTTCGGCCAGTCCGGCTGGGGAGGCGCGAACCAGTCTGGAAACAAGGTCAGAACTCCATCGGGAGAGTCCCACCAGTGCTTCCACAGGCTGCGTGGTCTGACGCCATGCTCAGCGCAGCAGCGCCTTACCGCTGGATATGCAAAAAGGTCCAGCGGGTTGGGAAACCACAGAATGAACCGGCGCAGCAGCAGCGGAAGCTGGCGCAGCCAAAGGAAGGGCGGAATGACGACGGGAGGCAGATGCGCCTTGATGATCATCATTGGGTAGAGATGCACCGTCACCAGAGGGATCCGCAGCTTCTCACGCAGCACTCGTGCACCAAAGCAGATCATCGGTGCCATCAACAGATCGGCGGGGCCGTGCTGCGCAATGGCCTCTTCCGCTGCCGCCACGTAATCCTTGGCCGCACGCCCGCCATGCTTGTAGGCGGTGGCCAGTCCGAGTCCAAGTTTCCAAAGGCTGGGGGCTTTCAGCATTTGCTCCAGTTCATCGCCTCCCGTGGCCACAAAGTTCAATCCTGCCTGCCTGGCGATTGACTCATACCTTGGAGCGGTGACCAGCGTCACGCGATGCCCTTGCGCCATCAACTGGCGGCCCAGCCAGATGAAAGGATAGGTGCTGCCCGAGGTTCCATAGGGAAGCAGCAGGACGTGGCTCATGCAGGAATCAGAGGAGGTGAAATTCGGTTTTCAATCCAGGACAGCAATGCCGCCGGATCTCTGTCCTGCCGCATCTTTGCCCCACACGCCAGCGAAGTCTGTCGAAACACAACCTCCTCACGCAACCGTTTCAAACTGCCGACCACACGTTCGGGTGTGAACTGCCGCACGCTGAGACCAATGCCAGCACCGAGGCGTTCCAGACGATCCGCGTTGTCGGGCTGATCGTGAGCCATCGCCATGATGAGCTGGGGCACACCGGCGGCAAAGCCTTGTGACAGGGTGCCAATGCCGCCGTGATGCACAAACACTGCCGCATGCTGCAGCAGCGTACTGAATGGAGCATAATCGACAGTGAGAATGCTCGCTGGCAAATTCGGCGGCACCTGTTTCGGCTCCCGCGTGACAAAGACCGCACGACAGCCGAGCCGCTTCACAGCTTCCGCAGCCACTTCAAAGAAACGCGCAGCCTGCACATTCGCACTGCCGGGGGTGAAGACGACCGGGCGCTCGCCACTCGCGAGAAACGCCTGCAACTCTGGCTGGAGCGCCTGCTCAGTCGCGAGATCTTCGAGCGGGAAAGTCCATTGCAGCAGATTTGCAGGCCAGTCGGGCTGCGGCTGCGCAAACCACGCGGGAAACAAGGCAAGCACGCCATCCGGAGAATCCCACCACTCACGCCACAGGCTACGCGGTGGTTTGACGCCATTCGCTTCACAGATGCGGCGCACTTTGGGCAGCGCAAAGAGATCAACAGGATTCGGCAGTGAGAAGATCAGCTTTTTGAACCACACCGGCAGCTTGTTGAAAAGGCGCATGGCCGGATGCAGCAGCGGTGTCTCATGCAGACTCAGAAAAACAGCCGGCTGCAGATGCACGGTGATCAGCGGGATACCCTGTTTTTCACGGGCAAGTCGCCCGGCGAATGCGGTGACGGGAGCCAGCATCAAATCGACTTTTTCACAGCTTTCGATGGCCGCGAGATAAGGCTCCACAGATTTGGCGGCGAACTCAAACACGACCTTGGTGCCAATGCCGGACTTCCAGATGCGTGGGTCGCGGATCATTGCCTCAAATTCATCTTTGCTGCCCAAGGGAATGAACTCGACGCCAGCTTTGCGCACCTGATCTTCAAACAGACATGCCGTGATCATCCTCACTCGATGCCCGCGTGCCATGAGCTGACGACCCAGCCAGATGAAGGGAAACACATCTCCGGCGCTGCCGAATGGAAGCAGAAGGATCTCAGCCATGGTTGCCGTGAGACCAGCGTTTGAGCAATGCTGGAAAAGCCTGCGGACGTGACATCGTCACATAGATGCCGCCGACCACCGCACTGGCTCCGCAGAACCAGAAGATGTCTCCAGGTGTCCAGCCCAGACGGGTGTTCAGCTCCTTTTGCAGCAAAGCGGCAGCGCTGATGCCCACCCATGACAGCCATGAGGCCGCCCCCTGCACCGAGCCTTTGCGATCTGCCGGCGGCCGATGCTGCAGCACCGCCGCCAGCGGCACGATGAACATGCCACCGCCGATGCCCAGCAGGGTGAGGCAGACGGTGAATGCCGATTTTGAGATGTCAGCCAACCCGAGCGCGAAGCCCATCGCAGCCATGAGGAAAGCCCCGAGCGGGATGAGGCCGTACTCCACATGATCTCCGCTCAATTTACCAGCGAGCAAACTGCCCGCCGCCATGCCGATGGCGAGTGCGACTTGCAAGGCGCTGTTTTCCATCGGCTTGATGTGCAGCACCTGCTCCGCATAGAGCACCAGGTTCATCTGAATGAGCACGGCGATGAAAAAGAAACCCGTGTTGCCGAGATTTGCCCGCCACAGATCGCGGTCCGTACGCATCCATTTAAACTCACGCCACAAGTCGCCAAGGAAGTTGAGACGCAGCGGCTTATCAGGACTCGCAGCAGGCACACGCGTGATGCCGAGGCTCATGAACCAGCCGATCATTGCCAGCACCAGCAGAATGCCGCCTGCCCATCCCGGCTTGCCAGCAAAGCTTTCCGCCAGCCATGCGGCGGCCAGGGTGCCGAAAATCGCCGCGAGAAAGGTGAGCATCTCGATCACGCCATTGGCCCAAGAGAGCTTGGCAGCGGGCACCACTTCTGGCAGCGAGCCATACTTTGATGCCGCAAAGAACGCGCTGTGCACGCCCATGAGGCAAATGCTGATGAGTTGCAAAGCCATCCTGCCGGAGGCCAGCGCATAGGTGGCGAAAATCATGATGCCGATCTCCATCGTCTTCACGCCGATCATCACATGCCGTTTGCTGAAGCGGTCCGCCATCCAACCTCCGAACATCGACAGCAGAAGGAATGGAATGGCAAAGTACATCCCCGAATCTGACACCAGTGCGTCGAGCTGCTCTTTCGGCAGCTGCTGCGCGATCACCAGATAGATGACCAGCCATTTGAGCACGTTGTCGGAGAACGCCCCCTGAAACTGCGTGCCCATCAGGCTCCAGAAGCCGCGCTGCCAGTTGGATTCAGGTGTTGGGGAGGAAGAATCGTTCATGCGCGTTTGGCGGCGGCTTGTTCGGGCGTGGGGCAGATTTTCTTCAGCACAAAGTGCGTCGGCACAAAGACCACGAAGATGAGCAGCGCAAGCCATGTGACGAGATAAAGTTCTGGGCTCATCCAGGTTTGCGGCTGGGCATCGTCCATGCCGAACACGTAGTTCACATTGCGCGGCAGATTTGGATCAGCCAGCGTTTCACCGGCCTTCGGCAGCCAAAAGTACGCCACGAGGCACAAGCCCGAGGCCAGGGCCGTCCAGCCTTTGAGCGCACGTTTGTCATAGCCCAGCCTGAATACGAGGAAGGCCAGGAGGAACGGCAGCCACCCGTGGAAGAGCGACAAGCCACGCAGGAACAGCGGCTTGGTACCATCAAACATGTAGGCGGTCATGCCTGTCATTTTGAATCCGCAGAGCTGCACGGCATAATCCACGCACCATAGCGCCTGCGGCATCAGGATTCCCACGGCGGACAGCGAGATGAGCAGCGGGCTTTCCAACCACACGCCCGCCAGCGTGAGCAGCAGGGCGATGTCGCAGAAGTAGAGGAAGTTCGTCGGGCCGTAGTGGTACCAGTAAACAGGAATCAAAACCGCCATGAAGGCGGTGTAGGCGAGCTTGAGCCAGAGCGGAATGGCCTTCGAGGATTGGGTGCGGGTGTTCATGCGAAGGGAGCTTCCAACTGTCGGCTCAGTCTGACCAATCGACCTTCTGTGAGCTTGTATTGAGAAAATGCATGAACCGGCACCACGGGAGACTACTGCACAGCCAAGCAGACCATGTCGCCGGCGGCATTCCGCACGTAGATATGGCCGTTGGCAAGCACGGGAGCACTCCAGCAGCGTCCGGTGAGCACCGGGGTGCGGGAGAGGGGCTCAAATTTGGCCGCGCTGGCTTTGGCGATGATGAGTTCGCCCTTGGCCGTCATGATGATGAGCTTGCCATCGGCAGCCATCAGCGAGCAGAAACCGACATCGGCAGCGCTCCATTTTTCGGTGCCGGTGGCGAAGTCGATGCACTTCAGGCTGGCGGATTTGTCTGCATCGCCATCGCTGCCATAGAGATGGCCGTCGATCAGCACGCTGGAGTTAAACTGGTTTTTCATCACGCGGCTGCGCCAGATCTCCTTGGGTTCGGCGGAAGAGAGATCAAGCAGGGCGCAGCCTTTGTTATAGCCGGAGGAGATGAAGAGCTTTGTGCCGCTGAGGATCGGATCCGCCGCGTTCACGCCGTAGCTGGTGGACCAGGTGTACTCCCACAAAACGCTGCCGTTGCTGGGTTCGACGCCTTTGTAGGCGCGGCCCGAACTCAGCACGACCTGCGCCTTGCCATTCAGCGTGATCGGATATGGTGTGCAGTAGCCGGAGTTGGCCTTGTCGCTGGTCCACACAGTCTTCCCAGTGGCCTTCTCAACCGCAGTGCCGGCTTTGCCAACGTTCACGATGAGAAGCTTGCCCGCGACCAGAGGTGACCCCGCAAAACCCCAGTCCGGAATATCGGCCTCAGTTTCCTTCTGGATGTTTTTCTGCCAGACGATCTTGCCGGTGGCTGCCTCAAAACACATCAGATCGCCCCAGCGGCTCAAATGATAGGCTTTGCCGTCTTCAATCGTCGGCGTGGCCGAGGTGCCGCCTTCGTAGTACTTGTCACCCAAATCGGCGGCGTAGGCGTGCTTCCACACCAGCTTGCCGCTCGTGGCGTCGAAGCAGAAGACCGTGTCCTTGCCATCCGCATGTCCCGTGGTGTACACGCGGCCATCGGCCACCGTAAAGGAGGCAAAGCCGATGCCAATCTGCGCTTCCCAGACTTTTTTGACCGCCGATCCGGTCAGCTTCTCACTCGAAATGCCGTCATGATTGGGCCCGCGCCAGATCGGCCAGTCGGCGGCTTGAAGAGTAGTGGCGGCAGCGAGGAGAAGAAGGGCGAGTTTCATGCGGAGGAATGGAGCGGGAACGGGCTGAAATGGCAAGCATGATCTCGATTGCGCTGCACTGTTCCATTCCTGCGCTGGAAGTGCTGTTTGCACTCGCCGTCCGCCTGTTCATGTGCTTTTTCACCCGTCCATGCCAGCCGCCGCCACGATCACCAACATCTCCTGCTATCAATTCGCCGAACTTTCCGAATTGAAGGACCTGCGCGCACAGCTCCTGGAGCACTGCAAAGGCTGGGGGCTGAAGGGCACGATTTTGCTGAGCACGGAAGGCATCAACATGTTCGTGGCCGGGGTTCGGGAGAATGTGGATGCTCTCGTTGAAGAGCTGCGCGGCATTCCTGGGCTGGCAGGACTGAAGCCGAAATACAGCGAGAGCGCGGAGCAGCCGTTCCGCCGCATGCTGGTGCGCATCAAGCAGGAGATCATCGCCTTTGGAGTCGAGGGCATCGAGCCGGCGAAGTACACCTCGCCGCGCCTGGAACCGAAGGTCCTGAAGCAGTGGCTGGACGAAGGCCGCCCTGTGATTCTGTATGACACACGCAACGATTACGAGGTGAAGCTTGGCACGTTCAAAGGCGCTGTCGTGGCGGGTGTCGATTCCTTCCGCGAATTCCCCGAGGCGGTGCGCCGCCTGCCACCGGAGATGAAACAGGCGCAGATCGTGTCTTTCTGCACCGGCGGCATCCGCTGCGAAAAAGCGGCACCCTTCATGGAGCGCGAGGGCTTTGAGCATGTGTGGCAGCTTGAGGGCGGCATTTTGAAGTACTTCGAGGAATGCGGCAGCGCGCACTACGAAGGCGAGTGCTTTGTCTTCGATCAACGCGTGGGGGTCGATCCCGGCCTGCATGAGACTGCCTCTTCGCAGTGTTTCGCCTGCCAGACACCTCTCACAGCCGAAGAGCAGGCCGATCCACGCTACGTGGAGCATGTGTCCTGCCCGTACTGTTTCAAGACGACCGAAGACCAGCAGCGCGAGAATTTGGAACTGCGTCATTCAGCGCTCCGCCTAGCCGTGTCACCTCTGCCGGGCAGCGTGCCCTATGATCAAACGCGACCGCTGAATGTGCCCGAAGCCTGTGATCACGGCACGATCTTGGACTGCCTCTGCCATGTGATGCCTCACATCCCGCGCGAGCAGTGGCTCGCGGTGTTTGAAGAGGGGCGCATCGTGACGGATGATCGCGCGATCGTGCCGGCACATCAAATCGTGCGCGCCGGAGAGCGCTACCTGCACCTAAAGCCTGCGCAGCGTGAGCCGGATGTGAATGCGGACATCCGCGTGCTGTTTGAAGATGAGGCGATCATCGTGCTCAATAAACCCGCGCCGCTGCCAGTGCATGTGGGCGGCAGGTTCAACCGCAACACGCTGCAGTTCATCCTCAACACCGTCTGGCATCCGCTGAAACCTCGTAGCGTCCATCGATTGGATGCCAACACGACTGGCGTGACCGTGCTGTGCAAGACGCGGCACTTCGCCAGCTTTGTGCAGCCGCAGTTTGAGCGTGGCGAAGTCGAAAAACTCTATCTCGCCCGCGTGAAGGGGCATCCGCCGCAGAATGCCTTCGTCTGCGATGCACCCATCAGCGGCGAAGCTGGCAAACTGGGGGGGCGTAATGTCGATGCCAAAGGACAAGAGGCCAAAACCGAGTTCCGCGTGGTGCGGCGTGACGCCGATGGCACCGCACTCATGGAAGCGCGTCCGCTCACCGGGCGGACGAATCAAATCCGCATCCACCTCTGGCATCTCGGCTTCCCGATTCTTGGCGATGCCGCTTATCTGGCGGATGGCGAAGTCGGTGAGACCCAGACTCTGGCCGTGGGCGACCCACCGCTCTGCCTGCATGCCCTGCGCATCACGTTCACGCATCCTTTGACGAAGGAACGCGTGACGTTTGCCACGGAGCCGCCAGAATGGGCGGCATGAACCGCACGCTTGCTGATCCCACTTATCGCCAGAGCCTGAAGACGCTCTACCGCGACACGCTGCTGCACGACGTGATGCCGTTCTGGATGAAGCACGGCATGGATCGTGAGTATGACGGCATCATCACCTCGCTGGATCGGGATGGATCGATTCTGGACACTGACAAGAGCATCTGGTTCCAAGGACGCGCCGCGTGGACTCTTTCGACACTGTACAACCATGTGGAGAAACGCAGCGATTGGATCGAGGCGGCGGGCTCGTGCCTGGCGTTTCTGGAGAAGCACGGTTACGCGACGGATGGCAAAATGTTCTTCACCGTGACACGCGAAGGCAGACCGCTGCGCATGCGGCGCTATGTATTCAGCGAGGCCTTTGCGGCCATTGCGCATGCAGCCTATGCGAAGGCGACGGGAGATGAAAGTTATGCCGAACGCGCAAAGAGAGACTTCGCCACGTATTTGAAATTCTCGTTCGATAAGGGTCTCATGCATCCGAAGATCGAGCCGAACACGCGGCCCATCATGGGCATCGGCGCAGTGATGATCGGCATCGCCACGGCGCAGGAGCTGCGCACAAACCTCGGGGATGTGAAGATATCGGGCCACACCTGCTCGGAGTGGGTGGACCGTTTCATTTTAGAGATTCAGCAGTTCTTCTTCAAACCGGACATCGGTGCCTTGATGGAAGTCGTTTCACCGGATGGGTCGCTGATTGACCACTTCGACGGGCGCACGCTGAATCCAGGCCATGCACTGGAGTGTGCGTGGTTCATCCTGCATGAAGGCCGCTGGCGTGGTGAGAAAAGCTATATCAAGCTCGGCCTGGAGATCCTCGACTGCATGTGGCAGCGCGGCTGGGATACGGAGCATGGCGGCATCTTCCATTTCCGCGATGTGCAGGGCAAACCAGTGCAGGAATACTGGCACGACATGAAATTCTGGTGGCCTCACAACGAGGCCATCATCGCCACGCAACTCGCCTGGCACATCACGGGAGATGCGAAATATGCACAGTGGCATCAGCAGGTGCATGACTGGAGCTTCGCGCACTTTCCCGACCCAGAGCATGGAGAGTGGTTCGGCTATCTGCATCGTGATGGCACGCCTTCGTCCCATCTGAAGGGCACCATGTGGAAAGGGCCGTTTCATTTGCCGCGCATGCTGTGGTACTGCGGGCAATTGCTGGAAGAAAACGGTATCCCGTCAGATTCCTTGTAACAATAGCCTGAGACCAGGCTTGAGCACCTGAACGGCGTCCGCTAGATTCAACCCACCCATGGCCATTACCCTCGACGACATCCTCCAAGCCGCCGAAGAGCACCAGGCGAGCGATATTTTCCTCCAGGAAGGCGAGGTGCCGCGAATGAAGATCGCTGAACAGCTCATGATTTTTGGCGACGACCCGCTGCTGCTGCCGCAGATGGCCGGGCTCTGGCAGGCCTGCGGTGGGGATACGCTCAATGACACAGACCGTGACTCTGGACTGGTCTCCCGGAACCACGTGCGCTTCCGTGTCAACCTTCACAAGGTGCTGGGCCGCATGGCGGCCGTGCTGCGCCGCATCCGCACGGATATTCCCGCCCTGAACATCTTAGGCGCGCCGGACTGGCTGCTGCAACGCTGGGGGCAGAAAAAAAATGGCATGATCCTCGTCACTGGCTCCACAGGTCAGGGCAAATCGACCACGCTGGCCGCGCTGCTGCAGTGGATGAATGAAAACATTGCCCGCCATGTGGTCACGATTGAGGATCCGGTGGAGTACATCTTCACCAACAACCGCTGCCTGTTCACCCAGCGAGAGGTGGGACGCGATACGCCGACCTTCGCCCGCGGGCTGCGCAGCGCCATGCGGCAGGCACCGGATGTGATCTTCGTGGGAGAAATTCGCGATCACGAAACAGCCCTCACCGCTCTTCAAGCCTGCGAGACCGGCCATCTCGTGCTCGCCTCGATGCATTCCGCCACCGTCTCTGATACGATGGAGCGTTTTGTAAACATGTTCCCACCGGAGCAGGTCGGCATAGGTCTGCACCTGCTTTCACATCAACTCGTCGGAGTATTGTGCCAAAAACTCGTCCGAAATCTTCATGGCAAGCTCGTCCTGCTGGCAGAGAATTTGGAAAACGGCGGAGCTGTGCGCGACTGGATCGCGAAACGCAGCGTTTCGGACATCGTTGATTACATGAACCGCGGCAGCGATCCGAACACGCGCACCTTTCTGCAGTCCACCATCGCAGCCTACCAAGGCGGCATCATTTCCGAACCTGAAGCCATCGCCTCCATCGGCAACGAGGCTGAATTCCGCCGTGCCGCCCGCGGCATCTCCTGATCCATTCTGCTCTTGTCATGCGCACTCACGATCTCATTGAATATCTTGTCATGGTCACTGATCTGGGTGGCTCAGATCTGCATCTCAGCGTGAATGCCGCTCCCACGGGGCGCATCTCGGGCCAGCTCAAACCGCTGACGGATGAAATCCTCGATACCGGCGATATTCGCGATCTGGTTTTTGGCGTCCTGAAGGAAACTCAGCGTGTCAAGTTGGAGCAGGACTGGGAACTGGATTTTGCGATTCAGGTGGCAAATTTAGGACGGTTCCGCGGCAATGCCTGCTACGTGCTCGGCAATATCGAAGCCTCCTTCCGCTTTATTCCCGAACTGATCCCCGAGCTGCGTGATCTGGGTCATGGACCAACGGTGGAAAGATTTTGCAACCTGAATAGCGGCCTGATCCTCGTCGCCGGCACCAGCAATGCCGGCAAGACCACCACGCTGAGCTCAATGACGCAGCACATCTCCCGGGAGCGGCAGGTCAACATTGTCAGCATCGAAGACCCCATCGAATATGTGTTCAAACACTCGCACAGCCTCGTGCGACAGCGGCAGGTGGGCAGTGACACGCACTCCTTTGCGCAGGCCCTGCGCAGCGCATTACGCCAGGACGCGAATGTCATCATCATCAGCGAGCTGCGTGATCTCGAGACCATCAGCACTGCCCTGACCGCCGCTGAGACCGGCCACCTCGTCATCAGCACGCTGCACACCCAAGACGCTCCTTCGACCATCATGCGTGTGATGGACGCCTTCCCGGAAGAGCAGCAGGACTTCGTGGCCTCGCAGCTGGCCAACTGCCTGCAAGGCGTGATCTGCCAGAGTCTGATGCCGCGGCAAGATCAGGAGGGGCGGGTGATGGCCTCGGAAATCATGGTCACCAACCAAGGCATTGCCTCGTGCATCCGCTCCCGCCGTTTTCAGCAACTTCCCAGCCTGATCCAAATCGGTGCCAATGACGGCATGCACACCATTGATGACAGCGTGACCCATCTTGCGATCCACGGCTTCATATCACTCGATGATGCGCTGCTGCGTGCACGTGACAAAAATTTCGTGACCGTCGGCTACGAGCGCAAGATGCGTGAACGTGAAGGACGGAAGCGCTGAAGCACAAAAAAGCGGAACCCGTTTCCCGGTTCCGCCTTTTCAAACGCTGAGCGTGTCAGCGCCGTGGTGATTACTTGTTCTTGGCGTCGAACTTGGCTTTGCATTTTTCGCAGCAGAAGGCGACGGTTTTGCCGTCTTTGCCTTTGCTGGTGATGCTGGAGTCAACGGGCCTGCCGCTGATGGGGCATTGGTCGGCGGCCATGGCGACCGAGGTGAAGGAGAGGGCGCAGATGGTGAGCAGTGTTTTCATCGTGGTGTGGTGGGATGGGTGTGGCCGGTCAAATCACCGGCCAATGCTCGAAACGTATGAAAGCGGTCGTTTCTTATCGATCTTTGGCCTTTCCCTCCCCGATCACCCGCGCTCTCCCACAACGTTCCGCCATGAGTTTCCTCTCCCGTGAAGCCACCGTCGCCAGCCCTGGATTCAGCCGCTGGCTGGTCCCACCCGCCGCCATTGCTGTTCACATGTGCATCGGACAGGTGTATGGTTTCAGTGTGTTCAAGAAGCCGCTCGCCAGGGCGCTAGGCATCACAGCACCCATCCCCGGTGACTGGACTGAGGCCGATGTCGGCGTGGCCTACTCGATCGCGCTCGCCCTGCTCGGGCTGTCTGCGGCGTTCTTTGGCAAATGGGTCGAACGCAGCGGCCCGCGAAAAACGATGCTCGCCAGCACGCTCTGTTTCTGCGGCGGTCTGGTGCTCACTGCGCTGGCCGTGCGCTGGCATCAGCTCTGGCTGCTGTATGCGGGTTATGGTTTGATCGGCGGCATCGGGCTGGGACTGGGCTACATTGCACCGGTCTCCTCCTTGATGAAATGGTTCCCGGACCGCCCCGGCATGGCCACAGGCATGGCGATCATGGGATTCGGTGGCGGCGCGCTCATCGGCGGCCCGCTGGCCGAGGAACTGATGAAGCGCTTTACCACGCCCAGCTCCATCGGGGCCAGTGAGGCGCTGCTGGTGATGGCAGGCCTTTATGCCATCTCGATGCTGTTTGGTGCTCTGATCGTCCGTGTGCCGCCTGAAGGCTGGAAACCCGCAGGCTGGGTGCCCAAGGAACATGTTTCAAAACTGGTAACGACAGCGAACGTCGCCGTGGACACCGCCTGGAAGACACCGCAATTCTGGCTGCTCTGGGTCGTGCTCTGCATGAATGTGAGCGCCGGCATTGGCATTCTCGGCCAGGCCTCGCCCATGATTCAGGACATGTTCAAGGTCACGCCTGAGGCTGCGGCCGGATATGTCGGACTGCTTTCGCTCTGCAATCTTGGCGGCCGATTTTTCTGGTCCTCCATGTCTGATCTCATCGGGCGCAAGGGCATCTACTGCATCTACTTCATTCTCGGGGCCGTCTTGTATGCCAGCGTGCCGTGGATCCAGGGCCAGGGCAGCGTGACGCTCTTCGTCGTCGCCACCGGACTGATCCTCACGATGTATGGCGGCGGCTTTGCCACGATCCCGGCCTACCTGCGCGATCTCTTTGGCAGCTATCAGGTAGGAGCCATCCACGGCCGGCTCATCACCGCCTGGTCGGTGGCCGCGATTCTTGGTCCCCAGCTCATGGACCGCCTTTCCGTGGCGAACAAGAAGACGATGCCACCCGAGCAGGCCTACAACTCCGTCTTCCACCTCATGATCGGCCTGCTCGTCGTCGGTTTGATCTCCAACCTGCTCGTCCGCCCCGTCGATTCTCAACACCACCTCCCTGCAAACGCCCAAGCTTGATCCGCCATGAAAGCCCTCACCCTTCTCCTCGCCTGGACCTTTATCAGCGTGCCACTCGGCTGGGGCGTGATCAAGTCCGTGCAGAAATCGTTGCCGCTGTTTGGCATCACGGCAGTTGCGAAGTAGCGCGGGCATCGCTTTGTTGCGCCCCACATGCTTTCGAACGTCACCTTCTTCCTCGCCCGCCGCTATCTGCGTGCGAAGCGTTCGTTTGTCTCGGTTATCACCGTCATTTCCATCCTCGGTGTCGCAGTCGGTGTGCTGATGATGATCGTGGTCAGTTCGGTCATGAAGGGTTTCGAAGGCGAATTCCGTAAAACGCTCATTGGCTCAGAGCCGCACATCCTGCTGCATCCGCAGGACAAAAAGCCCACCGATGCCAAAGCCGCAGCCGACGTGCTCGCCAAAGTGCGACAGCAACCGGACGTGCTCGCCGCCAGCAGCTACATCGGCAGTTCGATGTTTGCCGAGCGTGATGGCCTGCAGTCTGGAATGGATGTACTGGGCCTGCCGGAGGATGGCGCGAAGTTTTACATGGCCAAGGTCGCCAAAAACAAGGGCAAAGGCTCGCTGGAGCTCACTCCCGGCGGTGTGGTCAGTGCCGACTACGTGGCGGGCGGGCTCAATGCACATCCTGGAGACATGATCAGCGTCTATGCCTCCAGCAATGTCACCAGCGCGGTGAAGCGCTTCCGCATTGCCTCAGATGAGCAGGACGAAACGAAGCGCCACGCCGCCTATGAGGAGATCAAACTGAACCCCAGGGAGATCAAGCTGCTGGGAACCACGCGAATGGAATCCGCCGGAACCTACGGCTACGTCACGCTCGAAACGGCGCAGCAGATCTTCGGCTTTGGCGATCAGGTCAGCGGTGTGCTGATCGAACTGAAGCAGCCGGGCGAGGTCAAGGAAGCGCTCAACCGCTTCACCGCTGCGGGTGTGGTTCCCGCCACATGGACCGCCTCGCTATGGACCGATGCTGGCGATGCACGCCTTGCCGCCATGAGCAATGAACGCATGATGATGTGGATCGTGCTCCTGATCATCGCCGTCGTCGCCGCATTCTCAGTCATGAACACGACGATCACCGTCACGACCCAGAAGCGGCGCGAGATCGGCGTGCTGACCGCGCTCGGCTCGCGGCAGAGTCAGATCATTGGCATCTTTGTTTCACAGGCCGCCTTCGTCGGCATTCTCGGAACGCTGGTGGGCCTCGTACTCAGCGGACTCGTGCTGCAGTACCGTGATGACATTCGCATGGGCATCGCGGTCCTGAGCGGCGGCAGCGCCAGCGCTGACTCCGGCATGTTCCTCGCCACCATCCCAGCACAGATCGAACCTTGGTTCATGGTTCTCACCTCCTTGGGTTCCATCACCTTCTGCCTGCTCGCGGCCCTGCCACCCGCCTGGCTGGCATCTCGCGTAGATCCCGCGGTGGCGCTGCGTGACTGATCGTCCTCGATCCTACCATTTCACCAACTCCCACACTTCCCGAACCCACGCCAATACACCTCTCCTGACTCCTTCCCGAAATTCCCCTTCGCAGTCACATGATCGAGGACGAGTAGTAGAACGAGGACGAGAACGATTTTCAAGCTCCCCATGACCAGCGCCCCCCTCTTCCTCGCTCTGCGCTACCTGCGGCCCACGCGCTCGTTCATTTCGGTCATCACCGTGATCTCGATGCTCGGCGTCATGCTTGGCGTCGGCGTACTGGTCTTTGTGATGTCCGTCTTCAGCGGCTGGCAGCGCGAGTACCGGCAGATGCTCATCGGCTTTGAGCCGCATGCCATGGTGGAGCCTTTGGGTGCGCTGGAAGGCGAACCCGGCGGCCCAAATCCCGTCGATTGGCGCGAGCTGCGGAAAACCCTCGCACAGCGGCCCGAAGTCGTTTCCGCCGTGCCAGTGGCAGACAGAACAAGGGACGGTCACACCGGCATTCTCGTCGTCGAAAACTCCGGCAGCCTGCAAGGTGTCAGCGTCATCGGCATGACCGACGACAAAGACAACGGGTTGCTGCAAAAGCTCAAAAAGCATATCAAAGAGGGTCAATTCGACCTTCAGGGAGACTCGATCGTCCTCAGCGACAAATTCGCGAAGGAGCTCGGCGCGAAGGTTGGCGACACACTCGTCGTGCATGCCGCTGAGAGTGTGAACCAGTTCATTCAAAAGTACCGTGAGATCCCCGAAAATGAAGACAAGAAAAAGCGAGCTGCGGCTCTCGACGACGTCACGATTCTGTCAAAGGACCTCACACTCGTTGCCACGCTGCGTGCTGACACCGCCGGAGAACGCGGCTACGTGCCGCTGCATGTCGCGCAGGAGTTCTTCAATCTCGACAGCAACATCAGCGGGATCGAACTGGAGCTGAAAGACCCGGAAGACGCGGAACGCGTCATGGCCACGATCTACCGGTCCGGCGCGCTGCCTGAAAGCTGGGGTTACCGCACCTGGGAGCAGCAGCACGGCATGATGCTGGAGTCTGTCGAAAATCAGCGCACGATGATGTGGTTCCTGCTGCTGTTCATCATGCTCGTCGCCGCCATCTGTGTGATGAACACCACCATCACCGTCACGGTGAAAAAGCGCCGTGAGATCGGCATCCTCACCGCGCTGGGCACGCGTGCGTGGCAGATCATCGCCATCTTTGTCTCACAGGCAGGCATCGTCGCCCTCGTCGGTGTCGTGGCCGGGCTCGCGAGCGGTTTCTTCGTCCTCAGCATTCGCAACTGGATCCGCGATCAAATTTCCATCATCACCGGCCGCGACATCTTCCCGCAGGACATTTACTTCCTCTCCAGCATCCCCGCCCATACAAGCCTCAGCGACCTCCTCATCATCTGCACCACCGCCGTCGCCCTCTGCCTCATGGCCGCGCTGGTTCCTTCCTGGTTCGCGGCACGCGTGGACCCTGCGGTGGCTCTGCGGGACGGAGGTTAGGATTCGGTGGCTCGTTTGCGCCACTTCTCCAACCGCTTCGCCAGGGCCTCCGCCGTTACGGATTCGGTGATGCCATCGAACAAGGTTTTCCGTTTGTTGAAGATCGTCTCCGCCCGCACGCGGTAGAAGAACTGGTTGCCAGACTGCATGTTGCTGTCGTGGGTGAAACCCGTGAGATGACGCGGCTCGAAGCTCTCTTGCCAGGAATAGAAAGGCCCGAGACGGTTTAGAATGCGAAGCTCGCCCGGCTTGATTTCGACACGTCGGCTGTGCAACGACAGCCAAACTCCCATCACCAGAATAAGCGGTGCACTGATGCCCCAAACGAGCCGAAAAATCAGCGGCGCCCCCTGATACGACATGAATAGGAAAGCTGCGAACCACACCGTGCCAAACAGCAGCAAGAAGATACTTATGCCACGGTTTCGGCCCGCCGGGCAGGCAAAGAATGTGGGGATGCCATTCGAATCAAATTCCGCCTGCAGGCCACGTGCCTTCAATCGCGAGATGAGATCATCCGTGCTCAAAACGACGATCACGGCCGGGTGCGTCTCGGTAAGCTCCGCCGCAGCCACTTCGTCGGCTGCTGCAAACATGGGCAGTGGCAGGATCGTCGGCTTGCCACCCTGGGAGGAACTGACCTCCAGCGTCCACACATGCTGCTCGCCCTCTGTCGTGACTATGGACGCATCATCCACGGCAGAACATGGCAGTCCGCGTGGAATCTCGATATTCAGAGGCAGTGCCACGCCATTGGCGTCACGCCAAGTCTCGGCGGCGGATCGTGTTTCCGTGTGCTCCCAGATCGTTTCCTTGGCCGTCGTCTGTGAGTCGCCGCTGCGGCGCGTGATGTGCCGCTGACAGAGCACACGCATGGAAATGGAACTCAAAGGGGTAAATACGCGGTCAAATCGCAGATGGCCAACCAGCGCCGATCCTGGTCTTGCCGGAAGTTGCGTGAGCTGCAAAGAGGGATGGCCGAAAACCATGCGTGCTTTCACCCGCTTCCAGGCAAAGAAAAGTGGAATCCCCGCAAGCAATGTCGGCAGCAGCGCCCACAAGGCCAGTGGTGACTTCGCAAGCTCCCCCTCCAAAACCACCGCAAGCGACAACGGCAGTTGCACCAAGAGAATCCAGCCCGCGACAGCGAGAATAAAAGGCAGGCCGTCCTTCGTGGCTTGAATCGCATCACCCGCCCACTCTGAACGCCATCGCCACGGCTCGCCGGGATGTCGCGCTGCCAGCTTTTTGTTGATGCTCTGCTTTCTAGACTGCAGCCAGCCGCCGATTGAAACAGCGAATCCTGCCAGCGGGAAGAGCATCGGAAAAATCGACATCAGGAGCAGCAGGCCCCAGCGCAGGTCACGAAACAGCACAGCCTGCTCCGGCTTGGACGGATTCACGAAGCAGCGAAACGGCCGCTCTTTGCCCTTAACCAGCTGGATCTGCCGAAACGCCTGCTTCTGAAAGTCGCCCATGTTGTCGGATCCCCCAAAGAGGCTCACTTTGTCGCCATGAAATTTCTGCCGGTCGAACTCATATCGATAACGGGCCTCCACGCCGTAGCTGGGGCCACCTTTGCCGCTCGATGTTTTAAGCTCCGCCGTCTCGATCAAGCACGGCACCTCCTCCCAGCCGCGTGCTGACCACCACGAACTGATCATCGGGAAATACAAATAGGCGCCGACGGCCAGGCCGGCCAAAATGAATGGCAGGCCAAACAACACCGCACAACCGCCGCTGAGCTGTTTCGTGGATCGGACCGAAGAACGAGTAGAACGTAACATGTTAACAGCATGGCACAAACCTACTGACTTCCGCAACAGCCGCGTAGGGTCAGCATATCTCGTTTATGCCTGTACGGTAAAGTTCATGGTTTGTTTTTACCCGGTACATCCTCTGCCCCTGCCGGCGGCTTGAGCCACGAGAAACTTTCGACTTCTACATTGTCCTTCAACTTTCTACCATACTCATTGATCATGTAGGGATGTGACCGCAGCCCATCTTCCCAGTATCCTGCCTCATACTGTTTGTGGTGCCCATTTTTGCGGAGAACGAGTGACACAAGATAGGAAGCCCCTCCATCTCCTCCCAACGCTTGTATCAGCATCTCTTCTCCATTCGGACGGGGAATGAACTGAATTGATCCTGAATCCAGTGACAGGCGCAAAAGGTTTACATGGAGAAGTTTCGGCACATGAACTTGCTTGCCATTCCACCTCAGTTCAATTTCAGCAATGGTCTCCATCAGAGGCCAACCTTTCCACCCGGCAGGACTTCTTCCATCAGTTCCCGCAATTTCGATACCATTGATCTTTGCCGGCTCTTTACTCCCTTCCGCACTTCCGGTAAGCTTGAACCCTGAGAAATCGAATTTCTTTTGATGGATGACCACCTCGATGTGGTTGCCAGCCACCGTTTCTTCATAACGGACCACTTTCTCAAAAGAGATGTTCTGCTGAGCCCTCGACATCGAACTCAGCAACATGGAGAACAACAGACAAGTTTGAACTTTTCGGATGATCATGATTTATTATTCACCCTTTAGTCAAAATGACAGCAAAATTGATGCTGCAAAGGCTTGGATGTAAATGGCACAAAGCGACTGACTTCCGCAACAGCCGCGTATGATGCAGGCCATGCTTCCCGCCTTTCATCCCTACGGCCCATCCCACAAGGCGGTGCTCGTCATCACGCTGGCCGTGTTCATCGTGCTGCTGCTGCTCTCCCGCACTCGCTGGGCAGAGCTCTCTCAGCGGGTGCTGGGCACCATTTTGCTAGCCTTGTATCCCGTCGGCCTGACGGTGCACGCGCTATACGGCTCGCTCAGCGTATTGACGGCGCTGCCGCTGCAGTTCTGTGACATTGCCACCCTGGCAGCTGGCATCGCGCTGTGGACGCGCCGACCGTTTTTTTGCGAGGTGGTGTATTTCTTTGGCATCGCGGGCACCCTGCAGGGGCTGCTCACCCCCGCGCTGATCTATGAATTTCCGGACCCGCGTTTCATTTTGTTTTTCATCATGCACGGGGGAGTTCCCATCACGGCGATCTACGTCGTCACCGCCATGGGAGTCCGCCCGCGCCCCGGCGCCGTGCTTCGCGTCATGGGATTCTCTGTCGCTTGGTATGCCGTGATCGCCGTTGTGAACTACGCCCTCGGTGCGAACTACGCTTTTCAATGCGCGAAACCAGTCCAGGCCAGCCTGTTTGACCAGCTCGGCCCGTGGCCTTGGTACAATCTCAGCACCATCGGCCTCGGCCTCGTTTTTTACTCCATCCTCTACCTCCCCTTCGCCTTCCGCAAAGCCAGGCCCTGACCTCTTGAACCAGCCTTGACGTTTTGACCTCCCCTTCCCCCCTCAGAGATGTCGCTTTGCATTTCCGAATTTGCCCCCATAATCGCCGCCCTTGAAACCGCTTCCAACCCAGCCCACGAAAATGAAAAACCCCGCATGGACCACCGACGACAGCGCCGAGCTTTATGGCATCCGCGAATGGGGGCATGATTACTTCGACATCGCGAGAACCGGTGAGGTCGTGGTGAAGCTGAAGGACGGCAAAAAAACGAAGGACGTCTCGCTCGCTTCCATCGTGAAAGGTTTGCGCGAACGCGGCACCCAGCTCCCGCTGCTCATCCGTTTCGGCGATCTGCTGCGCTGGCGCATCGACGAGCTGAACGAAGGCTTCGCCTCCGCGATCAAGGAAGGCAAATACCAGGGCGTCTATCGCGGTGTTTACCCCATCAAGGTGAACCAGCAGCAGGAAGTCATCGAGGAGATCACCCGCTATGGCCGCAAGTATCACTACGGTCTCGAAGCTGGCAGCAAGCCGGAGCTCATCGCCGCGCTGAGCTACATGCACGATCCGGAAGCCTACATCGTCTGCAATGGCTACAAGGACGAGGAATTCATCGACCTCGCGCTCTACGCGCAGAAGATGGGCCTGCAGGTCATCCTGGTGCTCGAAATGCCGACGGAGCTGGACTTGATCCTGGAACGCTGTGAAAAAATGGGCGTGCGCCCGACACTCGGCGTGCGCTTTCGCCTCAGCGCCGAAAGCGCCGGCCACTGGAGCGGCTCCGGCGGGGATGCCAGCATGTTTGGCCTGAACATCTCGCAGCTCATGCATGTCGTCGATCAACTGCGTGAAAAGGGCATGCTCGACTGCCTGCGCATGCTGCACTACCACCAGGGCTCGCAGATTCCAAACATCCGTGCCATTCGCCAGGCGGTCACCGAAGCCTCGCGTGTTTACGTGGGTCTCGTTCAAGAAGGCGCTCGCATGGGCATCCTCGATCTCGGCGGCGGTCTCGCGATCAGCTATGATGGACTCAAAGGCGCAAGCGAAGCCAGCAGCAACTACGGCACCAAGGAATACTGCGCCGACATCATCGAGGCGATCACCGAAGTGACCGCTGAAGCGGGCGTGCCGCACCCTGATCTCATCACCGAGTCCGGCCGCGCCATCGTGGCCTACTACTCCGTGTTGATCATCAACATCCTCGACATCAACCGTTTTGAGCCTCGCAAGGGCGTCGCCGATGTCGAACTCGCCAAGGATGCCCCTCCCCTGCTGCGCAATCTTTATGAGCTGCGTCTGGACGCTGAAAAGCATGCCTCCAAGACCTCCCGCGATCGCCTGCAGGAGATCTACAACGACGCCATCTACTACCGCGACAAGCTGCGCAGCGAGTTCAATTACGGCAAAGTCAACCTGCGTGAGCGTGCGCACGGCGAGGAGCTCTACTGGGACATCCTCACCTGGGTGGCCAGCATGAAGGAAAGCTGCGACCACGATGGCAGCCAGATGGATCGTCTCGACACGATCATGACCGATTTCTACTACGGCAACTTCAGCGTCTTCCAGAGCCTGCCTGACCTTTGGGCCATCGACCAGATCTTCCCGGTCATGCCGATTCACCGCCTTAAGGAGAAGCCCACCCGCAATGCCGTGCTCTCCGACATCACCTGCGACAGTGACGGCAAGATCGACAAATTTGCCCACTCCCACGGCATCAATTCCACCCTCCCACTGCACGATCCGCAGATCGAGAAGGGCCATGAGTACATGCTCGGCATCTTCCTCGTCGGCGCGTATCAGGAAACCCTCGGCGATCTCCACAACCTCCTCGGCGACACCAATGTCGTCAGCGTCCGCGTGGAAAACGGCAAGGTGAAGTACAGCCGCGAACTCGAAGGCGACAGCGTCGCGGAAGTGCTCACCTACGTCGAGTACGATCCCAAGGACATGCTCACCCGTTTCCGCAACCTCGCAGAAAGCGCCGTTGTTTCCAAGCGCATCACCGCCACGGAGCGCCGCGAGATCATGGAAAGCTTTGAGGCAGGTCTGCGCGGCTACACGTATTTCGAGAGCTGATTGCGGCTCACATAAACGTCGCCTTCCGCGAAATCGCCCGTTGCAGCAGTTCCAAATACTGCGCGCAGGGGATTTCATGCCCGCCAAACATCGCGAGATGCGGAGTCGTCCACTGCGTGTCGTGCAGCAGATAGCCGCGCTCATGCAGCCGCCTTTGCAGCAGAGTCAGCGCCACCTTGGAGGCCTGCGGCTCACGGCTGAACATCGATTCGCCAAAAAACGCCCCTCCGATGCTCACGCCATAGACGCCGCCACGCAGTTTGCCATCCCGCCAAACCTCCACGCAATGCGCAAAACCAATGCGATGGAGCTCCTCGTACGTGTCCATGATGTTGTCAGTGATCCAGGTGCTCTCACGGTCGGCGCAGCCCCGGATCACATCGCCAAAGGCCGTGTTCCAGCGCACCTCAAAAGGGTGCTGCTTCAGGTAGCGCTCAAACCTGCGCGGCACGTGAAACTCCGCCACCGGCAGGATGCCGCGCATCTTGGGCCGGTACCAGGAGATGGAGCCATCGTCCTCCCCCATCGGGAAGGCTCCCTCGCAGTAGGCGTTCAAGAGGTCCACGGGTTCGATTTGCGACATCCTGCACTCTAAAGCGATCAAACTTCATGATTCAACTCTTGAACCATGAACCGTGAAACACGAACGTAAGCCTGTGAACCTCGCCAATCAGATCACCATTTTCCGCATCCTGCTGATTCCCGTTTTCATCGGGCTGGTGATCTATTACGGCGACAGCGCCCGAGGCGACCACCCCGACGAATCCCTGCGCCAGTGGGCCGCTGCGGTCTTCGGCATTGCCGCGATCAGTGACGCCATCGACGGCTGGGTCGCCCGCCGGTTCAATCAGCGCACCCGTTTTGGGGCCATCATGGACCCGCTGGCGGACAAGCTTCTCATGCTCGCCGCCATCATTCTGCTCAGTTTCACCTCCTGGCGGCAGCATTTTCCGCTGTGGTTTCCGATTTTGGTCATCGGACGCGATCTGCTTTCCATCGGTGGAGCTTTCGTGATCGACCACTTTGCTGGCAAATTCCAGATTCACACCCACTGGACCGGCAAAACGGCCACTTTTGCCCAGATGGCGGCCATTTTGTGGATTCTGCTCGATCTCAAGCCTGAGTGGCTCATCTGGCCCACCCTTTTTGCCGCCACTTTCACTGCTTTGTCGGGTTTTCTCAATCTGGCGGACGGTGTCAAGCAGTTGCAGGCTGCGGGACATGATTGACGCGGGGGGCGCACCGTGCTCTCTGAACGATGCTCAAAACCGTCGCCATCGTCGGACGCCCCAATGTGGGCAAGTCCGCGCTCTTCAACCGCCTTGCCGGGAAAACCATCTCCATCGTTCACGACCAGGCCGGGGTGACGCGGGACCGCATCACAGCGCAGTGCCGTCGTGGTCCGGCATGGTTTGAGATCATGGATACAGGCGGCATCGGTGCCAGCACCGAAGACGTTTTGACCGACCAGGTGCAGATCGAGGCCTCCATCGCCCTTGATGTGGCCGATCTGCTGATGTTTGTCGTCGATGTCGTGGATGGCATCACCACGATCGATCAAAGCCTCGCCCGCGAACTGCGCCGCACCAACAAACCGGTCATTCTCGTCTGCAACAAAGCCGACTCCCCCAAGCGCAAGCTGAACGCCAGCGAGTTCAGCAAATTCGGCTTCCCCGACACCGTGGAAGTCAGCGCCGCCCATGGCCATGGCATCGACGACCTCGTCGCACTCGTCTCCGAGCGCCTCGATCTGAAGGACTCCAACGAAACGGAGGATGCCATCTCGCATCAAAACACTCGTCCGTTGAAGCTCGCCATCGTCGGCCGGCCAAACGCAGGCAAATCCTCGCTCGTGAATGCCATTCTTGGTTCGGAGCGTGCCATCGTCAGCGACGTGCCTGGCACCACGCGTGATGCACTCGACATCCAAGCCTCTTGGAACGGCAAGCATTATCAGCTCATCGACACCGCCGGCATCCGCCGCCGTGCGCATCTCGACACCGTGGTCGAAATCTCCAGCGTGGATCGCAGCCTGCAGAGCATCAAGCGCGCAGACCTTTGCCTCCTCGTCATCGACTGCGCAGCAGGTGCCAAGATGCAGGACCGCAAGATCGCCCAGTTCATTTTGGAAGAACGCAAGCCCTGCATCCTCGTCATGAACAAGTGGGATCTCTTTCATCCCGATGGCAATCAGAAGGACCGCATCGAACATCTGGACGAACTGATGCGCCGGGAGTTTTTCTTCTTGAACTACGCCCCGCTCGTCGCCATCTCGGCGAAGAACAAGGACCATATCGGCAAACTCTTCGTGCAGATCGAAAAAGTGCGCAGCGGCTCACAGAACCGCATTGGCACCGGTGCCCTAAACCGCCTGCTCTCCACCGCCATCGAGAACACCCCCGGCGCTCTGGGTCGCAGCACACACAGCTTCAAACTGCTCTATGCAACTCAGGTCAATGAAGCCGAAGGTTTTGCCATTCCCGTGCCTCACTTCGTTCTCTTCGCCAACCGCGCCTCAAAACTCACGGACAGCTACATGCGCTATCTGGAGAAAGTCATCCGTGACGAATGGGCCGCCCCCGGCGTGCCCTTCAAGATGAGCGTGCGTGGCAAGGGCCCGAAGAAACCGACAAGGTAGCTTGTTGGATGCCTGCCTGCCTTTGGATTTTGGCACTCCTGACTTCCAAGGCAGGAGCATGCTGACTAGTCTGCCGCATGGCCACCATCCAGACCACCACCGTCGGCTCCTATCCTGTCCCCGAATGGCTAAGCGCGCTGCCCAGCGAAGCCGCCGTCGTGGATGCCACTCGTGTAGTCTTCGACACGCAGCGTCAGGCGGGCATTGATCTGCCGACGGATGGCGAGCTGTATCGCTTCGATGTGAATCATCCCGACACCAACGGCATGATCGAGTACTTCGTCCACAAACTGGGCGGCATCGACAGCCGCGTGGGTCGCGCAGATACCACTGCGTTTCGTGCCAAACATGAGATGGCATTCCGCAGCAAGCCAGCCGCCGTCGTGCGTGGCCCCATCACCGAAGGTGTGCTCAATCTGGCCGAAGACTGCGCCCGCGCAGGCAAGGTGGCGGGCGGCCCGTTCAAGTTCACGCTCACCAGCCCCTACATGCTGGCCCGCACGCTGCTAGACACGCACTACAACGACTTTGAAGCGCTCAACATGGCCATTGCCGATGCCCTGGCAGCGCAAGCCGCCGACTTGCAATGCGACTGCGTGCAGGTCGATGAAGCGAACATTCCCGGCAACCCGGCCGATGCCCCCATCGCTGCCGCAGGCATCAATCGCGTGCTGGATGCCGTGACAGGCACCAAAGCCGTGCACTTTTGCTTTGGAAACTACGGCGGCCAGACCATTCAAAAGGGCGAGTGGGCCGCGCTCATTACCTTCCTGAACTCCTTGCATGCGGACCATCTCGTTCTGGAACTCGCGCATCGTCCGGTAGCCGATCTCGATGCTCTCAAAGAACTCGATCCCAAAATTGGCGTCGGTCTCGGTGTCGTGGACATCAAGGTCAACCACGTCGAGTCCGCCGACGAGATCGCCCGCCGCATCGAAGCAGCAGAGAAAAAACTCGGCGCAGGCCGGGTGAAATTCATCCACCCCGACTGCGGCTTCTGGATGCTCAAACGCAGCATCGCCGACCGCAAGATCGAGGCGCTGGCCAAAGGACGCGACAAATTTGAGGGGCGCTGAAAATCTTCGCGTTCAAGGCTGCCGGGATCTCGTATTGCAGATACACTGGGTGAAACGGGTTGTTTTTCTGCAAAAACCGTGCAACTGAGGCCCACCGCACTTGGAAATACTCCAAGGACTTGGGAATCGCCCTACTTCCCATCATGCAAAAACTCACTCCTGCGGGAGAAAACATCATCAGCGACATTTCCCGTCGCTACAATTTGAGCTTCGATTCCGCCGTGCGGATGCTCGTATCCGTAAATCAGGGCGGCGGCAGCATGGCCCAGTTCAGCTGTCCAGAACTGGGAAGCGGCCAGTGGATGCGTGGCGGAATGACCATGGTCGGCGACATGTTCAATCATGGCCTGAAGAACACCGTTAACAACTTGTGCGGTGAACTCGCCAATGCCCTGGCCAGCACGCAGATGTTTCCACCAGCGGCGCAGGGCCAGTCTGGAGGCAACAACTGGTGGCCTGGTGACCTTGGCTCTCCCTCCAGCAGTGGATCGCAGAACAACATCCGCTATGCGTTTTTCCCCCAAACTCAGCGCCTCGTGGTGGAGCGAGACGGGCAAGTCACTGTCTTCAATACACTGAACCACCAGATCAGCGGTGTGAGCCAGCAGCAGGGAGGAAACACGTCGCTTACGTTCAGCAGCCAATTCGGAACTATTTCCACACTCGGCCTGCCCCTGATCTCCGGACCTGGCTTGCTACCGGTTTCCTCGAACAATTTTGCGGAGCCTCCGGTTTCCCACTTCCAACAGTCGCCACCGCCGCCCGTTCAACAGAATCATTTGCCCAGCCAAGGGGCTTCTGACGTCATGGGCTTGTTGGAAAAGCTGGGGCAATTGCGCGACTCCGGGATCTTGACAGACAATGAGTTCGTCGCCAAAAAGACCGAGCTGCTCAACAGGCTTTGAGGTAAATCTGCCGATGACCGACGATAAGATGGAATCGGCCTCTCTGCGTTCTGGCAAAACTGCGTGACTGGTTCGAGTGGCGTTAAGCCAGCCCAAACAGCTTCTTCAGCGCCGCTTCATCCGCCGTCGTAGCGAGGAGGAAAGTTTGGCTGCCGTCGCTCCAGGTCGCCATGTTCCAGTTCTTGCTGGTCTTAAACTGGGGCTGAAGCTGCGGCGGCAGGCCGGGGAGACCGGCACTTTCCACCACGACGAGATGAGCCTCTTTGCCGGGCTCAATCTCAAAGCAAATGATGGATGCCGCACGACCGGCGATCTTGATATGCTTGCATGCCAGCACCGGCATCGTTCCCACCGTGCCAGGCAGACGAACCGGTGTCGGAGATTGATCCGCCACGAGCATCTTTTTGATGGCTTCGAAGTCTCGCGACATGTGATCGACCTTGGACATGCCGTACTGCACATTCGTCACCGCAGCGAGCGATTCAGCCTGCCAGTCGGGCATGGAGTTGCTCACCGGCCAGAGCATTGTCCAGCCGACCACCACCGCCGCAGCGGCTGCTGCCAGCACAGGCAGAATCCAGCGAAAGGAACGTCTGGCGGGTCGTCTGGCATTTTGCAGAATGCTCTCACGCAGCCCTGCTGGAATGGACGCCGCAAAAGCCCCGGCGACTTGTTCATCAAACGCGGTGCGTTTTGTCAGCCATTCACCCAGTTCAAGATCGCTCTCCGCCATCGCACGCGCCTCTGGCGACGCATCCTGCGGGCGGAGCGTCGTGGCGTCGAGTTCGAGTCTGGCTTCTTCGCGGTTCACGATGCGTGGAGGGGGATGATGTTGGAGGAGGCGGAATCTTCGAGGCGGCGCAGAATGGTGCGCAGGCTGTCTTTGGCGCGGGAGAGGCGTGACATCACGGTGCCGATGGGAACTCCCAGCGTCTCGGCGATGTCGCGGTAAGATAACTCTTTGAGGTAAAAAAGCACCAGCGGAGCGCGGTAGTTTGGTTCGAGTTCTTCGAGCGCGATTTGCAGCGTGGCGCTGTCCACCCGGGGATTTTCGCCATCATCATGATTCTGAGTGGCACCGTGCTGGTCGGGTTCGAATTCGACCTCTTCGTATTTTTTCTCGCGGCGGGCGATGCCGAGCCATTCACGGTAGATCGTGGTGAACAGCCAGGTCTTCACCTTCGAGGCATCCCGCAGCGTGTGTCCCTTCTTAGCCCATTGCAGAAAGGTCTGCTGCACAAGATCCTGTGCGGTGGCCTCACGTCGGCACATGCTCATGGCGAAGCGGTAGAGGCCTTGGTAGTGGGCGTCCACGATCTGCTCGAAGCTGGGCAGGGAGTCAGTCACGCAACGAGGTATCGGACGGGTTGCGGGCAGTTCAATGCCAAAATGAAGGGCGAGTTCCATGAATTCATGGGGCGGGTATGCAGGTGAGAGACCTGGTGGCGGCGCTTATTCCCACGATTTACGCTTTTTTTCGCCGCAGCAGCAGTTCATCCACTGAGAACCTGCCGGGACCAAAGATAAAGACAATCAGGCTGGCGAGCAGAAAGAGAAACGGCGGAGCGGTGACGAAGGAGTCAGCGTCCGACCAGATCGTTTTGACGACATCAAGATGTGCCGTGCCATAAGCGACGAGCATGGTAAAGATGAGGGGCACGCAGGTGACGCGGGAGAAGAGGCCGAGAAGCAGCAGCAATCCCCCGAAACACTCGGCGCAGCCGGCCATGTACGCATTGAGCTCTGGAAAGGGAATGCCGAGCTCAGTGAAGAAGGCAGTTGGGGCGCTGATGTTGCTGAGCTTGCCTTTGCCGGTCTGAAAAAACTGCCAGCCCCAGTAGAGGCGGATGCCGAGCAGGAATGGATCTGCCAGATAAGTGGCGGTACGGTCGACTAGGGAGTTGACGAGGGTCCAGGGTTTCATGATTTGCGAGGAGATTTGGTGAACCAGCCGAGCTGGGAGAATTCAGTGAACCAGTCACGAATATGAGCGGGCCAGTCGATGTCCGGACTGGCATGGGCGAGCGCGAGCTCGATGGCATCCGCCAGGGTGAGGCCATCCCGCAATGCCGCGAGCATGGCGAAGGACTCCGGGGCGAGGCGCTTGAAGTAGAGAATGTTGTCGTGGCGATGAACGGCCAGATGTACGAGCTCACGCTTTAGCTTCGGTGCCTTGGCGATGCGGGCGCGAGTAGGCGCCTCAGACATGGCCTGGCTGGCGGAACCCCGCACGTCGGCATCGGCCTTTTTCATCGCGGTGATGAAGTGATCCACGGCGTGGTCGATTTGTAGAAGCACAACACAGGGCTGAAGCCCCAGATGAAGTGTGGAGGGGTCAGCGCCTAGGAGATCATCGATCCGCAGCGGCTTTTTCAGCGCTTCGTCAAAGGCGAGCGTCTGCGCCCACTCGACGCGGGCGACATCACGGGCTTTAAGATCCGTGATGAAGGCGGGGAGTGCTGAGCCGAGATTGCGCAGGGTCCAGGAGGTGCTGGGATGCTGCGCGAGGTAGTCACGGCAGAGTTTGTGAAAGCGGCGCTCGCCAAGGAAGACGCGCAACGCGGGATAGTCGTCGTAGAGACAGTCGAGCAGACGAAACCAGTACTGGCGGGCGTAGATTTCGAGGCGCTCAAAGCCGCTCATGCGGTCGTTCGGCGTGATGAAATCAACCTGTGTGCTGGCTGGCATGCCATCCTGACGAGTGAGCGGCTGCATGAGCGCCGCAGCCATGGTGCGCTGCAACTGGCGCAGATCGGCGTTGGTGCGGAGCTGGCTAGGCGTGTGTGTGCTCATGAAGGTAGCGGTTGGCTTTGAGGGCTTCGGCGTGGACGTCTTCGAAGCTGGGAATTTTGTCATCCCATTCGAGGAGCGTGGCGGTGCTGCCGGAATTTTTGATGGCCTCCGCGTAGAGATCCCAGACAGGATCGGGCACGGGATGATCGTGGGTGTCGAGGATGACGTGATCGAGCCGGGTGTGACCGGCGATGTGAATCTGGCCCACTCGATGATGCGGCACGGCACGCAGATACTCGAAGGGATCAAAGCCGTGGTTCTGCGAAGAGACGTAGATGTTGTTTACATCCAGCAGGATGCCGCAATCAGCGTGCTCGACGACTTCATTGAGGAATTCCCATTCGGTCATTTCGTTCTGCGTGAATTCGGCGTAGCTGCTCACATTTTCCACACAGATGGGCACTTCGAGGAAATCACGGGCCTGCCTGATTTTCTCGGCGGTATGCTTGGCCACGCTCATGGTATAGGGCATGGGCAGGAGATCGTGCGAGCAGCGGCCATCGACGCTGCCCCAGCAGAGGTGATCGGAAAGCCAGGGAGTGTTGGTGCGCTTCACCAGGCGCTTGAGTTTTTTGAGGTGGTCGCGGTTCAGCGGGTCGGCATTGCCAAAATACATCGCAACCCCGTGCTGGACGACGCGGTACTGCTCCAAAATGCTGTCCAGCACCTCCAGCGGGCGGCCACCATCGACCATGAAATTTTCAGAGATGATCTCGAACCAGTCACAGACGGGCTTCTTCTCCAGGATGTGCCGGTAATGCGGCACGCGGAGACCGAGACCGATGCCGAGATCGGTGTGACCGTTGTGGGGGTTGGCGGGCATGTGCTGGAGTTCAAAGTCTACGGATTAAAGGAAAACCGCAGCCACACGCGGAGGTGTCGTGTGGCTGCGGAAATCGATTCGGCTTACTTCTTCGGCATGGTGTTGCAGCCGCCTTTGCCTTTGCAGGAGTTCTTGCCTTTGCAGCCGTTGTCGCCGGACTTGCAGCCGCCGGTGCCTTTGCAGTCGTTGTGCCCCTTGCAGGTATGCTGGCCTTTGTCGGCCATCTTCTCGATGGAGACGCCGAGGTTGGCGGCCTTCTGGGTGCTGGTGGTCTGGGCGGCGTAAGCGCCGGAAAGGAGACCGGTGAAGGCGGCGGCGGCGATGATGTGCTTGGTGCTCATGATAGGTGTGATGTGCTTTGGTTTGTTTGTTAGTTCTGGCTGGCTGCGGGATTCGAGCCATCGCAACATGTGAGCTCCTGCCGGTGCGATTATTCCGGCCGAACTGAACTTTCTTTTAGCAGGGGGCAAAAAGCGCTGCTTTAGTTCACGCCTGCGCTTGGAATTTGAACCGTGCGCGTCCCTTCCATGGCATCTCCAAAGCACATTCATTTCATCGGCATCTGCGGCACCGCAATGGGTTCCACTGCAGTCGCGCTGCGCGCCCTCGGTCACACCATCAGCGGCTCCGACAATCAAGTCTATCCACCGATGAGCGATGTGCTGCGGAATGCAGGCATCACCGTGACGGAGGGCTACAAGCCGGAGAACCTGCCTCTCACTGCGGATTCCTATGTAGTCGGCAACGCGATCTCACGCGGCAATCCTGAACTCGAGGCACTGCTGGAGAAAAAGCTGCCCTACGTCTCGATGGCAGAGATGCTGAAACGCGAGGTGATTCAAGGCAAACGCAGCTTTGTGGTGAGCGGCACGCATGGCAAGACGACCACCACGACGATGCTGGCGTGGATCTACGAACACGCAGGCAAAAACCCCGGCTTCATGATCGGTGGCGTGCCGGAGAATTTCGAATCAGGCGCACGCTTCACCCATTCGGACCTGTTTGTGATCGAAGGCGACGAGTACGACACGGCCTACTTCGACAAGCGCAGTAAATTCCTGCACTACCTGCCGGAGTGCGCGATCGTGAACAACATCGAGTTCGATCACGCCGACATCTTCCGTGACCTCGACGAAATCCTGCTCTCGTTTCAGCGCTTTCTGAACACAGTGCCACGCAACGGCCTCGTGCTGGCCAACGGCGACGATCCCAATTGCCTAAGCCTGCGTGCCAAGTGCCCTGCACCACTCAAGACGGTGGGTCTGGGGCCGACCTGTGACTATCGCATCACGATCACCGCAGTGACTCCTGAGTCCACTCACTTTGAAATCAACGGTGCGGCTTTCGAGGTGCCCATGGTAGGTGAATTCAATGCGCGCAACGCAGCGATGTGCGTGTGCGCCGCCCGTTTTGCCGGGTTGAGTGACGATGAAATTCGCGCTGGCCTGTCCAGTTTCCGCGGCATTCGCCGCCGTCAGCAGGAGTGTGGCACAGCCCACGGCATCACGATCATCGACGACTTCGGTCATCACCCGACCGCGATTCGCGAGACGCTGCGTGGTCTGCGCCAGCGCTATGAGGGACGCCGCCTGTGGGCATTGTTTGAGCCTCGCTCAAACACCAGCCGTCGCAACGTGCTGCAGAATGAATTGATCGAGGCTCTGACCGAGGCTGACGGATCGGTGATCGCGGCGGTGGCCAATCCTGAGAAAGTTGCGGCAGATCAACGCCTGGACACCGCCAAGGTCGCGCAGGCCGTCACCGCACGCGGCAAGCCCTGCTGGTTTGAATCCAGCACCGATGACATCGTCAATCGCCTGAAACAGGAAACGCACAGCGGAGATGTGATCGTGGTGTTCAGCAACGGTGGATTCGACGGCATCCACGACAAGCTGCTGAAGACGCTTTAATAAACGATCTCCACCTCGTCCCCCACGCGCACCTGGCTGAAGAACTCCTTCGCCTTCTCGTAGGGGAGACGAATGCAGCCATGAGAGGCGGGACGACCTGTGACATGTCCGCTGTGCAGGCCGATGGCCCCACAGTTCAAGCGCATGAACCAAGGCATGTTGACATGGTAGAGCGTGGAAATATGGGAGGTGTGCTTGTCAGTGACGACATAGCGCCCCGCCGGTGTGCCGTAGCCTTCACGTCCGGTGGAAACCATGGTGTGATTAATGATGCGGCCCTGTTTGGTCACCCAAGCACGCTGGCTGGAGAGATTGACGGTCACGAGCGTATCCGGCTCCGATTCAGGATCACGCCCCAGCAGGACGCGCATGAGGAACAAATACCCCTGGGTGGCGGCAAAGTTGATGGGATAACGATGATCACGCGTGGTGCACATTCCGGCCCGGGCTCCAGCACGCATCAGAGTGACCGCGCCTTCCACATCTCCACGCGCTGAACAGCATATCAGAGGCGTGATCCCACGGTCGCTTTCCATGGCGTTGCGCAGATCCTTGATGGTGCAGCGGTCAATGACCTGCTTCTGAATCGGCATGTTGAAGCGCGTGTTGGGATCCACCCCAAAATCCAGCAGCGCCTGCAACACGGGTGCATTCCGGCGTAGCGAGGCAATCGCAATCGGGGGCTGCTTTTCATGTGCAGGCTGATTTAGATTCACACCAGAGAGCGCCAGAACGTACACACAATCCGCACGTCCCATGCGCACTGCGGCGCAAAGCGGCGTATCTCCGCCCAAGGTCATTTCGTTGGGGGAAATGCCCATTGCGATAATCTTGGCGAGATGCGCGGCATCATCATTGAGCACGGCCTGGTAGGCCTGCGGCAGCGCATCCGTGCGCGGCATTAGAGGTGTCCAGTGATCCGCGATCGGATCAAGGATCGGACGCCAGAGAAACTCTTGGATGGCAACAACTGGAGATGCCATGTCAGACCTCCTTGCGGCCGCCACTCCTGGTTCTGCGTTGGGCATTTTCTTTGGAATGACCGGCTTCGCATTTTCTGCCTCAGCGGCACGTCTGAGGGCGGCTTTTTCTGCATTCGGCGACACTGGCAGCTGACGCACCGGGTCATAGGTCGCATCAACTGGCAAGGCGGCACGGATCTCAGCTCCGATCTCGCTCAGCTTGCCCTGACGCACCTTGCTGACCGCAGCCGTGGGCTGTGCAAACGCATCCACACGAAACATTTCATGGTTCTTCAAAAGCTGGATCATACCCCAGCAAATCCCCACGCCGACAAGCGGCGGGAGAACGCAGGCACCCAACATGTTGATAAATGAACCTTTTTTCATTTTTGCGGCACAAGCCTGCAACCCATAACTAAAATGATCTGAGTGTCGAGCATGAATTCACCGAGCGGAGTTCCTGCTAATACCAAAATCGGATTTGATGATGCCCGCAGGGACAAAATTAAGGCAATTCAGCAGAGTTTTATGGTAATTATGTAACGTGGTGAGACATTACTTGATGTTCGTGGCCTCCAAAGCATCAGCACCCATGTGCTCGCGCATCCTGTGCGCAACGTTTGCACTGCTATGCCTGAGCCTCACCCCGTGTCATGCGATCGTCTTTGAAGCCACGGCGGATCCCAGCCACAACACCACGGCTCCTACCGGCATCTATGCGGATTCAGGCTGGCAATACGAAGGCACTTACGGGGCTTATCTCGGCACCATGATTGCGCCGCAGTATTTTATTACCGCACAGCATTTCGGCACTCAGGGCACCACCTTCACACACAACGGCATTTTCAGCGGTGGCGCGGATGTAACCTACAATATCGACACTGCAGCCAACGGCGGCGTCGGCTATTGGAATATCGCGGGCACTGACCTCCGCATCTTCAAAATACAGGAAACTTTCTCCACTTATGCCCCGCTCTACACGGGATCATCTGAAACGGGCCTGACCATGGAGGTCAACGGCAGAGGTGGTCCGCGTGGGGCGGATGTCCTCGTCGGCGGGATTCTGCATGGCTGGCAAGTCACCAACCCTGATGGCACCGCACGCTGGGGCACCAACACAGTCAGCGGCATTTATTCGAGCGCCATTGGCGATCTGCTCACGGCTTCATTCAGTGCCAGTGGCACCGCCGAAGAAGCCACCCTCTCCAACGGTGATTCCGGCGGCGGTGTGTTCGTCAATGATGGCGGCATCTGGAAACTGGCCGGCGTGAACTACAGCATCGATGGCATGTTCGACACCAACAATGTCGTCAACGATGGCAGCGATTTTAATGCGGCTTTGTTTGATCGCGGCGGCCTCTATCAGGGGTCTGACTCATTTGGCTGGACGCTCATCCCCGATCTACCGCTGGACAATCCCTCCAGCATGTACGCCTCACGCATTTCCACCAGCGCAGCCGCCATCATGTCCATTACCATGGTTCCAGAACCGCAGTCGGCTTTGCTGGTGATGCTGGCCCTCTCGGTGGGTTTGCTGCAGCGCGAGCGCGTCACGCGGCCGGTTTGATCTCAGCAAAGATCAGCCGGCCTGCACTCGTTGGCAGGGTGCCGGAAACCACCACATCCACCGTCTGACCAATATGGGTGGCGGCGTTGTTCACGACGATCATGGCGCCGTCTGGCAAATAACCCACCGCCTGGTTCTTGTCCTTGCCCGGCTTGGTAAGCGGCAGCCGCAGTTCATCCCCCACGCTGAGTTCTGGATTCAGGGCTGCGGCCAGTTCGCGCATGCTGAGCACGGTGATACCACGCAACCGGGCCACCTTGGCGAGATTGTCATCACTGGTCAGCAGGCGGGCGTTCAGTTCACGCGCCAGCGTCACCAGGCGCACTTCCACCGGAGCATCCGAGGTGCCATCTTCATGAATGGAAACCTTCATCTCCTGCCTTGCCCGCAGTTTTTCCATCAATTCCAGACCTCGCTTGCCACGAAGGGATTGCGCGATCTCAGGAGAGTCTGCCATCTGCTGAAGCCCGTCCAAAACGCAACGCGGCACCACGACGGCACCGCTGAGAAATCCGGTGGCAAAGACACCTGGCAGCCGGGCATCCATGACCACGTTTGCGTCCAGCAGCAGCGGTTCACCTTCAGAACCGTCACGGCGGAACCGGATGTAAGGAATCAGAAAGGCAAACTGGTCCCGATCACTGCGCAGCGCAAACGTGACACCGAAAAATGCCAGCGTGCCATAAATGCAGATCTCCGCGACGTTTTGCAACGCCGCTCCCTCCTCATGATTTTGAAAATAGGCGAGCTGGAACACGCCGATGCGCGTGATCAGCCAGGCGCAGAAGAGACCCACCGCAAGCCCCAGCGTGGCATGGGAAAAATCACGCAGGGTGAAGTGCGCCAGCATCACATCCAGCACCATCAGCATGCCCATGAACACCGCGCCGCTCACCGCTCCGACCCAGGCGTCCTGCTGCAGGCCCAGAGCGATTGCGATGCCAATGAAAACAGAGAATGCAAAAAACAGCGCACGCACAAGGCGGATGGGCCAGGAAGTTTTCATGGAGATGCTCAGGGATTAAAGGCAAAAGCCAGACTGGGCAAAAGGATTCTCCCCCTGAATTCATCACTACCTGAATGCCAGGCCGCCGCGCCGCATAAACTGGAGCTCCACCCCGGCATCCGCAAACACCTGTGCCATCTCCCGTTCAAGTTCCGCCACACTGCGCCCTTTAAGAATGAACTCACGCACAGCACTCTCCTCAGCCATGCCTTGCTCCATGGCCCGCAGCAGTGCTTTCACACCCGCTCCGTCTCCCGCACGATCAAGATATGTAAGATAGAATGTCAGCAGCATCGCCGAGGCACGGTTCTCGTTCGCAACTAGAGTGTCGAGGCTCGCCGCCCACGCTCTGGGCTCCATGGCCAGCAGTTCGGACAGGTTCAGCATCCCAAAACGCACCGACTGCCCCATCTGCCTGGCACCAGCCTCACGCAGGCTTTGCCGCAGTTGCTCAATCGTCTCTGCGGGTGTCAGTCCGGCACTCTTTCCATCTGCAAATTCAGGAATGTCCACCAGCAGCCACACCGGTAGCACCCGGCTCACGGTCGGCTCTTGGACCGTTGGCGGCTGCACCACCTCGGGCGCTGGCACAGGCACGGGATTTTTCATCAAGCCATAGGCCGCCAGACCGGATGACCCCACTGTCTGCAATAACGACTTCAAGCTCCGCGCCTGAACCAACGGCGATTCACGCACGGCGATGGCAGCGCTGGAGTGTGGCGTCTCCTTCTTCAACCACAGCACAAACACAGTGACACCCAAGGCAGCCGCAGACACAACGGCCACACGCAGCATCGTGATAATGCCGATCTTGCCACGCCGACGCCGTTTGCGAACGACTTCGGTTTGGTTCACCAGCGCTATCGGCGCGCAGCTGGGAGCAAGAGGATGCATGACACTCGGTACTGACCGGGTAAAAGCTTCAAACGTCAAGCGCACTTCAGTAAGCCATCCTTCAAAAAGTCTCTCATAAACGAGTCTCACTGCATCATCGCCTGTGCCTTTTCCGCAGCTACCGGCTCATCCCGGAACACCGCCAGAGCCGGACGCAAAAGCTGCGGATCTTCGTCCAGTGTCCGCTCAGCAAGCTGCCGCGCCAGACGCACCAGCCGTGTGTCTGCCAGCAGTTCACCGAACAGCAGCGGTGCCTGCCCGCTCTGCGCATGGCCCAGCACATCCCCCGGCCCACGCCGCCGCAGGTCTTCCTCGGCGATCTGGAAGCCGTCACTCGTCTCCTCCATGATCGCCAGCCGCTGGCGGTTTTCCTCGTCCTTGTCGTCCACAAACAACACGCAATAGCTCGTATTCTCCCCGCGGCCGATACGGCCACGCAGCTGATGCAGCTGAGCCAGCCCGAAACGCCCCGCGTCATGAATGAACATCACAGTCGCGTTTGGCACGTCGATGCCCACTTCGATCACCGTCGTCGAAACCAGCGCATCCAGCTTGCCCGCACGGAAGCGTTTCATCACATCCTCCTTCTCCTCCGAGGTCATCCGGCCGTGCAGCAGACCCACCTCACACGGAGCGAGCAGCTTGGACCATTCCTCGTGCCCCTTCGTCGCCGCGCCTGCCTCCAGTTTTTCCGATTCATCGATCAGCGCATACACGATGTACCCCTGCCGCCCCTCCTCGATCTGCTCGCGCAAAAATTTCGCCGCATCCTTCTGCTTCGTCTTCGGCCGTACTTTCGTGATGATCTTCACCCCATCGCGCGGCTTCTGGTCGATCGTGGAGACCTCCAGATCCCCGTAAATCGTCAGCGTCAGCGTGCGCGGGATCGGCGTGGCCGTCATTACCAGCACATCCGGCGTATCCCCTTTGCGGATCAGCTTCGCCCGCTGCGCCACGCCAAACTTGTGCTGCTCATCAATGACGACGATCCCCGTGTTGTGCATCAGCTCCGCGTCATGCAGCAGCGCATGCGTGCCAATGACGATCTCCGGTTTCGCCGAACTGCTCTTTCCGCGCATCAACTCCATCTCATCCCCATCCTCCCGCTTCGATCCCGTCCTTAGCGCCACACGCAACCCCAGCGGCTCCAGCCACTTCCGCGCGCTGCGCGCATGCTGCTCGGCCAATATTTGAGTCGGTGCCATCAGAACTGCCTGCCTGCCTGATTCGACCGCGCGCAGCATCGCAGCAAAGGCCACCACCGTTTTGCCGCTGCCCACGTCGCCATGCAGCAGGCGGTTCATCGGATTGCCTGAGGCCATGTCACGATGAATCTCATCCAGACAACGCTGCTGCGCCGTGGTGAGCTGAAACGGCAACTCGTTAAAAAAGTCCCGCAGCAGCTCGCCCGTGCCGACTTGCCTGCGTCCGCCAGATTCGATCACCCGCCGCTTCCGCCGTGCCACTCGCAGCTGGTAGCCATAGAACTCCTGCAAGGCGAGGTAGCGCCGCGCCTGCTCCAGTTTTTCCATGCTGGCAGGGAAATGCACCTCACGCAGGGCCTTGGAACGCGACAGCCCTGCAAACTCCCCTTCCCCGCTCGGCGTCGGCAGCAAATCTTCGATAAACGACTCCGGCAGCGCCTGCATCACATGCCACGCCGCCACACGCAGCGCCTTCTGCGTCATCGCCCCTTTCAGCCGGTAGATCGGCGTGATACGCCCGGTGTGAATCTGCCCCGCATCGTCATCCGCGCCACCTTTGACGATCTCATACTCCGGATGCGCCATGCTCAGGCGGCCCTTCGTGTCCTTGATGATGCCATAGACGATCAGTTCCTGCCCCTCCGCCAGCACCCGGCTCATGAACGGCATGTTCCACCACTTCAGCGTCAGCTGCTGCCCCAGCAGCCCCGTCGCATGCCGCACCACCGCCTCAAACACACCCGCCCTGCCGAAAAATTTGTTCCCCGTCTTCGTGATCAGAACGTGATGGCACGTCGGCACCAATCCCGCCTGAAACGCCAGCGCCTGCATCTGCCGCCGGTCCTCATGGCGGGATGGCATCAGAGCGATCACATCCGCCACCGTCGTCACCCCCTCCTTGCCCAGCAGCCGCGCGGCATTCGCGGGCATGCGGGGAACTTCAGCGAGGGAGAGGTCGAGTGGGATCACTGGGTGAGATGGAATGCGTGTTGATGAGTGTCAAAGACGATCTCCCATTCACACCGCCTTCTCCATCACATAATCATCCATCACAAACCCGCTGCCGATGTCACTGACGATGTCTTCGGTGAAGCGAAAGCCCGCGCGCAAGTAAGAGCGGATGGCCGGGGCGTTGCGTTTGTTCACGCGGAGGCGCACAACTTTGCAGTGCATCTCGCGGGCGCGTTCTTCGGTCCAGCGCAGGGTGAAAGAGCCGAGGCCATGACCGTGCACTTCAGGCAGGAGATAGAGTTTGTTGATGAAGAGCACCGGTTCGAAGAGGAGCTTCTCAAAGGAAATATACCCGACGGGCCTCGGCCCGGCAGTCTCGACGAGCGCATACCACACGTCACGCGCCTGCATCTCATGCGCCATGGAGCCGGGCTGATACCAGATGGAGAGCATGTAGCGGATCTGCTCCTCGCTGATGATGCCGGGATAGTACGCATGCCAGATTTCATGGCCGAGACGCTGCACCGTGGGCAGCTCGTGGGCGCCGATGCGGCGAATGCGGGCGGCTAGCGGTTCACGGTGGGCTTGAATCGCACTCAAAGCATGCCGCCACGTATCCTCATCCCGCGCTGGTGAGAGGCGATGCAAGTGGGAGGCAATCTGATCCTGCGTGGGCTCCACGACCTGCTCTTCGCGGATTTGTTTCTGGTCCGAGGGGAATTCAGCCTCCGGCAGGATCAACTGCGCAAGATACCAGCAGGCCCAGGCGCGCCAGGTTCGCAGTTCCTTGTTTGGTTCGACCATGCGTGTGGCCAGATGCTGCCAGTGACGGCGCGGATTGCCAATGAACTGGCCTTCGACCCGATGCTGCATGATCCACACCAGCGCCAGATACGGCAGCGGCCATTTCGCAAGAATGGGCTCATCAGCACTCAGCGGCAGTGACAGGGCACGGTTGATGATCAGAATGCTTTTGGCCGGAAATCCTTCGCGCCACAGGCTCTGCGCATAGTGCAGCGCCGTTTCATAAAACAGCGGCCCACGTTCGTGATTCAGCGCCTCGATGTCCGTGTGATCGAAGTGCCGGTTCTCCTCCGGCAGCAGCGGGCAGGGCGGATTGATCCATGCGGTGTGCTTCACGCCGATTTCTCCTCCCATCCCTTGGCTCGGCCCAGCGCCCGGTTCCAGCCCTGCGTGATCTGGGTGCGGACAGCAGCTTTCATGCTGGGCTTGAATTTGCGGTCCACCTGCCAGTGCTTCGCGATGTCAGCCAGATTTTTCCAATAGCCCACGGCAAGTCCCGCGAGGCAGGCCGCGCCGAGCGCGGTGGTTTCATTCACCTTGGGGCGAACCACGGGAACACCGAGCAGATCGCATTGCATCTGCATGAGCAGATTGTTCACGCTGGCACCGCCATCGACACGCAGTTCCTTCAGCTTGATACCCGCATCGGCTTCCATGGCCTTTAAGATATCCATGACCTGCAGCGCGATGCCCTCCAGAGTCGCTCGAGCGATGTGTGCAGCCGTGGTACCGCGCGTCAAGCCCAGCAGTGTGCCGCGTGCATAAGCATCCCAATGAGGGGCACCGAGACCGGCAAACGCAGGCACCAGATACACACCGCCGGTGTCAGGCACGCTCGCGGCCAAAGCCTCGACATCCGCCGACTGCCGGATGATGCCCAGCCCATCGCGCAGCCACTGAATCGCTGCACCGGCAATGAACACACTGCCTTCCAGCGCGTATTCGGTACGTCCATTGATGCGCCACGCCACGGTGGTGAGCAGTTTATTTTTGGAATTGATCGGCTTGGAGCCGGTGTTCATCAGCATGAAGCAGCCCGTGCCATAGGTGTTCTTCACCATGCCGGGCTTCGTGCAGATCTGGCCAAACAGGGCTGACTGCTGATCTCCCGCGATGCCCGCGATGGGAATGGAACCGCCAAGCAGCGATGTCGTGCCAAAAAGACCACTGGAGTCTTTGACCTCCGGCAACATGGAGCGGGGCACACCGAAGATTTTCAACAGCTCGTCATCCCAGGTGCCTTTGCGAATATCATAGAGCATCGTGCGCGAGGCATTGCTGACATCCGTGGCATGCACTTTGCCGCCGGTGAGATTCCACAGCAGCCAGGAGTCGATGGTGCCAAAGGCGAGCTCACCCTTCGCCGCGCGGGCTTTGGCCCCTTTCACATTTTCCAGCATCCACTGCACCTTCGTGGCGGAGAAATAGGCATCCACGACGAGCCCAGTCTTGCGCTGAATGACCTTGTCGAGCTTCTGCGCGCGCAGCTTGTCGCAAATCGAGGCCGTGCGGCGGTCCTGCCACACGATGGCGTTGCAGATCGGCTTCCCCGTCTTGCGGTCCCACACCACAGCGGTCTCGCGCTGGTTCGTGATGCCGATGGCGGCCACGTCAGCGGCCTTCGCACACGCCTTTTGCAGCGCTTCGGAAGCCACCCCGGCCTGCGTGGCCCAGATTTCCTGCGCATCATGCTCCACCCAGCCCGGTTTCGGGAAAATTTGAGGAAACTCCTTCTGGGCTGTCGCCACGATGCCGCCGTCGTGGTTAAAGAGAATCGCACGTGAACTCGTGGTGCCTTGATCGAGAGCGAGGATGTATTTCATGGTTATTCGAGATGTTCCCAAGGGCGACGCGCAGAGTCAATGCCTTACAAACTGCCGGAGAACATGTAGGTGGCTTTTTTTCGCCTGAATGAATACTCTTGCCTGAAAAGCATCCAAACTCACCACTATGCAATCCATCCCTGAAACCGCAGCGCCCGCCGCACCGCGTGCGCGTTCCACCAAGAAAATCGTTCTCATCACCCTCGCCGTCATCCTCGGCTGCGCGGGCATCGCCGCCGCCACCGGCGCACTCTGGGTCAAACAAAACTTCTACCCCTCCGCCATGACCCCAGTGAGTCTGACCGCCAAGGAGCAGGCCGAGTACGACAGCAAACTGCAGGCCCTGAGCAATCCAGCTGCCATTCCGCCCGATGAGGCGAACCGCACCATCGTCATCAACGAGCGTGAGGTGAACGCCTACCTCGCTCAGCAGCAGCTCGGCGAGAGCGTCCAGGTCAAGTTTGGCGAAGGTAATGTCTCCGCGGCGATCATTTTCACCGCTCCGGAAGATTTCCCGATCATGCCGAATCAAAAAATTCGCCTGCGCTTCACCTTTGGCACCAGCCTCTCTCCCGAACATAAGCTGTCGCTGAAACTCGACGATCTGACCCTCGGCGGCATCTCACTTCCCAACAGCTGGATCGGTGACCTCAAGGGCGTCGATCTCGTGGCTGAAAACGTGGAGTCTGATCCTACACTGCAAAAATTCATCGCCGGCATCCAGTCGCTGGAAGTCCACAACGGCACTCTGCGCCTCGTGCTGAATAAGTAACGAATTCGGAAAATCAAAAAGCCGCAGAGGGATCACCTCTGCGGCTTTTTTCGTTTGGATTCAGTGGATCACTTCTTCGCGTCAGCCTCGGCGAGGATCTTCTTCGCTTCCTCCGCGCCGATCTCGCGCACCTGCAGATTGCGCCAGCGGATCTCGCCGCCGTGAGTTTGCAGCATGATCGGACCTTTGGCAGGCAGAGGCTGGGTTTTGTCCCAATAGTTTTCCATCACGTTGCCATCGACGACGAGCTGGTCATTCAGCCACACCCAGGTGCGTGCGCCAATCTGGCGGATGCGGAAACTGTTCCACTCACCCAGGGGCTTGTCCGCCACCACCAGCGGATCGCGACCCGGTGTGTCCGGGGTGTTGTTGAACAGTCCTCCGGAGCCAAGGTGCGGCCTGCGTGTCGGCTTGGCAGGATCAAAGACCTGGCTCTTGTCCCAGATCTGCACCTGCGGCGTGCCCCGCAGGTAGATGCCGCTGTCAGCACCTGCCACGGTTTTGTACTCGATGAGCAATTCGATATCACCAAATTCCTCTTCAGTGGTGGCATAGGGGCCGTGGCCATCGTTGACCAGCTCTCCATTCTCGACCTTCCAGTCCGCAGCGAACTCGTCGCGCATCTTCTTGAGCGCTTCGGTTTTCTTCTCGTCCTTGAGTTTGACGACGGAGTGCGGATTCAGCCCGTACCAACCGCTGAGGTCCTTGCCATTGAAGATCGGCCGGAAGGCGGAGTCTTCAGCACGGGTGGCGAGACAAACAGCCAGGACAAGGCCGCCGAGAGTGAGTGGATTGAGTTTCATGATCATGGATGATGGATGTCTGGTGCCCTCACTTCACTTCCTTGAGCTTGGCGATCAGGTATTCGTTAATCGTCTTGTACTTCACATCCGTCGCACCGGGATAAACGACCTCACAGGCCACTCCCTTTTCTTTGCAATGCTCCTGCAGTTTCACGCCAAAATTGGCAGTGTGCGTCGGGTCCTTCTGCTCCTGACCGATGGCCGGAGGGGCGCCGAACAAGCAATACACTGGTGGATCATCTGACGAAACAAGCGCGTAGGGCGAGTATTCATTAATCCAAGGCAGGATGCGTTCCCGTGCCGCCACGAACTCATCGAAATTTTTGAACTCCCCCGACTTGCCAAACGCATGGCTGCCGTATTTGCTGTTCGGCGTCCACTCGCGCATCTGCTTAGGATCAAGGGTCGTCTGCGGTCCGTTCACGGCAGCCGTGTAAAGACGGGTCGATTCACGCGCGATGGGATCGCTGCTTTTCGGATCAGCCATGTCGTCATGGAAAGCCAGCCACAGGCTGCTGCACGCACCAGCGGAACCACCGCTCGCGCCGATGCGCGTCTTGTCGATGTTCCACTCCACCGCCTTGCTGCGCACCGTCTGCAACGCCAGCGCCGCATCCGTCAGGGGTGCCTTCACCGGCGGCACCACATCCTGCGCCTGCGAGATGTAGCGGTAGTTGATCGAAACAACAGAGATCCCTTCCTTCAAAAACGGTTCCACGGCGATGCCCGCCTTGTCACCGCCCATCCAGCCGCCCCCATGGATGAAAAAAAGCAGCGGCGTTGGCTTGTCTGACTTTGCCTGCCAGAAATCAAGCACATCCCGCTCAGCCGGCCCATACTTCAGATTCGCCACCGTCGGCGGCGGGTTCTTCGGATAGACCTTCTTGGCCGGAGCCTTTTTTGCCGGGGCTTCAGCTTTCTTCGCCGGTGTGTCGGCAGCGAAGGCGATGGAGGTGAGTAAAAGGAGGGAGAGAGCGAGTTTCATGGAGAAAGTAGAACGCGCTCAAAGCGGCCTATCTGACTGCAATCATTACTCTCATTGAGCAACACTCCAAAAACCCGCAGCCACGCCAATCAGGCTGCGGGACGGCATGAAATCTTACTTCTTCAGCGTCTCGATCAAAAATTCCGCAATGCTCTTGTGCTTCACGTCGGGCGCACCGGGATAGACGAGTTCGCATTCGTCACCGATTTCACGGCAGTGCTCCTGAAGTTTGACGCCGTAGTTTGAAGTGTGAGTGGGGTCCTTCTGCTCCTGACCGATAGCCGGTGCGCTGCTGTAGTGGAGATAGACGGGTGGATCGTCCTTGCTGACGAGTTCGTAGGGCGAGTACATCTTGATCCACTTCAGCACGGACTCGCGCTTCTCCAAAAACTCGGCAAAGCGTGTGTCGCGGGTCTTGCGCTCATTCGGGTCCATGAAGCCAAAAGCATGGCCACCGTAGCGGCTGTTCGGGGTCCACTCCTTGAGCTGCTTTGGATCCAGCGAGGTCTGCGCACCGCTGACCGCCGCGCACCAGAGCCGCGTAGATTCATGGGAAATGGGATCGCTGCTTTTGGGGTCGGCCATGTCGTCGTGGAAGGCGAGGTAGAGGCTGGAGCAGGCTCCGGCAGAGCCGCCGCTGGCGCCAATGCGCTGCTTGTCGATATTCCATTCCAGAGAGCGACTGCGCACGAACTGCAACGCGCGCGCAGCATCCTCCAGCGGCCACTTCACCGGCGGCATTACCCCAGCAAGCTGCGCCTGCCAGGAGTAACGGTAGTTGATGGAAACAACGGAGATGCCGGCCTTGAGGCAGGCTTCGAGTTCACCCACACCGGATTTATCCCCTGCGACCCAACCGCCGCCATGGATGAAAAACAGCAGCGGCGTAGGCTTCGGCGAATCGGCTTTGTAGAAATCAAGCACCTGCCGCTCATGCTCACCATAAGGCACACTCGCGACCGTGGGCGCACGTTTCGGTGCCGGAGCAGGTTTGACGGCTGGAGCAGGTGTCTGCGCATGCAGAGACGCAGCGAGGAGCAGGACGAGTATGGTTGGCAATTTCATGAAGAGATGGGTGGAGCAGAGTCACTTCGCAAAGCGGTCGGTGGCGGCTTTTTTGAAAGGTTGGCAGGAAGCAGACCAAACGTATTAAACAGGCCTTTCGATCAAACAAAAACAACCGTGTAGCAGGGGTTTATGCCAGAGCCTGAGTGATCACCCGCCGATCCTCCACGCCTGTAAGGCGCTGATTCAGCCCCTGATGAAGATAACTGAGGCGCGAGTGGTCAATGCCCATCAGATGCAGAATCGTGGCGTGCAGATCGCTGACATGGCAGCGGTCTTCAACGGCTTTGAAACCGAGTTCGTCAGTAGCGCCAATGGCCTGACCACCTTTGACACCGGCTCCTGCCATCCACATGGAGAAGCCATGCCAGTCGTGATCGCGACCCGGTTTGCCCACGCCTTCACTTGTTGGCGTGCGGCCAAATTCACCGCCCCAGACGAGCAGTGTTTCATCCCATAGGCCAGTGCGTTTCAGATCGGCAATCAGCGCGGCGATGGGTTTGTCGGTTTCACCTGAATGCAGCGTGTGGTTGGTGATGCAGTCGTTGTGACCATCCCAGGTGTCCTCAATGTGGCCGCCTCCGGAGTAGAGCTGGATGAAGCGTACGCCTTTCTCGATGAGCTTGCGCGTGATGAGGCACTTGCGGCCAAAATCCGCCGTGCGCTTGTCATTGAGACCGTACATCTCGCGCGTAGCGGCGTCTTCGCTGTCGAGATCGACCACGCTCATCGCCTCCGTCTGCATGCGGTAGGCCAGCTCGTAGGACTCGATGCGCGCCATCAGTTCTGTTTCTTCGGGATGACGCTTGAGGTGTTCTTCGTTCAAGGACTTGAGCAGATCGAGGCTACGGCGCTGGGTGCGATCACTCGTGCCTTCCGGAGTGGCGAGATCCAGCAGGGGCGAGCCGCCGCTGCGGAACAAGGTGCCTTGATAGGCAGCGGGCATGTAGCCTGCGGTCCAGTTCGATGCGCTTCCAATGGGCCCACCACGCGGGTCCGTCATCACCACAAAGCCCGGCAGGTTTTGATTCGACGTGCCGAGACCGTAGTTGAGCCACGAGCCGAGGCAGGGCTTACCGATGAAGATGCTGCCCGTGTTCATCTGCAAACAGCCCGAGGCATGTGCTGCCGTGTCCGCGTGCATGGAGCGGATCACGCAGAGGTCATCGGCGTGCATGGCGGTGTGAGGAAACAGGCTGCTGATCTCCAGCCCGCTCTGACCGTACCTCTTGAACTCAAACGGCGACTGCATCAGATGGCCCACTGCGCGGCCGTTGGATCCCACCTTTGCATCGCCGTGGTAAGGCATGCCGTTGTATTTTTTGAGCGCTGGTTTCGGGTCAAAGGTGTCCACCTGGCTCGGTCCGCCATTCATGAAGAGGAAAACGCAATGCTTGGCCTTCACTGGAAAATGCGGGCGCTTTTCCGACAGCGGCGATGCCGCCATCAAATCTGCGAGCGCCAGCCCGGCGAAGCCGCCAGTGGCTCGCATCAGGTATTCGCGTCGTGTGAGAGGGCGGTTCATCGTTTTACTCGGAATAGACAATCTCGTTCAGGTTCAAGATCACCCGGCAGGCCTGCTCCAGCGGTTGTTCTTGAAGAAAGGTGCGCATCTTTGCCATCTCATCGCGTGAAGGCTCACGACAGAGAGCGAGCTTCCAGGCGAGCGTGATCTGCTTTTCAGGATCATTACCCGCCTCGCGCTGCAGGCGTGCGGCGAAGTGTTGGGCCTGCTGGTTGACGAACTCGCCGTTGAAGAGACTCAGCGCCTGTGGTGCAACGGTGGTGACCTGGCGCTGCGGGCAGCTGCTGACAGTGTCGGCGAGGTCGAGGGTTTCGAGCATGGGGATGACGAGGCCGCGCTTGATGAAGGCGTAGATACTGCGGCGTGAGGCCTCGCGTTCGTCGGAGGGTTGCCAGACTTTTTCCTTGTCGGTGTTGGCTTCGAGCGCGGCCTTGGGAATGCCGGGTTTCATCGCGGGGCCGAAGCGTTTCGGATTGAGCTGGCCGCTGACGGCAAGCATGGAGTCGCGGATCGCTTCGACTTCGAGGCGGCGGTAGCGCATGAGCGAGTCCGACGATTTGCTCATCTGCCACGCATGGCTGGTGAGGATGAGGCGGTGCAGCTTTTTCAACGACCACCGGGCGTCGTTCATGAACCAGTGCGCAAGCCAGTCGAGGAGTTCCGGCTGGGAGGGTGAAGCCCCCATGAGGCCGAAGTCATTTGCGGTGGTCACCAGCCCCTGCCCGAAGTGCTGCTGCCAGATGCGGTTGACGATCACGCGGGCGGTGAGCGGGTTCTGCTCACTGGCGATCCACTGCGCGAGGCCGAGACGGCGCTGCGTGGTCATTTCCCCCGCTGGAAACTGCGGCTGCTGTTTGACAAGAATGGCTGGCACAGCAGGCCCGACGAGATCGCCAAAGCGCGTGGGCGAACCGCGCACGAGCACATGCGTCTCCGGGGCTTTCGCGGATGGCTCGCGCCAGGCGTAAACATCCGTGCCATCGACTGGCAGCGTGAGCTCCGTGCGGCCTTTGGCCGGACGCTGGAGCGGATTGAACACGGCGACGAGGCTGTAGTAGTCGCGTGTGGCCAGGGGCTCGAACTTGTGATCATGGCAGCGTGCGCAGCCGATGGTGAGGCCGAGAAAGGCCTGCCCGGTGGTGCTGACCATGTCATCGAGCTGATCGTAGCGATCCGCCGCAGGATCCGCAGGCTCGTCGTCCCAATGACCGAGGCGCAGAAAGCCGGTGGCAATGACAGATCCGACGGAACGATCCGGCAGCTCATCGCCTGCGAGCTGCTCCAAAACGAAACGTTTGAAGGGCTTGTCCTGATTGAGGGACTCAATGACGTAGTCGCGATAACGCCATACAAAAGGCTTCTCCGCATCGCGTTCGTAGCCGTTGCTGTCGGCGTAACGCACGACATCCAGCCAGTGCCGCGCCCAGCGCTCGCCGTATTCGGGGCGTGCGAGCAGGTCATCCACCACAGCGTTCAGATCACCGGATTTTGCGAAACGCTCCTGCTCTTGAATCGTCGGCGGCAAACCGGTGAGATCGAGGTGCACGCGACGCAGAAGCGCCAACGGATTAGCCTGAGGCGCAGCGTCGTTTTTGCCGAACACAAAAGCATCTATCGGATGAGTGAATCCCGACTCAGGCACCGGCGGACGCTGCACCGGTTGAAACGACCAGTGCTCGGAGGGCTTCTTTGGAATTGCTTCGTCCTTGGGAAAGGGCGCACCGGCGGCGATCCACTGCCGCAAGAGTTCGATCTGCTCGGCGCTCAACCGTTTGCCTTCCGGCGGCATGCGTTCGTCTTCATCTCCGGAAGCTACGCGTTCGAGCAGTGCATGATGCACGTCCTTCTGGATCAAAACTCCCGCATCGAGCCGGAGATCGCCTTTTTGCTTCACGCTGCCATGGCAGGAAATGCAGCGCTCCTTGAGCAAGGGCTTGATGTCCTTCACGTAATCCACCGCCATTACGGGCAGCGCGAATGCATACACGCCTAGCACTACGAAGAACGCAGATGGCATGGGAAAGCAGCGATGGAGTTCAGGCTGGCGCATGGCGGGCATTGACTGCCTGACATACTCATACGGTCATTCCACCGTTCTCTAAATTGAATGTTTGACCTCATGCATGTAGATTTTGACATGACCGACGAGCGCGACCCAAATCTCTACTTCAGCATTCCAGGCCCATGGAATATGAACGCGACGCGGCCCATGCACTGCGATCTGGGGCAGATCGTTTTCGCCGGAACCAAGTGGGACAGCCAGGCCACCTATGCGCATGCACCACCACCGCATTATTTACGGCCCGCGCCGCACTACCTGCTGGTTTTGACGCTTGAAGGCACGGCTGACTACATGGACGACACCGGGGTGAGCTGTGTGATGCAGCCCGGCACGCTGGTATGGTCAAAGCCCGGCGTGAATCAAAGCTACGGCCCCAAAGATGGCGTACGCTGGAGTGAGCTGTTCCTGTGGTTCAATGGCAGCGTCTTCGATGCTTGGCAGTCTGCCGGACACCCCGGAGACCGCAGCCGGGTGCTGGAGCTCAGCCCCCTCCCCTACTGGACGAACCGGCTGCGCCGTATCCTCCAGCCGCCACCTGATGCGCCCGCTGAGACAGCTCTTTCACGCCTATGCCACTTTCAGCAGTGGCTGGCCGATGCCCTCCAATTTGATGCCACACAGCACCAGACCACGGAGACTTTGGAGTGGAGGGAGACTGCAGAGCGTTTGCTGGCCGATGGCAAACTGGGTGCACCGTCGCTGGAAGAAATCGCGACTGCTCTCGGCATGTCTTACAGCGCCTTTCGGAAACGATTCGTACAAATGACCGGCAAGAGCCCAGGGGAGTTTCGTGCGGACGCGATCGTGCTGCGGGCCTGTGCCAGACTACTGGAGAGCAGTCACCCCCTGGCCAGGATCGCGGGTGATCTCGGCTTCCATGACGCCTTCCATTTCTCGCGGCGATTCAAGCAGGTCGTTGGCATGTCGCCCAAGGATTTCCGCCGTCAGCACACCCTGGTCTGATGTTTACACCTCCGGCAGTTCAAATCCGGCGGCGTATTCTTCCTGCGCAAGTTTGTTGGCCTCGGCGGCGAACTCGCCCGTGAAGATCTCGTTCACTGGATCGAAATCCAGCCATGGGCCCACGACGACCTGCTCGACCTCCGTGTTGATTTGATTCGCGGCAAGCGTGTTGAGCATGCCCGCAAACATTTCCTGGCCGAACTTGTCGCCCTGCAGGCGTTCTTTGATTTCCTCGTTTTTCATCGCCTTGCCGAGGCGGTAGGAAGTATTCGCGAGATGTGCGAGTGCGGCGGCCTGCTGGCCGTGGCGGATGTGGAGCACATCCTTGGTGTATTTGCCGGCACGCACGGAGTCGATGAAGTTCTTCATGTGATCCGGGCCGGTCAGGAAGTTTTCAAACTTCGTGATGGTCTTGCCCTCGTTGTCGTAGGCCTTGGACTCCGCCACGTAGCCGCCTTCGCAGTGGATGATGTTCCCTGTGCGGAGGCCCTTGTAGGGCGGTTCGCCGGTTTTTTTGTCCATGCTCTTCGTCGGCAGGCCAAACATGTCCATGAGCAGCGGCACGGGTTCGTAGGGATGGAAGGCAAGCTGGCAGTTCGCCGTCTGACCGTCATCCACATAGCCCCAGCGATGGCCAAGACTCATCACGCGCTGCGGCAGCGTGGCGGGATCATTCAGCGCCCAGCGGGCCACGTCATACTGATGCGGGCCCTGATTGCCGATGTCGCCGTTGCCATACGGCCACTGCCAGTGCCAGTCGTAGTGGAATTGTTTGCGCATGAGCGGCATCTCCGGACGGGGAGAGGACCAGAGCTTGTAATCCACCGTGGCGGGTGGCTGCTGCGCGGCATCCACCTTGTCGATGCTGAGACGCATGCCGTGGACGAGCGCATGGGAAAGCTTCTTCTGACCGATGTGGCCATCGTTCACCCACTCCATGGCCGCCGCCCAGCCGAGGTCCGAACGCCGCTGCATGCCGTGCTGCACGATGATGCCTTTCGCAGCCGCTTTGGTGGCAGCGGCCATGAGCTTGCGGCCTTCGACGAGATTGTGGCAGACGGGCTTTTCGACATACACGTGCTTGCCATGCTGCAAGGCAGTAAGCGCGATGAGCACATGGCTGTGGTTTGGCGTGGCGATGGTCACGGCGTCGATGTCCTTGTCCGCACAGCACTCGCGGAAATCGCGGTAGGTTTTGACCGTGATGTTCTGCTTCGCGAGCTCGGCCACTTTTTTGTCCACGACGGCGGAATCGACATCACACAGCGCCACCAATCTCACGCCGGGCACTTTCAGCAGTTCCTTGATATGACCGCCGCCACGACCACGAAAACCGATCACCGCGACGCGCACATCCCCGTTCGCCCCGAGCGGTGCCGCCCAGGCGGGTGATGATAAAACTCCGGCGAGGGAGGTCTGAAGGAAACGACGACGGGAAGTGGCAGGCGTGTTCATGGTGCCGCTCATAACGTCGGCTGCGGGCTTGCCTTTGCGAAGTTCATGCCTAGCCATGAAGAATGGAGCCCCTGCCGACCCTCAGCGAAATCGAAGCCGCCAAGGCGCTCATTCGTCCGCACATCCGCGAAACGCCCACCTATCGCTGGCCGCTGCTCGAAGCGGGTTTGGGCTGCGATTTATGGCTGAAGCATGAGAACCACACGCCGGTTGGGGCTTTCAAGATCCGTGGCGGGCTCGTCTATATGGATGAACTGAAACGCCAGCAGCCCGAGGTGCGCGGTGTGATCGCCGCCACGACGGGCAATCATGGCCAGTCCATTGCCTTTGCCGCAAAGCTCAAGGGTCTGCGAGCCGTGATCGTCGTTCCCCATGGCAACAACCCGGAGAAAAATGCCGCCATGCGCTCACTAGGTGCGGAACTGGTCGAGCATGGGCGCGAGTTTCAGGAGGCGCTGGAATACTCGCGGGAACTCGGGACGAAGGAAGGTCTGCATGCGGTGCCGTCATTTCATCCCTGGCTGGTGCGGGGTGTGGCGACCTATGCGCTGGAGCTGTTTCACTCCGTGGCTGATCTGGATGCCATATTCGTCCCCATCGGCCTCGGCTCCGGTTTCTGCGGCATCGCCGCCGCTCGTGAAGCACTGGGCTTAAAAACCAGGATCATCGGCATCGTGTCCGAGCATGCGCCCGCCTATGCGCTGTCGTTTCAGCAGCGGCAGTTGATCGAACAACCGAGCACGACACGCGTGGCGGAAGGTGTGGCCTGCAAAACACCGAACCAGGACGCACTGAAGCATGTGATCAGCCATGCACACGACATCGTCACTGTGAACGACGCCGAGGCCGTCGCTGCGATGCGCGAGATCATTCAGTCCACTCACAACATCGCCGAAGGCGCAGGTGCGCTGTCATTTGCCGCATTGAAAAAGCAGCGCGAGACATGGCAGGGCAAACGCGTGGCCTGCGTGCTCACGGGCGGGAATGCGAGCATGAGCATCCTTCGCGAGGCGCTGCTCTAACGCCGCGGCACAAACGGCAGCACGATGTGCGAGGGATGCTCGCTGCCATAATAGACTGTGTTCGTGGCTGTCACCGTGCGGCGGTGCTGCTGGAGGGGTTCGCCGGTATTGGGGTTCACATCGAAGCGCGGAAAATTGCTGCTGCTGATGTCCACGCGGATGCGGTGGCCTTTTTTGAAGACGTTGCTGGTGGGGTAGAGCTTGATCGTGAAGGGATACACTTTGCCGGGCTGCATGAGCTTTTCCTCCTGCAACGAATCGCGGAAACGAGCGCGGGCGATGCAGTCGGCGAGATTGAGGTCGAAGCCGTGCGGCCAGTCGGCGCTGGGAGGATAAACGTCGATCAGCTTGGCGGTGAAGTCGGTGTCCATGGCATCGGATGAAGCCCAGAGCTTCACCTCGATCTCGCCGGTGATTTCGATATCTTCGGCCAGAGGTGCGGTCTGGAAGACGAGGACATCGCTGCGAGCAGACAGCGGAATGGGCTTGGTCCAGTTCCAGAATTTGTCACTGCCGCGCTGATCCCACGCGCCCTGCTGCATGATGCCGTCACCCGAGGAAATGTTGCCACCGAGTGTGGGCACCGGATTCTTGGGATCAAACTCATACGTTACAGCTCCGTCCTCGCTCTTCGGCTTCACATCGTTCAACAGGCCTTCGGCATGCAGATAGAACGCCGTGGGCTTCACACGCGCCAGCGGCCATTCGTTTTCATCACGCCACTGCCCGCCGTGATTGAGCAGTCCGTCCTTGGTCTTGCTGCCGTCCCCGGTACCCATGACGAAGATGCGCACTTTTTTGGCGAAGGGCGCGGCTTTACCGACGCTGTTGTCGAGGCCCTTCATCCAGTGATCAAACCACTCCTTGCGCCAAGCGAGCTGGTCCGCGACGGCGGCGTCACTGCCGAACTCGACCTGACCGTGGGATGACTTGTTCTGCGCACCATGAATCCACGGCCCCATGATGAGATAGACATCGCTTTTGAGTGTCTTCGACAGCGCCTGGAAATTGGCAGACGTGTTGCCTGCCCACGAATCATACCAGCCGCCGACGAGATAGACCGGCATGTCCTTGTAGCGCGTGGGATCGGCCAGAATGTTGTTCTGCGCCCAGAAGGCATCGTCTTTGCCGTGGCGCATGGCCTGAATGAGCCAGTCCTCGTATTCAGGGGCGAGCTTGAGGGGCGTGGTGCCGGGACGCAGCGGCAGCAGCGAGAGATAGTCCCAGCGATTGTCCGCCATCTCCTTGAGTTCGCCTTGAGTGGCCGGATCGAGCGCCGCGTTGCTTCCTTTCCCGGCATTGAGCATGATCCAGTTCCAAAAGCGCATTTCAAACGCACCCGCATTGCGCATGCTCTGACGTCCCATGTTGGACACGGCATCCACCGGGATGACGGTGGTGAGCTGCGGCACTTTTTCCAAAGCCATCGCATGCTGCGTGCCACCAACGTATGAGGTGCCCACCATCCCGATCTTGCCGTTGGCCCAAGGCTGCGCGGCGATCCATGCAGCACAGTCAGCCCCATCCACACCATCATCCGTCAGCCAGTGCCAGACACCTTCGCTGGCGTAGCGTCCGCGCGTGTCCTGTGCCACAAAGGCATAGCCGTGCGCCGCAAAGTATTCGCCAAAGCTTTTCGCGCCGTCCTTGTTGTAAGGCAGGCGCGTGAGAATGACAGGCAGCTTTCCAGTATTGCCCGCAGGCAGATACACATCCGTGGCGAGCTTCACGCCATCACGCATCGCCACCATGACGTTTTTCTCGACCTGAACGCCCGCTTCCTGGGCATGCAGCCAGGACGTGGCCAGAATGACTCCGATGACAATGGCACGATGGATCATGATGTTACTCCTCGAGCAGTTTCTTCACCTTCTCCTCCAGCCCCTCAAAAGCGGTCATGCTCACGACCACACCCTTCTTGTTCAGCAGCCACATCGTTGGAATGGATTCGAGATTGAATTTGAGGAACAACTCATTCTCCGGGCCTTTGCCATCGAAGTACTGCGGCCATTCGACACCCTTGTCCTTCAGGAAAGCTTCCAGTTCGGCCTTGTCCGCATCAAGCGAGACACCAATGACCTCAAAGCCCTTCTCATGCAGCTCTTTGTAGATCTTCAAGACAGTCGGCAGCTCTTCGACGCAAGGCCCGCACCAAGTGGCCCAGAAGTCGATGAGTACCACTTTGCCCTGCAGCTTGCTCACATCCACCGCGCGACCGTCCACGGCCGTGAACTTCAGCCCCAGCGGCTGGGTCTTGAGAGTGACCTCCTGCAGCTTGACCGCCACCATTTGGTTCAGCTTTTCCTCGGGAAAGTCCTTCAAGTGCTTCTCCGCCATCGCGATCCAGGCAGCAGCGTCACCGCCCGGAGCCAGCACAGCGTCAGATGCAATCATGACCATGGTCAGACTCGCCTGCGACTTCGTCTCGGGCTTCGCATCTGCTGCTTTGACGATTTCTGCGAGACTGATGACTTCTTTTTCCGGCGCAGGGACACCCGCGAGCTCGCGCACATGCCCGAGCATCGCTGCAAACAGCGCCACGTCCCAGCGGGCCGGATTGGCAGGCGCTGCCTTCATAGCGGCGGCATAATTCGCATCAAATTCGGTCAGGCTCTGCTTCAGCAGCACACGCGCGGCATCACTCGTCTGCGGGTTCTCCTTCGGATTCTTGATGACTTCGATGACATCGTTGACCTTTTTCCATTCGGCATCGCCTTCGGCGGCACGAAGAGGTGAGGAAACAGCCAGGACAAGAGTCATGACACCGAGGCAGAATAGACGGAGTGCGTTCATTGGGGACAGCCTAAACGGATGAAATCCGCGCCACCAATCTTTTTAAGCGAAGATTTCCGTCACGGCCTTCCCCTTGCCATCTTCCGTCACATAGAAAGGACGTCCTTCGATCTCGAACTCCGTCTTCGGGCTGATGCCCATGGCGGTCATGATGGTGGCATGCAGATCCATGACGCTCACCGGATTCTTGGTGGCAATGAGCGGACGCTCATCGGCGGTTTCTCCGTACAAATGCCCCTTCTTCACACCGCCGCCGAACATCACCACGCTGGTGCCGCCGGTAAAATGGCGGTGCAGGCCGTAGTGCTTCATCTCGCTGAGCGTATCGACTTTGAAGGTCGTCTGGTCGTTCGCCGTAGAGCCGGGCTTGCCTTCCATGAGGGCATCGCGGCTGAACTCGCTGGCAATGACGATGAGTGTGCGATCCAGCAGCCCCTTCGCCTCCAGATCGCGCACGAGCTGTGAGATCGGCAGGTCGATCTCCTTGTGCATGGCATCCACGGTGGTGTGGCCATCTTTATGCGTGTCCCATTGGAAGAAGGGCACGTACTCGGTGGTCACCTCGACGAAACGTGTGCCTGCCTCGACCAAGCGACGCGCAAGCAGGCAGCCACGGCCAAAGCGGCCCGTGTCATACTTGGCGTAGCTCTCCTTCGGCTCCAAAGTGATATCGAAAGCCTCACGCTCTTTGGCGCTTAGCAGACGGTAAGCATTGTCCATGCTCCGCAGCATGGACTCCTGCTGGTAGTCACTCATAAACTCACGCTGCGGGCTTTGATCGACCAGCTTGCGAAAGAGTCGGTCGCGATTGGCAAAACGATTCCCGTCCATGCCCTTCGGCGGCTTCACGGACTGCGCGGCTTCTTCAGGAAACGGCAGGTTCATGGGGCCAAACTCGCTGCCGAAAAATCCTGCGGTGGTGAAGGCCTTCAGCTCTTCGCTTTCGCCCACGCCTTCGAGCCGCTGGCCGATGTTAATGAAAGCGGGCATCACGGCATTGCGCGGGCCGAGCACCTTCGCCATCCATGCACCGATGTGCGGGCATGCCACCGTCTGCGGTGGCACATAGCCAGTGTGCCAGTGATACTGGTGACGTGAATGCAAAATGCTGCCGAGATCCGGCTGCACCGCGCTGCGGATCAGCGTCGCACGGTCCATCACCTGCGCGATGTTTTCGAGCCCCTGGCAAATTTTGATGCCATCCACGTTTGTGTTGATCGCAGGGAAAGTGCTGAGCATCCGTTTGACCTCCAGGCCCTTCTCAAACGGCAGGTAGCCTTTTGGATCAAAGGTGTCCGGTGCCGCCATGCCGCCTGCCATCCAGAGCAAGATGCAGGCATCGGCTCTTGCGGGTGGGTGCGTCACTTTCTCACCCGTTTTCGCCCAGATAGCGCGAGGTTCACCGGTCATCCATGCGGCGGTGCCGGCAGCGGCGAGTTTCTTCAGGAAATCGCGGCGGATGAGGTGCTCGGGGAGATGGGGGTCGATGTCGTGCATGACAGTACTCAAACGCTGCGACAAGGGCTTCACTGACGTATTTTTCCACTTCCTCTGCCGAGCATGGCAGTGGCGAACGAGGCCGCACGATTCAAACTGTCAGCAATACCCCCAAGATTCCATGATTGACGGGCGTCTAGCCCTCCGCCATCTCCATACACTTGTGCTGATCAGTCTCCACCATCTGCTGTTTGTACTGCTGCCCGTCGCCTTGACGGTACGCCTGTACGTCAAACCTCGACCGACCACGTTCGACGTGGCGAATGGAATCACGCGCTTTTGCCTGGGAATTGGCAAGTGGGTGCTGCTGGTCGATCCGCTGTGGCATCTCGCGACGATGACTTTCCGGGGCGGACCGGAAAGCCTGGGCACCAGCGTGGCGTGGATGGGATTTCTGAGTCTGCTGCTCAGCCTTCATTTCTTTTTCACCGCCGCTGGCGATGTGCTCGCCGGACTGGGTGGCATGTTTGGATTCAAGGTGGCGGAGCCGGTGCAGGAAGTGCTGACGCTGCGGCGCTTCACGCAGGGGAAATGGCTGCGGCTGATCGCCCTGCTGCTGGCAGTCACCTTGATGGGGGTGCTGATGCAAACGGCTTCCTTCGGGGACACCTGGCTGCACCTGAAAGCGCTGTTTGCGCCTCCGACCCGGACCATCCCCACGTTGATTCAGCAGGCGCGGGTGCGGACAGATTTCAACGTGCTCACGATTTTTTTCGCGATGGTCTGCCTCATCGGCCTGCCACACTCGCGCGATTTTCTTCGTGAGCCGGCGCCGTGGAAGACGACGATTTCCATGCTCATTTTCACCTTTGCCGTGGCGATGCTTTGGACGCATGCCGCCCCCCTGTCATGAAACCGACGCTTCCTCGAATCGACCCTGCGAAGCGGACCCTGGTGCCGCCCGAGCCGGAACTCAGTCCCAAGGCGGCGCGGAACATCATCCGTGTGTTTGTACTGCTCCTGGCCATTCCTCTGCTGTTTGAGGCTTCGTCCTGGTTCACGACTTCCAAGACCAATCTCGCGGCTGCAACGGTGCGCAGCGGCCTGCAATGGCTGCTGATGCATGGCTTGAACGAAGGCAACCGCATGGTGTTTCTCGGACGTGAAGGCTGGCTCTTCGACCAGCATGAACTTGACCGTCTGGTGCATGCCAGACGCCCGGGCAACGGCGTGCAGCCAGACTTGATCAAGCTCGCGGCACAGTTGAAGGCGCAGGACACGCCGCTGCTGGTGATCACGATTCCAGACCGTGCCACGATGTACCCCGAACAGATCCGCCCCGGCCGCTACCTGGATGTGGTGCGTATGAAAGACGAAGCAGGCAAGCTGGCCGAATTGAAAGCGGCAGGCGTCGATGTGATGGACATGACCGAGGCCCTGTGGGAGTTCCGTGACAGGCAGCCGGTGTTCTTTTCGCATGACAGTCACTGGACTCCGGAGGCCATGAAGGCTGTGGCCGTGGCGGTGAACAAGCATGTGCATGAAACGCTGCCACGTCTGAGCAGCCCCGACACGCCCGTCATCACCGCCAAGATTCTCGAACACAGGGATGCCGGTGACCTGGCACGCCGGCTGGACCCGCTGCATACCGCGAAGCTGCTGGGGGAAGAGGAAGCAGACTTGGTTGCCATTCAGGGCATCCCACCGAGCGACAAATCCCCCATCGTGCTGCACGGCGGTGAACTGATGCGTGTGTATGATGATGCACAGCTCAGCTTTGGCGGAGGCGGTCAGGCACCGGACGCAGGTTTTGCCACGCAGCTTGCCACCTTGCTGGGACGCCCGGTGGATATCCGGGACATGCCCCGCCCTGGTGAGAGCTACGAAGACAAGAAGCTGGTCATCATTTTGTTGCCGATGGCGGATCTGGTGCCGTAAGTTTGGCCACCCCATGCTGCGACTTCTCCTTCACTTCTTTTTCGGCGGCGTCTTTGTCTATACAGGGATTCTGAAGGTGGCGGACCCCATGTCCTTCCTCGATGACATCCGCAGCTTCGATCTGCTGGGAGATCCCTGGGCCGCATGGCTGGCCATGGGGCTGCCGTGGCTGGAAATCTTTGCGGGGCTGGCGGTGATGAGCGGTCTACTGCGTTCCGGTGGCCTGCTGATCTTGAACGGATCGCTGCTGATATTTCTGGCTGCCATCGGCATCTCGTGGTGGCGTGGCATCGACATCCGCTGCGGCTGTTTCGGCCACGCGGACGCCACCTCCAATTACCGTGACCTGATCCTGCGTGATGTGCTGCTGCTCCTCGCAGGGATCGTGCTGGCATGGCATGGAAAGCCGAAAGTAAAAGCATGAGCTCTGAACTGAAATACCACTTCGCCTCGGACAACACGTCCGGCATTTGTCCTGAAGCCTGGCAGGGGCTTGAGGAGACCAATGCAGGGTATCAACCCAGCTACGGGGCCGACTCGACCACCGCTGAGGCCTGCGAAATGTTCCGGCGTTTTTTCGAGACTGACTGCGATGTGTACTTTGTCTTCAACGGCACGGCGGCCAATTCGCTCTCGCTCGCCACCCTGTGCCAGAGCTACCACAGCATCATCACCGCCCAGGAAGCACATGTGGAGACAGACGAATGCGGTGCACCGGAGTTTTTCAGCCACGGCTCGAAGATCCTGCTCGCCCGCAGTCCGCTGGGAAAGCTGGACCCCGCTGACGTCGTACGTCTGGCGACAAGCCGCAGCGATGTGCATTTCCCCAAGCCCCGCGCGCTGAGCATCAGCCAGAGCACGGAACTGGGCACGGTGTACCGCCCCGGAGAGGTCAAAGGCCTTGGCGCTGTGGCGAAACAGCATGGCCTGTCCATTCACATGGATGGCGCGCGGTTCTTCAATGCACTTACCGGGCTGAACTGCACCCCCGCCGACATCACCTGGCGTGCCGGGGTGGACGTGCTGTGCTGCGGTGGCACGAAGCTGGGCATGGCGGTGACGGAAGCGGTCGTGTTTTTCAACAAGGAGCTGTCGCAGGAATTTGCGTACCGCTGCAAGCAGGCGGGCCAACTCTGCTCGAAGATGCGTTTCATCTCAGCGCAATGGCTGCGCATTTTGAGCGATGAGACCTGGCGCAGGCACGCCCAAAACGGCAATACCCTGGCCCGACGCCTCTCGGATGCACTCGGCCACCTGCCGGGTGTGCAAATACTCTACCCGGTGGATGCCAATGCGGTGTTTGCCAAGCTGCCGGAACGGATGAAGGAAGGCCTCAAAGAGCGTGGCTGGATCTTCTATAGCTTTATCGGCGGCGGATCTCGGCTGATGTGCTCATGGCGCACCACTGAAGCGGATGTGGATACGTTTGTCGCAGATGCGGCGGCTTTCGTGTGAGTGGCTGACAACTCTCAAAACGTCTCCGCCATCTGATCGAGTTCCTTGTTGATGCGGTCCTTCCACTCGGTGGGGATGTCAAGCTGAAGGAGCTGATCAAAGGTCTCGATGGCTTTGATCTTTTTTCCGGCGGCAAGGAGCGCGCGGGCATAGGCTTCGATCAAATTGGCTCTGGAGGTGAGACTGGTGACCTTGGTGAAATCAGTACCATCGAAGGCCTTCACGGCTTCCCTGCCCCGCTGGCTCTCGATAAGCAAACGCGAAAGCGCGATGAGGCTCTCGACCCGCCAGGCATAGTTCGCGGGGGTGACCTGAACCGCCTTACGGAACTGCTCTTCGGCTTCTTTGGCGTTCCCCTGCTTGAGATTCAGCACACCCAGTTCGCGCAAAGCGCGCCCGCGCACCCCCACCTCGGCACCGGGTGCATCGGCGGTCAGTTGCCATTGCTGCAGTTCGGCCACGGCGTCCTTTTTGGCATGATAGATCCCGGCGAGAATGCTGTGCGCCTGACTGCGGCAGCGCACGGGCCATGCGTCGATCTCCTTGCCCTGCACGGACGCGAGCGCCTCATCGTAGCGCTCGAAGTCAGCCAGCACTCGCAGCCTCGCGAAATCACGATGCACGGGGTCTTTGACTGCAGCGACTAGTGCGAGCGCCTTTTCTGGGCTCTTCAGTGAGTCGACGGCCACGTCGATGGCGAAATCGAGATACGTGAAGTTCTCTCCAGCTTCGTCGGCCTTCGCGGCCATTCCTTCGAGTTTCTGAATCGCTTCGTCGTAGCGCTTGTCCGCACGCAGCCGCTTCGCGGCACTGAGCTGGGTGAAGTCAATGGCCTGCACGGAGACTCCAAGCAATGCGAGTGCGGTGATGAGGGGGGTAATTCGAGTCATGAGAGGATCACTTAAAGGTGGCCTTGCCGAAGGACGCGTCCCCGGGGATGTGCGAGGCGTTGAGCTTGCCGGTCCAGGCGGAAAATTCGCGGCTGGCTTTTTTGCCTGCGGCATTCAGGAAATGCACGCGACCGACATTCACATACCAGGTGTCCCCGGACTTCGGCGGCTTGGCGCGCAACGTTTCAAAAGGAATGACCGCCATGGATTCCCAGCGGCTCTTCGCCGGCACCAGCTTGGTTTCAAAGGTCCAGCCGCCGCCCCAGCTCTCGTCGTTCCACCCGTAGCGCGGGTGCAGGTAGTCGGCGATGAAGCCGTGCTCCGCCTCATTGAACGAGGTCGCCTCCGGCTCATACGCAAAGTAGAAGTAGCGGGCCCGATCACCGATGGGAGACACGTTGATCACGATGCTTTCCTGCAGCCACAGCTCCGCATCATGCCCGCGTGCCACGAAGCTCATCTGGTCCGCCGGCTGCTCACCGCTGACTCGCACGTACAGATTCGTATCGTCGCAGAGCACACGGAAGCTGGTGGGCGCTCGTAGATTTTCAGCCCCTCCGCTTGGCAGCAGCGCATGCGCCTCCGCTTTCTCCCAGCGTGGCGACTCGAGCGTGAGCGGCCCGCTCACCCGCTCGATGGCGAGCGAATGGCTCTTTTGCAGCAAGGCTGCCGGGCTGGCTCGCATCTTCGCCGTGTCCCAGTTGAACGGTGCGCGGTCCAGGTAACGGCCCGCATACTTCAAGTTGTTCTCGCTGGCGAAGCGATACGCGGGGTTCTTCTTTTTCGGATACTTCGCATCACCATTCGCCACCCCCGCGATGAAGACGTTCCGAGCGTCGATGGTGTCAAGGAGCTGGGTGATCGAAGCCGCGTTGTTCATCGCCTGATGATTGCGCCACGCATTCACCACGAGGGCGAGGTGCTTGAGGAAATCAAACTCGTAGCGCACGATGTCGAGCCTGCGACGCACCTCGGGCAGTTGCACGCCGCTCTCCGCCGTGGCGAGATCCTCCTCCAGCGAGTTGATCACATCCGGCGTCCACAGCGTGCCGAGCGCAAAGATGGGATCACGACCCGATTGATACGCGTAATTGCGGATCGTCTGCCACAGCTCCACGCGCTTTTGCAGGCTCGTGAAGAAGCGGCGCATCGGGTTTTCACACTCGCGAAACGCCGCCTGCAAATACTCGTCGAAGATCTCGCCCGCGCTCTGGGTGGCGGGATCAATGCCGAGCCGCAGATACACATAGATATTCGGCCCTTCGAGACCCCACTGGCCGGCGCCGGGGCTGCCATTCACCTGCACGGAGTGTACGTTATTGGCCACCAGCAAACGGTTCTGCTCGGCGATCATACCCACCGTCGTCAGCGGCGTAAGCCCCACGAGGTGGAAGTTGCCCCAGTTGTAAAGATACGCCGAGAACCCGCCCGGCACCTTGAGCTGCTGCCACGCGGCGAAGGCCTCGGCGTCAGAGTGCATCATCTCGATGATCGTGTTCTCTGGAAATTCGCGGAAGGTCTGCGGCGGCTGAATCGTGGGGCCGTAGGAGGTCATCATGATCTTCTTGCCCGGCCGGTCCTTCAGCAGGCGCAGCGCCAGGTCGCGATGCATGATCCACAGCTTCTCGCCCCAGGCGTGGTCATTGTGGAAGGCGATGCCGTCTCCCGGCTTCGTCGTCGGCTGGATGCCATACAACGCCGCGCATTCTTGGCACTGGCATGGGCGAAAGCCATCGGCCTGCCCGAGCTCCACAATGTCAAAACCGTCATCGCAGCGCGCGAGGATGTGTTTGTAAATCAACTCGCGCACTTCCGCGTTCGAGAGACACAGCTGCCCGTCCCCCGCCGAGAGCTCCGGCTGCCGCACACCACCCGTGAGGATGAAGTACTCCGGGTGCGCCTTGCCGTACTCATTCATCGGCACCGCCGACGGATGCTGATGCCCAAAGCGCGACCAGATGCGGTTGAAGCGCCGAGCATGGTTCGCAGTGTAGAATAGCTCGTCTCCATCGCGCATGTCGTGCTCCGCGAAATGCGGCGCGCTTTTCACATCCAGCGCCGGCGGCACATGGATGATCGACTGCGGCACGAATGTCGTGCCCGATTCATCCGGCGAAAGGAACCGCGCCCCCACATAGCGATGCACAAACTCCGCCACGCCAAACAGCGTGCCTTCAAACGGCCGAGCCGTCTCCTTCCCCGTGCTGCGTTTCCCCACGAGCGTGTCCGGTTCGTCATGGCCCGCGATGATGACAT
>DLGZ01000009.1:53665-95408 GCA_002482965.1 Verrucomicrobiaceae bacterium UBA7681 | reverse complement strand
CTGCCAGCTTCGTCGCCCCCAGATAGAAGCCAGGGCGCGCCGCATCCACCTGTGACTCCTTCACCAGCTGGAGAGTGATCTTGTTCGCCGCAAACGCCTGCTGCAGCAGTTCCGCCGCCCGCGTCACCGATGACTCCGCCGCCGCGTTCGCGGCCACATCCGGCACGACGATCTGATACTTCGACCTGCCACGAAACCCGAGGATCAAGTCCTCCGGCGCATCCTCATCACTGACCTTGGTTTGACTGAAGGCTGTGACCGCGAGGGCGGGAAAACAAAGGAGCAAAGTGAGCAGGCGCATGGGCAGAAGTCGTGTGCGATGAGGATGGGGACTCATGCAAACGCCCACGGGGGCGGTGCCTTTCTTAAACTATGGGACACACTCCGCTTAATCGCGGTTCAAACACCTTCCGGCGCAGCATCAGCTGCGGCGGCTTCTTCCGCCAGAGTGGAAAGACGCTTGAAGTGCAATTGCAGCACACGTCGGAGATCCGCCTTGGTGGTGGTCACCTCGTATTCTTCGATGGTCACCTTTTCCCCCACCTTGGGCAGATGGCCGAGGAGATGCGTGACATAGCCGCCGATGGTGGTGACTTCGTCGCTGTCGAGGTCGATGCCGGTCTGGTCGGCCAGTTCGTAGAGATTGTAGGTGCCTTCGACGGTAAATTCGTTTTCGTTGATGCGGCGGAACTCGCTGACTTCGTGATCGAATTCGTCCTGAATATCACCCACGATTTCTTCAAGCACGTTGTCGAGTGTCACAATGCCGACGGCACCGCCAAATTCATCCACGGCAAGGGCCACGTGGACGTGTTTGTCGAGGAAGAAGCGCAGCAGCTTGTCGATGGGCATCATCTCCGGCACCATCTGCAGCTCGCGTTTGATCTTGCGCAGGTCGGGCTGCGGCTGGCCAATGAGTCCGAGCAGATCCTTGATGTGAATGGTGCCGATGGCGTGGTCGAGGTGACCTTCGACCAGCGGATACCTCGTATGCTTGGAGTCGATGGCAATTTTGAGGCTGTCCTCAAAGGTTTCATCCGCATCCAGCGAGACCACCTGATTGCGCGGCGTCATCACATCACGCACGCAGCGGTCATTGAGGGCGAGGGCGTTGAGAAGGATGTCCTTTTCGGTTTCCGTCACCTCCTTGGATTTCTGGCTTTCGGCCACGATGTGCCGCAGCTCTTCTTCCGAGTGGGCGATCTCGTGCTCGGAAACGGCCGTGATGCCCAGGAAGCGAAGGACGAGGTTGGTGCTGGCGCTGAGAATCCAGATCGCCGGCTTCAGCACGATGTAAAACAGGTGCAACGGGCGCGCGATCAGCAGCGCGGTTTGCATGGATTTGCGGATGGCGACCACCTTGGGCGTCTGTTCTCCCAGGACGACATGCAAAAAGGTGACGATGGCATAGGCGATGCCGATGGACGTCCAGCGGATCACCGTCTCGTTAACGATGCCAATTTTAAACAGCATCGGCTGCACCAAGACAGAGACAAACGGCTCGCCGAAAATCCCCAGCGCGATGCTGGTCAGCGTGATGCCCAACTGCCCGGCGGAGAGGTAGGCGTCCAGGTTCCTCGTCACAGTCTGCGCGAACTGGGCACCACGCGTACCGTCTTCGATGGCGGCCGTGAGCTGGCTGTCCCTGACTTTGACGATGGCGAACTCAGCCGCCACAAAGAAGGCGTTGAGCAGCACAATGACCAGCACGATTACAGCCTGCCAGAAGACTTCACTAGCGGTGAAGCTCCACTCGCGAACGAGTTCAGCAGAGGCATTGGCGAGCAAAGGAGTCATGAGGCGGCGCGGTCAGGCGTTCACAGCTTCTCGTAATTTCCATCGCATCGTTTTTCGAGGATGGTGAAGCCGGCGGCCTTAGCGTCGGAAACGGAGAGGGGTTTGGTGATCTTCGGCGTGTTAAAACCGGAAATGAGTTTTTTGACCGGCTGCCTGCATAGAGGGCATGCCTCAAGAGCTGGCCTGCTGAGCGGGCGGCGCAGGTCAAAGCCTCTGCGGCAAGCAGGGCATCCCTTTTCAGGGTCGTCAGCAATGTAGGAGTAGGTAGGCATCAGAGAAGAACGCACCGCCTCTCCAAGCAGCCAGAGGCACCCCTGGCTGCAAGTTGGGGACGGAAGACTACCAGCTGGACTTCGTCACTCCGGGGATCATTCCCTGAGAGGCGAGTTCGCGGAAGGTCATACGGGACATCTGGAAGCGGCGAATGAACGCGCGACGACGGCCGGTAACGCGGCAGCGGTTGATGAGACGTGTCGGGCTTGCATCACGTGGAAGCATGGAGAGACCGACGAAGTCGCCTTTCTCCTTGAGTTCTGCACGGAGTTTAGCGTACTTTTCGACGGTTTTACGTTTGCGCTTGTCGCGCTCGAGCCAGCATGTTTTTGCCATAGGGGCGCGGAGTCTGGCCCAAAGCTCCACTTTCGCAAGAACAAATTTCTACTGGCGAACGCTCAATTTCACGCTAAATGCCCAATTATTATGGTCATCTTTACTGGAATGTGTCTCGCAGCCGCACTGCTTTTCTGCGGTGTCATCGTCTTCACCTACTTGGTGAAAGGCTGAAACCGGGCGGTTTTTCGCCTACTGATAAAGGAAAGTCGTCAGCGGACTGGTGGCTGAAGCCTCTGCTGCGCCCTCGCTCAGACCGATTTCATAGGCGCTGCGTCCGGCCTCCACGGCCATTTTGAAGGCTTGTGCCATGCGCACAGGGTCTGAGGCGACGGCAATGGCGGTGTTCACCAGAACGGCGTCCGCCCCCATTTCAAAGGCCTCGGCGGCATGGCTAGGTGCTCCAATCCCGGCATCCACCACGACCGGCACGGTGGCCTGGGTGAGGATGATTTCGATCATACGACGCGTCACGATGCCCTGATGCGAGCCTATGGGAGACCCCAGTGGCATCACCGTGGCCGTGCCCACATCCTGCAGGCGACGGGCCAAAACGGGGTCGGCATTGATGTAGGGGAGGACAATAAAACCCTCCTTCACAAGAATTTCGGCCGCCTTCAGCGTCTCAATCGGATCCGGCAGCAGGTAGCGTGGGTCGGGATGGATCTCAAGTTTCACCCAGTTCGGCAACCCCGCCGCCACGGCCAGCCGGGCCAGGCGCACCGCTTCCTCCGCATTCATCGCCCCGCTGGTGTTCGGCAGCAGAAGGACGTTCTTCGGTATGAAATCGAGGATGTTGGCAAAGGGGTCGCCCTTCCCAGTCAAATCGGCCCGACGCAGCGCCACGGTCACGATTTCCGTCTCCGAGGCCACAATGGCATCTCGCATCAGCTCACCGCTGGCGAATTTGCCCGTCCCCATCATGAGGCGGGAGTTGAACTGACGATTGGCGATGGTGAGGGGCTGATTTGGCACAGGGAGTGAGAGATGCACCCAATCCCGCCTCACGCAAGCATCACCCGCTGCAGCAGTTCACCTGTCGGAGGTTGGATGCCGATGTAGAAGTCGCCAAATTCGCCATACTGGGTGGTGACTTCGTCAAAGCGCATCTCATAGACGATGTTTTTGATCTGGACCATGTCGTGCGCAAAGAGCGTCACGCCCCACTCGTGGCTGTCGAGGCCGGTGGAACCGGAGATGAGCTGGCGCACCTTGCCGGCGTATTTGCGGCCCGTCTTGGCGTGGCCGCCCATCAGTTCACGGCGCTTGGCAAAATCGTTGGCATACCAGTTTGCACCCACGCTGCGGCGCTTGCTCATCGGATAGAAACAGAAGACCTGCCAGTCGGGCATGTTTGGGTAGAGACGATCGTTGAAATACTTCGCCATGTGAGTCTTCCATTCCGTCACGCGTTTTTCGAAGGCCTCCGTGCCGGGAGTCAGGTTTTCCGCCTTCTCGATCTGCGCTTTGAACTCCTCTTCGGACTGCGAGTACTCGGTCCACTCCGTCATCGAAAGATAGCTGTAGGCCGGCGTCAGCACATCCGGGCCCAGCGCCAAGTTGATCTGCTTTTCAAAGCGCTGCGAGTCATGCAAGTCTGGCGTGAGCAGCATGAAGCCCAGCTCCGACTTGGGCGACACCATCGCAAACACGAGCAACTGCGTGCCGGGATGCTTGCGGATAGCCTCAATCGTGCGCGTGAAGTTCTCACGCCGCTCCTGGCGCTCTTCCGGCATCAGCGCCGCCCAGTAGCCGTGATCGATGGTGAAAAACAGGTGCTGCACGACCCACCCCTCCTCGGAAATAAGCGGTTTCGATTCAGCAGGACCGGTGGACGTGGGGAAAGAGGTCGGAATGAGCATGGGGTTGATTGGAGGTTGCCAGTCACATACGCCGGAATTCAGCCGTCTCAACGGACGATCATTGGCTTTTGCTGTGCTTTATCGGTTCTTCAACAGCTTTAATCAGGGTGGATTTCCAACCTTCGGAGCATGGCCGCGAATCGGGGGTTTCGGCGCAGGATGGACGCCAGTCCAGCGAGCCAGAGCGCCAGTCCAAGAATCCAAGGCTGATCAGGATGTGAAGGGGGTAGTGAAGTAATCATGTGCTTGCCCTCAAGCCAATGAACAGGTGCCGCGATGATTTTTGCAAGCATCGCAAACCCATCCGAGCTGCCAAATCCCATGCTGAACCCAAGTAAATAAGTCAATACAGGAGGCATCCAGGAACGCGGCATGAGGCAGGCTAAAATGACCGGAAACACAGAGCAGTAGCCGCCCCTCAGTAAAACCGTGCCGAGTTCGAGCTCCCGGCCTCCCATCCCATTTCCCCAGAGTCCAAGGACAAACCCAAGGATGCAGGCAGGAATACCGCCCACCACGAACGCCACAAATTGGCGCTCAAACCAAGTGAGTTCACGCATGGGATTCATGAGAGTGGCGTTCTTAACAGTCGTGGCTAGCTTGTCACAACATGAAAAATTCGTTGAGACTGTTTCTGCTTCTTTTCGCCCTGAACGTCAGCTCTGCGCAGGAGGCGCTTGACCGTCTGACCTTTCATGCTGCCCCAAAGCCGCTGGCCGCAGAGGCGAAGACGAGCGACTGGCCGCGCGTACTCGGCCCCACGAATGATGCCCATTCGCCGGAAACCCATCTGCTGAAAACTTGGTCGCAAGATGAACCCAAGCCTGTGTGGGAAGTCCAGATGGGCGATGCTTACAACTCTCCAGCCATCAGCGGCGACTTCTGCGTGATCTTCCATGCGCTCGAAGGCAAAGAGACCATCGAATGTCTGCATCGCGAAACCGGAAAGCGATTCTGGACACAGGATTATCCGGTCACGTATCAGGATCGCTACGGCTTCGGCAATGGCCCGCGTGGCAGCCCGGTGATCGCCGAGGGTATCGTGGTGACCTATGGCGTGACGTCGGAGTTGCACGCCTTCGATTTAAAAACCGGCAAGGCATTGTGGCAGCATGATCTGCGCAAAGAATACAACGTGCCGCAGGATTTCTTCGGCGCGGGCGGCACGCCGCTCATTCTCGACGGACGCGTGATCCTGAATGTCGGCGGCAAGAAAACCCTCATCGAAGACAACGAAGGAATGCGCGACCGTAAAACAAAGCTAGCGGAAGCGGGCGTGAGCGTGGCGGCGTTTGATTTGCAGAGCGGCAAGGTCATGTGGACAGTCGAAGACGCCTGGGGCGCAAGCTACGCCTCACCGATTCCCGCCAAGCTGCATGGGCAGACGAAGTTGCTCATCTATGCCGGTGGTGAGAGCGATCCCGCCACAGGCGGCCTCATGTGCATTGATCCCGCGAGTGGGAAACTGCATTCCAAGTTTCCGTGGCGCAGCGAGGATTACATCCAGGCCATCGGCACCTCACCCGTCGTCATCCCGGAGAAAAATCGCGCCTTCATCACCACGGCCTATCCGAAGGGCCGCCCGCTCGGTGGTGTGATGGTCGAGTATGACGCGGAGTATCAGGCGAAGGAAGTCTGGCAGTCCAAGAAGCTCGCCGTACACTGGATGAACCCGGTTTATCACGAAGGCCATCTCTACGCCATCGACGGCGAGACAGAGCCAAAGTCCCGCCTCGTCTGCGTAAACGCCGAAACCGGCGAAGAAGTGTGGGAGCAGCAGATCGAATGGGAAGATGCCGAATTCAGCAAGCTGACTGGACGAGCCAATCCCACTCGTCTCAGCATCCTGCGCGCCAGCTTGCTGAAAGCCGACGGCGCATTCATCTGCCTCGGCGAAACCGGTTCGCTGCATTGGCTCACCCTGAGTCCAGCGGGGGTAAAAGTCATGGCTCAAGCCCAGCCATTCTATGCACTCAACACCTGGAGCCTGCCCGCGCTGAGCCACGGTCTGCTTTATGTGCGCCAGCAATCGCAGGATCTGCTGCGGAAATCGGGTCCCCGGGTGCTGTGCCTGGATCTTCGTGGCAAATAGCCCTGCCTTCAGCGCAAAAGTACCCAGTTTGGCCAAGCAATTACATAAATATGTAAGACGTATTTTTGTAGCGTTTTACGCTACTCTATACGCCTTGCTTTTTGACTTTGCCCTTCCGTTCTGGTACTACCAGCAGGACGTCCGCACCGCTATCGCACCATCCAATCCGTTGATGATGTGATGTTTATGCAAATGTCAAAACAGAATCTCAGTCAGAGAAGCTCTACTCCTGCCGGACAGCCGGGTTGTTAGGCTTCCTCCAGTATGAAATGGTGCTTCAAACCCATCCCCGAGCTGCCATGAGATATGGCATGTCACATGCTAGTTCAATATGACATGCCCCCACTTAAATACGCACTCGAAAAGTTTTCCGGATTGAAGGCGGTCTGCTGTCTGCCGCTCCTGTTCTCCATGACTTCTTGCCTTGAGAAAACAACAGCAGCCAATCCTGAAGCCAGCAAATCTTATCCCGTCACATCAGGTGTGGTGATGGATGTGCCGAACGGTCAGGAATACGTCGCGAGCATTCAAAACTCCAATTTCATTGAGCTCGAAGCACGGGTAAGCGGACGTTTGGAGAAAGTCTCCGTCGATGAAGGCCAGCGGGTCACCTCAGGACAGCTGCTCTTCACCATCAGCAGTCATTCCTATCAGGAAGAGGTGAAGCGGGCCAATGCCAAGCTCAAAAGCGCCATGGCTGAAGCCAAGATGGCGGGAATCGATCTTCAGAATAATCAGCTGCTTCTGGAGAAGAAAATCATTGCCATCTCCGAGCTGGAAATGTCCCAGGCAAGGCTGGATTCAGCCATGGCCAAAGTGGACGAGGCAAAAACCACGGTCGCCGATGCCGAGCGCATGCTCACTTATGCGGAAGTGCGGGCGCCGTTTGACGGCATCATCAACCGGATTCGCAACAAAACCGGCAGTCTCGTGGCTGAAGGTGACCTGCTGACATCCATTTCCAACGAAGGAAATGTGCACGCCTATTTCAATGTATCAGAGCGTGAGTATCTGGAACTTGCCAAACGCAAAGACTTGGGCGTCCAGGGCAGCGTGGCGCTACAGCTGGCCAATGGAGAAATCCACCCCTTCAAAGGCAGAATCGAAACTTGGGAAAGTGTGATTTCCAAAAGCACAGGGAACATCGCCTTCCGGGCCAGCTTTCCCAACCCCGACCATCTCCTCAAGCACGGCTCCAGCGGCAAGGTGATTGTTCAGTCAGAGCTGAAAAACGCACTCGTAATACCCCAGAAGTGCACCTTCGAAGTTCAGCATAAAACCTGCGTGTACATGCTCAACGCTGACAACAGCATCCAGTTGAGAAGCATCGACACGAAGCTGCGCCTGCCGAACCACTATGTGATCGACTCCGGACTGCTGCCAACTGACCGCATCATCTTTGAAGGCATTCAAGTGGTGAAGGAAGGCGATGTGATAGCACCCGACTTCAAAGCCCTCGCGGAAGTCGCCCCGTTTTGATGCCGCCAGATTCGCGGACAGATTGTCATAACCAAAGGGTGTGGAGAGGTCCCGTCAAAACTGGCGGCCTCTGGCTTCAAGAGCCATGCACCAAACCGATGAATAAAACGCCTGAATGATTAACGAGTTCATCCGCAGACCGGTGCTGTCGATGGTCATATCCATCATCATCACTTTCCTGGGTCTGCTGGCATTGTTCCAACTGCCCATCACGCAGTTTCCCAGCATTGCTCCACCGGAGGTCAATGTGACTGTGGAGTACATTGGTGCCAATGCCGAAACACTGACCAAGGCGGCCATCGTTCCCCTGGAGAGGTCGATCAACGGCGTGCCTGGCATGAAGTACATGTCCTCACGGGCAGCCAATGACGGCGTCGGCGTCATTTCAATCATCTTTGATGCAGGCACCGACCCGGATGTGGCTGCGGTGGATGTGCAAAACCGCGTGAACAAGATGATGGGCGAACTGCCGGAGGAAGTCATCAAGGCTGGGGTCCAGATCGCCAAGGAGGAGAAGGCCATGCTGATGTACCTCGACGTCACCAGCACGAATCCTGAACTCGATGAGTTGTTTTTATACAACTTTGCCGACATCAACATCCTCACCGAGCTCAAGCGGATCGAGGGCGTGGGGTTTGCGAAGATCATCGGCGTCAAGGAATACTCCATGCGTATCTGGCTCAAACCGGACAAAATGCTGACCTACAACATCTCGACCGAGGACGTGCTGCTAGCCTTGAAAGAACAGAATGTGGAGGCCGCGCCTGGGAAGGTGGGGGAAAGCTCCGACAAGACCGAGCCTCACCTGCAGTACGTGGTGCGTTATGCAGGCAAATACCAGAACAAGGACGATTACGAAAAGATCCCCATCCGCTCCAATGACGAGGGCCAGGTACTGCGCATCAAGGACATTGCCGAGGTCGAATTCAGCACTCTTTACTTCGATATGGAGACCCGGTTCAATGGCAGGCCCACGGCCGCCATTCTTCTCAAGCAGCTGCCCGGATCCAATGCCAACGAAGTCATCGCCAGAATCAAACAGCGCATGGCCGAAATCAAAGAGGCCACTTTCCTTCAGGGCATGGACTATGATATCAGCTATGATGTGTCACGCTTCCTGGACGCCTCGCTGCATGAGGTGGTGCGCACTCTCGCAGAGGCTTTCCTGCTGGTATCGCTCGTGACGTTTATTTTCCTGCAGGACTGGCGTTCCACCCTGATCCCGGTCATTGCCGTTCCCGTCTCCTTGATCGGCACCTTCTTCTTCATGCAGCTGCTGGGTTTCTCCCTGAATCTGATCACGCTGCTCGCCCTGGTGTTGGCGATCGGCATCGTGGTGGATGGTGCCATCGTGGTGGTGGAGGCGGTGCATGCCAAGATGGAAAGCACCGGCGCGGGGCCGCGCCAGGCCACGGAGGAAGCCATGGGCGAGATCGGCGGGGCCATCATTGCGATCACCCTCGTAATGGCCGCCGTCTTTGTGCCCGCATCCTTCATGTCAGGCCCCTCGGGCATCTTTTATCAGCAGTTTTCCCTCACAATGGCGATTGCGATCGTGCTTTCAGGCTGCGTCGCACTCACGCTTACCCCTGCGCTGTGTGCCTTGATGTTGAAAAACACGCATCATGCGCCCAAGAGTAACAGCCTGCTGAACCGCTTTTTCGGTCTCTTCAATCGGACCTACGACAAAATCTCCGGAACTTACAACCGGTGGATCTCCGCGATTGCAGGCAGGCGCACGCTGAGCTGGGGCATCCTCCTCGGCTTCTGCGCCATCATGGTGCTCGCAGGTGGCAGGCTGCCATCCGGTTTCATTCCCAATGAGGATCAGGGAGCGTTTTACGTGGGTGTCACCACTCCGGCAGGCTCCACACTGGAAAGAACCAAGGCAGTGGTTGATGAGATCCAGCACTGCTGTGAGGGGATTCCCGCAATCGCCTCGGTCTCCACTCTGGCCGGCACCAACATCATCACCGATGCCAGCGGCTCAACATACGGCGCCTGTCTGATCAACCTCACCGGGTGGCACGAACGAACCGAGTCCGTCAGGGCCGTGATGGACGAACTTCTCCGCAGGACCAGTCACATCAAAGATGCAGAGATCGAGCTGTTCTCGCCACCCGCCGTGCCTGGATACGGCAACGCGAGCGGCTTCGAACTCCGCCTACTGGACCGCACAGGAAGCGGCGATTTTAAAAAAATGGAGAGCGTGTCCGCAAAGTTCACCGACGATTTGCAGGCGCGTCCCGAGATTGCGAATGCCTTCACCAGTTTCGACGCCAGCTTCCCGCAGTATCTCCTGCATGTGGACAGTGACATCGCCGCTCAGAAAGGAGTCACTACCAACAATGTGATGAGCACCCTGCAGACCATGCTGGGTGGCAAATACGCCACCAATTTCATTCGCTTTGGCCAGCTCTACAAGGTCATGGTCCAGGTGCTGCCGGAGTACCGCGCACGTCCGGAGGACATCCTGAAACTCCACGTCAAAAATGACCTCGGAGAGATGGTCCAGATCAGCACGTTTGTTGAGCTGGAAAAAGTGTACGGGGTGGATCAGGTCACACGCCACAACATGTTCACCTCGGCTGAGATCAACGGCGAGCCTGCTGCCGGGTTCAGCAGCGGTGCGGCCATCCAGGCCATTCTGGAAACGGCGAAGGAAAAACTGCCGAAAGGCTTTGGCATCGACTGGGCCGGCATCACCCGGGATCAGATCCTGGCAGGAAATCAGGCAGTGTTCATCTTCATCATCTGTCTGGCCTTTGTTTATCTGCTGCTCGCCGCGCAGTATGAAAGCTTTCTGCTGCCGATGCCGGTCATCCTTTCACTGCCCACAGGGCTGCTCGGAGCGTTTGTATTTTTGCTGTGGATGGGTCTTGAAAACAACATCTATGCCCAGGTCTCCATGATCATGCTGATCGGGCTGCTCGGAAAGAATGCCATCCTCGTGGTCGAATTTGCCATCCAGCGGCAGCGCGAAGGCCTCACCCCGCTGCAGGCAGCGGTGGAAAGCGCGACCTCCCGCCTGCGCCCCATTCTGATGACGTCACTTGCCTTTGTCGCCGGCTTGAGCCCGCTCATGGCGGCTTCAGGTGTCGGCGCGGCTGGCAACCGGACCATCGGTGCCTCGGCAGTCGGTGGCATGATCTTCGGCACCGTGTTTGGCATGCTGATCATTCCCGGGCTCTACGTCATTTTTGCCTCCTTCACTTCATCCCCAAAACCATCAAAGGAACCGGAACATGCGTGAGCCCCTGCATTTGAGCTGGTCATTCCTGAGCGCCTGCATTTCGTTCATGACGCTGCTCTTCACCAGCTGTGAAGATCTGCGCCGCCATGGCAAAACATCGGAGCAGGCCCCGGATAAAGCCGCTTCATTCACCGGAGTCAGCCAGTGGCGGAAACACTTCACCGACCCCAAATTGCAGGCCCTAACCGAGCAGGCGCTGAACAACAACCGTGATCTCAAAATCGCGCTCCAGCGCATCGAGATGGCGAAGGCTCAAATCACCGCCGCACGCGGTATGCTGGCCCCCAAGGTCTCGGGCGTGGCTGGTGCGGGCATACAACGTTTTGGCCTCTACACCACGGACGGCGCCGGCAACAGCACCACGCCCATCTATGACGGGCGCATCGTCCCGCGGGATGTCCAGGACTACACGGTCGGTTTGCAGACGAGCTGGGAAATTGATCTCTGGGGAAAACTGCGGAGCAAAAAAGCCTCCGCCACCGCGCGCCTGCTCGCCAGCGTGGAAGGAAGGAATTTGGTGCAGACCCATTTGATCGCCGACATGGCCACCGCCTACTATGAACTGCTGGCGCTGGATGCTGAGATCACCAACATCGATGAGACCATCAAAATCCAGCGTGATGCGCTGGAGACGGTGCAGACCCAGAAACAGGCGGGATCCGCCAATGAACTCGCCGTTCAGCAGTTCGAGGCGCTGCTGTTCAACCTGCAGGGCATGCGGCTGGATACGCAGCAGCGGATCGTGGAGCAGGAAGGTGTCATCTGCAGCCTGCTGGGCGACCCTCAGCGGCCCATCGCGCGCAGCAGGTCGGCCTTGATGGATTCAAAGCCGCCGCAGTTGTCCTCCAGCGTGCCTGCTGACATGCTCAAAAACCGGCCCGACATTCGCCGGGCCGAATTCGAACTGGTGGCTTCGAAAGCCGACGTGAAGGCGGCCAAGGCAGCCTTCCTGCCTTCGGTGTCCATCAATGGCGTGCTGGGACTGCAGGCTTTTCAAAGCAACCTTTTGCTCAATGTCCATTCCGCAACCTATTCAGCTTTGGGCGGTCTGGTGGCTCCGCTGATCAATCGCAAGGCGATTCAAGCCGAGTTTGATCACGCCAATGCCTCTCAATTGGAAGCGCTCAACACCTACCAGCAATCCATCGTGAATGGCTATGTAGAAGTGCACAACCAGATGGCGTTCATCCGCATCTTAAAGGATCTCCAGACCTTGAAGACCAAGGAGGTCCACCTGCTGATCGAATCCGTAGCCACGGCGACAGAGTTGTTTAGCACGCGTCGGGCCACCTACATCGAGGTGCTCAATGCCCAGCAAAATGCCCTCAAAGCGCGGCTTCAGCTGATCGGTGTGACCAAGCGGCAGTTTCAGGTGCAGGCCAATCTTTATCGGGCACTTGGGGGAGGCTGACCGCATGCCCGCCAATTTCGTGCTTGGCGGAAGACAGGCGTTTTGATAGCCTCGTCTTAATGAGCACTGCACTTGTCATCCGCATCTGTGTCATCACACTCGTACTTCTGGTCATCGCCTTGATCTGGAGCTTCGTGAAAGATGCCGGAGACGGCATGAAGCTCGTATTCGCCATTTTACTGAGTCTGGGAGGGGGGCTTCTGGCCGTGAAATTTTTCATTCCATGGCTGGGAGATCTGATGGGAGAGGCGGTGTTTTCCTCCGGAGAAAAGGTGGAGCAGGATCACATGACCAAAGCAGCCGCCCGCATTGCCCAGGGTGACTATCCGGGTGCGATCGAGCAATATGAAAAAATGCTCGATGAGAAGCCGGACGATCCCTTCCCGGTGGCTGAAATCGCCAAGATACATGCCGAGCGTTTGCATGATGCCCAGGCGGCTTTGAAAGTGCTGGAAGCACATCTGCAGAGCAAAGACTGGCCGGTGGATGATGCGGCCTTCATCATGTTTCGCATTGCCGACGTGCATCTGACGCACCGGCATGATTTTGAAACCGCACGTGACATGCTTGAGCAGGTCATTGGGAACTTCCCAAACACGCGCCACAGCGCCAATGCGCACCACCGCATGAGTGAACTCGAACAGATGCAGTACAAGCTGCTGATGGATCAGCGTACGAAAACGGGCAGCTCCGAGGCTGCGCAGGCATGATCGTTTCAAGCGCTGTGGCCGATGCCCGTGAAACTCCAGCTTTGGATCCGGGCAAACCCGCTGCTGACACTGGCGCTCGCGGCCGTTAGCGGCATCATCGTCACTGAAATGGGATGGCTGCCCGCGCATGGCGGGTGGTTCCTTTGGATCACCACGGCGCTGCTGAGCGTGGCCCTGATCAGCGGGCGATCATGGCTGCTGATACCGGGCGCAGCACTGGTCTTCGCCTGCATCCACTCAGCGCGTACAGACGAAACTTTCCACCATCCGCTGCGCCTTGCTTTGCAACAGCATGACAAGCCGTTGCAGGCAACAATTCGCGGCAGCCTGCTGCCGGAATTCGACACCACGGCGGATGAACGCACCCATGCGCTCTGCACCACGCAGAAGATTGAGATTCCAGCAGCAGGGATCGTGATCGAACAAGCCGCGACGGTGCTGGTGCGGTTGCCCAAAGGCGTACGTTTTCCAGGTGCGGGTGCGTTTGAACTCCACGGCAGCATCTACCTGCCGCGCACCGCGTCGAATCCAGGCACCTTTGATGCACAGGAGTATTCTCTGCGCATGGGGCGTGTGGGCCGTTTTGACATCGACCACATGCAGCGCCTCAGCGGCCGTGGTGAGGCATGGTGGTGCGCTTTTTTGGAGCGGGCGGAAGTATGCAGGCGCTGGATCAGCAGCCAGCTCACCCAGGATCTTGAAGAAGACCCTCAAACCGTCGCCGTGCTGCATGCCATGGCGCTGGGAATGTCTGCTTCGGCGGATGATGAGATCGAAGATGCGTTTCGCAACAGCGGTACGCTGCATGTGTTTGCCGTCAGCGGACTGCATGTGGGTCTCCTGGGAGTCATCGTCCTGATGCTGCTGCGGCAGACCGGGACACCGCGTGCCATGTCCCTGTGGATAGTGATTTTCATCGTGTTTGCGTATGCGTTTGTCACCGGCTGGCGGCCTTCGGCGGCACGGGCGGCGTTCATGGTGGCGATTTACCTGAGCGCCACGTTGATGGACCGCGAATCGTCCCTGCAAAACAGCCTCGGGGCTGCAGCCCTGCTGCTGCTTGCCACGGACTCAAATCAGCTCTTCATGCCGGGGTTTCAACTGTCCTTCGGCGTGTTGTGGCTCAGCACCCTTGGCTCAGCTCCCCTGCTGAAAAAGTTGCTGCCATTCACCCGGCTCGACCCCTTTCTGCCACCGCAACTCGCCAACTGGCGGCAGCGCGGCTGGAGCAAATGCCAGCTGTGGTTCGCGACCACCTTGAGCGTATCTTTTGCCGCGTGGATCGGCAGCCTGCCCTTCATCCTCGGACATTTTCAATCAATCACTCCGGTGGCTGTGATCGCCAACTGCGTGCTCGTGCCGCTGTCATCCCTGTGTCTCGGTGCCACCTGCCTGAGTCTCTGTGCAGCGGCACTGCATTTGACCGGCGTTCAAATCATCTTCAACAACGTCAACTGGGCACTGGCGAAGGCGATGATCGCCAGCGCGATGTGGTTCGCAGGCCTGCCCGGTGCGAGTTTTCATTTTCAACCCAGCACTTCTCGCACCCATGCCCCCGCCGTCTGGCACATGCTGGAGCTGCCCCATGGCGGCGCGTCGAATCATCTGCGCATCGGCAAGACACACTGGCTCTTTGACACGGGCGGTGATGCCAGCTTCCGCCGCGTGCTGCGTCCGTTTCTGCATTCCAACGGTGTGGATGCTCTCGCGGGCGTGTTCCTGAGCCATAACGACGCCGACCACATCGGAGCCGCCGGGCAGGTCCTCACCACATTTGATTCGCCAATGCTGTTTTGCAGCTCCCAGGAGCCGGGGTTGCATAATAACTCACGCTCTGCGCTGCGACGCCTGCTCGATCAACCCAACCCACCATCACTGCGCAAACTGCATGTCGATGAACGAGTCCCTCTGTCAGATGCCAAGGAGTTCAAGATTGAAGCCCAGGTGTTGTACCCAACACTGCAGGTGCAAAACGACCGTGCGGATGATCGTGCGATGGTGCTGAGGGTGCAGCTCGGGCCTTGGCGCGTGCTATGGCTGAGCGACGCAGGCTGGCGCGCCGAAAAAGCGCTCTGCTCCAGCGCTGCAGATCTGCGCTGCGACGTACTGATCCGCAGCCAGCATGAGGTGGACCTCTCCACGAGCGCTGAATTTTTGCTCAAGACCCATCCGCAGATCATTCTCTGTGGGAGTGATGCACGTGCGGGCGAAACAGCCCTGCCCGCTTCACTCGTTCGACAGGCCAAAGAACAGAACATCCCGCTGCTCGACACCTGGAGCACTGGCAGCATCGATCTGCAATTTCACCCTGCCGAACTTCACATCCTCACAAATCGCAGCAAGCAGCGGCTGGTGCTGAAGCCGCGATGATGTGAAGCAGTTCCCCAAGCTACGGAGTTGCCTCCGGTCGGGTCCCGAGTGTGGTGATGATGTCGCCCAGCTTATTGTTGCGGATGACTTCGAGTTTCACTTCGCTGCCCGGTGGCTGGGTGCGGATGATCTGCAGCAGATCTGCCGGAGAGCGAAAGGCCATGCCCTGAAACTTTGTCACCACATCCCCCTGGCGCAGGCCAGCTTCAGCCGCAGGTGATTTGTTTCCAATGTCCGTCACCAGTGCGCCGCGGCGTGAGGTGCCCCAGACAGGATCAATCTCCACCGGTTCGCTGCTGACTTCGAGTCCGAGGTAGCCCTTTCCTGTCGAGCTGGCCACCCCTGCCGTTTGCTTCGCGCTTTCCTTGAGCTTTTCCTCCACCACCGCCTTGGCTTCATTGGAGGGAATCGCCAGCCCCACTCCCTGCCAGCTGGTCACAGTCGCATCACCCCGATAGATGGCCACATTGATGCCGATGATCTCGCCGCGAATGTTCACCAGCGGCCCGCCGGAGTTGCCCGGATTGATCACCGTGTCCGTTTGCAGGTAGTCAAACTGGCTGTCGCTGAGATGGCGGTCACGCGCACTGATGATGCCCTGGGTCACCGTGCCGCTGAGTCCGAAGGGATTGCCCACCGCGAGCACAATCTGGCCCACCCGGACGTCATCTGAGTTGGCAAAACCCAGTGCCGGAAAGTCAACGCGCGGGCTGTCTATTTTCAGCAGGGCGATATCACGCTCTTTGTTGACCCCGAGAATCTGCGTCAGATATTTTTTGTTGTCGCTGGTGGTGACCTCGATGTCCGCCTCCTGTACGCCTTCGATGACGTGATAGTTTGTGACCACATGCCCCTCTTTGCTGATGATCACCCCGGAGCCAAGGCCCGGCACGATCTGATCGCTCGGGCTGACGAAGTCATAGTAGGAATGCCAGTTACGCTGCCCGGGGCGCACCGTCTTGGTGGTGACGCTGACCACGGAAGGCAGCACGGCGGCGGAAATCTTGGCAAACTCGTCATTTAACCGGCTCAACAAGGGCACCTCCTCAGGCGCGATTTTCGGCTTTTTCGGAGTAGTTAGCGCCGACGGACCGGGTTTTTCACTCTTCAGCAGATTGAGCAATCCATAGCCTTCCCGCCCGTGACGCCACCACGCAAACAGCAGCGCGGCCAGCACGAACACGGAGACAGCAAAAAGCAAACGGCGGAGGTTTTCCATGCGGTACCAATGCGCCAACGGCTGCGAACTTCAAAGGTCAAAGTTATGAGCCTCATGCCCGCCGTTCCATTCAGGCCGCCCGCTTAGGACACAGAATAACGAGCTTCTGGCGCGAGATCGGCTGAGGTTCGGCAGGCTCGCTGAGCGCACGGTTCACGGCATTTTTGATCTCTTCGGGCTCAAAAGGTTTGGTCACATAATCACAAAAGCCGCGCCGCACCGCTGTCACAATATCGCGGGTCTCCGAACACGCGGAAACCATGACAAAGCGAGTCATGGGTGAAGCCGCGCGTGCTTCACGGATCATGTCGAGGCCATCGACGTCACCGAGCCGACGGTCCACCAGCGCCACATCGGGAGCCATCTCCCGAATCGCCTCCAGCCCACCACGAGCATTGTCGAAAGCCATCACCTCATGCCCCTCTGCCCGGCAAAGGGTGGAAAGAAGCTTCAAAACCGTGGGATGATCTTCGATAACAACAATATTTGCCATATTGAATCGAAGGGTAGCATTTCGCGATTGATCGGCAAGGAACATGTAAGAAACATGTAATGCCTTGCAACCCTTTGCTGCTTCCCGTTTGCGTCATGGCGGCAATCCGGCATTCTAGCCAGCCACCACACCATGTCTTCTCCCCTGCTCCGCTACTGCCCTGACCTCTACAACTACCAGCGCCGTGAAACGCGCCCGGTCATGGTTGGAAACGTACAGATCGGTGGCGGTGCGCCCGTGGTGGTGCAGAGCATGCTCACCAGTGACACACGCGACGCCGAGGCCTGTGTGAAGGAAGCGCTCGGCCTCGCCGAAGCTGGCTGCCAGATCGTCCGCGTCACGGCTCAGACGCGCGTCATCGCCGAAAATCTGCAGCACATCCGTGATGGCATCCGTGCCGCCGGCTGCGATGTCCCGCTGGTCGCAGACATCCACTTCAAGCCCGATGCGGCCATGGAAGCGGTGAAGTGGGTCGAAAAAGTACGCGTGAATCCCGGCAACTACGCCGACAAAAAGAAGTTCGCCGTCAAAGAATACACCGATGACGAGTACGCTGCGGAAGTGGCCTACATGGAGGAGCAGTTCGTGCCGCTGGTGAAGGACTGCATTCGCCTGGATCGCGCCATGCGCATTGGCACCAATCACGGTTCCTTGAGTGATCGCATCATGAACCGTCATGGCGATACGCCGCTCGGCATGGTCGAGAGCGCCCTCGAATTCGCCCGCATTGCCCGGGGTCAGGGCTACCACAATTTCCTCTTCTCGATGAAGGCCAGCAATCCGAAGGTCATGATCGAGGCCTACCGCCTGCTGGTCGCTCATCTCAATCAACTCGGCGCTGACTGGAACTACCCCATCCACCTCGGCGTCACCGAAGCAGGCGACGGCGAAGATGGCCGCATCAAGAGCGCCATCGGCATCGGCTCCCTGCTGGCAGACGGCATCGGCGATACGGTGCGTGTCTCCTTGACCGAAGATGCCATCTTCGAGATCCCCGTGGCACAGCAGCTTGTGAAGCCTTACAACGAAGGCCTCCCCGCCCACTTCGAGCACATCTCAAACGCGCCGCAGGTCAGCTACGATCCCTTCGACTACGTGCGCCGCGGTTCAGAAGTGCTCACGATCAACGGCGTCAAAGCTGGTGGCCATGAAACCGTGCCCGTCTTCATCACCCGCAAGAAATGGGACGCTGTCGCTCACAAGATCGACAAGCTCGGTGACTACAAACCCGAGGTCGTCATCGAAGACAGCGGCGTCATCGAGATCGACCCTCGCGACGATGCCGCCATCGCCAGTCTCTATGACAGCGCCGAGGCAAAGCTCGTCACCATCAAGGACGGACTCAAGCTGCCCGTCATCGCCGCGTATCGACTGCTCGCCGCTAAGCTGCAGCCTCGTCATGTGATCCTGCTCAAAGACACGCTCCAGGGTGAAGGCAGCGATGACTTCACCCAGAACCTTCTCATCGCCGCCACGAACATCGGCTCGCTGCTGTGCGATGGCATTGGCGACGCGGTGATCGTGAATGGCGAAGAGGCGCCCGGCCAGGCCCTGCGCATCAGCTACAACATCCTGCAAGCTGCCGGCGTCCGCATTTTCAAAACCGACTACGTCGCCTGCCCAAGCTGCGGCCGCACCCTCTTCAACCTGCAGACCACCACGCAGAAAATCCGCGCCGCCACGGGTCATCTCAAAGGCGTGCGCATCGCCGTCATGGGCTGCATCGTCAACGGCCCCGGCGAAATGGCCGATGCCGATTTCGGCTACGTCGGCGGCGCTCCTGAGAAGATCAATCTCTACGTCGGCAAGACCGCCGTAAAGTTCAACATCCCCGAAGGCGAAGCCGTCGAGCGCCTCATCGACCTCATCAAGGAACACGACCGCTGGTTTGACGCGCCAGTTGCTTTATAACGAGCTGGGGGACTTGATCCGCCAGGCGGGCCTCACCGCCTCAGCATCTGGTCATAATCCGCATGCGTGCCTATCCACACCCACTCAACGCCACCATCATCAAGCTTCCAGCCAATGGCCCGATAGTGCTCGCCTACGCGGACGGAAAACCGGTGACCTGCTCCTGCCAGTCGCTTGAAATTGAGCGAAGGGTGCTGCGGATTGGAGCGCCATAGCTGATAATTCTTCTCAGCCAGTTCTTCGACATCCTTTGGAAGCGCCACGAGAAGTTTCCAAAACCGTGGCGACGCAGTCGATTTCATACATCCGCTGGCCAAGGTTGGTTATGGCCTGCAGTCCTTGAAGTGCTGGCTTCTTCGAAGAGAAAATCAAGGCGGCCCGCTTCCGCATCCGCCTTCATCTGTTCATCCCAGCTTTTTGCTTTCTCCTGATCAAACCATTCGGCCAGCTTCCAGAAATCTTTCTTCGGCAGACTGCTGATTGCGGATTCGATTTCGATCACGGAACTCATGTCAGTAACATAATCAACCATGATGGAACTGGCAAGTTCAAGCAGCAGGGCGCCCGGTCCGCCATCGCCTGACCGCCTCCGCATTCGACTCAAACGCAAACTCCTCCAGCGGCACTTCATCCAGCGGGCAGATCAGGAATTCCGACACCTCCGACTCCTGCATCACCACATCGTTGAAGTCCGGCACGCGGGCGATGTAGCAGAGATCCAGCGTGGGCCAGATGTAGCCTTGAAACAGGTAGCGATTGTTGAGAGTGCAGAGGTAGGTGAATGCGCTCGCAGGCAGTTCAATGCCCACCTCCTCATGCGTTTCACGTGCGGCAGCCATCTCGCCGCTTTCTTCAGGCTCGATGACACCGCCGGGCAGACCGAGCAGGCCGAAGCCAGGCTCATGCGCGCGGCGGATAATGAGAACACGATCCTGCTCATCAATAAGCAGCGCCACAGCAGCCGGGATCGGCGTGATGAAATGTCGGAAGCCACAAGCGGCACAGACAAACTCGCGGTCACTCCTCGTGATCCACTCGCCATTGCCGCAGTCGCTGCAAAATTTGAAAGGAGATTCAGCCATGGGGCTTTCCCTGCCGCCGATGCGCGCGCCATGCCAGCAGAAACACCAGCGCGCAGGCGGCTTTCAAAACAAACAGCCACCAAGGCTCCCACCACGCGCCTGTTTGCACCTCAATGAGATCGGAAACACCAAAGCACGCGAAGGCCACAGGCAGCAGCCAGCGCCAAGGTCGTTTCATCCGCAGCCGCACGGCAAGAACCAGCGCGATGATGAACCACAGCCCGGCCTCGCCGTAGTTGAACACGGCATGCAGTGAAAGCGGGACCTCTTCGTTCATGCATGAACATTCCCCGCCATGCGTTCATGGGCAAGGCTCGGCCAGATGATAATTCTTGATAACGAGTCTTGGCTTGGATGACATCCTTTGTCAGAATTCACGTTTATTCACAGCATGAGCACCAACCTCCTCCAGTCCTGGCTGCGCCTTCCCAACGGGGAGCGCCATGATCTGAACGGCACCTGCTCCATCGGCCGTTCACCTGACAATTCCATCCCGGTGGCCGACAGTGAAGTCTCACGCCGCCACGCCATCATCCAGGCGCAGGGCGAGCGCGAATTCTGGCTGGTCGATCTCGGCAGCGCGAACGGCACCTATGTAAACGGCCGCCGCATCTCGCAGTCGGTACGACTGCACAATGGCGACCTCATCCGCATCGCCAGCAACGAGCTGGAATTTTCCTCGGAGATACTCAGCGCCATGCACCCAGTGGGCCAGCAAGCCATGGCTTCGACGATGATCCACATCCGCCAGGCGCAGTGCTGGCTCATGGTGGCGGACATCATCGGTTCCACCCAGCTCTCCCAGACACTCCCCGGTGCGCAGTTCCCGCGCATGACCGGGAGCTGGTTCAAGAACTGCCGCCAGATCATCGACGAATGCGGCGGCCACATGTCGAAATACCTTGGTGACGGATTTTTCTGCTACTGGGACGATACCGAGGACAGCGCCATCCAGGTGCGCCAGGCTGTGGCCAAGCTGTATGAAGCGCAGCTGGCGGCGAATCCTCCTTTCCGCCTCGTGCTGCATTTCGGTGCCGCCATGCTCGGCACCGTACCGACGATGAACGAACTCAATCTTCATGGCCCCGAAATCAATTTCGTCTTCCGTGTCGAAAAAGTGGCCGCCACTCAGAAGCAAAACATCCTCTTCACCGAAGCCGCCGTGAAACGCATGGCGGCGGAGAAAGAAGTCCGCCTCGTCTGTGAATGCACGGTGGAAGGCTTTTCGAAGACCTATCCCTTTTACACGCTGGTCGCTTGAGATCTCGCAGCAGCCTCCATACGGCAGCCATAAAAAGAGGCGGTGCCTTGCGGCACCGCCCTTTGGACTCGACTCAACCTGAAAATCGGCATCAAAATTTGTATCCGAAGCGGACGCTGCCGTAATGCGCCTGCATGTCCTGACGGAAGAACTGGCCCTGATAGGTCAGCAACATGTTAAAGGCCGGGGTGAACTGAAAGTTCACGCCCAAGCCTGCCACCACGTAATCCTGACCGGGAGCCTGGCTGTTGGTCGTGGCGCTGAAGGGCTGGTTGATCAGGTTCACACTGGTGCCGTTGTTGTTGGTGATGTTTTGGCGCTCGTAACTGAGACGTAACTGCGGTGTGATGAGCGCAAAGTCTGTCTGAACGCTTTTGCTCACGCTCCAGCCCACACGGCTGATGAGCGAGTCGTAGCTGCGTTTGTTGTAGGCCAGTGCGGCCAGGCCACCGCCAGATTCAGAGTAGGAGTCCACCGTGGCATGCAGGTAATCGAGACCAACGAAAGGACCGGTGACGAGCGTGTTGTTTTGGAAGCGGAAGTTCCAGCCGGAGTTGAACTGCACGGCATTGGTATAGGCTGTCGTGTTGCCGGTGGCGATGGGAAAGGCAAAGCCGGGATTGCGGTCAGAGGTCAGGTCAAAGCGGCCAAAGCTGTAAAGCAGATCACTCCAGAAGGCTCTGCGCACGTAGGAGATGTAGGTGCTGAGGGCCACGCCTTCGATATCCAGTGTTCCCAAACCGCCGCTGTAGGTTTGGTGTGTTTCCATCAAATTCGCGGCGAAGCCCAGCGTGAGACTCCGCGAAAAATGACGCTCAATACCCACTCCGGGGGCCCAGGTCTGCGACTGCACCCCAGCCTGTGAGCGGATCGTGCTGATGTTGATGTTGGCATAGTTCACCGTGGTGAAGAATTCCCACTGGCGGGTGCGGCTCACTCTTTTGGCGACCGGGTTTTTAGAGCCGTCTCCCTGACCGATGATGACGCCGTCATCCATCGACGCGGCCAGAGTGTCATCGCTTTCCTCACCCCAACCAGCACGCAGGTTGAAGAGGCGGCCATTGATGTCCCCCAACATTCCCTGCACGGCGGCCATGAGAGCCTGGCCTTGCGCAGCCGCCGTCTGCAGGCCGGACTGCTGGGCGGAGAGCTGCGGCGTACTGCCCACAATGCGATAAATCCCTGTAAGCTTGTCAAACTCGCCGGTAAGGCCGTTCACCAAACCGAGCGCCGTGTCAATGACGGTGAGATCCCCGACGATGCTGCCGGCACCTGCGTTGAGGTCGAACAGCTTCCACTGGTCACCAGCGGCAAAGCTATTGAGGGCGTTTGGATTGGCCAGCACCAGAGTGCCAGTGGTGGTCGTCGTCAAAGTGCCGGTCAGGCTGATCCTGTCTGCGGAAGCCGCATTGCCGGTATTGTCACCTGCTCCTGCGCCGGTGAAGACGTCCATGAGGATAACGCTGCCAGTCCCAAAGACCACGCTGCCGCCGCCGGAGGTCGCCAGGGAAAAGGTGGCAGCCGTGGCCACTCCGGTGGGATCTCCCACGCTGACCGTGCCATTGAGGAACATCGACTGCCCCGCAGCCGTGCTGATAGCCCCCGCGCCGGCCAGCATGGCCCCGCTGTCCACGGTAAAGTTACCCGCGCCCGTCTGGGTGCCGTTCATCACGTAACCACCCGCACTGATGCTGGTGGTGCCGGTGTAGCTGACGGCACTGGCAGCGGTGAAGAGCATGGTGCCCGCGCCGGTCTTGGACAGGCTGCTTACCTGGCCGCCCATGTCGGTCACTGCAACTGCGACGACGAGGTCTGCGGCGGCGCTGCTGGTGGCATCGGCCACGTCAAAGGTCGTCGTCGCGGCCACGCCCTGGCGGCCGATGCTGATGCCGTTGTTGGTGGTGCCCACAGTGGAAAAATTCGTGGCGCTGCTTCCACCGATCGTCACCGTGCCTTCAAGGCCAAAGGCTTGGTAGTCAGCCAAGACACCGTTGTTGGTCTCCAATGTGCCACCATTGAAAACGGCATTGCGGAAGGGATTGTAGAAACCAGCACCGTTTTTCACAGTGCCGCCTGCATTGACCGTGAGCACCACGTTCAGAGCGCTGCTCGACTGACCGAAGGTGTCCGTGCCACTGAGCAGGAGCGTTCCGCCGCTGTTCACCGTGACCTGGCCGGCGGTGACGCCGCTGCTGTACATGCTGTTGACGCCGCCGGTCAGTTCCAGTGTGCCAGCGTTTACCGTCGTGGCACCGGTGTAGGTCTGGTTGGTGGCGCTGAGGGTGGTCGTGCCGGTGCCGTTCTGGTTGACCGCACCCGTGCCGCTGATGACGTTGGCCACGGCGAGCGGATTGCTGCGGTTGAAGTTCAGGGTGGCGTTGTTCACCACATTGGCACTGCCGAGGGTGCCTGTGGTGCCGCCATTGCCGATCTGCAGGACACCGGTGGTGATGGTCGTGACTCCCGCGTATGAGTTCGTTCCGGTGAGAATGGTCGTGCCCGTGCCCCGCTGTTCCACGGCAATGGCACCCGTGATGTTGGGCGCGAAGGTGTAGGAGGCGTCAGTCTGGTTGAAATTGACTTTCCCGGGGCCTCCGTTGCGCGAGAGGGTGGCGGCACTCAGCGTCCCTGCGGTGGTGCCTCCTGCGAAAGCGCCGATATTCAGCGTAGCTGGGCCGCCGCCGGAAAAGCCCACGGTGAGTGTTCCCGCGCCCGCGCCGATGTTCACTGCGGCGCCGTTCTGGATGTTCAGAGTGCTGGAGGCCCCGAGACTAACCGCAGTAGCGGTCAAGGTTGATCCCGTGCCGTCCACCGTGGCCGTCCCGAAGTTGGCAGTGACGCCACCAGACTGATTGCCGATGAGGGTAGTACCGGCGCTCGTCACGGTGGCGCCATTGAGGATGTTCAACGCGCCCGTTCCGTTGGTGCTGCCGGTGCCGATGGACAAAGTGCCTGTGGTGGCGACACTGCTGGTCGCACCATCGACTGTCAGAATGGCATTGTCCGCAGGCAAGCCGTCAACGAGGATGCTGCTCGTATCGGTGATCTGGCCACCGCCGTTCACAAAAAGCGTCCCCGCACTGACCGTGGTGCTGCCCGTATAGCTTGCCGTGCCCCCTAGATCGAGGACACCTCTGCCTGCCTTGGTCAGGGAAAAAGCGCCGCTGATGCCGCCGCCCACTCTGAAGCTGGTTGAACTCGCGGCGGATGTGGAGCCGATGGTCCAGATTTGGTTCGCCCCCAGGATCACATCTGCCGTGATGACGTGCGTCGCGGCAACGGCAGTCTCCTCAACAGTGATGCCGCCGGTGCCGATGGTGAGCGTGTTCACACCACCACCGCCAATGGACGTGGTGGCCGCAGTGCTGAGATAGCTGAGGCTGTTGATCGAAAAATTCTGGCCGAGTGTAGTTCCCAAATTCAAGGGTCCAGGCGTGGTGGTGCTGAAAAACACATCGGTGGTGCTGATGGGAGCTGTGGCCGTGATTCCGCTGTTCACATCGGTGCTCCAATTGGCGTCGGTGGTCCACAAGCCGGAGCTGGAACCATTCCAATAGGAGGCGGCATCCGCCGTGCCTGAGTGGAGCAGCAGAGCCCCGGCGAGCGACAGCAGGCCAAGGCGTGATAAGAGTTTCTGGAAGAAAGCGAGAGGCGGACGGATCATGGGGGTGATGGCGGAAGAGAGGTGGGGGGCACTCGCCAGCGCTCAGGAGGAGCACCGGCGCCCCTTCTCTCGGAATCCCGCCCTCGGCGTTACAGCCAAAAATGACTTTTTTGCGATTCGCCATCCAAGTGGGTGGAAATCTGCATGAACGCCTGTTATCGTCTACGGTCTGATCAGAAGTTGCTTCATCGACGCCGCGCCAGATTTTGATCCGCATGCCGCCCGCGCTTTTTCCCAAAACCCCGGTGTTTCCCACAACACACTGGACGCAGGTGCGCATGGTACAGCAAGGCACCGTGGAAGATGCCGCCCATGCCATGGAGCAGCTCTGCAAAGACTATTGGTACCCCGTCTATGCCTTCCTGCGCCGCTCCGGTCATGGTGACCATGATGCCGAGGACCTGACTCAGGTGTTTTTCCAACATTTGGTCACTGACCAAGCCATCCAGTCCGCACGAAAGGACGCGGGAAAGCTGCGCACCTTTCTCCTGGGTGTGCTCATGCGCCTGCTGAGCAACCACACCCGCCACCATGCCGCTCAGAAACGCGGCGGCGGCATCGTGCATCTCTCTTTTGACGAGATGAACGCTGAGGAACGCTACGCCCATGAGCCTGTGGACGGCCACGACCCGGAGTGGATCTTCAGCCACGCCTGGGCTCAGGAACTGGTGGCTCATGTGCGCGACAAGCTGCGTGAGACCTTCATCGCCACCGGCCGGGAGCAGGTGTTCGAGCTGCTGCTGCCTTTTCTTGTTTGGGATGCTGAGCCGCCCTCGCAGAAGGAGATCGCCCAAAAGCTGGGCTCCAGTGAGGCGGCTGTCCGCGTGCTCATCCACCGTGTGCGTGGTAAGTTTCGCGATTTGCTGCGCAGCGAGGTCATCAAAACAGTTCTTTCCCCGGAGGAAGTGGCCTCCGAGCTGGTCTGGCTGCAAAACGTGCTAGGCGCAAAGTGAGCGCAGACAAACGCAGACTCTTGCTGGGCGAGCATGTAACATTTCGCCAGCAATCGGGAGAGAATGCAATGCCTGTCATTTTCAAGGCAGCCATGGCCTCCACTCCCCTCCCCGCAGAAAACTTCCCGCCCTCTCCGATCTCCGCCCCGCCTGCCGGGGCGGACAATTACGTGATTGGTGACGAGATCGCCCAGGGCGGTATGGGCAGCATTCTGGAGGCGATGGACACCAAACTGCTGCGCACCGTTGCCGCCAAGGTGATGTCCTTGGACGCGGAGAACAATCCTGCGATCCGCGAGCGCTTCCTGCGCGAAGCCCAGGTGCTGGCGACGCTGGAGCATCCCAACATCGTGCCGATCCATGACGTCATATGGGAAGGCGGCGAGCCGCTGTTCTACACCATGAAGCTGGTGAAGGGCCGCAACCTCCAGGCGATCCTCGACGACCTCCGCGACGGCAAGCCCGACACCCTGCGTGAGCACACACTCGACCGCCTGCTGATCATCTTCCTCAAAGTTTGCGATGCCATGGCCTTTGCCCACAGCAAGGACGTGCTGCACCGCGATTTGAAACCCGCCAACGTGATGGTGGGCGAGTTCGGTGAGGTGTTGGTCATGGACTGGGGGCTGGCGAAGCGGCGCACGGGCGCGCCCGCTGAAGATGATCCCGCTGAGGACGTGGCCACCAGCACGCCCGCCTTCAAGGGAGACGTCACCCTCCATGGTGCCGTTCTGGGCACGCCACACTACATGTCTCCTGAGCAGGCGCAGGGCGGCATGCGCACCCTCGACCAGCGCTCCGACGTCTATTCCCTGGGCGCAATGCTGTACGCGATCCTTCTGCTGCGGCGTCCTGTGGAGGGAAAAACCGTGGCCGAGGTACTGCAGAAGGTCATCAACAGCAACCTCGTGTCCCCCCTGGCTTTGCAGGCGGATCCTGGCTTCAAGCCGCTCCCACACATCCGTGGTGGGCGTGTCCCCACCGCGCTGTCTGCCGTGGCGATGCGGGCGCTCAATTATGAGCCCGAACGCCGCTACCCCAGCGTCACCGCCCTCAGTGCTGACATCGAGGCCTACCAGTCCGGCCGTGCGACGCAGGCGGAAAATGCCAGCCCTTTGCGCCAGATCTGGCTCCTCATGCGGCGTCACCGCACCGGCACCGCAGCCATCGCCGCCCTGCTCCTCCTCAGCTTTGTCTTTGTACTTAAGGTCATGGCCGGTGAGCGGGCTGCCAGAGCCGCCGAGACCGTTGCCCTGCACGAGCGCGACAATGCCAGCCATGCCCTGGCCCTTTCCAACATCTCACTCGCCGAGGCCGCGTACCATGAGCGTGACAGCGGCCCCATGCGCACTGCGCTGGACATGGTGCCCGAGACTTTGCGCAATACTGACTGGCACTACCTGAACGCACGCACGGACACCTCCGTCGCCACACTGGACGCCAGCTACGGCAAGGGCTGCGGCATTGCTGCACATCCCACACGCCCAGGCGTCTTCGCCGTGGCCATGACAACGCGGCAGATCGTCATGGTCGAAGGTCGGACGGGCAAAGTGCTGTCACGCATCCCGATCACTGCCGAGAAAAACAAAGACAACATCTGGTATCGTGCCTTGGATTTCTCCGCCGATGGCAAGCGTCTCGTGGTGGGCGGCTTCATGTCCAAAAACATCGCCATCTACGACGCAGACACAGGCGCCGTTCTCACCCAGTGGGAGTTCTCAATGCCGAACCGCGCCAAATTCAGCGCCGATGGCAGCCAGGTGATGCTGATCGGCCACGTGCTGAGGCTCGCCCTCTTCGATGCCCACACTGGCCAGGAACGCTGGCATGCGGAACATGAGTATCGTCAAGGCACCTTCCTTCCCTCCGGCCACATCTTTGCCAGTTCCCGCTACAACTTTCACGTCCTGGACATTGCCACCGGCAAGATCCTTCGTGAGTACCCTCCTCTCGCTGCCGAGGCCTCTCAAATCGTCCTCGCTCCCGATGGCGCCAGTGTGTTCATCGGCTGCCATGATGGCGTGGTACGCCGCATGCGGCTGGATGATGGCGCGATCCTTTTTGAGCAGCGCCTCTCCGGCCATGTCGCCCATCTCCACATTGCCGTCAGCACGGATGGCAGACAAGTGGTTGGGGCAGCCTCCCTCGCCAATCATGCCCGTCGCGTCCGTGTGTGGAACACAGACACCGGCATGGTTCTTCAGAACCTCATGGGCGGCACGAGCAAGATCGAAGGCGTGGCCTTCCATCCCCTGACCGGCGAGATCCTGATCTCCGGTGCCCAGACCAAGATATGGGCACCCGCTGCTTCACTTCCTTCCAAATGGAACCTCCCCAACGGCACCCGTTTTAGCAGCGTCTTTTGGTCCGAAGATCTCTTTGCCCCCAGTTCCCATCCCTTCCTCCTCAATCCCGATGGCACCTCCCAGCCGTCACCCACGGGCCTGAAGATCCCAAATCTCATCTGGGGTGCCTCGAGCATTCAGGGGGACTGGGTCGCCGTGGGCACCAACGGCGGCACGGAGGCCCTCGTGTCCGTCTTCCATAAGTCGGCCTCCGGCTTTGATCCCACCTGCACAGTCACGACCGAGACCATCATCTCCTGGCTGCGCTTCAGCCCGGATGCCAGATACGTCGTCAGCCTTGATGCCAACATTTCCATCACCACCATCGAATCCGCCACCGGCCGCATCCTTCCCCCCTGCGAAACGAAGGATTTTAAACAGTTTCGCGATATTGGCTGGCTCACTCCTGAGCGCCTCGTCGGCGTGGGTTTCACTGATCACAGTCAGCGAGGCAGCAGTGACTTCATTGTGGTGTGGGATGTGACCACCGGCCGCATGATTCAGCGCATCCCCGGCACCTGCGCTATGGAGCGCCTCGCCGTCTCGGCGGATCTGAGTGTCTTCGCTGAAGGCGGTGACGATAAGCACATCCGCATCCGCGACGCCAAGACGCTGGCCATCATCCATGAGTTCCGCGCCCATGACGGCCCCATCACTGCCCTTGTCTTCCATCCTTCCCGGCCCATTCTCGCCAGCGGCTCCTCCGATGCGAGCGTGCGCTTTTGGGATACCCGTCATGGCACCCTCATCCAAGAAATCCGCGCCTCTGCCCATGAGCCCGACGCCCTCCACTTCAGCCCATCCGGCAGCCGCTTCTCCAGTTGCGACACCGCAGGCACTGCACGGATCTGGGAGCTTCAGTTCCCGAAGGATTCGAAGTGACTTGTCTCAATCACTCCAACGCACTCGCAGTGCCATCAGCTTGCTCCGGCTCAGACGGCAGCATCATCGCCACAGCGGCGGATGGCACAAAGAGGAAGCCGGCGTACAGCAGCGCAGTGCGGAAGTCCCCCACCTTCACAAAAATGCCGAAGAACACCGTGCCAGCCGCAGCAACGATGCGGCCGATGTTGTAGCAGAAGCCGGAACCGGTGGTGCGCAGCAGCACGGGAAAGAGCGGCGGCAGGCACATGGTGAAGAGGCCAAACACCCCCTGGCAGGCACCGATGACAGCGAACTGCCACTTCGTGGCCTCCCAGCTCCACTCCTGCGAAAAGGAAAGATACATGATGGCAAAGTAGGCGAGCATCATGCCGACAATAGTGTTGCGATAGCCGAACAGCTTCGCGAGGCCGCCGGCAATGTAGTTGCCAATCAGTGAGCCAAACATGATCCACATCAGCCCCGTCACGACAGCAGCATCCTTCCCGGATTTGTCGAGCGATGCGATCTCTGCGAGGCTCAGCACATGCTTCTGCTGCCAGAACAGAAAGGTCCAGTGCGCCGTGAGTGAGACCGCGCAGATCAGCATCACACGCCACGTCACACCCCGCACCGCAGGACTGAACAACGCGCTGATTTTCGGCACCTCCTGACCCTTGCGCGCTTCCGTCCACTCTTCGGTCTCGGGCACTGCCTTGCGAATCCACAGCGTGATCAGTGCAGGCAGAATGCCGATGAGGAAGATGTAGCGCGGCTCCTGACCTGCGAGCAGGTAGCCCGCAAAGCATGCCAGCAGCACTCCGCAGTTCACCGCGCTTTGCAGTGTGGCGGCAATCCATGGCCTCCATTTCTTCGGCCACGTTTCGGACAGCAGCGATGCACCCACTGCCCACTCACCACCGATGCCTAGCGCCGCGAGAAAGCGGAAGATCATGAGATGCCACCAGGTCTGCGCAAAGAACGACAGCCCCGTGAAGCATGCATAGGTCAGAATGGTGAGCGTCAGTGCGCGGCTGCGGCCCAGCACATCGCCAATGCGGCCAAAGAACGCCCCGCCGACCGCCCAGCCGACCAGAAACGCCGCCTGGATGATGGAACCATGCATGCCCACCGTGGGATCGCTCTCCGGCACCAGCATGAGCTGCGCCACGAATGCCGTCGCGACCAGCGTGTAGAGATGCATGTCAAGGCCGTCAAACATCCAGCCCAGCCATGCGGCGAGTCCGGAACGGCGTTGCTGCGGCGACAAGTCGCGCAGACGGGTAATTTCAAGAGTGGCTGGTTGGCTCATGCGGCCGCGAGTCTTTCGCAGCCGGGCCGGAATGGCAAGCACGGATCACTTGCTCTTCGCCAGCTTGTTGTACTTCTCCACCAGATCGTTGAACTCACGCGTGCGGGCATTGAGCTTGGAGATCGCGTCATTGCGCTCATCCACCAGCTGCTTAAGCAGCTCGTTCTGCTTCTCCATCGCGCTGTTCTGCGTGGTGACAACGCTGTTGTGTCCCTTGATAGCTTCCGCGCCTTTGCCAAATGCGAGCTGGGTCGCTTCCAGACCACGCTGCATCTGCATCACCTCACGCATGTAGATCGCGATGGTGATGCCGCGTGCGACGGAGTCGGCGGAAAGCTGACTGTACTCGCGGGATACTTCGATCAGCTTGGCCTCCATCTCGGCACGCAGCACGGTCAGCCGGGCGATTTCCTTTTCGTACTCGCGCACCTTGCGCTCTGCATCAATGCGCATGGCATTTTCAGCTTCGAGGCGTTTGACGAGATCCAGGATGTGGCCACGCAGGCGCGTCTCGCGCTCCCATTGCACAAGGCAAACAGCACACAGTCCGAGAGAGATAAAAATCACCAGCGTGGTGAGCAGACGCTTCATGGGTCAGGGAGCCGGCTTGGCCGCATTGGCAGGTTTGACGTTGAAGGCGACCTTGGTAAAGCCGACCCGCTTCGCAGCATCGAGCACCTTCACGAGATCCGAGTAGCGAGTGTTCACATCGGCACTGATGTAAACAGGCGTTGCGGGGTCCTTGCCAAAACGTTCCCCAAGTTTGCGATCCAGCTCAGGCAGCATGACGGGGGTCTTGTCGAAAAACACATCGCCAGTGGCATTCACCGCGAGATTGATCATGTCTGGCGTGAAGTCGGACTTGGCCGACGAGGCGACCGGCAGGTTGACCTTGATGGTCTGCTGCCTGGTCATCGTGAGGCTGACCATCATAAAGGAGGCCAGCAGGAAGAACATCACGTCAATGAGCGGGATGATTTCCAGCCGCGTCTTTCGTTCGGGCAATGGCGAATGAAGTTTCACGGCGGTGATCAGGCCTTCGGTGTGACTTTGTCAAACCCGTGCTGCACGGCGAGAATCAGCACATTGTTCGCGGCGGCTTCGAGATCAAACTTCAGGCCTGCCAAGCGTGAGTGGAAGTAGTTCATCGGCACCAGCGTGCCAATGGCGATGCCCAGACCCGCGGCGGTGGCGATGAGCGCCTCGCCGATGCCGCCCGTGACTTTTTCCACCGCGAGCTCGCTGTTGCCCATGCTGGTGAAGCTGCCCATGATGCCGGTCACAGTTCCCAGCAAACCAAGCAGCGGCGCGAGAGTGACAATCGTGTCCATCGCACTCAGGTAGCGGCCTGCATCACGAAGTTCCTGCCCTGCAGCAACTTCAAGAGCGCCCTGCATGCTGGTATGGCGGTGGTTGAGTCCGTGATGAATCATGCGCACCACCGGATCCTTGGATTTCGCCGAAAGCGCAATGGCTTGGGCGAGATCTCCTGCCTCCAGCTTTTCGTACACTTCATCCAACTGCTTGATGGAACGTTTGGCGGTAAAGCGCAGCCACCAGAACACACGCTCCACGAAGATGCAGACGGCCACGACGGCGACCACTGCGATGGGGTACATGATGGGTCCACCTTTGTGGAAGAGATCGATGGCGGCGTTGGCGAGTATGGGCATGAAAAATACGAAAATGGGAGACCTAAATTGGCAGATGAGGAAGAGCTTCAGCGCAGACTGAATCTGAGCGGCAGGGTATAGCGATGAGACGCACCTGCGGGCCAATGCCAGTTCCGGCGCACCCAGGAGGCCCCATACTCATCCAAGGCGCTAAAGCCAGCACTGCCGACGACACTGACACCTTCCACGGCTCCCGAAGGGCCCACACTGATGCTCAGACGCACGGTGCCTTGCATGCCTGCGCTGCGTGCAAAGTCCGGATAGGGAGGCGGTGGAAACTTGCCTTTGCCGCTGCCAGCACCGCTGCCGCTGCCGCCTACGGCCCCTGCCTGCGTTGAGCTTGCACCTGTGCCTTTGCTTTTGGCCACGGGACCCACTCGCGGACGCGATGGAGCAGGGTCAGGCCTGCGTTTGATCACGGGATCAACGGGCTGCAATGCATTCTCAATCTTCGGCGCGGTGGGAATGGAAAACACGTCTTCCATCGTCATCGCTTCAGCGATCTCTGGCAGGTCCAGATTCTCTAACGGCATCTCGATGGTTTCAGGAATCTCAACCGGCTCCACGGGTTCGACTTCAGTGGAGTCCTCGGCACTTTCACCCATCGCCATCAACTCGGCCATGGATGTTTCCTCCATGGGCAGTTCGGTTTCTTCGAGATCCTCCAGCGTCTTCAAGTGAATAGGCGGCAAATCGGCGGCAAACATGCCAATAACTCCCACCGTCAGGAAACTCCCGGTGATACCCACAATCCAAGACAAGGTGATGACCACCTTCAAGAGGCCGCTGCGCCGCCGAATCACCGACACGGCGGGCAAGCCAGCGGCAGCAGAACTTGGCTTAGGCCGGTCATAGGCCATCGAGGGCATGTGGGATAGTGCTGAGGAAGTCATTGCACGAGGAGGGACGGGAGCGGAAAATGATACGTAAGATCCCCCTGTCAACTTGCAATTGCGACTCAGTCGCATCACTATTCACATTTTGCGGCGCTTTCCGCCTCTCTTGTCAACAACCCTCCTGCCGAATGCCCCCTCCTTCAGACCTTCAAGCAGACTCCCCTGACAACCGCAATGCCGTGGCCAAAGTCTGGATGAAGCGTGGCATAGCGCTGCTTTCGGCCAATAATCCCGCCGTGCTGCCGGAGGCCTTGAACTGCTTTGACCAGGCGCTGGCGATCCGCCGTGAACTGCCGTTTGAGGAGAGCGCATGGTTCCGCTGGCTGCTGACGGCCTGCTGGATGAATCTGGGAGACGTGCAGACGCGAATGGGAAATCCGGCTGATTTGACCGCAGCAGTGCAGAGCTTCGACGAGGCCATTTCCCACCTTCAGAAGCTCCCGCTGGAAGAAGACTCGCAGTATCGCGGTCGGCTGGCCTTGGCATGGATGAATCGATCCCTCGCGCTTCGTGCGCAAGAGACGCCCGAGAGCCTGCACGCCGCGCTGCTGTCACTGGACCACGCCAACACCGTGATCGAGGAGAGTGTGACCGCTAAACTCCCGGTCAATGCAGCGCTTCTACCAACCCTGCTGATCAACCGCGCCGCTCTGCTGCTGGAAATCACGCCACCACGCATGCTGGAAGCCATGCAGGTGGCGGAGGAGGCCCTGATTTTGTGCCAGCCCACGGAACACCTGACCCTGCAAGCCGCCGAGATAGGCCTGAAAGCTCGCCATATCTTCTGCCGCGCCGTGGCGATGCTGCTTGAGACACCCCCGGTGGACACCAGCCGTGCCGATGACTGGATCATCCAAGCCACGGACAAGGTGGACGAAGCGATGCACCTCACCGCCAGATGGGAGAGGCAAGGCATGCCTGAGCACTTCCGCGCCTTGCGGCACGAATTGTTTCGCTATGGCTGCAACCTGCTCCTGGCCTACCAGCCCCATTTCATGGCGGAGTTTTTGCTCGATGTGCTCGATCCAGAACAAGGTTCCCCCCTCCTGGCAAAAACAGACGATCTCTACCAGGTAGGCCTTGAGGCGCTGAATCTGGCAGCCGTGGAACTGCGGCGTCGTGGACCACTGGATCTGGGATTGCAGAAAATGGACCGCCTGATCGAAGTCCTGGAGTCGCTCAGCCAGGCGACGGAGCGGATCAAAAAGCGAGCAGAGCAGGCATTGGCTGGATGATTTCTGTCCACGGCAGGGGTTCACCGGCCCGAATGATTGACGATTTTTTTAGCCTTGGCCTTACTCGGCCTCCGCCGAAAAAAATCTGAAATTAATCACCCTATCCGCCCATGCCCAAGCCGTCCTCCCGATCCATTCGCCGCTTCAATAAGCCGGGCACAGAAGCGCTTTCTGTCACCACCTTGCTCTGTGCCGCCGGCAGTCTGGCCGCCCAAAACGCCACGACTCCCGCTCCGCCTTCACTTCAAAGCGGCGCAACGCCGACGGACCTTGAAGAAATCCTCATCGAAGGAAGCGTGTACAACCCCAAGCGCCTCCAATCCCAAAAGTACACGGAACCGGCTCGCAACATTCCCCAGACCCTAACGATCATTCCCAAACAGGTCATCGAAGACCGCGGTGCCTTCACTTTACGGGATGTGCTGAAAAACACCCCCGGCATTTCCATGCAGGCAGGCGAAGGAGTGAGCGGAACTGGCGGTGGCGACAACCTCGCCATCCGTGGCTTCAGCTCCCGCAGCGACTGGTTTGTGGACGGCCTGCGCGACCTCGGCACCTACAATCGTGACCCTTGGAACACGGAACAGGTGGAAATCGCCAAAGGACCGGCCTCCACCACCATGGGCCGCGGATCAACCGGTGGTTACATCAACATGGTCTCCAAAATGGCGGGCCTGGAGGACTTCGTCATCACCACCGCATCCATTGGCACCAGCAATCTCTATCGTGGCACGGTCGATGTGAATGAGAAGCTTGCCGAGCACACCGCCCTCCGCCTCAACGGCATGTACAATTCCAATGATGTCGCCGGACGCGACAATGTGTTCATGGGCCGCTACGGGATCGGGGCCTCCATCGCCTTCGGCCTCGGCACCGACACACGCTTCACGCTGAACTACATGCGGCAGGAAGAAAACAACATGCCGGACTTCGGCATCCCCTGGACTCCGAACCCCGGCGCAGGCGGTAGTTTTGGCGGAAGCGCCGCAGGATTGGGAGCCTACGTCAATCAGCCCGTTCCCGTCAGCTACGACACTTTTTACGGTCGTCGGAACTACGACTTCCAGAAGATTCAAAACGACATGATCACGGCCATCTTCGAGCATGACTTCTCGAAGACCCTGCGCTTCCGCAACACGACACGCTGGGCACGCAATCATTACGACGCCCGTCAGACGGCCCCGCGTTTCAGAGACACCAGCGCTGTAGCAGGCAACCAGTACACCAGCACCCTCGTCCTCGAAGAACAGCGCCGGAGATCGACCAACTCCGTTTTCACCAATCAGTCCCTGCTCAATGCTGAATTTGACACAGGACGGCTCAAGCATGGGCTGGTGATGGGCCTGGAGTTCTCCTATGAGCAGCAGTTGACCGCCTCGCGCGCAGGCAACACCACCACCACCGACTTGTTCGATCCCAGCGCCACTGGACCTCTTGTAGGACCAACGAACGTGAACCGTGACACCACCGTGTTCGGTATCAGCCCCACCGATCTTCCAGCATCGGCCGAAGCTCACCTCTCCACGATCTCAGTGTATGCCATGGACACAGTGAAGATCGGCAAGCACTGGCAGGTCAGCGGTGGAATCCGCTATGATCACCTGCACGCCGTGCAGCACGGCACTTTCTACACGGGTGCCAATGACATCTTTGGCGGCAGCAACCCAGGCCCCACCAACAACGACGACCTCTTCAGTTGGAAAGGTGCCCTCGTTTACAAGCCGGTGGACTATGGCAGCTTCTACTTTGGTTATGGCACTTCATTCAATGCCACGGCTGATGGCGGTAGCCCCGGCGGTCTCGGCCTTACCACCCCTGGCGCTGCTGGCGGCACCGGCAACAACACCTTCGCGGGCTTGAATCCTGAACAAGCCACCAGCTATGAACTGGGTACCAAGTGGGATCTGTTCAAAGAGCGGCTATCGCTCACAGCGGCGCTCTTCCGCACGGAAAAGCGCAATGTCCGCACCACCAATGCCAACGTCACCACTCCGGTGGGTGACCAGAGCGTGGACGGCGTGGAAGTCGGCCTTGCCGGCCAGCTGACCCGGAGATGGCAGGTCTTTGCCGGGGCCTCGCACATGGCGAGCAAGGTCAAAAACTCCTCGGTTGCCGCTGAGGTCGGTCAGTCATTGCCCAATGCGCCGGACTACACCTTCAATCTCTGGACCACTTACAACGTGACTGATGCCCTCCAGATTGGCGGCGGCACCCAGTACATGGGCAAGGTCATCGGCAATGCCGCGAACGCCACACGCATTGTTCCCGACTACTGGACGACGGATATGATGGTCAGCTACCGCTTCAGCAACAGCTTCAGCCTGCGTCTGAACATCTACAACATCGCTGATACCCGCTACATCGAAACCAGCAGCAGCACCGGCCACGTCATTCCTGGCCCAGGACGCTCGGCAGCTTTGACTGCCACCGTTAAATTCTGAGCCATTAGGTTGGGCAAGGAGGTCGATGGGACTTGGCGGCGCAGTCATGCGCCCCAAGTCCCATTTCAGCTTCTGCGGCAGCGCAAAAGACGGCAAGTTTTGAGCAAAAAGTTTCTACTTTCCAAGGTTGACTGAGGTTGAAACTGAGACTTAATCGCAACACGTTAATGAAAACGAATCTCATTATCGATTGATCTCCCAGCTTCACCGATCCGACGTCAATGCAAAAAAAACTCATCTCACATAACCGACGCTTCAAGCGTAAAGCCTCCCACAAGACTCTCTCCGTCACCTCGCTGCTCTGTGCCGCAGGCAGTCTGAGCGCTCAAACCGCCGCCCCGAGCAAGCTCAAGCCCCAGATCGAAGAGGTTCCGACCGAAATGCCCGAGGTCGTCATCGAAGCGAACGGATCGGTGTACAACCCCACCCGCCTTCAGTCAGCGAAATACACAGAGCCGCTGCTCGACATCCCCCAAACGATTACGGTCGTTCCCAGAGCAGTGATCGAAGACCGCGGCGCTTTCAGCCTGCGCGACGTGCTGAAAAACACGCCAGGCATTTCCATGCAGGCAGGGGAAGGCGGCGCGGTGTCAGGAGACAACCTCTCCATCCGCGGTTTCAGCGCCCGCAGCGACATCTACCTCGACGGCATTCGCGACTACGCCAACTACAACCGCGATCCATTCAACACGGAGCAGGTTGAAATCGCCAAGGGGCCTTCCTCCTCCACCGTCGGTCGTGGCTCCACCGGCGGCTCCATCAATACGGTCAGCAAGATGGCCAATCTGACCGACTCCGTTATCACCACGGTCAGCGGCGGCACCAGCAATCTCTACCGCGGCACGGTGGATGTGAACCAGAAGCTCACTGAGCACTCGGCCTTCCGCCTCAACACCATGTACCACAACGCCGACACCCCTGGACGTGACCACGTCACGTCAGAGCGTTACGGCATTGCGGCATCCCTGGGCCTCGGTCTCGGCACCGACACACGCTTCACGCTGAATTATCAGCGGTTGGAGGAAAGCAACATCCCGGATTACGGCCTGCCATGGATTCCCACCAACGGCACCTTCAGCGGTTCAGGGGCCGCACTCGCCGGCTACGGGAACCAGCCACCGCCGGGCGTGAGCTTCGACACCTTCTACGGCATCCCGGGCGTGGACTATGAAAAAATTCAGACCGACCACTTCACGGCGATCTTTGAACACGATTTCACCAAAAACCTGCGCCTGCGGAATGCCACGCGCTACTCGCGCTCTCACCGCGACTCCGTCAGCACCGCACCACGCTTCCGTGACGTCGGGGGCGGCGCTGGCAATCAATACACCACGGTGCTGAACCGTCAGTTGCAGCGGCGGCAGCAGTTCACCGAGATGTTTGGCAACCAGACCAATCTGGTCGCTGAATTTGCCACCGGGCCGATCAAGCACGCGCTTGTCACCGGCATGGAGTTTTATCTCGAGCATCAGCAGAATGCCAACGCGGCCGGCATTGCGACCGTCGGCGATTTGTATGACCCCACCCTCGTTCTTCCTCCAAGCTCGGCACCCCCGGCCGCCACGCAGGACTTCACTGGCGCGACCTACCCTGGCCTGCCAGCCCCGACCGAGGCGTATCTCTACACCGTCTCTGCCTATGTCTTCGACACCATGAAGATTGGCAAGCACTGGGAGATCAGTGCCGGCCTGCGTTACGATCACATGTATGCGACCGTGAGCGGACCTGGCAACACATCTGCCGGCGGATTTGCCAACGCTGACGACCTGTTCAGCTACAAGGCCGCTCTGATCTACAAGCCTGTGAAGCAGGGCAGCTTCTACTTCGGCTATGGCACTTCGTTCAATCCTACCATTGATGGTGCCTCCGGCGCAGGTCTCGGCCTCACCGCCGCCACGTCCTCGCTCGACCCTGAAAAGACCTCAACCTTCGAGCTCGGAACCAAGTGGGATGTTCTCAAGGAGCGTCTCTCACTGACGGCCGCCCTCTTCCGCTCTGAGAAGACCAACGCCCGCACTACGGATCCCACCAACATCACCACGCTGGGAGGCGATCAAGTGGTTCAGGGCATCGAATTCAGCATGACCGGCAACATCACCAAGAACTGGCAGGTCTTCGCGGGTTACGCCATCATGGAGAGCGAGACAAAAGCCTCCACCGCTGCAGGTGCAATCGGTCAGCCCTTGTCGAATGCTCCACCCCAGACATTCAACCTGTGGACCACCTACACCCTCATGGAAAAAACGCAGTTCGGCTTCGGTGCTCAGTATATGGGTCCGCGTACGAGCAATGACTCTTCCGCGAGCGCCCGAACCGCGCCAAGCTACTGGACGCTGGATGCCATGCTCAGCTACAAGTTCACCGACAAAATCAGCCTGCGCCTGAACATCTACAACCTCGCGGATGAACGTTACATCGGCAACGTTGGCGGTGGTCATTTCGTTCCCGGCCCTGGACGTTCCGCTGCACTGACTGCAAGCGTCAAGTTCTAAGGAACCGCCAGCGTTCTCACCACGACAATCCAGACGCCGCAGAGATTTGATTTTGATGTCTTTCTCTGCGGCGTTTTTTCTCCGGTGGTGTTAATTCAGCGCCCCCTCGGACTGAACTTTTCACACCTCCCTTTCATCTATGCTCATTTCCATTCCCGACGTTCTCACCGCTGAGCAGGTTGCTCATGCTCGCCAGCTCCTTGATGCCGCCGATTGGGTGGATGGCAAAGGCACCGCCGGTTATCAATCCGCCAAGGCCAAGGACAACATGCAGCTGCCTGAGAACAGCCCTGCCGCTCGCGAACTCGGGGAGATGATCCTCACGGCCCTGGCCAGAAATCCGCTCTTCAACGCCGCAGCGCTGCCGCTGCAAATTTTCCCTCCGCTGTTCAACCGCTACTCCGGCGGCCAGTCCTTCGGCACCCATGTGGACAACGCCATCCGCATTCACCCAACGGCTCCCGTACGCATCCGCACCGACCTCAGCGCCACCTTGTTCTTCGCCGGTCCAGAAGAGTATGATGGCGGGGAGCTCTGCATTGAAGACACCTACGGTGTGCAGCGGATCAAGCTGCCCCCCGGCCACATGGTGCTCTACCCTTCCACCAGCCTGCACCACGTCACCCCCGTGACACGCGGCGCCCGCATCTGCTCCTTCTTCTGGCTGCAAAGCATGATCCGTGACAACGGCCAGAGGTCGCTCCTGTTTGATCTCGATCTCTCCATTCAGCGCCTGGGCCGCGATCTCAAAAACAACCCCGTGGCGGACCAAACCGCCGTGCAGCTCACCGGAGTGTATCACAACCTGCTCCGTCAGTGGGCCGAGATGTAATCCCCTGCCCTGTCTCTGTGAAGCCCACCTTTCATCGCCTCATTTTCTGGGGACATCTCATCGCCGGTCTGCTCGCCGGCGTGGTCATTCTCTCCATGGCCGTGACCGGCCTCATCATTTCCTACGAGGCCCAGCTCCTTGACTGGGCCAATCGCGATCTGCGCGTCACCCCACCTGCCGCAGGCACCACCCACCTCGACATCGAAACGCTGCTGGCCAAAGTGCACGAAACCAAGCCAGATCTGAATCCCAGTGGCATCACCTGGAAAGCAGATCCGGCCATGCCCGTCACGCTTTCCCTCGGCAAAGAGGGCATCTTCTTCGCCAATCCTTACACCGGCGAATTTCTGGGCGAAGGCCATCGCGCCTGGCATGACTTCTTCCACGCCACCACCGAATGGCACCGCTTCCTCACCGGCACCGGCCTCCCAAAAGAAGTCGGCAAGGCCATCACTGGGGCCGCTTGTCTAATCTTCAGCCTTCTGCTCATCTCCGGCATCTACCTCTGGTGGCCGCGCCACTGGCGCTGGACCAACGTACGCGCTGTCATCCTCTTCAACACCAAGCTCAGAGGCCGCGTTCGCAACTGGAACTGGCACAACGTCTTCGGCTTCTGGAGCGCGCTCCCACAGCTCTGCATCATACTCACCGGCCTCATCATGTCCTACGGCTGGGCGAACAATCTCCTCTTCACCCTCACCGGCAGCGAGCCACCACCACCCCGCGAACGCCCGGCAGGCGGCGGACCTGGCGGCAAGCGCGAAGGCGGCATGGGACGCCCTGAAGGTGCCGGCCAGCGCGGCCCCGGCGGCCCTCGCGAAGGCGGTCCCGCAGTCACTCCCCCTTCCCTCACCGGCCTCGAACCCCTCCTAGCTCAGGCACGCCAACAAATCCCCGACTGGGCCAGCCTCAGCCTGCGCATGCCACAGAAACCCGGTGCTCCTTTTCCGCTCATGGTCGACCGTGGCGGTCGCGGCCAAGTGCAACTCCGCACCATGCTGAACCTCGATGTGGCCCAGGGCAAAGTCCTGCCCAGCCCGGACGACCTGCAGCAGCAAAACCTCGGCCGCCGTCTCCGCATGTACGCCCGCTTCCTCCACACCGGCGAGCTCTTCGGCCTCATTGGCCAAACCGTGGCTGCCTTGTGCACCTTCGCCACCCTGATTCTCATCTGGACAGGCTTCGCCCTCGCCTTCCGTCGCTTTTTCCCCAAACGCGGCCATGCCGCAACACCGCCCGAGGTCACCGCCACCACCTCAGGAACGGCTACATAATTTGGTCCTTGTTAGGTTGGATCAAGACCCTGCGGGGCGCGGAAGTGGTGTTCCGCGTCCCAGCAGGGAAATTTAAATTTACCTCAGCCGCCAGCACTCAATGCGGCTTCTGTCAGCCCTTCCTCCCGGCAAGCTTGCATGCTGGATCATGATGAAAAGAAAATGTCCGTCACGAGATGGCACCACTTTCTCCATCCAATTCCCCGTGTATTTGAT
>DLGZ01000009.1:22786-53608 GCA_002482965.1 Verrucomicrobiaceae bacterium UBA7681 | reverse complement strand
AAAAAAGCACTGGGAGTCTGCGGTAAAGCCCACCGGCCCTACCCACAAACGGTTGCCACGAAACATCGACTGCAGACGCCTCGTCTTCACATCCCAGAGAATGAGACGCTCATCCTCTGCCACAGAAACGAGCTTGGAAGAGTCCGGCGAAAAAGCATACTTGCGCGGGTAGGAGGCATGTCCCGCGAACTCCGTGACAAGCTCCCCCTCTTTGGCGGAATCCAGCAGCTGAATGGTTTTAAACGCTTCATCCACAAGCGCTATCCACTTCGCATCGGGAGAGAGTTTCGCCGTTCTCCTGCGGTTTGACTGATGCTCCTTCGTCCACAAGGTTTTGAATAGGGTCTGATCGATCCTAACGAACCGTTCCTGATTGCTCTCGCCTTCAAAAAAACCAAACGGCTCGTCAGAGGCAAGTTGAAAACTGTACTGCGGCTCCATCGGGTGCCAGGATTCTTTTCCGCTCGCCACATCCCAGACATGGATCTGACCCATGGAGCTTGGAGCATGAAACAGCAGCTGGGTGCCATCAGGGTTGAAAAACACATTCAAGTACTCGCCTGACTGGGCAATGCGGTGCTTTTCTTTTCCATTCCCCGCATCCAGCAAGCGCACACCTCCGCCTTCGTCACTCATGCCCACCGCAAGCAACGAGCCGTTGGGGTGGATCACCATGCTTTCTCCAAGCCCGTCCAGTTCCACTGACCATTCAGGTTGATCCAGGTATTTTTCCGACAGCTTGAGTTCCTTGATCGCAACAGAGCCGACCTTGAAATAAGCCCTCAGCAAACCACGAACTTCGTCTGCCCTCTCGTCTTTCCAGGAGCCATCCATGGAAAAATCTGGAGTGATTTTTTTCAGCAAGGACGACAGGTAGAGTACATCCATGGGGCGCAGACGATCCAGAGCCGGATCACTTGCCAGCAGCCGGATCAGTTCCTTTCCCGCTGGGGGCCGGCGTTGTTCCAGCCTGTTGAGAAACACCGACTGCGCCGTCGATCCGCCGTTGCCATTGGGCTCCGAGTAAAACCACCTGGCCACGGTAGCCACGTCCGTTTCATCCCCAAGATCTGCCAAAGCCGCCATCACCTCGGCACGCTCCCAGCCCCGGTATTCACCGGCGTGATACTGCATGGCCTCATCTTTCACCTGCCTGGCCCGCCCCGGATCAACATCCATGGCAGCCGTGTATTCTTTCAATGCGATCAGGTCTTTGGCATTCTCAGGTGAGAAAAAATGTTTGGCATAGGTGATGATGAATCTTCTGCCTTGTGTGGGGTCATCAATGGCTGGCTCCTTCAGTCCCGCTCTGCGGCCCGTCTGCAAAAACTCCACCAGTGCGGCAGCTCCAAGGCCACGCACCGCACGGATCATCTCCTCCTCCGTGGCATACCAGTCCTGCCACTGCCCGGTGGACATCAAAACGCCATCGGCCATGTAGAGCATCAGCCAGGCACGAGTTTTGGGCGGCAGCTTGTCCGCCTTGCTCCAGAATTGCTTCAGCGCAGGCTTTGCCTCTTCCTGCGGCGGTGAAAATCCCGTGGAGGCTCGCTTGTGTAAAAAAGCATGCCAGCCGAGCCAATCCATGTTCGACTGCCTCTGCTTCCACCACGCCTCCGCATCGGGCTGAAACGCTTCTTGGGCATCATTCGGATGGCGAAAATCACAGCCCACCATCTTCAGACAAGATCGCGCCACATCAGCCACCGTCTGCGGGATCGTTACCATCTCGGGGCCAAAGATATCTCCACGATGACCGGCAGGAATGGTCGGGGTGAAATCATTCGCCAGTTTGATGCACACCGGCACAAAGTCCGGCTTCTCCTGAGCCACGAGCGCCAGAATCGCCAGACAGCGCACCGCTGCATCTCCCTGCTCTGCGAGTCTGACCAATTCGGCGCTCTCCAGGTCGGCCGAGCGAAGTCCCTGGAGGGTGTCCCATGCAGCTGCGATCTTCTTCCCCCTCTCGTAATCCCTTGGCTGGTGGTTATAGAGAAACTCCCCGGTCGAGATGAACGGCAGTTCCTTCTTGAGGGCCGTCAGCCGGTCTTCGGTCTCAGACGCAACGGCAGGAGTCACCCAGAGGGCAGCCCACAGAATGATCCTTCCCCAATCAAAAGCATAAACTCGTCTCATGATGGGGACAATTATGCCCTCCCGTCAAAAGGACTGTCAATCCTATCTTTCCACAGCGCGCCTCACTTCCGAAACGGTGACGCCGGAATGCCCGCACCGTTGTAGAGGGAAGCCGTGGGATTGTCCTTCCACGCATACCTCACCTGCTTCGGTTCAGTGACAGCTTTGGACGAAACGACCACCGTTTCACCGTCGATCTTCGCCTCCGCCGCATGCCACTGACCGTCCGCTCCGGCCACTTCAAACTCAGTGAGTTCACCTTTCGCATTCAGCCCCTTGGCATATTTGAAGGTAAGCACGAATGCGCCGTCCTTCACCGTTGCCGCATCAATCAGCGGACCGCTAATCGCAGGTACATCCTTGTGATACACCGCGCCCAGCGCCCACTGCGCCAGACGGCGCCCGACTTCCTGCTTGTTCGTCGGGTGAATGTTCTTGGGGTCGCCGATGTCGATGGTTATCGCCATGCCGCTGTTGGGGATCGTGCTCAGCGCATTGAGCATCTGCTCGCGCACAATCGGCCAGCCTTCACCGGAACGGGTGAAATTCGGCAGTTGCACCCAGGCAAAGGGAAACTCATCGTTCCAGCGTGTGCGCCAGTCTTTGGCCAGCAGCGTGAGCAGGCTTTGATAATAGGGTGCCTTGTAGTCCACGCTGTTGGCTTCGCCTTGGTACCAGATGGCCCCACGGATCGCGTAGGGGATGAGCGGCGAAATCTTGCCGTTGAACAAACCACCGACGTCACCTTTGCGCTTGCGTGTATCCAGTGGATCACGTGGCTTGCGCGGCACGTCCGTGCCCGCAGCTTTGGCCTTCTTCACATCCTCGGCCCACTTCGCTACCTCACGCTCATAGCCCTTCATCGCTTTGGCTTCGTCAAACTTTCCCGCCTCCTGTTTAAGTGCCTCATAGAAGGGCTTCAGTTCCGCACTCGCCTGCTGCGCTTCAGGACTGATCCATGACTCAATCGGCGTTCCACCCACGGAGGAATTGATGAGACCCAGCGGCTGCTTGAACACATCGTAGAGGTTGCGGCCAAAGAAGTACAACGTGGCGGAAAAGTGGCCCACCGCCTCAGGAGAACAAAGCACCCAAGAACCTTTGCCCTGGGACTGCGGCGTGGTCGCCGAGGGACTGCTTTCAGTAAACACCCGGATCAGCGGCACATTCGCCGCCGCCTTGCTGGCTTCATAGTCATCGGCTCCCTGCACCTGCAACCCCATGTTCGACTGCCCCGAACCGAGCCAGACTTCGCCAATGAGCACGTCGTTGATCGTCTTCTCGCCAATGGTCATCGTCTGAGGTTCAGCAGTGACGGTGAGCGCATCGAGCTTCAGCGACCACTGCCCCTTCGCGTCTGCCTTGGCAGTTTTTTTCTGTCCGGCGATGGCAACGGTGATTTCCGCATTCGCATCCGCCGTGCCCCAGACGGGCACCGGTTTGCCGCTTTGCAGCACCATGTGATCGGAAAAAACCGCAGGCAGCGTGATGGCAGCCTGGGCGGACAGGGATAGAAGCAGGAGGGAGGCGAATATCTTCATGGCGGGTTGGGATGAGAAGAGCCTTGTCAACGTCAGGACCCGGACCATTGCTTCACAAATGTCTCCCGTCCTTTTTTCCGCCGGCCTCGGCGATGTGATCCGCTCCTGCTATCAGAATTCCGGCTATCGCGTTCTGAGTGAAACCACGCTGCCGCTTCCCGTGATCATGGCTTCGCACAATCCGTTCTCGATCGAGATCTTGCGCCACCATCGCAATGCAAAAAATTTCATTCTCTACGATCTCGCGCACAAGTATGAGGAGTTCCTCGACGCCGGGCTGCGCGGCCCGGACATCAACCGTGCATTGTGTGATTTCGCGGGGGTGGATTATGCAAAGCTGATACGAGACCCGGCAAACGGGCATGTGCCGGTGTTCGACGCACCGGACGACGTTGACTCGAAGGGGCACATTGTTTTTCAACCCTTCGCGGGCAATGCAGCATACCGCTCGCTACCGCCGGAGCTGATCGAAACGACAGTGCAAGCGCTGCGGACACTGCCGTTTCAGGTGTTCCTCGTGACGCGCAGCTACCTGCGATCCTGTGGCGGTGGCAAAGCCATTCACGCGGCGGAGGATGCACGCCGTTTCGAAGGCGGCAATGTCACTGTGCTCGACAGCCTGACCGTGCCCGCGACACTGAACCTTGTCAAAAACTGCCACGCTTACGTTGGCAGTTGGTCCAGCCTTCAGCAGGCGGCGTGGTATGAACAAAAACCGGTGGCGGTCTTTTATCCTGAAAACTACCACGATGTCACGCAGCGCACGGGCTATGCCTTCGGCATGGATCGTGAGAACACGCTGGGACGCGAGTTTCCGAAGGTGGACGCCGCTGAGCTGGCGGCCTTTCTGCAGCGCTGGTGATCACCCGCCGATAAAACGCCGCAGCACGTCGAAGTGCCCCGCAGCAGTTGTGACCGGCGCGGAATAATCTTCGTGACGCAGTTTATACGGCACCTCGAGAGGCGTGATGAAGGGTACGCGGCTGCTTCTGGAGAAGACCATGCCGTGGTAGCGACCGGTGATGACCAGCCGTGATGCAGCGATGCACCGAAACGCCGTCTCAGGATCTGCCCGCATGATGATCTGCGTTTCAGGGAAGCGCTGCACCGCATCCTCCAGCAGGCGGCCATCATCAACCCCAGCCCCCATGCTCAGCCAGGTCACAGGAATGGCGCTGGCGGCAAACTGGCGCAGGTAGTGGTGGGTGAGCACGTGCTGCGGATTGACCTGGCCCGCGGGCACGATGGTCACGCCGCCTGGCTGGCACTGCTCACACTCACCCGCCGGATGAAAAAGGTACGCAGCATCAGGAAAGAACTGCGCGTCGGTTCTGCCGCTGATCTCGCATGCGATGCGCACACATTCGCGTGAACGCAGCGTGATGAAAGATGCCTGCTGCAAATAGGGCACCCAGGGTTTGAGTGCCTGGGCATAGGCGGCATCGCGCTTTGCATGAAACTGAAATCCACAGGACAGAAAGCCCCAGGGAATGCCACGCTCAATGGCGGCATCCATGTAAAACCGCATGCAGCGGAAATGGTGTGACTCGCCCTCCTCGGGCTCCGCTCCGACATTGTGCAGCACCCCACCGCCGCCAATGACGATCATGTCCAGATTGTCAGGCAGGCTGCGCGGCAGGTCCGAATTGTAATAAACCAGTTCATGCGCAGGCAGTTGCTCTGCAAAGACGAGCGGATAGGCGTCATCACCGGTGTTGCCGTAACCCGAAGCTCCAACGAATGCGATTTTCATGCGCTGGCATGATACCACAGGATCGGACTGGAATGACAGCCCCATGGAAGGCCGGAACGGGAAAAAATAACATCACAAAAAATCCGCCTTTTTACTTAACCAGTTTGTTAACAATTCGCCCGGTTACAAACCACACACCTATGAAAACAAATCTGATTCTTATCACCCTGTCCATCCTCTCCTCGGTGCTCACCACCTCCGCTGGTGAACCTTCCAATCCCTACACCGGCTCTTCGGAGTTTGAGAAAATGAAAACGCTGGCGGGTGACTGGCAGGCCAAGGCGGACATGGGCCAGGGCCGATGACGGTGACCACTCAATACCGCGTCATCGCTGGCGGCAGCGCGCTGGAGGAGCGCATGTTCCCCAACACGCCCAAAGAAATGGTCCCCCTCCACCATGAGAAGGACAGCGCTCGCCGCAGCCCCCGCGCCGGCTTTCAAGCCCTGCTGCTGAAAATCCTGGATTGAGTTTCCTGCCGCCGCTTCACCTGGCCTGGAGCGGCGGCGGCCAGCAGCGCATGAAACTGTCCCGCCACAGTCTCCCAGCGGAAGTCCTCACCGCGCACATGCGCCAGTCCTTCTGCGGCAAGACGGACACGTGTGGCCTTGCTTTGATAAAGCGCCTGCAACGCAGCCACAAACGGCACCTCATCCACGAGGGCCCCGGCTGTGTTGATCTCAGGATGGATGAGCGTGCGCGAACACGGAATTTTAATGGCAGGCTTGGCCCACTCACCCAGCGCAGAAGAATCGGGCACGATCTGAGGAATGCCGCAGGCCATGCCTTCCATCGTGGTGAGTCCCCACCCTTCTCCCAGTGTGGTGGTCATCTGCACGTCGAGACAGTTGTAGATGGATCTCAGCCTGTGTACATCCTGCAAATCGCGAATATCTTCCGCACCAGTCAGGATCAAGCGGTCGGCGACACCATAGTAGGCGGCCACTCGGCGCAGATCCCAGCCGGTGTCCTTTTGAGCGCAGTGCAGAAGCAGATGCGCATTGGAGATGCCATGCTGTTTGATCCATGCAGCAAAAATCTGGATCGTGAGGTCGAGCCGTTTGCGCGGCTGGTTGCGGTTGATATTGCCAACAATGAATGCGTCTGGAGGAATGGCGAGCCCCAGCTTCTGCCGTGACGCACGACGGTCCGAAGGTCGGAACACTTCGCTGTCGATGCCGTGCGGAATAACCTGACGCTGGCCCGTGAAACCTGCAAGACCGGCCGCGCCATGACCAAAGTCGGTGTACCAAACAGCAGCATGCAGCCGGTTCAGTTCAACCATTGCCGCAGGGTCGAGATTGCCGCCATCCACAGGCATGTAACCAATGATCGGCACCTTCACAGGCGCGATCCTGGCAAATTGCGCGACGTTCCACCAGTCGTTGTTAATGACGACCGCGGAGGGATCGAACTCCGTGCAAAGGTGTTGGAAACGGTTCATGCCCCACATGTCGCCGTCCTGCCTCGCAGGCATGACCCGGTAGGGCAGATCATGTGCGGCGCCGTCATAATTCACGCCGGAGACAATAACCTCCCAGTCATGTCTCAGATGATCCAGCACCGCATGAGTGACAGTGGCAAAACCGGTGGGAACGAGTGCATCTCCCACCCACAGCAGCCTGGGCTTGCCACGCCTGCCACCAGAAGAATAACGCGGAGATGATGGCGTGTTTTTTGAGGCCTTCACGCTGCGGCCAGTGAAGAGTGCCGACACACCGCTGGCCATCACCATCCTCGGAGATTCCGCCGTCTGACACAAACCGGTGAATGCTTTGGATCCCGGCTGTGCAAGTGCTTTGACAGCCGTTGTCTTTTGCACCTGAATCCGCTTTTTCTGCTCCGCAGGCTTATATCCGGAAGCTGCACGAATCTTCGGCACGGCCTCTCTTTTCAAAAGCAGTTTCTCTTCAGATCTGATCGTCTTGTACTTGCCTGCCTTCACCGAAGTATTGCTGCGGGCCTTGGTCGGCCTGCGAGGATGTCCGGCGGTTTTCGATCGTGGGTTCTGGTTCATATGGATGGGATGGATGCAAAAGAGTCAGTCATTCATTGCTGTCGTTCACCACACAATCAGGCAACAGCGTGCGCAATTCGGCTGGGATGGAGCTGTCCAAGGGCGGATTAAAACCTCCGACGCGCAATAAAGTCAGATGTCTGCAGGCGGCGAGATAAGGAATCGCTTCGCGGGTGATCGCCGGACTTTCCATGATATCAAGATTCGTGAGCGTCTCGATGCTGGCCAGCAGGCCCAGTGCTTCCACAGGCAAGGCAAAACCACGGAGGTTAAGATTTGAAACTGTCCCGGCTTCACGAATGCGCGTGACCAGTTGCTCCATTTCGGATTGATCAAGAATTGGCTTCGGAGAAAAGCACACCCGCCAGATGGTAAACGGGCCTGAGGGCAGGGCTTTGGCACGATAAATATCAGCATTTCCTCCCATCGGCTTCTCAGCGCTTACAGGAGTTTGGACGTTCACGAATCCGTCATGCTCAAGCACCCACAGCGCCAGATTCAACTGCGCCGGTGCCGGTCTGGCTGGAGCAGGCTGTGAAATTGCGGCAGCGACTGGCGGCGGTAATGGAGCGCTCGCTACGACGTTTGGCACCCGGTCTTGTTTCTGCATGGTCAGCCAGCCCGATTGCCACAAAAAGGCACCCCCCGTTCCCAGCAGCAGCACCCCACCCGCAACCGTGGCCATTCTGCGCTTTGAACGCGCCGAGGGTTTCATCCGAACCGTATCCGCGCCGGTGGCAATTCTCACCGGCTCGCCCACAGTGCTCACCAGTTCGCTTCTGGACGGCCGCCGGAAGTTTTTCCAGTTGTCACTGTTTTTGAAGAGCTTCTCCAGCACCTGCGTCATGTCACGCACATGCTGGTAGCGTTTCTCGGGATTGTTTTGCATCGCCTTGCTGACGACCGCATCGATGCCCTTGTCCGCACCGGAACGAATCGAAGGCGGCTCCCACACCCCTTTGGGAACATGCCCGGTGAAGAGTTCATAGATCATCACCCCAAGCGAATAGATGTCCGCCCGATGGTCGATGTGCCTGCTCTGCTCGAGCGCCTCGGGCGCGATGTAGTCGGGCGTGCCGATCGCCATGCCTGTCGCGGTGTAATCGACTCCTTGCTGGCCCATGACCTTTGCCAGGCCAAAATCCGCGACCTTCACATTGCCACGCTCATCGACGAGAATATTGGCCGGCTTGATGTCACGATGCACAATGCCGTGTTCGTGGGCAAACTGCAGCGCCTCGCATACCTGGGTGATGATTTTGAGTATCTGTCTGGGCTCGGGTGGCGCACGCTTCAGCAGATGCTGCAAATCCATGCCGGAGACGAACTCCATGGCGTAGTACATCTGGCCGTCGGGGGTTTCACCAAAGTCATGCACGGCGATGATGTGTGGATGATTCAACTGCGCGAGTGCATGGGCCTCGCGTTTGAAGCGTTCGGCAAAGCTCTCCTTGTTCCGATGCACCTGGGGCAGCAGTTTCACCGCCACCGTACGGTTGAGGCTCTTTTGCACCGCCTTGTAAACTGCGCCCATGCCGCCCCGCTCGATAAACTCAAGGAACTTGTAGCCCGGAATCAACGCATCCAGCTCCTCCGTCGATGGGGGAATAAAGGGTTCAAAATGAACGGTATCCCCCTTATGGTCATTCACCTGCTGCATACTGATGATTTAAGAACATCGAGGCGCTTTAGCAAGACTCTAGACTTCTCAAGGCAAAATATTCACTAGAACCCCCTTCAAGCCGCCTGATAGGCTGCCAGCAGATCCTTAACGCTGCGCTCCCAGTTCAGCTCCTGCGTCAGTCGCGCATGCCCGGAACTGCCCAGAGTTTGGCGGAGGGGTTCGTCATCGAGCAACGCCAGAATGGCATCCCCCAGCTTCTCGGCGGAGTTTTCCATGACATAGACGGCACTGTCTCCGGCGGAATAACGTCCTTCCACGGTTCCAAACATGACCATCGGTCTGGCGAAGACCATGTATTCCAGCACCTTGTTCATGGTGCAGTGGTCGTTGTAGGCATTGATGGGGTCACAGGCCACGCCGAGGTCGATGCTGCGCAACGCACGGCACAAAAACTCGTCGCTGACTCGTCCGGGCATGCTGAGGTAATCCTGCAGGCCAAGACGGTCACGCAAAGCGACCAGATCGGCATGCTCCGGCCCGGAGCCCATGAGCAAAAACTGCACATCGCTGCGCTGGCGGGTTTTGACGATGTATTCGGCAGCATGCACGAGGTAGTCCACGCCATCCGCACTGCCCATGACGCCAATGTAACCCACCAGATGCCGTTTCCCGGCACGCAAGGTTTCATCCGGAATCGCAGCGGTGTTCATGCGGCTCGGTGCCGTGCGAACCACGAAGGCTCTTTCATCACGCAGCTTCCCACGCCGTTTGACCGCGCTCAGCACACTCTGATTGGTGGCGATCACGACATCCGCCAGCGCCAGCGTGCAACGCTCAGCCGTGCGTACCGCCCAATACATCAGGCCACGCCTGCCAAACTTCGCCTCAAACATTTCCGGCCAGAGATCATGCACATCAAAGATGACTTTCACGCCTCCAAACAGCTTGAACGGCAGCGCCACCAGGAACAACAAATCGGGCGGATTGCAGAGGTGAATGACGTCAAAGCCGCCGCGCCGCCACGCTTTGACGGCACACCAAAACTCCCCCCACAAGGCCGAGGCATACTCCGTGATGAATCCACCCAGCGACCCAGCCTCACCGCTGATCCAGTGTCGGTAGATTTGAATGCCTTCCAGCACTTCCTCAGGCTGAGTGTATCCCCGCATCTGCGGGCAGATCACCGTGACCTCGTGCCCGGCATCACGCAGCGCGCAGGCTTCCTGCCACACGCGTCGGTCGAAGGGAACGGGAAGGTTCTCAACGAGGATGAGGACGCGCATAGCGGCGGAAATTACGCGCCTGCGGCGGCGGGTGTGGCACGCTGCTCTTTAGAGAGCCACTCGATCTTCAAGACCTTGCCTTCTTTGCCTCCTCCGCCACCAAAGAAATCCCCCGTATCCTTGAGGGTGACAAAAATGATGAAGCCAAACAGCATCAGCGCGCAGGCGGTTTGAACGTATTCGAGAATCCGCCCCTGCGCCGGCTTGCGGCGGATCGCCTCGGCAATGGCCATGGTGATGTGTCCGCCATCGAGCACCGGGAAGGGCATCATGTTGAGGATGGCCAGATTGATGTTGAACACCACGCTGAACCAAAGCACCAGACGCCAGCCGTCCGGGTGCTCGAACAGCTTGTAATACAGACGGCCCACCCCGACCGGGCCGCTCATGTGCGCAGGACTGAGATCAGACTTCGGAGAAACCAGTTTGGACACCAGATTGCCCATGTGCCGCACCGCATCACTGATCTGTTCCCATGGTGTGATCACGCTGGGGGTGCGCTTGCCTTCCGCATCCCAGGCGATGCCGACCATGGGGTATTCCTGATGGTCATCCATGACCTCTTTGAGATTGTTCTTGTCCGGGATCCGCGGCAGCACGGGAAGCTGAATGACCTTGCCTGCACGCTCGACGTCCAGCACAATGGTCTTGCCGGGCGTTGCTTTGATGTAATCGCTAAGATACCCCATGCTGCGCACTGGCTTGCCGTCAGCACGCAGCACCAGATCATTCGCTTGGATGCCCGCATCATCCGCCGGACTATTTTTGGCCACGCTGTCAACCACGGGGGTCATCTGACCTTCAAGACCGACGGAACGCAGTTCAGGCCGTTTGAAAATGGAACGCCACCAGGAAACCGGCGCGTCCTTCTTTTCGCTTTTTGGCCAGGCCTTGGGATCCACGTTAAACTTCATCACACCCTGCTCCGGACGCTCCACCTCAAAGGCAATCGTGTCACCTTCGCTGGCCACCACACCCCAGCGCACACTGTCCACCAACCCTTCGAAGCGCTTCACCGGCTGTCCATCCACCTTGAGAATTTTGTCACCGGAAAGAATACCAGCTTTCATCGCCGGACTGTCTTTGGCGACGTTGCCGACCACGGAGGTGGTATGAGATTCACTCTCCGGCTTGCCCACAACCCAGACCGCCGTGGCAAACAAACAGGCGAGCATGAAGCTGAACAACGGCCCCGCAAAAGCGACGATCGCCTTGTCCAGCGGTGTGATCGCTGGCAGCACTTCCTGGCTGGTCTCACCTTCGAGCCCACCCATCGGGGCCATTTGTGGCAGCGCCACAAAGCCGCCCGCAGGAATGCTGCCCAGGCCGTATTCGACGCCATTGATCGTCTTCTTCCAGAGCGGCTTGCCAAACCAGATGTAGAACTTTTCCACCTTAAGTCCGCGCCAGCGTGCCGCCAGGAAATGGCCCCACTCGTGAACCACAATCATAAGGTTGAACACGAGCACCACCTCAAGAATGAGGATGATGAATCGGAGAATTTCACCGAAGAAACCGAGAGAGGAAAGCCATGCCATAAAGGAGAAAGGAAGCGGTCAGCCGGGCGCGGCGGAATTGCCGAAACACCGAATGACCAGACTGGAAAGCTAACACCCCCCCATGGTTGTGCAAATGCTGCGGGGAAGTTTGTGTTGGAGCCAAAACGTGAAATATTTGCCATCCGCCTTTCTCAGACGTATCCCCATACCGTCCATGCTATTGATCCGTACCACCCTTTTCCTGCTCATCCCTTGGATGATGATCTCATGCCGTACCGCCAAAAGCGTGTTGGCGTCCGTCGATGTCAAACCCACCGGCTTTCTCCCACATGCCAAGGAACTAAAGGAAAACCGTAAACGCTCCCCCTTCCTCGGCAACTGGTGGAACACCGACAAGAAAGTCCTGGCCGCTGCGGAGCAGGTAAAGTCGATCTACATCGCCCCGGTGGTGTCTGATGAGCTGCGGGCGTCGACTCAAAAATTTGCGCTCATGGAGTTCAGCAAAGAGCGGCGTGATTCCAAGGTGAAGGCTTTGGTGACCTATACGCATGACAAATTTGTCAAAGCTTTCAGGTCGAACAAAAAATCACGCTACACCGTCGTGGACGCCCCTTCCAAAGACGCCATGACATTGAAGCTCTCAATCATCGAATGGGAACCAAACACTTACTCAGGACTGGTGATCCGGGAAGCCTTGGATATGGCGGTCCCGGTGCCCTTCACCCCCGTCGGCAGTATCGTTGGAAAATCGGCACGCCCGGCCATCGCCATTCAAGGAGTCTTGACTGAGCCAAAGACCGGCAAATCCGTCTTCGAATTTGCTGACAAGGAAGAGACCAGAATGGCGGTCATCCTCTTCTTTCCCAATGAGCTGACTCCCACCGGCCAGGCGAAGTTTGCCATTCGTGAATGGGCATCGCAGTTTGAAAAGCTCATGAGTTCTCCGCCTGACAAGCAGATCCGGGACAGTATGCCCATCCAGCTCATGGAATTCTAAGTTTGCTGAAGTTTCCCAGGGCAGCTCGTTCATAAAATTCAGAGCCACTCCATCCGGGCGGAATTATACCCTCGAAGCCCGGTGGTTTAGTCGTTGCCATTGTGGCGGAATTTGTGCAGGTAATCATGCCCGCACTCCATTCGCCCATGAAAACGCAGCCTCTTCAATCGCTCGTGGTTCTTCTCGTCGGTCTCTCGCTGACTCTCACAGCCTGCCAGTATCCCTACGCCTTCATGGGCTCGGACTCCTACTCCGGCTCCTTCACGCCCTACCGCAATTCGGGCCATGCCCCCCTTGGCGATATCGCAGCCAGCACCCTGGGCTCCAACCGAGATCACTATTACTATGTGATTCGCGGCGCAAACACCGGCACACGCTGCTACTCCGCCCGCCCCTATTACGCCAGCACCCCCAGCCGCCTCCCCTCCTACCCAGTGTCCTACCAGCGGCACCCTTATTACTCGAACAGCATCTTTAGCAGCCCGTATTACCGCAGCAGCCCTTCGTATGGCAGCAGCTATACCAACCGCCCCTGGGGTGGCGGCTATGGCTTCGGCCAGCCATTCAGCTGGGGCAGCGGCGTGGGCCTCGGCTCGCGTTGGTTCTGAGCCTCGTTCAGACCGCCCACAACGGCGCAGTCTCCTCTAATTCAGCTCAAAGATGCCTTCGATCTCGACGGCAATGTTTCCCGGCAGCGAGCCCATGCCCACGGCGCTGCGTGCGCCGATGCCAAACTCCTCGCCCCAGATCTCGCCAAACAATTCGCTGCACCCGTTGATGACCTTCGGATGATCGGTGAAATCGGACGGGCAGTTGACCATGCCCAGCAGCTTCACCACCCGTTTGACGCGGTCCAGGCTGCCCAGTTCGCTTTTCAAGGTGGCCAGCAGCGCGAGTCCGGTCTGCTTCGCCGCAGCCTTGCCCGCTTCAAGATCCAGATCCGCACCCACGCGGCCTGTCAGATACTTCCCATCACCAAGATAAGGCCCATGACCTGAGACGTAGGCCATGTTCCCGACAATCACGATCGGATTGTAAACACCGCCACGCGGGGGTGCTGAAGGAAGCGTGAGACCGAGGGCGATAAGTTGTTGTTCTGCATTCATGGCGGTGAGATCGGGAGTAAAGATCAAGCATCGTCAAACAGATGCCGGTTCTTCCAGAAGTAGCTGAAACCAGACACCAGCGTCAGCAGCGTGGTGAAATAGATGAGGGCAGAAGCTACGATCCGTTCCACTTCCGGACTCGCCGTAAAAGCCGGATGTGTGATGCCAAAAATGGGCTCCAAGGAGGCCTGACGCATCATGAAATAGATCACCGTCAGGATCTGCCACAGCATCTTGTGCTTCCCCAGTTTTTCCGCAGACAGCACCGCGCCCTGCCCTGCCGCCACCAGCCGGATCCCGGTCACAAAAAACTCACGCGCCAAAATCACAATCGTGATCCACGCCGGCATCCGCGCCGCTTCCGGAAAGTTCTTGTCGGAGGTCAGCAGGATAAATGCTGCGGCGATGAGAATCTTGTCCGCCAGCGGATCAAACAGTTTGCCGAAGTTGGTCACAATGCCCCGCGCACGCGCGATCTTTCCGTCAAAGTAATCGGTGGCCGAGGCTATGCCGAAGATGATCAGTGCCAGCGAAACCGTGTTGGACCAGGGGATGTAAAAGCACACCACAAACACACCTGTCAAAATCAGGCGTGAGAGAGTGAGCTTGTTCGGCAGGTTCATGCAAAGGTTGGTCTCTCTGTCTAGCGATGGAATCCCCCTGCTGTCAATGGCGGTCCTGCAACGAAAGAACTTTGCCCATCCATTTACGGTTCAGGGGGCTTTTGCAGCGTGGGCTCGCCTTTCAACCACCCCAGCGAGGCAAGGAACTGATCGGTGGCAAGCAGGGTCTCGTAGTAATACTGCATCTTGCCACCTTTGCCGGGATTGAAAAAGCCGTGCCCCTGCCCCTCATAAAAGATCGCTTCACAGCGCACGCCTGCCTTTTCCATGTTGGCCTTGAACCGCTCAACGACGGCCACGGGGATCAGTTTGTCTTGCGTACCCAGGAAGATGATCGCAGGCGGATCATCGGCACTGATGTTGTGCGCCGGAGAAAACTCTTTAAAACGTTCCCCCACCCTGGCGTATCCCCAGCCCTGATCCGGGCCGTTGTCGAAGACAGGATTGAACAAGGCGAGCGCATTGGCCCTCGGCGAAATTTTCACATCGTCCTGCGGATCATCCAGCCCCTCCACCATGCCCACAAACGCCGCCAGATGTCCGCCTGCGCTGCCCCCCCCGGCACCGATGCGCTTCGGATCAATGCCCAGCTCCACCGCATGACCACGCACCCACCGCATCGCCGACTTCGCATCATGCACGCAAACAATGGGCGGGCCAGCATCGCCCTTTTTGATCAAACGATACTCCACCTGGATGCACACCATGCCACGCGTCGCCAGATACTCGCTGTGCTGGGTGAACTGCGTCGGCCCGCCACCCACCCAGCCACCCCCATGGAAAAACACCATCGCCGGCCGCTGATCCGAAGCTTTCCAGTCAGGCGGATTGACGATGGTGAGTTTCAACTCACGATCACCCGCCTTCTTATAAATGTGTGTGATCGGTTCTGCCGCAGACAGTGAAAAAATCAGGCCGAGCAGGCAGAGGATGGAACGAAACATGATGAATGGGTGTGAGTTGGATCCGCCTGAACTGCGGCTATTTCATCCGCGTGATGGTGGTACTTGTCGGAATGTGCGAAGTCACTTTGCCCTGCGTACGCTCCTCATCGAATTCCACAATCATGGGAGGATCGTTGGCGGGACGCTTCACAAAAATCGTCGTGTCATTCATCGCCACCCAGGTTCCCTCTTTGGGCCAGGCTGAATGCGTGGCCACTCCATCTGGCTCAAGCTTGAAAACACCTCCAGATCCCCAGCGCCATTGCGTGCCTGAAAACTTCGCGATGATGGGAGCGGCATCAATGGAACGCGACAACGTGACAGACCTGCCGACAGCAGCCCCTCCTGCGCCAATACCCTCCAGTCGTCCAGGAGCCGCCACCCGCAGCAGCCAGATCAGCGAACGGTCCGCTCCGCCGCCACGTCGGTAAACGACCGTGCCATCCTTCGCGATCTGCCAGTCGCCGTTGATATTGTTGTTGGCTTTGTCAAACACCTCGCCGTTGTCACGGAAGCCTATCGCCGAGGAATAATTCCCTGTGGGCGCCCAGATCCATTCGTAGTTCATCAGCTCTTTGGCGATCCTCTCATGCTGCTCTTGAAACGCACCAGGTGCGCCTGCCGTTTCCGCCACATTCGCAGGAATGGAACTCTGCAAAGCCGTAAGCGGCACCTCGGGATTCATCTCCCTGCCCACGACGACCAAGGCAGGTGCTGCCGGTTTCGGAACGGCGGCTGGAACTGGCACGGCAGGCATCGGCACAGGAACGGGCATCGCCGGTTTTTCAGGTGTCGAAGTTGCGGCGATCGGCCGCACCGAAGTATGAGTGCCAGGTTCTCCAGCCCAGATGTCGTCGATCTGCAGCTTCCCTTTGTAGGGCAGTGTTTCGATCAGAAGACTTAGCCCGTCATCCACACTGTCACGTTGGTGTTTGAAGCTGATGTCACGCCACGAACCATCCGTGGGGAGATCAAACGCGAACAAGGTGCTGCCACCGCTTTTCCGCACCAGCCTCGCCCGCATCTGCCCTTTCTCACCGTTGAATCGCGCACGAAATTTCACCTCCACCTCGACGATCGAGCCCAGTTTAATATCCTGATAGGCCTCGCTCTGCTCGCGTGTGGTGGAGTTCATTTCGAGCACCTTGTTGCCATCCTGCAGCGTGGTCACAGTGCCGTCACCACGCCAGAACTGCTTGCCCGTGGTAAAGTCGCCGTTCTTGAGCCCAATGTCAGCGGCACTGATCAGGGATGCCATGCACAGGTTGAGCACGGTGGCTGCACTTAGAAGGGAGGCGGTATGGGTCAATTTCATGCTGGCTGCGCGGTGGCTTGCTTAAAGCGATTTGCAAATCAAACGAAACAGCTGTCCATCTCTCTCACTAGGTATGAAATTCCTTTCCGATCCCGCTCTGCTCTGGCTCCTCGGCGGCACACTGGGTGTACTCGTCTTCGCTTCAGTCGTCGGCTGGGTGCTGGCTCAACGAGCTTCTTCCGATGCCGCCAGGATAACGGTGGCAAATCTGAACGCACGCACCAAGGCCTGGTGGGGAATGGTGGCCGTGTTTGCCGGAGCGCTGGCCGTGGGTCCCATGGGCGCGACCCTCATGTTTGCTCTGACCTCATTCATGGCTCTCAGGGAATTCATCACTCTCACACCAACGAAGCCAGGAGATCACCGCACGCTGTTCTGGGTGTTCTTCATCATCACGCCGCTGCACTACTACTTTCTGGCGACGCAATGGTACGGCATGTTCGCCATTTTAATCCCGGTCTATGCCTTCCTCCTGGTGCCAGTGCGCACAGCGATGGCTGGCGACTGCGAACGCTTCTTGGAGCGCACCGCGAAAATCCAGTGGGGCCTGATGATATGCGTCTACTGCATCAGTCATGCACCCGCGATTTTGCTGCTGCTCAAGATCCCCGGCTTTGAAGGCCAGAATGCGAAGCTGCTGTTCTGGTTCGTCGCCATCGTGGAGATGAGTGACGTGATGCAATACGTCTGGGGCAAAACCTGCGGCAAACACAAGATCGCGCCCACCGTCAGCCCCGGCAAAACGTGGGAGGGATTTCTGGGTGGCAGCGTGACGACCGTGGGTCTCGGTGCCGCCCTCTGGTGGGCCACACCCTTTTCACCTCTGCAGGCGGCAGGCATGGCGGCGATCATCGTCCTCATGGGCTTCGCTGGCGGCCTTGTAATGTCGGCCATCAAACGCGACCGCGGCGTGAAGGACTGGGGCGGGGCCATCGCCGGACACGGCGGCGTCTTGGACCGCATGGACTCGCTGTGCTTCGCCGCACCGGTGTTTTTCCATGTCGTGCGCTACACGTTTGATGCGTGATGCTTGGAAAGCACGGTGGTGGCCGCGACGTACACCACACCCATGCTCTTCCGTGCCCTCATCGCTTCCGCTGCTCTGACCGCCTCCGCCTCTGCGGCGACGAAGCTCGACTTCAACCGCGACATCCGGCCCATTCTCAGTGACAACTGCTTCGCCTGTCACGGCTTTGACGCGAAGAAAAGAAAAGCCGATCTGCGACTCGATGTCCCGGAAGTCGCTTACAAAGCCATCGAGGGCGTGTTCCCTATCAAGCCCGGCAGCCCCGAGGCCAGCTCCATCATCCAGCGCATCCTCACCAAAGACGAGGACGAGCTGATGCCACCGCCCGAGTCCAACAAACGCATCACTCCCGCCCAGGCAGAAATTCTGCAACGCTGGATCAAGGAAGGCGCAGAATACAAAAAGCACTGGGCCTTCGAAGCCCCCGTCAAAGCCGCACCACCCCAGGTCAAAGGACCGGTTCAAAACGGCATCGATGCCTTTATCCAAGACCGGCTCGCCAAAGAAGGCCTCTCCCCATCCGCCACCGCCTCAAAGGAAACCCTCATCCGCCGCGTCACGCTCGACCTCACCGGTCTGCCGCCGACCCTGCCTGAGATTGATGCCTTCATCGCGGACACCGCTCCTGATGCCTATGAAAAAGTCGTCGCCCGCCTGTTGAAATCCGAACGCTACGGCGAGCACATGGGCCGCTACTGGCTGGACGCCGCGCGCTATGCAGACACCCACGGCCTGCACCTCGACAACGAACGCAGCATGTGGCCCTACCGCGACTGGGTGGTGCGTGCCTTCAATGCCAACCTGCCCTACGACCAATTCACCCTCTGGCAGCTTGGCGGCGATCTCCTGCCCAATGCCACCGTGGATCAGCAGATCGCGTCCGGCTTCAATCGTTGCAACGTCACCACCAGCGAAGGCGGCAGCATCAATGAGGAGTTCATTTTCCGCTACGCCGTGGATCGCGCCGACTCGACCGTGGCCGTGTGGATGGGCCTCACCGCTGGCTGCGCCGTGTGCCATGACCACAAGTTTGACCCCATCTCGCAGAAGGAATTTTACTCGCTCTACGCCTTCTTCAACAGCACCGCCGATCCCGCCATGGATGGCAACATTCTGCTCACCCCGCCAATCCTCCGGCTCAGTACCGCCGACCAAAAAAAGCAGCTCACCGAACTCGATCAAAAATTGGTCGCCACACAGGCCAAGATCCACGCAGCCATCCAAACTCTGAACTACACCGACCCCGCCACACAGACTCCAGCCCCCCCAGTTCAGACCAGCGAGCTCGTCTGGTTTGAAGATGCCTTTCCCGTGAAGGCGGATTTTTCCGGTGAACCGACACAACTCATCACCAAGGACAAAGGCCCCGTCTTCAGCGGCACCACCTCATTGAAACGCACCGCCACCGGTGTGGCGCAGGACTTCTTCGCCAGCGGCGCAAAATTCGACATCCCGCCAAACGGCAAAATCAGCGTTCAGTGCTACATCGACCCCGCCAATCCGCCCAAGGCCATCATGCTCCAGTTCCACACCGCCGGCTGGAACCACCGCGCAGTCTGGGGCCAGGAAGGCGCGATCCCCTTCGGCCAGGTGCGCACGCCAGAGAAAGTACAAATGGGTGAACTGCCCAAAGCAGGCGAGTGGGTAAAGCTCGAAGTCCCCGCCGAGCGGCTGGGTCTCAAGCCAGGCATCAAGGTCAGCGGCTATGCCTTCACCCAATTCGGTGGCACCGTTTACTGGGACCGGCTGGCCATGACCTCACGCGTCGATCCCGCAAAAGACGCACAGTGGTCATGGAGCAAATGGATCGAAAAAAACCAGGGCAAGCGCGTCGCCGAACTCCCCAACGATCTACAAACTCTCGTGCGTGGCAAAAAGCCCGCCGAATGGTCCGCACAAGAATCCACCCGCCTCAAGGAGTGGTGGTTTGAAAACGAGTACCAAGGCGCACGCAGCCTCGTGGAAGGCGCCCGTGGTGAAAAACTCGCGCTGGAGTCCCAAAAGAAGACGCTGGATGACGTCATCCCCGCCACCTTCATCATGGCTGATCTGCCGGAAAAACGGGACAGCTTCGTCATGGATCGCGGGCAGTACGACAAACCAAAAGACAAAGTCACCCGTGGCACTCCCGCGATCTTTCCTCCTCTACCCGCACAAGCCGACTACACACGCCTCGATCTCGCCAAATGGCTCGTCAGCCCTCAGCATCCGCTCACCGCTCGCGTGCAGGTAAACCGCCTCTGGCAGCAGTTTTTCGGCATCGGCCTCGTGAAGACGAGCAACGACTTCGGTTCCCAAGGCGAGCCACCGAGCCATCTCGAACTGCTCGACTGGCTGGCCGTAACCTTCCGCGAAAGTGGCTGGGACATGAAAACCTTTGTGCGCATGATCGTCACCTCACACGCCTACCGTCAGAGCACCCAATGCTCCGACCTCGTGCTGCAAAAAGACCCTGAGAACCGCCTGCTCGCCCGTGGCCCACGCTTCCGTCTCGATGCCGAAGCCGTTCGCGATCAGGCCCTGTTTGTGTCCGGCCTTCTCAGTCCCAAAATCGGCGGCAAAGGCGTGAAACCCTACCAGCCCGAGAACATCTGGGAGCCCGTCGGTTTCGGCGGCAGCAACACCCGCAACTACATCCAGGACCACGGCGAATCCCTCTACCGCCGCAGCCTGTACACCTTCTGGAAGCGCACCGCCCCACCGCCGAACATGACCTCATTCGACGCCCCAAATCGCGAGAGCTACTGCCTGCGCCGCGAACGCAGCAACACCCCTCTGCAGGCCCTCACCCTCATGAACGACATCCAGTTCTTCGAAGCCTCACGCAATTTCGCCCAGCACGTCATGCAGTCCCACACCAGCACCGACGCCCGCATCACCGCCCTCTTCCGCACCGCCACCGGCCGCTACCCCAGCGCCCAGGAGGCCGAGATCATCCGCCAGGACTTCGCCAAGCAATTGGCCGCCTACACCGCCAAACCGGAAGAAGCCAAAAAAGCCATCACCTACGGCGAATCCAAACCCGACGAAAAACTCAACCCCGCCGAACTCGCCGCCTGGACCATGGTCGCCAATCTGGTGCTCAATCTCGACGAAGTGGTGACCAAGGGGTGAACCAACCATGGACTCCTTGGAATGTACCTCGCCTTGGAGAGGTTCGGTCCTGATTTGGACGCCAAATAGGCAGGTCACAAACGCCTGGCCTCTGGGCAAACTTCGTTGGGGACCCGGCAGAATCGAGATCCAGGCTTTGGGTGCAAAATTGGCATTCCAACCGGATCAGGTAGTCGAGATGCGGTTTTACCAATGGCCAGTGCCAACTCTCAAAGTGGTGATCAAAGATGGAGATGCACATGCGCTGGTGACTTTCAGTGCCTTTCGAGGGAACCGCATCCAAGCCATTGTGACCGCATGTGGTTTTCAGATCACAAAAAACTGCCGATGGAATCTCGGAATTGATACACGCAAGGATATGAAGACTTATGGATTGCTCGAGGGCGACTGAGTCACCCCTCAAACTCCGTCTCCCGATCCGCTGACGAAAAGCAGATCACCATCTCCGCATCCCTTCCATCCAGCGCACTCGCATTGTGCCACTGCCCCGCAAGAATGGAGATCGTGTCACCCGGATTAAGCAGAAACTTCTGCTCTCCCAAACTGTGCTCCAACCGGCCCGAAATAAGGTGCAGGATTTCATCACAGTTCGGATGCCGATGACGCGGATTCGTCTGCCCCGCCGGAATGATCACATGCCCCAAGGTCATCGTGCTTGAATTCCCCATCTCACGAGACGCCAGCCAGGTCAGTTTCCCCCACGGCTGATCGATCAAAAGGCCTTCGGCAAACGTGCGTATTGGAGAACCATTCATGATGCCTGTCATGATTCCCATGACGAAGGATTTGGCGACTGATTTTTGAGTTCTGTCAGTGAGGTAAGTTGTTTGTAAACCAATGTTTAGAGCATTGCTTACAGTTATTGAAACTCTATCGTGACAGTGTTCGCAGTTTTGAAAGCCAAACGCACACCGTCATGCACCCCGCTTCACTCATCTCCCGGTTCACGCGCTCCTCTTCCGGCCTGCTGTCGAAACTCCGCGTCATGGGCTTCTTGGGACTGATGGGAATCTCCGGAATGGCGATGGATCTGCCCGCTTATCGCAGCCTTTTCGTCGATCAATCGCCGCGTCCAGATGCCCGCTCTCTCACCGCCTTCGACCTGTCCATTTTGAATCCAGAAGCCGAGCTCGACATGGAGCCCGGTCATGCGCAGGGAAATCACTATTTTGCGCTGCTCGACCTCGCCCACTTCCGCACCGGAACGCCTGCCGCCATGCAGAGCGCAAGCCGTCAGGTGTCCTCGAAACCTTCCGCTTCAGACCAGCATACCCGCATCGTCGATCCCACGGATCCCCAATGGATCGCCTGGGTCGTCGAAGCCCTCGCCGATCCGGCGGCAAAGAAAGGCTTCGACGGCTTCGTCCTCAGCTTCGGCGCTGAAGCATCCACCCCAGCAGCACGCACCGCCGCTCTCTCCCTCGCCGCCACCCTCCACCAGCGTTATCCCGACAAGCATCTCCTGCTCGATCTCCGTCTCGGGCTCGGCGTTGAAGCCGTTCACGTCGCCAATGGTTTCCTCGCCCTCGGCGTTTACACCCGCGAGGGCAGAAACGGCGAGGCAGACTGGGCCTCCATCGCGGAGACGCAGCGCCTCACCCGCCTCATTCGCACCGTACAGATGCAGGGCATGCATGTCTTCGCCGTGGAATACGCCTCCGCCGATGACCTCACCGCCTGCCGCGAGGCCGCACAGCGTCTCACCAGCATGGGTGCCCTGCCATTCATCACCACTCCCGCACTCAACGGAGTCAATCTTGGCCCTTTGGAGGAAGTCTCCCGCCGCGTGCTCGTGCTGCATGGCTGGGACGAAAAACACGTCGGTGAAAAATCTGCCGCTGCCGAATCCACCACCACCTCACGCCTCCTGCGCCAGTCACTGGAATGGCTTGGCTGCAAGCTCGATTTCCGCGCTGCCACTGGCACCAGCTTCCTGCCGGCAGACCATGATTTCGCAGCCGTCATTCTCGACTCCAGTCTGGTCCTCAATGCGGAACAGCAGAGCACGCTGGCCGCCTGGCTGCCCTCTCTGCGTGCCCGCAAAATTCCCCTGCTCCTCACCGGTATGCCATGGACGGACGCCGCCGCCCGCCAGCTCGCCATGCAGCATCTCAGCCTCGGGGGCAGCGCCAGGCCCGCAGCTCGTCTCGTCAAAACGAACGTGGTCGCCATGGACTCCTCCCTGCTGCGCGTAAACACAAAAATCACCTCGCACTCGCTCGGCTTTCTCGATCTCGAAGCCCCCGCAGGCTCTCACATCGTGCTGGGCCTGCATGGTCAGGATGCCATGGGCTCCCAGCATCACTTTGACCAGGCCTTCCTCACCACCTGGGGCGGTGCCTGGATTGATCCCGCCGCTCAGGCCTCCACCTCGCAGCTCGACCTTCCAGCCTTCCTCACACAGTGGCTCGGTACCGACCACACCCTCCCGGTGCCCGATACCACCACTCGCACCGGCCGCCGGGTGTTTTACAGCCACATCGACAGCACCGGTTTCTCCACCCCCTCCACACTTCCCGGCTTCCCACTCTGCGCTGAGGTCATGCGTGACCGCATTTTGGTCCGTAATCTCCTGCCTGTCACCGTTTCCGTCTGTGAGGCCGAAATGCGCGCCTGGCTGCCCGGACAGAAGACAGGTGAAGCCGCGCGCCTCGAACACGTCGCCCGCAGCATTTTTGAAATGCTGCAGGTTCAGGCGGCTTCGAACTCTTTCTCCCGTCCCACCCAATGGACCGCCGGTACCGACATCTCCAGCAAGCTCAACGACCGGGCTAAAACCACGCGTCACGATATGGAGCGCGAGATCGCCGGATCCATGAGCTACATCCATCGCCGCCTGCTGCCGCTCGGCAAATCGGTGAACCTCATGCTCTGGCCCGCCAATACCACCCCCTCCTCTGAAGCCTTGAGCTACTGCCACGCCATGCGCGTTGAAAGCCTTCCCACGACATCAAAGATTGATCCCATCTCCAGCCCCTCAGGCTCCCGCAATTCCATCCGTCTGGCGCCGCTCGCCCTTCGCTTCAGCTTTGCGGATGTACGCACTGAAGCAGGCATCGCGTCACTCGAAAAATCCTTCGCTGCCTGCGCTGACGAACCGCTGCATGCCATGACCGCCGCCGCGTATGCCGCAAGCGTGCGCGATGCGCAGCACACCCGCATCCTGCGTGCCGCAGCGGATCATTGGATCATCCTGAACACCGGCGCCTGCCGCACCCTGCGCCTGCCCGTGACCTCCGGCCTGCCTGACATGGCACGCTGCCAGGGCGTATCCGGCTACAATGTCCATCAGGGCCAGCTCTACATCCACACCATGGGTTATTCGCGCACCGAGCTCGTGCTCACCAAAAACAAACCCGCGCAGCACATTCATCTCGCGGAATGCAGCACCGCAGTTTCGTTCTTTGAGCTCACCGCAGGCCGCGCCACCTTCCAGGTGCGCGATCTCCGTCCCGTGGAAATCGTGCTGGGTGGTTTCGAGCCGCGTGGCCAATGCGCCTATCTCGAAAATGGCCGCCCTTACACCGCGAACGCAGATGCGCAGGGCATCGTCCATCTCGAAGTCGCCTGCCGTTCCACCGTCTCCCTCCAGTCTCTGCCGCCCGCCACGCACGCGGTCATGCGCTGATCACCTCATCTTTTCCGAGTCCTCATGTCACGCAGTTCCCGCCAGGCTTCCCTGCTCATTCTTTCCTACACCCTGCTCGCCGTCGCCTGGGGCTGGCGCCTGCATGCCAGCGATCCGACCACCCCGAAAGTAAACCCGCTGCTGGAGGCCACGCGCACCGCCCTCGCCTCCAGCCTCGCGAAAGCCCCCCGTCATCTCCAACAGCCTGCCTTGTTTCAGCTCGCGCTGCTGCCGGATCGTGAACTGACGGCGCTGCACACCTGGAAAAAAACGGTGCCTGAACAGCGGTTGCGTCAGCTCACGGTACAGAAGGGCCCGCTCCATACGCCCTGCCCGCTGAACACCGCTCTGGTCTTTGTTGAACTCACCCGTGCCGACGCACCGCTCATTGATGACAGCAGGCTCCTCGTCTCCGCCTCTGGCAACCGGATCGAAGAACCGTACAAGATCGAAGCGCTCGAACTGCTCGCGTCTCAGGCCATTGGCACCGGCGAACGCACTCTCGCCGTCGAAATCCATGAGCGTGTGTGCGAATTTCCCGCCGCCACATGGCAGAATGTACTGAACCTCACCGAAACAGCCCGCACCGCACGACGTCCGGCAGCAGCCCTGCGTGTCGTGAATGACTGGCTCGTCGCAACACCACCACGTCTCGATGAGGATCAACGCGAAGCTGCGTTCGATCTCCAGATCGCCCTCCTGCTCGAAGGCACCCGTTATGCCGAAGCCAGCCGTATCACACTCGATTCGCTGCGCGCCTTGAAACACGCAGACGCCATCCCCCTGCGCCTCATGCAGCGGTCGCTGCTTGCCACGCGGGCTGCCGGAGAATCCGCTGAACTTCTCCCCTGGATCGAACGTCATCTGCGCACCAGCGCAGACCATCAGCGCTCACTGAAGGAACTCGCTTCGGCAACCGCTATCGACACCGAGTATCGCCGCTGGCTGAACGAAGGTGCCAGCATCGCCGATTTCAATCATCAGACCAGCATCGCCTGCGAACTGTTCTTCCGCCTCGCCTCCATCGGTGAAACAAGTGTGCTGGCCCGCTTGCACGCACTGGCGACACAGATCGGCCGCGGCAAAGAGCTCACCGAGGTCCTTGCCCGCCTGCAAGGCCGCTTCTCCCCCGTGCAACTGGCGCAGGCGCTCACAGACGGCGACGCCCCCGCTGCAGCTCGCGCTCTTCTCGCTCTCCACCTCCAATCATCCCCGGATGATCGTGAAGGCTGGCGTCTGCTCACACACATCGACATCATCCTGCGCGGACAACCCTCCGCCGCAATGCTGTGGGAAGGCTTTCTCAAACGCTTTCCCGACGATGTCTCCGCTTTGCAGCACCTCGCCCACTTGCAGGTTTCTGCTGCGCAGCCCTCCCAGTCCCTGCGCACACTGCAATCCATTCCCGGTAGTAAGCTCGATGAAGCCACGCTCCGCCAAATCGCCGCAGTTGCCATCCAACTGAACGACATTCCCGCCGCTCATCGTGCGCAACAGCTCCTTATCGAATCTTCGCCCCATCCCGCGGTCAGCGATGTCATCGCTCTCACCAGCCTCACCCTTCAGCACCCAGACGTGGTCGCAGCCCATGCGGCTTTGACAGAAGCTGTCGCCAAACTTCCTGTTGGAACCGAATTTCACAAAACCCTCGCCGCCACATCCGCCTTCGGTGAAGCCACAAACTTCAGCACTGCGGCCAAGACCGAGTAAAGACCGCAGTTGATTCGCAGCGCAGCGGCATCACGTTCGGCGCATGAATCTCCGTCACGCCCTCCTGCTTCTCCTTCTCATCCTCACCACCGCAGGTTGCAGCACACTGCCGCGTGATGAATACGGCCGACGTCAGGTTTACGAGCGCCGCTTGCGCAGCCTCGAATTCCCCGTCACCCGCAAGCGCCTCTACAAAACCCTGCGCCCCGCTTCACCAGCGTCACCCACCGGCCACACAGGTTCCGGGCTCCTCACCGGTAGCGAATTTTACCGCCTGGACGACATCTTCGTGGTCGAAATGTCCGTCGTTTACAAAGCCTTGACGGGTATCGACGATTACCTCAACCCTGCCCCCACCATTCGCGGCCAGGTCCGCTCCATTCTCGACGCCTCTCGCAGCATCGAAAACTTCATGGACCGCGGCACCCCGGAGCACCCCGCAGACATCATTCAAAAAGCACGCATCGTAAAGAGTCCGGCCATGCGCTACTGAGCCGGCCCATAGAGCGTTCTAAATATTTTCTGCCCGATAAATCCAGCGCAGCCAGAGCGGCTCTCCCTCTCCCCGCCCCTGACACACAACTACAACGAAACTTTTTCTTCGGGGAGAGGGATGGGGTGAGGGGATGCGGTTTGTCTCGCACGATGTTATGGGCGAATCAGACTATAAAATAGCTTCACCCGTGCTTCTTGATGATCTGAATAAAGTCCGGCAAATACTCCTTCGCCTTCTTCTCACCCACTCCGCGAATCTTCATCCCCGCCTCAATCGTCTTGGGCTTCAGTCGCGTCATGAATTCCAGCGTTTGATTGTTGAAGATGATGTAGGGCGGAACGCCTTCAGACTCCGCCAAAGTGCCGCGGTGCCGCTTGAGCTTCTCAAACAGGGCATCATCAAAACCAAGTTCGCGCGTGGCGAGTTCCTCGTTCATCGCCGTCTTGCCCTTCGGCTTCGTCACCGGCGCCTGCATCGACGGCCAGCGCATCTTGACATTCTCACCCCTTTTCATCACCTGCGCCCCTCGCGCGGTTAGCGTGACCTTGGGATACTCACCTCCGCTGGTCTCGATCAGCCCCAGCTTTTCGATTTCGGCAAACAGCGGGTGCAGCGCATGCGTCCCCACATCCTTGAGCAGTCCATAGGTCGTGAGCTGGTCATGTCCGGCATCCACGATCTCCTTCGACTTGCTGCCCACCAGCATCTGGATGATGCGTCCTTTGCCAAAGCGCCCCTCCCAAGTGCCATCCGCCAGCTTCGTGGACATGCGGGCGATCCCGCTCAGCGCCTGCCGCAGCATCGTGACTTCGTCCGCTCCCCCTTCACGCGGCGGCTGCACGCCCTCTGCCCGGCACACATCACAGGTACCGCAGGGCGTGCTTTCAGCCTCGCCGAAGTAGCGCAAAATCTGCTCCTGCCGGCAGGCCTTGTCGTCATAGCAGAGCTCAACCATCGACTTGAGCTTCGAGCGGTCACGGCGGTCCTTTTCACGCAGCGCATCCACATCGAACTTCAAATCACGCGTCAGCACATTCGGCTGCAGCAGCCGCGTCCCACGGATGCGTTTTCCGGGAATGTCAAAACGCTCAATGTAGTCGTTGCGGTTCAGAAAACTCAGCGCCGATCCAATCGCCATGCTGTTCTTCGCACCGGAGCGCTCCGTGATCTCATCAATCGACGCCTGCACCTCATGATTCGAGTCCGCCGCATTCAGCAGCGTCTGATACACATTGCGGATGATGTCCACGCTCGGGTTGCTCCCGTCGATGAAGAACTCCTGCGTCTTCGTGTCCGCAAAATTAAAGAACAGATCGCACTGCGAAGGCTCGCCATCACGTCCCGCACGCCCCGCCTCCTGGTAATAGGCCTCCACGCTGCCAGGCACATCAAAGTGCACCACAAACCGGACATCAGAACGGTCAATGCCCATGCCAAAGGCATTGGTCGCCACCGCAACATCCGCCTTCTTCGAAATGAATTTCGTCTGCCTCGACTCACGTTCCTTGTCATCCAGCCCGCCGTGATATTCGATCGCTTTCAGCTTCCACGAACGCAGCTCCTCGCCCACCTCCTCGACACGCTTGCGAGTCGAACAGTAAATAATACCGGTTTTGAACTGCGCGATGATCTTCCTCAGCCGATCATACTTGTCCGAGTTCGACTTCGTATGCGCGATGTTCAGGCTCAGGTTCGGGCGCTCAAACCCACGGATCGTAATAAACGGATCACGCAGCGCCAGCGTCTGCAAAATGTCATCCCGCACCTCCGGCGTCGCCGTCGCAGTCAGGGCCACGACCTGCGGCCGGTCCAACTGCGCCAGCGCCTCCCCCAGCCGCATGTAATCCGGCCGAAAATCATGCCCCCATTGCGAGAGACAGTGCGCTTCATCCACCGCCACCAACGCGATCTGCACCTGCCGCAGCGCATTCGTAAACGCCCTGCTGCGAAACCGCTCCGGCGCCACATACACCAGCTTGTAATCCCCACGCCGCAGCGCATCAATCCGCTCCTGCTGCTCGCCCAGCGAGATCGAGCTGTTGATCAGCGTGGCAGGAATGCCGCGCCGCTCCAGCGCATCCACCTGATCCTTCATCAAGGCAATCAGCGGACTCACCACCACCGTCACACCGTCCATCACCATCGCAGGAAGCTGGTAGCACAGCGATTTACCGCCGCCGGTCGGCATGATCACCATCGTATCCCGCCCGCTCAGGATGCTCGCCATCACCGTTTCCTGGCCGTCCAGAAACTCCCGAAAGCCAAAATACTTCTGCAACGCCATCTTGGCGTCGTGAATGGGCGTGGAGGCTGCGGTTGGAAGAAGTTCAGACACGGACTGCCCATCATGCACGCAGGGAGGATGAGCCGCAAGAACCCTCAAAAATTAACCACCGCGCACATCCCGGCTGATACCACAATCCAGGAAAACAGGTCTGTTCTCTCTTGGCCGCAGCCGCCCCGCTTCTCCCCAGCCCTGAAGGGGCGGCGGACTCAGCCCAGGGTCAGCCGAGCCTCGGCGAGGCGACCCTGGGTAAGGCATCAATTCCGGCCAGCAAACCCATCACTCCTCAATACCACGCCCGGTTCCAGCAGCGTCCGCACCGTGCCCCGCCGCAGACCTCTGCCGCGCCCCCATGCGCTCACCCTTTCCCAAATCCACCACATCCATCCTTGACCCAGAACCATTGGCATAGGCTCGTTTTTCAATGGCACTGGTATCATTCAGTTTTTTGCCTCATTTTGCGCCTCTTTGCGGCCACTCAATGCTCATCCTTCTTCGCCGCAGCCTTCGGCTTCAGCGTGGGCGTGAACCCATACTTGTCACCCGCCTGACGCAGGCAATTCACGATGTTGCCCTCTTCAAAATCCAACGCGTTCTCCAAGCCGAGTCCGGTAGTCCTGGGCAGCTTGTCCGCTTTGCGCTCGCGCACCATCGTGAGGGTGCGGGCTAGCTCCGTGCCCGGTTTGTCAGGAAAAGTAGCCCAGTAGCCCGGTTTAAGGCAGGGAATGTCCAGCGGATCCCGCGTGATCATCTCCAGATAGTAGTCGATCTGCGGATTGTACTTCTCAAACAAGTCAAACATGCGCGGAAGGTCCAGGATGCCCTCCCCCAGCGGCACTTCCGCCAGCAAAAAACCCGTCGGCGTCTCCTGCACCGCCATATCCTTGATGTGCGTGGTCACCGCAAAAGGCGCGAGGGTCTCCACAACCGTCATCGGATCCTCAAGCAAAGCGATGCTGTTCCCCGTATCCACGCAGGCCCCGATGTGCGGACTGCTCAGCCGGCCCAGCATCTCCGCGAGTTCCGCCGCATGGAAGTCCTTGTGATTTTCAATGCCAATCTTCATCCGCTGCCGTCGCGCCACGGGCTCCGCAAGCTGCATGGACTTAAACGCCCCATCCTTCCAGTGCCTGAAGTCCTCCAAGCTGGAAAACAACTCATAGCGCCGCCCTCCAGTCGCCGACCGAAAAATCACCGCCCCCGCCTCCTTGGCAATCCGCACCTCCTGCTCAAAGCGCCCCACATCATTCTCATTCTTGGGCAAAGTGATACTGCCTTCGAGCTTCATCCCGTAGGATTCACACGTGGCGCGCACCTTCCCCGCAAACTCGCGCGTCCATCCACCCACGAGCGTCTGCAACCCGCCCACTCCAAGATCCCGCACATGATCCAGCACATCCAGCGCATGCTCAAACGGCGGATTCTTCAGACTCGAGTACTTCCCCTGCCAGCGCTTCCAATACGAATGAATCACAATCCCCATCTTCTTCCCCCGCACCGCTCCCGACGAAGGCAGCGCCGCCGCAAAAGCAGCAGCGGAAGTGAGAAAGGTACGTCGGTTCATGCGGCCTCTGAAAACGTTCGTGAAACTGAAATCATTCCTCCCACTTGATCAGCAATCTTCCTGCCGGGACAAGCACTGGAACATTAAATCTGGAAATATCTCCGTCACGAATGGCACTCACGCGAACGCGACAGCGCCTTTGGAGTGCGGTCGCGAAGATGC
>DLGZ01000009.1:0-22751 GCA_002482965.1 Verrucomicrobiaceae bacterium UBA7681 | reverse complement strand
TGCATCGGAGCTACCGCTTTCGCGGGCTAAAGAAATCCTCTTCGTCCTAAACCCGCCCTCCAGCACCTAAAGCGGCGGAGCGCTCAGTGCCAGACGAGTGAAGGAACAGCCAAACAGCAAACCTCTGCTGGCACCATCCAGACCTCAGGGTTCTGGCCACCTGTCCCTCCCTCTGATATTCATAATCAATGATGTCCTCTCGGTTGAAAGCACTCATGGCATGATTCGCAATCACCTCACCACCCCGCCCACCCACTCTGGCTGCCGCTTCGCCAGACACTCAGAAAGCCACCGCACCAGATCAGCCACAGAATCATGCTTCTTCCTCAACGTATTGAGCGCAGCCCAGTCCAGCGTTTGGCGTGACGTAGGCAGCGTGATCTTCTGAATACGCAGAAGATGGTGCACCGCCTCAAACTCCGCAGCACTCATGGCGCGCAGTTCCTTGGCCGAAGGCAGATCATCCAGCACCGTGAGCGGAATACCGAGACTGCTGATCCCAACACCAAACTGATGCCCGAGGCTCCGTAGAGCGTCCACCAGCGCCTCGTCATTCAACCCTTCGGCGATCACGATCTCGCTCTGCAGCGTCCACCGCGTGGCGCTCAGCGCCTGGAAAAAGTCGGCGCTGAAGGTATCCGGCGCCACGCTAAGCTTGAGCTGCACCCCGGCCAGCCCCACTTCGGGGCCCCCAAGATGGCGTCGAAGATCAAGCATCGCCGCATCAAATCGCGGCGCGTCGTCGCTGCCAGTGTCAAGATCCCAGTCGGCGACCACAAGATCAGGAATGTCCCATTCACCTTCCATGCTCGGCGTGCCGCTGTTGTTGCGGTTGAGCAGAAAGGGATACCGCGAGCGCTGAAGACAGAGCCGCTCATAAATGGCCACCATCCGCAGGTAGCGCGACCAGCATTGGTCGTTCTCGCCAATCTCGCTGTCGAACAGCCCCTGCCGTGCAACTCCATTGTTGCCAGAGATCGTTTTCTTCTGCCTCTGGTAGTACCCCTGGCCCTGATCCACCTTCGCAATGGGCGACGTGGGATCGTAGCTGAGAATGGAAAAATGATAGCGCAGCGTGGCATCGCTGTAGCCATCGCCGAGTCGCAACCGCACTAGGCGGATGAGTTCAGTGCCCTTGATCGAATCCGCAGGATCATGCGGTAAGATTTCGGGCAGCAGTAGTCGCAGTTGTTCGCGTAGGTTCATCCTTGGTGCTGTGGTACAGCATGGCTGCGAAGCAGTTGTCTCGTCAACAACAGAAACGCATCAGCCACGCCGCTCCTCACGAATCACATAACGGGTGCGCCGGCTGTTCAACCAGCGCACGCCAAACATGTCCATCGTCGCTCGCAGCGCCCGGTTGCCAAAGCCATACTTGCTCACGCCATGGATGCGCGCGCGGTGGTTCACCGGCATTTCAGTCACGCGCCAGCCCATGTTGCGGATGAGCGCGGGAATGAAACGGTGCATGCCGTTGAACAGCAGCAAGGCCTCGCGGCAGTCGCGGCGCATCACCTTCAGCGTGCAGCCGGTGTCGCGCACATGATCGCCCACAAAACGGGAGCGCACAAAGTTGGCAATGCGGCTCTGCAGCCGCTTGAATGTCGTGTCCTTGCGCTTCGCACGGTAGCCGCAGACGAGGTCATAGCCGCCGTCTTCATCCAGCTTCGCGATCATCGCAGGAATATCAGCAGGGTCGTTTTGCAGATCGCCATCCAGCGTGACAATCACGTCCCCCAGCGCAGCATAGATGCCCGCATGCATCGCGGCACTCTGCCCGCTGTTCTTTTCAAAAACGATCACGCGCACTCGCTCACCGCGCTGCACCCGGGAAAGGGTTTGATCCTTCGATCCATCATCCACCAGCACCAGTTCGTAATCCCGTCCTCCCAGGACCTTGTCGATCTGCTCCTGCATCTCCACGACATTGTCCTCCTCATTATAGAGCGGCACGACGACGGAAATGGCAGGTGATGATGGCATGGAAGCGAAAAGGGCGTCAAAAGTCGGGCGCTCGATAATCGTGGCAAGCGAAGATTTTCAACCAGCGCACCTCATTCCCCGCATGCATGACCCGGGCGACGGAGAGCAATTCAGTTCGCTGAAACCTGTTTTTCAGCAAATCAGGCAGTCCGCTCGCCTCCCTCTCCTCGGTGACAAACAGCGCGCTACGCCCCGCAAAAGCACCCAGATCGCTGGCGGGATACTGCACCGATTCGGTCCCGCCAAGGTAGTGATCAAGCTCCACCGCGAGCCGCCAGTCACCCCCGAGGACAAACCACGCCCCCTCCCCACCCGCCTGCTTCAGCACCGCAGAAACGACTCCGGCACTCTCCCGCCAGCCACGCATGCTCTTGGACGGATCAGCGCTGAATGCATGAGTAAAGTCGGTCGCAGCACTCGGCTCGGCTGAGAAACGCCACGCCAGCCCCAGCGTGCGCGGCAGATCCGTTTGCAGCAGAAAGGCACTTTGCAGCGCAGCAAGCACCAGAGTGACCGTGCGCAGACTGATCTTCTGCTCGATCACCGCCGTGCGGGCGACCGTGCTGCGATGCGCCAGCAGCACCGCCGCAAAGAGCATCCACACCACGCCACACGTGTCCGGCCAGCCTTCATGCGGGCCATAGAAAAAGTCGAGCGCCGCCAGCGGCAGCAGCATCGCCATCGGCAGGCCGCGGTGGGTTTGCAGCACCCCGTTCGTATATCCCGCACGCACAGCCATCACAAAGAGCGCCAGCATCAGAGGTGAGGCGAGCACGATCCATCGCAGCACATTCGGAATCCCCCGCCACTCCGGCAGCCACAGCCCCTCCTCAAACGCCGGCCAGCCATGCCCTCCCTGCCACACCAGCCAGCACAGCACCACCACCGACCATGCAGCCAAGATCGCCCTGAAACCCGAACCATTCAGGTGATGCCGCAGTTGCTTGGACAGACCCAAAACGCACACCACCGCCGCCATCGTTGCAAAAGCGGGCGGCTGCGCCAGTACCGTACCCGCCACCCACGCCGCAGCCCACCACCACGCACGCTTCTGCGCCTCTCCCTGCAGCAGCGCGCGGCGCACACACAGCGCCGCTGCTGGCACCAGCACGCAGGCAAACGTCCCCGGAGTCAGCGTGACGGCAGCCAGATTGAAAGCCGGCAGCACATTCATAATCACCACCGCCCAGCCCGCTATCTGCTCATCAAACAGCTCACGCGTCAGCCGCCACACCAGCAGCGATGCCGCCAGAGCAAGCAGCGGCGCGAAAAACCGCACCCCAAATTCACCCGCCCCACCGATCAGCATCCCCAGCCTTGCAACCAAGGGCACCAGCGGCCCCATCTCAAAAAAACTGCCCCACTGCCCATGTTTGACGCAGAAAACCGCCAGCGCCTCACCCGGCGCGAGTTCCAGCGTCGGCAGCAACGCCCAGCGCCAGAGCGTGAGCAGGCCAAGGGCGGCAAGGAGAAAGCGCTGGCGCTGCATGATGGTTGAGCGCATTGAATAGAGAACGCTGCCGACAAGTCAAAGTGTCGTCACCAACTCGCCCACTCTTATGAAACGTCTCTTCCTGCTCCCTCTGCTGCTCGCATCCGTGCTGCGTGCCGAGGATGCCCAGCCGAAAACCGCCGAGGAAATCATCCGCATCGTGCAGAACAGCTACGCCCTGCAAAACTACAAAATGAATGGCGCACTGCGTGACGACAACTCCGGCCGCACCGAACCCATGACCCTCACGATGGAAGGCAGGGTCATGCGCTTCCTGTTTAAAAATCAGCCGCCTGAGATCGTCCATCTGGATATGAACACCTCCCCCGCCACCCTGTATCAGGTGCGTGCCGGCGGATCGTCCATCGTGCCGGACGGCCAGCACGGCAACAAGGTGCGCGGCATGGAGTTCAACTACGAGGATCTCTCCCTCGCCTTCCTCTACTGGCCGCGTCCACAGCTCATGGGCGAAGACCGTGTCAGTGGCCAGAAATGCTGGATCGTTCGTGTCACCAACCCTAGCAGCCAGGGCCCCTACTACGTCGTAGATCTCTGGGTGCACCAAGGCAGCGGCGGCGCGGCGAAGATGGCAGCCTTTAATCGCGAGAGTAAAGTCGTGAAACGCTACCAGGTGACAAAAGTACAAAAAGTCGAAGGCGCAACGACGCTGAAGGAGCTGCGCATCGAGTCCATCAATCCCGCCAATGGCGCAGTCATCGGTCGCACCTACATGACCCTGGAAGATCCAGTGAAGAACAAGTAACTCGTCGTCTGGGGTAGGAGAGAAACGGAGCACACCTCCTTTCGCCGCTCCTCCCCTGCACCTGTCCCGCCATGAAGTTCATCTTTCTCGCCACCCTGCTTCTCGCGCCATGCCTGCGTGCTGCGCCAAAGACAGCCGAGGAAATCCTGCTCGATGTGCGCCAGAGCTACGCAGGGCAGAATCAAAAACTGCAGGGCGAACTGCGTGACAGCGACTCCGGCCACACCGAACCATTGGAGCTCACCATGGGGAATCAGGTCATGAGCTTCTTGTTCACCAGTCCACCGGTCGAAACCATCCGTCTCGATTTCAACAGCTCTCCCGCCAAGCTCTATCAGGTGCGCAACGGCAGTTCCAAGCAGGTTCCCTCCCGGCAGCTTGGCAGCCAGGTGCGCGGCATGGACCTGAATTATGAAGATCTCTCCCTCGGTTTTCTCTACTGGCCAAAGCCGCAGCTCATGGGTGAGGCCCGTGTCAGCGGCCAGAAATGCTGGATCGTTCGCGTGACCAACCCAAGCAGCCAGGGCCCCTACTACGTGGTGGACATCTGGGTCCATCAGGCCAGCAGTGGCGCGGCAAAGATGGAAGCCTATGACCGCAGCAGCAAGGTCATCAAACGCTACGAAGTCACCAAGATTCAGAAAGTGAATGGCACGAATGCTTTGAAAGAACTGCGGGTCGAAACCATCGATCCCGCCAGCGGCAAAACCCAAGGCCGCACCTACATGAAGATGAACACCCCCGCAAAACCCTAACGCGACGCATGCAACCGCCGCGCAAATTCACACCCCATCCCTTCGCCTATCACCAGGAGCTGGACGTCCGCATCGAAAGCCTCACCAACGAGGGCGCTGGAGTCGCCCGTGTCGATGGCTGGGTCGTCTTCGTTCCCTTCACCCTCGCAGGTGAGCTCGTGAAGTGCCGCGTCTTCCGCAATCACAAGAACTACAGCGAGGCCGACTTCGTCTCAGTCATCGAGCCCTCACCAAACCGCGTCACTCCACAGTGCGTCCTGTTCAGCCAATGCGGTGGCTGCCAGTACCAGCACCTCGCGTATGAAGAGCAGCTTCTCTGGAAGCAGCGCCAGGTCGCCGACCTGCTCAAGCACATGGCCAAGATCGAGCATCCCGTTTGCCCGGTGATCCCCTCCCCCGTTCAGTACGGTTACCGCTCCAAGATCACCCCTCACTTCCAGCGTCCGAAGGAAGGCGGCATTGGCGCCATCGGCTTCCTCCGCGCCCGCACCCGCAATGCCATGGTCGATGTCGAGCAGTGCCCCATCGCCATGCCCGAACTCAACGCGCAGCTCGCCACCGTCCGCGAGCGCGCCCGCGCAAACTCCGCCGAATTCAAAAACGGTGCCACCCTGCTCATGCGTGCCGCCGATAACGGCGTCCTCACCCGGCCCGATGAAATCGCCATCGAGGAAGTGGACGGCGTCCGCTTCGAATTCCAGGCCGGCGACTTCTTCCAGAACAATCCCTTCATCCTCCCCAAGTTCGTCCGCCACGCCATCGACGAAGCCAAAGCCACCGGCGCAAAGCATCTCGTCGATGCCTACTGCGGCAGCGGTCTTTTCGCCATCAGCGCCGCGCGCGACTTCGAAAACGTCATCGGTGTCGAGATCTCCGAGACCGCCGTCAAAAAAGCCGCGCACAACGCCGAGATCAATTCCCTCACCAACTGCCGCTTCATCGCCGCCGATGCGCAGCACGTCTTCAAAGACGTGCCGCATGCCGGAGCCGACACCGTGGTGATCATCGATCCTCCGCGCGCCGGCAGCAGCCCCGAGTTCCTGCAGCAGCTCTTCGCCTTCAATCCCAAAGGCGTCGTCTACATCTCCTGCAATCCCGCCACGCAGATGCGCGACCTCGTTCTCTTCACCGAAGCCGGCTTCAAACTCGGCACCGTCCAGCCCTTCGATCTCTTCCCGCAAACGAAGCACCTCGAATGCGTCATGACGCTGAGCCGCGATCCCAACGCACACATCGCTCAGTATTCCCCTGCCGAGACCGTTCCCATCGAAGAATCCGAACTCCCAGCGGCTGCCTGACCTCCACCGGGAATGAACGCGCCGCGCCAATGAACCGCTTCGAATTCGCCACCGCCCAGCGCATCATCTTCGGCCGCGGCGTCTTCCGCGAGCTGCCCGATCTCTGCCGCAGCTTCGGCCACCGCACCCTCCTCATCACCGGCAGCCGCCCACAGCAGTGGGAAACGCGCCTGCCGTATGCAGCCGTTCATTCCATTCGCGGTGAACCCACCGTCGAAGACATCCAAACCGGCGTCGCCCTCGCCAAACAGCATGGCGCAGATGTCATCGTCGCCATCGGCGGCGGCAGCGTCGTCGATGCCGGCAAAGCCATCGCCGCCATGTGCACCCAGCCCGGCGATTTGATGCGCTACATCGAAGTCATCGGCTCAGGCCAGCCGCTTGACTCCGCCCCCCTCCCCTACATCGCCGTCCCCACCACAGCCGGCACCGGCGCCGAAGCCACCCGCAACGCCGTCATCGCCAGCACCGAGCACCGTGTCAAAGCCAGCCTGCGCCACATCTCGATGCTGCCCCGCATCGCCCTGATCGATCCCGAACTCGCCGTCGATGTCCCGCCATCCGTCACCGCCGCCAGCGGCATGGATGCACTCACGCAATGCCTCGAAGCCTTCGTCTGCTCTCGTGCGCAGCCCATGACCGACGCACTCTGCCTCGATGGCATCCAGCGCGCCATTCGCTCCCTAGAACGTGCCTTTCAAAACGGCCACGACCTCGACGCCCGTGAAGACATGGCCCTCTGCGCGCTCAACAGCGGCATCGCCCTCGCCAACGCCGGCCTCGGAGCCGTCCACGGCTTCGCCGCCCCCATCGGCGGCATGTTTCACGCACCCCACGGCGCCGTCTGCGCCGCCCTCCTCGCTCCCGTGTGGGAGGCCAACTCCAAACGCGTGACAGACCGCACCAAGTTCGCCCAAGTCGATTCCATGCTCGGCAGCGATGCCATTTCCTATCTCCACGCCCTCACCGCACGCCTCCAAATCCCGAAGCTCCACCACTGGGGCATTCAAGACACCGACCTCGACGAAATCGCCCGCAACGCCGCCGCCGCCAGCAGCATAAAAGCAAACCCCGTCTCACTCACACACGACGACTTGGTCCAAATCCTCCGCTCCGCCCTATAGCATCCGCGTACGCGCCAGCGTCCCCGGAGTGCGGTGCTTCAGCACCGCTTTCGCAGGCTCTACCACTCACTCCGGCTGAAAATCATCCTCCACCTTCAACCGCTCCGTCTTGAACCGCTCAATCGCCCTCACCATCGCCGGTGCGGTCTCCCTCTCAAACCACGCCGCCGAGCACCACGGATAATCTCGCGCCACCTGCACAAGCCCATGCTTCACCGCGTTGTTGTGCGTGTAATTCAATCTCGCAAAATACGACGTCTGCTTCGTGAGCAGTGTCTCCCAGTAATTGTGCCACACCTTGCGCTCTGGCGTGCCATCCAGCTTGTTCACCCATCTTGCCAGCGGCCCATGCAACGCACGCACCATGGCGGGCAGTGAATCGGCACCCACCACATCCGACGGCGTCTTCGCAATGAAGTGATAGTGATTGGAAAACACCGCCCATGCTTCGAGCCTCCAGCCATACTCACGAGTGATCGTCAACAAGCCTCGTTGCAGCACTTCGAGCCGGGCAGGATCACGAAAATGGTGCAGTTTGAGATGCGTGGCCGCAGTGACGAAGTAGATGCCACTGGCATCCAGCAGATGCGTGGGAGCATGCGGCCAAGGCAATGGCTGATCCTGACGGCGGGGCATGGCCTCACTCCCCGTCACTTAAAATTCGTCTTAAACTTCTCCCCCGGCTTCATGCCAAGAAACTTAACCCGCAAATCCGGATTCGATTGCAGGTGCCTCGACAGCTCAGGACAGTTGGTCTCAAAATGGAGGAACTGATGGTCATCAGCGAACATCGCCATGATGTAATACTTATACTCCTGACCACCGACATTGCTGCTGTCGCGATCCGAATCATAACTCGTCGACAAAGCTTTGAATTCAATGCTGCGACGAGAACCTTTGGCCACAGCAGGGATTCCCTGCGTCTCTGTAGTCGCGATGACGAGCTCTTCTTCGCCTCGCCGGTATTTGGCCGAAGTATCACTCGTCACCAGCAGGAAGGTGGCGGAAGCCGAAGCCATGGGCTGAGTGCGCGCACTCTCGATGACAATCTCCGGCGTCATGGTCATCATCATCATGTAGGATGACCCTCCGATCGGACTGTTCCGCTTGCCCACTTTGGCCTGGACGTGCAGTGAGGGATATTTTTTGTCGATCTGCTCCTTTGCAGCTTTATCCGGTTGTTGCCCGGCAACATTCAGACTGAAGCTAATCAAGCTGATGATACCAACCCATATAGTTTTCTGGTTCATACCCAGCATAAAACCATGTCCCAGGTCCCATCGTCAAGCCCCTAAAAAGTTTTCACTCATGTGCCCTTGGCTTTCAAACAAAGCAGACCCGCGGCAGGAAGTTGACTCATCATTCATGCGTTTGTAAAAGCCCCCATGAAATCCTTCCGCCTCAAACGCCTCTTCAACGCCAAGTCCAACCGCTGCTTTGATGTCGCGGTCGATCATGGCTTCTTCAATCAGGCTGGCTTTCTGCAGGGCATCGAAGACATGCGCACGGTCGTAAAGACCCTCGTCGAGGCCGCGCCGGACGCGATTCAGCTCACGCTCGGCATGGCGCGGCATCTTCAGGAGATCCCCGGCCGCGAGAAGCCCAGCCTCGTGCTGCGCACCGATGTGGCAAACATCTACGGCAAGACACTGCCGGAAAACCGCCGCTTCAGCCTCGTCATCGAGGACTGCATGCTCCAGGCCGTCCGCTATGACGCCGCCTGCGTGTGCGTGAACCTCTTTCAAATTCCCGGAGCCCCCGAGGTGCACGCCGAGTGCGTCGCCAACATTCTCAAACTCAAGCCCCAGGCCGACTACTACGGCATGCCGATGATGGTCGAACCCCTCGTGTTTCAGCCCAACGAAATCGCCGGTGGCTACATGGTCAACGGCGATGAACCCACCATCACCAATCTCGTGCGTCAGGCCGTCGAACTCGGCGCGGACATCATCAAGGCCGATCCGACGAACGACGTCAGCCGCTACCACAAAGTCATCGAAGCCGCCTCCGGCATTCCCGTCCTCGTGCGCGGCGGCGGCCGTGTCAGCGACCGCGAAATCCTCGAACGCACCCAGGGCCTCCTCCAGCAGGGCGCCTCTGGCATCGTCTATGGCCGCAATGTCATCCAGCATCCGAATCCGAAAGGCATCACCCGCGCTCTAATGTCGATGGTGCATGACGGCGCGAGTGTCGAAGACGCGCTGGCCATGATTCAGTAAGAAACGCGGGCAAAAGAAAGCCGGGGCCGCTTTCGCAAACCCCGGCCCCGCTCGTTGTTGGTTGCGGTAGTTATTTGATGTCGCCGGCAAAGCCAGCGTCATTGAGGGCGGCGGTCAGTTCCGCTTTGGTGAAGTCGCCCTCGACAGTGAATGAAGTGGACTTGGCGACGATGTCGCTCTTCGTAATGCCAGGAATGGTCTTCACCGCATTAGCCACGGCGGTCTCGCACTTCTTGCAGCAGAGGTGCACTCCGGAAACGGTGGCCTTGGTCATCTTCGCTTCAGGCTTCGTGCTCGCCGTTGGCTTGCTGGCGGACTTGGACGGCTCAGCACCTTCGATCTTGCCGAAGTAACCTGCACCAATGATCGCCTCAGCGGCTTTCATCGCATCACCCTTCTTCTTCGAGGTGATCGTCACCGTCGTGCTCTTCTCAGGCACATCAATCGTGACACCTTCGCCGATCGATCCGGCTTTGGTGATTCCCTTGGCGCAACTGCCGCAGCAGTTGTGCACGCCAGTCATGGTGATGGTGGTCTCAGCGTGAACAGATGCGGTGAGAGCGAGAACAGAAAGCAGAGTGATTAATTTCATAAGCGAACACTGAGACGATACGACAACTCGGTTTCTTTGCACAATTTAATTTTTTAACGACATGCTGAAGAAATCAATGTCTCCAAGATCGCTTCTGAAAACTCTGCGTTCTCCAAATCTCTGCGGTGCAAATCAGTCTCTCCTTAACGTCGGATCGCAGTCATGAATCCGCGTGCCACGGCGGTGTCATGATACTCCCCCGGCGTGAATCCAGCCTCATCCAGCAACGCTGCATACTCACCCGTGCTATAGCATTTCCCCTGCGTAGAATGCATCAGCAGACACGAATACTCAGCCACATGCAGCGGCCCCGTTTTATCGGCGTTGATGAAAGCATCATGAATAATCAGCAGTCCACCGACCGGCAGCGCATCATGTGAAACAGCCAGCAGCTTCTTCACTTCCGCCACACCCCAGTCATGCAGCACGTTTGAATAAAGATGCACATCACAGCCCGCAGGCAGCCCATCAAACATGTTGCCCGTCGCCACGCTCACTCGCTCCGCGCAGCCACGTTCTTCGATCAACTTGCCCGCAATGCGGTCCACCGGTGCCTGATCAAACGCGATAGCCTTCATGTGCTTGTGCTGCGCCGTGATCGCACAACCGTAAACACCCGAACCCGCACCAATGTCCAGCACGCAGCTGCGACCCGTGAGATCCAGCTTCTTCGCCAGCGCCTGCGAGAGCAGCACCCCGCGGCAGTCCATCGCCGCCGTAAACTTCCTCGCAAAGTCCTCCTGCTCCATCGCCTTGTGCCAGTCAAACGCCGCCTTGTCCCCGCTCCACCCCGCTGGCTTGTCCGTCCTCAGCACCTCCAGAAAATCCCGCGCAATCGGCCGATCATGCAGCGAGGCAAAGTACGGCCTCACATCCCACACCGGCCCCGCGCACAAAAACTCACCAGTCACCTCAGTAGTCTGAAACACCCCGCCGACATTTCTCACCCACCCATTCGCCGCAAACAACGTCATCATCGTATCCGCCGGACGCTCCGTGAAACCAAAGTGCGCGCAGATGCCCGCCAGCGTGGACGGATTCGCCGACAGCCAGGTGAAGAAATCCACACTGAGCGCCGCCGTGACCATGTCAGCTCCGTAGAGGCAGTCGCGATAACGATAGATGCTGAGCGGATCAGTGGCAGGGGCGGAGGTGAGGTCGTGGGACATAGTGCCTCATGATGAAGGCTTCCCTTCAAGGCGGCAAAAGCTGATTTCACTTTTTCCCTGCCTTGTCCTCAATGTTTCCAGTGATGAAAAGCAGCCAGGCCACATCTTCGGAATGCTGTCTGGCCAGGACGACTGTTTGGCCGCCCCAAATACAGACTCCAGTGGAAGAGCGTTCATTGACGCCCTCAAGTGTGGCGGTTAAATCAATCGTATTACCATCCCCGCCAATCGGCGATTCCACCTTCAACACAAGGTCTCCCATCGCGGCCGGAAGCTTGTATGTCTGAAGTTCACTTTTCGGATTCAACGTTTCGATCTTCGCCTTGGCATCGCCGATCCGCTTGCTTACTGTCATAAACTGAGCCGGGCTGAAGATGCCAGCAGTGCTGAATATTTGACGCATAAACTCGGGCGGTGGCGGCGAATCAACGAGGGCTGGATCCAGGGTCTCGGCGATCTTCGGATCAACAGGCAGCGGTGGCACCCACTCATTGATCAACTTCAAAAAATCCCCCTTCATCTCAACAGCTTGCACGGTGACGCGAATACTCTTGTTTTTGGTGACATCGATAAGAGAAGCCATCCACGCTTCAATAAGCTCAAGATTCGCCTCCGTGTTGCGCACGGTGAGTTTTCCATCTTTGAGCAGTGCTGACGCGTTTTTTTCGAATGAAATGCCTGAGGATTCGAGCACCTCCATGGGCACCTTGTCTTTTGGAAAGTTCGAAGGAACTCGGTAAACGCGTTGGTTCCATTCATTGGCGGCTTTGTCCGGCACATTGATGCCTGTGCTGGATGGCAGTGTTGTCGCGGTCGATTCAAAGCTCACCGCATTCCGGCCACTCGGATTCAGCGCCTCGGCGGTGATCAGAACGGTCACAGGCTTTTTCGAACTCGCCAGATGCATCACCAAGGTCTCGCCACTTGCCAGCACTGCTTTGGCAGCCGCTGTGTGGAACTGCACGCGTTCCCACGCTGGCTTGGCCCCTCCTTTGGGCAACCACGGATAGTCGCCGTCAGGATCGACCCCCAGTTTCACTTTCGCCTCGATCAGCGCCTTGCCATCTAAAGCCGGGTTGGCGATGACTTCGATGCTCGGACCAATAAACTTGAACTCGAATGGAGCCTTTCCTTCCGGCGGCTTCTCTGGAAGCACCTCGCGCACAGCTTCGTTAATGACTCCTAGACCTAGTTTTCCGGTGACACTCGGCAGTCTGTGCAGGTGGACACCTTTCTGCTGTGAAAGTCGCTGCCATAAATCCTTGGCCTCATCCGATTTCAAAATGCCTCCATCTGTCTCGTAAACCCTGTCAGCCTGGATCAATTTGCACTGGAAATGCACCAGTGGTGTCACTTTGTTAAGCCCGTCGATGATGGCTTCGATTTGATCGAGTGCCTGCTTATAATGGCGCACGATCAGTTGCGAGGTCACTGGATTGAATAGAGCATTGGCCCCTTCCGGAAAAGGAATGCCCCGATCCTCCAGCAGTTCACGCGCGGTTTTTTTGATGACTGCAGTTGTTGCCGCCTTCCCTGCCGCAAAGGGATCTGACGGCGTCGCCCCCCTGCTCAGAAAGTCAGGTGCCACCCTGTACGCCCGTGTGTACATTCGACCATCATCCACCTTGGTCTTTACCGGCTCCTTTGCCGCCGCAGTAGCCACTCCAAACGACGCCGCAATCAGCGGAGCCACCACCGCAAACACAAGGCACCCCAGCACAAACAGCGCACCCAGCTTCTTCCTCACACCCCGCGCCTCCATCAACGCCACCAGCCGCACCTTCAGCCTCTTTGCAGGCCGTGAATAAGCAATCGCCATCACACACTCATGCTGCGGAGCAGATCGGTCAGCCCACGCCAGCAGAAAGTCCGCATAGGCCGTATGATCGCGACCCTCACCCACAGCCGCAGCATCGCACGCCTCCTCACGAGCACGGGCGTATTCCTCAATGAGCGCATGCGCAAAAGGATTCCACCACAAGAAAGCGCGCACGACGTTCTGCAACAGCACGACCACCGTGTCATGACAGCGCAGATGCTCCGCCTCATGCCGCAAAAGCCAGCGCCACTGCCGGGCCGTGAGTTTTTCAAACGCAGAGGCAGGCACCGCGATCACCGGAAAAAACCAGCCCGCCACACAAGGCGTCCCCTCATGCTCGAAAACACTGAGGCGCTCGAATGCCGCGTCTCGCGGCAAACTGTCCATCTCCGCCTGGGTCGGCTCGCGCAGCCCCCACGCCCAGCGCTGCACGCGAACACTTTGGTACAACAGCCGTAGCCACAAAGCCGCAGTCACCAGCCAGAACAACCAACGCAGCACCCTCACCGCCTCATCCACATCCCAGATTCGTGTCTGGGCCACAACATTCATCATGGGCGTGCTCGCAGGCGCGACACTCACCCTCCAGTCCGCCTTGAACGTCTCCCGTATCGGCGTCCACACCGGCACGTCCTGCTTCACCGGAAACAAATCCTGCATCGAAATATTAAATGGACTGTAGAGGCACATCAGCACCGCCAGATTCGCCAAAATGCAGCGGCGCAAAGCATCGCGAATAACAAAGCGTACCAGCAGCCACGCCACCGCTCCGATCACCAAACTGTGAACAATAAAGTTCAAACACGTGATGGTCTCCGCACTCATGACTCCTCCCCTTTCTTCCCCGCACTGTTACGAACATATTTGCGCAACTCCGCCAGCTCCTCTTCGCTGATGTCGCCGCTTTCCACCAAACAGCGCACCAGCGCCAGATTGCTCCCACCAAAAAATCGCTGCTTCAAATCCGCCAGCACACTCGTGCGGCCACGCTGTTCCGGCACAGCAGGCTCGTAGGCATGGCTCCGGCTGGAATCATCACGGCTGATCCACCCCTTCGCTTCCAATCGCGTAAGCTGCGTTTGCAGCGTGTTACGCGTCACGGGCTCACTCCGCCCCTGATTCACCGCTTCCAGCAGTTCCAACACGCTGGACGGATGCTTTTTCCACAGAATGTCCATCAGCGCCTGTTCGGCCGCAGACAGCGGCGGGAGTGATTTTTTAGCCATATTTCGCGAGTTTGCCGACAAATGTCGGACTTGTCGAGCCTAAACTCCGACATGTGTAGGATGTCACTTCACGGTCAATCCCGTTGATGAATTCCGCCCACGCCGCCCGTTGACTTGCCTCCCATCTCCTGACAGCATCGCCCCGCCATGTCCTCTCCCGCACCCAAACTCACCACCACTCACTGGCTCATCATCATCATCGCCAGCATTGGCTTCTTGTTTGACACCTATGAGCTCCTGATGACGCCCCTCGTCGCGGCCCCGGCCATCGCCGAACTGCTCAAGCTCCCGATGAACAACCCCATCGTGACCACCTGGGTGGGCAATCTCCTCTGGATCGCGGCACTCTGCGGCGGCGTGTTTGGTCTCCTCGGTGGTTGGCTCGTCGATCAATTCGGCCGCAAGAAGATCATGGCCGCCAGCATCTTCCTCTACTCCTTCTCCCCGTTCTGCGCAGCCTACTCCACCTCATTGGAGATGTTCGTCTTTTTCCGCAGCACCACCTTCATCGGCGTCTGTGTGGAGTTTGTCGCCGCCATCACCTGGCTCGCGGAAGTTTTCGAAGACAAGAAGCAGAAGGAAAAATGGATGGGCATCACCCAGGCCTTTGCATCCCTCGGCGGCATCTTGGTGACGATGGTCAGCGCCTGGGTCATCAAGCACGGCGGCGACCTCCCCCACATCAGCCTGCCCTTTGGCCTGGGCTCCGATGCCCCCTCCTCATGGCGCTACCTCCTCATGACGGGCATCCTCCCCGCCATCCCCATCGCCTTGCTGCTTCCCTTTGTGCCTGAATCGAAAGTGTGGAAGGACAAGAAAGCCGCCGGCACTCTCAAGCGTCCCAGCTTTGCCGCTCTCTTTGCTCCAGAGCTGCGTCGCGTGACCTTGGTCACCGCCGCGCTGTCCGCCTGCGCCTATGGCATCGCCTTCGGAGCGCTGCAGGTCACAGTTGCCCGTGTGACGCCGGGTCTGCCCGAACTCCGCACCGAGTCCAAGGCGCTCGCCCCGCTGCGCAAAGCCGGTGAAGACCTCAACAAGCAGCTCAATGCGCTGCCCGCAGGCGATCCAGCCCGCAAGGATCTCGTCGCGCAGATCAAGGCCAACTTCGGTCAGCAACTCCCCCTCAATGATGCCGTCAAAAAGATGGCCAACACCGTGCAGCTCCATCAGGAAATCGGCGGTCTCGTGGGACGAATCGCACTGGCCATCCTGCTCATCATTGGCATCCGCCGCGTCGCCTTGTTGAAGATCTTCCAAGTTCCCGCGCTCATCATCCTGCCCCTGACCTACTTCTATTTCTTCGAGCAGGGCGGCCACACCTTCCTTTGGGCCTATGGCATCTGCGGACTCCTCACCGTCGCGCAGTTCAGCTACTTCGGTGAATACCTGCCCAAGGTCTTCCCCATGCATCTGCGCGGCACCGGCGGCAGCTTCGCCACCAACGTCGGCGGTCGCATGATCGGCACCAGCATGGCCTTCGTCACCACCAATCTCGTCGCCCCCATGCTCGCAGGCCCCGGCCCCATGCTGCCCCTGCATGTGGCCAAAGCTGCAGGCATCGTCGCCTCCTGCATCGTGGTTCTCAGCTTCGCACTCGGCTTCCTCCTGCCAGAACCGAAGGCTGAAGAAGCTTGAGCCGAGAGAGTCTGCGTCATGGCGGCGTACTCCTGCCGCCATGATCCGCTCACTCCTCACTCTCTTCGCCTGCCTCGCCACCTTCACGCTCCACGCGGAGGATCAGGACGACGGCAAGCTGCGCATCATCGTCTTCGGCGCCCACCCCGATGACGCAGAATACAAGACCGCAGGCACAGCCGTGAAATGGGCGCGCCTGGGTCATCACGTGAAGCTCGTGTCCGTGACCAATGGCGACATCGGTCACTGGAAAGAAGCCGGCGGCCCGCTCGCACAACGCCGCTCCGCAGAAGCAGCAGCCTGCGCAAAAAAGCTCGGCGTCACTTCACAGGTCCTCGACATCCACGACGGCGAACTCCTCCCCACTCTGGAAAATCGCAAGCTCATCACCCGCATCATTCGCGAGTGGAAGGCGGACATCGTCATTGCCCACCGCCCCTGGGACTATCATCCCGACCATCGCTATGTCGGCGTGCTGATCCAGGACGCTGCCTTCATGGTCACCGTGCCCTTCATCGTGCCGGACGTACCGTATTTGAAAAAGAACCCCGTCTTCCTCTATTCCAGCGACGGCTTCCAAAAGCCCTACCCCTTCACCCCGGACATCGCCGTCAGCGTGGATGATTCCTTCGAACAAAAACTCGACGGCATTCACGAACTCACCTCGCAGGCCTACGAAGGCGGTGCCAGCGGCTCCGCCGAACACGTCGAAAAAGTAGTTCCCCCTGCCTCTGACGAAGTAGCCCGCCGTGCCTGGCTCAAACGCCGCTGGGGTGCCCGCCAAGGCAGCGAAGCAGAGAAGTACCGCGACCTGCTCATCAAACTCTACGGCCCCGAAGCCGGCAAGGCAGTGAAATATGCCGAGACCTTCGAAGTCTGCGAATACGGCCGCCGCCCCAGCGCTGCCGAGATCAAACAACTCTTTCCGTTCTACGACGCGAAGTGAGGCCAAACCCCGCAGCATTCATCGCTTCAACGTCGCAAATCGAACCTTCAGTAACTTGAGCGCCTCCTTGTTGTCGGCGCTCTTGCGTTCGAGCTCACGCACAAGCGTCGCTGCACGCATAAAGTCTCCCGCCTTGTGAAGATCCTCCGCGTGATTTGCGAGCTCGTTGAGCTGAGGTGAGAGCCCGGTTGCTGCGGCAGTAAGCGATGCCTTGCCAGGATTCGTGCGGGCATGACCGCCATAAATGTTGTCAACCTTCAGCCACGTGGCTTCGGTACCATCCTCGGAAAAAGCCAGCCAGAACAAGGCGTTGTTTTCGCCGCCAGCTTCCAACACACGTCGATTGGCCACCACCGCATCCACCTTCTGCACGATCCAGGCATCCTTCTTCGCGCCCACTTCAAGTTCCTTCCCGTTCCAGCGCATCTTAAGTTCCGCCTGCTGATTCCTTCCCACCCAAACGACATTCTGAATGTCCTGCGGAAAATTTTTCACCGGCTTGATGGCAGTCCCTGCCTCAGCCTTGAACTCAACCATTTCACTGATGTTGATCGGCGTGATGAGCTTTAAGTCGTCGCTCACAAAATACCATGCCGCGCGGGTATCGCTGAAAACGAGCTGGAAGACCCCGACATCAACAAAAGCATGCTCCTTGTACGGATTCTGATTCATGCCATTCCCCGTCACCGGGAAGATGTTTTGTCCATCGTATCGCAAGTGCTTGAGTGAGTTGGTACCACGCAAATCCCAAAGCACGTTGGTGATGGATTCGGCGAACTTTTCCACTTCAGGCCACTCCTTTTGCTGGCCTTGTGCAAGGCTGGCGGAGACGAAGAGGGACAGAAAAATAGCATGCAGCGCTCTCATTGGAGACGATTCTGGCATTCCTGACGAGCTCTGGCAATCTTCACAGCGTCTGCGCATAAAAAAAACAGCCGTAAAACGTCTGGCTGTCATCGAATAGGGTGTCCTTTCGGTCACTTCCGTCCTTTTTGTCCTTCGGATAGGACGCTATTCCTTCGTTGGCCGCTTCATGCGTACGCCCTGCCCTCTCCAAAGCCACGGCGGCATTTGCAGTGGCAATGCGCCCGGAAACGGCTATGAACACGGCCCACTCATCCGTACGACCATGCAACCGACGCCAGCCCCCGCTCCAGAACATTCCGAGTCCGAACTCCTCCAATTCCGCCGCGAAAAGCTCGACGGACTGGTGAAGGCCGGACTCGACCCCTTCGGCGGTCGCTTTGACACCACCCATCAGCCCGGCTCGCTGAAAGAACAGATGAAGTCCAATTTCGAAGAGCTTCAGGTAAGCGTCGCAGGCCGCGTGCTCTCCCGCCGCGAGATGGGCAAGGCCACCTTCTTCGACATCGGCGACATCTCCGGCCGCATGCAGTGCTACCTCAGCAAAGGCGACGTCGGCGACGAAGCCTACGTCCAGTTCAATCAGCTCATCGACATCGGCGACTTCGTCGGCGTGGAAGGCTTCACCTTCATCACCAAGCGCGGCGAAAATTCCATCCACGTCAAGAAACTCACTCCCCTCTCCAAAGCCCTGCGTCCCCTGCCCGACAAGTGGCACGGCGTGACCGACAAGGAGATCAAGTACCGTCAGCGCTACCTCGACCTCATTGCCAATGACCGCAGCCGCGAGATCTTCGTGACCCGCAGCAAGATGGTCGCCGCCATCCGCAACTACATGCAGGAGCGCGGCTTCCTCGAAGTCGAAACCCCGATGATGCAGGACGTTGCCGGCGGCGCAGCAGCCAAGCCCTTCGAGACCTTCTTCCACGCGCTGAATCAGCAGATGTTCCTCCGCATCGCCCCGGAGCTCTATTTGAAGCGACTGCTCGTCGCCGGCTTCACGCAGATCTTTGAACTCAACCGCAACTTCCGCAACGAAGGCCTCAGCCGCCGCCACAATCCCGAGTTCACCATGCTCGAAGCCTACTGGGCCTACGCCGACTTCGAGAAGATGGCCGACCTTGTCGAAGGCATGATCTGCCACCTCGCCGAAAACTTCTGCGGCGGTCTCAAGATCGAGCACAAGGACGAAGAAGGCACCGTCACCAAGTCCATTGACCTCTCCCGTCCATGGAAGCGCACTCGCTACACCGACCTCCTCAAAGGTGTCGATCCAAAGTGGTACGACTACACCCCTGAAGAACGCAAAGCCCGCGCCAAGGAACTCGGCGTCGAAATCGGAGCCAACTTCGAAGACTACGAAGTCACCCAGCACGTGTTCGAACGCCTCGTCGAAGCCAAGCAGTTCGATCCCCTCTACGTCACCCACTGCCCCAAGGAACTCGTTCCTCTGGCCAAACAGAACGCCGAAGACGACTCAATCGTTGACGTTTACGAACTCATCATCAACGGCCAGGAAATCAGCCCCGGTTACTCCGAACTGAACGACCCCATCGTCCAGCGCCAGCGCCTCGAGCATCAGGCCGGTGAAGAGACCCAGAAGATCGACGAAGAGTTCATCCTCGCCCTCGAGCACGGCATGCCCCCCGCCGGCGGCATCGGCATCGGCATCGACCGCCTCATCATGATGCTCACCGGCGCCGAAAGCATCCGCGACGTCATCCTCTTCCCCCAGCTAAAGCGGAAGGACTAAATTCGGCTAGTAGCAAGCCACCACGAATCCCCGCCCCACCACAGCGGACGAATCCTCGCGCCAGCGTCCCCGGAGTGCGGCGCTTCAGCGCCGCTCTCGCCACACCCACCGGAAACAAGCTCCAAAAAAGCACCGTCCCCCACCTCGGTTCCCAGAGAGAACAGCCTGCCGAAGCGAACCCCACAAAACCCACCCCCTCAGCACAATCCCCCAATAAAATCATCTGGCCATCGAACCAAGGCCCCATCAAAGTATCAGGCATGCGAAATCTCGCCCTCCTTCTTCTTACGGTGACTGCCACCTCCCTCTGGTCAGCCACCCCGCAATCCCCGACATCGCCAAAATCCGGAACGGCTGACGAAGAAGAGATTCCAAAGGAAGCCGAGGCCGCGGTGCAGGCGATGAAACAATTCCTGGCGGCCACCACGGTGGAGGAGCGCCTGCGCCACACGCTGGAAGCGGACGCCATGAAGCCGCTCATGGAGCGTTACTACAAACAAGCCTCCGATGGACCTGTGATCGTGGATCGCATTCAGTTCGTGAGGCAGGACCCGAATCCTGTAGCGGGCGCTGGACGCCACTGCATCTTGACCCTGGAAAACAAAGCGTGGAAATTTTCGGTACCCGTGATGCTGGAAGAGAAACCGGATGGCTTCAAGGTGGACTGGGTGGCATTCGTGGAGTTCAAAGACCGGCTGCTGGAAAAATTCTGCCAGACCTACCAAAAAGAGCCCGTGCGCTTTCATGTGGGAATCCAGCGCCAGCACTACTTTGAGGACGGGGTCCCCGACCTTGCCCGCAAGGACTGCTTCCGCATCGAACCTGCACCTCCCAACTCTTTTCAGGGCCACGCATTCCTTGAGAAAGACACCGCTTTTGCCAAGGAATTGCGCACAAGCATTCCGTGGGAAACCCATATCTGGGCCGTCGTGGAACTCGAATGGAAAAAGCAGGGATCACAGCAGTGGGTGGAACTGAAGGCGGTTCCGCAAATGAACTGGCACTCATTTCCAGCAGACCAGCGGCCAGTCCCGCCCAAGCAGTAGCCCTGTTCAGACGAGGGAGGAAAAAACAAAAGGGATCACGCCGAAGCAGCCTCCATGATGATGAAGACTTGCCCCATGGACTGAGATCCCTGTCTTGAAGGCCAAAGGCCTTCCGCATCATAGCGAAGGGATGCCGAGCTTTAGCGAGTGCTTCCCTGGTCACACGCAGGCACCATCCGGGAAGCAAACCCAGTGCATTCTACGCGCACCGCGCTCACCAGTAGCGTCTTCAACGTACCACCGCTGCTGTCAGTGTGACCCAGCACTCCCAAAACCCACGATCCGTGCCCTCAATCAAATGCCATTCATCTCAGTCAATGCGCAACGGTCAATAATCGAAGTCAGGTACACATGGTATTCGACCGCATCATCATGATGCTCACCGGCACTGAAAGCATCCGCGACGTGATCTTCTTTCCGCAGTTGAAGCGAAAGAAGTAGAATTGGCTGGCTGTTGGATTCGCGAATGGGCAAGCTGAGGGTGATGAAAATCACCCTCTTTGCCCTGTTGATCTCGGTCACCACCTCTTTGCAGGCTGCCACACCCGAACAGGCCGCCCATGCCATAAACTCCCTCGGCCTTGACCTCCACCGACAGATGCCCAAAGAAGGCAATCTCTGCCTCTCTCCCTACTCAGTCCAGTCCGCTCTGGCGATGACCTATCTGGGCGCCAGCGGTGCCACGCAGGAAGAAATGGCCCGCGTGCTTCACTTCCCAGCAGACAAGCAGGCCATGGGCGAATCCTTCGCCTCCCTCAAACTGGCGCTGGAAGCAGCCGAGCGGGAATCCGCACGGGTTGTGGCCGAGGCAAAGAACTCTGGCGGACCAAGCGAAGCTTTGACCCTGCGAGTAGCCAACCAGCTCTTCGGACAAAAGGGCTATGATTTCCGCCCGCCATTTCTTGCGGCCGTTAAGCAGGACTTTGGCGCACCCATGCAGTTCATGAATTTCCGCGAGGACCCAAGCGGTGCAATGCGTGAGATCAACGGCTGGGTGGCCAGGCAAACGAAAGATCGGATTCGCGATTTGATTCCCGCCGACGGACTGACCAAGGATACTCAGCTCGTGCTGGTAAACGCCCTCTATTTCAAAGCCGCATGGTCGTCTGAATTCGTGCAGACGGCGACTTCCCCGGAACCGTTTCATGTGAATGGCGGCAAGCCAGACGTGAATGTGCCGACGATGCATAAAGCTGCGCACATGCCCTACTACAATGGTCGCGGTTTCCAGGCCATCACGCTGCCATATGTGAGCAGACACCTGCATTTCCTTCTAATCGTCCCAGACAGTGTCAGTGGCATCGCCAGCGTGGAGGCAAAGCTGACGCCGCAACTGCTTCTGGACTGCGCTCAAGCAAAGAGCCAGGAAGTAAGCCTGCATCTGCCCAAATTCAAAATCGCTCCGCCGACACTGCCACTCGGCGAAATACTGCAAAAGCTGGGCATGACCACCGCCTTCGACGAACCTCGCGGCAGTGCAGATTTTGACGCCATGGCACCCAAGCGCCCGAATAACTATCTCCACATTTCAAAGGTGTTTCACAAGACCTTCATCGAACTGGATGAAAAAGGCACGGAGGCCGCCGCAGCGACTGCGGTGATTATGGCCAAAAGGGCAATGGCTCCAGTTGAACGCTCAAAGCCCATCGAACTCAAAGCCGACCGCCCCTTCCTCTTCGCCATCCAGCATGCCGAATCCGGATCCTGCCTCTTCCTCGGCCGCGTGAGCGACCCACGCTGATCAACTGCGTCCCTCTGCCCGCAGTTGAAGCGGAAAGATTAATTCTACTTTGGTAAGTTATCAGAGGGCTTAAAATCCATCGGGATGTCTATCCTGCGGCATCACATCTTACGCCGTGGAATGTCCTTGGCAGGTTGCCATCGTCTTTCGTCATCCCATCCGCTTTTCACCAGTCCCAACGGGACTGCGCATCATAGCGAAGGGTTGCCGAGCCTCAGCGAGGCTACCCTGGTACCGGACGTCAATCACTGGAAAGCCAACCCAGCGCCTTCGCCACACACCACGTCCACCAGCATGCCTGCCCTCCCGAATAACTTCCACTGTTA
>DLGZ01000021.1:42298-107499 GCA_002482965.1 Verrucomicrobiaceae bacterium UBA7681 | reverse complement strand
GCTAGCGGCTCGAATGAAGCTGAAAAAGCTGAAAACCGCGCCACCAGCGCTAACCTCAACCCGTAACCCCAATCACGGCATGTGTAACCTATGTCCTGAGCCTGAAGTGTTACCCATGTCCTGACCTCGCCCCCACCTCCGAAATCATAAATCGTAAATCATAAATCATAAATGCTCCCCCCTACTTCTTCCCCTTCTTCTTCCCCGCCTCCGGATCCACCGGCAGAAATTCCGCAAACCGGCTCTCAAACCGCTTCGAAATCACACACTGAATCTCCGCCCTACCGGTCTCGTAGTCCTCACTCAGCATCTTCCCCTCCTGATGGATCAGCGCCACCAGATCCATGCGATCCAGCGGCAGGCTCAGCGTCAGCCGCACCACCCGGTCGATCAAGAAGTCATGCAGCCGGTGCAGCAGATCCTCCATCCCCTGCCCAGTCTTCACCGAAATCACCACCGCCTCCGAAAACTCACGCCGCAGCTCCATCAGCCGCGTATCATCGATCAAATCCACCTTGTTCAGCACCAGCAGCACCTTTTTGTCACCCGCGCCCAGCTCCGCCAGCACCTTCGACGTCGTCTGATAAAACTCCACCGCCTGCAGCGAGCTCGCATCAATGACGTGAATCAGAAAGTCCGCCTGAATGGCTTCCTCCAGCGTCGCCCGGAACGACTGCACCAGATCATGCGGCAGATTGCGAATGAACCCCACCGTATCCGTCACCAGCAGCGGCTGCCCGTCCGGCAGTTCCATCCGCCGCGTCGTCGTGTCCAGCGTCGCAAACAATTTGTCCTCCACATACGCATCCGCCGCCGTCAGCTTGTTCAGCAGCGACGACTTCCCAGCATTCGTGTACCCCACAATCGCCGCATGCGGCACCGGCGTGCGCAGGCGATCCTTGCGCATCGTCTCCCGCTGCTTCTTCACCTCCTCCAGATCCGCCCGCAGCTTGTCCAGCCGCTTGCTCGCCAGCCGACGGTCAACTTCCAGCTGCGTTTCACCCTCACCACGCGCCGCACCCGCACCGCCCACACCACCACCCGCGCCACCGCCCTGACGGTCCAAGTGAGCCCACATCCGCGTCAGCCGAGGAATCGAATACTCCATCTTCGCCAGCTCCACCTGCAGCCGCGCCTCACGCGTCTTAGCCCGCATGTTGAAAATATCCAAAATCACCTCATGCCGGTCGATCACGCAGATGTCCCCCTCACTCTCCCACGCCCGCTGCTGCCCCGGACTCAGCTCATTGTCCCACACAATCACATCCGCCCCCACCTCCTTCGCCTGCTTCATCAGCTCCTCCGACTTCCCGCTCCCAATCAGGTACCGCGCCGTATGCTCCCGCGCAAAAACCAGCTCCTTGCCAATGATATGGATGCCCAGCGTCCCCACCAGTTCGGCCAGCTCCTCCAGCAAATCAGTCGCTTCCTGCTTCTGCCGCCGGTCAAAGTACGCACCGACCAGAAACGCGTTCTCAACGGCATTGGGTTTTTCTCGAATGTCAAACATGGGGTTGCCAGTATGGACCACGCCAGCGCATTGCCAAGCTGCGTATTCCATGCCATGAACACCCACATGACACGCCGCCACCTTCTGCTCAGCCTCTGCCTCGGTCTCGCCGCCTGCGATTCCTCAGACACCGCCCCCCTTCCGCTGAACCTCTATGAGTGCGATGCCGGCGAAGCCGCCATCCGCCACCTCATCACCACCATCCCCGACCTCAACCCCGGCGTCCCCAAAAGCTACTCCATCGTCCTCGGCGAGATCAACCGCGACGGCATGACCCCCGCCACCGACACCTTCACCAACCGCTTCGCCGACCTGAAGCTCAAATTCGTCAACGCCCAAAACCTCAAAGACATCGACCCGGACCACACCATTGCGGATTCCGACACACGCCTAGCCGCTTTTGTCCTTCAACTCCGCAAACTCCAGCCCACCAGCGCCACCACCTGGGACGCCGAAGCCGGCTGGAGCTACAAAAAGGAATTCGCGCGCATGAAAGTGCACCTCGAAGTCAAAGACGGCAAAACCACCGTGGTGAACGCCGAGAAGCTCGAAGGCTCCTCAGCCAAAACACCGCCGGTCAACTAAGCCCGCCGTGGTCATCCACACTGTCCACATCCATTTGCCGAACCCGTTTACGATCCCGCTCATGTTGCACAGCGTTGCGCAGTTTTTCGCGCACTAACTCAACCCCAGGAATGGCGCGCATGGCGATGGTGGGTGTCGTGGCGTCAGTGGTGACCAATGTTAAATTTCCAAGACCCACCATACGCAGCATCAACGGCTGCTCCATGGTGTAGTCACGCACGCGGAAGAGTTCGAGTTCATCGACCTTTTTGTTGAGAATCCCCGCACGAATGCGCAAGCGCTGGCTCGTCAGTTCATAGGTGGTGCATTTTGTGACCCACCAGCGGATGAGCCACATCATCATCGGGATGATGAGCGCCAGATAGCCCAGCATTCCAATGCCCGCAGTCGCCAAACCAAACACAGTGGCGGCGAAGCCGATGCCTCCGGCAAGCAGGATGCAGAAGAGGTAATACCAGAAATGAACCCACTGGGAGGTGTGACCGGACCAGAGAGTGGTTTCCGCCGCGACGGCGGGCAGGGGTGAGTCTTCGGGTGGCATGATGTGCGAGGTGTTTGAGTTTTGGATACGGTTGGAAAATCAGAGCATCGATTTGATCTCATCGAGCGCCTGCTTGGTACGCTTGATGCCTTCGATTTCAGTGTGCTTGTCGCCTTCGTATTCGATGCCGATGTAGCCGTTATAGCCGGCCTTGACGACAATGTTGATCAGGCGCTCGAAGTCGAGTGTCATCTCGCGCCCCTCGCGGCGGTCTTCAGTGTAAAACTTGCCAGCGCCAGTGTCCCAGTCATAGGCCTTGGCGCTCATGCCCTTCTTCACCCAGGGCATGAACTCACGCAGTCCTTTGTAGGGATTGTAGAGTTCACCTTTGATGCGGTCGGTGTAGAAATTGCCAAAGTCGGGCAGGATGCCGACGCGGGCGTGATCTGCCGCTTTCATGACACCGGTGAGCCAGAGGCCGTTGCTGGAGAGGCCGCCATGATTTTCGACGACGACGAAGAGTCCGCGTTTGTCGCCTTCCACGCACAAGCGATGCAGACCATCGGCGGCGAGTTTCATCTGCTCGTCCCCGCTCAACTTCGGATCGCTGGCGGCATTCACGCGAATGCTGTGGCAGCCGAGGGTCTTGGCGGCATCGAGCCACTTGAGGTGGTTTTCGATGGTCTTGGCGCGCTTGGCTTCATCGGGGTCGCCGAGATTGCCTTCGCGGTCGCACATGATGAGCAGGCCCTGCACGCCTTCGCCTTCCTGGCGCTTTTTCATTTCGCCGAGGTAGGCGGCGTCCGTGGCCTTGTCGAAGAACATCTGGTTCACATACTCGACGCCGTCGATGCCGAGGCTGCGGGCGATCTTGCAGAAGTCGAGATGCTCGTGGCGCTCTGCGCCGCCTTTCCCAAAGATGCCTTTGTTCAACGACCACTCAGCCAGCGAGATTTTGAACGGAGGCTCCTTGTCGGCGGCAATGGCCGAGCGGGAACCCGCAGCGGCTACGGCGGCGGTAAAGAGTTGTAGAAAGTGGCGGCGGGAGGAGGTGCTGGAAGTCATGGGCGGATATGCCGCAATATGACGTGCAGTGCCGCCAAACCTCCAGAAGAATTTTCGCCCCGGCTTTGTAACAAACAGGGCTAGGCCGCCTTGCGTTCGACGCGCTTGCGCAGCATGGCCGCGCGCTCCCCCTTGACGACGCCTTCGTTGATGGTGACGCCACGCACGTCCATCCGGCTGGGCACATCGTACATGACATCCAGCATGATGCGCTCGAAGATGCTGCGCAGACCGCGTGCACCGGTTCCGCGTGTCACCGCCTCCTTCGACATGGCAAGCATGGCGTCCCGTGTGATGGAAAGCTCCACGCCGTCCATGTTCATGAGTTTCGCATACTGTTTGATCAAAGCGTTTTTCGGCTCGGTAAGCACCCGTACGAGCTCTTGCTCAGTCAGTGGCTCCAGCGAACAAACCACTGGCAGACGACCGATGAACTCCGGGATCAGGCCAAATGACAGCAGGTCCTCAGGCTCGACTTGGGACGAGAGTTTGCCTGCCTCCGGCTTCACAAGGTGTGAATTGCCAAATCCCATGGTCTTGCCGCCACGACGCCGCTCCATCAACTTGTCGAGGCCGACAAAGGCCCCGCCGCAGATGAACAGAATGTTTTCCGTGTTCACCTGGATGTACTCCTGCTGCGGATGCTTGCGGCCACCCTGAGGCGGCACATTGCATACGGTGCCTTCGATGATTTTCAGCAGTGCCTGCTGCACGCCTTCGCCAGACACATCGCGCGTGATGCTCACGTTTTCGGTCTTGCGACCGATCTTGTCGATCTCGTCAATGTACACGATGCCCATCTCGGCACGCGCTACATCGTAGTCAGCCGCCTGCAGCAGCCGCAGTACAATGTTTTCCACATCTTCGCCGACGTAGCCGGCTTCTGTCAGCGTCGTGGCATCCGCGATGCTGAACGGCACATTGAGAATGCGTGCGAGAGTCTTGGCCAGCAGTGTCTTGCCACAACCGGTGGGGCCCATGAGCAGTACATTGCTCTTTTCGATCTCGACATCATTTGGGTCGGGCAGAGCCGTCGTCACTTTGCGGGGGGCTCCGCTGCCGGCACGAGTGGCCTGCTGCTGCGTGTGCAGGATGCGCTTGTAATGATTGTGCACCGCGACACTGAGCACCTTCTTCGCCTGTGCCTGACCGATCACATGCTGATCCAGCAGTGCTGCAATATCAGCCGGGCGTGGCACCAGCAGGGCTGGACCACCCTCGGAATCGACCGAGGTTTCTTTGTCGAGGATGTTTTTACAGACGTGAATGCAGTTGTCACAAATGTATACCCCAGGACCTGCAATGAGTTTTTTGACCTCTGCATGGCTTTTGCCGCAGAAGGAGCAGAGAGTAACGTTGGAGCCGCGTGCCATGAGTTTTTGGGGATGCCATAATGTCGCACGGAAGCAGGATGCACGTCAAGGTGCCGCTTCTTCAATCGTACGCAAAACAACCTGACCAGCGTCATTCCGACCATACCGTGCATTGAGTACTACGTTTGAAGCCGGGCGTGAGATCAAAATGCTGTCCTGCGCAGTCAGCGCAAGAGGCCAATCCGTGTTCGCCAGACCCTTCGAGTCCTGGATTTCCCACTCCCCGCCCCTCATTTGCGGGATTCGATCCCAAGATACGGTGCCCAACCCCTGAATCACCGCTCCGGGTGGAACCTGAGCCGAGTCCAGCAGCCAGGCCTGCGGGACCAGAGTTCGCAAAGCCACAAAGTGCTGCTGGCGCAATTCCTGGCTCCAAAACGGGCGCAACGCAGGCAAATGCAGCAGTGCCTGCTCCAGCGGTGATTTGGCAAGCGTTGCACTGCCTCCCGCAAGTTTCAGTTTCACTGGGTCCAGTGCGTAATCGAATGACAACCAGAGCTCTGAGTCAGCCTCATTTGCAGGAGCCAGCGACAGCCAATGCGCCAAAAAATCACCCAATGGACCTGCAATTCGACCTTTAGCCACACGTGCCTGCAAGACTTCACGCGCCGCCACCCAGCGTGCAATGCGATAACCGGCAGACTCAACAGCTTCGCGCTGTGATCGGGGTAGTTGTTCCATCAGGTCCGGTTTCATGTTTGCTGCTCTGTCTAAATGCAGACAGTCACCCGTCAAAACGAGAGATTGCGGCGAAAGGATGATTATGATAATTATAAAATCGTGTTACTCATCTCGGCCGCCTCCCTCCGTCCGCAAACCCAGCCGAAAAACTGGGTGGCAGCTGGCTTTTCATTGTTGGAGTTGCTGACCGTCATCTGCCTGGTTGGCATTTTCAGCAGTATCGCACTCGGCTGGTACGGCGGAAACCACCGGGTTGTGATTGAACGCGTGATCAACCAGCGCAACGCTCAGGAAATTGTTTCCCTCGGGGTCTATGCCACGCTCGGCGGCGCGGATTTTGTCGTGCCAGGCGACAAACTGGCCACCGCCGTCAAGCTGACCGGCGGCGTCACCGGCCAGCAAGGGATATGGAAAGGCAAATTTTTCAGCCTCGCCAACTTGCGGCCCACCGATCTGCCCGGTGCGCTGACTTTTGTGAAATTCGAGTCCGACCTGTTGCTCTATGATCCTGCAGGGCAGCAGCCTTGAGTCTCCGGCTTAATCGGCTCTCACTTCCAGATTTAATGTAGCAGGCAGCTTCGCTGCTTCTGCGGTGTTGGAGGCGGCCTGTTCATCAGGAAAAATCACCACGATCTCGCGGATGCCGCCCTGCTCGTGTTCTTTTTGCTCTTTAAGAACCCAGTGCTGCACAAACTTGGCCACTGACAGGCGGCTGGCTTCGCGCACGTGCTTGATTTTGCCTGGCACCCCCGCACGGTTTTCCAAAATGGAGGTCAGCCCTTTCTCCAATGCGGCCATGTTCTCCGCCGCATTGAATCGCAGCCAGCCCGCCTCGGATTTTTTCTCCACCGTTTCCGTGCGAATCGCCGGCGGCAGCGAGGGACGAATGGCGGGTGCGATCACCACACAACGACCGTTTTCGACCGTGAGCTTCCATTCGTCAGACAGTTTCAAATGGTAACGATAGACAACCATGGCACGAATTTCCGCCACGGTGGTGCCGAGGTAAACGGCATCGTTAAACCACGTCTTGGTGTCATACTTGGTCACCGTCTCCTCGGTGTCCAGCGTGGCCAGTTCCAGGACATCTCCCTGAGTCGAGGCGATGCGCTTCACATTTTCGCGGAAGCTCTCGGTGATGGTCTGCTTCTGGAAATGCTCTGCTAGCCACTTCAGGCCAAAACCCGCATCCACCACCTTCCACGCCACGAGGCCACCCATGACCACCGCCACCAGAAAGGCCAGGGCCAACAGGGTAAAGCATCCCGGCCCGCGGCGTGGCGCAGATGCTGGAGCAGGATTCGGTTCAGCCATGGAATGAAAAGGAGTCAACGACCCATGAACATGCCGCCTAAGGCTGCCGCTGCCAATTACGAATCTGGTAAAAACCTCGCCTTGACGATCTCCCTCAGCCCCTGCGAGATTGAAGGAGCATGAAGTCTTCATTCATCCCACGCGCCGTACTGCTGGCCTTCCTGGCAGTTTTTTCCACCACTCAGGCTCAGCAGCCAGAGACCGCAGCCCCTAAAGAGCCCACGGCGGAGGAAATGAAGCAGCTCGTTCAGAAGCGCATCGACGAAATCGAAAAACTCGGCTGGACCCGTCAAGGCAAAGGCAGCCTCGGGGGCAAAGCTGAGGTCGACATTCCTCAGGGCTACCGCTTCACCCCCGGCGACGGTACGCGCAAACTGATGGAAATGTATGGGAACCCGCCGACCCAACGCGAACTCGGCATGCTGGCGACCGAAGGCCTTGGCCCATGGATCATTTTTGAGTTCGATGAATCCGGCTATGTGAAAGACGATGAGAAGGACAAGATCGACGCGGATGAAATGCTGGCGAGCCTGCGCGAGAGCCAGGTGCAGGGCAACCAATACCGCCGTGAGCATGGCCTGACCGAACTTGAAATTCTCGGCTGGGTCATACCGCCACGTTACAACGAGAAAACCCACAACCTGGAATGGGGTACACGTTTGAAGTCTCTCGACAATGACGGCATCTCCATCAACTACAACACGCGACTTCTTGGCCGCACCGGAGTGATGGAAGTCACACTGGTCTGCGAACCGGAGGAAATGGAAAAAATGATTGCCGAGCAGGAAAAAATTCTCGCGGGCTTTAGCTACATCGAGGGCCAGCGCTATGCTGAGTTCCGCGAAGGGGACAAGGTCGCGAAATACGGCCTCACCGCCCTCATCGCCGGCACGGGTGCCTTCGCCGCAGCCAAGATGGGTCTGTTTGGCAAGCTCGGGCTGGTCTTTGCCAAAATGGGCAAGGCGGCGATCCTGCTGGTGGTCGGTGCTCTGGCCGCAGTGAAAAAGCTTTTCGGCAAAATCTTCGGCTCGCGTCAGCCACCAGGCGAATAGCGCATGACCGACGGCCAGATGCTTCTCGCAGTCTTCGTGCTGCTCTATCTCATCGAGTGCCTGCGCCTCGTGCCATCCACCGCCTGGATGGCTTCGGGCACGGGCAAATCGGGGTGGAGATCACTGCGGCCATGGATGCGACTCCAAATCGGCAACGGCTCGCCGCTGCTGCTTTCTCCTTTGCCGCCCATGCAGGCGCATGCTCTGGCATTGCCATGGGTGTTTGTGCCCGATCATGATTCGCTGCGTGTGCGATTGACTGACAGCATGAGCATCCACATCGCATGGGACAAGCTGACCCCACGTGCCGAGGAAACCACGCTGCATCTCGATGTCACCACGCGTGTGCGCCTGCCCTCGAAAAATCTGGCTGAACTCTGGCAGCAGCGTCTCACCGAATGGCGTGGTCTGACGCCTGACCAGCGCCACAGCGCATTCCTCAAACATGCCCGCTCGACGCTCGACACGAAGGCCGCTGCGAAGGCCGCCACAGAAGCGGCGCAGCGCACCCGTTCATTGCGCGTCCTTGCCACGATCCACTGCCTGTGGTGCTTCGGCGTCATCAGCGTTTTGTATCATCGCTTCGGCGACAGTGTGGCCGTTCTCGCCGCGGCGGGCGTGCTGCTGCTGCTGCAATTCATCCAGTCCTGGCTATTTCTGCGCAGCACCCGAAAAAGTCACATCGCCATCCCCTATCGTCGCTGGCGTGCGCTCGGGATCGCTTTCCTGCCGCAACTGGCGATGCGTGCGTTTGACGTCGTGAATCTGACCACCGATGCCGAACCACCGCATCCGCTCGCCTGGCGTGGCCTCTTGGATGAGAAGCGCTGGCTGGAGCATGCACGGCAATTTTGGCGTGAGTCACGTTACGTTCCCGGCTGGCCTCTAAACGAATCGCTCCCGCTCGAAGCCGAAGCATTGCAAAAGTTCTTCCGCCACGAAGGCATCGCAGAAGATGATTACGATCCACCTGCAGCGGCCAAGCTGCCAACCTGCCCGCGCTGCGGTGCCGAATTCCAAAGCGGCATCACCGCCTGCTCCGACTGCGGCGGTGTGGAACTGCGGCAACCGGCGGCGTAATCTGCCTTCACTGCGGAACGTGGTGCAGCATCCACTCCGCCATCTCCGCATAGATCGGGAAATCGGTAATCAACACATTGTCGTGATCGGCCCCCGGGATTTCAACCCAGCGTTTTTCGATGCCAGGTGGCAGCGCGTCATAGAGACGACGGCCACACGCGATGGGGATCACACGATCTGAAGAGCCATGTGCGACAAGCACCGGGCATTTGAGTCCGGGAACCAGCGCGAGGGAGTTTGCCTCACTGATTTGCATGTGGGTCTGCTGTTGATAGCACCATCCCGTGAGGTGGCTCCAGACTGCGCCAATCCAGTTCCCCGCCCAGCGGGAGGTCTGGAAACGCACCACATGATCCAAAGAATCGAAAGTCGAAACCAGCACTGCAGCACGCCATGGCGAATCTTTGTCCGCCAGAGCACGGATGCTGACCGCACCACCCATCGACAGGCCCATGATTCCGGCGGGCTGCGGATTGAACCCGAACTTCGCCGCAGCCTCATGCAACACCTGCGCAGGCAGATGGGCTTCCTTCACACCGTAGTAAGCAATTACCCCTGGATGATCGCCATGCGCAGGCAGGTCGGGCAGAATGCAACGAAAGCCCACGGCGCAGAATCGCTCTGCGACGAGCAGGTAGTCTTCCTTTCGACCACGACGGCCATGCACGAGCACCAGACTGCCGGCCACGCTCCCGGGCGCAGGCAAGATGAGACCTTTCTGCGTCAGTTGCTCACGGATCACCTGCCCGCGTTTTCCCAGCGCACCACTCGGATCAGGCTCACAGACGAGACAGGGGGTGCCATCGGCGCAACTGAAGGATTTCAGCACCACGCCATGCGCTGCCGGATCGGACAGAAACTCATGATGATAGTCCTGCAACGGCCTGCGTGGTGGATGCGCCAGTTGATCAGCCGCCAGCCAGCCGGCCAGTGGCGGCACCAGCAGGAGCACGACCCCAAGCATGACTCGTTTTCTTTTCACGTGCGGATGATGAGCAAGATTGTGCCGTGTGCCAATCTTGTTATGTTCGTAAAAGCAGATCATGAACTTTTCCGTACTTCTTCGATTCCTTGCCATTGCGCTGCCCGCTCTGCTGGCCAGTTGCGCCAAGCCCGCCTATCAGGCGCGCGGTTATGCCTCCTACATCGCGGAACAGTATGCCGGGCGCTACACCACTTCGGGGGCCATTTATCAGCCCCTCGGCTGGACCGCAGCACACAACACCCTGCCCTTCGGCACCGTGGTCAAGGTGAAGAACAACAGCAACGGACGCACGGTGAACGTGACGGTGAATGACCGCTTTCCCTACTATCCGAACCGCGTCATCAATCTCTCCCGTGCCGCAGCTCAGGAAATTCAGATTCCCTATCACCAGCTCGGCGATGTCACGGTGACTGCCGATACCGTGGCCAGCGGCGCTGCGCCTGTGGCCAATTACGGCTCTCCTCAATCAAGCTACGGCACGCCGCCGGTCAAACACAGCGCGCCTCCACGCACAGCCTACAAGGCGCCCAAACCGTATCACGCTCCTGCAGCAACCAGCAGCTACCGCAAGCCCACCACCGTGCCTCCTGCCGGATACGGCACCTCGTCACCTCCCCCAGGGTATGGCACCCTGCCGACAGGCATTCCCCCGCCGCCACCGGGCTATTAGGAAGCAGGATGAGTCCGCTGCAAAAGCAGCAACAATTTTCTGCCACACTTTGCCGTCGAGCGTCCATATCCACGGTGCATGGATTCTCTCCCGCCTTCCAAAACTCCGCAGGATGCCGCCCTCGCTAGACAGGTCGAGGGCGGTGATGACGCCGCATTTCGTCTGCTGATGCAGCGCCATTTGCAGCCATTGCGCGGCTACTTGGCCCTGCGGGCACCGGTGCCCGATTTGATCGATGAAGTGGCGCATGACGCCTTTGTGTTTGCCTATCAAAACATGGGAGATTTCACCGAAGGCTCCATGCAGCCGTGGCTGCGAACCATCGCCTACAATCTGCTGCGCGACCGCATGAAAGCGTATGCACGTGACTTCACCAAACACGAGCGCTACTCCGAACAGGTGCGCTGGGAAATGGCGCTGGAGGCTTCTGACAAACCCGTGAGTGATGAATCAGATCATCTCGCCACCTGCCTTGAAAAGCTGCGCCACCATCAGCGCACCATCCTGGATCTGCGCTACGAGATGCAGCTCAGCTGCGAGGAAATCGCGCAACGCACTGGGCGCAGCACGCTCGCGGTGCGCACCGTGCTGATGCGCGTACGCCAGCAGCTGCGCAAGTGCATCGAACTTCACCTGGAGCAAAAAACAGCATGAACTCCGACGAAGATATCGACAAGGCTTTGGAGGGCGTGCTCTCCAATCATGAATGGCAGGTTCTGATGAGCGACCCCATCACGCTCAAGGAGCTGGAGGAGCAGCTCGGCATGGACGCATTGCTCCGTGTAGCGCTGGAAAAAAATGACACGCCCGCAGCGCTTGCAGATGCCATTGAAGCCAGCGTCAATCTGTCGTCAGTCGATGAACTGATGCTCAGCATTGAGGCGGCAACGATTCGCCGTCGCCAGCGGCGCTGGTTTACCAGCCTGCCCCGTTGGACCACAGCGGCTGCAGCTGTGCTGGTCGGCTTCATTGGCGGCACTCTGGCGTGGCCGGATTTGTTTCAGCGGCTCGACCTTGCGCCTGTCGTGGCCCAGCGCACCGGCAAACATGTCATTATGTACGGCCGCATTGTCGCGGACTCACCTGTGCCTCGTGAAGTTGCGATTCCTGAACCGGTTCTGATTCAACCGTCACCTGCTGCGCCAAGTCCGCAGACACCCGACGTGATGGTCGTCGAGAAAAAATCGGAACCTGCTCCGCCCCCAGCGCCTGTGGCACCACCCGCAATCAGCATGGGGAACGTCGCTGCACCGGTGCAAGAGAAGATGGAGACCGCCGCGATTCCGCCGATGAATCTTGCTTCGAAACCGAGACTCGACATGCCTTTGGAGACTCCCGATGCTTCCGCCAAGATCGATTTCGAAAAACACATTCTGCCGATTTTGGAGCGCTCCTGCTTTGAATGCCACAGCAGCAAACTGAAGAAGCCGAAAGGCGGCATCCGCCTCGATGATCTCGAAGCCATTCGCGAGAAGAGCCAGACGGACAATCTCATACTGCCACACAAGGCCACCAAAAGTGCGCTGGTGAAATCCATTTCTCACAAACCCGGCCACGATGACCTCATGCCGCCATCCAACGATGGCAAGCCGCTGAGCGCCGACGAAATCGCACTCATTCGGCGCTGGGTCCAAGAAGGTGCCAATTTCGGCGCGTGGACCTCCATGCATGCGAAAGAAGTTTCGATTTCGACACTGAACGAAGCCGTCGATGTCACCCAACTTCAGACCGTGGCAGCACGCATCGACCAGCTTATCGAACGAGACCTGAGCAAGCATGCGGAAGAGGCTCGCCCAGTCGCCAATGAATTCGTCTGGCTGCGCCGCGTGTATCTGGACCTCGTCGGCCGCATTCCCACCAGCGGGGAGACCAAACGTTTTATCGCCCTCAAGGAAACCGACAAACGCGGTCGCCTGATCAATGAACTGCTGGCCTCCAACGGTCACGTCAGCCACATGTTCAACTACTGGTGCGATCTGCTGCGCGCCAAAGACGATCTGGCCGAAGGCGTGCAGGGAGATTTTTATCTCGCCTGGATCAAACAGAGCGTGCGGGACAACAAACCCTTCGACGAATGGACGCGCGAACTGCTCAGCCCCGAAGGCTACGGCTGGCGCGCACCTGCGGCGGGCTATTACCTGCGCGATGGCGAAAACCGTGCGGCGAACATCGAGAGCACGGCCACGCTCTTTCTTGGCACGCAGATTTCCTGCGCGCAGTGCCATGACCATCCTTACAGCCGCTGGACGCGGAAAGATTACCATCAGTTCCTCGCGTGGACCTCCGGCATCACGACTGCTTCCAAAGCGGATGCGGTGGGAGAAGTCGCTGGCAAGGCGATCCGCGAAGCAGCCGAACGCTACGACCGCATGGCGATGGACAAACTGGACTACGAACGGCGGCAGAAAAACCAGCGCATCAGGGATGCTCTGCTGGCGCTCCAGCGTGCAGCAGGCGGTGCAGGCGTGGTCAACGGCGAAGGCCAGCAGGCAAAATTGCCGGACGACTACCAATACTCGGATGGCAAGCCCGGCGATCTGCTCACTGCCGCCGTGCTCTACGGCGAATCTCCACCCGCAGGCGCACGCCCCGCAGAAACGCTTGCCGCATGGGTCACCGCGCCCAATAACACGCGCTTCGCTCTCACGCTGGCCAACCGCCTGTGGGCCAAGATGTTCGGCCTGCCGTTTGCGGGCAGAGTGGATCAAGTGCGCGAAGTCGCCGACTGCGCCAACCCTGATCTGGCGCAGTATCTCGTCAATGTCGTGCGTGATTCGAAATACGATGTGCGGAAGATCCTGCACATCTTCAGCCTCACCCGGACCTATCAGCGCGAAGCCGGGCCGCCACCGCAGGATCCCACCGAGGTGTACCGCTTCCCCGGTCCGGTGGTGCGTCGTCTGACGGCTGAGCAGGTATGGGACTCCATGATGTCTCTGGCCGTGAAGGATCTCGATTTGAAACTGAATTTCGATCCTCCCGGTGTCGCCGAACTCGAAGCCGCCGTCGGCGCTAAAAAAACCAGCGAAGTCACGGCCATGGCACGCAAAATCGCGAGCAAAGAAGAACGCGCCAAGCAAGTAGAGGAACGCCGTGCGCGCCTGCGCAAGGACATGGCGCGTGAGTTTGCCGGTGGTGGCCTGGAACGCGCCTCAGAACTGCCGCAGCCCACGCCTGATGGTCACTTCCTGCGCATGTTCGGCCAGGGCAACCGCGACTTCATGGGTGATGCGTGGAGTTCCTCCACGGTGCCGCAGGCGCTGCTCATGCTAAACAGTGATTTCTTCGACCATGTCGCGCGTTCCGGCAGTCCGTTATCCGACAGCCTGCGCGGTCTCAACAATGTCACTGAAGTCGCGCGTGGTGCCTTCCTGGCCGTGCTGACACGTGAGCCGACGCAGGCCGAACTCGACGCCTGCAAGGAAGCCTTGGGAGACACGCGCAATGCCAAAGCGCTTGCCCGCACCCTGCTTTCCACCGCCGAGTTCATGTTTCAAAAATAACCGCTCTCTCTTTTATGAAGCACTCCTTGAATCAGCTAGATGGCGTCTCCCGCCGTGAATTCATCACGCGCATGGCCCGCACCTGCCTCGGCGTCAGTTTGGTGCCGCCCTTGGGGCTCGCACGGGCTTTGGAATCGAGTAGCACGGCCAAATTTGCCAGCCACGTCATCTATCTCAACATGCGCGGTGGCATGAGCCACATCGACACCTTCGATACCAAGCCCGATGCGCCAGCCGGTCATCAGGGCCCGGTGAAAACCATCAAGACCAAGGCCGATGATCTGCTCATCTCCAGCTACTTTCCCAAACTGGCGGAGCATGGCAAAAAACTCGCGGTGGTGCGCTCCATGCATCACACGCAGGGCGCACACGAACAGGGCATGTACAAAGTGCTCACGGGTTACGAGGTGTCCGCAACCCTGCGCCATCCGGCGCTCGGATCTTGGGTGGCGCGGCAGGTCACGCAGGGGCATTCCACCCTGCCGCCTTACATCCGCCTCGCCGGTCTCGCGGGGCATCCTGGCAGCGGGTTCATGGATGCACGATATGCGCCTGTCCCGGTGCTGGATGCCAGCAAGGGACTTGAACACACCCTGCTGCAAAACGGCGACTCCATGACCAATCTGCGCAAACGCAGCGGCCTCGCTGAAACACTCAACCGCGACTTCCTCTCGCGCTACCCCATGGCCGATGTCAAAGCGCATGCCGATGTCTATGCCGATGCCATCAAGCTCATGACAAGCAAGGACCTTGATGCCTTCGACATCACGCAGGAAAAAAGCAAGCTGGCGGAAGACTACGGCAACGATGACTTTGGCCGGGGGATTCTGCTCGCGCGCAGGCTCGTCGAGCGCGGCACCAAATTCGTCGAGATCGAACTCGGTGGCTGGGACACGCATTCGGACAACTTTGCGCAGGTTGAATACCTCTCCAGCCGTGTGGACAATGCGGTTGCCACCTTGCTGGAAGATCTGGAGACACTCGGCCTGCTGGAAAGCACGCTGGTGGTGCTCACCACTGAGTTTGGCCGCGGCCCCAAGATCGAGGGGACCGGACGCGGGCACCACCCCATCGCATTTTCATCGTTCATCGCTGGCGGCGGCGTCAAAGGCGGCCAGGCTTATGGCAAGACCGATGCAACTGGAACTCAAGTGATTGAAAATCCGGTCACAGTTCTCGACTTTCACGCCACCATCGGTGCGCTGCTTGGCGTGCCGCCACAGGAAACCATCGCCGCAGGAAACGGCGGTAGTTTCAGCATCTATGGCGGCACCGGAGCCAAGCGCGGCGTGCCGATTGCGGCGCTGATCTGATCACTCTTTTTTAGGCTGACGCTCGATCCAGTCATAGAGCATCGGCAGCAACAGCAGTGTGAGCAATGTGGAGCTGATGATACCGCCGATGACGACGGTGGCCAGCGGACGCTGAACCTCAGCTCCAGCCCCATGGGCGAGGGCCATGGGCACGAAACCGAGCGCGGCGACGAGCGCCGTCATCATGACGGGTCGCAATCGTGTGGCGACGCCGTTGAGCACCGCATCACGGACGCTCATGCCTTCCTCACGCAGTTCGTTGAAGTAGTTGACCAGCACGAGTCCGTTCAAGACAGCAACGCCGCTGAGTGCAATGAACCCGACTGCAGCAGTGATGCTGAAGGGCATGCCGCGCAGTTCAAGAGCGATGATGCCGCCGGTCAAGGCAAGCGGGATACCAGTGGCGACGAGCAAGGTCTGACGGATGCTGCCGAAGGCGAAGAAGATGAGCATCAAAATGAGCGCCAAGGCGGTGGGCACCACGATGACCAGACGGGCGCGGGCTTCCTGCAGATTTTCAAAGGTCCCGCCAAACTCGAAGCTGTAGCCCTCAGGGAAGGTCACTTCTTGTTTGATGCGTGCGCTCGCTTCGTTGACGAAACCTTCCATGTCCCGGCCCTTCACACCGACGAGCAACGCTGCCCTGCGCTGGGTGCGGCTGTGGCGGATGGGTTCCACGGTTTTTTCGGTGTGAATGTCCACCACGTCTCCAAGCGTGAGCATCCCAAAGTCGCCGACCCGGATCGGCAGCCCCTTCATCATCTCCTCCTTCGAACGTTCCACCTCCGGCAGACGAACAACGATGTCGCGCCTGCGAATACCCTCAACGACCTGACCGGCGACCTCACCGCCGAGGCCGGCGGAGACGGTGCGGTTCACCTCGGTGAGCGGGATGTCGTATTTGGTGAGAATGTCACGTTTCACCTGAAGAATGACCGTGCTGGGGCGACCATCGGTTTCGAGTTCGGCATCGCCACCAGGTGTTGCGTTGAGGATGTCCTTGATCTGCAACGCGAGCTTTTCCAGCACATCAAAATCGATGCCATAAATTCGCACGGCGAGTTCCGCCTTGGTGCCTTCCATCATCTCATTGAAGCGCGTTTCGATGGGCTGCCCGAACTCGAAGTTTTGATCGGGGTACACCTTGTTCACTTCTTCATCAATGGCGTGGATGAGCTCCTCTTTGGTTCTGGGAAGGCCCGGCCCCTGGGGCCATTCGGAGAGCGGCGTATAGAACACGTACATGTCCGTCTCATTCGGCGGCATGGGATCAGTAGCCACTTCGCTGGTGCCGATGCGCGAGTAAAAGCGGGTGATCTGCGGGAATTTTTCACGCAGGAATTTTCCGATCGCGAGATCCTGGCTCAGCGATTCCGTCAGGTTCATGCCCACCTTGCGATAGGCCATCATGGCGATGGAACCTTCATCGAGCTTGGGCACAAACTCCGCGCCGAGCGTGGTGAAGCGCCAGCCGCAGAAGGCGAAGAAACCCATGGCAGCCATCACAACGAGCCAGCGCAGTTTAATGACCGCACGTAGCATGGGCTGAAACACGCGGTTGAGTCCGGCGATGATCCAGTTTTCCTTCTCGGCGACGTTGCCACCGAGGAAGAACGAGCACATCGCGGGCATGAGTGTCAGCGCCAGCAGCAGGGCTCCGGCGAGCGCAAAAATCACCGTGACCGCCATGGGGCGGAACATTTTCCCCTCGATGCCAGTGAGGGTGAGGATCGGCAGATAAACAATGGTGATGATGAGCACCCCAAAGAACATGGGGCTGGCCATCTGCTTGCTGCCGGCGAGCACTTCGCGCGAGCGTTCCTCGCTGGTGAGAATGCGTCCGAGGTGATGCTGCTTGAGCCCGAGCCTGCGGACGATGTTTTCAACCATGACCACGGCACCATCAATGATGAGGCCGAAATCAACCGCGCCCAAGCTCATCAAGTTGCCAGACCAGCCGCCCTGCACCATGCCGCAGATGGCAAAGAGGAAGGAAAGCGGAATGGCAAGGGCTACGATGAGCGCCGCACGCCAGTTTCCAAGCAAAACAAGCAGCACGACGATGACGAGCACAGCGCCTTCGACGAGATTTTTCTCCACGGTATTTACGGTGGCCTCGACAAGGTCGGAACGCTCAAACACGACGGTGACATCCATGCCTGGAGGCAGTTTATCACGCAATTCTTCGAGACGTGGCGCCACACGATGGCAGACAACCCGGGCATTCTCGCCCATGAGCATCATCACGGTTCCCAGCACCACTTCTTCGCCGTCCATGGTGGCGGCACCGCCGCGAAAGCCTGAGCCCCACTGCACCTTGGCAACGTCCTGCACCCGCAGCGGCGCGATGGCGGCGCCAAACTTGATGGGAAGTTTGGCAATCTCCTCAGCTGTGCTCACGCGACCGACCGTGCGGATGGTGAGCTGCTCACCATCACGGCTGATGACGCCGCCGCCGGAATTTTCGACGTTGCCACGAATGATGTCGGCAAGCTCGCCAAACGTCATGTTGGCTGCCTTCAATTTATCCAGCATCGGCTCTACCGTTACCTGCCGCTGATGGCCTCCACTACTGTTGATCTCCGCCACGCCCTGAACGACGCGCAGATGCGGCTTCACGATGTATTCATGCGTCTCCCAGAGACGCATGAGTCCTTCTTGTACATCCGCGGGTTTTTCCTTGGCCCCCTTCTTCCAATGCAGCGTGTAATAGAAAATTTCGCCGAGCCCGGTGCTGATGGGGGCGAGACTGAGCGCGCTGCCGGCTGGCAGATCACGCATCACTGCGGATAGGCGTTCGGTCACGAGCTGGCGTGCGCGGAAAATATCCGTGCCGTCTTCAAACTCGACCGTGACCTGGCTGAGGCCGAATTTCGTGAGTGAACGCGAATCCTTCACACCCGGCATGCCGGAGAGGGCCATTTCGATGGGGCGAGTGACGGCGCGCTCGGATTCCTCCGGAGCGAGTGAGGGCACGGCGACATTTACCTGCACCTGCGGGCCGGTGAGATCCGGCACCGCATCGATGGGCAGGACCATGAGTGATAGCAGGCCGGCAGCGAGCAGGCCGAAGGCCCCCAGCAGCACGAGGGCACGCTGACGGACAGAGAATTCGAGAATGAAATTGAGCATGGCCGCAAAAGTTGGGGTGCAAAAATGCGACGATGCTTACTTAGCCAGAGGGCTGCCAGTGAGCTGCTCAAGCTGCAGGCGTGATTCCACGGCTCCGAGCTGCGAGGTGAGCACCGCCTTGACGGAGGCGATGTACTGACGCTGCAGCTCTGTATACGTTGCCAACGGCAACGCTCCCAGACGATAGTGCTCATCGGCTTCTGCAGCCGCCTTGCGGAAGCTTTCCAGAGTGTCCGCCGGCCATTTGGCAAGCTCCTCGGTGTGGATGCGGTAGTGAGCTTCCTGAGCGGCGACGTCACGCTCGAGCAGGCGCATCTGAGCTGTGAGCATGACCTCCGCCTGCACCTCCTTGGCTTTCGCGGCGTCGATGGCCCCCTTGTTGCGGTTCCACAATGGCAGCGGAATGGAAACACCAATTCCCAACTGAGTTTCCCGCGTGAACGAGGTCTGCTTTTGAATGTAAGGCTGCACGGTGATGGAAGGCCAGCGCTCGTTTTTGGCAAGCTCCACATGGTACCCCTGCTGCTCGACATCAATGAAGCGGGCGCGCAGCGCGAAGTTTTTGCGGCGTGCCTCGGCAAGCAAAAACTCAAGCGGAGGCGGCGGATTTAGGACGAGATTTTCCATGCGCAGCTCCAGCGGATGCTCGGCTTTTTCACCAAGAAGCTGGTTCAGCTCAAAGCGGGCGGCGGCAAGTTCATTGCGCGCCAGGGTGGCATCCGCGCCGAGAGTGAGTGCGCTGGCCTGAATGATGCGTGCTTCCAGGCGCGGCGCGGCACCGGCGGGGTCACGCTGCAGCAACACGGATGCGAGGGATTGAAAGCGTTTTGCCACTTCCTCAGAGGCACGTGTCTGCTCCTGGGCGGCAAGCAGCTTCCACGAAATGGTCCGCACCCGCCCGGCAAGCGCAGCGCGAAATTGGGCAACCCCAAGCTGGGCCAGCTCAATGTCTTTTTGTGCAATGGCCTTGCGCAAGGAGAGGCGCCCGGGCCAGTCGAAGGTCTGCGTGAGCTGCACCGCCCAGGTGGGACCATCGGTGACTGCGCCCGTGGCGAGATCGCGTATATGCCAGTTGCCGACCCCGACCATCATGTCAGGATTTTTAATCTCACCCGCCTTGGTTTTACCCCCTTGAGCGACATCGATTTCAGCCTCGTAATAGCGCAATTCAGGGTGCGTGGCGAGAGCCTTGAGAACGAGGGAGTTGACTGAGACGGGCTCCGTTGCGCCGCTCGCGGGCAACTGGAAACAAATTAAAAAAGAGAGAAAAAGAGAGGAAAGTTTCATACGCGTAAAAATGAGAAAAGGATGAGTCATGGGCAAAGCGGAAACATCCGTGCATTGCCCGCTGTGTCCGCGACTGCGGACTCGGCATTCAAACCATTGCTCTCAACAACGCATGACTGTCCTGCCTGACTTCAGTGCAAGACCACGCGACCACGAACTCCTCGATGCACGCCCTATCGAACCGTCAGCAAAGGACGGCTTGGTGCGTGTACAGTCCAAGACCAGCAAAGGTGCCGCCGTTTTGGCGATGCCCTGCATGGCCGACTGCTGCTGAGTGCGCGATGAATCATCGACATGTTTGAATGCCAGCACATGATCCGAAACCGCAGATTCAGGCGCTACGGCAAAGGCGACCAGTACTCTGCAAAGGGCATCGTGCTCATGGTGAGAGAGTTCGACGGTGGATTTGCCCACATGGGAAAGAACCACGGTCAGGCCGTCCTCATTGGATACACCCACCTTGACAGCATGATCACCATCAATCATTGCCGCCGCCATGCAGATGGCCGGCGCGATCCCGTGGGAGGAAAGCAGCCAGCCAAACAGCAGCAGCAAATGCACCAGCCTGGTTAAAGGCGTGGAGTGATGGCGATGTGCGGACATGTCAGGACGTTAATTGATTCATTCTAACATGCCTGACGAGGACATTCTAGCATGAAAAGTGAGCCTGGCTCAGCCATCTGCTGACTCGGGATTGTCCAGGGCTTCTGGATTTTTCTTCTTATGCAAAGGCACGAACGGCTGGTGATCCGGGCCTTCGATGAGGACATACTTGCTGTGCAAGCCTTCTTCTCCGGCATCAAAATGGGGGTAAAGCACCGGAAGAATGAAGAGGGTGAGCAAGGTCGCGGTCACCAGGCCACCGATGATGACACATGCAAAAGGGCGTGCCGTTTCCGCCCCGACGGCGTGGGACAAGGCGGCAGGCAGCAGCCCCAGAGCTGCCATGGCAGCAGTCATTACAACCGGGCGCACACGGCTGATCGCCCCCTCGCGGACGGCCTCGGCCATGCGCATGCCCTCCTTCCGTAGTTCTCGAATGCGTTCGACCAGAAGCACTCCGTTTTGAACCGACACGCCAAAAAGGGCGATGAACCCGACCAAGGCAGAGACAGACATCGCCAAGCCCGCCAGCGGCAGGACTAGAATCCCCCCGACCGCAGCAAAGGGTACGTTCAGCAGGATCAGAGTGGCGAGCTTGGCGGAATCAAAGGCGGTGAAGAGCAGGAAGAAAATCGCCACGAGGGTGATCGGCACGACCAGAATCAGGCGTTTCACGGCGCGCTGCTGATTTTCAAAAGCACCTGTCCATTCCAGTCGAAACCCTTTGGGCAGAACGACCTGGGCGTTGACCTTCTGCTGCGCTTCAGCCACCAGCGTACCCAGATCGCGCCCACGCACCGCGAGTTTCACAGCGGTCAAACGGGCGTTTTCTTCGCGATAGATACGGGCAAAGCCCGGCTTCACATCCACGGAAGCCAGCGCGCCCAACGTAAGGCGCTCCCCATCGGATCCGGACACTGGAATGCGCCGAATGCCGTCAATGCTGGCAACAGAACGAGGGATCATTTTGACCACGAGATCAAAGGTGCGCTCACCTTCGAGCACTTTGGTGGCAACAGAACCGCCCATGGAAGTCTCGATCACGGACTGCACATCCGTCATCGACAATCCGGCACGGGAGATGGCGGTACGGTCCACGGCAATCTGCACCTGCGGCTGTCCCATCAGCCGGTCGGTGCCCACATCTGCAGCGCCCGGAACAGTGTTGAGAATGTCCACAATTTGATCCGCGATCTGCTGGAGCTTCTCAGGTTCATCGCCGAAGATTTTCACACTGAGCTCGGACTTCACCCCGGAGATGGCTTCATTGACGTTGTCCTCGATGATCTGGCTGAACTGAAACTGCACGCCGGGCACTTCGATGTTGAGCCTGGCCTTCATGGCTTTGACGAGGCCGTCCCGCTCTTTGGCGGTCTTCCATTCCTCACGCGGATAAAGATCCACGGAGGTTTCACTGACATCAAAACCATTCACGTCCGTGCCATCGTCCGGCCTGCCGTTCTGAGTGATGATGGATTTTGATTCTGGGAAGGAGGCGAGCACAGCACGCATGCGCCGCATGATCTGCGCGGACTCGGTGGGCGAGATGGTCTGCGGCAGAAAGGAGCGAATGTAGAGAGAGCCTTCGTCCAGCTTGGGAAGGAACTCCGTCCCCGTATGTGAGGAAACAACCCCGGCAACCACCAGCATAAGAACGCCACTCAAAACAATCACTCGTCCATGCTTGAGCGCCCAGCCAAGCGACGGACGGTACATGCGCAGCAGGATGCGCACGAGTAATGACTCATGCTCCCCCGGCCCCTTTTTAAGCGCGTAGCTGGCCAGCAGCGGTACGATGGTCAGAGCCAGGATGGTCCCGGCAATCAACGCAAACGTCAGGGTGAGCGCCATCGGCTTGAAGATTTTTCCTTCGACGCGCTGCATGGTGTAGAGCGGCAGGAACGCCGTGAGCAGTATGGCCTTGGAAAACAGAATGGGCCGTCCCATCTGCCCCACGGCCTTGGGCAGCAGCGTGAACAGAGATTCTTTTTTATCCCGCCTCTCATGCATCATCCGCAGCAGGTCCTCGATCACCACCACGGCGGAATCCACGATGATGCCAAAGTCGATGGCCCCCATGGAGATGAGATTGGCAGGAATGCCGCGCAGATCCAGCATGAAGAAGGCGCCCAGCAACGACAGCGGCACCACAGCCGCCACCACGAGAGCAGAGCGGATGTTCCCAAGACCGAGGAACATGATGAGCACCAGCAGCACAAGCCCGATGCCGTCGGCCATGTTTTTATGCACTGTGTGCAGGGTGCGGTTGATCAGATTCGTGCGGTCGTAATGCATGTGGATATGCACCCCGGGCGGCAGAAACCTGGTGTTGATGATGTCGATTTTCGCACGCACTCCTTCGAGCACATCCATGGCGTTTTCGCCTTTGCGCAGCATCACGATGCCTTCGATGGCGTCATCCACATCATAATGTGCGGCCGGGATATTGCGGCCCACTCGACCAAGACGCAGTTGCTCGCCGATGAGAACACGGCCCAGATCTTTGACGCGGATGGGCGTGCCGCCGCGTGTCTCCACCGTGATCAGGCCGATATCTTCAAGCGACTGCACAAAGCCAAGGCCGCGAACGATGAACATCTCCGGTCCATGCTCAATGTAGGCGCCGCCCGCATTCTTGTTGCCGGCAGAGAGCGCATCAAGCACCTGCCGCAGCGAGATGTCATAGGACAGCAGCTTCATGGGGTCGATCAGCACCTGATACTGCTTGGTCGCACCGCCAAAACCAATGACATCCACAACGCCTGACACGGTGCGCAACTGGCGCTCGACGATCCAGTCCTGCACGGCGCGCAATTCAGTGGAAGGCATGCTCTTCGGTGCATCCAGCGTGTAGCGATAAATTTCACCGACGGGCGTGGTGTCAGGTGAGAGACGTGTGTCCGCATCCGGAGGCAGGCTGACGCTGGAGAGCAGCTGGAAAGCCATGTTCCGGCAATAAGCGCGGTCGGCATCATCATCGAAAACGATGGTGACCTGCGAGAGGCCGAAGAGCGAAACAGACCGGATGGAGGACCGCTTGGGAATGCTGTTCATGGCATTCTCAATGGGCACCGTCACCAGGCGCTCCACCTCTTCTGCGGCACGCCCGGGCAGCAGCGTGATGATTTGCACCGAAACATTGGTGACGTCGGGGTAGGCCTCCACCGGCAAGCGGTTAAAGGCCATTGCGCCTGCGAGCACAAAAAGCACCATCAGTGCAAACGCGATGGGCCGGTGTTTAAGAACGTATTTGGTGAGAGTGCCCATGGCGTTCAGTGTTCGGTCTTTTCTGCACCCGCATTGGCGGTACTGGTATTGGCATCAAGCAGGCTCTCCAACACGAGCGCCCCCTCTGAGACCACCTCCTCACCGGCGGTGAGACCTTTGCTGACGAAGACATGTCCGGCATCCTCGGCGGCGGTGGTGATCTGCCGCATCTCAAAGGCGCTCACCGATTTGCGCACGAACACGCAGGGGTTTCCCTCCCGCAAAAAGACCGCCTTGGTTGGCACCTGCGGCATCTTGGGCACATGAGTGATGACATTGACGTCCACATACATCTGCGCTTTGAGCAGCTTCTTCGGATTGGCCACCGTACCTTTAGCCACCACGGTGCGCGTTTCCGGATTCAGCGACTGTCCGATCACGGTGAGCACTCCGGGGAACACCTGATCGCCATAAGCACGCGAACGGATTTCCAGCTTCTGCCCCACCTGCAGGTTCGACAAATCCAGCTCGCTGACATCCAGGTGCACCCACAATGATTCAGGATCCGAGATGACGAACAGCGGCGCGGCCACCACGGCCATGCCCGCCAGCATCTGATCAGATCTGACTTCCTGACCTGGCTGCACATTACGATCAACAATGACACCGCCCATGGGCGCTTTCAGCGCAAAAGCACCGTTCACATCACCGCCATGCCCGCCCCAGACGGCCAGACGCTCAACAGCACGATCACGCTCTGATTGCGCGTCATGAAAAGTGTTGTCCGCCGAATCCAGTTCCTTTTGCGGCAGCACGCCTTGCTTGAGCAAATCCCGGGTGCGCTCCAACACGCGCTTGGCCAGCGCCAGATCGGCTTCGGACTTGACCGCGTCTGCCTGCGCCTGTCCAAAATCCGGAGAGGTGATGCGTGCCAGTTCATCCCCCACTTTGACGGTCTGTCCCCGCGCCCCTTTAATGCTGGCCACACGACCGGCCAGAGGGGAAAAGACATTGGTGGTGACATCCTCGTTCCAGACCAGCTTGCCGGTCAGGTGCAGCACCACTTCGTCCTTTTCTCCGGCGGGTTGAAATCCGATCGCTTTGAGCTGTGGATCACCTGACGTGAAAATCAGATGGCTCTGCTCCACTTTGACCGGGAAAGGGTCTTGCTCCACGACCGGAGCGGGTTTGCATGCGGCGACGAGCAGCATCAAAAACCATGTATGTTTGACTAATTGCATGAGATGATTGTGGGGGGTGTGTTCAAAAGTGAATGATCCAAATGCCTGCCGCGCGATGCAGTTCGATAACCGCCCGGGCATGGTCGCTTTGTGCGTCGTAAAAACTCTGCCAGACCTCATTGGCCTTGCGCTGCGCATCCAGCAGCTCCAGCAGCGAGGAGCCGCCGCGCTTGTAGCTGAGCACCCGCTTTTCCAAGGCCGCATCGACATCCTTTAAAACGCCGCCTTGATAGAGCTCCACCCGCTGACGGGCGATGCCATAGAGCGAAAGCGCCTGCCGCACATCCACTCCCGCCTTCACTTCTGCAGCATCAAGATCAAGCTGCGCCTGACTGGCCTGGGCCTGGGACGTTGCTATACCAGCCTTGTTGCGGTTCCAAATCGGGAGTGGCAGAGAAAACTGCAATCCCACCATGTTGTAGTTTGGCTGAGGGGAGGTGGCGTTGCCCGAGTAAGTGCTGTTCGTCCAGCCCACCCCCACAGTCAGATCGGGAACTCGGTTGGCTTTTTCCAGATTGATGTTTTCCCCGGCCGCATCACGCCGATGACGCATCGCCACGAGGTCGGGACGGTTGCGGATGGCGCTGGAGAGCAGTTTGAACAGGTCCGTGCTCTGCGGCGCAACATCCAGCGTACCGACGGGCTGCCAGTGCGTGCTGGAAAACTGCGGCCCCAGATAGGCGCTCAGGCCCAGTTCCGCATTCGTGGCCTGCCCCTGCGCATTGAGCATTTCAGCTTCAAACTGGCGGACCTCCACACGCGTCTGGAGCAAATCCACATCGCTGATGTCTCCGGCTTTCTGGCGTTCTTGCTGTGCCTGCAGCAGGTCCCGCAGCAGCGCGGCGGTGCGCTGGAACTGCGAAGCCACCCGCCCCATGGCGATTGCATCCGCATAGGCAACAGAGGCATCCAAGCGTAAATTCTGCAGGAAACTCTGCAGGGACGATGACACTGCCGCATAGTTTTTCCGGGCCACCAACTGTCGTTCGCGGCGCTTGCCGCCCAGCTCAAAGGTCTGGTTGATGAACCCATTGTAATAGCCCGGCAGCTTCTGGCCGCCGCTATTGGAAATGTCCCTCATATTGCCAATTTGCAGCACCGGATTTTGGAAAACCTTCGAGGCCATGATCGAGGCCTCGGCGATCGACACATTGTAGCGCTGTGACGCATAGCCAAGATTTGAGGCTGCCACCTTGGCAAGGTAATCCTCCAGCTTGATCGCAGTCCGCCGGGAAGAGACCTTGGTCAGTTCCGCCAGACGTTCCGCCGATGGTCCCTCGGTGCCATCCAGCACGACAGAGGATTCCGCAGCGGTTGAGTGAAGCTCCAAATGAAGCAGCAACAGTAGAAAGTAAAAAAAAGGTTTCATGAAACGTGACGTCTTCAATGACATTCAGTTAGAAAAAATTACGACTGGCTCGATGCGAGCAATGGCTCACCGTCGCGCTACTCAAAAGGGCAATGGCACCATTGAATACCAGTGCTTGATAGCCTGTTCGTATTGTACTGCGTCAGCCAAAAACAGGACCTCACCATGAACTCATCAAGGCGCTGCAAAACGGCCACACGCCCGCCGGCGGCAGCTTTGACAGCGGACTGCCTTCTAATAAGTTTGGGATCGGCCAGACTCTTCCGGCACAGTACCAGCAACTGGTTAGGCTAATGGGATTAGTCGAGGTGCTTGCGCAGCCCTTCATTGCTGATGACATCCCCAAGTACAGTGTCTCCATTCAGGATCTGCACATGCCAGCCATGGTAGCGATGTCCAGCCTCCTCGACGGTTGTGAACTTCCTGCCTTTGCGCTCGCTGTGCATGGGTGTATAAACAAAGGCCACCTTGGGAGTGGCGACGTCCGCGCACCTGCCGTTGGCATCCACGGTGATCTTCATATCACCGGATTTTTCCACCACGATAGTGTCCGAACCACGCCGGAGGTTGGCGGCATAAAAGGTCCATTTCAGTGTCACTCCTTCCAGCTTGACGCCGGAGGGGTTGGTGACACGCACATTGAGCCAGTAAGCGCGGGTGACTTCGGCTTGTTTTTTGTCGGCGGTTTTGTTTTCACTGGCAGGTTTTACGTTGAGCATGACTGAACCGGCAGAAGCAACACCAGTGAGCAGCAGGCTGAAAAGAATCGAAAGAATAGTGTTCATGGTAAATGAAGTTAGAAGACATGATCTCGTAGAAAGAAGAAGCTGCGGCATGGACTGACCGAGACCGAATCGGTCCAGCCGCGATGAAAAGTGAGACTGCAGCAACCCACCTGCTCAATAGCCAGTGTATAGCAATCCCCGTGCCTGTTTACGGCGTTCCCGCTGCTTGCATGGAGCAATCTTCAGATCTGCTCTGCAGCACTTTCGCACTTCATCCTCAACAGCGCTCCCGGCACAACCAGCGGTGTCGGCGAACTCCCGGATGAACTTCCAAAATTTCTGCTTCTTCGAGCGAAAAACTCAAGTCAGCTTTCACCCACCTGAACATCACATGCTGTCCAATCAGACTCCATGCGTCGCATTCAGTGAGTGAAAAGTCACGCAGCCCGCCCAGCTTCAATTCAGCATCATCGTCATCCAATACACAAGCTAAGTGGGATGCATCCTTCACCACTGCGGAGCCAGACGACAGGGAGCAAAGCTCCACACCGAATGTGAGCACGAATAAGAAGGATATGATGTACAAGCTCCAGCGCATGAATAAGTCGGCTGTGTCCTTTAACGCAAGGTTGTCATGGTGACTATCACAAGCTTGTAATTTTTTCCCCAATCAAATACAGCCACTTCTTTAGCCCAAACCAGCCAGCTTGCGTCTCAGCTTACGCATCAAGACCGCGTTGCCCTCCAATTCCTCCATCAGCAGAGTCAGAACATCCAGGGTCTGGCGGCTGATGTGGTGCTCCATGCCTTCCACATCTTCGTGCACGGTTTGCGGATCGAGTCCAAAACCCGCCAGCAGACGTGTCAAAACCTCATGCCGCCGCGCGATCTCGGTCCCAACTTTGCGTCCCTCCTCAGTCAAAACCACTCCGCGATACCGCTCATAGACCACAAAACCTTCTGCATCGAGCTTCTGGATCATGTTGGTCACACTGGCCTGCGAGATGCTCAGATTTTTGGCAATGTCCACCACCCGGGCATACCCCTTCCCCTCGATCAGATTGTGAATCTGCTCCAGATAATCTTCGATGGCCGGTGAGTGGACATGCGCTGTGGGTTCTTGACGCTTGGCAGGCATTTTTGACATGTAGCCGGGCCTCTGATGGAGGCAAAGTGAATCCTATCACGGCGAAAAGTTAGCCCAGGCTAAAATTAACGCTTGTGCTTTTCTTAGCCTGATGTTTTTAGTCCAGACTAACTTTTTCATGCGTGCCAATCTATCCCAATTCCTTGCTCTAGCCCTTGCCTGCACCATCTCATCTGGGGCGGATGTCGTGCGCCCGATGAGCACCGACCGGCCGGACATCACCGAGTCCGCCTATTCCGTCGCCCCAGGCTTCTTCCAGGTCGAAATGAGCTTCTTCGACTACGAGCGTGATCGCGCCGGCCCTGACCGACTGGATTCCTGGATCTATGGCCAGATCAATTTCAAATACGGCCTTAGCACCAACAACGACATTCAGGTCGTCTTTGACACCCACACTGTTACCCGCGTCATCGGGGCCGACGACGAACGCGAGATCACCTCCGGCTTTGGCGACGTCACCGTCCGGTTCAAACATAACCTCTGGGGCAACGACAGCGGACGCACCGCCCTGTCGATCATGCCCTACGTCACCATCCCCACCGGCAGCGAGCCCAGCGCAGATGCCTGGGCCGGTGGTGTGACCATGCCCTTTGCCATGACGCTGACCGACCGCCTCAGTTTCGGGGCAATGGGCCAGGTGGACCTCGTGCCCGATGGAGATACCAAGGGCCACGACCTCGAATTTCTCGCGACCGTTTGCCTCGGCCTCACCCTTACTGAACGATGGGGTGCTTATAGCGAGATCATCATCAGCGCAGGCGAGGACACCGCTGCACAGCTCCGCTCAGCCACTGGTGTCACCTTTGCCGTCACGGACGATTTCGTACTGGATGCTGGTGTCCGTATCGGCCTGAATCATGCTGCACCTGACCTTGGCGTATTCAGCGGCGTCAGCTTTCGCTTTTAATCCATCATGATCAGACCCCACTTCCTCGCCCTCTTCTGCCTCGCACTTATCGCGTGCAAACCAGCTTCGCCCAGACCCAAGACCGGACCGAAGCGCATTCTGACCACCTTCACCATCATCCAGGACATCGCCCAGAATGTTGCGGGCACGGCAGCCATTGTTGAGTCCATCACCAAGCCAGGAGCGGAGATCCATGACTACGATCCAACGCCGCTGGATCTGGTGAAAGCTCAGGATGCCGACCTCGTGCTTTGGAATGGCATGGGGCTGGAGCGCTGGTTTGAAAAATTCCTGCAGCAGGTGCGGGATGTGCCCAACGTAGTGCTCACTGAGGGCATCGAGCCGATGGGCATCGGTGAGGGGCCTTACACTGGCAAACCGAACCCACATTCCTGGATGTCGCCCGCGAACGCCATCATCTACGTCGAAAACATCCGCAAAGCGCTGGTGAAACTGGACCCCGCCAACGAGGCCACCTACACGAAGAACGCCGCCGCCTACACCGCCGAACTCCGCGCCGTGGACGAACCCGTGCGCAAAGCGCTGGAGGCCATTCCGAGCGATCAACGCTGGCTGGTGAGCTGCGAGGGCGCATTCTCCTATCTGACGCGCAACTACACCATGAAGGAGCTTTACCTCTGGCCCATCAACGCCGATCAGGAAGGCACGCCGCAGCAGGTGCAAAAAGTCGTGGACACAGTTCGAGCCAACAAAATTCCGGTCGTCTTTTCGGAAAGCACCATCAGCGACAAAGCCATGCTGCAAGTGGCGAAGGAAACAGGCGCACGTTACGGTGGTGTGTTGTATGTGGACTCGCTCACCAGTGACGACGGCCCTGCGCCGACTTATTTAAAACTTTTGCAATACAACGCCGACACCATCCTGAAAGCGTTTGCCCATCCCTGACAATGCCGGACACCTCCCCGCCGCCCTCCATCGAAGTCACAGATGTCACCGTGGCTTATAACAACGGTCACATTGCGCTGCGCGATGCCACCTTCACTCTTGGAGCGGGCACCATCTGTGCGCTTGTGGGCGTCAATGGCAGCGGCAAGAGCACGCTGTTCAAAGCCATCATGGGCTTTCTCCGCCCGGCGAAAGGCAGTGTGCGAATCGCTGGAGCCACGGTGGAAGCATCGAGAAAGCGCAAGCTCGTGGCCTATGTGCCGCAGAGCGAGGAAGTGGACTGGACCTTCCCCGTCAGCGTCTGGGACGTGGTGATGATGGGCCGCTACGGCCACATGAACTTCATGCGCATCCCGCGTGCCGAAGACAAGCGCATCGCGCAGGAATGCCTGGAACGCGTGGGCATGGGCGACTTCAAAGACCGCCAGATTGGCGAACTCTCAGGCGGACAGAAGAAGCGCGTCTTTCTCGCCCGGGCACTGGCACAGCGCGGCCGCATCATGCTGCTCGACGAGCCCTTCACCGGCGTGGATGTGCAAACCGAGTCCGCCATCATCGAACTGCTGCGCGCCTTGCGCAAGGAAGGCCACATCATCCTCGTTTCCACGCATAACCTCGGCAGCGTCCCGGAGTTTTGCGACCAAGTCGTGCTCGTGAACCGCACCGTGCTCGCCTTTGGCCCCACGGATCAAGTTTTTACCGAAGACAACCTCTCCCGCGCCTTCGGCGGTGTCCTGCGGCAGTTCCACTTCGAAAGTTCCACCATTCAGGAAAACGACGGCCGCACGGTGAAACTGCTCACCGATGACGAACGCCCGCTCGTCTTTGGCAGGGGCGGCCATCTGGAATACACCAACCGTCAGGGCCGCGAAGATCTCGTCAACGAGCGAGCCAAGGAGGCGGGAGAATGACCGATCTCTTCACGCCCTTTCACTACGAATACATGGTGAAGGCCATCATGGTCAGCGGCCTCATCGGCGGCGTGTGTGCATTTTTGTCCTGCTTCATCACATTGAAAGGCTGGTCGCTGATGGGCGATGCACTGTCGCATGCCGTCGTCCCTGGCGTTTCACTGGCCTGGCTGCTGGGGCTGCCATTCTCCGTCGGGGCCTTCGTCGCAGGCATTTTGGCCGCATTGAGCATGGGCTGGGTGAAGAATCACTCGCGCCTGCGCGAGGACGCGGTCATCGGCGTGGTCTTCACCAGCTTCTTCGCGCTGGGTCTGCTGCTGCTTTCGCTTTATCCGAGCAATCTCAATCTACGCACGATCATCTTTGGCAACATCCTCGCCATCTCCGATCCCGACATCCTCCAGGTGCTGATCATCTCCGCACTTTCCATCCTGGTGCTGAGTGTGAAATGGCGCGACCTGCTGCTCTACTGCTTCGATGAAAGCCACGCACGCAGCATCGGCCTGAACACCCGCTTCCTGCACTTCCTGCTGCTCGCGCTGCTTTCCGCCACAGCGGTCGCAGCTTTGCAAACCGTGGGTGCCTGCCTTGTCGTGGCCATGCTTGTCACACCGGGTGCCACGGCCTATCTGCTCACAGATCGCTTTGGCAAAATGCTCGTCATCGCCACCATCACCGGCACGGCTTGCGGCGTGGTGGGCGCCTATGCCAGCTACTTCCTCAACGGCTCCACCGGCGGCTGCATCGTGGTATTGCAGACGCTCGTTTTTCTCGTCGCACTCGTGCTCGCACCAAAGCACGGCCTCCTCGCCGCACGCACCCAGCGCCGTGCCGCCGCTGCCTCATGAACTTCCTCTCCCCCTTTCAATACGGCTTCATGCAGGAGGCGCTGCTCGTCGGCGCACTCGTGGGAGCTACGTGTGCGGTACTGTCCTGCTTCCTCGTGCTGAAAGGTTGGGCGCTTATGGGAGATGCGATCTCGCATGCCGTGCTTCCTGGCGTGGTCGGAGCCTACATGCTCGGTCTGCCACTGGCCGTGGGCGCCTTCGCCTCAGGTTTGTTCTGCGCCGCAGCCACTGGCTGGATCAAATCCAACACTCGCATCAAAGAAGACACCGTCATGGGCATCGTCTTCACCGGTCTGTTCGCCTTTGGACTCGTGCTTTTTACCAAAGTCGAGACCGAGGCACACCTGAACCACATCCTGTTCGGCAATATCCTCGGCATCGAGCGCGCGGACATGATCCAGACCATCGTGGCTTCCGTACTGACGCTGGCCATCATCCTGATCTGGCGCAAAGACCTGCTGCTCTTCTGCTTCGATGCTGCGCACGCCCGCGCCATCGGCCTGAACACCACGCTGCTCTACTATCTGCTGCTGGCCCTGCTCGCCGCCACCATCGTCGCCTCGCTTCAGGCCGTCGGCATCATCCTCGTCGTCGCCATGCTCGTCACCCCCGGCTGCACGGCACGACTTTTGACAGACCGCTTCGATCACATGCTCATGATCGCCGCTGGCTCCTCCGTATTCGCCAGTTGCCTCGGCGTCTATGTCAGCTTTTTCATCAACGGCGCTACCGGTGCCTGCATCGTGCTCGTTCAGTCCACCTTGTTCGTGTTAGCCTTTGTCTTTGGCCCCAGGCACGGCCTGATTGCCCGTGCTAGTTTGAAGACGGGCACTGACAGCAGTCCGCGTTCGACGGTGGTTTGACTTGCCTCGTCACTCCTGATCCTGATGCGCAGCTCGGCATCGGTGTGAACTGGCACTTCAATGCGCAGCAATCGCTCAATCCCTTGGTGAGCGTCTCTTTCCGATTTTTAATTCAATCCCGTACCAATGGAGAATAATCCCCGAACCAGGCACCGTCCGCCACAAGGCCACCGTCCCGCTCTTCATCGTGCCGCCGAAGCGAGGGGCCGGAGTTCTCTTCGCTCCAAGTAATTTTGAGTTTCTACGAAAATACCTTCCATCGTTTCCAAACTTCGGTTAAACCGAATCCAAATGGAAGAATGGTATTACAAGCGGGCAGACTCGGAGTTGGGACCCATCAGCGAAGCAGAACTTCGTGCCCTGCTGGAGCAGGAGAAGAATGCTGCAGAAATACAAATCCGACGGAAGACATCTGAGGAGTGGGTTTCGGCGACGGCGGTGCAGCCAGCCACTCAGCGTCCGCTCTCTGTTCCAGCACCGCTGCCTCCGGCCATTCCATATCAGTCTCGTCCCCAGCCTTCAGTCAGAATCATCACAGGGCCGACAGGTTGGCTGTGGTTTTCGGCGATGCTGCTGGCGATTGATCTGGTGGTTCTCGTCTTCATCCGGTTTGTGTTCGCCATCTACGCCCTGTTCCTGCTCGCCGGCATCACGGGGCTGCCTGACTGGTTCATCCAATGCGTTAATGCATTCGACAGCCGGGTGATCTGGCCACAAGGAGCCATGTTTGTACTGCTCATCCTGTGGCAGGGCTGCGCTTTCGGTTCGATTCTCAGGCTTTACAGTGAAGGTCTGTTTCAGCATGGACGCAGGTCAGGATTCTGGTGGATCACGCCAGTGGCGAACCTGTTCATGCCTTTTCAATGCCTTCGCGAACTGCGCTGGGCGTCGCAAAAAAAGCGCTCCACGCCAGAGTCAGACATTTCGGCTGGGGTCTTGGCGTGGCTGATCCAAGGTGTGATCATTTTTAACATTTTAGTCGCCATCGCCGACAAACTCGTGGTGGCCGCCAGCTCCGCGACGCCCGACGCCGAGGAAGCAACAACAACGACCATTTCCACCGCGATCAACCTCGCCAGCAATTTGGGCAGCCTCGTCTTGGCCGGCCTTCTTACGGTGTTCGTTCTTCGCAATCTCATTCATCAAATCCGCCTCTATCGCGGGTGGAACACTCCTGAAGCAGTGCTCTGAAGCAGCCGTCTTTCCCTCCGGCCCCAAAGCACATTCACCGGCAATCACTGCACCTTATGTCGATTCTTATCGCCACCACAGACTCAGAGGCCTATCCCATCGGATACACCATTGGCACCTTTATTCCAGCATTGCTGGTTCTCCTCGGATTGATCAAGTGCGTGACGCTGCTGCGTAGGCCGGCAGTGAATAAAATTGGTGTCGCATCACTGACGGCTTGTCTGCTGATGCTATTGATCGTGACATTGCTTACGGCAGTGGGAATCATCCACCCGGAATTCAAGGCAACGGCCTTGGTTTTGGCACCTTTCACCACTCTCTTTCTCAGCCTGCTGGCCATCCTGCTGGCCATCATCGGACTGGCGACCCATGAGCGAAACATTCACCGGCAGGGGCTGGCGCAGGCGGTTTCCAGCATGATCCTGTCGTTTATCTTCATGTGCCTCAGCCTGCTGGGCGTGATCCAGACCTTGATCACCAAGGAGGCGACCCAGGCAGCTCGGCTGGTGAATGTGAACCGGCCTGCATGGGGCTACCGCACAGCGCTATCAACGACTGAATGGGGTGTCTGGGAGAAGCCTGGTAATGCACTCTCCGACTTCGCCACTTTGCGTGACAAGGAGGGCGTGATGATCATTCCCGTTGATGTGGGGCAACCCGTTCCCGACGCCGAAACAGCCGCCGCTGCGTTGCTGAAACGTCTGGGTATTACGTACCCATCTGACGATGGCTGGGTCGCCAAGCCGTGGCCATGTGCATGGGGAGAAGGGCTGGAGATCACCGGCATCCGTAACCACGAAGGCAACGAATATGAATACATCCTGCGTGTGGCGGTGAAGGATCACTTGGCCCAGTTGCATGCAGGCTGGTCTGTGAAGCAGACAGGAGACATCAAACTTGTGCGAACCGCGCTGGATGCCATCACCCTCCTGCCGCCCGAATCGCCGCCGCCGGCTCTGCCACCTGCCAAGGTGAACGATTATGGCCTTCTTTTGAACGACATCGGCATCGTCCTCTATAACCGCGAACAGTACAAAGAAGCTGCGCCATGGTTCAAACGCTCGTTTGAACAAACCTCAAAAGACCCCGCCATCCTCTCCAACGTGGCTGATTCCCTGCGGCAGGCCGGAGAGTCCAAGTCTGCCCTGGACTACCTCAGTCCACGGATCGCTGCATTTCAAAAAAACGCCTCGCTGCATCTGGATCATGCTTGGCTCCTCTCCGATGCCGGTGACTACTCCGCCGCCAACCAGGCCTTCATTAAAGCCGTTGAAACCGGCTACAAAGACGAAGACAAAGCCCTCGAATGGTTCAGGCTCCTCAATGAAAAAGATCAGCACCCGCTGGCCACCCAGGCTGCTGAAAAATGGATGACCAAGTTCCCCGGCGTCAATTCACGACGCTGGCATGCACAGACAATCACGAACGGCGGTGACGCCAAACGCGGGCTGCAATTGCTGGAAGAACTCTCCGCCGCCTATCCGGATGACCGCCGCGTGCTGTTCGATCTCGGCGAGGCACTCAACGATTTGGACGAGCATGCGCGCGCCGCCGACACCGCTGAAAAACTCCTCGCAGACGGCAAGGAAGCCCCGCGCGCCCTCATGATTTTGGGCTGGAGTCAGATGGGACGGAAATGGTACCGTGAGGCCAAGGAGACCTTCGAAAGAGCCGATAAAAAACAACCGGACAACGACACCGTGCAGGACGCCCTGCGCCGTGCCTCCGCCATGCTCGGCCAGGGCAACAACTCCGACATCAAAACCCCCGTCGAAATAGTCGCTCTGCCAGAAACCCTGCGGCAGGCGCTCGGCACCCATCCCATCGAAAAAGACTATGGTGCCAGCCAGCCCACCGTCCTGCTGCTTGCCGCCAAAGGCTATGCCTTCGAGAGCGGCAAACCCTTGCGGCGCACCTTTCACCGCCGCATTCGCATCAACACCACTGAGGGTGCCAATGATCTCAGCAGCATTGAGTTCACTTTCGATCCGCTCAGCGAGCACATTTTCATCAACCGTGTGGAAGTACGGGATGAAAACGGCAAAGCCATCGCCACGACACCTGGAGACGCCTATGTGATGGACAGCACCACAGGCGGGGCCAGTCATCGCAAGAAACTCCACTTTCAGCTCCCCGGTCTCCGCCCTGGCTGCACGGTTGAGTACGAGGTCTCCATCCAGGATTTCGGCAAGACAGAGACTTTCCCTTTTGAAAGACACCTCTTTGGCGACTGCGCTGCCGAAATCATCTTCATCACCGGTGACGTTGACAGGGTCAAAACCTCCATCGCTCATGCAAACAGCCTGGAGACAGTGAAGGAGAAAAACCTCATCGCGTGGATGGGCTTCAACCAGCCCTACGACCGTGAAGAGCCCACGAATGGATTTTACGAGGATCGTGTCCCCGGTGTGTTTCTGAGTGGTGACAACGGAACGTGGGAAAAGATCGGTGAGGATTACCTCAAGGACATCGCGGACCGCCTCAAACCCGATGCCCAGACGGGGGAGCTCGCAGCCAAACTCACGGCCGGCATGAAAACCGACCAGGAAAAAATAGCCGCCCTCGCAGGCCATGTGCAGAAGCATGTCAGCTATACGGCCATCGAGTTTGGCACTCGCGCACGCCGGCCAAATCCTGCCGCGCAGACCCTCCAGCAACAGTACGGCGACTGCAAAGACCAGGCTTTGCTCATGCACCAGCTGCTCCAGGCCGCCGGCATTGAAAGCCACCTCGCGCTCGTCAACAGCACCTGGCGTATTCAGCCTTCCCTGCCCAGCATGGATCAGTTCAACCACATGGTCGTTCATGTCCCAGCCCTCGGCTCAGACTGGCTCATTGACACCACGGATAAAAACCTCCCGCCAGCCCTCTGGCATGCCGACAGCCTCTGGCACACGCATGCACTCATCTTGCAGGCCGGGCATGTGCGCCTCAATGCCCCCCATGCCGAACCTGCAACGGACAGCTCACGTGTGAACAGCCGCCGGATCGTCAGTCCTGAGGAAGATGGCTGGCATGTGGAAGAAACGCTCACCTTGGATGGCTACTACGCTGCATGGATGCGCAACGCTTTTGCCGGCTTGGATGCCACGGCGCAGTTGCGCAAGGCACAGGGCATGATGGCGGCCACAGCCCGTGTCCGCGTTCATGAATTCTCCTTTGCCAATCTCGGAGACATCGCACAACCCGCCGTTCTCACCGTGAGCTACGATGTGCTAGGCCGTCTCCATGCCGAGGGTGATCTTCAGCGTGCAGCGTTGCCCGCATTGTGGGAAAACGAATACCTCTCCACCTCCTTTGTGAAAAACCGTCACAATTCCTTCCTGGTGCGATATCCCTTTCACTTTCGCTCAGAGGTCATTATTCAGCATGTTCCACAGGTCTCTCCCGCATCACTTCAGGCATTGAACCAGTCCCGGGCTGGAACCTTCAGCAATTGGAAGCTCTCCACGGCCCAGGACAAAACTGACACTGTCGCCCGCTTTGAATTCACCTCCACCACTGGGGAGCACCCGGCAGCCAGCTACGCCCAATGGCACGATGAATGGAACGCCGCGCTCAAGGCCTGGGATCATTCTTTGGTATGGAAAGCGGTGAGTCCGAAGTGACTCGTTTACGCTGGCACAAACCCCGCAGTAATCCGCCAGGCAGCCGACCACGGTACCGCTGAGTGACTGCATTAGGCATTCGACATTCGGCATTCGTCATTCAAATTCCGCCCTCTTTACCCCAGCCTTTTTTTCTTCCATGCGCATCCTTTCAGGCCTTCAACCCAGCGGCAGACTCCACATCGGCAATTTCTTTGGCATGATGGAGCCTGCACTCAAGCTGCAGCATGAAGGCGACGCCTACTACTTCATCGCCGACTACCATTCCCTGACCTCCGTTCAGGACGGCAAGGCGCTGCGTGGCTTCGTCCGCGAACTCGCCATCGACTTCCTCGCCTGCGGCCTCGATCCCGACAAATGCGTCTTCTTCCGCCAAAGCGACGTGCCAGAGCATTGCGAGCTCTCCTGGATCCTCAGCACCGTGACCCCCATGGGCCTGCTGGAGCGCTGCACTAGCTACAAGGACAAAGTCGCCCGCGGCATCCAGGCCTCCCACGGACTTTTTGCCTATCCCGTGCTCATGGCAGCAGACATCCTGATGTACGACAGCGATGTCGTACCCGTGGGCAAAGATCAGAAGCAGCATGTCGAGGTCACCCGCGACATCGCCACCAAGATGAACGAAATCTTTGGTGCAGGCCTCTTCAAGCTGCCACAGCCGCGCATCCAGGAATCCACCGCTGTTGTCCTGGGTCTTGACGGTCAAAAGATGAGCAAGAGCTACAACAACACCATCCCGCTATTTGAAGAACCCGGACCGCTCAAGAAGAAGATCATGAGCATCCAGACCGACTCCACGCCGGTCGAAGCCCCCAAAGCCATCGAGGGCAGCAGCATCCTCGCTCTCTACAAGCTCGTCGCCTCACAGGCCGATTACGACGCCATGGTGGCCGACCACCTCAACGGCGGCGTCGGCTACGGCGACTTCAAAAAGCGTCTCCTGCAAGGCGTGACCGAGTACTTCGCCCCCTTCCGCGCTCGTCGTGACGAAATCGTCGCCGACAAGGGCTACGTGGACAAAGTACTCGCGGAAGGTGCTGAAAAAGCCCGCGCCGTCGCGCGCAAGACACTCAGTCGTGTGCGCGATGCGGTGGGCCTGGGTTGATCCCTCTTATCGTCTCTTCTTCGGCTGCTGCGACGCACGCTTGTGGCCATGCCCGGGCTTGCGCGGCGGTGCTGCAGGCCGTTTGGGATCACGGCTCTGTGGCCCACGACGATTCGGTCGTTCTGAATCTTCCGAACGCGTCGGCTTGCCACGCTGCGGCACAGGCATGAAATCCACCTGCTTCTTGATACTGTCCACCTTGTAGATCTGCACGACGATGTTGTCGCCGATGCTGATGACTTTGCGTGTATGACGCCCCGTGACCTGACGCGTGGAGGGATCAAAAATATAGAAATCATCCTGGATCGAGGAAAGCGGCACGCCACCGCTGAGGCCGAGATCCGGTACATCAACGAAGAAGCCGAAGTTCCGCACATCAGTGACGAGCGCGGTATAAGGCTGCGGCTTTTTCGAAACAAGCTGCGCCCGCAAGTAGGCGTAGAGTTTGACTTCCTTGCTGTCGCGTTCGGCATCAGACGAGTTCTTTTCAGTCGTGCTGATGTGATCTGCGATCTGCTTCGCGACGCCCACCTGCAGCTCGACCTTGTCGAACAAGGAGCGATGCACCACGAGATCGGCGTAACGACGGATCGGTGATGTGAAATGGGTGTACTTCGTCTTGGCCAGACCGTAATGGCCGAGCGGCTCCACGGCATAACGCGCCCGCATCATCGAGCGCAGGAAACCAATCTTCAACGCCGGGCCAATCGGCAGCGTACCAAGCAAGCTGAGCAGCTTCTGCACCTCAGGGCGATGCGTGAGATTGCCACAGGCCACGCGATGGCTCAGCACATCTTCACGGTAATCATTGAGCCGCTTTTCCTTCGGTGATTCGTGGACGCGATACACGGAAGGCCGGTCCAATCCCATGAGGCGACCTGCGACGGCCTCATTGGCCAGCAGCATGTATTCCTCGATCAACTGATGCGAGACATCATTCTCAATGCGCTCGATGCGCAGCACCTTGCCATGTTCATCAAGGCGGATTTTGTTCTCCGGGAAGTCGAGATCGAGCGAGCCATTCTTGAAGCGCAGGCGGCGGACCTTCTGCGCCATCGCATGGGCGTCGTGCAGCATCTGCTCAGTTTCATTGTTCGGCGGCACCTGGATGGCGGCAAACGCCTCCTTGTAGGTGAAGCGCCGCTTCGAACGGATTACCGAGGGATAAAACTTCGAGCTGACCACATGGCCGTCCTTGGACAGCACAAACTCCACGCACTTCGTCAAACGATCCACGTTCGGCTTGAGCGAGCACAGCTCATTGCTCAGCGCCTCCGGCAGCATCGGAATCACGCGATCCACCAAATAGGTCGAGTTGCCGCGCTTCCGGGCTTCGATGTCCAGCGCACTGCCCGGCAGCACATAGTGCGACACATCGGCGATGTGCACCCAAAGCAGCCACTGATCGCCCTGCTTCTGCAGGCAGATGGCATCATCAAAGTCCTTCGCATCGTCGGGATCAATCGTGATGACGTTGTGCGTACGGCAGTCAACTCGTCCGGCACACTCCTTCGCGCTCGGCTGGTTGTCGGGCCGTGATTTGGCAATCGTTTGGGCCTCATGCAGCACATTCTTCGGAAAGTGCAGCGGCAGATCGTAATGGCGAAGCACCGAGAGCATATCGACGCCTTCTTCATCCGGCGGCCCCAGCACCTCAATGATCTCACCCTCAGGCGCTGTCTGCTTGGATTCCCACGTCGTGATTTCCACCACCACTTTGTCGCCCACGTTCGGCTTGCGGCCCACATCACGCGGTTCCGAGACATAAATCGCCGCAGGCAGACGCGGATCATCCGGCGTGACGTGCAGGAACTGCTTCGAGCGCTGCAAGGTGCCCACAAACTGCGTGCGCTTGCGTTCCAGCACGCGCACCACGCTGCCGATCTTGTCCTGCTGCCCCGGCCTCACATCGAGGCGTACCAGCACCCGGTCGCCATGCATGGCCGTGCCCGTATTGCTCTCCGAGATGCCGATTTCAGTGATGCCCGCTTCATCGGGCTGCACAAAGCCACGACCTCCGCGCGTGATCTGAATCACACCGGGGACCAGGTCGGCTTCCTTGGCCACGATGTAGCGATTGCCCTTGGTGCGTACGATTTTTCCCTGTTTCTCCAGGCTTTTGAGCAGGCTTTGCAGCACCTGCTGTTGATTGGGCTTCATGCCCAGTTGTGAAAGCAACTCTGGCACATTGGAGGGTATGTAATCCTCACTGCCAAGCAGCTTCAATATTTTCATTTCCATCCGCCATCATGGCACTAAAGATGCAAAAGACGAGCGATTCGTCACGGAGAGCCCGGGGGCAGCCTAAATTCGCGATTCAATTGCAGCTTCAATTTCCGCATCATCGCTTCCAACTCCTCCCGCACGGCGACCAGTTCCGGTTCCAGCGCTTGATTGACCGGTGTTGAAGCCACCCGCTCAAAGCGCTCCACCAGCGCCTGACCATCCTCACGCAGCCCGCATTGCTCGATCAATCCGCGCACCTTTTCCACCAGTGCCCGCGTCTCGATGATCATCGCCATTGCCTCAGCCTCAGTGCTCTCGCTGCTTTCCACACGCCCCAGTTGCTGGCAGTTGAACAGGCGGCACCGCACCGGCCGCTGCTCATACACCGTGCAGCAATTCTCCCGCAGCGCGGAGCATGGCTGCTCCATGTAATACTCACCGTCCCGGCAGCGGATTTTCAGCCCCAGCTTGCCCAATTCCGCCGGCACCTCCCCCGGCTGCATCCGCACAATCTGAAACATCGTCCCGTCACAGCACATCCCACACGCCGCGCACAGGCGGGTGGCTGCTGAGGAAAATTCTTCCGGGGTCATGCCTAAGTGTTAAATGCTTTTCCCTCATCAAATCAACCCCCGCTATTGCCAACCGCCCGGACATTCCGTTAAAAGCGTGGCATGCAACCACGCATCGTCCTTTGCCTTCTTTTGTTCGGTGTCAGTTCCAGTGCCCAAACGCCGGCGGCAGTGGTTCCTGCACCAGCCCAGCGTTACCTGGACATCCTGATCAAGCGTCCTCAGCCAGGCACGATCTTTGAGCGCTTCTACGCCGCGTGGCTGGAAGAAAGCTCGACCGCAGATCTGGGTGCCTTTCTGGAATCCCGCACAACCCTGCCTGCGGCCACGGCGGCAGATCATCTGCTGCTCGCCGTTTTTCATTCCCATCGTGGCGATGATCGTGCCGCGCTGGCGGCCTATGAGGCGGCATTGAAGCTTGATCCGGCCAACGCTCCCGCATGGATTGAGCGTTCACGGCTGGAAGCGCGTGCGCTCGATTTTGCCGCCGCCCTACTATCTCTCGATGAAGCCGTAAAAGCGCAGCCGGATGCTGCCAGCACGCTGGAAATCGGCAAACTGCGCGGTCGTGCGCTGCTGCGTCTCGGTAAAAACGAAGAAGCCTTGCGCACCTGGAAGGAACTGGCCGCCGCACACGCCGACGATGAGGATCTGTCCGAAGAGTTGATCGATCTGCTGACGGATGAAGGCCAGTATGAGGCCGCGCTCGAAACCGCGCAGGCCTTGATCAAACGTTCCCGTGATCCTGTGGCCCGGACTCTACGTCAGCTACGGCTCGCCGACATCCTGCTGCTGGCTGAGAGGCGCGACGAAGCCCTGAAGACCCTGCGCGAAACTCTGGCAGCCACCGGTTCCGACTCCTGGGTGGAGGGCGATGTCCTGAGCCGGATCAGCCGTGTGTTTCGCATGAGCGATGATGTGGCCGGGTTTGAAAAATTCATGGCCGACCTCGTGAAGGAGCACCCGCAGCGCGTGGCTCTTGCCTGGCAGCACACGCAATTGCTCGGTGAAACCGGCCAGAAAGAGGCCTCACTGAAAGAAGCGCGTGCGCTGCTGCAGTCCAATCCTGGCCGGCGCGATCTGCAGGAAGGGTTTCTCGACCTGCTCGAATCACTCGATTTGATCAAGGAAGCGGTCGAACAGGCGCTGGCTCTGACACAGCAGAATGTCACTGATAAAGAGATGCTCGTGCGGCTGGCCAGCCTGCAGCATCGCGCCAAGGATGATCCCGCCGCCCAAGCCACACTGGAGCGCTTTCTCAAGCTGGCAGGAGTTGCGGAGGCAGATCATCTGCGTGCGGCACGGCTGCTGGAAAACTGGGAGGATCCACCCGCAAAACCCGGCAGTCCGGCGGCACAGGCTTATGCACGGCTGGTGGAAATTTTTCCCGCCAGCATCTCCGCTCAGGAATCCCAGGCGCACTACCTGCACCGCAACGGCCAGCGTGAGGCCGCTCTGGCCATCTGGACCCGGCTGGCAAAGTCCGCCGCGCTGGAGGATCTGCTGCGCATCACCCAGGCCTTGCAGGCCAGGCAGGAGTCACGCACCGCGCTGGATCTGCTCGCGCCTCGTGAGCCGGATTTCACCCAAGAGCCGCGCTTCTATGCATTGCTGGTGCAGTTGGCCATCGCCAACAAGGAAGTGGAGCGTGCGCTCCCCTGGGCACGCACTCGCCTGCGCCTCGCGCAGGATGCGGAGACCATCGAAACGGCCGTGAAGGACATCCTGCTGGTGCTGCGCAGCGATGAGTCCGGAAAACTCTCCTCCCCCGTGCAGCAGGAACTGCAAAACCAGACACCACTCACCATTCAGAGCCGCAGCCTGCTGGCAGCATTGCTCGAAAATGCTGGCAAAAGCGCCGATGCGGAGAAGACGCTGAACTCGGCACCACCAGAGGACAAATTGATCGCGCTCAGCCAGCTCGCGCAGCTGTTTCAATCCCGGCAGGAATGGGAAAAAGCAGCGCAAACACTGCAACAGGTGATCGCGCTGCCTGGAGCACGCACCACCGCCCGCGTGCAGCGCATGGTGGACTTTTACCGCCGTGCGGAAAAGCCGGAGCTGGCCCTGACATGGATTGCCGAATGGAAAAAGCTCTCGCCCAGCGCAGTGCAGCCATGGCTGGATGAATCCCGGCTGTTGATCGAACTGAGCCGCACAAAGGATGCGCTGGCCCTGCTGCGCGGTGCCTTGCGGAAGTTTCCTGACTCCATCGAGGCCGCCTCCAGTTATGCCACACTCTGCTCGGAAAACGGCCAGCCGGAAGAGGCAGAGCGCACTTATCTGGCGCTGTATGAAAAAACCACGGATGCCACCGCACGCCTGCGCTTGATCGGCCCGCTGGCGCTCGCAGCGCAGCAGCACAACAGCCTGCCGCGCCTGATTGAAAACTTCCAGCAGCGCCAGAAACAAAATCGCGCCAGCGCGCAGCCCTGGCTCGCCTTGGCGGAGATCCATCGCACCACCAACAACGATGAAGAACGCCGCCGCTCCCTCTATGAAGCTTCGCGCCTGCGCCCGCAGGATCTGGCCCTGCTGCTCGACATCGCCCGCAGTGAAGAAGAGATCGGCCTCACGGCGGAGGCCCTGCGCACACTCGAAAGCGCCGCAAAACTCGACAAAACCACCAAGACCCGTGAAAACATCGCTCGTCTGCAAATCGACAGCGGCGATGCCGATCTCGGCTACCGCATGCTGTTTGAAATCGCGGGCGGCAGCCAGATGGACGCTCGCGCCATCGAGCAAATGGCGGACACCATCGCGGAAAAGAGTGAATGGGAACGCGTCATCGCCTTTTTGGACCCGCTGCTGGATAAACACCCGAAAGACTACCGCCTGCACTACCTGAACGCCGTGGCCTTGGAGGAGGCCGGACGTGAAAAGGAGGCCGTGCGCGCCTTCATCGAAATCATCAGCATGCACGAAGAACTTCCGGGTGTGCTCAGCACCGGCCGCAGCATCGGGCTGCGCCGGCAGTTTGACTCGCTGTCACTGCCACCGGGCACGGAGGACTGGCTGGTGCTGCCAGCCATGGTGCAGGCGGCCTACATTCACCGGCAGAAGCAGGGCGGACGTGCGAGCTACGGCAGCTACAACACCTTTGGCAATACCGCCACCAACGGACTGCCCACGAATGGTTTCATTCAGCAGGCCCCCGGCGTCACCGAATCTCCCGTTCTCGCTCTCGCCCATGTCCTGCAGATGGTTTCCGTATGGGACTTGGCGGAGCGTGAGCCGGCCTTGCGCAGCCTCAAGCAGGCCGGTGTCAGTGATGCTGCTCTGCTGCTCACAGCAGCGGAAAATTCACCCCAGCTAGTCATCACCCCCGAGATGCTGGCGGAACAGCCGCAGAACGCCGCACTGCATGCCGCATGGCTCATGCAGAACCAAAGAGGCGATCCTGAGGAGTTGCTGCCAATTTATGAGAGCGCTTTCAAGCTGTTTCAGTCAAACCATCCCATGCTTGCTCTTCGCATAGCGTCAATGGCATGGCGTGCCGCCGGAGATCAGTCCCCCGTCTGGGTGGGGCGCATCCTCGACATCTCCGAGGCCCTGCCCAAGGCCGGCCCCGCCGAGATACAGATGCTCACCAGCATGCTCCGAAGCCAGTCTGACATGTTTCCCCGGGAGGCACAAAACATCGATGTGGCCAAACTCAGCACGGAAGAGATGCGCTCCATCACCGCCTTCTTGAATCGCTGGGTGCGCGCAATTGACGATCAGCAGTCCTATTACATCGCCGAAGTCATCTACGCATTCGCGGCTGTGAGGGACTGGAAAAGCTTGGTGGAAATCATCCAGCATCGGATCAGTCTGCCAGACAAGCCGCAGAGCCAGGGACCGGGGGGCACGCCCTCCATGCTGTCATCCCGGAGCCGTGGTTCCTATCGCAATTTTCGACCGTCCCCCATGCCGGTGCCTGTCATCTCGTTCAAGCTGCCATTGGATGCTCTGAACTGGATTTCAAGACTCTACTCACTGCAGATGCGCGATGAGTCCTCCCTCAGCGAAGAACAGAAGAAATCGACCCAAGAAATCCATGACGGGTTGCAGCCCTTCATCGAAAAAACCCAGGAGCCAAAGCTGAAACTCGTTCTCCGGCTCATGACAGGCGACCAACAGACCATGCTCGATGAACTGGCACCTCGTCTGATCACCAGTCCCTCGCTGGATGATCTGCTTCTCGCCGGCTGGCTCTCCCAGCAGTTGAACCAGTCTGAGAAAGCACTCGCCTTTTTCCAGCAAGCCCAGGCGCTCTCCACCGATGCCGAACAGATCCTCCAGCTCGACCTCAGCATGTTGTATCAAGCGCAGCATCTGCTGCAGCAACCCGACAAAGCGGACGTCAAAACACTCCTCCCCAAGGTGAAGCCGGTGCTCGAACACCTCTCCCAAACCGCCGCCACTCAGGATGAAAAGTACATGCTGGCTGAGACGATGAACTCCTTTGGCATGGAAGAGGAGGCTCAAAATCTGATGCAGGCGGCGCAGGGAATCCCCCTCAGGTCGCGCTCACAAAACGCGCCGGTGATCGCCAATCCTTACTCGCGCAGCTACTCCTACCGTCAGCAGCAGAAAAAGCAGGTGTCCCTCGACGAACTGCTAAATAAGGGCGACCAGCCGGCAGCCGTGCAGGAAATCGTGAGACAACTGCGCCTCGCGATTCAGGGTTGTTTGAATCCGCAGAACGGTTTCAACGCCCATCATCAGATTCACTCCGTCATCGATCTGTTCAATCAGCACAAGCTGACGGATCAGGTGATGCAAGCCCTGCAAACCGTCGCCGGAGCCGGCTGGAAGCCACAGCAGGAATATGCGGTTCTCCTCGAACATACCGGACTCGAAACCAAGCCCGCTATTGAGGCTCATCGTGCCGTGATCGCCGCCAATCCGCGCGCCTTTGCCTCGCATGCACGGCTGGCCACCCTGCTGGCGATGGATGGAGACTTCGAGACCGCGCTGCAGCATTGGAAAAAAATGCCCGAAGTCACCCAGGCATTGCACCTGCCTGCGCTCATCCATGAGTTCAGCGAGCGCAGCACCATCTCCATGCCACGACCAGCCGCACTTTCCGGGCTGCTCGCTGCATGGCTGCGCTCTATGCCTGCCAATCGCCCTATGTCCGCCAGTCTCAGCCAGCATTTTCTTCAGGCTTTGACCAGCATTCAGAACGGTGACTCCGGCCAGAACCTGTCCTTCCCTGCCCTGTGGCAGCCCTACACAAAGGAAAGTCCCCGCAACAACCGCACCTGGACGCTCAATGCGGACGGCACACTCAAGCTCAGCCCTGAAAGCCAGAAGGCACGGGATGAAAGGCGTGCGGCGCATGACAAACTCTGTCAGGCGATGCTGCAAATCCCCGAGCTCGCACTCATGGGCTTCGCTCCGCTCGGCGGTCTGGCCATGTTTGAAAACCGCAATCTCGCCGAGACGGAAAAAACCGCGCTCGATCTGCTCAGCCTGCGCGCCATGCCCAAGATGAAACGGCGGCTCATGGCTCAGGGCAGCTTCCAGCAATCCTACGGCGGCACCGAGCCCGTCTCCCCCTTCGGCGGATTGTTTGCCACCTCAGAGCGCATCGCCATGCCGGTGCCAGCCGTGTTCGCCACCTACAGCGCCGCGCTGCGCGGAGATCAGCACCTGCTCGATGAGGTCATCTTTCCCGCCATTCTCAAAGCCGAAGGCAAAACCATTGAGGACTACTGCCGCGCCTATGCCGCTCTGATCACTGCTGACGAAGCCCATTTCGTCTCCGCCGCATCCGCCTGGCTCAAACCACCGGGCAAAGGCAATGATGCCTACCGCAACCAGCAGCAGGGCGGGCCTGTGGAGGAAATCGTACGCCTATGGCAGACGCGGAAAATCAAGGAGTCCTTGAACCAGCTTTTTCTCTCACAAGTCCCCCCGACAGCAAACGGCAACTTCGACACCCTGCCGCGAGTGGTCAGCACCTACGCCTTTGCTCTCGGCCAGCGTGATCCCGAATCACTGCGCAGTTTCATCCGCACTCTGCGTGACCAGTGGATCGGCGCCACCCCTGAACTGCGCAGCCAAAACATCGCCCTCTGGCGCGAATCCCAGCTGCAGCAGCAGCGCGGCGTCCGGATGTCCCCGCAATCCTCCCGCACCCTGCAGGCCGTGCAGGGTTACAGTCAATGGCTCCAAAATCTGCTGCAGGACCGCCGCAGTCTCGGACTGATCGAACTCGCCATGGAAGATGGCCTCGCCGATTCGTCTGACTGGCTGCGCCAGATCGCATCCTACCATACAGGAAGCGACCGCATTCGCACACCGGAGGAGTTTCTGTTCAGCGCCGCCGCCGTGGGCTTTCTCGGAGATGCTGCTCATTTCCGTGCGTACGATTTGAGCGAAGACCGCCAGCACAACACCTGGCTGGGCAATCTGAGCCGCCAGTGGCGCGAGCGCTCGAACGACGAGCAGCTCAACACCACCCTGGGCCAGCTCGGCAAACGCAAACCCAGCTTCGGTGCCGATCTCATGCAGGCGTTGCTGCTTAAAAACAGCCGCACAGTTCTGCAACTGGACGGCAAACCGACCTCGCTCGAAGCCGCCCAAGTCACCGAGTTTCAGTCCCGCGATGAAGGAGATGGCTTTGCCTATCGCGGTGCCGCGCTGAAGCTGGTCCTGATACGGCATGCGCAGGAGATCGCAGCGATGCGCAGCGTCAGCCAGATCGAGCTCTCCCTCCTCCTGCGAGACGAGTTGCGCGGCTATCCGCAGCCTGATCGGCTCGGGGAGGAACTCACACGCGTTCTTGCTCCGCTGCTCAAGATCGAAAGTATCGAACTCATCCGCAAAGTCGATCAAGTACTCGCGGCCAAGTCGTGGAGTGAGCTCCACCAGCAGGAATACCAGTTTACCCAGCAGTTCCCGGCATTGCTGCGTGACTTTGCAGACATCGACTCCGCCAAAGCTGATGCCGCTGCCCGTCACGCCGTCGAGCTCCTGCGCAGCAGTCCGGAGCAGAAGCAGTCGACGATGCAGAACAACCGTGAAACACCCGTTCTCCGCCTGCTGACAGCGCTCATTCGGGTTCCTCAGCTTTTGCCCACCACGCTCGTTCTCGCCGAGCAGGAAGGCTTCTCACAATCACGCAATTGGACCTCCAACCTGCGCAGTTACATGGAAGAATCACTGAATCAGCCCGAAAATATTCGCTTCTTTTTTTCCAGCACCCCTTGGGTCGCAGAGGCTTCGAAATTCCGTGATCTAAAATCCGAAAGCAACCAGGAGCCGACCCTGCTCGCCCGCCTCATCAACCGGATTGAAAACATCAATGATCTCCTGCCTAAGGTCCATGACTTCCTGGCAAAACAACCTGCCACCTTCGGCACCGAATTGCTGCTGGCATTTCTGCATCGGGTGCCGGGAGAAGACACGAATACTCGCAGCTTTTACAACACCAAACGCCCGGATGACGCCTCCATTCTCGCCTTCATCCAAAAGCGCCGTGATGATTTCACCAAACTCCAGCCAGAATCCGCCGCCAATCTCCTGGCCATGCTCAACGCCCGCATGCCGGATTTGGATCAAAAGTCGGAGCAGGACCCTGCACTCAAACAAGCCCTGCAACCGCTGCTCAGCGCGACTGCGGCTCAATTCGAGGCTGACATTGCTCACTGGATGCAGATGACCAGTCTGAGCACCTCCGGCAGTGAATCCTATGAAGCCATCCAGACTTGCATGCCCTTGCTTGACCTGCTCGCTCAATCAGACAAAACACGCGCCATCGCCTTGCTCGATCAAATCAGCAAACTCGTCGCGCAAAAGGATTTGCTCAACAGCCGAGGTGGCAATCGTCAGCAGCCCCATCAAACCCAGGTCGCCCGATGGCTGCAAAACGCCGCCACTGTGCCTGAACTCTTCGGCGAAATCATGCAGCGCGCCGAAGAAAGCGGAGCCGCCAGAGATCCATCATGGATGGCAAGCACGCTTGGCTCCGCACGCAATCTCTACAAGCTCCGAGGCAAGCCCCGGCGTGTCATTGCACTGCTGGATGCTGCGGGCATGCTCGACCCTGCCGCCACTTTCAATCCACGTCCGCTCCCCAACAATCCCCAGCAGTCCACCATGCTTGAGGCCATGAGCAGCGAATTCACCGGGGGCAACACGCATCCCGGTCTTGTGGCGGAGCTCAACAAACACCAGCCACGCACTTTCGGTGTGGATTTCATCACTCTGCTTTGCAGCAAACGGTACAATGCGCCGGACGAGCTGGCTGCTTTCGCCCAGGCTCACGCGGATGAGATCTCCGCCTGCTCCGCTGACCAGCAGAAGCTTCTCGCAGGCTATGTCGAGCGGCGGAAGTGGACGGAGATTTTTGCCATGCACGTGCCAGCCCTGCAGGACGAATTTGCACCCCTGATGCAGGAGCAGAACGCCAAACGCCAGTCATACATTGAGGATGTCCTCAAAACCAAAACTTGGCAGGAGTTCGAGCAGCTCTATTTCAAAATTCAGTCACCACCCTCACGCAATGGGTCTCCGATGTCACGTGCGGAAATGGAATCCCGCATGCGCATGAGCGGCGGACCAGCGTTTTTCCAACGCGGACAGAGCAGTCCGTCCATGGACTATCTCGCATCTCATCTCGTACAACTGGCCGCTGTGGATGCGACCAAGGCACGGCTGACACTCCGGCACTTCAACAGCCTTTATAACGCTGCATTCGACCAGTCACCAGATCCCTATCGCAAACCAACGCTGGACCATTTTGTCATGACGTTGAGCGCCTCACCCAGACTGCTGTCCGAAGCGCTGCGACTCACGGTTCCAAGAAGCTCGATTCTCCGAACTCCCACCGGCAGTTCGATGAGCACCTACCCGCTGATGGACCGGGCCTTTCCCGCCAGCACGCTCGCCAGCGCGGAGAAAATCATCTCCACACTCGACGAAATGGAACTGCTGACGGATGCCGATAAGTACGATGCGTTTCCGGGGCCCGGCCTGGCCTCGGGCAGCATGCTGGGGATGGTGTTCGTGAAGTTGTCAAAGCTGAGCCCGGAAGTGGGAGAGAAAGCCGCGCAACTGCTCGCAGAAAAGAAGGACGCCAAATTTGGCCACCTTTTGTTCGCGGCAAAGCTTACCCCGGATGATTCGCCGGAAAAAGCCCGGCGTTGGGATCTCTGCACCGCCCAGTTTCCCCAGGTGCACCCGCAGGCTGCAGGAGCCATTTTGAAAGCCTTTGAAACCCAGTTCCCCGAACTTGCCAAGACAGATCAGGCCGAAGGTGATCTGGCCCCCTTTTCACCCTTGTTTCAGCGCCGCACGTTGGAAGAACGCACTTACCTTGATGCCATCCAGACCAGCCAAAACAAGATAGAGCAGCCGTTTCGAGGCTACACGGCCATTGTCCGCATTGAACTGATCCGGCTGATGAACAGCCACAAGTCTGAAGATATCATCAAGCTCCTGCGGGGCGTGTCCGGCCAGCTTGATACTCAGGATGCCGCCACACGCTTCACCATGCCCCCCTATTACCGTAACGGCTACGGCATGAGTTACTTCCTTCGCGGCCTGCTCCGAGTCAATACAGAGGATGCTCCCATCCTGCTTGCCGCTCAGATGCAGGCGGCGGGAGGCCTGCCCGAAATTCGCGTGCAGGCTGAGTCCAGATCATCACAAAGCTCCACTCTGCAGGAGAATGTGTTGTTCATGCTCTGGGAGCAACGCGGTGGCCGGGCTAAACCGAAGGAAGTTTTTGTCGAATTCATGCGTGAAGTCGCGCGACACGACATTCAAAACACCTCAGGCCTGTGGTTGCCAGTGCTGCACGAAGCACTCGGGCGCATGGACGGTCTGGAACGCCGGGAAATTTCCGACTGGGCGGCCAAAGAAAGCCAGCCCGAGCTTCAGATGATCATCCGCGAGTGCCGCCTCGCGCTGTCGCTGCTCGACTGCACCGAACCCGTCTATTCGGCCGAAGGTGGCCCGCGCTGGCCCGCTCCTGCATCACCCTCCGCCTTGAAGAACTTTGCCACCGCCAGCAAGGAGGCCCAGACGCTGCTGAAGAATGAGAAAATCGCCCCCCATGTCCGTCTGTCTTTGGCTGCGTTTCTCACAGCCACATACCCAGGCATGCTGGACGCAGAAGCCAGGCAAACGTGGGGGCTTGCCGCCGCCCAGACCTGGCATGAGGGTGTTCCAATCACGCGCTTGGAACTGGAAACTCTGCTCAATTCTGCCGCAGTGCTTCCCGTCAATAAACCCTGGGAGCAGACCAGCAAGCTCGCCATCGAACGTTGGAATCAGTACGAGGAAATCATTCGTCCGACCGGACGACGCTACATTGAGCCCGAGATGTACTCAGCCATCCTCCGTTTCGCCCTTCGTTCGGGTGACTCGAACACCTTGGAACCATTCGTCAACAACTTCGCCCGCTACAACTTCCCGGGTTTTGCCGGGATCCTGCTGGAAAATGGCGATTGGGTGCATGTCGAGAGCATGAACCTGCGGACGAACAATCCCTTCTCTGCCTCCCGTTCCAACCTGTCCAATGGCTGGCTCCCACCAACGGATGCCACTCTTCAGGCGATACCTGACACTGACCGCGAAGATGCATTGCTCGCGGAGGTCCTTGCGCTCACTGCGGACGACGAAGCCACACGCACTCTCTATCCAGAAGCTCGCTGGCAGCCACGTCACGAACGACTGGCGGCGTTCGCGCATAAAATCGCGTCCCTGCCTCTGCCAGCGCAGCCTGCACTGCGCGCCCAGACCCTCGTCATTCTCGGACAGGAGCATCCCCAGGCTGCGTTGGCGCTGTTGCCGCAGTACGATGACATCGCCCGGACATTTATGTCCGACACCCTCGGCGACGGGTCCGTCGGCATTACTCACTGGGAAAAATTTCTCGCCGTTCATGCAGCTCTGAAAACAGCCAAAGGCGACTTTACGGCCCCGGACGCCCACTTGATGCGCTTGCGAAGCGATCCCGGCATCGTCAAACACTATGGTACATCGACCTCTTCGGTGGGAGGCGCCTTCCGCTCGACGTTGTTTCAGTGCCTGACACGTTTTTGGGCGGCAGGAATCACGCGTGATCCTGAAAAAATGCTTCAGTTCATCACCCTGACCAGCTCGCAACAAAACTCATCCACCTACGATTTCCTGACAGAGGCTGCACTTCGAGCCGGCATCGGAGCATGGAATGCGGTGCTCAAAAAAGAACCTTTGCCGACAGGCGTGGAGAAGCAGACGGTCGGGATCAGCAGCGTCTCCCATTTCATGGAGTTTATCGCGTCGATGGTCGGCACAGGTAAAAGCCGTCTCTCGTTCCAGCAGCGGCTGGAACTCACCATACGTATCTCCGGCAAGATGAGGCTTTACTCCTCGCCCAACATCTGGGGACTGCTGGTCGAGCACAACGTATTCACCGCCGACGAACTGGTCAAAAACGCCAGCGCAGTCCTTAAATATTCCGATTCATTCAGCCCTGCCTATATGGAGGATTACGCCGGGTATGTCCGCAATCTAGGTGCGTACAAAAGTGCCTCACAGGCTTTTGCAAAAGCGGCCGAACTATGGACCCGGTCAAAGGTGAACTCTCCATACGCCGGGAATCGCTGCATCCTCGGCCGTGTCGAAATGCTTGTACGTCTGGATGATTTGAAAGAAGCCAGGCTCTGCCTCAACGAATTCATAGCCAACGACAGGGCGGTGTACAACATCGCCAAACACGAATCACTGCTCAAGCTGCTTTCGCCGAGTGCTCCAGCACCTGCAAAGTGAGCCTCACATTCAGCTCCAGATCGAGCGGCAGCCGTGTTTTGACAGGGCCGGCACTGCCGCGCGCACGCCAGTGATTGATGCACATGCCCAGCGACGCCAGATCACCCGGATCGTCGAGGACATGACCGTTGATGCCGGAGTCAATCAACTCACTGGCACCATTGAAACTTGTCGTCACCACCGGTATGCCCGTGGCCAGCGCCTCGCTCACCACATTGGAGCAGGGTTCGTAAATGGGCAGGAAAGTAAGCACATCGGCGGCGGCATAGGCGGCTTCCACATCGCTCAACGGCCCCGTCAGAATGACGTTCGGCGGCATCTTGCCGCGCATGCGATCCCGCGTGACGACAAGCAGTTTGAGACGCGGATCATCGCTGCGCCCAGCCATGAACTTCAGCAGCCAGGGCAGCCCCTTGCGCTCCCAGCCGGAGCCCACGAAGCCCAGCACAAAATCGTTGTCCTCAAGCCCAAAACGTTTGCGCGCTGCTGCTCTCGAAACGCTCTTGAAACGCTTCACTTCGACGCCGTTGCGAATCGTATGCACGCGCTCCTGCGGAAAGTCGGGAAAATGCTGCGCGATCTCGCCACGCACCATTTCAGAGTTCACGATGATGTGCCGCGTGTTCGCCGGATCAAAGGTGCGCGCCTCAAGCGCCATCATGTTGCGATGAAACGCTCCCACTCCCACCAGCGGCCGCTTCCACCATGGCGCGAACTGCCTGCGCCGCTGCAGCCACACACGGTGCAGGCCATCTCCTGCGCGATAGACATCCTGCTTCAGCGTGCGCTCCAGGCTGAACACACAGTCAAATCTCTCGTGCTGAAAAGCAGCGTTCACGCCCTCCGCAAAACGCAGCGGACGCTCCGCGCGTGATCCTTCCACGTTGACGCTGTGAAACTGCACGCCCGCCGCCTGCCCCTGCCACTTTTCCGCAAACAAATGCGTCTCATGCCCCGCAGCAGTCAATGCCCCCAGCAGCCGCTGCACATACAGCTCCGCGCCTCCGGTGGCGGAGAACTGGCGGCGGATGAGGGCGAGTTTCATGCGGCTTGACGGTAAACCAGAGCGCCGGCCTGCTTCAAGACTGCTTGGACCGCCATTGCTCAAAACTCTCCTTCGGCGTGCGAAAGACCGCACCACAACGCGGGCAGGTGATCTGCGCCACACCGTCGGCGAAAATGTGGTCCAGATCATCCTGCGGCAGACGCATGATGATGGGCAGCAGCCGCTCGATGGAGCAGCCGCATTCAAACACATAGCCGCGCGTTTCCAGCAGGGTCAGATGCTCCGCTGTTTCGAGTGCAAGCACCTGCTCCAGCGTGAGTTCGGACAGCCACGCCTCATCGCAGTCCGGCTCTGCCGAGATTTGCACAAACTCCTCATCCTCCAGACGAAAGAAGCGCGTAAGCCGCTGCTCGCTGGTGGTGTAAAACGTTTCCACCGCCTTCAGCATGTCGTCGCCGTAAAACTCGATCATGCTTTGCCGCGGCTGCTGATCCGGGCGCGTCGTTTGCGCGATGAACATCGCCTCGCCCTCCTCGCGCACATCTTCGGTGAAAACACGGCCCGCCACCCGACCAGGGCGCGAGCTCCCCGTGACGAACACATTCGCCCGCTGCGGCTCCTTGACATGGATCGTCCACGCGCAGCTTTCATCCTGCGGCCGTGAGCCGAGATGCAGTGCCAGCGCGGCCAGCGCGTCCTTCAGCATCTGGTCCAGCGGCTCCGCATTCTGCAGGCCATACTGCATCAGGTGCAGGTAGTAATCGAGATAGAGCGGACTGAAGCGCCCGCGCACCAGCAGCGCATTGCGCTTCCGCACGAAGTAGGCGCGGAGGTCCACCACGGAAAGATCCGGTTCAAGCATCTGACTCATGCACTGCTTATCTCACCGGATGAAAGACTGCGCAAGTAGCGCGGGGCCTCACCTCCCCGCCATGCCGCGAAATTTTTGCCGGTAGGCGCTCGGGGTGGTCTCCATCACTTCGCGGAAACGCCGGTTGAAGTTCGCCAGATTGCGATAACCGCAGTCCATCGCGATGTCCGTGATGTTTGACACATCCTCCGCCAGCATGCCGCAGGCACGTCCAATCCGCACCTCGTTCACATACTGCGGCACCGTTTTACCCGTGCGTGAGTGGAAGAAGCGGCTGAAGGCACCGAGACTGAGATGCGCCAGCTTCGCCAGACGCTCGCGGTCAATTTCTTCGGTCAGGTGGGTGTGAATGAAGTCGATCACACGCTCCATCCGCCCTTGGTCGGCAGATTCCAACTTGGGCTCGAAGTTGGAACTGGCCAGCGCCTTCAAATCATCAGCCCCAGCCAGCGCATTGAGCACTGCCAGCAGTTCAATCACCCGCGCCAGACCCTCACTGCCGGCGAGGCGTTTCATGTGCTCCGTCACCACCGCACGGGCGGCACCTCGCACCTCCAGGCCGCGCGCCGCACGCTGCAGCAGCCGCTTCACCGGCTCCATCTCTGGCAGCGCCATGAAATCACGCCCCAGGAAATCCTCGTCAAAACGCACGATGATGGCATTCACCCGCCGCGACTTCGCGCTCGTGTCCTGATGCCACACATGGGGCAGATTGGAACCAATCAGCACGATGTCCCCATCCGTAAGCGCACTGATGTTGTCCCCCACCACGCGGTGCCCGCGGCTTTCAATCGCCAGCGTCAGCTGATACTCCGGATGAAAATGCCACCGTGTCCCATAATCTAGCGCACGCACCATCTCACAGTGGAAGGACTCCCACTGACGCTTGGGGACTTTCTCGAAAACAGGCTTCATGGGGAGGAATGCGTTGCTAGATGCTGGATGCTGGATTCTCGATGCTGGATCCAGAAGGGCTACTTTGAGGATCGGTGGCCGTCTCGAACAGCTTGGATGAAAAGGTTTAGTTTTTTGCCTAAATGCGTGAGTATTTCGCGCAGATTAGCACATAGCTGTTCATCCGCCAATGAACCTGTTTCAAACAAAGTGTCCAGATGGTCGATGGTTTCGTCATTGGAAGCCAGCGCATAGGTCAACCGAAGCACGAAATCCTGTTTGTATTCACGCCTGCCATAACCTTCCACAATGTTCGATCGCACCGACTTCGCGGAACGGCGGATCTGCGAACCTCCCTCATACATTTCAAACTTCGGCAGATGCCTCAGAGTCATCGTATGAATTTCAATCGAACATTGTTTGGCCAGCTGCCAGATTTCGAGGTCGCGATAGCTCATAGAGCTCGATTTTCCGCCATCCAGCATCTAGGATCAAGCATCTAGAATCCAGCCGCTACAAGTCGTCATCTTTGTCATTATCGCCGACTTTTCTACCACGCAGCTTGGCTTCCATGAAGGCATCTAGGTCACCGTCCATGACGCCCTGCACGCTGCTGGTCTTCTCACCGGTGCGGTGGTCTTTGACCATCTGGTAGGGCTGGAAGACGTAGCTGCGAATCTGGCTGCCCCAGCCGATATCGCTCTTCTCACCATACTGGCGGTCGATCTCGGCCTGACGCTTGTCTTCCTCGATTTGGAACAGCTTCGCCTTGAGCATCGCCATCGCTTTCGCGCGGTTCTTCGGCTGGCTTCGCTCGATCTGGCAGGCCACAATGACGCCGCTGGGAATGTGCGTAAGGCGCACGGCGGTTTCCACCTTGTTCACGTTCTGGCCGCCTTTGCCGCCTGCACGATAGGTATCCACACGCAGATCTTCATCACGCACGACAATGTCGATCTCCTCTTCGGAGTCAGGCGTCACGTCAATCGAGGCAAAGCTCGTATGGCGCTTCTTCGCAGCATCAAAGGGCGAGATTCGCACAAGGCGATGCACCCCGCGCTCGGTTTGCAAAAAGCCAAAGGCGTTTTCACCGATGATTTCGAGTGTGGCGGAGCGCGTGCCCACGTCATCACCCGCTTCATGGTCAATAAGCTCAACCTTGTAGCCACGGCGCTGGCACCAGCGCTGGTACATGCGCATCAGCATGTCCGCCCAGTCACAGGCCTCCGTACCACCGGCTCCGGAATGGATGGTGATGAAGGCATTGCCACTGTCAAACGGCCCGCTCAGCAACTGGCTCAGCTCAAAGCTAGAGACATCCCTTTCGAGCGTCTTGTGCTCCAGCTCCACCTCACGCCACGTGTCCGTGTCGCCCGCTTCTTTGGCCAGCTCGATGAGCCCGTCAAAGTCACCAGCACGCACTTCCAGATCCTGCAGCGGTCCGATTTTCTTTTTGATGACGTTCGTGCGGTCGATCGTCTTGCGCGCCGCGTTCGCGTTATCCCAGAAGCCAGGGGCCGCCAGGCGGTCCTCCAGCATGGCCAGTTCGTCTTTTAATTTCGGGACGTCAAAGATACCTCCGGAGCTCACTCAACCTTGCCTTGAGAGCAATGGTGTCGAGGGATTGGAGGTCGGTAAGGATGGTCTTGCTGGTCTTTTCCATGCAGCGTAGATAGCGTCTGGGCGTGCGAGTTCAACGCCTTTTGTCATCATGGAAAAAACCGAGGCCATCCTCATCGGACGCACCCGCTACGCGGAGAGCAGCCTCATTGTACAATGGTGCTCGCCGGAGGTCGGCCTCTTCAAAACGATGGCCAAGGGATCACTGCGGCCCAAATCACCGCTCTACGGCGTGCTGGACCTCTTTGTCTCCGCCGAACTGCGCTTCGTCCGCAGCAAATCCAGCGACCTGCACACCCTGGCCGAGGCCCGCTGGACCAATCCCCGCCTCGGCCTGCGTGAAAGCTACGGCCGCGTTCTCGCCGCCACCTACCTCGTCAAACTCATCACCCTCGTCGCCGAAACCGACTCCCCCATTCCCGAGATTCACGACCTCCTCGTCAAAGCCCTCGACTACCTCGCCGCCAAGGACCCCATCCCTGCACTCATCACCCGCTTCGAGCAGCGCCTCGCCGAGATGCTCGGCATCATCCCCGAAGGCGAAACCGGCATGGCCGCCGCCGCCATCGAAGACAGCTTCCACCGCAAGCTGCCTGTGCAGCGGCGGCAGCTCGCGGATTGGATGGCCAAAAAGTAAGAGGCTACTTCAGCGCCGCCTCAATCGCAGCCATCAGCTCCGGTGAATCCGGCTCCACATCCGATCCAAAGTGCTGCAACACCTTGCCGTCCTTGCCGACAAGGAACTTCTCAAAGTTCCAGCCGACTTCACCACCCGCAGCAGATTGCAGCGCCGCATACAGCGGGTGTTTGGCATCACCCTTGATCGCCACCTTGGCAAACATCGGAAAGGTCACCTTGTAGTTAAGCGAGCAGAAAGTCTTGATCTCAGCCTCGCTGCCCGGCTCCTGACCGCCGAAATCATTGCAGGGAAATCCGAGCACAGAGAACCCCTTGCCGCTCATCTTTTCATTCAACGCCTGCAATCCGGCATACTGCGGCGTGTACCCGCACTCGGAGGCCACATTCACAATCAGCAGCACCTTGCCCGCGTAGGCCTTGAGCGTGGTCTCTTTACCGTCGATATCCTTGACCGCGATATCTTGAACGTTGGTGTCAGCAGCAAAAGCCATGGAGGTCATAAGGAGGGAAAGGAGCAGGGTTTTCATGTGAGAAAATGAACGCGGCGACGGCCGTCATGGTTTCAGGTCATTCCACCATGCTCAGGAAGATGTCCTCAAGCCGCCGCCCACGCTTTTCGTGATCCCGACGCAGCTCCTCCAGAGTGCCTAGGGCAATGAGCTTGCCATGATGAATGATGCCAATGCGATCAGCGAGCTCTTCAGCGATGTTCAGCAAGTGCGTGCTCATCAGCACCGTGGTGCCCGCCTGACTGCGCTCCTTGATTTCCCGCTTCACCGTGCGGGCATGAATGGGGTCCAGCCCGACCATCGGCTCATCAATGACAAAAACCTTCGGATCATGCAGCAGCGCACTGGCGATGGCGAGCCGCTGCCGCGTGCCGTGGCTGAGGTTTTCAATGCGCTGCCGTGAATACTCATGCAGGGCGAATTTGGTAAACAATGCGTTGGTCTGTGCCGTCGCATGGTCCAGGTCCATCTCAAACAGCTCGGCAATGAATTCCATGAACTCGACCGGCGTGAGCTTCTCATAAAACACCGCCACATCCGGCACATAACCGAGCAATGACTTTGCCTGCATGGATTCCAGCTGAACGTCATGCCCGCACAGCCTCACACGCCCAGAATCCGGCTTCATCAGCCCAGTGAGCAGCTTCATCGCGGTGGTCTTCCCAGCGCCGTTCGGCCCGAGGAAGGCAAACAGTTCGCCGGGTTTAATGGTGAGATTCAAGCCATCCAGCGCCCGCAGTTCGCCATAGTTCATCGTGAGGTCTTCAATCTCGATCATGCTTCAAAAGGGTTCGAATCAGTGCGCCACGTCCTGCAGTCCGTGGATGGTGGGTTCCAGCAGCACGTAGTCGTCTGGGAGGTCGATGCGCGCAAGCTCACCCGCTTCAGTGAAGATCATTTTGACCTCGTACATTCCCATGATCGGCAGCGCGAGTATAAAACACTTCCGCTGCCTGCCCGCGAGCACCATCATGCCCTCACGCGCCTGCAATTTCATCGCATCCTTGTTGTCCGCTTGCGTGCTCGGTTTTGGCAGGCCTCCGCCCATCATCGAGAGCATGGCCAGCGCACTGTCCTGGCCGCCCCCCACGCCCATCAGCAGCTTCACATCCTCCGAGTTCATCATCACACGCTCGCCCTGCTTCACCAGCACATCGGGCGCTGATTGTGTTTCGTTCCATGACAGGCGTATGCTCGCATCACGCTGCGGAAAACTGGCTTTGATCGCCAGATTTTGCCAGCGCTCGCCATCCGCCAGCGTGCAGCGCAGGCTCCAGCTCGCCATGATGCTTCGCACCTGATCCTCCGGTGCCACCTCCTCCACCGCCCCATGGGCAATCAAGTCATACACAGTCAGATGATCCTGCCTGATGCGACGATTCACCTGAAGGTTTGCATGCCCGATTTTTTCGCGCTGATGGTACAGATGCAGCGTGCAGCCAAACGTTTCCGACTGCCGCAAAAACAAATCCATCACCATGCGCGGCGGCACGATGGCAAAACGTGAAGCCTCGGGGAAATAGACGTCACGCACCAGCAGTCCAGACATCACCGCCCAGAAAATCACCGCCAACACTGCCGCCACACGCCAGATCATCACTGAATGTAGTCAGGAAACAAGCGTGCTGGCAAGCGCCACGGCATTTGACGGCAAAAAAACTCGCCACTTCAGCCTGCATTTGCCACGATGATGGCATGCGCCTGCTGCTCGCCCTCCTCCTCACCTCCCTCACTCTTTCCGCCGCCGATCCACGCCCGCCCAATGTGGTGATCATCCTGGTCGATGATCTGGGCTACGCCGATCTCGGCTGCTTTGGCGCGGAGAAGATCAAGACACCCAACATGGACCGCATGGCCGCTGAGGGAATGAAGTTCACGAGCTTCTACGTGGCACAGGCCGTGTGCAGCGCCTCACGCGCGGCCCTGCTGACGGGCTGCTACGCGAACCGCGTCGGCATGCAGGGTGCTTTGAACCACACCAGCAAAGAAGGCCTCCATCCCGACGAATGGCTGCTGCCGGAAATGTGCAAGGCGCGCGGTTATGCCACCGCCGCCTTCGGCAAATGGCATCTCGGCACCGATCTGCTGTTCAATCCACTGCGCAACGGCTTCGATGAATTCCTCGGCATTCCCTACTCGAACGACAACAGCAAGTACCACCCCTCCCTGGCACCGGAGATGCCTCCCCTGCCCTTCTACGACGGCTTGAAAATCATCGAAACCGACCCCGATCAAAGCCAGTTCACCCGCCGCTTCACGGAAGGAGCAACCAGCTTCATCGAACGAAACAAAGATAAGCCCTTCTTCCTCTATGTCCCTCATGTGATGCCCCATGTGCCCATCTTTGCCTCCGACGCCTTTCGCGGCCAGTCCAGCGCCGGACTCTATGGCGATGTCGTCCAGGAGATCGACTGGTCCGTGGGCCAGATCCTCGACACCATCAAGCGCTGCAACATCGATCAAAATACACTGGTCATCCTCTTCTCCGACAACGGCCCCTTCCTCAGCTACGGCAATCACGCTGGCAGCGCCAAACCCCTCCGCGAAGGCAAGCTGACCACCTTCGATGGCGGCGTGCGCAGCCCCTTCATCGCCCGCTGGCCGGGCCATGTGTCTCCCGCCCAGATCTGCAAGGAACCCGTGATGGAAATCGACCTCCTGCCAACCATCGCCCGCTTGATCGGCGGAAAACTCTCCAAGCGTAAAATCGACGGCAAAGACATCTGTGATCTGCTGACAGGAACGCCTGAAGCAAAATCCCCGCATGAGGCCCTCGTGTTTTACGGCGGCGATGAACTCCAGGCTATCCGCAGCGGCCCGTGGAAGCTGCACTTTCCACATCCCTACATCACCGTGGATGGTGAACCCGGCCGCGATGGCAAACCGGCGCGCTTTGGCCATATGAAACCCAAGTCGATCACCCAAAGCGGTATCGCAGGCATCGCCTCACGGCATGGATACCGCGTCGAGAACATCGGCCTCTCCTTGTATAACCTCAAAGACGACCCCGGTGAGACTCACGATGTCTCAAAAGAACACCCCGAGATCGTGGAAAAACTCCAAAAGCTGACCGAGCCAACCCGCAAAGAACTCGGCGATGCCCTTCTCCAAGTCAAAGGCACCGAAAACCGCCCGCTGGGGATGGCCCCATAATATAACGCGCCAGCGTCCACGGAACCGCAGCGAAGCGAAGATAGACAGCCGAAGGCTGCCCAAAGGGTGAGCGGAGCGAATCAATGCGGCGCTTCAGCGCCGCTTTCGAGCGTCCCTCACTCCCCGCAAGCCCTCAGCGCCCCGCCCGCTCCTTCGCAATCACCTCGCGAATGTGCTCCATCCGGTTCGCGGGATTCGGATGCGAACTCATAAAGTCAGAGCCGTTCCCTCCACCGCTCACCTCCGCAAGAATTTCCATCACCCCAATGAGCGCCTCAGGATTGTAACCCGCCTGAATCATGAAACGCACGCCAAGGGCATCAGATTCTGATTCGTCCGCGCGACTGAATGTCATCACGCGCCACTGCGCCACCTTGTTGGCAATGTAAGCGCCTGTATTGTTATGGCCGTCAGAGGTCATCACTCCCACCCCCTGCGCCAGACCACTCCACATCTGGGTGCTGGCCATCTGCTCGTTCGAGTGTCGGCCAACCACATGCCCCATCTCATGTCCCAGCACACCCGCGAGTTGATCTTCAGACTTCAGACGCCGAAACAGCGCCTCGGTGATGAAAATCTGCCCGCCGGGCAGGGCAAAGGCGTTCACGGTCTGTGTGTCAGCCAGCAGATGAAATTTAAACTGATACGAAGTCTCCTTGGCTGCCGTGGAAGCGATCAAGCGCGCACCGACCCGACCCACCATTTCCCGTCCAGCGGCATCACGCGAGAGCCCTCCGCTCTCCCGGATCATCTGCGGCGCGGATTGCAAACCAAGCGCGATCTCCTCCTGCTGCGTGGCTATCGCGAGCCTCTGACTGCGCCCGGTGAATTCGTTCTCATACTTCGTCGTGGCAAACTGGTGATAAAGCAGCGTGCCAACAACGATCAGCAGCCCCAAGATGATGCGTGGGTTCAGGCCCATGCCGCCGCGTCCACGATCCCCATAGGCGGAGATGCGGTTGAGAGATAAGAGCCTGCGAAATGTCGGGATCATGGATTGCTTTATACTTCATGGAAAATTCTTGAGCCAGCAGGTATTTTGCGGCATGGCTGGTCATGTCGTTGTTTCAAGAGCATGATCAGACGGTGGATTGGGGCCGCAAAGGCTCGCAGGCGGTTGTCACGCTGGCGTGTCTGTTTGTCGTGCTGACAGGCATGAAGATCGCCGCCAATGTGCTGGTCCCCATCGTCTATGCCTTTTTCCTCGCGGTGCTGAGCTACCCGATGGTACGCTGGATGCGCCGGCACAAAGTTCCCGCCGGCCTTGCACTCGGCATCACCATGCTGATAAATCTGAGTGTGCTGGCCGGTTTGATCACCGTGGGCGTGCGTCTGCTGATCAGCTTCTGGAGAGACCTTCCGCATTATCTGCGCGGTCTCGAACGGTATTCGAATGACGCCGCCGCGTGGCTGGAAGCCAATGGCGTCGCCGATGCCAAGATGGCTGTGAGCGGCCTGTTTGATTGGAACACCCTGATCGGCTGGGCCACCAAACAGGATGTGATGAGCAATCTTGGCTCCTTGGGGATCAGCACCTTCGGCACCCTGGCCACCTTCCTCGCCAGCCTCATCATGATCATCATCGTCATGATGTTCATCCTCATGGAAGCCCACGGCACCCAGAGCCGCCTGCAAGCCGTGCAACTCTCCGGCGGCCCCGATCTCACCGGCCTCATGCGCAGCGCGGATGACATTCAGAAATACCTCGGCGTCAAAACCCTCATCAGCGCCCTCACCGGCTTGCTCGCAGGCTTCTGGTGCTGGTTCTTCGACCTTCATTACCCGCTGCTGTGGGCGCTGCTGGCGTTCTTGTTCAACTACATCCCCGCCGTGGGCAGCACTGCGGCGTGTATTCCTGCCATTGTTGAGGCGCTGGTTCAGCACGGCCCCGGTACGGCCATCTTCGTCGCCATCGGCTACGGTGGCATCAATTTCTTCCTCGATAACTTCGTGCAGCCCACCATGCTCGGCAATCGCTTCGGCATCTCCCCGCTGGTCGTCATCCTCTCCGTCATCTTCTGGGGCTGGCTCTGGGGACCGCTGGGCATGTTTCTCGCCGTGCCGCTCACCATGGTGCTCAAAGTACTGCTCGACAACAACGCCGAATTCCATTGGATCTCCGTCGCCATGTCCAAAAAGAAAGTACGCCATGGTGAAGTGGAAATGGCAGGCTATGACCTGCACTTGAACGACGACGAAACGATTGGCAGCGGCGCGACCACAGAGACTCCAGGGCAGGAAAAATAAGCGTCGAAGCTGGGCCGCACACCTGTGCCACTTCGGCCATTTATTGTGCCAGTGATGCACTCGGAGGGTGCACGCAAAACGTATCATAAGTGGCCCCAACCACGACAAATCAAGCGTAGCAGCCCATGCCAGGGCTGTGGCATGCTTCCAGCAAGAGAGTCAGAGAAACAACCCTTCTCCCACCAACCATGTCCCCCGAAAAATTCACCGTTAAGCTGCAGGAAGCCTTCAATGCCTCCCAATCCATCGCCACACGCCATGGACATCAGGAGTTGAAGCCGAGCCACCTCATCCTCGCCCTTCTTGAGCAGGAAGGCGGCATCGCCACGCCCCTCTTCGAAAAGGCCGCAGTAAATCCCGCAGCAGCCCAAGGCCTCAAAGCCAGCGTCGAAGCCCTCCTCACACGCCAGCCCAAAGTCAGCGGTGGCACCAGCGGCCTGCATCTCTCCAATGAAATGCGCGAGCTCATGACCAAGGCCGAAGACGAGCAGAAAAAGCTCAAGGACGAATACCTCAGTGTCGAGCACGTCATCCTCGCCCTCTTCAAAACCAAGACCGAGCTCTCCGATTCTCTCAAACAGGCCGGTCTGACCTACGACACCGTCTCCAAAGCCCTCACCGCCGTGCGTGGCAGCCAGCGCGTGGTGGATCAGGACCCCGAAGGCAAATACCAGACCCTCGAAAAATACGGCACCGACCTCACCGCCCGCGCCAAGCAGGGCAAGATCGATCCCGTCATCGGCCGCGATGAAGAAATCCGCCGCGTCATGCAGGTGCTCAGCCGCCGCACCAAGAACAACCCCGTGCTCATCGGCGAGCCCGGCGTGGGCAAGACCGCCATCGCCGAAGGCCTCGCTCGCCGCATCGTCGCGGGCGACGTGCCCGATTCACTCAAGGGCAAAAAACTCATCAGCATGGATCTCGGTGGCATGATGGCCGGTGCCAAGTTCCGTGGCGAATTCGAGGAGCGCCTCAAAGCCTTCCTCAAAGAAGTCACCTCCAGCGATGGCGAGATCATTCTCTTCATCGACGAACTCCACACCATCGTCGG
>DLGZ01000021.1:0-42231 GCA_002482965.1 Verrucomicrobiaceae bacterium UBA7681 | reverse complement strand
CGCTGCATCGGCGCGACCACCCTCGACGAGTATCGCAAATACATCGAGAAAGACCCTGCACTGGAGCGTCGCTTCCAGCCCGTGAAAGTCGGCGAACCCAGCGTGGAAGACACCATCGCCATCCTGCGCGGTTTGAAAGAACGCTATGAAGTCCACCACGGCGTGCGCATTCAAGACGGCGCCATCATTGCCGCCGCCACCCTGAGCAATCGCTACATCACCGACCGCTTCCTGCCGGACAAAGCCATCGACCTCGTGGACGAAGCCGCCAGCCGCATCAAGATCGAGCTCGACTCCATGCCCACCGAAATCGACGTCATCGAACGTCAGGTCATGCAGAGCGAGATGGAACGCCAGGCCCTGAAAAAAGAAAAGGACGCCGCCTCCAAAGCCCGCCTCGAAAAACTCGACAAGGAGATCGCCGATCTCAAAGAAAACTCCTCTGCCCTCAAAGCGCAGTGGATGAAGGAAAAAGAATCCGTCGATGCCGGACGCAAGGTGAAGGAGGAGATCGACCGCCTGCGCACCGAACAAGAACAGGCCCAGCGCCGTGGCGACTTCGGTCGCGCCGGAGAGATCCAATATGGCCTCATCCCCGACCTCGAAAAAAAGCTCAGCGCCGCCCCCGTCGAAGCCTCCCAGCCGCGGGCCGCTCACGCCTTGCTCCGCGAAGAAGTCACCGAGGACGACATCGCCCGCGTCGTTGCCAACTGGACCGGCATTCCCGTCTCACGCCTCCAGGAAGGCGAGCGCTCCAAGCTCGTCAAAATGGAGGAGCGCCTCAGCCAACGCGTCATCGGCCAGAAGGACGCCATCCACGCCGTCAGCAATGCCGTACGCCGTGCGCGTGCCGGCATTCAGGATGAGAACCGCCCCATCGGCAGCTTCCTCTTCCTCGGCCCCACCGGCGTCGGCAAGACCGAGCTCTGCAAAGCCCTCGCCGAATTCCTCTTCGATGATGACACCGCCATGACTCGCATCGACATGAGCGAATACATGGAGAAACACAGCGTCAGCCGTCTCATCGGCGCGCCTCCCGGCTACGTCGGTTACGAAGAAGGCGGCCAGCTCAGCGAAACCGTCCGCCGCCGCCCCTACAGCGTCGTGCTCTTCGATGAAGTCGAAAAAGCCCACCCCGATGTCTTCAACGTCCTGCTCCAAGTCCTCGACGACGGCCGCATCACCGACGGCCAGGGCCGCACGGTCGATTTCAAAAACACGGTCCTCATCATGACCAGCAACATCGGCAGCAACGCCATCCAGGACGTCAGCAATCCTGAGCAGCGCGATGCCCTCGTGCGCGACAGCCTCAAGCAGTTCTTCCGCCCCGAGTTCCTCAACCGCATCGACGAGATCGTCATCTTCGACCGCCTCGACGCCGCCCAGCTCGATCAGATCGTCAAGATCCAGCTCCAGCGCGTCATTGATCGCCTCGCCAAGCAGAACATCCACCTCACCGTCACCGACGACACCACCCGCTACCTCGCCGACGCCGGCTTCGACCCCGTTTACGGCGCCCGCCCCCTCAAACGCGCCATCCAAAAACACCTCCTCGATCCCCTCTCCCTCGCCGTCCTAGAAGGCGGCTTCAAAGACGGCGATCACATCACCGCCACGATGAAAAGCGGGAAGGTGGAGTTTGTGAAGAAGTGATAAATTGCAGACCTTAACAGTTACCAGGCCGGAGCACGATCGCGCTCCGGCTTGATTCTGTTTAATGATGCTGATTGCTCATGCTCGGTTGTCTTCCTCGAGCCGATGCATCATTGCTGAAAGCTCTTCAATTGTGATGCCTGCCCGCTGGTGGATGGAAAGAGGGTGATCTGTATCATCAAGTTCGATCAATGGGCGCTGACCATGATTTCGAAAGTGGACCATGGTCTTCATGTGGAGCGTATCGGGATAAACCGAGAGTGAACTGCACAGCCAGCCAAAAAACGGCCCGATGTGCGACCGCTCAGCCACCTCATAATTATCCTGCCAAATGAAGAAGTTTGTTTCGCTCAATGAGACCCAAACTCCCCATGAATAACTCTCGTCAGTGCCAATAATGGGAAGATCTAGGCAGGCGCGGATGAAAAAAAATCGATCGGCAATAACACACGAATCCGAAGTCAGAAAGACATCACTCTCAAGCTTCTCCTGTGGCACATCCCAGTAGGCGGCTGGTCGATCAGAGCCCCACGACGGAAAGCCGTCATGCTCGGCATTGCATGTAGCACATAAATACTTCATTCGATCTTAATGACGGGACCCGGGAACTTTCCTGAGTTTTCGGCCAATCTCAAAACTGCTCTCTACAGGCCTGCGATGACCTTGGGTATTTCCTTGCCAGTCAGGTGAGCAGCAAAGCCGCACTTACTACAGTTGAGTGGTAGCACGCCCTGCAGACTGAACAGCACAGTTTTACATGTGGGACAGTAAGCGTCTGGGGCAATTTTGCCGTCGTTAAGCCTCTTGAAAAGCACCCCTCTCGATTCAACAAACTCTTGAGGAATAAGGGTTGCTTTGAGTTGTGTACGCAGCCTACCAAGCTCGTCTTCAAGAGATGCCTTTTCGTGTTTTAAAAGCCCGTTTTCTTCTTCAAGCTTTTTAAACTGGTCTGCAGCGAGCGACAAACGCTCTTTCAAGATGGCAGCACTCCCGTGTTCGTTAATTAGTTTTTCAATCGCAGCAAAGATATTCATGGCAAAAGATGCGTTGCAAGACTTGCTCAGTACAGACTCAAAAAGCGAACAGGGAACATTTTTGGTGAGCAAACATGCGCTACTCACTAGATAGCGAGCAGCATCCACAAATTCATCGGTTTGTCAGCATCTTTATGCTGAGGTGGTCGCGTCTACGTCCTCCTCCTCCGCCCCCGCCCCCTCTTCGGCTTCTCCGGCGCCAGCGTCATCTGCGGCGTCACCTTGATCCCCATCCGTTTGTAAAAGTCGAGCATCTCCTCCGTGGCCACTCGGCCCGCTTCGAGGCCAATGCGCACCATTTCTGACATGTCCGTTGGCGGGCCTTCCTGGTGTCGAGTGGAATCGATGGCATGAGGAGAAGCAGAACGTGTATTGTCGGTCTGAGGCATCTTCTTCCGCCCCCTCTTGGGTTTCTCAGGCACCAGCGTCATTTGCGGCGTAACCTTGATGCCCATGCGCTTGTAATAGTCGAGCATCTTCTCCGTTGCCACGCGGCTGGCTTCGAGCACAATTTTCGACATCTCGGACATTTCGCGCGGTGGCCCTTCTTGAAGGCGAATGCAATCGATGATGGCTTGAAGCTTGTCCATTGTGTGGGGCAGTCGGCGGCCACGTTCGCGGAAGCCTTGCATAATCGTCTCACAAACCCCACGCATCGGCAAGCGGCAGATCATTCTGCCCCATTGCAGCCACCAAGAATGCAAAGTGTCGGTGTCATGACGGTTGCGTCGTATCTTCCACAAAATCACTCGGACACAACCGCTTCACCCCCTTCGTCAGCGGATTCTGATCCTTGCGACCATGCACATACAGCGCCGTCCATTCCGCCAGTCGACGCCCCAGAATACGACACGCCTCCTGCGTCTCCTCCTCACGCGGTGCCTTCGAAGCCACCGCCCCATAATGAAGCGTCATCTTCTTCCCCGAGTAATCCGTGACACCAAAGACCAGAAACCCAAAATTCATCAGCACCGTGAGAATCGACTGACACGCCAGCTCCATGCCCCCGCCCCAGCCACCCGCGCTGCTGAAAGCACAAGCAATCTTCCCATCCACCTCCAGCCACTTGTCCGCCATCGTCTCGTCCCAGAAGCGCTTCATCTTCCACGACAGAATGCCCATGTTGGTGGGGCTGCCCACCGCGAGACCATCACACCACACCACATCCTCCGCAGTAGCCTCATCCACATGCCTCACCCGCACCTCAGTCTCCGGCACCTGCCCCGCCCCTTCCGCCACTAACGTAGCCATCTTCGCGACATTGCCGCTGCGGGAATCATAGAGAACAAGGATCTGGTTCATGGCGGAAGATCAGAAAAAGGTCGCGCTGCACACGCACGCAGATGTTCCATGATACACTCCCGGCGGCCAGGATAAAAATGATCGCCGAAACTGAAAAGGCCATTGGCCAGCCATAGCAGTCCCCAGCCGCCCAGAGGAATAATAACCGTCCAGACCGTCAGCAAAGAAAACAAAAGGATGGCACCACACCAGAAAGCCATGAATCCCTGGACAAAGCGGTTGTGTGACATGCATCCGACAATCCGGCTCCCTCCCTCGGCGGCTTCAACCCTCCCGCGAAACAGCGGCTCAAAATCATCACGCATGTACGGGCATTTCCAGCGGACGCGGATGGTGCTCCCAATCACGCTGCCTTGCGCCGAACCCGAACTCATCGAGAAGGTCTCCCCGAAAGATGCGTAGATGCGATACAGCAAATCCTCTGGCGGCATGCGGGACAAAATGACTGTCTCAGGCCCGTCCTCAAAAAATTGACATACCTTCGGAGGCAGCAACCCCAAAAGACTTTGCTTGAATCCCATGATGCTCTCACACTAGAGAACCTCTTTTCATGAAGCAACCCGCGAGTTCCTGCGTTTCGGTATCACTCATGAAGTCGCTTTTCATCCTCACCTTGCTTCTCCTCGGCACCTTCGCTCACGCCGCCGACAAGCCCAACATCATCTACATCCTCGCCGATGACATGGGCTACGGCGACGCCGGCTGCTACGGCCAAAAGACACTCACCACCCCCAATCTCGACAAGATGGCCGCCGAGGGCATGAAGTTCACCCGCCATTACGCCGGCTGCACCGTGTGCGCCCCATCGCGCTGCGTGCTGATGACAGGTCTGCACACCGGTCATTGCCGCGTGCGCGGAAATGGCGAAGGCCACATCCCGGACGAAGATGTCACGCTTCCCAAGTTGCTCAAAACCGCAGGCTATCACACCGCCTGCATCGGCAAATACGGCCTCGGCAAACCTCTCCCGCTCGACGATCCCCAGCGCAAAGGCTTCGATGAATTCTTCGGCTACGCCGGCACCAGCCACGCCCACAATTTCTACACCAAGGCCCTCATCCGAAACGGCAAGATCGTGGACCTGCCAAACACCGTCATCCCCGGCTCATTCAAGGATGCGCACGACTATTCCGACAGCGATCTCGTCGGCACCGGCGTCGCCCCTCTGGACGGCCGCAAAGCCTGGGTGCCCCAGCTCCTCGCAGACGAAGTGCAGCACCATCTCGGCGAGCGCGCCAAAGCCAAAGAACCCTTCTTCCTCTACTACGCCTTCAACATCCCCCACGCCAACAACGAGGCCGGCAAAAACTCCCCGCTAGGCCACGGCATGGAATCCCCCGACTACGGCGAGTTCAAAAACAAAGACTGGCCCGACGCGGAGAAAGGCTTCGCCCAATTCATCCGCTTCCTCGACAATGAAGTCGGCAGGGTGATAGCCCGTCTCAAAGAACTCGGCCTCGCGGAAAACACCCTCGTCATGTTCTCCAGCGACAACGGCCCCCATCAAGAAGGCGGACATCAAAGCGACTTCTTCAACAGCAACGGCGACTTCAAAGGCATCAAACGCGACATGACCGACGGCGGCATCCGCGAGCCCTTCATCGCATGGTGGCCCGGCAAGATCAAAGCAGGCGCAGTGAGCGAGCATGTCAGCGGCTTCCAGGATCTCCTGCCCACCGTGGCTGAACTCAGCGGCGCGAAGATCACCGCCGAAACCGACGGCATCTCCTTCGCTCCCACCCTCCTCGGCAAACAAGGCCAGCAGCAGCATTCGCATCTCTACTGGGCCTTCGATGAACAGGGCGGCAAGCTCGCCGTGCTGAAGTGGCCCTGGAAGTTGATCCATCTCAACACCGGCGCTGCATCCAAGAACACCAAAGCCAAGGCCAAACCCAAACCCCTCGAAAAACTCCTCTACAATCTCGAAACGGACATCGGCGAGGAAAACAACCTCGCCGCCGAGAAACCCGAGCTCGTCGCTGAACTCGAAAAGCTCATGCAGTCCTCATACCGCGCGCCGTAAAACCCCGCAGCTATGTTGAGACTTTCGCATTAGACTGACCACCTCGCCTCAAAGGCCAACGATCTTCCGTAAATAAACTGACCTCCTCGCCTTGAAGGCCAAGGGCCTTCCGTATTATAGCGAAGGGTTGCCGAGCCTCAGCGAGGCTACCCTGGTACAAGTGCACCCTGTCCGGAAAGCAAACCCTGAGCATTCTTCACACGCCGCCCGCTCCAGCAGCGCCCACCCGAAATGCCGCCGCAGAAACCTGCCTCCGCACGCCCCGGGCCCTCACACAAGCTCCGTTCATGTTCGTCTATTGCCCGGCTCTCTTCAGCGCACCCCGCAGCATCCCAAAGCCCCCAAGCACAAACAGCAGCGGAAACCAGATCGAATACAAAGCAGCACGCGAGCCATGCTGCAGCACCGCATCATCCGCAGCCGCCGGATTCACCCAGCAAATCTGAGCCGACCCCGTCGGATATTGCTGCTGCTTCTGCACAGCATCATCGAAATGCAGCGTCGCAGCGGCCTCCACCTGGCGAATCCTCGCACTGCTGTGCTTGGCCCCGTTCACCTCATATTCATACCTCACCTCCACCCGGTGCGCGGGATCTGAATGCGGCGTGGGACGCTCGCTCACGACGCGCGATGAAACGATGCGGCATGGAACCTGCGACCAATGCCGCGTGATCTGCGCCTTCTCATACGAAAGCCACATCCGCCACGCAAAGAACGACCCTGCCACGATGAGGAACAAACCCATCATGCAAAGCCACAAGCGGCCTGATTGAGATGCAAATTGATTCTGCGACATGGGGTTCGGGAAGCATGCTTTGACTACGCTTCACGCATGTTCCATACAGAGATGTATTCATATCGCAAATAATCCACATGTCTGAACCTGCTCCCATCTCGATACGTCCGCCCCGCTGGCTGCTGAAGCCCGCCGTGGAAGGCGCTGCCGAACTGGCGGCAGACATGGGTCTGTCTTCGCTCATGGCGCAGCTCCTCGTGCAGCGCGGGCTCACCACCGTGGAAATGGCACGCGATTTCCTCGTGCCCAAACTCGCCACACTCGGAGATCCCACCGTGCTCCCTGAGATGAAGCCCGCCGTGGCGCGCATCCTGCGTGCGGTCGATGAAAAACAAAGCGTCGTTCTCTACGGCGACTACGATGTGGACGGCGTGACATCGATGGCTCTGATGCATCTCATCCTGAAGGCCTACGGTCTCGACACCCATCTCTTCCTGCCCACCCGCATGGAAGAAGGCTACGGCCTCAGCCTCGATGGCATCGCCAAATGCTATGAACAATTTGGCAAACCAGACCTCTTCATCGCCCTCGACTGCGGCACCACCTCACTCAAAGAAGTGGCCAAGCTGCGCGCAGATGGCGTGGACTGCGTCATCATCGACCACCACGAGCTCTCTCCGCAGGGTCGCCCCGACTGCCTTGCGCTGGTGAATCCGAAGCTCGGCAAAGACTACCACTACTTCTGCACCGCCGGCCTGGTGTTCAAAGTCTCCCACGCGCTCCTGAAAACGCGCATGATCGAAAGCTACGATCTCAAGGAAACCCTCGATCTCGTCGCCCTCGGCACCGTGGCAGACCTCGTGCCCCTCATCGATGAAAATCGCCTGCTGGTGCGGCGCGGTCTCGAAGCCCTGGCTCAAACCCCACGCCATGGCTTGAAAGCCTTGAAGGCGATCGCTGGCGTGGAGGGCCTCGTGCAGACGCATCACGTCGGCTTCCGCCTCGGCCCCCGCTTGAATGCCGCAGGTCGGCTCGACACCGCTGCGACGGCGCTGCAGCTTTTGCTAGCCACAGATTCAATCAAAGGCGCCGCCCTGGCCGAACTGCTCGAAGCCCACAACAAGGACCGTCAAAACGTGGAGCAGCAGGTCCACATCGAGGCCGAGGCCATGCTCGCCAACATCGGCGAAATCGACAAAGTTTCCGCCATCGTGCTCGCCTCGCGCAACTGGCATCCCGGCGTCATCGGCATCGTCGCCTCACGCATCTCCCGCCTGTGCCACCGCCCCACGATTCTCGTCTCCATCAATGAAGAGGGCATCGGCAAAGGCAGCGGGCGCAGCATCCCCGGCTTTTCCCTCGTCGAAGCCATCGACATCTGCCGCGATCACCTGCTCGGCGGCGGCGGGCACGCCATGGCCGCCGGCATTTCCGTTCACGAAGACAAGATCGACTCCTTCCGCACCGCCTTTCAGGTCGCCGCACGCGAAGCCCTGAGCAAGGAAGCCATGACCGCCGTCCTGGAACTCGATGCCGAGGTCAAGCTGCGCGACCTCTCACTCAGCTTCTTCGAAAGCTACAAGCTCCTGGAACCCTTCGGTCAAAAGAACCCAGAGCCCCTGTTTCTCTGCCGCAATGTCCGGCCCAAGCTGCCAGGCCGCACGATGAAAGAAAAGCATCTCCGCATCATCCTCACACAGGAGGGTGCCTCCATGGAGGCACGCTGGTTCAACGCACCCATTGGCAATCTCCCCCCCGCCCCATGGGATGTCGCCATGCGCATCCAGCGCGGTTGGTTCCGCGGCACGGAGCAGTGGCAGCTCACGCTTGAATCCGTCCGCTCGGCAGAATCAGTTCAGTGAGGGTGAAACCGGTAGTGACCGGTCAGCGGAAACTCAAACAGTCGGTTCTCCCGCTTGGGCCCCTGGCCGATGTTGTGCACTATCCAAGGCGTCGCACTGCCATCCGCCGCAGGCACCACGATACCAATGTGCGGCAGCCTGCCCGCAACGGTGCACGTGATAAGATCGCCCGGCAGGTAATCCGCCGCCTTTTGCGTCACCGGCAGCGCCGCGCCACGTCGCTTGAAGAAAGTCTGCAAATTCGGCACGCGTCGGTGATCAATGTTTTTGTCCGTTGATTTCAGCCCCCACGCCTTCGGATACGCGGAAAAGGCGCGCTTCATGTCCTCATGCACCAGCTTTTGCAGATCGATGCCAAGCGCCCTGTAGCTTCGAATGACCTCATCCGTGCACACCCCTGTATCAGCAGGCACATCCCCACCGGGATACTCCAGCACCACATAGGCGGGGTCATAGCGTACCGTGTGCGTCACCCGTTCCAGCGCCGCCTCCACCAGCCGCTCAGCAAAGGTCGGCGCGCTTGTCTGCCCATTGCAAGCATAGGCACAGGCAAAGAAAATGAGGCAGCGCAGGTACACGTGATTGAGTTTCGCACCATAAGACGACCATGTTCCACCAAAATCAAGCCGTCCCCTCCATCCAATCCCCGGAGGCAATCAGACAGCAGAGCCGTAATACGAGAAACCGTACGCCCTCCATCCGATCCCCGGAGGGGGATCACAGCCGGTAGCCAGGGGTAAGCGAGGAACGAGCGCCACCCCTGGATCACGCCCACCACAGACCTCTCTGAAGCGCGCATGGCGGAGCCATGCCAGCAACGTGCAACCTTCCAGCGCCCTCAAAGGGCCTGCGCACCATGTCGTTGTCCCACTCGCCAACACAATCCTCAACATTCACGCAGCACTTCGACACCGCCGATAAAAGTACGTTGAACTTCCAGCCGCCGATTCAGCACCAGCACATCCGCCAGCTTCCCCTTCTCCAGACTCCCACACGCTTTGGCCATGCCAGTCCGCTCCGCAGGCGTCAGACTCGCCATGCGTACAGCATCAGGCAGCGTCGCCGAGGTGCTCTTCCTCATATGCCTCACCATGTGATCCAGCCCCATCACCGAACTCGCCAGCCCCTGGCCCGGCACAAATCCCACTTTCCCATCACTCTCAAAAAACGAGCCATCATCCTCCGAACCAAACCGGTAGCGTCCCGGCGGCATGTCCATCGCGCGATTGCAGTCGGTCACCAGGCACAGCCGCTTCGCACCCTTCATGCGGAAAGCGAATTCCAACAACTCCGGCGCGAGATGCATGCCGTCAGCGATCACCTCAGTGCTCATCTCTGCATTGGCCAGGACAAACTGCTCCATGCTCGCCTGCATCGGCGTGCCAAATCGCGTGCGCAGTGAAGCCACCGAACTCATCGCACACCAGAAGTGATCCACATGGCGCATGCCTGCTTTGAAGGCACTCGCCATCTCCGCCCAGTTCGCATTCGAATGCCCGCAGGTGATCAGGCAGCGCTGCTTGCGCGCCATCTGGTAAAATTCCTCCGCCCCCGGCAATTCCGCCGCACACGTGGCGATGCGCACCAGATCATCGCGAAACCACCGCGCGTATTCCTCCGCATCCGGCGCACGCCGTCCCTCCCGCGAGTGGCACCCCACCTTGTCAGCCGCGAAATACGGCCCGTAAAGATGCACCCCTGCAATGCGTGAGCCATGCTCTGCCACCCAGCTCCGCTTGGCCTCACGGCAGGCGATGAGCATCGCCATGATCTGCACCGGCGCACCCGTGGTGGTCGTGGGAAAAATCGTGGTCGTGCCATGCCGCGCATGTACCTTCAATGCCGTGCGCACCGCCGGCACCGTACCGTCCATGAAATCGGCCCCGGCTCCCCCATGCACGTGGATGTCGATGAACCCAGGGCTGATGTAGCCACCCCTGGCATCAATCACGATCGCGTTCTTCGGCACAGCGACGCTTTCGCCCACATCCTTGATCTTCCCACGTTCACACAGCACCGCCCCGCCCTCGATCAACTGGTCCGGCAAAATAAGCGTGCCATTTTGAATGAGAATCGGCGCAGCGGCAGGTGTTTTCATAGCAGCGTGAGCGGATTGACGCGTGTCTTCAGCGGGAGGGGCACCCGCTGGCCATTGAGCCGATGCGATTCAAAGACGGCGCTGATCATTTCGATCGTCTGGCGGCCCTGTTCCGCATCACACAGCGGCGCACGATTCTCCTGCATGGCGGCGATCAGATCGAGTCCGGCTGTTTCATGGCTGGAGAGCTGCTTGCCAAGACCAGCAATGGGCTCCGGCTGATTCACCCCTGCTGTGGTGATGGCCTGCCACTGGCGCGGCTCCTTCATGGCGGGATTGAAAGGACTGCCGGCAAACAGGTGAGCGACAGGCTCCTGATCGATGCGAAAATCAATGATCCCCTTCGTGCCGATGATTTGCAGCCCAAATCCAGCTTCCTTGGTTCCGGCATTCTGCACAGAATCAAAGTACATCGGCAAGCCGTTCGCCAGTTCAAACCTCGCATGCACCTCATTGCCAGCGAGCGCACCGATCCCTTCATCCCCCGTCTTCACATCAGCCTTCGTGATCGGTTTGCCATCCTGCATCACGGTGGCGCTGCACGCCTGCGGCGCTCCGCCGAAGTACGTCGCAAGATTGAAAATATGTGCGCCTAGCACCCAGAGGTCCAGCGAGCCACCGCGCGCATCCTCCTTGCCCCGTCCACGCATTTCCAGCACACGGCCAATCACGCCCTCCTGAATCAGCTTGGCGATCACCGGCAGCGCCGGATGGTAACGATTGCGATGCGCGATGGCGATCTTCGTTCCCGCCTTGTCAGCAGCGGCAATCACTTCATCAGCCTCGGCCAGACTGCGGCAAAAAGGTTTTTCAATGTAGATGCCACGCGCCCCCGCCTGAATCGCCGCCAGCAGCATGTCGCGATGCTGGTCAATGTGACGCGGTCCGATGGCCACAATTTCCGGCTTCACCTCCGCGAGCATCGCATGGTAATCAGCAAAACCTTTCTCCACCCCCAGTTTCTTCAGCTCAGCCTTCAGCCCCTTCTCATCCGCATCGGCCACAGCCACAATTTCAACAGCGGGAATTTTGAGCCACATCGTGTCGAGACCGTGGCCAAAATTGCCTCGTCCGGTATGGCCGATCACGGCAACGCGAAGTTTGGCATCAGCTGCGGCAGCAAAGCTTGAAGCGGTGAAAACAGCGGGTAGGGAGGCGAGCAGGTGGCGTCGGTTCATGCGCTCTCATGAACGTCACCAGTGTGCCCAAACACGCATTCAGATCGATTTTGCAGCATTTCGCTGGCCCGAAGCAGGTCACACTTTGCGATTCCGAACCCACCTTTTGAGTTTGTTTGTGTGAAATTGTGTCTATTCATCCCACGCCTCCGCTGCCAACCGCGCAGAGGACATTCCCAACCCCATGTCAGATACCCATGAGCATGCCGCTGGCGACTCCGTGCCGGAGTTGAAGCAGCGTATTCAAGAACTGGCAGGCATGCTCCATGCCTGCCGCCTCTGCCTGCCCGACGTACCGGCGGACGCGGTGCGCGAACTGGCGGAAAGCGAAGAACGTTTCGCCCTCGCGGTGCGTGGCACCAACGACGGCATCTGGGACTGGGACATCCGCACCGGCAAAGTCTTTTTCTCCCCGCCATGGAAGAGCATGATCGGCTACGAGGACGATGAACTCGAAAACGTCTTCGCCACCTTTGAATCTCAGCTCCATCCCGAAGATCACGAGCGTGTGATGGCCATCCTCAATGATTACCTGGCAGGCCGCATTCCGCGCTATTCCGTGGAGTTCCGCTTCCGCCACAAGGACGGCAGCTGGCGCTGGATTCTCGCCCGCGGCCGGGCCTTGCGTGATGATAATGACAAACCCTACCGCATGGCCGGCTCACACACAGACGTGACCGAGCGCAAGCAGGCCGAGGAAGAGCTGCGTCAGGCCCGTAGGGCCGCCGAGTCCGCCAACAGCGCCAAGAGCGCGTTTCTGGCAAACATGAGCCATGAAATCCGCACGCCCATGAACGGCGTCATTGGCATGAGCGAACTGCTGCTCGGCACGGACCTCGGCCAAACCCAGCGCGAGTACCTGGAAATGCTCAAGCTCTCCGCAGACTCCCTGCTGGAACTGCTCAATGACATCCTCGATTTCTCCAAAATCGAGGCCGGCAGAATGGAGCTGGACGCACACGAGTTTGATCTGAGCGAGGTCGTCACCGAAATCTCGCAGGCCATGGGCATCCGCGCCTTTCAGAAACGACTGGTCTTTCTCCATCACATCAGCCCGGACGTCCCCCTGCGCCTCATCGGCGATGATGGCCGCCTGCGGCAGATCCTGGTCAATCTGATCGGCAACGCCATCAAGTTCACCCACAAGGGCGGCGTCACCATCGAGGTCAGCCTGGAATCCGAGACTGCGGACAGGGTCACCCTGCATTTTAAGATCAACGACACCGGCATCGGCATTGCTGCAGACATGCGGGAAAGCATCTTTGCCGCCTTCACCCAGGCGGAGACCTCCACCACACGGCGCTACGGCGGCACCGGCCTCGGGCTCGCCATCTGCCATGATCTGGTCGCGCTCATGCAGGGCCGCATCTGGGTGGAAAGCCAGCCCGGCACCGGCAGCGTCTTCCACTTCACCGCCTCCTTTGGGCGCACCACAGGCACTTCGCTCAAGCCCAAAAAGCCACGCATCAAGCCCGTGGTCTCCGCTCATTCGTCGATGAAGGTGCTCATCGTCGAAGACGGCCACGTCAGCCAGCTCGTCGGGGCACGCATGCTGGAAAAGCGCGGCCACATCGTCACCCTCGCCTCCAACGGCAGAGAGGCCATTGAACGCTGCGGCAAGGAGGCCTTCGACGCCATTTTGATGGATGTCCACATGCCCGGCATCAATGGCTACGAAGCCACCGCCAAAATCCGCAAAACCGAGCAGGCCACCGGCAGGCATGTCCCCATCATCGCCATGACGGCCAATGCCATGAAAGGCGACCGTGAAAAGTGCCTTGCCGCAGGCATGGATGACTACATCGCCAAGCCCCTGCGCTCCGCTGAATTGTTCCATGTCGTGGAGCAGTTTGCGCCCCGCTCCCTCGTACCAGAGCCAGCTCTGCCATCTCCCGCATCAGCACCACCCGCGCCCCTTCCTCAGATCGAGACTCCCCCCTCGTTCGACCTCGCCGAGTTCCGTGAGTCCACCGGCGATGAAAAACTCATGCGCAAGCTCGTGGGCATCTTCGCTGAAGATTCCCAAAAATACCTGCGCAAAGCCGAGAAGGCTCTCGCCGCCGGCAAAGCCAGGCCGCTCTATGAAGCCTCGCACTCGCTCAAGGGCATGCTCGGCGTTTATTCCGCCACACAGGCTTTAAACACTGCCTCCAAGCTCTGCGACGATGCCCATGCCGGAGATTTGCAGCACGCGCAGATCTTGCTGGATCAGTTAAAAAAGGAATGCGCCTTGCTGGGCGATGCCTTGTTGGCCGCTTTCCAGCCCGTCATCTAGATCAACGATATTCCGTCATGCCATCATAGCCGTGCACGAGGTGGATCGGGTGCCCCACCTCCTTCAAAATCTGGCGCGTCAGATTCAGCTTGGCCTGCAGCGCAGCATCATCGTGATCCGGATCGTGATGCACCACGATCCACTTCTTAGCGCCCACCAGCTTGGTCAGCGCACAGGCCGTGGCAAGATTGGAATGCCCCCAGCCGATGCGTTTCGGATAATCCGTCGGCAGGTACTGCGCTTCATGCACCAGCAGGTCCACCCCGTTCAGGAAGGCCAGCATCGGCTCATAGGGCACCACGAGATCTGAGTCTCGTGTCAGCTGGATCGGAGAGCCCGTGTAGCCCTGCAGAAATTCATTGTCCGGAACAAAGGCCACGCTCCACCCATCATGCGTCACCTTGAAACCCACCGTCGCCCCGGGATGCTGCGTAAATTCGCGTGTCACCGTCACGTCACCGATTTTCACCGGCGCATCATCGAGAAACACGAAGTTGATTTTAGCCCGCAGGTCTTCGCGCTGGATCGGGAAATAATCGCGGTCCATCTGGCCGCACAGCAGGGACTCAATGTTTTTGCCAAAGCCACGCTCGCCATAGACCGTGATTTCAAAGCCCGGCACATAGATCGGCGTGAAAAACGGGAACCCTTGAATGTGATCCCAGTGCGTATGCGTGATAAACAGGTGGATGTGACACGGCCCGCCCGCCAGAAACGACTGCCCCGCATCCCGCAGCCCGGAGCCCGCGTCAAACATGATGCGCTCCTTCCCGCTGTTGTATTCAAAGCACGTCGTGTTGCCACCATGCTGGGCATAGCGCGCCCCGCACACGGGTATCGACCCGCGCGTACCCCACAGCTTCACATGCGGGCGCTTGGTGTCCAGCACCGGCGCATACTGTTCCGCCGACACAGGCAGATGATCGCGGTGTGTGATCCCCTTGGTCGTTGAGGCGTCATGAAAATACTCACGCAGTTTCTCCAGCAACAGCTCAGGATCGAACGGCTTGATCAGCACATCCACCGGCCCGGTCTGCTGGATGTGTTTGAGCTCTGTCGAATAATCCTTCGCCGTGCAGACAATCACCGGCATGTGCTGCGTCGATTGCTGCGCCCGCAAATGCCGCAGCACCTCAAGCCCGTTCATTTTCGGCATGATCAGGTCCAGCACCAGAAGGTCCGGCTTGAATGCCTCCATTTGCTCAAGACATTCCTCGCCGTCCTCAGCCACACAGACGATGTAACCATGCGTTTCAAGTGCATGCGACAGCCGCATGGAAAGCGCACGCACATCTTCTGCGAGAAGGATTCTTTTGGGTGGGGTTGGGGTCGCCATATCGTGCCTCTATCTCTCTAATACGCGCAGCAGCAGTGGTCGGGCTGGCGGGATTCGAACCCACGACCTCTTCGTCCCGAACGAAGCGCTCTACCAGGCTGAGCCACAGCCCGAATCACTGATCCACAATGATTTAGAACGGATTCGGCAAGTTCTAAATATTCGCTTGGATACTGGTTTTGTATACTCCAAGTTTGCAGACCATGAGCACGCGTGCAAAGCAGCCCGGAAAGTTTGAAAAGGTTGGAGAATGTCTCTACCGATACTCATCGAACGATGTTTATTATGCGGTCGTGAGGCATGAAGGCAAGCTGATTCGACGGTCGCTGGAGACGGACGACTCCAAGCTCGCCAAGAGGAACTTGGCCGATTTCAAACAGAGCCTGAGCCGCGTTGATTCCAGTCTGGGCAAGATGACCGTCGAAGAACTGCTGAAGAAGTTCCAGGCAACGCTGAAAACCCTGGATGCCAACACGATTCAAAAGCTCGGTTTTGTGGCTGACCATTTTCGCAAGGATTGGGCTCCAGGGATGGTTCAGGCTGTGAGGAAGGTGAAGCCGTCTGAAGTGGATGCCTGGCTCGGCCTGATGCGTGAGAAATACGCCGTCAGTTACTACAATGAACACGTTCAGTTTGTCCGTCGCATGTTTGATTTGGCAGTGGCAGACAAGGCGCTTGCTGAATCACCCGCCAAAGATGCCAAGACGGTCAGGCGGGGGACCCCTATTCGTGCGACACCCACATGGGAACAGTTGAAAGCCATTGTTGAGCATATTCGCTCTCAGAAGTTCAACGCCGACGCGGAAGATTCTGCTGATTTTGTGGACTTTTTGGGCCGGTCAGGTTTGGGGAACTCAGAAGCCGCCAACATCCAGTGCCAACATGTCAATCTGGAGAAGGGCAAAATCACGGTTTATCGCAACAAGACGGACAAGGGTTATCAAATCCCAATTTTCCCTCAGCTTCGCCCTCTGGTCGAAAAGCTGATGAAACAGGCCGAAGAAAAGCCCGAGGCCCAGCTGTTGAAAGTGGACAATGTGAAGAAGGCCCTCACCAATGCATGCGTTCGTCTGAGCCTTCCGCATTTTAGCCATCGTTCTTTGCGCCGCTGCTTTGTCACTCGTTGCATTGAGCTGGGAATGGATTTCAAGACAGTGGCGGCGCTGCAGGGGCACACCGATGGCGGAGTATTGATTGCGAAAACCTACTCACATCTCCGCACTGAGCACGTGGACAGCATGGCCGCGAGGCTTGTTGATAACGATCATTCCGCCCCTGCGAAACAACAGACGGCACAATGAAGCTTTGGGGCCGGCACGGTGACGGAAGTGGTCTCACCTCCCCTTGACGTTCTCGACCCATCCCAGCAGCTCTTTGACCGGCATGAAGTTTAGAATCCTGTCGTCCGGGATCTTCGCCAAACTCGCTGCAGCCAGGCTCAGTTCCATGTAGGCGAGCTGGGAGGGAGCGTGAGCATCAGTTCCCAGGGAGATGCGACACCCCTCTTTCCCGGCTTTCTTCAAGAGGCTCACCCGAAGGTCCTGACGATCTGCGTAGCCGTCGATCTCGACTGCTTTGTCCAATTTTGCAGCCTCGGCAAATACACGGTGCCAATCAGCCTTGAGCCCCTCCCTCTTGTCGTAAACACGGGTCTGAGGATGTCCGGATTCCGTAGCCCTGCCAAATATCGATCCGTCTGATCATCCGTGGTCCTCAGGGCAGAATGGAAACATCCCAGCACGACATCGAGCTTCTTGAGCGCAGAGGGCTTCATGTCGCCTTCACCGGCAGGAGAGAGATTCACTTCGGCCGATTTCAAGATGGCGAACCCCTGCCCTTTGAAGCCACGGTTCAGCGCTGCAATCTCTTTGGCCTGTTTCTGGAGTCGTTGTTCATCGAGCCTCCAGCGATCTTGAGCCCCTTGGTGTGATCTGTAATACCGATGTATTGATAGCCCCTCTCCAGAGCCCCATTCGCCATGTCCTTGATGGTTCCTTCCCCATCGCTCCACTGTGTGTGCATTTGGAGGTCTCCCTTGAGCTGCTTCTGCCACTTGGGATTTTTGCCAGGATCTTCCGTGCCTGAGCGAGTGTGAGGAATTCCCGCCGTTTTGGAGGCGGTTCAGCTTTGGGTGACGAATCAAACCAACGGAGAATCTTCCGAGAGATTGAAGGGCCGACTCCAACGATTTCGGTCAGGGACAAGCCAGCGTCCACCACTTCAGATGCCTCTACCGGCCACATGAACGCGCTGTAAGCTGGACGTCGATACGCCAGCTCTCGATGCCCCTCCGCCATCTCAGCCTCACGTATGAGAAGTTCGGCAATGGAGGCGTTGTCGAGGTTGGGCATACGTGATGATGAATCGCATCTCGCCAAACCAAATGGACGGCACCCGGAGGAGGCGTCGACACTACCTGCCTCATAACCATCAGCAGCGCTATGGGCTCATCACTCCTTTGGGGGTAGCCAGCAGATGACCAGCCAAACGAGGTATCGTGGTTTCGATAGATTTCGCATAGAACAGTGCGGGAGCCAGGAGCAAGTTTTTACGCCGGCCACAAAATGGGATTTGACGCATGGCACCGCACCCTATGACAAATGGACCCCTCTAGAAAAACACATGTCCACTGATCAATCACCAACCTTTCAGAGCATATTCGCAGCTATCGGCCAAAAGCTCGACGCCGATTCCGAACTGAAGCAGCTTTTTTCTCAAGCCCTGGGGCTTTTGCTCCAAGAGACACCACCGCAAGCACAGCCGCTTGAGTCTCCTGAGGATCTCCTAGTGGAAGAAACTCCGAGTCAACTCGGAGCCACCGATCTACTACCTGTTGCACCACCCATCAGTCGTCCGTCTTTGGAAGAACTGGCTGGTTTAGTTCAGACATTTAAACCTGTTGCAGCGTTAACTCAAAGTGCAGCGCCGTCCGAACGCCCCGGGGCTCCCGCTCCTGTGGAAATAATCCAAGCCAGACTTCGGATCAAGCGAGACGCGATCGCGCAAGCTGTTGAACGCTCGGAAGCGAAAACGCGTGGAGAAAAGGTCCCGTCTACCGGGGAATGGTACCATGGGGTCATCGCCCAAGCGAAAGCTCTGCCCAACTGTTACCTGTGGATGTGCCAATCTCGTCATGATGACGCTACTGTACAAAAGTGGAAAAAAACTGAGGCCTGCTTTTACGTCATGTCGAAAGCTCTCTCCTTGGTGAAGGAATGCAGAAACCTGGACGTTCGCAGCGTGATGGAGCGCACGCTCATGCTCCTCGCAGAGGCTCAGTCAATGGTGCGCAGTGCTTGCAAGGAATTCGATTTCGAGGACGGTGATCAGCTTGATGTTTATCTTCATCTTTTAGACTGGTCGGCGGCCCAACAACGGTACATCGCACGCTTCATGAAAGCGGACGATCTCGCAGACCCGGAACAAACAGAAGATCTGGTGAAACGCATAGATCTTCTCTCCAGTGAGGTCGCTAGCATCAAAGCACAAAAGAAGCTCCGCAATAACCTGCTCGGCAAGATTCGCTACGAACTGAAAATTTTGGGAAACCGTCCGTCCGATCCTTTCTCAAACTGGACGAAGATTGTGGCGAGTGTTGATCAACTCGCCTCTCTCGGGCTGGCTCCCAACGATGCGGAACTCAGATCGGCGCTGATTGATCATCTCGACGAGATCCCTGACGTTCTCGAACTTCCAGAAGGATTCCAACAGTTCTTGGCTGCAACAGATACTTTTTTGGCCACGCAACCTGCCGCGACTCCTTTCAGGGAAGACATTCCTACACCGGAAGTCACAAAAGCAGCAACCTACTTGAGGGGCATGGCAATTGTAATCATTGGCGGCCAATGTCGACATGAGTCGAAGATCGCGCTCATGAGTGCTCTGAGCCTGTCCGAAATCAACTGGATCGAAACAAGACCACACGAAACCACAAGCCAGTTTGAGTCCGCCATAGCTAGGGGTGAAGTGAAGCTTGTTCTGTTGGCAATTCGATGGTCGAGCCATTCTTACGGTGATGTCAAAAAGTTCTGTGACAAACACGGCAAGAAACTCGTTCGCCTACCCCGCGGCTATGGGGTAAATCAAGTTGCAGCTGAAATCTGTAATCAGTGCTCCGGAGAATTTGAATAACCGGAGTCTTGGTGTAAGTTCAAAGAACCGGCGTAACAGTTCGATAACGAGACGCCACCAGCAAGACCTCCATGTGATTCGTCACGCGGGGGTTTTCTGCTTTTGGGTGCTTGTGAAAATGTTTCCACAAGCTCACTGTCACGATTAGTATTCCCAGGCTTCTTTAGTGGCAGTTGAGAAATACGGGAGACCGAAATCGTTAAAAACGCGTCGATAAAAATGCAGTCTGGAGGGATCTGGCCATCATCAGAGCCATCGAACCCACACGCACCTCCACTCAGCATTCGAGGCTGAACACCCGACAACCAATGAACATTACCCGCGAACAATACGAACTGGCTTACCGCATCGGGCTGGAAATGCATGACAAGCCAGAGGAAATCGGCATTGCAGAAGGCAAGCGACGCCTGGAACGCAAGGGGCTGAATCCGAACTCGGCGGCCGATTTAATCTACGACGTCGGTCATCTGTTGCGAGGAGAGTGCTACAAGCGGGCCATGAGCGAGGCTGCCACGGATGATTATCTAACGTGGATTCGTCGTGATCGCAGAGATTCAGAGCTGCACAATGCGCTAAACGCCCTGGAACAGCATATTGCTTACCGTCGGCAGAAGAAATCAACCGACCTCTGCCAAGGACTGGTTCGCTTGCTGAACAAGCACCGCGCTCTTCTGACCTCATTGAACGAAAGCTCGCTTGTGCTGGAATGGCGGGATGAAGTGTCAGCCGGATTGATGGATTGGCTCCCCATCTCATGGTTTGCTGAAGAGGGAGAAACCAAGAAGCTAAGCCACCCTGTTGGAGAGGACGGAAAGCCACAAGGCAAAGCCATCTGCAATGTGATCGTAAATGGGGACATTGCAGAACTCGACTACCAGCCCTACCGAAAATTGAACGATGCCAACGAAGTGCTATCCGGCGTGGTGCGCCTGACCTTCGCGGATGAAGACCGCACATCCATTGCAGATGTGGCATGGAAGGCCTCGAATGATGCGGCGTTTGCCCAGGCTACGTTCCAGCTTCACGCGCCGGTGGTTCCACCGGTCGGCAAAGCGTATCAACCGCCAACCGACGCTGCTCCGAAGGTAGCTCGCCAGGTACGAGAACGCCCCGGCCAGGCAAAGTTCCGCCGGAATTTGAAACTGAGCTACGGGTACCGGTGCTGCATCAGCGGGTGTACCGTGCCGGCGGTCCTGGAGGGAGCGCACATCGACCCCTATCAAAGTGAGGATTCCGATCATATTCAGAACGGCTTGCTGCTCCGTGCTGATTTGCACACCTTGTTTGACCGCCACCTGATCGCCATTGATCCCCAAACGATGCGCGTCCATGTCGCCCAAAGTGCCCGAGGCGCGGCGGGCTATAACCAATGGCATAGTCAGCCCGTTCGAGTCCCGGATGAGCCGACGCATCACCCCAATCAAGGAGCACTACACCGCCACTGGCAGAAGCGGCGAGATCAATAAACCTTACTCACTTTGTCTGCCTTCTGAAGCGCTACAGCAGGCGTGAGAGAAAAACCCTCTGGTCATTCAAGCCTTTGGCGCGATCGGCGAGATAGCCAACCTCACCATATCCTGCGATAGCGAAAGCCTGTCCACTGTCAGCACGCCCTGCTTGAGGGCTGTGGCGACGAGATCAGGGGCATCGAAAAAAGAGAGGCTAGGATGGTTGGATAGCGCGATGCGATCCATTGGGTTAGCTGTGCTTGCTGCGAAGAACCATGCTCTGATAAGCCATGAGGCAAGATCAGGGTCTGTCAATTTGGTTGGCTGCCTTGCTGAATAGCAACCCGCTTTTTTAGTCCGATGCACAAAGCCAAGGTCTTGAACCAAGCCGAGGGAATAACGACCGGAGCGCCGAACAGTCTCTTTTTCGCCAAAGGACTCAGTCAGTTTTCTCAACAATTGCTCAAGCTTCATCTCCGGCTGAACCCGAAGCATTCTTCCAATCGTTGTCGCTACCTCTTGAAGAAACGGGTAGCATGCCGCTGCCAATCCCCATGAGAGAACACGATCCTTTTCAGGATCTCGGGACGATTGGAACAACCGAATTGCTTCAGCGCGCAGCGGTTCTAGATCACCAGGTTCGATCAGCGCGTGGCGGAGATAGCGAAGGGACTTCTGGATGCTGTCGTGGCCGGAAATCTCGGCACTGATCACGCTGCGCATATTACCCACCCATGCATCACCATCAATTCCTTCGGCGCGCAAACGCAGTCCTTCCCTCAACCATGCCGCACTCAGGCGACGGTTGAAGGCGATGGAACGTGCGGATGGAAGACTCATGTTAAACGTGCTCGGGAAAATTCGACGAAGGGGACAACAAGCTCATCGAGGCTGCCTCCCCCATGGCAAACAAGAAGATTGCCAGGCGTAGTGAATGCGCCACGTCCAGTATGAATCAATGGAAGATAATTCTGCGGGAGAATTTTGCTGTGCCATGGCATCGCCTTGGCTTGCAACGATGACGCGGAATGATCTCGCAGAGTCGGATCTTGATAAATACGCACTCTTTGACCGCAACGATCCACCAGGACACCCTCGGACGGGCTGCCAGTCCCAACAGCCTCCAGATTTCCGTGATCTGAAGTGAGAAAGACTTTGTATCCTGAACTCAGGGATGCAGAGACCACCTCATTGAGGAACGAGTGACTCGCCCAGAGTCGGAGCTGATCAAGCAGCCCACGCCAACCCAGGGTGGCTCCATGCATCATTTCGTCGGGCATCGTGACGGTGATGCCGATGGCCTGTGGATCTTGTGAGATGGCATCAAGGACTTCACTCAAATCAGCCTGTTGTCCTTGAACCACCAAGTGATGGCTTCTGGTGACCCGTGGTAACGCACCATCCCACCAAGACTTCCACCGTTTTCCATCCGTATCTGTTCGACCGATAGTCTTCTCGAAATAAATGGGCACCTCGCCTGAGTAAATGGCTTGTCGGCAAACGTTGGTAATGCTTGGCAGCAGGGTGAAGCACAAATCTTCACCGATTAGGATGTCGTCATGCACGGAATCCAGCTCAGTCCTTAAGACCTTCCATTGGCTGAACGAAAGCCCATCGAGAACCAGCAGCACCACTTTATCGCCAGCGCTCACCTTCCTGGCGAGAAACTTGGGAATGTGGTGAGTGACCACAGGACGTGTTGGCGGCAGATTGTGCAGACCATCCAGGTTTCGCCTCACCCAGTGCTGAAACCTCTTGTCCAAGGGTTTCCAAAACTGATCCCAGAACTCTGCTGTCGCTTTCTGATGGCGATCCGCCGAAAACCAGCCAGCTACATGAGATGAGTATCGGCTCGCAAAGCGCAGCCAGTCTTGATACGAAGCATCCTCTTCTGGGATTGTGGCGGCTAGTGTCTCGCGCTGTTTGATGAGTTCTTCGGTTCTCTGATTGGTGGAAGGGTCACTCACCCCGATACGGCACCATTCTAGAGGCAGTTTTCTTGTGCTTGATGGGAGCGTTATAGGAGTTAGAAACCCTTCAGTGAACAGGTTGTCCATGAACACCCGAATCCGATTGTCTTCAAATGGCACTTGGTCGTGAAGACGTTCCTTCAACTTGTCTTCTCCGACTAACCATGCTCCCCACTCTCCCTGCAGAAAATCCCAGAATCGAGCTGGCACGCGGATCAGATCACCAATGGTTCTCGGCTTACCAGCGATCCCGGCACCAATCTGTTCCAACCTTGCGGCAATTGCCTCCGGGAGATGTTGTCCATTAAAATGGAGTTCGATCAGGTGTCGAATGAGATCAGTGAAGGTCTCGATCAAAGTGGGCTCGATGCGATAGCCCAAACGCAGAATCAAATCTGCCGTCTCCTTGTCGCTTAGGTTGTGACTAGGAATCTGGTCACGCTTTTCCCAGAGTCGAGAAAGAATTGTCGGCTCTAGGTCTCTGAGCACTTTTCTCGACAACTTGGGAAACACATCACCGAGAGCCACTTCAACCTTCCTGCAAACTTGGTAAACGTCAGCAGGCAGCCGACGCAATCCTGCTGGATGCTCGTTAAGCACGATTACGTAGCAGCATTTTTCACCAGCATCCAGTCGTGGACGCATTTCCGCTTCGTAGAAATAGCGGAACTGTAGAGGATCATCAAAAAGAACGATGTCTGCGCCTCGGTCCGCCAGCAGCCGGGTTACCCTGTCACTGCGGAAGAGATCATCCGCATCCTCCACCGCCCATAAGGATGCGATGTCAGGATGAATTCGGTCGATGAGTTGAGATTCCCAGGAAATCACGCGGCTTGGATGGAAAAGATGGTCAGAGGTTCGAGGTTGGGCAGCAAATGGCGCTGGTGGTCCAGATCAGCCATGCGCTTGCTTTCATCGGCCTCAAGATGGCGGAGTCGGTAGCCACGCACTTCGTTGAGCCCTAACTGATCAAGCATTCGCCGGCGTGATGTGAAATGGTATTGCGCCTTCTGCTTTTCTTCCTTCCAGCGCTCACAATGTTGGCGTTCCATCTCCTGCCACAGGCTCCGCCCTTCTTCGGTGGCCGCCTGATAAAGTTCATCATAGAGCTGGAGAGATTCCTTCCCAGTCGTCCAGCCAGACATCCTCAGATCAAGGGATGGTGTGCGTTCCCAGATGTGGCGTGCCGTCGTGGCGTAGGATTTACCATCCCGGTTCACGAAGACCGGAAACACTCTCGCCCGGTTGAAATCAAATGATGAAAGCCGCAGCATCCAGAGCGACCAGGTGCCATCCACTGAGCGAGGAAGCCCCGAGGTGGCAAAGGTGGGTATTGGCTCTCCCTTGCCAGAAACAGGCATGCGCCCCAGCAGGCCTCGAATGCGTGGGTGGTCGAGATTCAGCAACACACCACTCCGTTCTCCAGACGAAGAGCCAGGAAATAGCGCCTCAAAACTCTCTGTTTCGCCCGGCCATTGAACACTAACAGAACCGTCTGTCCGACGATCAAAGCGACCATCACCAGACTCCACATGAAACCGGGTTAGCATTTCCAGCAGATCACCCAAGGGCTGGCTTGAGACTGCATCCAAGTCTCGACCCTGAGGCGATTGTTCAGTGATAAAAAGCCGAGTGCCTCGATTCTCGGTGGCTTCCTCTCGCACCAGCTGTGTCAAACGCTCCGCTTCTTCGCCTACACGGTCTGGATGCAGCAAAGCTTCCACAAACAACCGGTCAAACATCCGATTCCCCTCCACGGAATCCAAAAGGTCTGTGGTCTTGTCTACACCGAACTCTTCAAGGATCACCCGCAGCTTGGTCTCCAGCACTTCCTGAATGCGATATTCCACGGAATCTTCCAGCAGGAAGTTCAGAGCCTTCACAATGTGCTTTTGCCCGATACGGTCCAAACGACCAATGCGTTGTTCAAGCGCCATAGGACGCCAGCCGAGGTCAAAATTAATAATGACGTGGCAGAACTGCAGGTTTAGACCTTCGCCACCCGCATCCGTCGAGATCATCACACGCACATCCTCGGAGAATCTCTTCTGCACTGTCTTCCTCTCCTCCAGCGCCAGACTGCCATTCAGACAGACCACGGAGATGCCTCGTGCTTGAAGAAACTCCGCCAGCATTTGCTGCGTAGGGACAAACTCGGTGAAGATCAGCACCTTCAGTTCAGGATCTTGTTCCTCCGCCTGCATGCGGTAAACCCAATCCAGCAAAGCTTTGGCTTTCGCGTCAGGGCCTTGGGCATCGACCTTCCGTGCAGCATCGAGCAGCAACCGCACTTCCTCCTTTTCGTTGTCCATGGCTTTGAGCCTCTGGCGGAGAATCGTGTCCAGTTGTTCCTGGCCATCCAGTTCAGCCCACTCATGCTCATCCAGGTTTCCGAGAAAATCCAGCTGCCCATCCGCTGCTTGAGCGGGCTGATTCAGCACATCCAATCGTCGTTGCAGAGCTGCAGCAATGGCCCGGGTGGAGCTGCTCACCAGCCTTTGCATCAGCACCATGAGGAAACCGATGTGCGTCTTCTTCTCTCGCATGGCTTGGTTGTAGCCTTCACGCACATACTCGGTTACGGCCTCGTACAGCGCCTTCTGCGCATCATGTCCTTCCCAAGATACACCCACCAGCTTGGTCAGTCTTGGTTTGAAAAGTGGCTGCCCATCGTTCGTGATCGCTTGTCGTTTTTCGGTGCGCACCACATACGGAGCCACTCGATCACGAGTCACAGAGGATTCATCAGGAAAGGCCTCGGAATCAAGGAGGGACATCAGCCGATGAAAGGCGTCCGTCTTTCCTTGGTGGGGGGTCGCAGAAAGCAGCAGCAAGTAGGGTGATGCTTCGGCCAGGAGTCTTGCCATCGCATGCCGCCCAACAGTCTCGGAGCTTCCCGCCACACGATGAGATTCATCAATGATGATCAAATCCCAGCCCGCACCAGCCAGGCCGAGAATGCGGTCCTTGTTGAAGGCGTCGATACGCTCCTGACTCCAGCCTTTTCGACTGTCTAGAGGCTTCACCCCGTCCATGCTGCAGATCACCCTGTCATGGCTCCGCCAGACATTCTCCTCCTGGGAGATTTGGCGGTAGGCTTCAAACTGACCAGGATCGAAGTGGCGAAAGTCCTCACCGAATCGATCCCTCATTTCGACAATCCACTGCGGGATCAAACCCTTGGGGGCTACCACCAGCACACGCTTCACCAGGCCACGCAGCTTTAGCTCACGCACCGCCAAGCCGGCTTCGATGGTTTTTCCCAAACCCACCTCATCGGCCAGGAGGTAGCGCACCTTGCCTGGATTGCTGATCACCTTGCGCAAGGCACGAATCTGATGCGGCAGCGGGATCACGGCAGAATCAATCGGAGCCAGCAGTTTGTCATCATTCAGCAGGTCCACCAAACGACCTGCCACGGCTGCGAACTTCACTCGGAGGATGGAGCCTTCACTTCTCACCGCTCCATCCACCGATTCAGTGGTGATCTCCTCAGGACGATGCAGCAGGACCGTGTTCAGGGATGGCAGCCAAATCCGATAACGCTTCTGCCCCCAGAGTTCATCGACATCCATGATCCGCCCCGCCGCCTTATGCGGCAGTGACCAGATCCAGTCTCCATTTTCCAAATCCTTCATTCGGTTTTACCTTGAGAAGAGAAACACTCGGCATCAATCATCATGCAGGCATCCTTTGAAAGTATGATAAAGCTTTGTGGAGGGTGGAATGACATCAAAGATCGTATTTTTACGAGAGTCATGGGCTTATCCGCTTTCTGCATTTCCATAACTTCACAGTAGCCAATCGTGGACCTCCCCTTGCAATATGAAGACACGTCAACAGCTTTCATTCCAAGCCGAGAAGCCGATTTTACTGCATCCGATGAAGAGACCTCGGTGACTCGATTGACCCTAAATCGAGCCAAAATAGCAGCGACGGGAGATCCGCAATATGCATAGATCCACTTGGGGGTGAGAGTTTTTGGCAAACGCTTGCGGATAAAAGCTTTTAAATCACCATTCTTGATCGAGTGCTCCCAACGGGAGTCAAAAGACACCAGTACAGCATCAGATCGATTGGTTTCTGTGTCTGCTTTTGCTGATAAGGCCCGCGTCATAGGTGTGCATCTTTACGTTCTTTTTATCCGTTCGAGCGCATTTCTGCCATGTCATATATCATCTGAAGCTGCTCATCTTCTTCGATTACGTTATCGGGAAGGTGATGGGCGATGGCAAGGATGGTGCCATAATCCTTGCGCCCAAAGCATTCCTTGAAGCCCATGCGGATGGCTTCTGTTCGGACTTCCTTCGCTTTCTTGCGGCCACCTTTTTTTATCGCTAGTGGCATAGCGATAAGGAGCGTGGGCTGGTTGGCAGAGTCTAGTCTGGGCCGAGCAATACCAAAGGAATCACAAAGAGACCAAAACTCCTCCAGCAATCGCTTGTTACGCATGGATTCCTTATCTACCGCCTTTGCCGGGTCTGGCACATACCAACGATCTTTAGCCCGTGCTTGGAGCCGATTATCATCTTTGGGCAGGCTACGCAGGTCCTTGTTCTGAGTGGAAAGGTAGCTGTGAATCTGGCTGGGAACCTCCTCGTGGCCTTTATATTGTAAGAAGTTTTGATCCAGCAACAGTTGCAACTCTGGCCGTGTTTCAAATTTCTTCCAACTTGCGCCAAGCTGCTGCATAAACTCCGGCCTTATATCAGAAATGACAGATGGTCGATTCTTTAAGAATCCTCGCAGCCAGTCGATGGCGCTCTTTTCGTCTTCCACAAAGATACTCATTTGCCCAACGCTTTCCATCTGGGCACGCTTTTTGTCGAATTCCGCTACTTGCTCAGACAGGAAGAACATACCCTCCCGTTCAGGAAATTTGTCGGCAAGCTCACATTGAAACTCGGCCGAACTCAGCGGTACAGGGACGCCATGACCCACATAAAATGCGACCATGCGGTCATAAAGAATCCGTGGGTCGCGCTCAGCAATGAATTCCAGTTCTCCTCCTCGCGGTTTCACGACTGGAAGATTGCGAAGGTGGGTCCTCATGAAGTCCCACACTCCCTCAACAGTATGACCAGTTTTACGAAAGCGCTCTTCAAGTCCGCCATTGGGTTTGTAAGCGGAGATGGCTAGATCCTGTTTTACAGCAACAGGTCCAACGATTGCCATTAATCCTCCACGGCCCTTATCGAGGAATGATACATTTGCGACGACAAATCCAACCTCCTGTAGCGCACTTTGCAAGGCGTTCCATACCGCTGCCTGCGTGTTTGAAAATTCGACCGTCATCCATCTCCCAGGCTTCAGCATCCGATAGACGCGCCGAAAACATTCTGTGATGAGCTCTCGATAGTCCTGCAAAGTTTTCTTTTGGCCGCGGTCTTCGATGGCTTCTGGTTTGTTGTTTGTATAAACCTTCAACCAAGCTTCAAAAATTGAGTTGAGCTCTGAGTATGCTATATTTGCTCCGAATGGAGGGTCGAAGAAAAAGTAATCAATCGAATCGTCTGGAATGTTTATCGAGCCTGCTGATTGCGTGGTAACCATTGAACCGCCGGCGGTCTCGTAATTCTGAACTGCTGAAGCAATCGACCTTGCGCGGTCTCTCATCAACTCTAATGCATTCATCTCAACTTGGTTTGAAGGAATGTATAGAGTCCCCCTGCGATGACCGGCCGTAGCACCACCTTCCCCAGCTTTTTCACCTCCAATTCGCGTAATGGCAATTTGATGTTGTTTGGACCCACGTTGGAGAGCGCCAGTGACAATCCATCTGTGTGAACTGGGTAGTAGAGAATAAGCAACTGCAAATGAGCGAAGATTACGTGGTGTGTAGAAGTGGTGAAAGTGGGTAATCCCAGCGTTGTCATTGCGTCGTGTTTCTACACCTTCCGGCATCCTGTCACTCGGAAACCATGATGGCACCTCTTCTCTGGCTATCAATTCGATCAGAGCTAGATCGGCAGTGTCTGCCTTTTTTTCATATCGATGACCTCCAAACGTATAACAGATTCTTACTGGCACAGCCTTTGCCTGTTTTACCAATGTTCCTAACGCGTGGTCATTGGTAACAGTGAACGCCCTTTCCAAATCGCGTTTCCGCAACATTTCATTGCAATGAGGACAGGCAAACTCCTCACGAACCTTACCGTTTTCTTGATCAACTGCGCTATCCCAGAAAATCACCTCTTTCGAGCACTCATCACAAAGAAACACATCCGACCAAATTGCATAGTTTATGCGCCCAAACATTGCGGATTTTGTCAGGCATGATTTATCATTTCTCCTCAGTGCGGAGGTCACTTCATCCAGGTCGATCTTTGATGGCTCGTGGAGTGTCATAAACATCCATTCCAAACGGCTTTGCAGTTCCGCAAAGATCTTTTCAGAGGTCGCTCGATACACATTAACATCACGTTTTGCGTTGTAGTTTTGGGCTATGAAAGTTGCCGCTGGAGCAAGATCATTCAGAACTGCTCTTCGAGAGCCTATTTTCGAAATCAGTTTGCCCGACTCATCCAGAATAGCGCCCTCGGAATTAACTCTGTAGCCAAGCCCCTGCACTTCTTGTGAGTCACCACAGAGTTGAGCCGCAACACCTGCCATACCTGTCCCCGCAAATGCATCAAACACCACATCACCTGGCTTCGTGTAATGCAGAATGTAACGCATAATTGCACGGTGAGGAGATTTAGTGTGATAGGTGTGCGCCACATAAATTGGGTGGTGCTTGTTCTCTTTAACGTCCGCCGCAAAGGGCTCCCTGTGATATTTTTCCTTCGGATCGTAAGGCCGTCCGTAGTGCTGGATGAATTCCCCTATCCAAGGATTCGGGCATGCAGTGTAATAGGGCGGATCAGACAGCGCCAGGATGTCTTCGTCCTCGCCAATTGGAAATCCCTCGATGTTGCGAAATTCTGGATCTTTCAACTTTTTCTCAAGCAGACCTAGGTAATGCGCCCGCCGTGCCTCTTCGCTAGAGAACGTTTGCCCAAGGCACTCGACGGGACCTGTGGGATGTGTGTTGAGATTGAGGCTGGTCTGGCTGGGCATGGTGATGACAATGTAAAGTGAAGCAGTTGGGGCAAGTTTAGTTGCCGTTGTAGCCGTAGTCGCCACGAGAGAGCATGAGGCGCTTCCAATGGCTTTCACGTCCCAAGATGACGTTGTCGTCTGTACTCGCTGGCCTATATTCCAAGAGTGCGAGCTGGAAATGGTTCATGGCATGGCCAAGGCCTTGATCTTCGACCAACTGCCGGAGATGAACATTCCCACCATGGCCTGAACAGGCGTAGTTGGCCCAGCGGCTCCAGATACCGGCTTCGCCATAGGCACTGCCGATGTATTTTTTCCCATTGCTTCGGTCGATAATGCAATAAATGCCTTTGACGCCACTCAGAGCAGCCTTCCAGTCGGGCTTTTGGGTGTCGATGATGGATTTCAACTCGTGGAATGAAACGATGATGTTCTCAAACCCAGGAAATTCGGCTCCCGAATAGGGCTCTCGCAGGACCTCGTTAACGAACATGTCCTGGTAGTGGTTCTCCAGGAAGAAAGCCCGACCGCGTGAAGGTGTTGGCATCTTTATTTTGAGCCGCCCCACGAGGTTCGAATATTCTGCCACTTCTTCAATCTGGTAGCCATTGGGACCACTCACCCAAGTCCTGGAAAGCACGCGGAAGATTCCACCAAAGAGCCACACTCCACCTTCGGGGTAAAACTCAATCAGTGAGAAAATGAAGTCACGGGTGAAATGATTCTTGGTGGTCCAGTAGCTGTTCCAGCCCAGCCACTCAGCCCGGTTTCTCACGAACACGTCGAGTGGGTGATCGCCATCACTGTCCCTGGCGGCATGCAGCTTGTAACGCCCCAGTTGCTCAATGGGGATCAACTGGCTGATGGGAATAGCAGACATGGGGCTTACTTTTTAGCGAGGAGCCAAGCCTTGGCCTTGCCTGTGAGGCGGTAGCGCTGGAGGCTGCTCTGGGGTTTGTCAGGGATGGTCATTTCGATGAAGCCAAGCGAGGTGCCCACCTGTTGATACTGCTCACGGAAGTGTTTTTCATCCCGCAGTCCCAAAGCTGCCATGATTTCGCTACGAGCCATCTCCCCCTGGACAACTCCAACCAGCCTACGCACTTCGGGGGTGACTTCGGGGGTGACTTCGGGGGTGACTTCGGGGGTGACTTCGGGGGTGACTTCGGGGGTGACGGCTGTTTCCGGGAGCAGGTCGGCCACCGGGTGGGCTTCCCGGAGGTGATCAGCAATCCGATAGACCGCCGCCCCTTGGCTGTTCTCTACCTTCCGAAGTAGAACCTGGGTTTCAAGATTTTGGAGGGCTTGATGGGTCTCCGCGATGCCGGTGCCAGCAGCGGCCTGAGCTTCGTGCAGGGACACTTTTTCGCGCCGCCAACAATGGAGAAAGATCGCGGCTTGGGCATCGGAAAGTCTTACACTAAGACGGTCGAGCAGGGCCTGTTGCCGCTCGCTGCGACTGCGCTCCTTGGAGAGCACCAGACGAAAGCTGTGGTTGGCGGGATCATTCTCGATCTCCGGCAGCACCCGCCCCATATTCCGCTGGTGGGCATACATGTTGCGGATTCCCGTATTGGCCTGTTCGCCGATCCCGACTCGCGTCAGCATGTTGCGTATTTTGGGGTTTCGGACGGGCTTATCGCCGGGCTGAAAGAACTCGTCTCCGCAAACGAACGAAGCTCCCGGATTCCAGAACTCGAAGGTATTGGTGTAGGCGTGGATGGTCGCCTTGCGCGTCTGGTCGCCGTAATCCTGGTGGATCAGCAGGTTCAGCACCGCTTCGCGGAAGGCCAGATAATCCGCCGGTGCTCCAGTCCGCTCCATAGTGGTGGCATCCAGCTCAAAGCGTCCACTAGAGTGATAGTGCTCACGCCAGACCTCAATGATGCGGCGCCAGGACTTGATGAGGTTTCCCTCGTTGAGCGTTTCGATCCGGTCGTCCCAGCGGGTTTCCGGGAGGCAATCTTCCTTTCGGGTCACAAATCGGAAGAAGTCCACCTGCTGGCGGGAGAAAGCGCGATTACACGCTGCGGTGGTGCCGAAGAGCAGGATCGACGCGCGGGTCGGCCGAGGTGAGCCCTCATGGGCGATGACGAGTCCAAAGTGCTCCAAAAAATCGGCATCCGGCTGGCCTTCGGTCTCGTGACCGGGGTTTTTCTGGGAAAACAGAGACCGATACCAGCGCAAAGAATCGGCATCGAAGCAGGTGATGGGATCGAGACTAACGAGCACCTCGTCTTCATAATGACTGCCGGAAGCATCTCTCAAGAAGGCCTCCAACTCCGCCCGATTGCATTTCTGTGTGGTTCCTCCGCGCCGGACATAAGATTCGCCAAGGTCTCCGTCAATGTGAACGGGTTTGTCCGTGCGGGAAACCTCAGGAATGTAAAAAACCAGGACAGTCTGTCCTTCGTCATCAATCAGACTCTCTTGAAACGCGATGCCGCAACTGAACTTGCCTCTTTGCCGAAGTGTTCCGATAAAACCATTCTGAACCTCGTCAGCATTCACGATTCCTTGAATGGTATAACCGCCGACTTGATCTCGCACGCCAAACACAATCCAACCGCCGCCTGTGTTGGAGAAAGCAGAAACGGACTTCCAAATTTTGTGCGGGATACCTCCAGCAGCTTCCTTGAACTCGATGTCGTTCCATTCGAGTCCGCTCAGGCGCACTTTGAGTTCGTCCAGTGTCATAGGATTACGAGGCTGGTGTGTGATCCTCCAGAACCAGCCTGACCTTGCTGCGGTCCTGGCCCTTCACCAAATCATCTGCAAAGGCAGTGAATCGCTCCTTTACTTCCTCCACCGTGGCGGGTGCTCCACCTGGAAAGATGGAGGCAAACAGCTTGGCCGGAGCCACGGAAACTCGCGTCAACCCACTGAGCGCCTGCTGAAGGGCTGTCACAAGCTTGGGTGGCAGTGGATCGGGGAGGGACTTTTCGGTGCGGAAGCCATCAACGAGTTTGCGCTCGGCAGGCTTCAACAGATCGAGATGATCCTGAGTGACGGGATCATCAAGATCGTTGAGGAGGGCCTTGGTCCAAATGTTGTAGGTACTTTCCAGTTTGGATTTGAGATTCTTCAGGCGCTGATCAGCGGAAATGCCGCCAGATTTCTCCATGGCGGGGAAGAATTCGCCAGCCGTGGGGTTGGCCTGCAAATCAGCAGCAGAGAGAGCTTCACCGGTTTTGAGACGTCCAAACTCATCCTGAATGTCCGTCAACTGGCTGCGGTTGATGCTGGGAATGCCGGCGAGCTGTTGAAGCTGCTGAAGCCTGAAGTCACTCAGCAACGCTGCCTTCTGCTTATCCTGCTGGTGGTCGAGCCGCGCATGACGATACAGCTCCAGGTAAGCAGTGATGTATTCACTCTTGAGTTCCTGAAGGCTTTGCACCGCCTTTTTGCGGAAGGCGTCTGATTTACGATTGACGGTCTTGACCACATCATCCCGCAACTTCTTTTTGGCATCCTGACACTTGATGCGCCAGGCATTGTCTTCTGGCAGAATGGACTCTGCAGTTGTGAGGTAAGATGTGAGTTCGGCGAGAGTGTCCGCAAAAGTTTTCAGCTCGGCCACTTCGCGCACGCTCAGGAACACAGGAGCCAGCGCTTCCACTTCCTCCTTGGAGTAACGGAAGTTCTTGAGCTGCCCCGGCGTCTTGTAGGCTTGCAAGCTTTCCAGGAACTCCTTGGTCTTGTCGATGTCTGTGGTGAGTTTCTGCACTTCATCATCAGCCAGCAGTCGATGCCCCCAAAACGGAATGCCATGGCCAAACTCCTGCTTTGAGACCACAAGCTTTTCCACCCGTTTCAATACCTCGGCATTCAGTTGAATGACGGGATCAGGATCATTCTGCGTGACCTGAACAGCCAGGCCCGTTGGCAGCCCTAGCAGATCGAACAACGCTTTGATGGCAGGGATGTTCCAATCCTTAGGTTTTTTGATGTGTTTGAAATCAACGAGATCATCCAACGCCCTCGCAGCCATTTCCTTCAAGTCTGTCGCTGCATACTCTTTGCCTGGAAGGGAAAGAACCACATCCCCCGAATGAATCAGGGCGCCGATGACCACCACCAAGAGTTCTGGTTCAAGGCGGAACTTGCCGGGGGCGATGAAGAAAGGGATGCCATAGACATCCTGCACCAGCTCGGAACGATTCAACACTTGCCCGTGCCCTTTCTGATTCAGAAGGTCCAGAATGAACTTTGCGTAAGGACTGCCGTAGGGGTCTATCTTCTCGCCGCTCATCAGGCCCAAGGCATCCAGCACGGCAACTCCCGTCTGAGTGGCATGACCTGATAGGCCTCGCAATGCATCCTGGATGGCAGCGATGGCATTACCTTCACGTCCAAAGGTGATCAAACGAGAGAACGTGGGATAATCACCACAGACTGAAGCAAAGTGACCACTGAGCTGACGCGATGCGGCCGCAAAGATCTGCTCGCTGGGTGTGAGGCTGGCCGCATTTGAACCAGCGAGTGCCTGACTCAGCGTCTTCTTTTTGCCTTCGTGTGTGACATGGATGGCGGTGAGGAACTTCTCACGCAGCCACTTGGTCAAGGATCGGAAATGAATTTGGGACTTGTCGCTGTAGGACTGCTTTTTCTGTCCCGTTGAGGTACTGGCAAGATCGAGCGCGGCTGCATAAAGCCGGAGAGGTTCTTTAAATCCGTCGTCGTGCTCTTCGAGCTTCAAGAACACTTCGTCCGACTTCTTTTCATCCGTATAGCGAGGTGCCGCGAATGGCTGAATAAAGTAGAGGTAGAAATCACGGGGGGGTTGTGCGGTAGAGCGTTCGCTGGGTACGCCGAAGAACAGCCATCCGAGTTTGGTTACCTTCCTTTCTGTCCATTGAATGGCACGCTCCCAGATGCGGAATCCAGTGAAACTGGTGGGATCAGTGCAGTTCAGGATTTCTGTCAGCGCCTGGTAATAGGCACGGTCGAGAGAATCATCCGACAGGCTCTCTGCCTTCTTCTCGATCAAAGCGTCGTAGTCGTCCGTTTTTTTGAGGTCCAAATAGACCTGTCGGTTGTCGGAGTTCTGGGACACGAATTGCCCACTCACTGTGGTGCGAATTTCCTTCAGAGTCACTTCCACCAAACTCAAGAGATCGTCGGCAGGTGCATTGCCAAGCTGCGCCGCCATCGGATGGAACAGGCAGAGCTTATCGCGCAACTCCTCCGGCGTGAGGCCAATGGGAAGATGAATGTCATTCGTGGTGAGGCGATGCACTGAGAGGCCTTCGACGATTCTCAGCGCCATGGCCTTGTATTGCTTCTTGGGGAAGGCGCTCTTGACCTTATCCTCAAGGACTGTCGTACATTCCATGGTAGCCTTCACCTCGGGTATGGCGCGAAATGCTGGCTCGTCCATAAGGTGAGACCAAAAGCCATCCGCACACAGAATGCCTGGCTCGTCCCCGGGCACGTCTTTGGATGCCAAGCTTTTGATGGTGCGTGAAAGAACCTGGAGGACTCCGCGCTTTTCCACGATGGGCACCTTCTGAAAGGTGTCGATGTAGTCAGGATGCACCGGAAACAGATTCACGAGGTCATCCATTTTCTCATTCCAGTCGCCGTAGAACTTCGAAAACTTTTCCAGGTATCCACGAATCTGTTTTCTCTGTGCGTCAGTTTTTCTCAGCAGGCGGTTGGCCACCACGAATTTGACATCAGAAGTGGCAATATGGACCTGCTGGAAGCGATCCTTCACCCGGCCGAGACTGTCGGCAGCAAAAGCAAAGCGCCCGGAATCAAAAATGGCCTCCTGAACACCTGCGATGAAGCGAAACTTCAGACCTTTGCATACCTCGCCTACTTCGCGAAGGAAACCCAAGTCGAGCACGAGAGCCTGGTCCCTGCGGCTACGAAGATAATCCAGCAGCTCATCGACAACCATTAATAGCCCGTGCTTGGGGAACTTTTCATGAAATTTCCCCATCATGTCCTCAAATGAGGTTTTGTTCTCGGAGACCTCATGCGAGGCAGGGAAGGTGAAAGCGATGCCAAGGTCCGCCAGATGGCGAGTCAGAGTTCCTGTGAGGATTTCGCGCAGCCCCATTGTGGTGGAACCAATCTCGGTGCGAATGACTTTGAATTTTCCGCTGATGGGTTTGACCGCATCTTTGACGATGGAGTTTTCAAGGCTTTCCACGGCATCCTTGTCCTCGGCAAGAGCAGAGATGACCGACATCAGATGGCTTTTGCCCGAACCATAGTTCCCAACCACCAGAACGCCACGGCTGTCTGGGTTCCCCTCCAGCAAGAGGTTCGGAAACAACACATCTCGAAGTCGCTCGGCCATGTCCTTCGAAATCACATAGCTGCGGACGAACTCACGCGCTTTGTCCCGCTGGTCGCTCTCACGGAGCTGGACAACGGTTTCGATGGGATCAAACTGGACAAGGTCGGCGTAACGCATGGGGGGAATCAGGAAAAGGAAAGAATATGGACAGGACACTCCAGTTCTGACAGCGGAATACGAAAATAAGAAGGATGATCCGCCGGGCCGAAAATCAAACTGTTGGCGTCCACGATTCCCGGCCATGAGACGGCCAAAACAAATCGTCGAGAAGCATTCCTGACCAAATCAACAGCCTTCAACATCAACGTCTCGTCAAAGAGGATTTCCAATTGGTCGAGACAGAGGACATCATTCTTGCTGCTGTGCAGCATGTCATAAAAAAACTCCTCTGCTGAAGCAGGACGAAGTGGGGCAGTTTGGTCCAGAATGCTGGATGAAAGCGCTCTCCCAATCATCAACAAGGGACACCCGATTTTTATAGCCAACTGGCTCATAAAGCTGGATCTCGTCGCCGATGATCCTCCAGCGATCCAAACCAGCCTGTAGTGGGCCTGGCGGACTTGGTCCACTACGGCCTGAACGGTCGTGAATTCAGAATTTGGAAAGTTGGGGCTCAAGAACGAAATGATCTGAATATAGGCGTTTTTCTGAGAGAGCCGTGCGCTCAATTGCTGAATATCTCTCATTGCTGGTAAGGCCAAGTCAAGATTCCTTGGCATTTTTCGGATAGAAATTGATGCGGGTGCTCCCATGTATCTGGTCACCACCAACACAATCCTCCCCGTTATCCAGCCGCTGATCAACCGTCCAGATGCTCGTTTCTCTCGGGTTAGCTCCCTGGCGTATTCTCCCAGCTAAAGAAAAGGGACTCGAATAAATCGAACCCCTTCCCTTTCCGGTCACGCGCTCAAGCCAACGTGCGTATCCAGCAACCCGTGAAGAGCTTCTGTGCGCTTGGGCAGCTCGGCCAGATTGCCTTTGAGGCTCTCTGTGTAGGCATTAAAAAGTGACCAGACGTTCCTCCCTTCGAATGCGTCATGTTTTGGCTCTCGCCATTCATGAAGAACGTCCGGAATCAAACGGTTGGAGCACACACCCAGATCGACCGAACGAATCAGCAAGTCATGGGCTTCGATGTCGGTGATCTCTGCTTCTTTGTAGGCGGCGATGCGTTTGTCCTGATCGTGCCATTTCGCCAGGAGAAGCCCGATCGACCGTGACACCAGTTGTGGGAGGTCACGATTGATGAACCGGGTGTGTTTGCGAGCGAATTTAATATCGCCGACAAAACTAAGGTTATCGCAGACCAGAACTGCAGCACCAGCGACAATGCCGGCGGGGAATGTCTTGTCGTGGCTGTTACGGAGTCCCAGAACCCAGCAATAATCGTCGTTGTTGGCCTTTTTGGCATGGATTTCCATCAAGCCAAAATATCGCTGGCCCTCATGGGACAGCGAATGAGCCTGGGTGCCAATACGGAGGTTGGTGGTCTTGAGGGTGCTTTGAACGGTGGCGATCAGATCGTGATGCGGGATCGGATGCCAGGTTGAAGTGGCTGATGGTGTTTTCACTTTGCGGACGTCCTTAAGGTCCACGTTTTGAGCGCCACAGTGGAGAATGAGGTTCGGTGTTTTACGGGTAGCGATGACGGGATACGGATCGAGGTTTGCAATCATGGTGGTGGTGTTTGGGTTTGGGGTGGAAAGCGTCAGGAAAAAAGACGCTCGATTCTTTGGATGACAGGGACGGCGGGCTGTTTGGCTGCGAGATCACCTGAGGATGTCCAGTAGCCGTTCCTCCATTCGACTTTGATGGTGCCGAGCGGAGTGATGATCGTGGCTCGTTTGGGCTGCTCGTGCCTGTCGAAGACGATTGATGAGATGCGCTTCATAACAAAAAGGAGCCAGACACGCCTGTTAAGACACATCTGGCTCCTTCGGGTTTGGGATGGTTCGAACGCCCCAGACGCTGAATTGAAAGTGCCTGCCGAATCCCTCTTTGGCCGTGGGACCTTGAAGAGATTATATTTTGAGGACTTTCAAAACCGCGTCCGAGACGTCCGAGATTCAGATCTTCATTCCTTGGATGGAGCGAAGCGTGGACCGGACAGACTGCATTTCACGGGCACTGGCTTTCTGGTCACGGTTGATGGCTTTGAGCTTCATGGACAGATCGCGCAGCAGGTTGAATCCCTCATTGAACTTGTCACGGATGATCAAGGTCATATCGATGGCTTCTTCCGTTGGCGTTTTCTGGTCGGTGGATGGTGGTGGTCCTTCAGATGTGGGATTTGTGATCATGGGTGTGGGGGTGGATGGTGATGGAACAGCAGGACGTGATGCCGGCATGTTCACGGGTTTGGGTTGCTGTGGTGCTGGTGGATGGCCGGGATCCATTCGCAGAGGCATCACGATCATTTGTTTCGCTTTGGTGTGGAACCTCAGCGGATGCATGTGATCGACGAGGCTGATGGTGTTCATCCCGTAACCGAGGGCTTTGATGAGAAACCGCCGGCTGAAGAAGATGCTCACTTCCGGGCCTTTTCCTTGGACGTCAGAGACAGGGACTCGGGTCCATGGCTCGTTGTCGCCGTCTTTGCCGAGGAGTTGGAGTTTACCGTCTCTCCATTCCAGTCCGATTGTTTGGTAGCGGTCTGGGTCGTGACAAGGAATGCGCTGAACCAGTTTGATGAGTGTTTCCAGCTTTGATGGATCCAGGGTGATGTGGGTCTTGTCGTTGGCTGGATCCGGAACCGTCACGCGCCAGTCAGGATATTTGCCTTGAATCTGACGATTGATGAATCTCCAGCGTCTTGATGAGAGCTGGATGTGTTCGCTATCCGCTCTCATTTGCCATTCACCGTCACTGTTGAATTCCTTCCAGCCGAGGAACTTGTGGGAGGGAATGATGACCGAGAGCTTGAGCGGCAGAGTGAACGAATTGGCACTGTAGAGATGCCTTCCGTCCGTTCCTACCACATTGAACGCCTTGGGGTTGCTGGCGTCGATGAAGGCGCCATTGAGGATGTAGCGGGTTTCGTCGGAGCTGGCGCAGTCGAGAGCCTGATGGAGTGACTCTCGGACTGCAGGAGACAGGACCACGGCTTCGGTTTTGATCCGTGGTGTCTGAGGAAACAGTTCCATAGGGACCAGTTTGACCTTGGATGCGCCGAGGTTGTCAGCCAGGGCGAACCGGATGATTGGGCCTTGAGGGGTGGTTTCAATGAGAAGGCGTTCGTCTTTGCTGCAGTTCTTGGAGAGCTGCAGGAGCTGGTCATACGGGATGAGCGCAGCGACAGGAGGGCCTTCGGCTGGATGTTCGAGACGCAGGGTGACAAAACGGTCAAGATCAGATCCCGTGAGGGCGATCCAGCCGTCTGCGGTTCTTTCAACTTTGACACAGAGCAGAGCGGGCAAGTTGGCCTTATGGTTGAGGACCTTGCTGATGCCTGAGAGAGCGGATTTGAGTTCCGCAATTGGTAGGGCGATGGGGTTCATGGGTGTTTAGGTGTTGTGGTTGAACGCAAAAAGCCCATGCGCCGGTTAAGGACACATGGGCTTGATGGGTGAGGGTGAGAGCTTGTGAAAACTTTTACACAGGCTCCGGTTCAGCTTTGTATTTGAGCTGATCGGTGGTGCATTCCGTGTGTCGGATGTCTTCACGCTCCCCAAGGTAAACAGGCTGGTAGATAGAGCCTGATTCCTTGAAGGCGTAGAGGTAGCGGCATTTCACAACATCACCAGGATTGGGAATGTTGTGGTTTGCTGGGATGGTCACATTGCCGGCAGGACGGACTTTCCCATTCTCAAACAGGATCAAGGAAACACTGCGCTTGTCGTTCACCTTGGCGACGATGAACGATGCAGTTTCCACGAACTTGTATTTGAGATGGGAGCCTCCGGCATTGGGTCGGCCGGGGGTGTAGGGTGCATGCTTGTTCTTGAACACCACCCCTTCCCTGCCTTCGGTCCTGAGCTGGGTGAACCAGTTCGTCAATCCAGGAGCCAGTTGGGAAGGCACCTCGTGGATATTGGGATGGTCGAACGCTTTGAGCATGTCCCGCAGCCTGAAATACCGAACCGAATATGCCATGGGGCGCAGGTCTTCTGGTCCGATGGCGAGGAGGTCGAATGCGTGGAACTGATCTCCAACAGCTTCACCGTCGAGGATGAAGTCGCGTGGATAGTTGGTAGCGCTTTGGGCGATGGTCTCAGGAACCGCCGTGGGATAGCCCAGACGGTTGATGCCTGTGATGATGCCGCTTTCCTTTTTGATGAGGAGCCGACGTCCATCGAACTTCTCCTGCATCCAATAATCCGGATGAAACAGAAATTGTTCAAGCTGGTCGTCAGTGATGGGATTGAGCAACTGACACTGAATGCCGGTGTGCTTTGACGGTGACGTGGGATGCTGGATCTGTCCGGCATCATCACCAGTGAGGTAGCCTTTGGCGGTCTTTTCGTGGATCAGCCTGTCGTAGATCCGTTTGGCTTCGTTGTGAGTGACAGGGCTTTGAGTTTTGGTGCCAGTGCTGAGGGTGGAACCACGACGGCCATACGCAAAATGAACCATGAAGCCTTCGCCTTGTGGACGGATGCTGGCTTGGTAAACCTTGTCGGATGAGCCCTCGCGGTAATAGAGCGTGGTGCTTTCCATGTGAGAAATCCTTTCGTTGGAGGTTGAAATGAAAGGAGCCGGACAACCCCGCTTTGGGATCATCCGGCTCCTGGGTTTTGTCGTTGGGGATTGGGCTAGTAACCGTAAGGATCACGGCGCTGGGTTCGCATTCGCATCTCAAGGAGACTGCGACCGATGTAGATGAGACCGCAGACCAAGAGGATGCTGAGGACCACGGAGAGCGGAAACAGCACGAAGCTGCTAAACGTCTCTGTGAGAAGTGCGACCCAGGCCTTGCACTGGGTGATGGCCATGGTGACCAGCGGAGCCACCATCATCACCGGAATGGCGATGGAGATGCAGAGCCGGATATTCATCTTGGCGAACTCGCGGAGGGCACCCATCGGAGACAGCGCGTATTCCAGCCTGCTGACCATGAATCTCAGCACTTCAGCGGCTCTTTCGATACCGGTAAGGTGTGAGAGTTCCTGATCGACCACCGGTGAAGGCAGCGGCTCAGGCCGCCAATGCTTCATCAGAGTTGCCTTGGCCTGTTTTGTCCAGGATTGTGGGTTTGCGGCCGTTGAGAGGTGTTGTGGGTGTTCGTCCCAGTCTTCGTGTTGTTGATTCATAATGATGGCGGGTTTTGGAGCCGAGGGCGGCGCCGATGATGAGGAGGAAGGCACAGCCAACAGCCAGGGAACCAGTGGCGATCTGCCAGCGATTGAGGGTGATGGACTGAGCGGTTAATTGAGTTTCCAGGGCGGTGATCTTCTCTTTGGCTTCAATGAGAGGATCAGGAGCACTGGTGAAAGGCCAGACGGCTTTAACCGTGGTTAAAGGCATCAGGAGACAAATGAGGATGATGAGGTGTTTCATATGTGTTGGGGGTGAATAAAGGGGGTAAACCTCGATGAAGAGATTCACCCCCTTTACAGGTTTAGGACCACCGGCGGCACTCGTTGAAGAACTCACAGGATGAACAATGCATCCCAGGCGAAGGGATGAATTCCTTTTGCTGGAGTCCATGGACGTAGGCTTCCATTTGACGGAAGAGCCGGTTTTCCTGATGTCTGGTCATGGGCGGCATCGTGGTGATGACGACCTTGGGGTTTTTGAGTTTGACCAGGTGATGAAGAGCTATGCCGCTCTCCTGTTGACCGGTGTTGTGCCGGTAAAGGATGGCGTAGCTCGTGGTCTGGATCTCAGTGGTGTGT
>DLGZ01000020.1:19784-19986 GCA_002482965.1 Verrucomicrobiaceae bacterium UBA7681 | reverse complement strand
CGTGGACTGCCGGTGGATGACGCGATGTGGCTCGCGCACCTCGCTGCGAACCCGGCGTATCAAGCCATCGACATCCCGGCGGAACTGGGGAAATGCACCGCTTGGTGCGAGCTGAAACAAAAGCGGCTCAGCCGTGCGAGGCTGCTGAACTGGCTGAACAAAGCGGACCCGCGCATCAGCCTCAAAGGCCTGGAGTTTCCCG
>DLGZ01000020.1:19545-19760 GCA_002482965.1 Verrucomicrobiaceae bacterium UBA7681 | reverse complement strand
GAGCCCCATGCCGGCCGTGGAACCCAGGCGGAGCTGGAGGCCTACGCGGTGCAGAGCGGACTGCCGGCCAGCGATGGCGCCTCGATGTTTAACCACTGGGAGGCGAACGGATGGATGAACGGCCAAAACCCGATCAAGGACTGGCGGGCGGGGCTGCGCAAGTGGCGGGATCAAGGCTGGCTGCCTTCGCAGAAGGTGATTCACCGGCCAGCGCC
>DLGZ01000020.1:16105-19439 GCA_002482965.1 Verrucomicrobiaceae bacterium UBA7681 | reverse complement strand
TCCGCATTGCACCAAGAGCAGGCATACCCTCGGGTGATTGCGCGGGGATTTTGGGTGCTCCATCTCCATTAGAGCATTTTAAAATATATTATAGCCTTCTCGGCTCATAACTTTGCGCTGGCATGAAAGCGAATCCCCTCTCCCCATCGATGATAGGGCAACACCCAAGACGTCCTTTGGGGAACCGTAGCGAAGCGGAGATAGACGAAGTCAAAGGTAAGGGTGAGGGGGTATCCAATGCAGGCGAAGGGTGCCCGTCGCCCCCTCACCCCGGCCCTCTCCCCGAAGAGAAATATTGTTGTCGTCGTATGTCAGGGGCGAGGAGAGGGAGAGCCGCTTTTGGAGCCCTGGGTTTACAGGACACATAATTATAAGGTGCTGCTTGGTCACCGGTAAACAGGCGGGCTGACCGGGCCATCGATCCCACTGGCTTGATTCCTGACGGTTTCCGGGAACCTTGGTGCATGAAGACGACTGAACCGCTGACCATCGCCGAGCAGATGAAGGTGCTGCAATCCCAGGAGGATGTGGCGACGTGGTCGCTGGCGCATCTGGGGCTGCCGCCGGAGTGGCGGGACACGAATGAAGAGGGCAACACGGAGCGCTGCCAGGAGGCGGTGAATAGGGTCTTCACGCTGACACGTGCAGACATCGAGGCCAGCCTCGCCGCGCAGGGTTTGCAGCCCGAGAACCTGCCTTCCGTGAGCACCCAGGTGGACAGCAGCGATGGCTGCTACTTCATTTCCAAACGGCGCGGCGAGTGGGAGTTCTACTATCAGGAACGCGGTTTCCCCTGGGCGGAAGCCACCTTCGACGATCTCGCCGAGGCGCGGAAGCTCCTGATCAACTTCTTCATCCCCGTCTGGCTCAATCACCTCCACGTGCCCTGCCGCACGAAGGACGGAAAGATGATCCAAGCATTGTAGGTCCAGGAGTTCGGGAAGATCAGGCAGCCACCTTGGCCTTGAGGCCGAGATACGGCAGCGTGTCCGCCAGATCCACCAAGCCTTCGGCTTCGCGCCTTTCCTCATCGGTCAGAGCCTGACTGGAATCTTGCTTTTCCAGCAACGAGGTCAGCCGCCCATGGGGCAACAGAGCCACGCGACAGCGTCTTGGAGTGCGTGCGGCAAGCCATTCGTGCGCCGCCGCTTTGGTAAGCCGGAGGGCAGGCTGAGTTCACAGCCAACCCTTCACCCCGCGAAAGCGGTAGCTTCGATGCAGGCTTGCGCCGTGCATCTTCGCGACCGCACTCCAAAACGCTGTCGCGCTCGCGTGAATGCCAGACCCACGCTGCAGGCAGACTGAAAACGAACGACACCCATTGTGTGCCATTCGCCTCAGACATCAGATCACCACTTCCGAACCTTCGTCATCGGCATCCACGAGCGAGTGGGTGATCATGCCAGCGGCAACGGTGTTGTTCGTCTGTTCATCAACGAGGACGAAGCTGCCCGTGGTGCGGTTCTTGCCATACGGGTCAAAGAAAATCGGGGTCGCACAGCGGAGGCGAATGCAGCCGATGTCGTTCAGAGAGAACTCCTTGCTCGCGGTGGTTTTTTCCAGCGTGCTGATGTTCACCTTGTAGAGCACATCCGTGACGATGGCACGCACGTCATTGGTGGTGTGGCGCAGATGGAAGCGGCTGTTCGGCTTGAGCGTCTTCTTGTCCGCGAACCAGCAGATCATGGCGTCGAACTCCTGGCTGGTCTGCGTCGGCTCGTTGGCCTTCACGATCATGCCGCCACGGCTGGTGTCGATCTCATCGGCCACGGTGATGCTGTAGCTGAGCTGCGGTATCGCCTCTTGCTGCGGGCCTGCAAAGGTATGAATGCCGGTGATCTTCGACTTCATCTCGGACGGATACACGAGCACGTCATCGCCCACACGGAAGGTGCCGCTGGCCATGCGGCCTGCGAAGCCACGGTAGTCATGCAAATTGCCGAGCTTTGCATCTTCACGGTCGGAGATCGGGCGAATGACCCACTGCACGGCGAAGCGCGCTTCATCCGCAGCGGTTTCACTGTGCACCTGGACGGTCTCAAGATGCTGCAAGAGCGAAGGGCCGGTGTACCACGGGGTGTGCTCGGATCTATCGACCACGTTGTCACCATTGAGCGCGCTCATCGGGATCGGCGTGACCTGCGGCAGTTGATCGAGGCCTTTGGCGAATGCCTGGAAGTCGGCGACGATCTTGTTATAAACAGCCTCGTCAAAGTCCACGAGGTCCATCTTGTTCACCGCCAGCACGATGTGGCCAATGCGCAGCAAGCTCGCGAGATAGGTGTGGCGCATCGTCTGCTCGATGACACCCAGACGTGCGTCGATCAGAATGATCGCGAGATCCGCGGTGGAGGCACCGGTGACCATGTTGCGCGTGTACTGAATGTGTCCCGGCGTATCGGCGATGATGAACTTGCGCTTTGGCGTGGCGAAGTAGCGATAGGCCACATCAATCGTGATGCCCTGCTCGCGCTCGGCACGCAGACCATCGGTGAGAAGTGCCAGATTCACATGCGCATCGCCACGACGCTTGGAGGATTCTTCGACAGCGAGAAGCTGGTCTTCGAAGATCGACTTCGAATCATACAGCAAGCGCCCAATGAGCGTGCTTTTGCCATCGTCCACACTGCCAGCAGTGGTGAAGCGAAGAAGAGAGGATTCAGTAGGGTTAACGAGAACGTCCATGATAAAAAGCTGAGTGAAAGGGTCTATTCGGTCTGGTTGCAGAAGTTTTCGATGCAATCGCGGTAACCTTGAATAAGCGCGTCGTTGGTTGGAGAGGACTTGAGAAGAGTTGAAATGGCAGACTCTGAGGCAGCACGAATGGCTGCCAGTTCAGGAGGTGTGGCCTGACGCACGATGGCGGTGATGGCTTCAAGTGCATCGCAGTCGTCATCCGCATCGTCCTCGTCATTCCGGCCGACGGAAGCGAGAAAAGCCACGGAGTATGAGAGTGCTTCGGCCAGGGCTTGCATCAAAAGTACCCTTCCTTCTTGCGGTCTTCCATGGCGTTTTCAGAACGCTTGTCATCCGCACGCGTGCCACGCTCGGTCTGACGTGCAGCGGCGACTTCGGCAACGATTTCATCAATCGTGCTCGCGGTGGATTCCACAGCGCCGGTGCAGGTGACGTCTCCCACGGTGCGGAAGCGGATGGTCATTTCCTTCACCTTCGGCTTTTCTTCATCGTGCAGCGGGATGATACCCGTGGTGGCGTCGAGGAGCTGGCCGTGACGCTCAATGATCTTGCGCTGGTGGCTGAAGTAGAGGCTTGGCAGGGGAATGTTTTCCTGGCGGATGTACTGCCAGATGTCCATCTCGGTCCAGTTGCTCAG
>DLGZ01000020.1:0-15998 GCA_002482965.1 Verrucomicrobiaceae bacterium UBA7681 | reverse complement strand
CGCTCTTTGGCGCGGGCTTTTTCTTCATCGCGGCGACCACCACCGAGGCAGGCGTCGTACTGATTTTCTTCGATGGTATCAAGCAAGGTGACGGTCTGCAGCTTGTTGCGGCTGGCGTTGTAGCCCTGCTCTTCCTGCACACGACCGTCGTCGATGGACTTCTGTACGAGACCGACAGTCAGTGTGGCACCGATCTCCTGCACGAACCAGTCGCGGTATTCAATGGCTTCGGGGAAGTTATGGCCGGTGTCCACATGCAGCAGCGGGAAAGGCAGCCGCGAAGGATAGAAGGCTTTGCGTGCCAGCCAGGCCATGACGATGGAGTCTTTGCCGCCGGAAAAAAGCAGCGCTGGCTTTTGGAACTGCGCCGCCGTTTCGCGCAGGATGTAGATGGCCTCGGATTCGAGGAATTGGAGATGAGTGATCGCGGACATGTGACAGAGACGGGGAATTAAAGAATCTTGAAAATACGGAGGGAATTGATGACGACGATCAGCACGCCGACAAGCACCATGAAAGGCTTGTGCGGGATGTGCTTCGCGGCCCACGCAGCGAAGGGCGCAGCGATGACACCGCCAATGGCAAGTGCAAGGATGATGTTCCAGTGCGTGAGGCCGATGGTCAGGAAAAAGGTGATGGAAGCGGCGAGCGTGACGAAGAACTCCACGGCATTCACACTGCCAACCGTGACGCGTGTGTCGTTGCCACGGATGATGAGATTGGAAGCCACGATGGGGCCCCAGCCGCCGCCGCACATCGCATCGACCAGCGCGCCAAAGAATCCCAGCGGGGCGAGGTGTGTGGTGACTTTACGCGGCGGGATGCGCGTGAAGGCCTTGCCGATGATCACCAGGCCCATGACCACAAGATAGACGGAGATGTAAGGCTTCAGCACCTTGCCGTCGATGGAGGTGAGCACATAGGCACCCACGACCGCACCGATCACGGCAGGAATGAGCAGCCGGCGAAACAACGTGCGGTCCACATTGCCAAACGCATGGTGAGAGAGGCCCGAGGCACCCGTGGTGAAGCATTCCGCCGCATGCACCGTGGCACTGACCACCTGCGGCGACACGCCCAAGATGGACAGCAACGACGAGGCGCTGACTCCGTAAGCCATGCCGAGTGCTCCATCGATCATTTGAGCGACGAAGCCGGCCAGCACATAAAGCGCAAATTCTTGAGTCAGGAATTCCATGAACGCTTACGCTTTGTCGGTGACGAGCTTGGCGTGCAGGCCGCATTCGTGCTTTTCGTCGCCCTTGGCAGGATCGTAGTAGGTGCGCTCGTTCGGGAGATTGTGCTCGCCCAGATAGGCGTCCATCTCAACCGGGGTCCATTCGAGGATGGGGTTCACCTTGAGACAGTTGAACTTGGCATCCCACATGAAGGGCTGCAGCGTGGCGGCACGCTGGGGGTTCTGCTCCTTGCGCAGTGCGGTGATCCACACTTTCGGGGCCAGCTCGCGCATGCCGCGCTCAAAGGGCTCCAGTTTCATGATGCGGCTGAAGGATTCCACGCGCTCGACTTCATCGGGCATCGGAATCTGGCCACCATTGAGCGCCAGCCAGTGAGCGGCGGTCATTTTAGGCAGGTAGGCCTGGAGGTTGAGGCTCAGCTTCGTGCGGCTCTTCTCGGCGAAGATGTAGGTTTCAGGGAGATTGGTCCCGTGATCGACCCACAGGATGGGGATGTCCTGACTCTGCTCAGTGGCGAGATGCAGGATGACGGCCTCATACGGACGAAAATTCGTGGTGACGATGGCCCCACCGTCGGCATGAGCGAGAGCGGTTTTAATGATCTCCTGAGGCGACTGGCCACGAGCGGCATCATTGAGGGCTTGGATTTGGTCGGGATTCATGCGGAGTCGGAGTATTCACCTTATTCCCCATGTGTAAAGTAGGAAATAGAGTGTGGCGGTGAAATTTGGGCGAAAAAAAGGGCGCGGAGGTGATCCGCGCCCTGATTAAAAATAACTGTTCGATCGCTTATGCCACAAGGGCAGCAGCAGGCTCGGCAGCTTCAGGCTCGACGTTCACACGACGGCCATCCTTGTCGAAGAGAACGCGGCCAGCCACGAGAGCGAAGATGGTGTGATCGCGGCCAAGACCGACGTTGCGGCCTGGAACCCACTTCGTACCACGCTGGCGGAGGATGATGTTGCCACCGATGACAGCTTCGCCGCCGAATTTCTTGACGCCAAGACGCTTGCTCTGGCTGTCGCGACCGTTTTTGACGGAACCTTGTCCTTTTTTATGGGCCATAAGAAGAGAGAGTTAAAAAATTAAGCGTTGATGGCAGTGATCTGCACGAGGGTGAGCGGCTGGCGGTGACCACGGGTCTTGTGGAAGCCCTTGCGCTTGCGGAACTTGAAGGTGGTGGCCTTGTCAGCCTTGTGCTGCTTGATCACCTTGGCGGAGACGCTGGCGCCTGCCACGGTAGGAGCGCCCACGGTGATGGTGCTGCCTTCGCCTGCGGCGAGAACTTGGTCGAAGGTCGCGATGTCGCCTTCAGCAGCTTCGAGCTTCTCCACGTCGAACTTGTCGCCCACGGAGACTTTGTACTGCTTGCCGCCTGTTTTGATGATTGCGTATGCCATAACCTGAAATGTAAGTGTTGTCCCGCCGTCTGGGACGAGGGGCGCAGAGATTTCCACACCTCCCCCTGTTCGGCAAGGGAAAACTTCCCTCGAAAGCTATGGAATTGTTAAAATAAGGGCGCTGGAGCCTGAGAATTGCCAAAAAAATGCGTCAGCGCCTCCATCATGCCCTCACTGGCGAAGCGTGAGGCGATGAATCCACCACGTGCATGCACGATCTGTTTCACCGGCTCCACCGCATTCCCCGGGCAGGCGATCATGCGCGCATGGCGTGGGTCCAGCATGCTGAGATCATTGAAATTATCCCCGGCGGCAAAGCACACCGAAGCATCCAGTCCGAGCAGGCGCGCGAGTTCGCTGAGTGCGGTGCCTTTGCTGTAACCGCTGTGCGAAAACCGCAGGTAGATGCCATTGCGATGATAGCCGATGTCCGGGAACTGCTGCGCAAGCGCATCAATGTAAGCGCAGATGCCGTCCATTTCGAGGTCGGTGGTGCCTATAATGCCCATTTCTCCTTCGCCTCCGCTGATGAACGAGGCATTTGTCTGCGTCTCTACCATCTGGCGGATGGCCTGCAGTGACGGCTGGTGGTCTTTGGCGAATCGCTCCTGCGCACGCCGCGCCAGCCTGTTCCAGGAGCCGTAGTCGGTCCAGCGGCTGAAGAAGCCCGGTTTATAAATGTCGCTCTCCTGTGCGATGATGAAATCCGGCTCCATGTAGATGCCATGCTGCGCGAGCCCTTCAGTCGTCTGGCTCAAACCGCGGCCCGTATTGATCACCCACGCCGCGCCCTGTTCGCGCAGCAGTTGAATCATCTGCCCGAGCCCTGGATGAAACACGGGATCGCTCTCCGGATGGATGAGAGTGCCATCGAAGTCGAAGCAGAGGATGAAACGATGTTTGGGGGCGGCCATGAATAGGGGCGCGCATTCATGCCGCGAAAGAGACCGGCTGCAAGACCGCGATCACACGCCAGAAGACTAGAATGCAGAGCGCCCACAATACCGTCTCATAGATCACGAAGACCGGCAGGCGCATTTTCCGGCGGCGTGCCCGATGCACCAGCGATTCGCTGGCCCAGAGCAAGCTGAGCACCAGCGGCGGATACAAGGCCAGATGACGGTTCCCCCAGGTAAGAACCGGCATGTCCCAGCCGAAATCAAGCGTGCAGGCCACAAAGGCCAAAATGCTGAACAAGGCCAGCGGGGCCGTTTCAGGATGCAACGCCTGCCCGGCATGCGCCGCACGTGGCGCCACGAACGCGATGATCAACAGCAGCAGGCACAAAACACTGGCCAAAACGATCACAAACACCCCGCGTTCATGCGGCAGCGAATCAAAACTCCAGGGAAACTGCAGCACCTCATCCATCATTTTCAGCCCGCCCTGCCAAAAGCGCTCCTGCCTCGCATGGGGCGCATGGGTTGCGAGGTAGTTCTTATAGCTTGGCAGTTCATCCGCCGGCACGGCTTGCAAAGCTTCGCGCGTCCGATGGACCGCCGTCCATTGCTGCATGGCAGGCTCATTCTCGAACCAGCGCCAGTGAAAGGGCGCGGCATCGCCCAGTTTCTCCTTCGAGTACGCCAGCATGGGCCCCACGGTGATCAGATGACACGCCACCAGCAGAACCATGCCCAGCCAGTGATTGCGCCACACCCAGAGCGAGGTGCCGCCTGCATGCGGCCAATGAGCCAGGATCCATCCCCACAGCCAGCGCAGCGTGCTCACGGCGATGAAAACCAGCACCAGCGTGGTGGCGGTCGGCAGCGTCAGATTTGCCAGCGCTGAGAGCAGACCGATCAAGCCATAGAGCCATAGGGAATTCCGTTTCAACGCCGCAACGCAGCACACCCAGGTGAGCAGAAACAGCAGCTGAAACAGCACATCCGGTGAGAACTCAGCAGTGGAAGGCAGCAGCACACCAAAGCCAATGGTCAAAATCGTGAGCAACGCCGCAGGAACTGAAAACGCACGTGCCGCCGCCAGTCCGAGCATCATTAAAAAGCCCAGACTCAGCCCCATGAGCCAGAGCTTGCTGAATCGCAGCACATGCTGGTCCTCCACACTCAAGTCACCGGATGACATGGCCTGCTTCTCCCCAACAGTCCATGCGGCCAACCAAGGCCAGAGCGGGCGCACCACGCCATCCGTACGGTGGGGCAGCCAGTCGTTCAGCGGCTGCGAAACGCTTTTGGAAAAATCCGGTGTCAGATCCGGCCGCGTTTCGATCGCGGCATTCAGATACATCCGCTCGTGCTCTGGAAGGGGGCTCGAACGACTGATCCCCTGCCGCTGAAAAGCCCGCATGTAGCACCAGGCAAAGAAGATCAAACACACGATCATCATCACCCAGCGGCCGCCTCGCAGCCATAGTTTCGTTAACTGCAGGAAAACGGACTTTACCGACATGCGTCTGCGAGGTTGACGTGAAACGGGTTACTTTTTCGGCCGCACCTTGATTTCCACGCGGCGGTTCATGCCCTGCTGCTCCGGCGTGCCAGCGATACTGACGATCGGTTTGGACTTGCCCATGCCCACGGCCTGAATGCGGTCGGTCCCCAGGCCAAGCGATTCGCGCAGCCAGCTCACCACCGCACTCGCACGCCGGATGCTGAGTTCGAGATTGTAGTCATCGCCTCCGAAGCTGTCGGTGTGGCCTTCGATGATAAAGAGCGAGTCCGGGTTTTTTTGAATGAGGAAACCCAGCTTCATCAGGCTGAGGCGCGCCGCTTCGGCCAGCTGATCACTGCCATACTCAAACAGCAGATCGGTGGGCATCAGAATGGGGGCCGTGCTGCCGCCCATCTTGCCGCCGCCGCCCAGCAGATCATCGAGATTGCTGAAGCCCTTCACGCGCGCGCCAGAGGCGGCCGTAGTGCTCTGGCTTTTCACAGCGTCAAGCAGGCCGCTGTCCATCTTGCCACCCTCACCGGGGTCCACGGCTCCGGCATCCAGCAGCATTTGTTTTTCTGAAATGGGTTTGGACAAAACATCCCTGCGCACGCTGGCCATCTCTGCGGCGATGTCCGGCCCATCCATGGTTGCTGGCGCGAGCAACTTCGCCATATCACTGCCTTTGGGCATGCCGGGCGCACCGTCACCGGGATCGTTGGCGCGGATGAAATTGGTGATCTCCTTCACATTCGGCGTGAGGTCGATCTCCTGATTCTTTGGGAGTTCCTGCAGCTTGTCGAAATCATCCAGCTTCGGCTCAAAGGCCTTCATGTCAGGCACGTTGCCGGGAGCGATGATTTCCGGTATCTCCTGGATGGCCTGCTGGTCTTTCAGCACCTGCTCGCTGATGCGCACGCGCTCCGGCACATCGCGCGGCTTGGTCGGCGTCACATTCGAAATGCCCAGTGTGTCAAAGCCGACCACAAGCATCATGTGAAACACCACGGAGAGAATCAGCGCGAACATCATCCACCATTTCAGACTCCAGTCGTCGCGAGAACGAAAAGAGGACTGCGGAGTGGTCCATTCAGGGGGATGGGTGACTGCGGCCATGGCGATTTCAAAGCTAACACGGCGACAAAAGATTGCACGCGGCACTTTCGCCGTGACATCGCCCCCTCGGAATTCGTATTCTAACCTCTCACAACACCCCAACACCATGAATCGCCGCCACTTCCTCACCACCAGCACCGCCACCCTCGCGGGCTCGCTCATTGTCCCCGCCAGCAGCTATGCGCTGGATCTCACCCAGACTCCCCTGCCCTACGCCCCCGAAGCCCTGGAACCCCACATCGACGCCCTGACGATGAACATCCACTTCGGCAAGCACCACACCGCCTACATCACCAAGCTCGGCGATGCACTCAAGGCCGCAAACATCAGCAAGACGGACGCCATCGAACTGGTCTCCGACATCAAATCTCTCCCCGAAGCCTCCCAGAGCGCCATCCGCAACAACGGCGGCGGCCACGTGAACCACACCTGGTTCTGGAAATGGATGGCCCCGGCTGGCAGCGGCCCGACCGGGCCTGAAGGCAAACTCGGTGAAGCGATTCAGAGCACCTTCACCAGCATCGACGACTTCAAAAAGCTCTTCGGCGAAGCCGGCACCAAGCGCTTCGGCTCCGGCTGGGCCTGGCTCATCGTCACCAAGGACGGCAAGCTCAAGGTCACCTCCACGCCAAACCAGGACAACCCGCTCATGAAAGGCATCGTCGATGCCGCTGATCTTGGCACCCCGATCCTCGGCCTGGATGTCTGGGAGCACGCCTACTACCTCAAGTATCAAAACAAGCGCCCCGACTACATCGCCGCCTGGTGGAATGTCGTAAACTGGGCGGAAGTCGCCAAAGGCTACGCTGCTGCAAAGGCGTGAGCGTCTTCGCAGCATCACGCTCATGACCGAACTCATCGAGGTCAATCTGACGGAGTTGAACCAGTTGTTCAACTCTCTGGACCCCTCGCCGTTCCATGAGCGTGATTTGGATCACGATGCTGAAGAATTCATCGTCAGCTGGGCGCAGGAACACCCGCGCAAACATGACTTGAAGCTCGTCGTGCATCTGGCGCAACATCCTGCCGATGTCGCCGATGCACGGCAGCTCGTCGCCGATTCCATCGCGCATTACTTCGAGTATCGCGCAGCGATAACGCTGCGCGATTTCAAGCAGCTCATGCGCGAAGGGCGTGCATCCCTTCTTATCGGCCTCCTTTTCCTCGGTGCCTGCCAGTTCACCGCCACCCTTCTCATCCCTTCCACCGCCAACTGGCAGACCGTCGCGCGCGAAGGTCTCACCATCATCGGCTGGGTGGCTATGTGGAAGCCGCTCGAAATCTATCTCTACCGTTGGTGGCCCCTGCTCACCCTGAGAAAACTTTATCAACGCCTCAGCCACATGTCCGTCGAAGTCCACTGTTCTGCCTCCACTTAAAACTTGCCCCCAATCCCATGAAACACCTCCTCCTCACCACCCTCCTGCTTCTCCTTCCAGCTCTTATGCTCGCCTCAGACCCCGCCAAACACGTCAAAGCCGACGAAGCCGCCAAGATCATTGCCAACGGCAAAGTGGCCGTCATTGATGTGCGTACGCCAGACGAATTCAAAGACGGTCACATCCAAGGCGCGAAGAACATCGACATTATGTCCAAAGACTTCGAAGCCCAGCTCGCCAAACTCGACAAGACCCAGCCCACCCTCGTTCACTGCCAGGCCGGTGGTCGCAGTACACGCGCCCTCCCAGTTTTTGAAAAACTCGGCTTCACGAACCTCATCCACCTGGATGAAGGCTTTGGCGGCTGGGAAGCAGCGGGAAAACCGGTGGTGAAGTAGCGTTGCTGGCAGCCGATCTTTGCGTCAATTTCTTCCGCCATGCCTATCACACTGACGCTTGATGACGATCTTGCCGGGCTGCTCCGCACCGCAGCGCAGCAGACAGGGCAGCCTATGGCCGAAATGGCGTCCTACTTGCTGCGAACTGCGCTTGGTCATTCGCCGCATCCGCCTCCGGTTTCCGCGCCATTTCGTATTCGTCCTCACCAAGGTGTCTTTGCACCCAGAGTTCCATTGCGAAAGTTGAACCAAATGGCTGGCGAACTCGACGTGGACGCCTTCCTGGCACCCTAATTCAACCCACTTTCGTCAGCCTTCTCACCACCTCCGCCGCGAGCACAAAGCCAAAGGTGCCGGTGACGAACGTCGCAGCACCAAAACCGGCGGCGCAGTCGAGGCGCAGGCCCGTTTCAGCACCGGTTTCGGGTTCGAGAGAGCAGGAACCATCCGCCCACGGAAACACCGGCTTCTCCATCGAAAACACGCAGGGGATGTCCATGGTCACAGGGCGACCTTGCTCGCTTTTGGCGAAACCATAATCTCGGCGCAAGCTCTGGCGCACGCCTCGGAGCAGCGGATCAGCGCCAGCGTGACCGAGATCGGCGATTTTGATGTCCGTGGGATCGAGCCGCCCCCCAGCAGATCCAGAAGTGATGACCGGCAAACCGCGTGCGTGGCAGCGGGCGATGATGACCGCCTTGATCGAAGTACGATCGACAGCATCGACCACGAAATCAAAGTTCGGCGCAAGCAGCCGGTCCACATTCGATTCCGTGAGGAACTCGATGACACGGTTCACGCGGCAGGCGGGATTGATCTCAGCCACGCGCGCGGCCAGCACATCGACTTTCGACACACCGATGGTATGAGCCAGAGCAGGAAGCTGACGGTTCGTGTTGGTGATGCAGACGTCGTCCATATCGATCAACGTAAGTTCACCAATGCCGCTGCGCACCAGCGCCTCCACAACCCAGGAACCCACCCCGCCAACACCCACGATGGCGACATGTGCGCTGGCAAGCCGTGGCAGGGCCGCAGCTCCGTAAAGCCGCCCGATGCCGCCGAAGCGCTGCGTGTAGGATTCATCCATGCCCTCGTTTAGCGTGGGCCGCAGGAAAGATCAAGGTGCCGGGGTCTCTGACCCCGGTTTGGCTGCCCGGAGTCAGGAGACTCCGGCACCTTGGCAAAGGGATGCCTGCATCAGCAATGATGCGCCCCACGTGTATTCACGTAGAGCGAATAGAGGCTCTGCGAAGCAGTGATGAAGAGGCGGTTCCGCTTGGGGCCGCCAAAGCACAGATTGCTGGCGGTTTCGGGGAGCTTGATGTAGCCGAGCATTTTCCCTGCGGAATTGAAAACGTGGACGCCATCGTAGCCGTCGCCAATCCAGCCTGCGCTGGCCCAGACATTGCCCTCAATGTCGCAGCGGACTCCGTCAGAGTTTCCTTTGGCAGCCTTGTCAGTCAGCATGCCTTTGTTGGTCGCGAACACCTTGCCGTTCTTCACCTTCGCGCCGTCCACATCATAGACGCGGATGTTTTTCGGCGAGCCACTATCGACGATATAGACCTTCTGGTAGTCCGGCGAAAAACAGAGCCCATTCGGCTTCTCCAGATCCTCCGTAACCTTGGTGATCTCGCCACTGGGATCGATGCGATAGACGGACTCCTTGAGGAACAATTCCCCCTTGTTGCCTTCGTAATCCATCATGCTGCCGTAGCCGGGATCAGTGAACCACACGGAGCCGTCGGCATGCACCGCCCCATCATTCGGCGCATTGAGCGGTTTGCCCTCAAACTTGTCGGCCAGCACCGTGATTTTGCCGTCGAGTTCGTAGCGGACGACCCGTCGCGTGGCGTGCTCAAAGGAGATCTGGCGGCCTTGCAGATCAAAGGTGTTGCCGTTGCTGTTGTTCGCGTTGTTACGCATCACGGAGACGTGGCCGTCTTCGGGCAGGTAGCGCATCTGCGCGTTGTTCGGGATGTCACTCCATACGAGGTAATTGCCGCTGCCGTTCCACGCCGGACCTTCAGCCCAGAGCATGCCGGTATGAAGGCGGCGGATGGGCGAGTTCCCCTGAATGAGTTTTCCAAACTCGGGATCGAGCACGATGACATCGGGATCAGGATAGCGCTCCGGCGTCTGCCCGGACCAATCGCGTGACAGCAAAGTCGTGGTGGCGGCGGAAACAGCGAAGCTGGTCAGGAAGGTGCGGCGGTTGGTGTTCATAGCGGTGTTGGTTGTAGCGAAGGAAACGCACGATTGGCAAGGCTTTTGAATGACGAATGAAATCCGGACGAACATTGATTCCTCATTCTGCGCGTCACAAAAAAGCCCCGGCTGCATCGCTGCGGCCGGGGCTGAGTGTTCCAAGTTTGCAGGATTACACGATCTCCACGTTCTGACGGCCGTGTTCGGCGTAGTCCTTCGCAGCCCATCCGGGCATGGCGACAGGATACCAGCCTTCAGCATCGGGATTGACCGGGGCCTCGGACTCAGGGGTGATGATGTTGGGCATGTGCTGCACTTTGCTGTTGAGCACTTCGTCCCACTTCAGATCCTTGCCGGAGTAGGTGGCCATGCGGCCCATGAGCGCGGTCATCGTGGATTCAGCACCGTAGTAGGCATTGTTGATGGGCTTGTTCTCACGAATAGCGGCCTGCAGGGTGTCATGCTCGGTCTGGTACGGATCTGGATCCAGCTTCTTGGCATTCCCCTTGGCCATCGTCGCGGGATCCTTGCCACCCGGGCGGTATTTCCAGATGGTTTCGCCCTTGTGGTTGTTGGCGTAGCAGCGACCGCTGTTGTCCAGGTAGATCTTGCCTTTGGTGCCGGTGAATTCTTCGCGCACGGCGTTGCTCACACCGGACTGATGGCGGCACTGGCTGTTGATGCGGACACCGTTTTCATAGGTGTACTCCACGTAGTGGTGGTCATAGATTTGGGCGAACTTCTTGTCCACGCGCTGCTGGCGGCCGCCCATGCCCTGGGCGCTGATGGGATGACCACCAAGGAACCAGTTGGCCACGTCGATGTTGTGGATGTGCTGCTCATTGATATGGTCTCCGCAGAGCCAGGTGAAGAAGTACCAGTTGTTGAGCTGATACATGAGTTCCGTCTGGTCAGGGCGCTTGTCGCGGAACCAGATGCCACCACCATTCCAGTAAACCTGGCCGGAGACGATGTCGCCGATGACGCCGTTCTCCTTGACCTGGGTGAGGGCTTCGCGGTAGCAGTTCTGGTAACGACGCTGCAGACCGCAGACGACCTTGAGGTTTTTCTCGTCGGCAACCTTGGCCATTTCGAGAACCTTGCGCACGCCGGGAGCATCCACAGCGACGGGCTTTTCCATGAAGATGTTTTTACCAGCGTTCACAGCGGCTTCGAAGTGATACGGGCGGAAGCCGGGAGGCGTGGTGAGGATGACGAGATCGCAGCAATCAATCACCTTCTGGTAAGCGTCAGTGCCAGCAAAGATGCGGGAGTCATCGACCTTCACCTTGTCAGGAACTTTGTTGCGCAGATTGCTCAGCGCGCCGTCCGCCTTTTCTTTGAAGGCGTCGCCCACAGCGTGCAGCGTGATGCCCTTCTGATTGGTGCTGAGCGCCTGGCCGGCAGCGCCGGTGCCACGGCCGCCGCAGCCGATGAGCCCGATTTTGATTTCATCGCTGCCGGCAACATTCGCGGATTGGGCGACCGTAAGGCCGGTGCTGGCGACGGTGGCGGCTGTGGCGCCGATAAACTGGCGGCGAGAGGTCGCCGCTGCGGGAGTGGGGGTCGGTGTGTTCATAGGTTGAATGGGTTGCGTTAACGTGGCTTCAAATCAGGCGAGCGCGTTTTTGATCAGCGCGAAGCCTTCGGTGTAAACTTGTTCAGTGCTTGGGAAGAAATCGCGCCAGACACGGGTGGCGGCAGCGAGATCTGGCAGGGCGCTGCCAAAGGCCTCAATGGTCATCCAGCCATCATAACCGATCTTTTTGAGGTGCTTGATCTGCTCGACGATGTTGATGTGGCCGCGTCCAGGGGTGCCGCGATCATTTTCAGAAATGTGCACGTGGTTGAGCTTGCCGGAGGCAAACACGGTGTCGATTGCCGTAAACGAATTCTTCTCTTCGATGTTCGCGTGGAAGGTGTCATACATCGTGCCGAAGTTCGGATGATCGACGCGCTTCACATAGGCTGCCGCCTGTTCCATCGTGTTGAGCAGATGAGCCTCGAAGCGGTTGAGTGCTTCGATGGCGCATTTCACGCCCGCAGCTTCAGCGACGGGAGCAATAGCACGGTGCACTTCTGCAGCGCCTGCGAGTTCGGCCTCAGAAGGGAAGGCTCCCGTAAACTGGCCGAGCACCTGGTAATAGGGGCCAACCAGCGTCTGCACGCCGGCGTTGTGAGCGCATTCGATCACACGCTTGAGATGATCGATGGCTCCCTGGCGGTTCGCCGCGACGGGGCTGATGGCATTGTGGGCTTCATCCGGCAGCACGGTAACGGCAGTGCATTCGAGGCCGTTGTCTTTCAGCACCTGCCCGATGCCTTTGAAATGGGCGGGATTGCTGACATCAAAGATCGGAACCTCGACTCCGTCGTAGCCGGTGGCCTTGAGTTTTTCGATGACGGGGTAGTTTGCCTCGGTGATGTGACCGGAGTAGAGAAGGAGATTGAAGCCGATTTTCATGGGGTGGGACGCGAAGCTAGGGAATGGCGGGCGAATTGGCAAGGTCTGTGTCGGAAGATTTCCCCTCATCAGGCACAACGCCCCGGCTCCTGCCTCTATTGCGCGAACCTCAGGAAATCGCAGCGCAGGCCCAACAGCGGCAAATTAAGCATTGAAAAGGATGCGCCTGATTTCATTAGTGCGTAGATTTCCCGCCTTGCGTGTTTGCTGGCTGAAACCACACCTCATCATGACTGCCCTTCGTTTCATCGCGCTCTCCGCCACCTGCCTTGCCCTGGCTTCCTGTGAAAACATGAAAACGTCCGGCAGCTCTAGCAGCGATCCCTATGCCTCAAACTACGGCACTGACGGACACTACAACCCCTATCCGGGTCAGAGCGGCTACGCATCGTCGTCCACTCCGAAATATCAGACCCCACCTGCCCCTCCCTCACTCCCGCCGGAGCCCCCTGCCAATCCCTATGCTTTCAGCGGCACGAAAAAGGTGACGCCATCCAGCACGCCATCCACTCCCAAAAAGTCCACGGCTTCCAGCAGTTCTACCAAGAAGAAGTCCACCCCCGCAAAGACAACGGCTAAAAAATCTTCGGGCTCGAGATACACCGTCGTCAAGGGCGACACGCTTTCCGCCATCGTCCGGAAAAAAGGTTCTTCCGTGTCTAAAATCAAGGCCGCCAATGGTCTCAAAAACGACCTGATCCGCCCCGGACAGGTCTTGAAAATTCCCTGATTCACCGCTCGCAGCATTTTTTGCCTTCAAAATGTGCAGCGACCTGAATAATTCCCCAGTCAAGGCCGTCAATCCCCTGCCATCACAAATCCATGCCTGCCTCAGCCTCGACTGACCCTGGCGAAGTCTCAGACCTCGACTTGGTCAAACGCAGCCAAGCAGGCGACACACGGGCCTTTGACGTTCTCGTCACACGCTACCGTGGGAGGATCTATGCCATGACCTATCACCTCATCCAGAACGAAACCGAAGCATGGGACCTCGCCCAAGAGGCCTTCATCAAGGCATGGCGCGCTCTGCCCTCGTTCAAGCATGATGCGGGATTTTACACCTGGCTCTACCGCATCGCCCACAATGTCAGCTATGACTGGCTGCGGAAGAAGAAGATCCAGGGCGATGGTGAGTTCGATGACGAACGCACTGAACACCGCGTCGCCGCCGGTGCAGAAGCCACGCCGCGAGGCGACCTCGCGCCCGACGCCGCCCTGCGCAATGCCGAACTCGGCCAGCGCATTCAGGAAGCCATCGCCAAACTTTCCCCCGAACACCGCCAGGTCATCGTCCTGCGCGAGGTTGAAGGGCTAGCCTATGAAGAAATCGCCGCACTCATCCCCTGCTCTCTCGGCACGGTGATGTCCCGCCTGTTTTACGCACGCAAGAAACTTCAGGAACAACTCCACGACGTTTATGAAACATCCAACTGAAGAACATGACCTCATCCGCTGGATCGATGGGGAAATGAATGAAACTGAACGCACCACGTTTGAGGAACGCCTCAAGCAAGATCCCGCGCTCGCCACCGAAGCCCGGCAAATGCGCGCTTTGAGCAGCAGTCTCCGCACCCACCTGCCCGCCGAAATGCGGGTGCCGCACGAAGATTTCTTCAATACCCAGATCCAAGTCCGCATCGCCCAGATGGCCCAGGACGACGCACGAGCAAAGCAAGCCAGTTCCAGCTGGGGAGACATACTGCAGTGGATGCGTCAGCCATGGTTTGCGTTGGCCGGCACTGCGGCCTTGGCCGTGCTTGGCTTCTTCATGCTGAGTCCTGCAACCGGGGACGCCTCGGAAAGCATGATCCTCAGCTCCTACACCCCCAACACCAACGTGCAGGCACGCACCTACCATGACAATGGTGCCGAAGCCACAGTCTTGATGTTGGATGGGCTGGATGCCGTTCCGGCTGAGCGAAAAGTCTCGGGGATCAACATTCAACGCAGTGAAGTGGAGCCTGAACTGGCCTCAACCACCATGTACGACCACAAAGGAACTGCAGTGCTCATGATTTCCCGTGATGCGCTTGGCAATCCAATGCTCACTCCGCGCGGATGAAAGCCTTTCTGTCAGCGCTCTCGTTGGTTTTCTGCACGACGCTTGCCTGTGCCCAAGCCCCAGCCCCACCAGACGTTTCCTCCGTCAAATACGCGACAGATGGTCATGTCTGGGGCGCACTCATTTTCGCCACCAATGATGCGAGCCAGCTGACCGGTGCCAAAGAGCCGATCCACGCTGAGTTGCCCAAGCTGAATGAGCGCCTCGCCAAGGTGTTTCCCTTCAAGCACTTCGAAATCCTCGGCCAGCATCGGCAGGATATCTTCCGGGAATATGAATCTTGGATCGTTCCATCCCGGGAACTTTTCATGAAAATTGATTACAAAGGCCCCGCAGACAAGGGCGGCGTCAATCTGCACCTGCAAGTTTGGCGTGAGCAGCAGGTTTTGGTCAAAAGTGATGCCGTTCTCCGCAAAGACAGCCCCTTGTTCATCGGCGGACCGCCATGGAAAGAAGGACGTTTGATTTTTGTTCTGTTCCTTGAACACAAATAACGGGAGCAGGACTGATCCATCAGTTCGCCTCGGGGACGTCATTTAACTTGGATTCATGCAGGAATCAAAATGAGGTTGGAATTCAGACGCCAATCAATGCTTCCCAGACACTTCGGCAACAGACCGTAGGGTGAGATTTTGTAGAAACGGCTGCACCATGCGCGGCCCCTGCTTACTACGCCGCGGCTCTGCATCGCTGAAGCACACTGAACACGTCGCTTTATATGTGGCGGGACACCTGTGCGCGGACTTCAAGAAGCAGGCATGTCTGAGCCCGAAGACTCTTCGAAGGCAGATGGAAAAAGCCCTGGCGATGGCATGTCGGGATTTATAGCCCGAAACACTCTCTTCATATTCATCGCTATAGTTAACGGCCATACATTCAGCGACTGATTCGATGCGCCCAACCTTCGCAAAACAGTCCTCATCTGACGACAGCGAATCGCAGCCAACAATGCCTGTTCCATCGGAACTTTGGATGCCCCATTGCGAATGAAAAATCAGATGTCCATATCTGGGATCTCGAACTGCCAGCCCTATGATTATAGCGGTTCGCAAGATTCATTTCCGTTTAGCGGGCTGCTTCTTTCTCGAAGATCGTGGGCTTCGACGGCGGCTGGTTGAGGACAACCAGCCCTACCAGCGCCGGGTGTCGCGAGCGCCCAGCGCGAGGTAGGTCGGCTTGTCCTCAAGCCGCCGCCGAATGTTGCTACGCATGCTTTTCGGAAATCAGTTTTGGAAATCGCTATATACACCCATAGCCTCACGAGCAGCTGGCAATGACTGGCTGACATGCGTCCGATGCAGCGCCAGCAGGAGCTCGGCATGGCGATGAGCCAGCCTCACCTGCCGCGGTTGGATCGTTAGCGTCACAACAAGCACCT
>DLGZ01000077.1 GCA_002482965.1 Verrucomicrobiaceae bacterium UBA7681 | reverse complement strand
AGAGGGCGCAGTTCTTTGGGATCAACGGGCAGTGATGCTGTCAGCGTGCTCATGCGCCAAGCATAATCATAAATGTGTGAAATTCCACCATTCCAATCGTTCCGGGTGGCAGGGGACTACTTCTTTTTCTTCTTCGGCTCCGCTGCCGGGGTCGGGGCTGGAGTGGCAGGTTGAGGACTCTCTTGTATCAGGCCGGCTTTCATGAGTTTTTCCTTGGCGGCATCCACTTTGAGGCCGCCGGTGGGGAGATCGAAGTCGAGGGTGTCGTAATTGGGGGTGAAGCCGTTGCCGTTGGCATCGACGTAGATGGGATTGTTGTAGGCGCAGGGGCGGATCTTGGCGTAGTCGCTGGTGCCGTAGCAGGTTTTTTCGTCGCCGTCTTCGTCGATGGCGACGACGATGAGATGGGCGTCGTGTTGTAGTGACACGTGGATCTTCTCGTCAAACTTCACGACGCCGTCCTTGAACATCTGCGGGTGGGTGGCGCGGGTGAAATTGAGCTTGGGGTCGGGGCGGCTGTTTACGAGGACCTGCACGCGGTCGATGTCCATCCAGTCGGTGCACTGCACGCGCACCTTCAGATCAATGCCGCCGGTGGAGCGGTCATCATCTCCGGCGATCTTGCCGTTCTGCGTGGTGACTTCGAGGAAGGGGCCGGTGCTGAGCACGAGGTGGCCGGCTTTGGCATGCGGGGCGAGTTCCACCCAGTCGATCTTTGAAGGTTCATCGGTGGTGCTGGGAAGGTAGCAGCGCCAGCAGCCGACGCCATTGCCATAGACTGAGTGGGCATCTGCCACACCGACGGCGGTGACGCGCAGGCCTTGATTCAAGAGCTGACGCCAGACGAACTCACGAACGGCGGTGACCTTCATGGCCAGCGAGCCCTTCGGGCGGCTCAGGCGAAAGGGCGCGTCTGCGAGGATGTCGGTGCCTGCGCCGTTTTGGGACTCGGCACCGTCAATCATGCTGCCAACTCCGACGAAGCCGCCGTCAGCAATGCCGTCGTTGTCACGGTCCACGAACATGTTGGAGAGATCGGGGTGGTTGAACTGAATCCAGCGGTCCGCACGCTCTCCCTGCCAGCGGCGCAGGCTGAGGGCGGTGACGCGCGGGTCGTCATTCCAATCAGGTGCGCCGCCGTTTTGCTTGAGCGGCTCGGGCTCAAACGGGAAGGCATTGATGTGCTGTCGGCTGCCGGTGAGTTCGACGCCTTTGACGGTCTTGATGTCGTCTGCGAGGCCGAGCGCCTTGATGGTGGGCTCCCAGTCGTAAAAGCGGTTGTGCTCAGTCGTGGGGGTGAACTCCAGATTCTCTGCGGCGATGTTGATGAGGCGGCCGTCGATGTCGCAGACGTTGTCACCGCTGGGGGTGCTGTGATTGTGGAAGTCGGCGCTGATCCAGCCTTTGGTATCGACCAGGCGTTTGAGGGTGCCTTTGAACACGGACTCTTTGCCAGGATCGACGGTTACATCTTGCTCAAGGTGCGAGTATTCAGGGCCGCGCACCACCACGACGCGGTATTTGCCCGGCGGGAGCTGCTGGGTGAAATGGCCGTTCTCGCTCATGTATTGATCCACGCAGCCATGCGCGCGCCATTTGGGGCCGAGATCGAGTTTGGGGGCGTCTTGGTCGAGGGGGGTGAAGTGCGCCTTGCAGGGGATGGGTTTGCCGGATTCGTCGGTGATGTCGAAGCGGATGCGGGAGGCTGGATCGAGAAACAATTCCTTGTCGCCAGGAGCTTGACGCAACCAACGGAACTCTTGGCGTCCAAGATCATTGACGATCAGTTCAACCTCGCCAGTCGGCAGTTTGAAAGCGAAGTGACCTGCGTCGTCCGTGTAGCCAGGAACCAAGTTCTTGCCAAAAGGAACCGTGATGGTGGCGCTGGTGATGGGTTTGCTCGCCTTGCCGACTTCGCTGATAGCTCCGGTAACCGAACCTAACTTCGCGCCTTTGACATCCATGACCTCGCCCACGGCCTGCGCAGGCGAGGTGCCGACGGCGAAGAAGCGTGAGATGACGACTTCCTGACCGGGTTTCAGCTCCAGGGTGTCCTCCAGCTTTTCGATGCCGGTGAGGTTGAGTGTGCCGAGGGCGTAGCCGCATTTGTGGGCGGGGTTGATGGCATCCGTCCAGAAAATGCCGTCCGTGGTGGTGCCGGTGGAATCAAAGCGGGTGAAGTCGGATTTGGTGAAGATCTTCTGCGGCGTGTCGGTCTCGTTGCGCAGGGTGGTGGTGATGAAGATGCCCTGCACGCCGTCTTGGACGCGGTATTCATGGCGCTTGAAGACGCCGCCGTTTTTCGCGGCGGTGGTGACGGATTCCACTGCGGCGCTGCCTTCTTCCTTGGAGGTGAGGAGTTTGACATAGCTCACGGGGCCGTGGCCACAGGGGGCATAGACCACGAGCTGGTCGTTGTTTGCGCCGCGCAGGGTGAGATCATAGAGGCAGCCGGGCGTGACGCCGTCCTCGCCGTAGAAGGTACTCATGTTGGCTTTGCGCCCGGCCGAGTTCTGCGAAATCACTGCCTCCACCTTGTCGCTGCGGAGAACGAAGTCGCCCAGGATGCCGTCGGCCTCCTTGCCCTGGGGCAGTTCCGTTTCGCGGCCGAGCGCGGCTTCAAAAACTTCGGCGGCAGGCACGGAGCTTGCGATGAGGACGGAGAGCAGGATGGCTGACTTCATGGTTGGTGATGGAAGCTGTAACAAACGACTTCATGAGCGCCATCTTGTGATTGGAAACAATTTAGTTATTATCCCTGCGTGCCTCCATCTACCAAGCGCCTCCTCTGGCTCGATCTCTTCCGTGGTCTGGCCGTGCTGGGCATGGTCTGGACGCACTCGGCGAATACGTTTCTGGACGCCAGATTGCAAGACACTGCGTGGTATCACGAGCTGAGCTACTACCATGGACTGATCGCCCCGGCGTTCTTTTGGATCGCCGGATTTGTGCGGGAGCATGTGACGGTGGGGAAGTCCAGGCCTGCGCTGCCCGCGTTGAAGCGGTTGCTGATGGTACTGCTGATCGCTTACCTGATGTATGTTCCCTGGGGGGATCTATTGAATGCGCAGGCCTGGCGTGCTGCGTGCACGGTCAATGTGCTGCACTGTCTTGCGATCAGCGGGATGCTGATGCTGCTGGCGGAGCGTGCGGGGCGCTGGCGGCATGCGGTGGTGGCTGTGCTGCTGGTCTTGTTTGTGGGCCTGCAAAAGTCGGCGGAGAGCTGGCACACGGGTGTGCTGTTCATTGATCAGTATTTCAACCGCAACCAGGGCTCGCTGTTTGCTCTATTCCCGTGGGTGGGTTTCGGGCTTGCGGGGTTTATGACGCGGGGACTTTGGAATGGGGAGGTGGATCGCAAGGCGGCGCTGGTCTTTGTGCTGGGGGCGCTGCTGGCCTTTGCGCAGCCGTATTCGCCGTGGCCGGGTGGGCCGCCGGAGTTCTTTCTGGAGCGTCTGGGCTGGGTGATGATGGTTGCCGTTCTGGTGGCCTGTGTGGCGGACCGACTCAGCGCAGTCACGAGCTGGTTGCGGCTCGCGGGACGTGAGTCATTGCTGCTGTATGTGGTGCATTTGATGCTGATTCATGCGGTGCCGATGCCCCGGCAGCCCTTGCAGTTTCTCATTGGCATGACCCAGCCGCTGTGGGTGGTGTTTTTGATTTTTGTGGGGCTGTTTGCGGTTTCGCTGGCGCTGGGGTGGGGGAATGAGCGGCGCAAAACAGGGCGATAAACTCCTTTTTGATCCATATTGTCGAAATGAAGTCTCACCTCATCGTTCACAGCATCGTCTTTTCCTCCCTGCTGCTCATTGGCGTCTATGCGTGGTTGAATGTCTGGACTTGCGTGCTTCCACGCGATCTTGCAATCGTGATCCCCTATGCGCTCGCGGTTTTCTCATCCCTCTTCGGCATCTACAAGACCGCGCAATACAACCGCAATGTTGTTGAGAACGGATGCGAAATCACAGTGACCACAGCGGAAGCGAAGATATTCCCCTATGCGTTATACTTCGCTTGCGCGGTACTTGCTTCGATCTGGTTGCTGAAGGGCTCTTGAGGATCTGCTGACAAGCCGCTTCTGTTGCAAGGGGGCAGCAAGAGACGCGCTGGATCGTCCGTAGTCTGCGACGTTCATGATATACTGCCGCCACGCCTTTGCATTTTTCCTGCTCACCTCCCTACTTGCTGCGGAGGAGGTGAAGGTGCATCCGGCGCAGGCGATGGGGCTGCTGAAGACGCAATGCCTGGGGTGTCATAATGCGGAGAAGAAGAAGGGCGGGCTGTCGCTGGAGACGCGTGAACTGGCGCTGAAGGGCGGCGAGAACGGGGCCGCGCTGAATGCGGGGGATGCGGACCACAGTGCGCTGATCAAGGCGCTGAATGATCCAGGCGATGCGCACATGCCGCCGAAAAAGCAGATGCCGGAGAAGCAGGTCAATCTGCTGAAGGCCTGGGTGAATGCGGGTGCGACCTGGGATGATGCGGCGCTGAAGAAATTTGGCGAACTGACGCCTGCGGACAAACTGGTGGCGCTGCCTGCGGGCCAAAAACCTGCGACAGCGATGGTGCTGAGCGCGGATGGTAAATACCTGGCGGTCGGTCGTGGCAATCAAGTGCTGATTCGTGATGTGACGGCGAAGGATGCTCCGGTGGTGGCGACGCTGGAAGGGCACAAGGATGTGGTGCAGTCGCTGGCGTGGAATGCGGATGGTACGCTGCTGGCGGCGGGTGGGTATCGGACGGTGCTGGTGTGGAAGGCGCCAACATGGGAAGTCGCTCATACTTTGACTGCGCCGCTGGAGGGGCGGGTGACGGGGCTCGTTTTTCTACCGGACAATGGCACGATGATTCTTGCAGATGGAGCCACGAGCTTGAAGGGCGTGCTGCATCGCTGGAAGCTTGGCGAGGCGAAGCCGTCGCAGACGGTGGAGGCTCATGCTGACAATGTGCTGAGTCTTGCCTTGAGCCGCGATGGCAAACAGATCGCCACCGGCGGCGCTGATAACCAGGCCAAGGTTTGGGATGTGGCGACGCTGAAGGAGATCGCCAAGATCGAGGGGCATGTGGGGCACATCGTGGCGCTGGGCTTCAGCACGGATGGCAAATGGCTTGCCACCGGCAGCGCGGACAAGGATCTGAAGGTCTGGGATATCGCCAGCAAGGAGATGATCATGCTGCTGGGAGACAAATCCACCCCTGTGAACGCGCTGCTGTGGTCGCCGGATTCCACCCGCCTGACCTATTTCAATGACAACGGCAGCGTGCATGGCGTCACGGAGCTGAAGGCGCATGATGGTGTGCGCCTCGCCTTCACCTCAGGGACAGACAAGCGGATAGGCACGCTGGAAGCTGTGCCGAATGCGGCGGTGATGACAGCAGATGGCAAGAATGTCTTTGTCGCCACCGATGCAGGAGATGTCTTCCTGCTCGATGAGAAGCAGAAAATTACGAAATTGAACGGGCCTGCGTCTGCGCCTGCCACGCCCAATCCCAAGGCGCTGTCCTTCACGCAGGACATTCTGCCGGTGCTAAGCAAGGCAGGGTGCAATCTCGGGAGCTGTCATGCGAAGTCATCTGGACAGGCGGGATTCAAGCTTTCCATCTTTGCCTACGATCCGAGGGGCGACTACATGGAACTGGTGAAGGACTCGCGTGGTCGGCGGGTGTTTCCGGCTTTGCCGGAAGACAGTCTGCTACTGCAAAAGTCCACCGTGCGGGTGCAGCATGAAGGAGGGCAGCGGTTTGAACCGGACTCTGAATCGGCGAAGACCATCGCGGAGTGGATTCGCCAGGGGATGCCGTATGAGACGGCTGGCCAGCCTGCGCTCACGGGCATCGAGGTGCAGCCGGTTGAGAAGACTTATCGCAAGAACGAGGCAGGGGTTTTGAAGGTCATGGCGAAATACAGCAATGGCAGCTCACGTGATGTGACCGGACTGACCGACTACATTTCCTCCGAGAAAGCCATCGCGGTCGTGGATGAGGACGGGCACATGAAAACCACCAGTGAAAGCGGCGAGACCGTCATCGTGGCGCGTTACATGGGGCAGGTGGCCATCTCGCGTGTGGCGGTGCCTGCGGACAAACTGCTGCCGCCGGAAAGCTATGCGAAGCTGACCGTGCGCAATGAGATCGACAAGCTCGTGTATGCACGCCTGCAAAAGCTGGGCCATCTGCCCAGCAGCGACTGCACGGATGCGGAGTTTCTGCGCCGCAGCACGCTGGATGCCATCGGCATGCTGCCGACGGTGGCGGAGGCCCGCGCCTTTGCCGCGAACAATGACCCCAAAAAGTACGAGCAGTGGGTCGATGCGCTGCTGCAACGCCCCGAGTGGGCTGACCACTGGGCCATCAAGTGGGGCGATCTTCTTCGGCCCAATCCTTCACGCGTCGGCGTGAAGCCGGTCTATCTGCTGGATCAGTGGATCCGCCAGAGCTTCCGCGAGAACAAGCCCTGGGACCGCTTGGTGCGTGAACTCATCACCGCGCAGGGGAATACGCATCAATTCGGTCCCGTGGCGATCTGGCGTGACAAACGCGACCCCATTGATGCCGCGACGTTCGTGGGGCAGATTTTCCTCGGCGTGCGTCTTGAATGTGCGAAGTGCCATCACCATCCGACCGAGAAGTGGGATCAGACGGACTATTACCAGCTCGCTGCGTTTTTCACGCAGATGAAGCGCAAGGGGCAGGGGATCTCAGCGCCGATCAGCGGCGAGCCTGAGCAAATGTGGTTCGCGCCGGGCGCTGCGGGCATCGAGCATCCTGTCACCAAGGCCACGCTCAAACCGCGCCCGCCTGCCGACAAGGAAATCTCCATTGCTGACACGCAGGACCCGCGTGCGGTGCTGGCTGACTGGATGACGGACTCGCACAATCCCTACTTTGCGCCTGCCGTCGTGAACCGCGTGTGGTCGAGTTTCATGGGGCGTGGCATCGTTGATCCGGTGGATGACTTCCGCGCTTCGAACCCGCCCACCAATGCTCCGCTGCTCGACTGGCTGGCGCAGGATTTCGTGAAGAACGGCTACGATTTGAAGCACCTCATGCGCAGCATCATGTTGTCGCAGACTTATCGCCTGAGCAGCCTGCCGAACGAGACGAACCTCGCTGATTTGAAAAACTACAGCCGTAGCTACCGCCGCCGTTTGCCAGCGGAAACGTTGCTGGATGCGGTCTGCGAAGTCACTGAGGTCCGGGAGACATTCTCCGGCATGCCGGCGGATGCGCTGGCGAAACAGACGTGGAATCACAAGCTCGAAAGCCAGTTCATGGACGCCTTTGGCCGTCCCAACGCCAGTTCTGAATGCCCCTGTGAACGCGATGCCAAACCCAGCGTGGTGCAGGCGCTGCACCTGATGAATTCCAACAAGCTCCAGGAGATGCTCATCAGCAGCAAGGGCCGCGTGACAAGGCTGGCCAAGAGTGATCTCAAACCGGAGCAGATCATGGAAGAGCTCTACCTCGCCTGCTACTCACGCCTGCCCACCGCCGAAGAGGCTGCGATTGCCGGCAAGGCGCTGGATGTCGGTGTCGCGAATCGGCAGGGGGCGATAGAGGATGTGCTGTGGAGCCTTCTGAACTCGGCTGAGTTTGTGTTTAATCACTGAAGCTGGTACTTTTGATCGCTTTCGCAAGAATTCCTTTAGGTCCGCGTAATTTGTGAGTCCCTCATCCCCAACAAATGTCTCGTTTTACCCATAACTGCGCCGGTCATATGCGGCGTGATTTCTTGAAGCTCGGTCTTACCGCTGCTGGCGGTGGTCTGGGCTTCACGGATCTGCTGCGTGCGCGGGCCCTGGCGGCACAGGCTCCGCAGCCGTCGATTGCGCGACCTGTGAACTGCATTCTGGTGTGGCTGGATGGCGGGCCTTCTCATTACGAGATGTTTGATCCGAAGCCGGATGCGCCGAGCGAGATTCGCGGTGAATTTGGTGCGATCCGGACCAGCGTCCCTGGTGTGAGGTTCTCTGAAAGCGTGCCATATCTGGCCAAGGCGGCGGACAAGTTCACCGTGGTGCGCAGCGTGACTCACAAGGATCCGAATCACGGCGGCGGCAATCACTACATGATGACGGGCGCACCCACGCCGGTGCCGGTGGGCTGCGGTGCGTTCGTGACTTTTCATCCCTCTTTTGGCAGTGTGGTGAGCTATAAGCGCGGTGTGAAAAATGGCCTGCCCGCGTACATGACGCTGCCGAGCATCACCCGCAGTGGTGGCCCCAATTTCCTCGGTGCGGAGCATGCGCCGTTCGTGGCTGGTGGTGATCCGAATGCGAAGGGTTTCAAGGTTCGCGATGTGGTGCTGCCTTCGGAGATCAGTGATGCACGTGGGCTTGCACGACGTGACTTGCGGCATTCGCTGGATCGCATGAAGCGGCTGAACGACGCTGTGGCGGAAGATCCGGCGGTGAGCTTTGACACGTTTTACGGGCAGGCGGTGGATTTGATCGCATCCAAGCCTGCGCAGGAGGCCTTTGATATTTCGCTCGAAGATGAGAAGACGCGCGATCTCTACGGTCGCAACGATGTGGGCCAGCGCATGCTGCTGGCGCGACGTCTTGTGGAAGTCGGTGTGCCCTTTGTGACCGTGAACTACGGTGGCTGGGACCATCACCGTGAGCTGTTCAAGACCTGCAAAGGCGAGTTCATGCAGAAGTTTGATCAGGGCATGGCTGGGCTGATCACTGATCTTGATCGCCGTGGACTGCTGGAAAGCACGCTGATCGTTGCACTCGGAGAATTTGGCCGCACACCGAAGATCAACAAGGACGGAGGCCGTGACCATTGGCCGGGCGCGATGAACATTCTCTTCGCAGGCGCGGGAGTCCCACGCGGCGGCATCGTCGGTGCCACCGACCCCAAGGGCTACTACGCCAGCGACAACATCTATTCGCCAGAAGACTTTGCCGTGACGCTGTACTCCAAGCTGGGCATTGATCCGCATCAGGTGCTCAACACCAGCAGCGGTCGTCCGGTGCAGTTGATCAACGGCGGCAGGCCCATCCGTGAACTGTTTGCGTGATGCGCTGGGGAATGACGAATGTAGAATGCAGAATGACGAATGGCCGGAGGGCTCTGGCGTTTGTTATTTTGTATTCATTGCTGGTGACTTCTGCGCTTGCGGAACCACCTGCGTTTAATGGTCTCTTTCCTGCCGGTGGGCAGATTGGCAGCCGGGTCGAAACGGAGGTCAACGGCAAGGGCTTGGAGAAAGGAACGTTCCTGGCCTGGAGCAGCGACTCGCATGTGGTGGTGCTGGGTGGCGACAAGCCGAAGAAGTTCTTTCTGAACATCGCCAAGGATGCGGTGCCCGGTCCGTGTCTGGTGCGCCTGTACAACGAAACGGATGCCTCGCCGCCGCGCATCATTGAGGTGGGAAAGTTTGAGGAGGTGATCGAAAAGGAGGCCAACGACACGTTTGCCGATGCGAAGAAGGGCGAAGCCAGGATGAACGTGACGATCAATGGCGTGCTGGAGAAGGCGGGGGATGTGGATACGTACGCCATTCGGGTGCAGAAGGGGAAAGGGGTCACTCTGGATCTGCACGGCTACGCCTTGGGATCATCGATGGATCCGGCGATGCGGCTGCTGAATGATCGCGGTGTCGAGATCGCTGCGGGGCATGACACACACAACCTTGATCCGCGAATCGAATACACGCCGACTGCAGATGGCACCCTGTTTGTGCAGCTTTTTGCCTTTGTGCATCCGCCTGCGGCAGATGTGTCTTTTAAGGGGACCGCGAATCATGTCTATCGGCTCAAGGTGACGGATGAGGCAAAGCTGGTGCCGGTTTTGAGCGAGCCGGGTAAACTTACGCTGCCTGCGGTGGTGAATGGCTGTATCAGCAAGGCGGGCAAAGAGGATGCCTACACGTTTACAGCGAAAAAGGGTGATGATTTGCAGATCAGCTTGCGTGCGCAACGCATGCGAAGTCTGCTGGATGCCACGCTGCGGATTGAGGATGAGATGGGCAAAGCTTTGCAGCAGGCGGATGATGGCGATGGTCTGGATCCTACGCTGCGCTGGAAAGCGCCGAAGGATGGCGAGTTTAAACTGATTGTGGGCGATCGGTTTCAACATGGCAGTGCGGAACATCATTATGAGCTGACGGTGAAGCCGTTTGTGTCTTCGCTCACGGCCACGCTCGATACGCATGCCTATCGGCTGGAGGCGGGGAAGACGGTTGAGGTGAAGCTTACGGTGAAGACTAACGGCACGTTTGCCGGGAAGATCAAAGCACAGGTGGCGCAACTGCCGGTGGGTGTCACGGCGGAGAGTGTGGATGTGCCGGCCAAGGGAGGTGAGGTGAAATTCACCCTGAAGGCTGCGGCGGATGTGGCGGCGAATCAGGTGCCGTTTGCGGTGGAGCTTGTGACCAGTGCGCCGGATGCGGTGGAGACGGTGATGGCAAGTTATGCGGTGCCGTTTCTCGAACCGCGCGGGGATTTGTTGATTATGACGGACACGCATCCGTGGCTGACGGTGGTGGCGACAAAGAAGCCGTAAGTGCTGCTGGAAAATGTACTTGGGAGCTTTAGCTCACTCTGGACGGGCGCGGAGTTTTCCAGAACGAGCTGAAGCTCGGGAGTACTTTCTAAGAGCCCCAGGCACCGCCGCCGGGTGTTTCGATGGTGACGCGATCTCCGGGCTGGACGGGGAAGGAGGTGCAGCCTTCGAGGGTTGTTGACTGGCCGTCGCGCAGGAGAGTTTGCTGGCCGGTTTTTCCGGCGGAGCCGCCGTGGAGGCCGAAGGGGGATTCCACGCGATGCTGGGTGAGGAGGCTGACCGTGAGGGGGGCGAGGAACTCGAATTCACGAATGACTCCATCGCCGCCGTTCCACTTTCCCTGACCACCTGAGTCGCGGCGGATGGCGAACTCGCGCAGTCGCACGGGGTAGCGTTGTTCGATGATCTCGGGATCGGTGATGGCGGTGTTGGTCATGTGCGTGTGCAAGGCATGAGCGCCGTGGTAGCCATCTCCAGCACCGGAGCCACCGGCGATGGTTTCGTAGTAGCCGAAGCCTGCGCCGCCGAAGAGGAAATTGTTCATGGTGCCCTGGCTGCAGGCCTGGAGGCCGAGGGCTTTGATGAGGGTATCGACGAGTCGTTGGCTGATTTCGACATTGCCACCGACCACTGCGGGATCGCGGGCGGCATCGCCGGTGAAGGTGGGATTGAGCAGGGACTCGGGGCAGATGATTTCCACGGGCTCCATCAGCCCCTCATTTAGCGGCAGGTCTTCCTGAAGCATGAGGCGCATGACATAGAGCACGGCACTGCGCACGATGGCGGTGGTGGCATTCAGATTGCGTGGGTGCACGCCGGAGGTGCCGGTGAAGTCGAGGATGAGTTTTCCGCCAGTCTTGCGCATGGAGACGGCGATGGTGGAGCCGTCATCGAGCTTCTCCGCAGCGGAAATCGCAGCGGGCAGGCGGTCGATTTGAGAGCGCATGACCTCGGCGGAATGATCCAGGATGCTCTGCATCATGCCCTGTAAAGAGGCGTCTGACAGGGCACGCAGACGCTCGGCACCGTGGAGATTGGCGGCAAGCTGGGCGTGCAGGTCGGCGAGGTTGTCGGCGAGATTTCGGGTGGGGTGGAGGGCGGAGGTCAGCAGGGTGCTGATTTCATCAAAGCAGGAAATACCACCCCGTATTAGGTTGCGTGGTGCCATGACGACGCCTTCCTCAATCAGGCGAGTGGCATTGGCGGGCATGGAGCCGGGCGTGATGCCGCCGATCTCGGCATGATGCGCACGATTGGCGATGTAGCCAATGAGTGCATTCTTTGAATCATGCACGGGTGTGATGAGCGTCACGTCGGGCAGATGCGAGCCACCGTAGGCGGGATGATTGGTGATGATGGTGTCGCCGGGCTGCATGGCGATGGCTTGCGCGACTTCTCGCACGCAGACGCCCAGAGCGCCGAGATGCACGGGGATGTGCGGGGCGCTGGAAAGGAGGCGTCCGTGGGGATCGAGCAAGGCGCAGGAGAAGTCTAGGCGCTCGCGGATGTTGGTGGAAATGGCAGTGCGGCAGAGCAGGGCACCCATATCGCTGACGATGGAGTGGAAGCGGTGGCGCAGCAGATCACGCCCCAATGTGGGGGCCGGGCCTGCCGTCTGAGCACAGCGCAGCACGTGACCGAAGCCTGTGACCTTTTCCACCTGCCAGCCGGGGGCGATGACGATGGTGCTGAAGGCATCCTGGATGAGCGCGGGTGTTGGTTCCAGCGGCTGGGCGTGAAGTGGCGAGTCCTGAGTGGTGTTTTGGGCTTCGCGTAGGATGATGCGGAGATTGACGAGTTCGATCTCGCGACTGGCAGGTGGTTTGTAGCCAAACAGGCGCTCGTACACTGCGGCATAGAGAAGCGGTAGCTCGGCGGGATCAGAGAACTCGACCTGCAGCGGGGTGTCTTGACCTTTGAGGCGAAGCTCGGCGATTTGAGTGCGCTCGCCTTGAGGCAGGGTTGCGAGTTCGGCTGGGAGGATGGTCTGGGCTGCTGCAAGAGGCAGGCGAATTTCCTTTTCGATGATGCGTTCTGGGACGGCTTCTTGCAAGCCGACGGCGCTGAGGATGCCTGCATGTTCGGGGACGAGGATGGTCTGCATGCCGAGGGATTCCGCGACGGCACAGGCGTGCTGGGGACCTGCGCCGCCAAAGGCGAGGAGGGCGTGGTCGGCGGGATCAAAACCTTCGCCAATGGAGATGCGGCGGATGGCATCGGTCATGTGCTCGATGGCGAGGCGGAGGAGGGATTGCAGGAGTTCAGCCTCGGTGCCGGTGCTGCCGGTTTGGGCATGGAGTTCGCTTAATCGCTGCTGTGCTGCTGCGATATCGAGCGGGATGGGCGCGCGTGCGGGGTCGAAGCGGCCGAGGAGGAGATTGACATCGGTGATGGTCAGCGGGCCGCCTTTGCCATAGCAGGCGGGGCCGGGATTCGAGCCTGCGCTTTGCGGACCGACGGCGAGGCCGTGATGGGTGAGATGGCAGATGGAGCCGCCGCCTGCGGCCACGGTTTCAATGGCGACGCAAGGCGCGAGCAGTTGCATGCCCGCCACGTTTTGGGAGAAACGGTAACCGGGGCGCGTGTCGATGCGCGCCACATCGGTGCTGGTGCCGCCCATGTCGAGGGTGATGATCTTGGTGATGCCGAGGCGACGTGCGGCATTGGCGGCACCGATGGCACCTCCAGCTGGGCCGCTGAGCAGCATGTCCTTGGGCCGGATGTCGTCGGCAGATTTGAGGCCACCCGCGCTCGTCATCACCTGCATGTCGGGGGACACACGGCGTATGCCATTGAGAAAGGACTGCACGGGCGCGTGGAGGTAGGCGTCAGCCACGGTGCTCTGAGTGCGTGGAAGGAGCTTGGCAAAGGCGGCGGTTTGATGCGAGAGCGTGAGGTGCGTGAAGCCGCATTCGCGCAGGATGGCGGCGACGCGCAGCTCATGCTGTGGATGGGCGTGACCATGCAGCAGGGAAATGGCGGCGGTGGTGATGCCCTGGGCGATGCATTCATGCGCGGCGGTGAGAACGCTGGCTTCGTTGAGAGGCTCGAGCACTTCGCCGGAAATGCTGACGCGTTCCGGGACTTCGCAGGCAATCTCGTGGAAGATGACGCGGGATTCGTGTTTCAGCGCGAAGAGATCGCTGCGGCGCTGATCGCCGATTTGCAGGAGATCGCCAAAGCCCCGGGTGATGAAGAGGGCGACGCGGCCGCCCTTGTGCTCCAGCAGGGCATTGGTGGCCCGCGTGGTGGCGATGCGGAGATTCAGCGGAGGGAACTCGTGTCCCGGAGGGGTGTTGGTCAGAATGCGGGCACCGAGCACGGGTGCCTCTTCGCCCGTGGTGAGTTCCAGCAGCGTGCCGGTCGGCCATGATGACGGTGCATCGAGTGCGATTTCGCCTGTGGCACTATTGAAGGCCGTGATGGTGCGAGCCACCGCACTGCCAACGTCGCTGACCTGGAACCCCACGAGGAAACTGGCAGGCAGGGGAGGAAGACCTGAGAGACGGACAATGGGGGCGATGCTGACTGCGACGATGGCGCGCAGGTGACCGCTGGAGAGTACTTTGCAGCGTGATTCACGGCCCTGAGGGTCGAGCGCGTGGCAGTCCGTGAACGTGCCGCCGGTATCAGCTGCGATGCGCCATTTCACGGTTTGACGGGCGCATCCGGGGGAGTTGCGAAATCCAGGTCAGGCACCCAGCGCAGTTCCTTGAAGGCATCGTAGTAAGGCTCGCAGTTCGGAGCTTTGAAGGCGGCGACGCCACGCTTCACCCATTCATTGGCTTTGTTGGGATCGCCCAAGTCGAAGGATATGGCCGCCTTGCTGAAGTAGTAGGCGGGGGTGTCGTCCATGAAGGTGAAATTTTCCGCGACGATCTGGTCGGCGGCGGGGCGGTGGCCGAGCTTGAGCTCACAGAGCGCCCGTTTGTAATGCACAAGGTGGCGGATGATCATGGGCAGCTTGGGATAGTCCGTGATGAGCTTGGTGAAGGCTTGCAGTGCTGCGGTGAAATCGTGCTTCACAAAGTAGAACTCGGCGAGATTGAACTTGGGCAGCGGGCTGTCCGGCTGGAGCTGGGCGGCTTTTTCAAACTGGGGCAGCGCGAGGTCAAAATCACGCCGCCGTGGCGCGAGGTAAATGTCTCCACGCAGTGCGTAGATGTCGGCCACGTTGGGGTTGATCTTCTCGGCGGCATCCAGCTTTTCGAGTGCTTCGGAGTAGCGCTGCTTCACTCGCATGGTGCGGGCTTCCACCAGCAGCTTTTTGACTGCGTCGGAAACAGGAGCCGGGGCGGGGGCCTGCGCCAATGCGGAGGCGAGGCTGAGTGTCAGGAAGAGAAAGGTATGGAGCAATCGCATGGCAGGATGTTAGAACGTGAATGGGAATCAGGCAAGGCGGGCACGCATGCTGGCTTCGGCACCATCGCACAGGCTGCGGAGTATTTCAGGGCTGAACCACTCGGCTCCAAGTGACAGAATTGTTTCACGCACCATGCCGTCGGCGGAAACGACGCGCATGGGGCGCTCATGGATGTATTTGGCCACGAGGCGCTCGATGATGGTGTCCGCTGTGGTGCCGGGGTCGGCGTAGATGAGCTGAAGGCCCTGTGGCTCGCGCTCTTCATTAGTGCCTTGCCGGGCACCATCGAAGACCACGACCACCTGCATGCCGCTCATGTCCTGAAGATTGCGCAGACGTTTCAGCAACTCCGTGCGGGCCAGATGGCGGCGCGAGGCGATGCGATGCTCTCGCTTCAGTTCCGGCCAGGCGTGGATGACGCTATGACCGTCAACGAGCAGGTAGGTCAGCGAAGGTATCGGTTGCTGGTTCGAAGGTTTCACGATGGATGCGGGCGCGCGTGAAGTGTGGTCAAGGAGTCAAGGAGCGTCAAATGCAGTTGACGATGGTTTTCCTTGCGGGCCAACGAAGCATCCAGCGCTGTTCTGTAATACCGGTTTTAACCGGAATCTGGCTCTGGACTTGGGGCGGGAGGGATGGTGAATCAGCAGGTTGCAGACCGCCAGAACCGGCTAAAGCCGGGACTGCAAAACGAGGTTTCCGGAAAAGGTTATTCTCCTTCGACGCTACCTAGGGACTCGTTGACGGCCTCTCGTCCTCTTCAGACTGGTACCATCTTGGCCTGCTCATACGCCTCATTGATCAGGCAAAGATCGCCGAGGGCGTCTTTGAGGGGATCGATTTCTTTGGCGCTGAAGCCGAGGTGGAGGTGCCTGCGCCAGCCTTCGGCGTATTCGAACTGGCCGGAGAGCTTGCCAAGAGCGCGGGCGGATTCGTCCATGCTGATGAGGTAGGAGTCCATGCCCTGGCTGACGTCGAGCCAGTGTTTCTGACTTTCGTGGGCGGCGAGGGATTCGCGCTTGTGGGCGTGAACGCTGGTGGTGTCCACATACTGCCCGGCCTGGAGCTTCTGACGCAGCGGATCGCACTGGCCGTGGGGCATGGCGTGATAGACGGTAACGTCGTGCGAGTAGGAAGGCAGGTGGGGATCGGTCTGGAAATTGGGAATGCAGTGGGAGAACGCGGCGGTGACGGCGAGACGGCATGCCTGCATGTGGTCCTCCATGTAATCGGATGGGGCATGCGTGAGGACGATGGTGGGCTGGGCCATGCGTACGATGGCGGCGACTTTGCGCAGGTTGGGCACGGAGTAGGTCAGCTCCAGGTCATCGGAGATCGGCGGATAAAAGGTGGCGCCGAGGATGCGTGCGGCCTCCTTGCCTTCCTCCAGACGTTTCTGCGTTGTTGTGGGTCCGTCCATCTGCACGGAGCCGCCGTTGCCGGTGCAGAGGTTGACGTAGTGGATGTCCCAGCCGCGTTCTTTGAGCAGCAGCAGGGTTCCGGCGGCGACGAATTCGATGTCGTCAGGATGGGCGAAGATGGCGAGGGCGGAAGGCATTGAAGTTGTTCTTGGTTCTTGGTTCAGAGTTCTTGGTTAACAGCAAACTAAGAACTGCGAACCAAGAGCCGTTTTTTACATCGCGAAGATTTTGTCCATGCGTTCGGTGAGCATCTTGAGGCCATTGGGGTTGATGCCACCGCGCTGTTCGCTGATGGCCCAGCCGGTGTAGCCGACGGCGTCGAGGGCCTTCATGATGGCGGGCCAGTTGTTGTCGCCTTCGGTGAGGTCGCAGTCGAAGCCTTTATAGACGCCTTCCTCCTTCATCTTCTTGATGCTGTATTCTTTGACGTGGATGCGATTGATGCGCTTGCCGAGGATCTTGATCCACTGCTCAGGCCAGCCGAAGCGCAGCACGTTGCCGATGTCGAAATGCCAGCCGACGATGGGATCTCCCACTTCGTCGAGATAGCGAACGGCTTCGAGGGGGCTGAGGATGAAGTTGTTCCAGACGTTCTCGATGGAGATCTTCACGCCGAGTTCCTTGGCTAGAGGCACGGCTTTTTTGATTTCGGCAATGGAGCGCTCCCAGGCGACGTCATACGGCACGGTCTCATTCACCACGCCGGGCACCACGAGGATGGAGTCGGCACCGTAGGCTTTGGCATCTCGCAGAGTGGTGAGTACGCCCTGAAAACCTTCCTCGCGGATCTTGGGGTCGTCGTGGGTGAGAGTCTGCTTCCAGTGGGTGTGGCAGCAGACGCTGGCGGCTTGAAGACCGGACTGGCCGAGGGCATCGATCACTTCCTGCTGATTCATGCCGCCTGCGGGTTCGACGCCTTCGTAGCCTGCTTCTTTGGCGGCTTTGTATTTCTCAATCAGCGTGCCCTTGATGCCGAGCGTGCCGCCCATGATGGCCTTGCGCAGTTTGCGGGCAGGTTGGGCCGCTTCCTGAGCGGTGATGCTGCCGGAAGCGGCAAGGAGAGCGGTGGAAGAGAGAGACTGGATGAAGTGACGGCGTGAAGTCATGGCGTGAGAGTACGCACATCCATGACGTGAGTTGTCACAAACCGTCAATACAAACTTAGGGCATTAGGCAGGGCCTAATATCAGCCATTCTTCGCCAGCAGCGCCTTGGCAGCCTTCTCGATCTTCGGCAGCAAGTTGGCTGGAAGTTCGGTGAGCAGCGGCAGCACGGGGCCGGTCTGGGCCACGCCGGAGAGTTCGACGGCGTGATGCAGCACGAGGATGGGGCTGTGGGCATTGCGCAGGTCTTCGAGGGCGACGAATTCTTCGCGGATCGCTTCGGCGGTGTCCCAGTCTTTCTTCAAGATGGCCTGGAGCAGGGCTGTGGAGCGGGAAGGGGCGATGCAGACGCAGCCAGCGGTGAAGCCGGTGACGCCGAAGTCACGCAGATGGATGATGGAGGGCTGCTCGCCGATGCCGCTGACGATGAGCTTGGGGTCCACCAGCTTGAGGAGCTTTTTGAGATAGGGGTCCTTCTTTGGGTCTTCCTCGACGATGGCGTACTTGATCCAGGAGATCAGACCGTCGTTGACGAGTTCGGCGGCAATCTCAGGGGTGACATAGGCACCGTCCTTGATGTAGAGCACGGCCTTGATGCCGGATTTCTCCACGAAGTGGCGGATGGCGGTGGCGACACCGGCAGGCTTGGACGGGAAGAGCGTGGGCAGAAGCATCGCCGTTGGGAAGGCGAACTCGCTGAGGATTTTGGCCTGATCCATGGCGGTGCCGTACATTGGGCCAACGGAAGGAATGATCCACATGTCCTCAGGGGACACATCGACGAGCATCTTCAGCAGGGAGTGGTACTCGCTTGGGGCGATGTTGTAGAGGTTTGCATTTCCTCCGTACAGCAGCGTGCGGATGCCACCTTTGTACATGTGCTTGATCAGGCGGCTGTTCTGTGACTTGGCCAAAGACATGTCCTTGTTCCGGCACAGCGGTGGCACTGCGATGACGGATGACTGGAGGTCTTCAAAGGTAACGGGGGTTGTCTTCATGGATGCCTCACAGGAGCGCAGACAGCGACGGCTGCAAAGAAAAACAGATTCAGTTTTAAGGGAGCTTTACTGTCCCTCAATGAAGCTAAGAAGATCTGCCATGTCCGCGACGCTCATGCCGGTCTCCAGACCTTCAGGCATCAGGCTCTGTCCGGTGGAGCTGCTGCCTTTGATCTCCGAGCGCTGGAGTGTCTTTTCCACACCTCCCATCATCTTGAGTGTCATGCTGGATGCGGTATCGCTCGTAATGATTCCTGCTAGAACTTGACCATCCTTCGTATTGACTGTGTAGGCGATGAACTGAGAGGCAACCTCCTTGTGGGGTTCCAAAATTGCCGTAAGCAGCGCCTCGCGCCCCTTAGTTTTTACCGTGACGAGATCCGGTCCCACCTGCAATCCCATGGTCCCCGCGCGGTGGCAGGCCACGCAACGTGCCATGTATTGCATCTGGCCTTTCTTGGTATCTCCTTGGGCGGCGATGGCGGGTTTGAACTTCGCGGTGACTTCCTCGCGTGAGGGTGGAATGACTGAGGCCAGAGCTGTTTTTGCCGCTGCGGCGACTTTGGGGGACTTGTGCTTGAGGAGCGCCTGGACTTGAGAGGCGGAGTATTCGGTGGGTTTTACGATGCCGGATTCGAGTAATGCGAGAGCGCGGTCTTCGCGGGTGAGGAGGGCTTCGAGTGCTGTTTCTTTGGCTTTGGGGCCGAAGCCGGGCAAGCTTGCGATGAGTGATTTTGTTACAGCAGGCGAACTGCTTTGGGCCAGTGTGCGAATGGCAGCGGCTTGCACTGCTTCTGGCTGGCCTTGTGCGAGGCATTGAGTCAACGCATCAGTGGCTTCTTTGGAAGAGGTGAGGCCGAGGAGTTGGATGGATTCGAGGCGTGTGGATTCGGAGGCCTTGGTGTCTGTGGCTGTCGTGGCGGCTTTGGTGAAGACGGCGGCAAGCTTGTGGTCTGTATCGGCTTGAGCAAGATCGATGCCTGCCTTCTTGAATCCGGTGGCCAAGGCCCCGATCAAGTCGGGTCTTGGCGTTCTCGCGACGGAATCAACAAGAAGAGTGACGTTCGATTTGCCACCGTTGTCACGTTCCGCCTGATGAGCCGCCTTTGCTGCCGCCGCCGCTGCCTGAACAATTTTCAAGGTGGCCTTAATCTTTGCGGGGCTGCCTTCCTTGAACCAATCTGGGGCAGACAGGAGGACCACGGCCATCGTCATGCCGACATCGGGGTTGGTGGACAAGAATGCATCAACTACCCGCTCGCTGGTCGGCAAGTCATCGAGAAGCATTTGAGTGAGGGATGTCATCGTCTTGAGGCTGGATGCAGGTATTTTTTTTGCGGTTATTTTTTCGAAGAGATCTGCATCCTTTAGAAATTCGCCCGCAGTGAGTGCAATTTGGAAATGAACCCGCATGTCCTCACTCCGCGTCTGTTCCCCGACTGCATTAACCATTTCATAAAACCCTGCGGCATCAGGCTTTACAGCCTCCGCACAACGAAGCGCAGCCTCCACAACGTGAGGGTCATTATCCAAGATCGCTTTGCTGAGCATGGAAGCGTTCAAAGCGTTGAAGCCACGCAGCGCCCCCAACGCATGCAGTTTCGCCAGGGCATTGTCTCCGCTCAGCACCTTCGCCAGCAGCGGCACCGCCGCCTTGTTTTGCCGCTCATAGAGTAACCGCTGTGCTGTGTCACGATGCCAGCCGTTGGCGTGGCCGAGGGTTTGAACGAGTTCTTCGGTGCTCATTTTGCCCAAGGACACTTTCTGGCCGATACGCTCCGCGCCTTTGTTGGGCACGATGCGGTAGATGCGGCCACGGTCGTTGCCGCTGTTGAGGTCGATGTGTTTTTTGATTTCGTCGGGGATGCTCCAGGGGTGCTCGATGACTTCGCGGTACATGTCGCAGATGTGGAGGCAGCCGTCGGGGGCGTTGGCGAAATTCACGACGCGCACCCAAGTGTCCTTGCTGGCGGCGAATTCAAAGCCGTGCTCGTCGGCGGGGCGCTCGCCGACGAGGCTGATGCCGTCGGCGCTGGGCTTGATGATCTTGCGATGCACGAGCTGGCCGCCGGCATCTCCGGTGAAGCTGTTGTTCACGAAGTCGGGGCCGTAGGCATCGCCGCGATAGATGGTGGTGCCGCTCGCGCCGGTGAAGTAGCCGCTGACGCGTCCGCCGCCTTCCACCCCGCCTTTCACCACGCCCGCGATACGCCAGCGCGTGCGGATGATGCGCCAGGGCTCGTCCGGGCTGAGGCGAAAGACTTCTGCTGCACCGCCGTCCGCCGCGATGCTCTGGCGTGCGGGCGGCATAGGGTAGTAGGGATTGCGGTTGGCGTATTTGTCATCGTAAAGCCAGTATTGCAGGTGGTCAGAGTTTGAGCAGGCGAACTTGCGCCCGTAGTTGTCGAAGCTCATGCCGTACTGCGCGCCACCGCCTTCGAGGCCGAACTCCAGTGTGAGCGGATCAAACCAGAAATCCTTTCCGCCGAGCTCGATGCCGGGAAGTTCCGGACGCTTCAGGCAGGTCATCACCCCACGATTGCCTCCGCCTGCGAGGATGTGGATGCGATTGTCCTGCCCCCACATGGGGCTGTTGGCGAGGCCCTGTACGTTAAGCAGCTTCAAGCCGGTGCCGAAGCCTGTGTAAACTTTCTCGCGTACGTCGGCCCGGCCATCGCCATCGGTGTCTTTGAAAAACCACAGGTCAGGCGTGGCGATGACGAAAACGCCGCCGTTTGCGTAGATGAGGCCGGTGGGCCAGGCGAGATCATCGGCGAAGACCTGGCTCGTCTCATAGTGACCGTCGCCGTCTTTGTCTTCCAGCATGGAGACGCGGCCCATGTGCGGGGTGACGTCGCGCATCTCGCTATAGTCGTGCATCTCGCAGACAAACATGCGGCCATTCTCGTCAAAGCTGACCGCGATGGGATCGCGCACCTGCGGCTCGTTGGCGGCGAGTTGGAGCTTGTAGCCCTTTTTCACCTGCCAGGTGGCGATGGCGTCTTTCGGCTCAACGGCAGGGTAGCGTGGCAGATCCTTGCCGGGATCCACGGCCACGGGATTTTTCGTTTCACCGTAGGCCTTGGCATAGGTCGTCTTCGACTTGAGACCATCCGCCTGAGCGAAAAGGGTGGAGCTGAAGGCGAACAGCAACAGGAGTGAGCAGGCGGCAGTCTGAGTCATGCTCAGATCATACGGAGTCCTTCGGCGGCATGAACAGCCGAAAGTCGCTCAACGTGGTATTCTTGTGATGGTGGGGAAGGGGCTCGGAATTTATTCCGCTGCTCTCCGCCGAAGTACCAGCCCCTTATCACGAACTCTGCTCTTCAAGCCGAAAGGCGGCGTGTCTGCGGTGTGCAACGAGGCCCCGCAAGCGCTGGAGCGGCGGAGGTGCAGGTGTTTGCAGAGTGCTGCGCACTGAAGTCCGCGCGCCATGGAGCGTCTCGTGGTGTGCGTGGGCTGACCGGCCTGCGAAAAACCAATCAGCTCCCGCATTCGGGTGTTTTCTGGTGCGCGTGAGCTGTCCGCCACGTCGAAAGCGGTAGCTGCGCTCGTTCCTCGCTACGCGACCGCAGTCCATATGGATTGCGGCGAAGTGCTTCGGAGCCCCTACAGCACGGTGTCATTCACCACTTCGTTGCGCTCATTGAGCAGCAGACGCTTGGGGATGATGGGGGTTTCGCTCTGGCCCCAGGCCATGATGGTGACGCGGTGGCCGGTGTTGATGAGATGGGCGGCGGCGCCGTTGACGATGATCTGTCCGGAGCCGGCGGGGGCGGGGATGACGTAGGTTTCCAAGCGGGCACCGTTGGTGATGGAGGTCACCAGCACTTTTTCGCCCACCCAGAGGTCGGCTTTTTCCATGAGATCGGTCGGAATGGTGATGCTGCCCTCATAGGCGATGTTGGCATCGGTGATGGCGGCACGGTGGAGTTTGGATTTGAGGCAGGTTCTAAGCACCCACAAGAGTGCTTCATGGGTGACGAGGGGTCAAGTATTGGCTGCCTGAATGGATTGGTTTGATGGAAGCGCAGAACGGTGGATGATGTGGCGATGAGATACCGCGACCAACGCCGCTCCGAAGCCCCCCCTCCACGCCCGCACTTCACCCCACGCAAGAGCATGGGGCAGAACTTCCTGCAGGACGAGGAAATCGCCCGCTGGATCGGGGATCAGGTGCAGCCGGATGGGGCGGATATTGTGGTGGAAATCGGCCCGGGCATGGGGGCTTTGACGAAGCACCTCGTCGGCAGGCCCAAGAAGCTCATTTTGATCGAAAAAGACTCCCAGCTCGCGCCGGAGCTGCAAAGTCAGTTTGAAGGCCGTAGTGATGTCGAGGTCATTCACAACGACGCCACGCGCATCAATCTGCGCTCCTGGTTCAAGCACGGCCCGCTGCGCATTGTGGGCAATCTGCCTTATTCGGTGGGTAGCGAGATCTTGAAGCACTGGCTTACGCCGCCGTCACCGGTGGGCTGCGCGGTGTTCATGCTGCAAAAAGAAGTGTGCGACCGCCTCGCCGCTACCTGCGAGGACGATGCCTACGGCGCGCTGAGCCTGCTGGTGCAGAAGGACTGGAATGTGGAGATGCTGAGGGTGGTGCCGCCGGAGGTCTTCGTGCCCAAGCCCAGGGTGGACTCCGCCATCATCCGCCTCACGCCGCGAGATCCCGCATCGCTGCCGGTATTTGATCATGTGCTGTTTGACCGGCTTGTGCGCATGGGTTTCTCACAGCGGCGCAAGCAGTTGAAGAATTTGCTGCCTGAGGCCCCAGGTGGCTGGGAGTCGCTGATTGAGGCGCTCGGAGTCACCGCGATGGTACGCGCGGAAGGGCTGTCGCTGACGCAGTGGGTTCAGATTGCCCGACACTATGAGCAGCGCCATGAGGCGGATGCCGGGCAGAAAGCCAGCGAGATGTTTGATGTGGTGAATGAGCGCAACGAGGTCATCGAACAGCTCACGCGCGGAGAAGTTCATAAGCGCAAGCTGCTGCACCGTGCGGTGCACATCTTTGTCATCAACAAACGCGGGTTTATCTACTTGCAGCAGCGGTCGCATTTAAAAGATGTGTCGCCGCTGAAGTGGGACAGCAGTGCTGCGGGGCATCTGGATGCCGGGGAAGGCTATGCCAGCGCTGCGGTGCGGGAGCTGGGCGAGGAAGTGGGCATTCACGTCGAAGCCACGGAGCTAGCTGCGCAAATTCCTGTAGGGGACAATACGGATCACGAATTTGTGGAACTGCGCATTGCCCGGCATGATGGGCCTGTGCGTTGCTTGCCTGAGGAAGTGGCCACGGGTGATTGGTTCAAGCCTGAAGATATTAGCGCGTGGGTCGAGGCGCGGCCGCAGGATTTCGCCAAGGGTTTTGTGACGTGCTGGAAGGCTTGGATAAGCTGTCCAGAAATTGGTTAGCCGAAAGAAAGGAAAGAAGGAAAAAAACGGAATCTGGAGCTCTGATTTTTTCTCTTCTTTCCACTTTTTCGGCCCTCTACCTCATTGTCCGTGGAATGAAAAGCGACTGCATGCCTGCCGCTTTCGCTGCCACGATACCACTGTTTCCGTCTTCGAGGACGAGGCATTCGCTGGGGGCGATGCCCATCTGCTCGGCGGCGAGGAGGAACATGTCGGGGGCGGGCTTGCCGTGTTTGACTTTTTTCGGCGTGATGATGATTGGGAAGAGGTGAAGCAGGCCGGTGGCTTCCAAGCAGCCGCGCACGGTGGGCTCTTCGCTGCCTGAGGCCACGGCCATGGGGAATCGGCCTTCAAGGGATTTGGCGAACTCTGCCACGGGGCCTACGGCCTGCACTTCGGGGATGCGTTTGGCGAAGATCTCCATCTTCAGCTCATCCACGCTCACGGGATCGAGGTTCGTGCCATGCTTGGCGTTGAGCTGGCGGACGACGTCCTGCTCCTTCATACCGGCACTTGAGTAGAACTCTTCCTCGGTGAAGACAAAGGGGGCTTTGTGCTGATTCAGCGCATCGGTCCAGGCGAGGTAATGCAGCGGCATGGAATCGACGAGCGTGCCGTCGCAGTCGAAGATGTAGGCTTGAAAGGGGTAGTCGGGGATTTCGAGGGGCATGAGGGTGCGTTCATAAACCTCAATCAGGGCAATGCGGCAACTGGACAGTTGCACTTCGGCTCCATGCGGGATTTCCAAAGCCGAAGCAGGTTTGTATTTCACAGGGGCACGAAGTTCAATAAACATTCTTCAATGCTGACGAGTTCATTCATATTCAAACCCGCTTTCCTAGCTGTCCTGCTGCTTATCTCAGGGATTTATCTCATGTGGACGGGCGTCTCCGGAATGCTCTTCACAACAAGGGCAAAGTCCTGGCCCACCGTGCTGGGGACGGTGCACGCCAAGAATGTCTGGAAGAGGTCCGGCAGAGGCGATAGCGGGGACTATATTCCGACGATGCGGTACTATTATGAACTGAATGGCACTCCGTACTCGGCTGAACGAATCCGCCATGACAGCATGAGCGCAGGAACCAAGGACGAGGCTTTGGAAATGATTGCCGAGTATTCTGTCGGCATGCCGACCACGGTCCGCTACGATCCTAACAATCCTTCCAACGCAGTGTTGCAGGTCGGTAGTTTATCCCAGGGACTGACCAAGCTGGGCATCGGGCTTGGAGTGTTCCTTGTGGGATTGCTAATCGCTCGGCCGGTCTGGAAGAATTTTAACAGCAAACCTTACTACAACACATCAGAGGGCACCTTTTGACGGGACATGGCTGCTGCGCCGCCACTTGTGGAAGCGCGGGTGCATGACCAAAGTAGCAGTGAGCTTTAGCTCGTTCGGGATTCACGCTGCTTGCGGAGCTTCCCAGAAGCGAGCTAAAGCTCAGGAGTGCTTTCCCAGAGGTCACACCGCACGGTTCACCGCACTCAGCACCGCTTTGATGGAGGCGAGTTCTATATTGGTATCGACGCCTGCGCCCCAGATGGTTTTGCCGGTGGCGGTTTTGATCTGGATGAAGGCGAGGGCGCTGGCTTCGGTGCCGGAGCTGAGGCTTTGCTCGCGGTAGGTGGCGACTTCAAAGGCGGGTGCTCCGGCTTCTTGAATCAAGGCCTGGGCAAACGCGGCGATGGGGCCGTTGCCGGTGCCTGTGATGCCGCGTTCCTGGCCTTTGATGACCAGGCTGCTGCGGCAGGTGAAGACACCGTCCACGCCATCGGCATGGAAGTGGTGGAGGGCAAAGGGGGTCTCGCGTTCGATGTATTCCTGCCAGAACATGCCTTTCAATTCGGCTGCGGTGACTTCACGGCCCAGCTTGTCCACCAGATCGTTGGCGATGGGACCGAAGTCGCGCTGCATGTCTTTGGGCAGTTCGATGCCGAACTCGCTTTCCAGCAGGTAGGCGACGCCGCCTTTGCCGCTCTGCGAATTCACGCGAATGACTTCACGGTATTCGCGACCGATGTCGTTGGGGTCGATGGTGAGGTATGGGACGTCCCAGATGGTCTTGTGCTCTTCGTAGCCGGTGAGGCCCTTCTTGATCGCGTCCTGATGGCTGCCGCTGAAGGCGGTGAAGACGAGTTCGCCGCTGTAGGGATGGCGCGGGGCCACGGTCATGCCGGTGGTGCGCTCATACATGTGAATGAGGCCGCTCATGTCGCTGAAATCCAGGCCGGGGGCGATGCCGTGCATGTAGAGGTTCATGGCCACCTGAACGATGTCCAGATTGCCGGTGCGCTCGCCATTGCCAAACAGGGTGCCTTCCACACGGTCGGCACCTGCAAGCAGGCCCAACTCGGTGGCGGCGGTGCCGGTGCCGCGGTCGTTGTGTGTGTGCAGGCTGATGATGAGGCTCTCGCGGTTTTTGATGTTCGTGCAGATCCATTCGATCTGGTCGGCATACACATTGGGCATGGCCACCTCGACGGTGTCGGGGAGGTTCAGGATCATCTTGTGCTCGGGTGTCGGCTGCCACACGTCCATGACGGCTTCGCTGATCTCCTTGGCGAATTCGACTTCCGTGGCGCTAAAGCTCTCGGGTGAATACTGCAAGGTGACTTTGGTGCCGCCTGCGGTAAGACGGTGCAGGCGGTCCTTGATCATCTGCGCGCCTTTGACGGCCACGGTGATGATCTCCTCTTTGGATTTGCCAAACACGTACTTCCGCTGGGCGGGGGACGTGGAGTTGTACATGTGGATGACGACCTGCTTCGCTCCCATGAGCGATTCGACGGTCTTCTCGATCAAATCCTCACGCGCCTGCACCAGGCACTGGATGGTGACATCGTCAGGGATGCGCTTTTCTTCGATAAGGCGGCGGTTGAAGGCGAACTCGGTGTTGGAGGCGGAGGGGAAGCCGACCTCGATTTCCTTGAAGCCGCATTTCACCAGGGCATCGAACATTTCGAGCTTCTGGGAGACGTTCATTGGCACGGCAAGCGCCTGGTTGCCATCGCGCAGATCAACGCTGCACCACATGGGCGCGTGGGTCAGATGGCGGGAGGGCCATTGACGATTGGGAATGTGGATCAGCGGGAAGGGCTGATACTTGGAGGAAGGATTCTTTAACATGACGGGACAAATGGGGACAGGATTAACAAGATTTCAGAATTGGACAGGATTCTTTCCTGCTCTGAGAAACTGCCGTGACGTGACGGCAAGGGGCATGACGAGGAACCACGGGCCGCCTACCCTTGCGTAAGTCGCAGGGAGAGAAGGAGCAGAGCCGTGGCGGTGGTGGTCATGGACAGGTGGAAGAAAGCAGAGAAGGGGCAGAGGTCAAGGACGTGTAAAGCGACTGCTCATTGAACAACCGAGGTTGAAGATTGAATGCAGAAGCAGACCGGGCATGTTGCTTCGAGGTGCACCTGGCTTACGACGCCGCAGGATCGAGGACGAGTAGGAGAACGATTTTGCTTCGACGAGATGCCTGACCTTCTGGCGACCTCTTGACCTCTTGACCACACTGCGACTCTCTCAATTACTCTTCACTTTCTACTCATGACAAAATTCCGACCCTGCATTGATCTCCACGATGGCCGCGTAAAGCAGATCGTGGGGTCGTCGTTGCGGGATGATGGGACGGGGCTGAAGACAAACTTTGTGAGTGATCGGGATTCGGCGTGGTATGGCGAGCTGTATAGGCGCGATGGGCTGACGGGCGGGCATGTGATCCTGCTGGGCAAGGGGAACGAGGATGCGGCGAAGGCGGCGACGGGTGCGTTTCCGGGCGGCTTGCAGGTCGGCGGCGGTATTCGCTCGTGCAATGCCGCGGAGTATCTGGAGGCCGGGGCCAGCCACGTGATCGTGACGAGCTACCTGTTTGAAACGGACGGCACGTTCAATCAGACGCGGCTGGACAAGATGGTGGCGGCGGCAGGCAAAGAACGGCTGGTGATCGATCTGAGCTGCAAGGCCACGGCCACGGGCTGGACGGTGGCGATGAACCGCTGGCAGACGCTGACGACGCTGGATGTGACGCCGGAGTCGCTGCGCTTTCTTGCAGGGCATTGCGCAGAGTTTTTGATCCATGCCGTGGATGTGGAGGGCAAGTGCGAGGGCATCGATGAAGCACTCGTGAGCTTTCTGGGCGAGCACTCGCCGCTGCCGATGACTTATGCGGGTGGCATCCGGCATTTGGATGATTTGAAGCGCATCGATGAACTGAGCCATGGCCGCGTGGATGGCACGGTGGGCAGTGCGCTGGATTTATTCGGCGGCACGGGGGCGCGGTATGAGGAGTTGGTGGCGTGGAATGGGCGGGAGGGGTAGTGCCGTCTTGGGAGTGTCGGCTGCGATTAGCTGACGCTTTCGAGCGTCTCGTGGCACCGCAGCCCCCACGGTTTTGAACGTCTAATATCCCTTCATCATCTCTTTGCGCCCGTCATTGAAGAGCTGCAGGCCCTGGGCTCCGGCGGCGCGGATTTTTTTGGCGCGTTCTGCGTAGTGTTCGCGGGTGAGTAGGGTGTGGGGGATGGGCTTCATCTTGCCTTCGGCGATGAGGCGGTCCTCTTCGGCGGTGGTGTCGTGGCCTTTGACGGTGGCTTCTTCGCCAAAGAGCACAGCGCAGCCACTGCCCTGAGCCATCTTTACAAACGGGGTGATATCGAAATCGTAACCGCCCAGACCGTACTGGCCGACGACGAGGTAGTCGAGCATGCCTTCCTTCAGCCAGGTCTTGATGTCGCAGCCCCAGGTTGGGTACTTCTGCCAGTCGATGCGGGCGGAGAGGCCGAGGTGCCTGCCTTTGCGTTTGCCTGCCTCATCCAGCAGCTTGCGGACATCGCGGATAAAGAGGGTCATCATTTCATAGCGCAGCGGAACCCAGCGAGGATCATCTTGGGTGACGGTGCTGGCTTCCACGCCGTATTTCGCTTTGAAGGCATCGCTCATGGGTTTCTCGAACCCGAAGAAGGTGGGATGGCGCTGGAAGTCGAGATTAATGCCATCGATGTCCTGCTCAACCACCTCGCGCAGGATGTTGAGCTTAAACTCGCGCACCTCGGGGAAGGCATAGGATTGGTGAGAGCCTTCCTTGCCCTTGGCATCCAGGGTGCGGAGCTCGGGATGCTGCCACCAGAAGGTGCTGTTGGCAAATTTCGGAAAGGTGCCGCCCCAGGTGTTGGCCGCGTAGTCGCCGTTCATGCGCAAGGCGGCGTAGCAGGAGATGCCGGCTTCGTGGCAGGCGGCGGTGACAATGGCGAGGGTGTTCTCTCCAGCATCGGCCATGCTTTTCACGGCCTCGTGCGCGAGTTTGTCGCCACGGCGGGGGAACTCGGTCATGCCCGTGCCGTAGAGTTCCGTGACCTTGGAGGGATAGTTGGTGCGACTGCCTGCGATGACGCACCACTCCAGTACCGCGATCTGTGTGTCCTTGTAGAACAGCATTGATTTCTTCAAGTCTTCCGCGCCTTTGTAACGACCGCTGTAAAAGGAACTGAATCCGTCGTCATAGGCGACCAGGGTTAGGTCGCCTCCGCGCGGCTTGGGAGGCTCGGCGGCAAGGAGCGGGGCGCTGAGCAGACAGAGTACGGGAAGGAGGAGGCGGGGCATGGGAGATGAACGCGATTGATGACGTTTTCATTGCGGGTGATGAGCCGAAGGAGGCGAGAAGTGAGGCTGGCACTCTTGCCTGCCAAGAAAACGGTTGAAGCGGACAGGAGTGCCCGCTTCACTTCGGGCACATGAAAATCATTCGCTACATCGATTCGCTGGGAAACTTCGCTCATGCGGCGCTGCAGGCCGATGGCACGGCGCGGGTCATTGAGGGGGACATTTATGGGGAGCATCGCGTCACCGACCGCAAGGCCGATGAGGCCAAACTGCTCGCGCCGGTGCAGCCGTTTGCGATTGTGTGCATCGGGCTGAACTACAAGAAGCATGCGGAGGAGACTAAGGCAGAACTGCCGAAGCATCCGGTGGTGTTCATGAAGCTGCCGAACGTGGTGCAGCATCCGGGAGAGCCGATCCTGCTGCCGACGCATCTCAAAAGCGACAAGGTGGACTACGAGGCGGAGCTTGCGGTGGTCATTGGCAAGAAGGCGAAGAATGTGAGCAAGGCGGATGCACTGCAATATGTGCTGGGCTACACCTGCGCCAATGACGTGAGCGCACGTGACTGGCAGAAGCACGGCGGTGGTGGGCAATGGTGCCGTGGCAAGTCGTTTGATACTTTCTGCCCTCTGGGCCCTGTACTGGTGACGGCGGATGAAATTCCAAACCCAAACAGCCTCGCGATCAAGACAGTGCTCAATGGCGAGACGATGCAGGAGTGGAACACGGACGATATGATCTTTGATGTGCCGACGTTGATCGAATTTCTGAGTGGCAGCACGACGCTGATGCCAGGCACGGTGATTCTCACCGGCACTCCACATGGTGTGGGTGCGGCCCGCACACCGCCTGTTTTCATGAAGGATGGGGATACGGTGAGTGTGGAGATCGCGCAGATCGGGACGCTGACGAATCCGGTGAAGAGTGAACTGACAAAAACTGCCGCTCCGCAAACATCTGCGGGCTAAAACAGGGGCATGGGAAGTGCAAGTCGCCGCCTTCGGTAGTTTGATCCACCGCAAGAAATCATGACCGATCATTTCTGCTTGGCTGGCAGCACCACCGCACCTACTGCTCAAACAACTGTTTCCCGTGTTTCAATTTTCCCATGCCCGCTGAACCGAGCCTCGACGATCTGCGTCGCTACGCGGTGGCGCGCACCCTGTTTAAGCCGACCACGCTGCTGGCCGCCATCCAGCGCTTGGGTTTTGTGCAGGCAGACCCGATCCGCGCCCCGGCACGGGCGCAGGACCTGACTCTACGCCATCGCGTCAAGGACTACCGCGTCGGCGACTTGGAGCACCGGTATCAGAGGCTTGCGATCGACGAGGACTGCTTCGTCAACTACGGTTTTCTTCCACGCGAGCACCTGTCGCTGATGCATCCGCGCCAAGCCGCCCGGCCTTGGGATGCCGAGACCCAGCGCAAGGCCGCCGACGTTCTGGCCTTCGTTCAAGAGCGCGGCGCAGTTCATCCGCGCGAGGTCGAACAGCACTTTGCCCACGGACGCGTCAGGAACTACTGGGGCGGCTCGAGCAACGCCAGCACGCACCTGCTCGACGGCATGCACTATCGCGGCCTGTTGAGGGTGAAGCGGCGCGACAGCGGCACCCGCGTCTATGAGGCCGTGGCGCATCCCACCCCGGATGACAGCCCTGAGGGAGGCGCACGGCGTGCGGCCGCATTGATCGACCTGGTGGTGCGCAAGTATGCGCCTCTGCCTGCCGCCAGCCTCACCTACCTCGTACGGCTGCTCGGCTATGGAGCACCGCATCTGTCGGCCCAGACGCAGGCCGCACTTCGGCTGGCGCGTGAGCGACTGGCCAGTTGCCGCCTCGACGGAACGATTTGGTACTGGCCCGCCGATGAGAAACCGCGTTCGCGCCGCTACACGGTGGACGAACGGTTGCGCTTGCTCTCCCCCTTCGATCCCGTGGTCTGGGACCGTCGCCGCTTTGAGCTGCTATGGGGTTGGAAGTACAAATTCGAGGCCTATACGCCGCCAGCAAAACGCCAACTCGGCTACTACGCGCTGCCGATGCTCTGGCGCGGACATGTCATCGGCTGGGCCAACGTGTCCGCACGGGAAGGCAGGCTGGAGCCGGTCTTCGGCTATGCGGGAGGATCTGCACCGAGGGACGCGGCGTTCCGCATCGCGCTGGATGAGGAACTGCAGCGCATGGCGCAGTTCTTCACCACACGCTGATCCATGTCGGAACACAAATGACAGTCATTTAAGATGATCTGGATGCGATGCGGAAGCCTTCATTTGGCAAAGGAATGCAGAATCCAGAAGGCCGGAGTTCAGATCTCTGATGCTGATCATTCCTTTGCCATCCAATGCCCTTGCCAAAAAAAATGCCGCTCCGCCGCCACAGCTAAAGCCCGGGCTTACCTTGCTTTTTCCAGTTCGCTGATCAGCTTCTCGTAGCGCCGCTGCGGGCAGCATTCCTCGAGCAGGACGCGGAGGGCGGATTTTTTGCGCACGAAGTGAAAGGCGATGATGTCGCAGACGGCTTCGGCTTCATCCATCTCCTCCAATTCCTGACGCATCTGCTGCATGCTGGCGCAGCTGTCATCGGTGGGCGGTGGGAGGAGGTCTAAGGCGCGTGATTTGAGCTGGCGGAGAATCTTGGACGGTGCGTGCTGCGTGAGTACGGGCTCCACGCGAGCCATGCGAAAGGGCTTCGTCTGATCCCAGCCGGTGATGCGCACGCGGCAGACGCCGTAAAGCATGACCTGTGAGGTGCCGTCGGGATTTTTGACCGAGGCGCGGATGAGTCCCGCCGTGGTGACTGGCAGCACGTTATTCCCGCCGTCGGAAACACCGACGCAGAACATGCGGTCAGTTTCCAGCGCATGATCCAGCATGCGGCGGTAGCGGTCTTCAAAGATGAAGAGCGGCAGATGGCAGGCGGGAAAGTGGTAGCAGTCGTCCAGTACAATCACCGGCAGGCTGTGCGGGAGCACAAAGCCTTTGGCCGAGAATGTTTTTGACGAGATGTCCATGGATCAGGTGACACTGGGGATACGTGCGATTGAGTCCGATGGTTCATTGTTTCCCGTGTGAACGCCAGTGAATCATTCAAAGTGGAACGAAAAGACGTCGGCGTCCTTGAGCACCCAGCGCAAACGCACGGGCTTGCCGGCCAGAGCGGAGACATCGCTGCCGGCCTTCCAGGCGATGACGCGGTCGATGTCGTCGTAAGAGATCGCCTTGCAGTCGTCCAAGGTGAAGCCGGGCAGGGGCTTGCCGTCGGCATCCTGGATTTCCAAGGCCACGGAGCCAGCGGCACCGGTGGAGAGATTCAAGTGCAGCGCCTTGCCGGTGAAGGTGATGGGTTTGGTGGTCATCTCACCGCCTGCGTAGTCGGCGTGCAAGGAGGCAAAGCCATCGAGGCGCAGGGTGTAGCGTTGCAGCAGTGCTGTGGACTGGCCGTAGTGGCGTTCCACGTAGAGGGACATCTCCGACTTGCCGGTCTGCACCACGCCGCAGGCGGGGTAGTTGCTGCGGCTGGTCCAGTTGCGGAAGTGCAGGCCGGGACGCACGAAGCCTTCCATGAAGCTGCGGTTGTAGGCGGTGGTGCCGGCACGGCTGGTCATGAGCACGGCTTCGGAGCAGTCTTTGATCAGGGCAGGGTAGGCCTTGGTGTCTTCGGCGATGTATTTCTTGGCCTGCTCATCGAGCACGGCCTTGCCGGGCATGAAGCGTGCGGCGGTGGAGATGTAAAGGTGCGGTGCATTGAAATAGGGATTCGTCTGGCTGATGTAAATGTGATCCACCAGTGGCTGGTCGCAGGTCATCTGCACGGCGTCGGTCCAGGTGATGAAGTCCTTGCTGGTGGCGCGGCTGACCCAGCGCACGCCTTTGGGTTTCCAATTTTTTTCATCGATGCCGCCGCCGGTGAAGACGCGGAAGTAGGCCACGTAGCACTGCTCCGCCTCGGACCAGAAGGACACGTTCTGTGAATCAAACGCGCCTTTCGTAATGACTGCTGCCTCCTGCATTTTTTGCCAGTGCAGACCGTCCGCCGAGACGAAGGCGCTGAGACCGCCGGACTTGCCGCCGAGACCCGCGAGGGCCTTGTAGCGCTGCTCTTTGGGCACGCCAGGACGGCGGTCGATGAAGGGGGCGAAGTTGTGCGTGTAGGGGGCCAGATTGGCCAGCATGACGTTGTTGTCCTTGCTGCCGTTGATCTCGTGCAGGCCGAGCTTTGGCTTCTCCCAGCGGATGCCGTCGGCAGATTCAGCGTAGCAGGTCACTTCGCCGCTGCTGCCGTCTTTGAAGCCCGCATTGCCACGGTAGTACATCTGGAATTTATTCGACTCGTCATTGTGAATGACGGTGATGTAGGCGCTGAAGCGGCCTTCCCAGGGCTGGTCAAATTTCACCGCGACGCCTGCCTCTTCGGGGTGGTGCAACTGCAGCGTGGTGCCCTGCATCTGGTCGATGAGGAGCTTGTCCACGAAGAGCTCACGGCGGGAGCCGATGTTAGTGATTTCAGCGGACGCGATGCCGGTGCAAAGGGCGAGGAAGGGCAGGAGAGTGCGGAGCATGCAGACACATACTGGCAACGATAGGAGGATGTTGCAGTGACAGCGTTTTAGAGGCTCTTCAAATATGCCACGATGTCGCTGATGGCCTGCGGGGTGAGGCCGAGCTGCTGGGGCTGATACATGAGGGAGCGTGTCATCTTCGTGATGCTGGCGATGCGCTCTTTCGGCACGGTCTGCACGAGGCCGCCCATGCACTTGATCATGACGGGATCGCCGCTGGAGAGGATCATGCCGCTGATGGTGAGGCCGTCCTTCGTTTTGATCTCGCTGCCTTCGAAGCCATGGGAGATGTCGGCGGAGGGATGGGCGATGGCTTGGGCGATGACTTCGCTCGGCTGCTGCTTGCCGAAGGTGCTGAGGTCGGGGCCGTATTCGACGCCGAGCTTGCCGACCTTATGACAGGTGAAGCAGACGGCGATGGCGGCCTGACCGCGCTTGGCATCGCCGGGCAGTTGGGCGATCTCGGCTCCGGTGGGCAGCTTCGGTGCGTCCTTGAGTTCAGGCGGCATCTCGATGGCGACAAGTTTCACCTTCGCGGGATCATACAAGCCCAGGGCCTTCATGCCACCTTCCACATCGTAGTCCTTCCAGTCGTTGCCTTTGCGGTTGAGCAGCCACCACTTGGCGAGGTCCTTCAGGGGGAAGTCCTTGGTGTTGGCGAGTTCGATCATCGCGCCTGCGGCTTCACGGCTTTTCACAAAGGCGAGTCCGGTGAGCATGAGCTTGCGCTGCTCTTCGGTAAGAGCGGTGTCGAGAGCGCGGGCTTTGAAGGCCTCCACAGCAGCAGGGGGATGGAGACGCCAAGCGAGCCAGGCCTGGGCGTCGGTCCAGGCAGCGGGTTTGTCATGACAAAGGAGTTCATAGGCGGAATCTTCGAAGCCTGCGCAGCCCATACCAACCGCCTCAAGGTAAGCGCGGTCTTTGCCGTCAAACTGCTGCGCGATGATGAGCAAAGCATCGCCGCCAATCCGGGGATGCACTTTCCCGAGAATCAATGCCAGTTCCCGACGCACGGCAGAGGAGGGATCGCGGAGCATTTTCCCAACCAAGTCCCATGAGAGCCGGTCCACACGACTCAGAGCGCGCACGGCCACGATGCGCTGGTCTTCAGACTTCGACTCGAGCCAGGGCCGCACCTGCGACACGCCCTCTTCACCCATCTGCGCCAGCAACCATGCTGCACGCGCGGCGATGTAGGCGTTGTCGTCCTTGAGCAAGGCGGCGACGGCAGGCACGGCTTTCGCGCCCTGGGCTTTGAGTGCGGTGAAGCCGTTGTAGCGCACATTCGGTGCGGGGCTTTTCAGTGCGGCGATCTGGCCTTCAGTGGTGTCCAGTTTGAGCGCTGGGACGTTTGAAGCGAAGCCCTTCGGGGCAATGCGGTAGATGGTGCCGGTGTAGCGATCATCCAGTGTGCCGTGACCACCCACACGGGCATCGAACCAGTCGGCGACGTAGATCGCGCCATCGGGGCCGACGGTGACGTCGCTGGGACGGAAGCGTGTTTTGAGTTCGCCCGTGGGCTTGCCACCGAGGAAGTCGGAACCGGCGAATTCCTTCTCCTTGTTGGAAGTGAGGAAATCAAAGCGCTCCATTTTCCAGCCTGCGCCATCGAGCTTGGGAAGGTAGCCGAAGACGACGTTCTTGCCCGCCTCGCAGGCGAGCAGCAGGCCGTTCCACTTCTTGTCGAGCGCGCCGTTTTCATAGAAGGCCACGCCGGTGGGAGAGCCGCCGCCATAGACATCGCCCGCAGGCATGGTGCCGGGATCTTCCTGTCGCCACTCGGCGGTGGGGGTGTCCTGGCCGGGGCGCTTGTCCGCACCCCAGGAGCGCAGGCCGTCAGCGGAGGCAAAGCCGGCATTGCCGCCTTCCATCACGGGAGACACACGGCAGGCAGGTGGGTCATCGTTGTCGCTTTGGAAGACATCGCCGAAGGAGGTGATGGTCTGCTCGTAGCTGTTGCGGTAATTGTGACCGATGATCGTGACATTCGTGCCATCCGGGTTCATGCGTGCAGCGAAGCCGCCGATCCACACATGGCCGTCGTCGCTCTTTTGCCCGGCGATGTCCTGCATCATGTAGGGGCTGCCCATGCGGAAGGTCTTGCCGGAGTTGTCGGTGAATTTCGCGCCCGTGTTGCCCTGATTCCAATACCACTGGCCATCGGGGCCGGCCGTGACGCTGTGCAGGCTGTGGTCATGCTGGCGGCCGCCGAAGCCGGTGAGCAACACGTCGCGCTTGTCCACGGCGGGATCAAATTTGCCGTCGCCATTGACGTCGGTGTAAACGAGCAGATCCGGTGGCTGAGAGACGACGATCTTATTGCCCAGCACGGCGACTCCGAGCGGTGCTGCGAGTGCGGACTCCTGCACGAAGACGGTGCTTTTGTCCGCACGGCCTGAGCCGGTGGTGTCTTCGAGCACGACGACGCGATCTCCCTCCGGCCTGCGGCTGCCTTTGCTGCGGTAATTCACGCCTTCAGCGACCCAGAGGCGGCCCTGCGCATCGAAGTCGATGTTGGTGGGATTGAACAACGCGGGCGAGGTGGCCCACACGGTCACTTCGAGGCCTTCGGGGACGTTGAACATATCGGCAGGCACGGTGGTCTTGCCGTCGTCCACGATGGCGGGAGCGGGCTTGGGGGCATTGGGAGGTGTTTCGGTATAGACCTGAAATTTGACGGACGCATTGCTGGCCTTGCCTCCGCGCTCCATGCCGCCGTCGTCAATGGCAGCCTGCGCGGTGAAGCCCACCACGTCCTTGGGCAGATCATAGACAATCACCGAACGTGCATGTGTGCCGATGCCGCTGGCGTACTTCTGGCCATTCACCAGGAGTGCATCACCCATGGTCGATTTGCCGACGCGCGTGCCGCCTGAGCCCTGGCTGGCGGCTTTCCATGGCAGCTTGGTGAGGTCTTTGGTAGAGCCGTCCGCCATGACAAGCTTCGGCTCCAGCCAGTCTGCCCAGTCACAACTGATGCCGTCTTCATCCGAGACGACGAGGTAGAGTTCCTTCGCGCCTTTGAGTGAGGCCTCCACCTTGACCAGACGCGATGTGCTTGCGGTGGTGAGCTTGGGGCTTTCGAAGACTGGGCTGGCAGCGACAGCGCAGGATGCGGAGGCGAGCAGCGCGAGGAGGAGCAGATGGCGGGACGTCATGGTTGGGTGGCTGGAAAGGAGTCGTGAGATTTAGCGCGTTCTGGGCTCTGGGGAATCACGAGTTTTTCCAGAACGAACTAAAGCTCTGGACTACTTTGGCAAGCTCGCAACGACTTTGGCTTGTGGCGCGGAAAACTTTCTCCACATTCGAAGCATGAAGTCCTTCCTGCTTTTTCTGACTGTTGCGCTCCTTTCGTCATGCCAGACCACCAGCGAGGAGTACCACGTGGGTAGCGTGGCCGAGGCGAGAGCATTTGCGCGGAGAGCGGTGGAGATTGGATACATTCACCAGGGGGGCGAGGCGACGCTGGTCGCGGAGAAGTCGGTCGGCAAACCGCTCGAGGGCAAATGGAGTCCGCAAAAGATCGATGGCTTTCTGAACCAGTATGCGGCGGAACATCCACGCCTGATGGAGATCAACAAGGCGGCCACTACTGGGAAGATCAGTGAAAAGGAGCGGGTGATTCTGGTGAATGTGCTGCGCGGGCAGGAGGAACGGCTGGCCGAAGCCCAGCTCGCCGAGCGGCAGGCAGCTATGGATGATCTCAATCAATCGTCGATGATAAACAGTCAGAGTTCGTCCTATCGGCAGAATTCGTCGCTCATGCAGACCACGCCACAGTCGGGCTACTCCGGCTATGGGACGGGATTTGGCGGGAGTAGTTTCTGAGGATTATTAGAGCGAAGCGATGTCATGCTACCTTTGGCCCAGGTGCGCATGAGGGAATAGCGCATGCGCTCGATGCCGACCTCATCGGCCTCCATGGTCAGCACATCCGCGTTATCCTTGGGGCAGATGTTGTGGATCACCTGTGCCTCTGACTTCTTGTCCCCCCAAACCGCTTCTGCCTCACGGATTCGGCGGTCGATTTGAAGTTGTTGCAAGAAATCCAGCAGTCGCGGGTATATCCTGCGTGAAGCATTCGGAACACGTTCCATATATGGCACAGCACCATTCCAAAGCATTGCCTGAAGCGGCAGTCGAAGCGCCGGCGCTGGACCGTGGGCTGGCGGTCTTGGAGGCGCTGGATGCACAACCTGCGGGCATGACGCTGACGGAGATCAGCACGGTCATCGGTGGACCGAAAAACTCCACTTCTCGCCTGATTCAGACGCTCATCGCACGGGAGTATGTGGTGCGGGATGATTCAACGATGCGTTTCCGGCTGACGGGAAAGCTGCTGCGACTGGGACAGCCGCAGGTGGCGGATGTGAGCCTGGTGGAGTGCTCACTGGACGCGATGCGCGCGTTGCGGAATGCGGTGGGCGAGACGGTGCAGATCGGCATTCCGATTGGGGATGAGGGTGTCATCATCGAGAAGATCGAGAGCACGCAGGCGTTGCGCATCGGCGTGAACATCGGGTTGCGCTTCCCACTGCACAGCAATGCCCCCGGAAAGGTGCTGCTGGCTTTCCGCCATCCGAAGGAGCGCGAACGCACGTTCAACCGGATCAAGCTGGAGCGGTTCACAGATCGGACGATCACGGACAAGGCGACGCTGCGTGCGGATTGTGAGCGCGTGATGAAACAAGGCTACGCGACCGACTGGGGCGAGGCGGATGAGGGCATTCATTGCGTGGCGGCACCCATTCGGGACCGGCTAAATGCACTCATGGCGACGCTCTGGGTATCAGGCATCGCCGGGCGGATGCCGAAGAGCACCTTCGCAGCCGTGGCGGCCGAGGTGATGAAAGCTGCAGGCGAGATCGAAAGGAGGCTTCGCGCATGAAAAGGGCCCTCACCGTGGTGATCATCTTCGCGGCATCGTTAGCGAATGCGGATGATTTTTTCACTTCCAAGATCGAGCCCCTGCTGAAGCAGCGCTGCTACGAGTGTCATTCGCATGAGAAGAAGATGAAGGCCGGACTGACGCTCGATTCGAGATCAGGCTGGGAGGAAGGGGGGGACTCGGGGCCGGCCCTCGTCGTGGGAAATCCGGATGAGAGTTTGCTCATCAAGATGGTGCGCTGGTCGGATGAGGATCATCAGATGCCGCCGAAGGAAAAGCTGTCGGTGGCGGAGATCGCATTGCTGGAAGCTTGGGTGAAGCAAGGTGCGCCCGATCCGCGCGTGCTTGTGAAGACGCGACCGAATGCCACCGACTGGTGGTCGCTGAAACCCCTGGTGAAACCGAAGCTGCCGGATGTCGCTGACGTGGGGCACCCTGTTGATCGCTTCATCCGGGCGCGGCTCGCGGAGCGAAAGCTCACTCCTTCACCCGAAGCGGACCGCCGCACGCTCATTCGGCGGGTGTCCTACGATCTGCACGGATTGCCGCCGTCACTCGCCGAGGTGGAGGCGTTTGAAAAGGACACCAATCCGCAAGCTTACGAGCATCTGGTAGATCGGCTGCTCGCATCACCGCGCCATGGCGAGCGCTGGGCGCGGCACTGGCTGGATACGATCCACTTTGCTGAGACTCACGGGTGTGGTCACGATCTGCCGCGGGATCATGCGTGGCGGTATCGTGACTATGTCATCGAATCGTTGAACAACGACAAACCGTGGTCGCGGTTCGTGCGCGAGCAGCTCGCCGCCGACCGCCTGTTTCCCGAAGAGCCGCGTCTCATCGCCGCGCTCGGATTTCTCGGCGCGGGTGTGTTTGACCACAGTGCCTATCAGACGGCACCGATGAACTTCGACTATCTTGACCGTGATGATCTGGTGACACAGACGATGGGGGCCTTCACCAGCACCACGGCGAACTGCGCGCGCTGCCACGCACATAAGTTCGATCCGATCACGCAAGAGGACTATTACGCGCTGCAAGCGGTCTTCGCAGGCGTCATCGAGGGCGACATTCCATTTGATGAAGACCTGAAGGTCGCGCAGCAGCGGAAGCACTGGCAGTCGCTGCTCACGGCGGCCGAGGCACAGGACAAGGCCATTCTGCTCACAGCGGAAAATGAGGCGCTCGTCGCCGATTGGGAGAAGAATCAGGGGCCTGCGGTGAAATGGACGACGCTCGGATACGAGAGCTTCATCAGCACCGAGGGCGCGACGCTTTCGCGCAGCGGCGAGGTCATCATTTCCGGCGGCGCCAAGCCGGAAAAAGACACGTATGTCATCACGGCCTCAGCACCGCTTGCCAGCATCACCGCGCTGCGGCTCGATGTCATCGCGGACAAGTCATTGCCCAAAAACGGTCCGGGCAGGCAGGACAACGGCAATCTCACGGTGAGTGAGTTTGAGGTGCAGGTCTTCGATGTCGGAGCAGCCTCTCCAATGAAGCTGAAATTTTCGCGCGCCACTGCAGACTTCAATCAAGCGAGCTACGCGGCACCCGCAGCGATTGATGGCAATCCGGCCACGGGCTGGGGCATTCATCCGGCAGAGGGCCAGTCGCATCACGCGGTGTTCGAGCTGGCTGCCCCGCTGACTTTGAAGGCAGGCGCGAAGCTCACGATTTCGCTGAAGCAGCTCGCCCCGCAGGCACATCTCGTGGGCCGCTTCAAGCTCGCGGCAACCGATGAACCGGCATCGCGTGCTTCCGCGATGCCTGCGCTCGCTGCCGCCGCACTCGCCATTCCTGCCGACAAGCGCAGCGAACCGCAACGGCTCGCGCTCGCCGCCCATGCCCTGCGCCTTCGTGCCGTTGATGAAATGCAAAAGCTGCCCGCACCAGCGTTTGTCTATGCCGCAGGAAGGAAGGCGGATGTGCTGCTCGCCGTCAGCAAAGGCACGCCGACCACGGTGGCCAAACCCAAGGTCGTGCACAAGTTGAAGCGCGGCGACTTCGACAAGCCCATGGGTGACGCCGAAAGTGGCGCGCTGAGTGCGGTGACGGCGCTGCCTGCGCAATTCCCAAAGGCGCACGCCGGTGATGAATCCGAGCGCCGTGCCGCGCTCGCAGATTGGATCGCTGATGAAAAGAACCCACTGACCTGGCGCAGCATCGCAAACCGCGTGTGGCAATATCATTTCGGTCGCGGCATCTGCGATACGCCGAGCGATTTCGGACGCATGGGCGGCGTGCCCTCGCATCCCGAACTGCTCGACTGGCTCGCGTGCGAACTTCGCGACAGCGGCGGCTCCTTGAAGCATCTGCATCGACTCATCGTCACCAGCGCCGCGTATCGCCAGAGCAGCGAGCACCGCGACGATGCGGCGAAGCTCGACAGCGACAACCGTCTGCTCTGGCGCATGAACCGCCTGCGCCTCGATGCCGACAGCTACCGTGACTTCGTCCTCGCGGCAGCGGACAGGCTCGATCTCGCCGTCGGTGGTCCCAGCGAGCGGCAGTTCATCACCGGCCCGGCCGTGCAGCTCACGCCCACGCTCGACTATGCCGCCTACGACTGGTCCGCGCTGCCAAAGCATCGCCGCAGCATCTACCGCTTCGTGTGGCGCGGCGTGCCCGACCCTTTCATGGACACGCTCGACTTTCCCGACCTCGGACTGCTCGCCCCGAGCCGCAGCTTCTCCGCGTCCTCGCTGCAATCCCTCGCGCTCTACAACAACAGCTTCGTCCTGCACTTCAGCGGCGAGCTTGGAAAACAATTCACCACTCCCGCCCATGCCGTGCGCCGCATCCTGCTGCGCGATGCAACGGCGGATGAACTTCGCGACTTCACTGCGTATGCTCAGAAGAACGGCCTCGCCGCGCTCTGCCGCGTGCTCATCAACAGCAACGAGTTCCTGTTTGTGAATTAAATCCCCCAATCCCATGAATCCAACCCTATCCCTCCTTCCCATCCTGCGTTTGGCTACGGCAGCCTACGCCATAGCATCCCTCAGCACCACCGCCGTTGCCGATGATTCGGTTCTTTGGGATTTGTCGCAAAATGACATTCCGTCCGCGCTGCTAGCGGGACCCGTCGAGAAGGTGGACGGCGTGGTCAAGTTGCGGGATGGCGCGAGCTTTGCCGTGCCTGCTGAGGCATTTCCCGATCAGGCAAATTTCACCGTCCAGGTCACACTTTCACTTGATGCACTGGTGCAGGATGCGGTCTTCACCGCGATGCGAAAGCAGAGCGAGCAGGACGACGGTTTTTCCTTCTTCTTCAACTACCGCGACAACCCCTATTACGCGCGACAGGTCAACTCCGTGGTGAACGGCATTTTGATGACCGGCGGCTCCCTAAACGGACGGAAGGAGCCGCAGATCAACACGCCCTACACCCTCACCATGGCGGTTCGCAAGGGAATGGCGACGTTCTACATCGACGACATTCCCTGCAAGACGTGCTTCATGAATCTGATACCGAACGCCGAACCGATGTGGATTGGCCGCAACTCGAACCTGAAGGCCAAGACCATGCCTGTGACGATTCGTGGCGTGAAAGTGTTCGGCTCTTCCTTCAACTATGTCTCGAAGCGGGAGTCCAAGCCCGAGTTCCCACGCGGCGCGGTCGCAGGCAAAGGCTGGGCGCTCGACGTTCCAAAAATGGACAATCCCGACTGGCCGAAGGTTCTTATTTACGGCGACTCCATCTCGATGGGCTACAGCGGGAGCTTCATCCCGGAGATGTTGAAGCAAAAGATTTATGTGTTCCACTGCGTCCACTTCGTCGGCGGTGACGTGCCCGTGGAGGCCCTCACTGAGATGGCCGGGCGTTACAAGTTTGACGTGGTCATCTTCAACAACGGCCTCCATTCGCTGGGTTGGACGCCCGACAAGGTCTCCGACGATGTCGTTCTGGAGCGGATGCGCAAGCTGACGCGCTGCTTCAAGCAGGGCGCAACCCAGGCAAAGATCTATTACCTCCTCACCACTCCCCACACCGCCGCCCGGCCTGCACCGGACCAACCGGACCAACCGGTCACTAGCCTGGGAGACAAGAACGATGTCGTCATCCGGCTCAACACGCTCTCCAGTCAGGTGATGAAAGAGGAAGGCATCGATATGATCGACGGCTATTCCCTCCTGGGTTCACGCCTCGAACTGGCGGCTGGAGACAATTATCACTGGCAAGGAGCGGCCTACCAGATGCTCAGCCAGGAACTCGGCAAGCGGGTCATGTCCGCGTTGGAGGGAAGAAAGAAATGAGCACAATCAAGCTCACACTCGCCGCGCTGCTGCTGGCTCAGCTGGTCGCACAGCACGCTGCCGACGCACCCATTTCTCACCGCATCCTCTGCACCGACTACAAGGGCAACCGCGTGGTCATTCTTTCAGCCAAGGGTGAGGTGGAATGGGAGTTTCCGGCGAAGACGCCGCAGGATTGCTGGATGCTGCCAAATGGGAACGTGCTTTTCAGTCAGATCACCGGAGCGGCGGAGGTGACGATGGATAAGAAGGTGGTGTGGGAATACAAAGCGCCGGAGAAAGCACTGGTTCATTCCTGCCAGCCCTTGCCGGATGGCAATGTGCTGGTGGCCGAGTGCGTCATGGGGCGCATCGTGGTCGTTGGTCGCGATGGCAGTGTGGTGAAGGAGATGCCAGTGAAGTCATCGCCCAAGGTGATGGGTCATCAGTTTCGCGGAGCGCGGCGCACGCGCGACGGTCATTACTGGGTGTGCCTGATGGATGAAAAAAAGGTGGTGGAACTCGACGCCGTTGGTGCGCAGTTGCGCGAGGTTTCCTTTGACGGACACCCCGGCGAAGTCGTGAAGCTGCCAAATGGTCATCTCATCGTCAGTCTTTGGGACAAGACGAGCATCGTCGAACTCGACGAAAACTTGAAGGCCGTCTGGCAGATTGCGGAAAACGAAATTCCCGGCAATCCGCTGCGCATCCCGATGGGCATCCAACGCCTGCCCAATGGCAACACCGTCATCGGCAACTATCTCGGCCAAGGTTTCGAGGGCAGGCAGCCGATGGTCTTCGAGGTCACACGCGACAAGAAAGTTGTGTGGGCATTCGCCGATCACACGCGTTTCAAGACCGTGTGCCAGATGCAGGTGCTCGATGTGCCTGCCGACGCGACCAATGGCGAAGTGCTTCGCTGAATGCCACCATCACTGCACCCCATGAGCCCTCCTCCACTTCACACCCGGCGTGACCTTCTCACTGGCATCAGCAGCGGATTCGCGGGAGTCGCGCTGTCGCAACTGCTCGCTCGCGATGCCTCCGCCAGCGTCCCGGAGCCGAGACCGGAATTCAACGGCGGCATTCATCATCCGGCCAAAGTGAAGCGCGTCATCCAGCTCTTCATGAATGGTGGAGCGAGCCCGATGGACCTTTGGGATTACAAACCGATGCTCACAAAACAGCACGGGCAGAAGCTCGGCTCCAAAGTGAAGATCGAAGGCGCGACCGGCATGCAGGGGCCGCTGATGAAGAGCCCGTTCGAGTTCAAGCAGCACGGTCAATCCGGACGCTGGGCGAGCAGCTTGTTTCCTGAGCAGGCGAAGCTTGTGGACGAGATGGCCTTTCTCATGGCGATGCAGGGCCGCTCAAATGTGCATGGCCAGAGCGCCTACCTCATGAACAACGGATTCCTGCTGCCCGGATTTCCCTGCATGGGCGCATGGATTTCGTATGCGCTGGGCAATCTCACCGACAACCTGCCCACCTTCATCGTACTGCCCGATGCTCGTGGCCTGCCCTACAACGGGCGCGGTTGTTTCACCTCAGGATTCCTGCCTGCGGTGCATCAGGGCACCGTGATCAAAGCAGGTGCGGCGCAACCCATTCCTGATCTCTTTGCCAGCGACAAGTTCGCTTTCGCCACTCGACAGGCTGATGGCGACGGCCTCGCCTTGCTGAACCAGATGAATCACTCCCACGCCACGCAGCATCCGGGCGATTCGCGACTCGATGCCCGCGTTGCTGGCTACCAACTCGCCGCGAAGCTTCAGCTCAGCGCGCCGGAAGCCTTCGACGTCATGCGCGAGCCCGAATCCGCACGCCAGGCCTACTGTCTCGACAGCGCAGACAAAGCCACCGCTGACTTCGGCAAGCGCTGTCTGCTCGCCACGCGCCTCATCGAGCGCGGCGTGCGTTTTGTCCAAGTCTGGAGCGGTCCCGAGGGCGCAACGAACAACTGGGACAACCACGGCAACATCCCCACACAACTCCCGCCGATGGCCGCGAGCATCGACAAGCCCATCGCCGCCCTGCTGCGCGATCTCCGCCAACGTGGCCTCGCCGAAGACACCCTCGTCATCTGGACCACCGAGTTCGGCCGCACGCCGTTCTCGCAAGGCTCGCTCGGCCGCGATCACAACTGCGGCAGCTTCGTGAGCTGGCTCTGGGGCGCAGGCATCAAGCCCGGCATCGCCCACGGCGAGAGCGACGATTGGGGCTACCAAGCGATGCGCGACATCACCACCGGCTACGACATGCACGCCACCATCCTGCACCTGCTCGGCATCGATCACGAAAACCTCACCGTGCGCACGAATGGTGTCGATCGTCGCCTCACCGATGTGCATGGGCATGTGGTGAAGGAAATTCTCACTTGAAGCACCCATGCCTGCTTGCGCTGTCATGGTCGCACATGGCCACGCACGAGGATGTATCCCATCGGGGATTCAAGGGGCGAGGCCCGGCAGCATGGGTTGGGGAGCATCTGCAGATGCGACAGGTGCGATGGACTGATCTGTTCCATGTTGTGGAACAGGTGCCGCTATCGGACGTAACACTTCGTCAGTCTTGTTGCGGGCCTGACTGGCAACGGTGGAGACGCGATAGGCCTCCAGTTGATCGCTTTCGTAGGGTTTGAAGAGAGTGCGGAGGTCATCCGCGTGGATAACCGGATGCATCCACGCGAGGGCGGTTTCGCCTTCCAGAATCAGAGGGCTGCGATCATGAAACTTCGCCATGTAGCGCCCCGGCGGCGTGGTGACGACGCTCATGGAGGTGATGACAGTGCCGCTCTCGACATCCTCCGGGCTGTGGCTTTCCCAGACATCCCAGATGCCCGCCAGCAGGACAGGCGCATCGTCCGTGCGGTGGATGAAGTAGGGGAGATTGCGATCCGGCCACTCATGCCAGCCGCGCACGGGGATGAGGCATCGCTGGCGCAGGATCGGGCCACGGTAAGAGGCCAGCTCAAAGATGCTCTCGCACCGGGCATTGAAAGTGAGTCTGAACTTCTTCGTGACCTCCTTCTTGCTGCCTTTGGCCCAGGAGGGCACGAGGCCAAAGCGCATGCGCTCGATGCCAATCGCGTCGGCCTGCATCGTCAATACGTCCGCGTAGTCGGTGGGACAGATGTTATGGATCACCTGCGCCTCGGCTTTCTTATCCTCGCCCTTTTTCTTGAGGCGTCGTTCGATGCGCAACTGCTTCCCCGCGAGAGAAAGCGCGGGGAGGCTCGCGAACTGGTTTAGACGACCACACATGGGAGAAGAAGAGCGCACTCATGCACAGAGGCAAATCAGAACTCACACGTCGAGATTCCAAGGCGATGTCGCTTTCCTCATCCAATCTGGTAGGGACGAGTTGTGCCAACGCTCTCTATCCGCCTCCCCGTGTCATCGAGTGTGTCTGGCATGCCAGAGGGCAGGTGAGTAAACTCTCGCTCACGAACGCGGAAACTGGATATTACGTCATGCAGCATTGCTTGAGTGAACAACTCCTCAATGCTTCAAGTTCTCCCGCAACTGCCGGATCGGCTCAAAGGCGTATTCGATCAATGCGTTGCTGCCGGTGGTTATCCGCGCCTCGCCGGTCATCCCGACTCGCACGGGCTTGGGCTGGCCGCGCACGCGGATGGTGAGATCGTCGAGGGGAGCGGTGGCGATGAAGCCGTTGCCCGCCTCTTTTGAGGCGACTGCGGCCGGACTGATCCAGTCCACCACCCCGGTCAGCGTTCCGTAGCGCTGATATGGAAAGGCATCAAAGAACAGTCTCACACGTTGCTGCGTGGACAGGCGGCTCATGCCATTTTCTGCCAGCAGCATTCGCACACGGGGTTCCGCGTCCACCCGCGCGAGCTGGCACAGTTCCTGGCCGGGCTGGAGCACGTTGCCCGTGTTCTTCTGAGTCAGCGAGATGACAATGGCATCGTATGGCGCGCGAATGGAGAGCTGGTCCAGCTGAGTGCTGGCAAGATCGCGATTCAAAGCCTCGATGCGGCTGCGAAGGCCGGCCTGCTCGGCCTTTTCCAAGAGGCGTTTGTGGGCACGGTCATTTTCCTGCCGCTCAGGCTCAAGGCGTGCCATTTCGAGAGTCTTTTCCGCCAGGGCGAGTACTGTTTCCACCTGCACCATTTCGAGCTGCCGCCGCAAATGATCTTCGTGTGAAATAGCACCCTCCTTCTCAAGTTTGGCCGTGCTTTCAAACAGCGCCTTGACCGCATCGACATGCCTTTTGCGAAAGACAATCTCGCGTTCAGTTTGCGAGATCTCCGCAGCCTTGATGGCGAGCTGCGATGTGTGCAGCGCCTCGAGCTTTTCCATGCCTGCCTCCTTGGCCGCAAGATCAGCGGTCAGCGTCTGCAGCAGCGTGTGCCGTGTGCGGATTTCATCACTGTGCAGCAGGAACAGCTCTTCACCCGCCTTCACCTCCTGGCCTTCGACGATGTTCACGGCCTTCACCACGACCTGATACGGTGCCTGTATCGGGTCCGCACCGTCTTTCGGCACCAGCACGAAACGGCAGCGCACGGTTTCCGGCACACGTACAATGATGGCGATGGTGACAATGGTCGCAAAGAGCACCACAAGAAACCAGCCAATGGCACGCGCTGCGCGCGGTGGCGGATCACGCGGAAGCATGGGGGCTTGCTGGGCAAGTGGGTCAAAAGGGGCGGCAGGCATGATGTTGTTTAAGGTGAGTGGTTCAAGATTCCGCCATCTGCTGGCTGCACAGGTGCCAGTACAAGCCCTGCCGCTCCATCAGGTCAGCGTGCGTGCCCATTTCGACGACAGCGCCCTGCTCCAGCACAAGGATGCAGTCGGCCTCACGCACGGTGCTGAGGCGGTGGGCAATGACGATGCTGGTGCGGCCGGCCATGATCTTGCCGAGGTTGGATTGGATGGCGCGCTCACTTTCCGTATCGAGCGCGCTGGTGGCTTCGTCAAAAATGAGGATGGCGGGATCGGTGTACAAAGCGCGGGCGATGGCGATGCGCTGCATCTGGCCGCCGGAAAGGCCCATGCCACTCTCACCGATCTTGGTTTCGTAGCCGAGCGGGAGCTTCACAATGAAATCATGCGCGGCAGCAAGACGGGCGACGGTTTTCACGCGCTCCATGTCCGGCTCATGCACACCGAAGGCGATGTTCCGCGCGATGGTGTCGCTAAACATGCGGTTTTCTTGAAGCACCATGCCCACATGGCGGCGCACGTCGCGGTAGTTCAGCGTGCGCAGGTCCAGGCGGTCCAGCAGGATGCTTCCACCGGTCGGTTCGAGCAGGCCGGAGATCAGTTTGACGAGCGTGGTCTTGCCACTGCCGCTGCGGCCGACGATGGCGGTTGTTTTGCCGGGCGTGAAGGTCAGATTGAGTCCACGCAGAATGTCCGTGGGCGCGTGACCTCCGTAGTTGAAACTCAGGTCACGCATTTCGATGTGTCCCTCCAGCGTGGGCACAGCGGCGAGGGCTGCGCGGTCGCGCCCCTGCTCGGGTTCGGACTCGAAGATGTCATTCAGCCGTCGAATAAGCACGGCGATGTGCTGGGATTGATACCAGATCAGCAGCACACGCAGCACAGCCGTGCTGGCCAGTGCGGTGATGCTGCTGAAGGCCACAAAGGTGCCCACCGTGATCTCATGTGTCAGGACCATGTTCGCGCCGAACCACAGAAACAAGCCTGTGCTCAGCAGCCCGATGGCCTGCAGCGCGCTGTCGTAGGTCATCATCATGAAATTCGAGCGGAAGAGCTTTTGCGAGACGCCGAGAAACTGGTTCAGCATCGTGTCACGGAAGGCCACTTCCGCGCCGGCGGCCTTCACAGACTCCATCCCTTTGATCGCGTCGATCTGATGCGAGGCATATCGGCCTTCACTCTCAGCAATGTCGGCAAACAGAGGGCGCAGCACCTTCACGGCGAAAAACATCAGCCCGAAATACAGCGGCGCGGTCAGCAGGTAGGCGCCGGCCAGAAATGGATTGTAGATGAACATCAGCATCAGCGCGCCGCTGAGTGTGATGAGCGCCAGCAGACCCGCCACGCCATGCTGCACCATGAATTCGCGCATCTGCCGTGCTCCGTCGAGACGGCGCTGGATGTCACCCGTGCGGCGGGATTGAAAATAGCGCAGCGGCAGCGCCAGCAACTGCCGTGTCAGGAAATCCAGCACGCTGGCATCCAGCCGCACGGTCACAAAGGCCAGCAGGTATTGCTGGATGATGTTGGCCGCCTGGGAAAACAGCAGTGCCATGCCCATGCCCATCATCACCGTGACCAGCAGCCCCGGATCATCCCCCACCAGGACACGGTCCACCACGATCTGGGTGAAGATGGGAAAGAGCAGTTGCAGCGCCGTGACCACGACCGCCAGCAGCCCCACCTGACGCAGCACGGGGTAGTGCTCGCGGATGAAAGGCATGAGCCAGCGCAGCGTGCCCTGGCTCACCGGCGCTTTTTCAAACGCGGTCGTGTAGTCAAACAGCGCCGCGTAGCCGCTCCAATTCTTGTGAAACTCCTCGATGAAAATCTTGCGCTTGCCGCGTCCGGGATCATCCACGCGCACGTGCTGCTTGGTTACCTCATAGAGCACGATCCAGTGGTTGCCTTCCCAGTGCACAATCGCCGGCAGCGACATCACGGGGAGATTGCGGCGTGAGACTTTCAGCGCACGCGCAGCGAGACCCAGTTCCGTGGCCGCGTGGCACATGCCATGCAGGCTGGTGCCGTCCGTGGCGGTGGCGCAGAGTTCGCGCACGCGGGTGAGGCTCACCGCCTTGCCATAGTAGCGGCACACCATCGCCAGCGAGGCCGCGCCGCAGTCGGCTTCGTCGATCTGCTGCACATGCGTGATGCCGCGCTGCAGAGGGCGCTTTTGAAAGCGTCCTTCCTCATCGTTGAAGGCATCTGTGTCCGGCTTTTCGTCTTTGGGAAGCTGGGCGGCAACATCCAGCGGCACACGTGCAGCCTCGGTGGGCGCAGGTGCCGCCAGTTGCGTCATGAGTTCGCGAAAAACGGCGCACTCCGCCGCGACGCTGTCGGTTTGATCCTCGGTCAGGCCGATCAAAGAGACGTCTGTCAGCGCCTCAATGCTACCATGAAGTGGCAGCGGATCACCGGCCTGCAAAAAGCGCACCGTGAGCTTTCGTGGGCCGGACTGGGAATCAAACACCCGTGCCTGCCCCGTGAGTATGATCTGCAGGCCACGCATGGTTTCATGCTCCGTGCGCAGCAGTTCACCAGCACGCACGTCACGTCGGGTGAGAGTCTGCGCCAGCCGCAGCGCGGTCTTTTCGGGCAGATGGCCCAGCACCGCACTGGACTTCACGCAGGCCAGTGCGCTGAGCTGTGCCGTGAGTGGGTCGAGATGCATGAAAATTTCCTCCGGCAACGACGAGCGAGGAATCGTGAGCACTTCAGATGGTTCGACGGCACGCACAACGAGCGGTTGAGTCGTGAAGGAGAGATATCCCGGCTCAAACACGGTCAGCGGCAGTTCCTTGCCACCGTCCTGGGCCAGCACGAGCCGCAGCTTTCCGGTTTGAAGAATGTGCAGCGCGGCAGTCTCCAGCACCTCGCCAAAAACCAGAGGGCGCACCGTGCCAGCGACACGTAGCTTCTGCTGCAAAGCATCTGGGAGCGAGTCAAAGGAGATCATGCGCTGAACAAACCGCCTGGTTGGCTTCGGGTCAAATCGCTCGCCTCCGACCATGGTCCTAGGACTAAAGTCGGATATCGCCGGACTTGACGTGGGTTGGGAAAATTCTGCGGAACGAATGCCAAGGATACCATGCGCGGCCTTCGTCGAACTTCCGCAGAGAGTTTTGAGCGTCGTTTCCCCTTCATATACGCCGACCAAACGGTCTGGAAGTTTTGCAGTGAGGGCCTGGGACTTGGCGATGCGTCTTGCACCAAACATTCCCAACCTACGGCTGGCCACCGCATCCGACTTTAGTCCTAGGACCAAGGTCCTATACCCGGTTTCTTGGAGTGGGTGCAGGATAGTCGCCGTCAGACCAAACGACACCGCAATACAAAACAACAATCGAAACACACGACTATGAATACGAACGCCAACATGAACAACATCGCACCCCGCGCCAAGGACCTCACGCCGAAGATCAAGGTCTTGGGCGGCGGCGGACCAAGTGACCCTGAAGATGATCCTCCGGGCTCTGTGAACCACAGCGAAACCCTCGTCCGTGCCAAAGACCTCACGCCGAAGATCAAGGTCATGGGCGGTGGCGGACCTGGTGACCCTGTCGATACTCCTCCGGGCTCTCAGAACCACAGCGAAACACTCGTCCGTGCCAAAGACCTCACG
>DLGZ01000016.1 GCA_002482965.1 Verrucomicrobiaceae bacterium UBA7681 | reverse complement strand
ACCATGCTCAAGGCATTGCGTTCGTTGAAGTGGGTCTGGGCTGCGGCCTGGAGATCCAGCAAGCTAGAAAGATCGGCGAGCAGCGTCCCGAAATCGACGCCTGCGGGAAGGGCGAAAGGCAGCTTGGTGAAGTCCGGCAGCATGTTCTGGAACTGGCCGAGCAATTCCAGAACGCGGGCTTGAAGGGCGGCGTCGAGTTCCAGATCGGCACTGATCTCGGAAATGGAGAGAGGTGTGTCTCCCGCGAAGTCGAGATGAAGGGTGTCTGCGCCGACAACGATTGATTGACTGACGGCACCGGAGTTGTTGGAGCGGAGAGTGATGTGACCGGAGAGGCCAACGCCCCCCACACTGGCGGTGGCGGTGCCTGAGGTTTCCAAGGTGTAGGTGCCATCGGACCAGAGGATCAGCCCCAGTTTGCCGCCGCTGAGCTGCACGCCCTGACCGGCAATGCCACCGGCAAAGCCGACGCCACTGGCACCTATGAACGCATAGCCGGAACGCACGCCAAAGACCACCGTGCCACCGGAGGCAGGAGCGAACGTGGCATCCAGGACACCGTTGCCAATGAGGCTGCCCACGGATTCAAAGAGGAAGCCGATGATGGTCTGGATGTCGGTCTGCGAGCCCTGATTGAACGTGGAGATCAACGCGCTGAAGCGATCATACAGCTCCTGGGCGAAGTCCACGGGGTTGATCAGGTTGTACTGGATCAGTTTCAATCCCGCCACGGTCTTGCTGAGTTCGAGGTTGGTCGAAATCAACCCCGCTGCTGGAAGCACCCCGGTGATCGCCTCGATGGTCTTCTGCTGGGCATAGAGCTGGTTCACCAGTTCGCCGTGGCCCACTGCGACGCCGGCATCAGCGGCTTTGATTTGAGTCAGGATGAGCTTGCCACTGGCAAGGCGGGCGGTGTCGGTGACGAAATACCCGATGGCAGAGGCGGTGGGCACGGTGCCATCCCCTTCCGTGCCGTTCACGTTGCTGCCGCGCTCTGCCAGCCAGGTGGTCGTCGCGCCGGGCAGATCGCCCACGTAGCGGTCCAGCGGCAGGATTTCATTCTTCGCCCCGAGCGAAAGCTGGAAACCGGTCTGCGACTGAATCAGGACGCTCGTTTCAATGTCCCCGCTGTAGATGACCGTCATCACGCCGAGCAGGCGGTCGATGAAGGCATTCGGATCAGCGCCCCCATTGAGATCTTTCATCAACCGATTCTCGATGCCGCCGTTGGCAAGGGTGGCCTGCTCATAGACGCCGTCAGCGTCCAGATCCAGAATCGCGTACGTGCCGACGAGGTCCTGCAAGCTTTCGACGTAGCGGGCGATGAACCATGTCTGAGCGTTGGCACCTTGCGCGATCAGGTCCGCGTTGGTGATCGTGGACCCGTTGGGATTGTTCAGGGTCTGGCCACCAGCCACCAACTCGTAGGCAGTCTGGATCGTCCGGCCGAGCACACGGGAGGCTGGTTCTTCACTGAAGTCGTTGTTCAGGATCAGGTAGGGACCCGCCGTTCCTTGGTTGGGCGCGGCTGACTGAATGAAATTGTTCACCAGCGGCAGTGACTTCGCGCCATAGGTGCCGCCATAAGCAGCGCTCTCGATGTAAGCCCGCGCGATGAGCCCGCCGGTGCTGTGGGTGACCATGTCCACCGCAGGAAGGCTCGCATGGCCGAGAGCGGTCCAGGCCTCGACGGCCTGATTCAGCCAGTAGCCCAGATAATCGACCCCGGTCTCGTAAACCGAGTCCGTGATGCCTGCCGCCGTTACATTCGTGAGGGTGCCATCCAGAATCGCATCCAGGGTGGCGACGGGCACGCGCCAGTCCCAGTTCGCCACAAAGAGATCGACGCCGAGGGTGTAGCCGACATTGATGAGAGACTGAACGATGTTTGAGTACGCATTGGTCAGCGGCTCGAGAGCGAGCTTGGTCGGATCGAGCCCGCGATTGAGCAGCCATTCGGTCAGACCGGCCGGGGAGTCGTCCGCGAACGAGCTGCCGCCGAATCCGGGGATAAAGATTAGGGGAGCGGTGATCGCCGCCGAATGTTGCACGACCTGAAGAGTCAGGCCGGTCGCCGTAAAAACGGGTTTGAGCATCAAGCCATCGCCGATGACGAGATTGGTGAAGTTGTCGAACACGCCGGTCGCGGCGCCGTAAGTCAGCACATCGAAGGTCTGGCCCAGAATTGGCACGAAGCCGTTCAGCAGCGAAATCTGCAGAGTCCCGCCGAGGATCAGGGAACCCGTGACATTGATCTGGTCGTGCCCGTTGGCCGCGCCAGCGCCGCCGATGCCGGCGAGCTCGATCACGGTCACGCTGTTGTGAGCGAGCTCAAGCGAGGCGAAGGTGCCGATGCCGGGTGAGTTGCCAGGGCTGAGTGTGCCGCGCACCACCACCGCACCCAAAACCGTGCCGCTGCCGGAGAGGGTGTTGCCGGAGCCGATGGTCAGCGAATCGGGAACGACGATGGAGGTGCCCTGTTCCAGATGCAGATCGCCGCCGGACGAGATGGCGGAGGAAGCGGTCAGAACTTCAATATTAAGATAGGTGAATAGTCCGGCAACCACCGCTGATGGCTGGTACCCGATCAGTTCATCCTGGCCGGAGCCGCCGTCGATTGAGACTGGCACTGACCCGTTCGGGTTAAGGCCGGTCAGGTCGATGATGTCGTCCCCTGCCCCGGTTTTGATCGTGAGATCCAGAAGTCCGGTGGCGACCAGATCGGAATTGAAGGTGATGCGGTCATTGTCAGAACCGGCCTGATCGTTGGATCCGGTGTCGATGATGAAATGGGAGATGTTGCGGAAGGTGATGTTCTCAAACGCCACGCCGCCGCTGGTTCCAGAAATGCGATTCCAACCTGCTTCGGGGCTGTCGATTATCAGGACATCATTACCACCGCCGGTCGATGGAGTCGTGAAAGTGAATGTCTCACCTGTGCCATCAACGATGACCGGCTCAAGGCCGGTGAAGGCGATGCGGGTCGTGCCGGATTCGAGCACGCCATCGCCAAAGTTTTCGCCGGGGGTATAGCTGCCGGTGGAGGCAGCGCGAACGACCAGAGTGTCAAAGCCGCCGGCCCCGCCATGGAAGGTCACCGAGAGCGGAATATCGCCGCGAGACAGATCGACGATCAAGGTGTCGTCCGTGGAATCGCTGCCGTAGATGGTGAGGCTGCGAATGCCCTGTTCCTGGAGGAAATCGGGGCGCAAACTCCAGAGATCGATGTCGCCGGAAATGAAAACACTCAGCCCGTCAGCACCATTTTTTTGTGCTGCGTAGCCGAGGTAAGTAGAGAGAGAGTCAGAAAGTGTGTTGGATTGGGGTGCGGCCGGAGGGCCGTTCGCAGCAGTGTTTGTGTCCACCAACTGCTGTGGAATTGGGTTGGAGATGTCTCCAGATGTCCCGCTTCCCAAGGTCGTATTTGAGGTCTCCGACGTGTCGGAATCCAGATCCATTCCAGCCGAAGCTGTGAGTGTCTGAACCTCTTGAATCCCCCCCGAAGGTCCGACTTCGGTGCCCGTTGGGAGGATGGATTCTTCGGCATCCTGCCCCAAAAGGGCGGCCTGCTGTTGTGCCAAAGTGGCTGATTCTTCGCCCTCGGTTCCTGAAGTGCCAGCGTCGGCATCAGGGGTCTCGCTCTCGAAATTCAGGCCGGCAGAAGGCTGCAGCACGGGGTCTTCGACCTCCAGAGTGGCCTCTTCGGCAGGGTCTTCGGACGCGTCAAAGGACTCTGTCTCGCCGAACATGTAGTCGGAATCGGCCGCATTTTTAGCCTGGTTTTCATCCGTTTCGGGAGTCTCCCAGAGCACGTGTTCCGTCTGAATTTGGGAGTCGAGAGGAGTGTCAGCGGGCTCCGATTGGGGGGCCTCTGGCAGAGGAATTGAGGCGTCCACAGGACCGGCGGAAAGCAGAATCCGAGGCTCCAAAGCTTCCAGAAGATAGCCATCCATAGCCCCGCCATCCAGGCGCGTGCGCCGAGAAGCTTGGTCCGACTTGCGTCGAGGCTGAGCAGAATCCGTCAAAGTAAAATGTGACCGCTAGTTAATACGTAACGCCAAAAAAAGACTCGTATCACCGGCTAGGTGGTAGGCGCAATAATTAAAAGCTTCATAGATAAATTCTTTATTATTAAGGTTTCTTAACTATATCCTGACCGCCGCAGCGCGTGAACTCCCCTTGGTGAAACCAAGGCCGCCAGTGATTGCCGTCTCGGTTTGCATCACCTGCCGCCGTCTGCGAACGGCTTGAGATTGGGCTCGAAACTGGCACCACCAGAGCAGCATTTGACCTGTTTTTTGGCCCATCCAGGAGACGGAAGCCACCTTGCTTTTGAGCATTCTGACCCACATCTGGCGCACCCGTCCGGGCACAAATCTGATGAACAAAGGGTCCTCGGTACTGTACATGGCGAGCACCGATCCGGGGTCGCCATGGCGGGCGGCGCGGCCAAATAACTGGCGGTCCACGCGGGCACTTTCGTGAGGTTCTGAGGCCAAAACATGCAGTCCGCCGAGGTTGTGAACGGTCGGATCGAGGCGGATATCGGTGCCTCGGCCAGCCATATTGGTGGCGATTGTGATGCGGGAACGGTGCCCGGCCTGCATCACCATGAGGGCCTCTTCGCGGTGCCTTTTGGCATTGAGAACATGCAAAATGAGCCCCTCATTGACCAGTGGTTCGGCCAGATTTTCGCTCGCTTCGACGCTGCGCATCCCCACCAAAACCGGCTGTCCGCGGGCATGCCGAACCCGGATTTCGGCGCTGATGGCGGCTGTTTTTGAGGCCATATCGGGGTAGAATCGCCACCCTAAAAACTGCCGCTGGCTGGCCAAATGGCGGGGTACGCGGAGGGTCGGAAGGCCGTAGGTACGCCAGATTTCGGAGGCCACTTCCTGTACTGTACCAGAGGCTCCGGCGAGGTTCTGATAGTTCCGAAAGTAGCTCTGGAATGAGATGCGGGCCAGCGTCTCCGAGGCTCCCGACATGCTGACACCCTCCTTCACTTCGATCATTTGGTGTAATCCCTGCCGCCACGTTCGCATAGGCATGGGACGCCCCGTGGCCTCGTCCACGATGACCACTTTTTCCCCATCGAGCACGTATTGTTCGTCCCGGCGGAAGAATTCACGGGCCTCCAAAGCCAGCCGTAAAAGCTCGCCTCGACGACCGAGACTGGACCAAAGTCGGGCGTCGGCCACCTCATATCCAGCCGCTAATTCTTCAAGCCGACCCGGCCCAAAATCGATGGATCGGCGACCGGGATTGACCTGATAATCGGCTCCGCGAACCAAGGCCGAAGCCACCTGCCAGGCGGCCGCACAGGCGGTTTCCAGTTCACCGGGCTCCATGATTCGACTGATGATCAAGGGGGTCACCGCTTCATCAATGAGGGCGTTATCCGCCTCATCCAGCAGGCCAAAATACAGCCCGCGCTGCACCGTTTGGGCACCCTGGGCAGGCCCCAAACCGACCATGCGAGTCAGGGCCAAGCGCGCCCCGGATTCCTCCAAACCCTGCAATCGAAGGCGGTCGCGCAGGTAGTCTGCGGCCACTTCTTTGGACGTCGTGTAGGTCACGCTCCGGCTGTAAGCGCGGCGTCGATCCTCCTCTGAGGTGTCGCCCAGCACCCGTCCGACACTCAATCCGACACGCTGATAAAACGATTCGAGCTGCTCGGCATCGCGGCCAGCGAGGTAATCATTCGCGGTGATGACATGGCAGGGACGGCCGGTCCAGGCCTGGAAAGCAGCGGTCAGCGCCAGGGCCAAGGTCTTCCCTTCGCCAGTGTCCACCTCCACGAGAAATCCACGTGCCAGGGCCGCCGAAGCCATGAGCTGTACTATATAGGCGGAGAGTCCAAGCTCCCTCTGGGCGGCGACGGCGAGGAGCGCGAGCCCCTCTTCCAGCACCTCTTCCATCGCATTCGGCTGGGCATGGCGTTGGCGGCGCAGGCTTTGCAGCCGCTCGTTGAGTCCACCATCATCAAGAGTGGAAAATTTGATGCGCGCCTGATCGATTCGCGCGGCACAGGCCGCGAGTTCTTTGCGTCGCCACCCGGCACGCCGCCACCACCCTTCGCATCGGTGGCTGAAGGCATCCAGCCCCTGCAACTCCGGCGGGTGCCGGCGCACATGCACGGTTCGCTGGAGATCAGTGGGAGTGGGCATGGCGGAAAATCACACGCGGTAGTTGCGCTGGAAGAGCTGGCGCAGGGTGCGCACCCACTGGGTGAGAAGCGGTTCCCAGGGCAGATCCAGCCGCGCCACGGCCTGCTGGCCATGCACAAGCAAGCACTCCGACTGCGGTACTAGAATGGCGCGCACTTCGAAAATGGGTTCGGTCGTTGGGGCGACACGTCTTGGGTCCAGGCCCGCAATGCCACCACGCCCGCGCTTCCTCGGATCTTGCGAAGCTGGATCGCGGTCGGCGGGGATCGCCTGCAAATCGGACACCGCCAGTGTGTACTGCTCCTGGCCGCGCACCTTGACGCCTGTGCCATTCACATTGCCGCCAAACAGGCGTGCCACATCTTCCTGACGCACCTCGGCGGCGAGATAGTGGGTCTCCTCTCCTTGTACCACACCCAGTTCGGTACCGCGTTGCAAGGTCGCGCCGATCACCGTGATCATCTCGGGGGCGATCCAGCGACCGGCTGCCGGAGACTTCACGATCAGAGCCTCCTTTTCTGCCGCCAGCTTGGCAAGCCGGGCGCGAGTGGCCGTCAGATAACCTTCGAGACTCAAGTGGCGCACAGGGTCAAATTCCAAGGCCGCGCGCTGCTGAATCTGCGCCACGCGGAGACTCATGTTCACCAGCTCGATCTCGCGATCCATTTCGAAATTCGTCAACCGCATCAACGGCTGGCCCGCCACGACCATGCTGCCTGAGGGAGCGATAATCTCACTCACCTTCCCCGCCGTTCCGGCGAATACATGTGCGAATGGGTCCGAACGAACCACGCCTGCGGCACGGAAATGATTCGGCATCGGCACGAAAGCGATCACGGCAAAGAGGGTGATGAAAAGCGCGAGCGTGAGACCAACCGCCCGTCCCCGGCGTGCTTCGAGCCGTGGACTAGACCACAGGTATTTCACCGCTTTGACCACGGGCATCACCAGCCACATAAAAGCAAACCCGACCGCCAGCAGCATGCCGATGACGAAAAACCAATGCGAAACGAGGAGCAGAATGCCGACGAGAAGCAGAATGCGGTAGATGAAGGCCGCCATGAAGTAGAAGACCAGCCAGAAGGTTTCTGTCTTGGAGTCAGCTGGATTCGTCGAGTTGGGCAGCCGGAAGAAATACTTCTCCACCATGTAGAGCGCGGTCCGAGTCGCCCTGCCCTGCAGATTCGGCACCTCCAGCAAGTCTGAAAGGATGTGATAACCATCAAAACGCAGCAGCGGGTTCAGATTGAAAAGCAGCGTGCCGACGGAGGCGGTGATCACCACATTGTAAGCCACGGAGTGCACCAGCCCCTCGCCACTGTTTGCCCACACAATCGCCGCGACGGATGCGAGAAAGATTTCGACGATCATCCCGGCGGCAGCCACGAGCGCCCGTTTGCTCTTCTCGCGAAAGGCCCAGCTCGAAGACGCATCTACAAACGGCAGCGGATTGAACAGCAGCAGCATGATGCCCATCTGCGGGACTTCACCGCCGTACTTCCGGCAAAAGTACCCATGAGCAAATTCATGCAGACCTTTGATCACAATGATCGCTGCATAGAGCCACGGCAGATTGTCCGCACCGAGCAGCCCACCGGTTTCAGCGCGAAACTCCGCCCAGTTTTCAACGAGGGCCTTGGCAGCAAAAGCCAGCAGGGACAGCCAGACGACGAAGCCCGCGCGCGAGATCATCCAGCTCACCAGCGGCAGCGTGCGCTGCAAAAAGCGATCTGGATTGATGAGCGGAATGCGGATGAAAAGCAGATTGGCCCACTGACCTGCGACCTGCCGGCGATGCTCCTTCTGCTGCGTGGCAAACACCGCAGCCACATCCCCTTCGCTATCACTGCGCAGCAGACCGGACTGATACAACTGCGACAAAAGCTGCACGATCTCCCCCTGCCCCGGCGCTTCCTCGGCGGAGTTGTCCAGCGTGCTGTCCCAGGCCTCGCCCACAGTGGCGGAGCGTTCCATCTCACAGATGAATCGATACGCTGGCGGACGAATGCGGAAGAAACGATTTCCCAGCGCATCACGCACCACATACCAGCGCTGACCGCGAAAACGCTGTGGAAAAATCTCGACGCCGGGGCGCAGACGCACGCAGCGGTTTTCCACCCGGTGCCACGATTCGTCAAAGGTAGGAGCGCGGTTCATGGCGTTCGTTTCCTCAGATCCAGAACCACAGGCGCAGGGCTTCCACGAGTCGATGCCCGCCGATCCACAGCAGCGAACGCCTTCCCGCATTGATCTTGCACACGCCGCTCATGCCGGGACGCCACCATGACTGCGGTTCATCCAGCACGTGGGCCCTCAATAGGAACACGGTGCCCTCCTGCCGAATCTCGGCCACGGGTTCAAAGTGATCGATTTGCACTGAAAAGTGCTCAGCAGGTCGGCTCGTGAATGCGAGCTCACCCTGCATGTTGGAGGCGAGATAGGAGACGTCGCGATCATCCACCTGCAACTGGCCAAACAAGGCTTTGATCTGCACAATCTTGAGCAGAGGTTCGCCGCTCTGCACGGGTGAAGAAAGACGCTCGCGCAGATCTCCCTCAACCACGACGCCGTCGAACGGTGCCACGATCCGCGTGAGGTTCAGGCGGTGATGGACGATGGCCAGCTTCGCATCCGCCTGCTGCACTTCGGCCTGGGCCACGCGCATTGGGGCGAGTTTGTCTTCGGCTTCGCTGCTCCGTGCTTCGCGCAGGGCTTTGTTGCGCAGAGCCTCGGTGTCGGCCTGTTCCAGCAGCAATTCCCTGCGGTCCAGTCCGACCAGCAACTGGCCTTTCTTCACCACATCGCCCAGATGGTAATGCGCTTCCTGAATGTAACCGGGAAACGGTGCCGAAACGAGCGCGGCGGCATCCGTCTTGAGGATGAAGGGGGCACGAACTTTGTATTCAATCTTGATCAGTGCCAGTGCGATCAAGGTGATGGTGATCACCACCGTGGCGAGCTTCCAGCCGGTGTGCTCGTGGCCGAGAAGGCCTGCCGCACGCCGCCGGAGCGAGCGCCACATTCTCCGCCCAAACCAGCCGGTTTTTTCATGCAGTCCCTCAAGTCGTGGAGCCACAAGATCCGCGAGCAAACGCACGCGCTCGATTTCACCAGCCTCCCATGCGCCTTCTTCGGCCGGACGTTCAAGACAAACGACGCCCACGACATCCTGCGGATGGCGCATCGGCACGGACAAGACGGCCACGCCTTCACGTGCGACGGAAAACTGGCGATGCTCACGACTGATCACCGTGGTGCCGCGAATCTCGGGATACGACACCTCGTTGTCCTGATCCATCGCCTCCTCCATCACCTGCTGCAGGGCCAGTGCCTCCTGCGAGCTGGATGAAATGCGACCGCCATGGCTGGTCGCTTTTAATTTGAGATCCTGCCCGTCCAGCCAGGCAATGGACACGCGCGATGCACGCATGGGTGCTGCCAGTTCATGGCATATCCTAAGTGCGGCTTCTTTGAAATGAGTCGTCTCACCCAGCACGAGTCCGAGGCCGAGCACCTCCGTCAAGGTCAGCAGTTTTTCTTCGCTGCGGAGTGCATGCCGCCGCGCCTGATACATGTCCGTTAGCGCGCGAATCTCCTTCGAGACCGAATCCGTCAAATCATCCAAGTCACCACCGACGAGACCTTCCGCCACCATCCAGAGCGTTGGCAATCCTTCACGTGCAGGAAGCACGAGCGCTTGAAAGCGCCGCCCTAACAGACCGGGCAAGGGTTCAAAATTCAGTGACTTCACCTGCGGCAGTTCCGCACTGATGCCCGCCTTGGCCAGAGCTTTGGCGGCGCCCTGCGGAGCCTGAGCCAGCACGCGAATCTCCATGCCCGGCACCGTACCACCGAGCAGAAGGCAGACAGATTCCGCTTCGAGACGACCCCGGGCGAATTCACACAGCCGCTTCCAAAAAACGCCGGGCTCGCCGTTGAAGCCAGCGAGGAATTCGTAGTCGGAAAAGAAGCCGGGAGGCGTGGGATCAGGATTCATGCAGGCAGAAAGGAATCGCTTCGATCAATTGCCTGATGGCTTGGGAGTGGAAGGAAATGCCGCCTGCACTCGCAGGCCGGGCCGGAACAGCCCCTCTTTGTTTTCCAAAAGCAGCCGCACGCGGAACAAACCGCTGCGTGAATCGACTTCGGGGTCGATGAAATTCACCTTCGCCATGCCCACTTTCGCCGCAGGCATTTCTGGAAAGCGCACCGCCAGTTCCTGACCGAGATGGATGGAGGGAAGCTGCGTGGCTTCCAGATGAAACAGCAGCAGCAGGCGGTCTGCATCCATCACCTGCAGCATCGGCTCAGCTTCATTGACCGCCTCGCCCGGTTCATGAAAACGACGTACCACCACACCCGTGAGCGGCGAGCGGATCTCGCGCTCAGCCACCTCGGCATGCGCGATTTTCAGCTCGGAGTTGATGCGTTTCATCTCCACTTCCTTGACCATCATCTCGTCCTTGCTGGAGACATTCTGCTCAAACAGGCGCTTCGCAGCGGTGGCATCAAACTGCGCCTTTTCGAGCATGAGTTGCAGCCGCTCCACGGCGACTTTTTCCTTTTCCGCTTCAAGACTGACGAGCACCTGCCCCTCGGTCACACGATCACCTTCTTCAACCACGATGCTCGTGATCATTTCACGCAAAGAGGCGCTCAGAATGACAGTGCGAAACGGCTTGGCCACTCCTTCATGCCAGCCGTCAGAAGCCGCATCCTGAGCATGAGCACTCAGCATGAAAACAAACAGAAAAGTTGTGACGGCAAAGCGCATAGAATTAGTAACCCTCATCCAATCCGAATTCAGTCCACGTGAACCGGCAGGCACTATGAACCACTCTTGTCACCACGGCGGAAAAACTTGCCAATCCGTGAGCCCAGTGATTGTTTCTGTTTCACAGGCTGAGCCTCAACGGGGGGGGCGAATCTGGGAGACTCCACTTCAGGCACCCTAGGCTTCTCAGCTTCAGCCACCACAGGCGGCGGCGGAGGCGGGGTGAAGAGGCTGATCTTCTGGTTCTTGAGCACGGTGGCTGTCGTCAGATCCAAGTCCGCCAGACTTTTGTTGAAGTCCGCCAGCGTGGCCAGCTCACGACTCCGTGCCTGCGAATAGTCCCGCTGCAATTGCAGCACCTGAAAGCTGGTGGAAACGCCTTGATGCAAACGCTTCAACTCCGCATCGGCGGATTGCATCGCTGCTTCGCGGCTCTTGCGCGTGGCCACCAGCCGCTGCTGATCGATGCGCACTCGGTTGAGCACGGTGTCCACTTCCAGCAGCACGCGCAGCCGGGTCTTCTCCGCCTGCACCACCGCCTGCTCCTGCTGATGGTTGGCCAGACGCTCGGTCGCCTTCATGTGGTCGCGATTGAGCGGCAGCGAGTACTGAAATCCTGCGGTCCACTCCGGTCCTTGAGCTTGAAAAGCGCGCGAATAACTTTCTGCCATGTTGCCCTGCAGGCCGTGCAGACCACCACTCGCAATCAAATCCAAACGCGGCCGGGACTGGCTGTGCGCCAGCTGGCTCTGAGCATCACGTGCATTGATAAACTCCTCCGCCTGCTTGACCTCATACCGGTTCTTCAGCGCCACACCCATCAGCGCGGTGCGGTCGGTCATCGGCATCACCTCAGTGAGTTTGTCCACCGGCACAATGCGGGTGCCTTCCATATAAACATCATCCGAACGCTTGAAGAGCAGTTGCAGTGCGTTCTGCCGCTCAATGTACTGCATCTCGGCGGCCAGCACATCTTCCTTGCGCTGGTAAACGCCCGCTTCGGCCACGACCACGTCGTTGTTGGCGGCCACACCTTCCTTGCTGCGCTTCTGGGTGTCTCCCAGCAGCTTCTCCGCCAGCGCGATGCTCTCACGCTGCACCAGAATATTTTCACGCGTGAAGATGACATCGTAATAACGCTTCATCACTTCCGCCACCACCGAAGAGGTTCGCGCCTGCCATTCGTAGTCGGCGATTTTCGCATTGGCTTTGGCGATGCGAATCTCAGCCAGATTGGCATTCTGGCCATAGCCACGCATCAACGGCTGCGTGACCGTCAGCCCGGTGAAGGTTTCGTACTCCGGGCTCCAGATGGAAGGTGGGAGGCGGCGGTTGAGGCTGTTGCTGAGCACACGCATCGTCGTGCCCAGTTCATAGGTGGTGCCCGCGCTCGTCCTGTCCACCAGCGTCATCTTGCCAATGTGGTTGCGCTGCATGAAAATATTCGGCTGGGACGGGACCGGCGCTGCGCCAAAGCCCGTGCCGCCGCCGGTGGCCACATAGCTCTGCGCATTCTGCGGCGTGCGAATCGACTCGTAGTTGTAGCTGCCCTCAAATCGCGGATCCAGCGGCTGGCTCGCCACCTTGATTTTCTCTTCTTCGATCAGCTTTCCCAACCCCTCAATCTGGATGTCGTTGTTGCTCTCCAGAGCCCTCAAAATCACGGCACGCAACGTCAGCCGTTCATCACTCGCTCTAACCATTCCAATGTTGGCCAAACATGAAAAAACAAGCAGGGAAACGACTTCTGAGAACCTCTTTGCGCACAGATATTTTTTAATCACCTGGGTGTTTTATCTTTAAAATGCTTGAATAGCAACGGGCCTTTTTAAAACTTTATAAACCAATCCACTAGCATCTAAATTTAAACATTTAACTTATTTTCAACATGACGGTATCTTCACACTCCAGATGCTTTGATTCAGATTTTTTAAACTAGGAAAAACAACCTGCTCGATCATGGTTTTCGGCCCACTCTCCTGCTCCCCCAACACACCAGAACTCGCCAATGTCGAGCCGGTTGCCCCCCCCAGCAGTTCCATCAGCGAAGCTCGTGCTTTCGCCGCAGGCGTACTTGGGGTTCCAGGCAAGGTGCAGGTGCCGAACAACTTCACAGGCAGGACGGGAAAGTGCTCATGGCGACATGCGGGTGACAAACCGAGCGTGAGTTTTTTGAGCAGCTTGTGCAGAGACCAGAACCTCCAGTAACTGGCCCGGCCGCTGGTTTATCCGATCGGCTTTTTGAGAACCATTTTAAAACTTACATCCTGCCGACATTCGGGACACGTGGGTAGATCATGTCACGGGTCTGGTCGTTCATCCACTTGCGCAGCGTGACTGATTTCAACCCGAAAGTCTCGCAGATGTCACCAAAGCGTGCGCCGCTTTTCAATAGACGCCTTGCTGTATTGCAGAGGAGCTGCCGTTCCTCCTGTGTATGTTGGGATTTGGCCATGGTTTCAATGGGGCTAACGGTTTAAAAACGACGACGGCGCATCACCACAACGAGCAAGCCGGCCAAGGCCAGCAGCACTCGCGAAGGTTCAGGCACGAGCACGACGGTGCGGATGGTGCCATCAAGGGTGAACTGGCTGATGTCCCAGGCGTAGCCAGATCCGGCGATGTCAGGCAGGTCGAAGCCTTGATTGTCATCCCCGTTGCCAAGCAGAAAGCCACTGTAGGAGCCAGCACTGTAGCGGCTGGCAAAGGTGACGGTGCTGAGGTTCGTCCAGTCGAGCAGGTTGAAGGTCTGCGCGGAGACGGGCGTGAACCCCGTGGCAGTGACCTGCAAGTTGCCGTTGAAGGTCAGCGATCCAGCGGAGAGTCCGTTGAAGTTCAGCAGATCACCTGTGCCACCAGGATTGATGCCGAGCACCACCGAGCTGCCGCTTTGGAAGTCAAAACTGCCACTGCCGGAGACGGGGGTGAAATTGAGCGTGCCGTAGTCGCCCTGCGCTGTGCCGTTGCCTGCATGCACTGTGGAGCCGCTTTCAGCGGTGAAGCTGCTGCCACGCACACTGCCGGTGCCGAGGATGCTGCCGCCCGTTTTCACCGTGACAGCTCCCGTGCCAGTGGCACCTGTGCTCGTGAGGGCGAGCGCGCCGCCGCTGACGGTGGTGGTGCCGGAATAGGTGTTGGTGTTGCTGAGGGCCAGCGTGCCCGCTCCTTGCTGCACCACTTTTCCAGATCCTGAGATGACGCCGCTCAAAGTCTGCACGCCGGGAGTCGCGGAAGAGGCGAAGGTGGAGTTGAACCTCAGGGTGGCGTTTGAAGAGTTGATGGTGGTGTTATTTTCCCAAGTGCCGACGGCTCCTCCCGTGTTAGACATCACTCCGCCGCCTGTGAGCTCCACCACGGTGCTCTGCGTGCCACTTCCCACGGTGAAAGTGTTGTCACTGAAGTTGGAAAAAACTCCTGCTGTTTTCAGCGTGCCTTCGCCAGCGACTTGAAGATTACCTGCAGCAGGGCCACCATTTTGATTCACCAAATTGCCTGCCACCTCGACTGTCGTGCCCGCAGCAATATCGATGCGCCGGCTGCCTCCAAAAGTGGAAAGGTTCCCCGCGATAAGCAGTGAGCCTGTGCGCGTGCTGTCGCCCAGGGTGGCCACGGTGCCGTTGGTGTTGCCTTGTGAATAACCGATGCGCACATTGGCGAAAATGCTGCGCGCAGCCGTTGAGGTGGATGACAGGATGCTGCCGCCGAAAATATCCAGATTGCCCCCGAAAGTGCCGCTGGTGTTGATGTCGCCGCCCAGGCGCACATCGAGGGATCGTTCGTTGCCATTGTTGTTTGCTTGCTCGCTGCCGAAGGTCACCGAGGCGCTTGAGCCGATGGTGCCGCCGGTGGTCAAAGTCAGGATGTGGTTGTTGGCCGCCGCGTCAGACTGAAGGATGACTTTGCCCGAGGTGATGTTCAGCGTGTTGGCCGTGACACTCGCGGTCAGTTGCAGCGCGGAGGTGCCGACGATGAAGGCATCGTTTCCATCCACCCAGGATTGATAACCGTTGCCAGTGCCTTTGTCCCAGGCGTTGGCGGCCTGCCAACTGCCGGGTGAGGACGTGGTTCCTCCGCCGTTGGAGACTGCGTTTGCAGTGCCTGGCGCAAAGTCCCACCAAAGATTTGCGGCGTCCGCCTGAGTACAAAGGGCGGCCAGGAAAAGCATCAGATGGACATGGTGGCGAAGTCGATGAAAGCGCGTGGGAAGCATCATTGGAATACTGGGGGTGAGGTTTTCGCGTTATCTCCCGCAGGACGCCCACCCTTCGCCTTCCACGCCGCCACGGAACTGCACTTCCATGCCGAGAATATGCGGAAAACGATGATGGCCGACTCTTGCAAGGAGAGCCTGTCATGAAGCGCATGTCCCGGCGGCTGATGCGGTTGCGAAAAAGAGAGAGGTTTTTTCTCCGAGCACAGCCGGAGGTTGTTTTGAATGTTTCCGGGACTGTTTTGTGCTCTATTAACGAGTCCGAAAAAACCGACCTCATGGACGCTGATGCCGCCTCCACTTCCATCCATCCTTTTCCGCCCGCGGTGCCGGAATCCAAGGGCGTAGGCGGGTTTGATCGTCTGCTTGCGGACCATGTGGCGTCGATCCGTCTTTATGTACGGTCCCTGATGCCCGGCTATGAGGGCGTGGACGATCTGGCGCAGGAAACGCTGCTCAAACTCTGGGAAAAGCGCGATGAGTTCACCGCTGGCACCCATTTCAAGGCCTGGGCCTTCCAAATCGCCAAGTTTCTGGTGATGAACCAGCGCCGGAAGCTGGCCCGTTCGCCCGTGGTACTGCTGGATGAGGAGCTGCTGGAGGCGATCGACCGCCGCTGGATGGAGCAGGAGGCGGCCATCACTGACGACCATCATGCGGCGCTCAGCCGCTGCCTGGAAACGCTGAAACCGGATGATCGGCGACTTTTACACACCCGTTATGCAACCGATGAATCACTGGAGACATATGCAGAACAGGAAGGCACCCGGCCAGGCACATTGAAAGCACGTTTGTTTCGTCTGCGGGATGCTCTTCGTGACTGCATTGAACGCCGACTCTCCAACCCATGAACGCCAACCCATACGATGACCCGGTACGACTGGCCCGCTTCCTTGATCTGCTGATCGAGGGCGAGCTGCCTGAGGAGAAGGTCCATGAACTGCAGCAGAAGATGAAGGCGGACCCTGCCCTGCTCTCGCTGTATTTGGAAAAGGTGCGCATTGATTCGCTGCTGCGGGATCATGAGTGGCCAAGTGCAGAGGTGAAACCGGTCAAACGACCCACAGCATGGCGAAAAACCCTGCAACGCTGGCCCGCACTCGCGGCAGCCGCAGCTGTGGCACTGCTGGCCACATGGGCGCTCTTGCTGCGGCCTGTTCCCACTGACTCACCACTGGCAGGCACCTCGCTGCCAAGCCTGCACTTTTCAGCAGCTTCGGTGTTTGGCACCACATCCCCACAGACGTCCGAGGACGGCCAGTTGCAGTTTGGTGATGGGGTGATCATGAAAGACGGCACCGTGTCCATCCGCCTGCCGAGCGGTGTTGAGGCGGTGCTCAAAAGTCCCTCGCGCTTTGCCATTACCGGTGCGAACCGGCTGAAGCTGGACCAGGGCTCGGGCTGGTTCCGTGTGCCGCCCAATGCGAAGGGTTTTGCTGTGGATCTGCCAGGGATGGAAGTCGTTGATCTGGGCACCGTTTTCACCGTGCGGGTGGATGATCAGGAGCAGCAGGTGCAAGTGGAACAGGGCCGCGTGGAGGTGCGCCAGCGAACAGCGGGCATGACGCCGCAGATGCTGAAGGCAGGTGAGAAACTCATCCGCCGCGCCAGCGCAGACACCGTACAGATTGTGTCCGGCACCTCGCTGCTGGACCCCGGTGTGGCGACGGAGAAGGCGGAGATCGTTTTCCAAGAATCACTCGCCCATGTGCCGGACCAGCCATTTTCAACGCGTTCGCCGCTGAAAGGAACGTGGACCGTGCTCGAAGGTGATCCGCGAGTGAGCAAGGGACGTTTCGCGGCGAATTCGAGCTTCACTCATCTCATGGGGCGTTTCACCCGAGCGATCGAGCCTGCGGAAAATGCGGTGATCATGGTGAGCTTTAAATCTGTCTCGCCGATGTCGCTCTTTCATTCCAAAGGGTTCGCCGGAATCAGCCTGTTTGATGGAGACGGAGAGATGTTCTTCTTCGGTGACAAGAACACCGACACTTACTCGTGGGAACTGGTGGCCTACGGCAGGAACTTTTGGAAACCTGGGGCAGGTCAAAAGAAGCCAGCTTATAATCTGGCTTTACAGGGCAGCGAGGAAACCTTCACGCTACGCTACCGCCAGCGCACGGGCGAGTTCGAGATTTTCCGTGGCCGCGGCGTGCACGGTCTGCCCCTCGTACGTGGTCAGTCAGACCCCGGGCTGCGTTTTGACGGTGTCCGCATCGCCAACGGCCGCGGCGGTGATTTCTCCTTCGAGGACCTCGAAGTCACTGTGGCCAAGGATCCACTGCAGTAGCCAGTCTCAGATCGGTGGGCGCCCTGTTCAAATAAAAAGCAACCCGGACGCTGGCCCGGACATTGGTAGAGGCAACCCTGCTGTCTTTATATCCAACCATCATGCCTGATTCCCCAGCCTCTTCGGCACTCAAACCAGCCACACCCACCTCTGGACCGGCGCGTCTGGTCTCGGTGGATGCATTGCGCGGGTTCGACATGTTCTGGATCATCGGCGGTGAGGAGGTGGCGCACGCTCTGGAAAAGATGGGCGGAGGCCCGATCATCTCGACCATCGCCACACAGTTGCAGCATGTGGAATGGGCGGGGTTTCATTTCTACGACGCGATTTTCCCGCTCTTCCTTTTCCTCGTCGGCGTGGCCATCGTCCTGTCGATGAATCCTGCGAAGATGAGAGGCGGGCGCAGGCCAGCGCTCATGCGCATCCTGCGGCGCAGTGCCCTGCTCTTCGGCATTGGGGTGCTTTATTACGGTGGCATCACGCGGCCGTGGCCGGATGTCGCGCTCTCCGGCGTGCTGCATCGCATCGCGTTGTGCTACCTGGCGGCTGCCACTCTGCATCTCTTTTTGCCGCGCAAGGGCATCGTCATCTCAGCCGCCATCTGCCTGCTGGGTTACTGGGCGCTGCTGATATTCGCGCCGTTTCCTGATGTGAATCTGAAGCACGCCACCGTCGGAAAAAAGAGCTCACAGGCCGACGCGCAAACGCCCGCACAACTCTTTGCAGGCGCAGCGCCAACTCACGGCGTCTTTGAAGAAGGCCGCAACTACGCGCACTACGTGGACGCCACCGCGCTGCCTGGGCGGAAGCGCAACCTCTACTACACCAACGAGGGACTGCTCAGCACCATCCCCTCAGTCGCCACCACGTTGTTCGGCATCATGGCTGGCTGGGTGCTCACCGCCACGGGCTGGAGCGAACGGCGGAAAGTGGCATGGCTGCTCGGTGCGGGTGCGCTCGGCGTAGCTCTCGGAATGCTCTGGGGTTTGGAGTTTCCCATCATCAAGCGCATCTGGACTTCGTCATTCTGCCTCGTGGCCAGCGGTATTTCCGCGATGTTTCTCGGCACCTTTTATCTGGTGGTCGATGTGTGGCGCTGGCAGCGCTGGACGGTGCCATTTCTGTGGATCGGGGCCAATGCGCTGACTGCTTATCTCCTCGTCAATGTGGTGAATTTTGAGGAACTCGCCGCACGCTTCGTTGGCGGCGACTTCATGTTGTTTCTGGATGCCCACCTCGCGCCCGGGGCAGGTTTGCTCGTCATCGCCTTCGTCGGCCTGTTACTGCCCATTCTTATTCTCCGCTTCCTTTACCAACGCAAAATCTTCATCCGACTATGAACATCCGTTCTCTTTTCATTCTCAGTGTTTCTCTATTCCTAAGCCTGCCTCTAAGCGCAGCTGACCAGCGTCCAAACATTCTCCTCATCCTCGGTGACAACTGGCGCTGGCCGCACGCCGGCGCACTAGGCGATCCGAATGCGCACACGCCCGCCTTTGACCGTATCGCACGTGAGGGCGTGGTCTTCACCCACACCTTCAACCCCGTGCCCTCGTGTTCACCCACGCGCTCCTGCCTGCTCACCGGCAAGGCGGCGCACCAACTCGGCGAACGCGCCAGCCTGTGGAGCAGTTTTCCAAAGGACACACCGGTCGTAACCCAGCTGCTGCGCGATGCAGGCTACGAGATCGGCTACTGCGCCAAGCCATGGGCACCTGGCAACTACGCCGTCTCCGGCTGGGAGGAAAACCCCGTCGGTCCAAAATTTGCGGACTTCACCGCGTTTCACGCGAAGCACGATGCTTCGAAGCCGTTCTTTTTCTGGCTTGGCAACACCGATACGGCGACGCGTGCGGGCAAGATGGATTTCGCGGAATTCGCACGTGAAGAAAAGATCGATCCTGCCGCGCTGCCCATTCCGCCTGAACTCCCCGACTGCCCCGAGCTGCGCAATGATCTGCTCAACTACTACGGCGGCATTGTGAAGCTCGACCGCACCGCTGCAGAAGCCATCGCCGTGCTGGAAAAAGCCGGCCAGCTTGAAAACACCGTCGTGATCTACACCGGCGACAACGGCTGGCAGATGCCGCGCGGCCTCGCCAACTGCTATGACGCCGGATCGCGTGTGCCACTCGCCATTCGCTGGGGCAGTCAGCTCACCGCCGGGCGCAAGGTGGATGCCTTCGTCAACCTCGCCGATCTCGGCCCCACCTTTCTCGACCTCGCTGGAGTCAAACCACCGCAGGTGATGAGTATGCACAGCATTAAAAACCTTCTGCTCGGCCAGCCTGATGCTGCGGTACGCGACGCCGTCTTCATCGAACGTGAACGCCACGCCAATGTGCGACGTGACAATCTCAGCTACCCGATCAGGGCCGTGCGCACACGTGACTTCCTCTACGTTCGCAATCTCCGCCCTGAGCGCTGGCCCGCTGGAGATCCCGATGTGCTCTTCCTCCATGAACGCCCCTTTGGCGACGTGGACACCACGCAGGTGAAGGACTTCCTCCTCAAACATCAAAACGAGCCTGCGTATGCGCCATACATCGCCCTCATCTTTGGCAAGCGCCCCGCAGAGGAGCTTTACGATCTGCGCACAGACCCCGCCCAGATCCACAACATCGCCGCCCAGCCCGATTACGCAGACACCTTGCAGAAACTGCGCACACGCATGGACCAGTGGATGAAAGACACCAGTGATCCGCGCCTTGATCCTGCCTACGATGGCTGGGACCTCTTTCCTTACTACGGCAAGGCCTCGAAGGCGCGTGAGTGAGAAATAAAGCAACCGAATCGTAAGCGAAGACATTCGCAGGGTGCCGACCGACCCTATGAAGACTCTTTTCATTGCCCTGCTGGGCCTCACTTTTCTACTGCCTGCCACCGCCGCCAACTCTGGAGCAAAGCGGGTCGCTGAGCAGGATCGTGGACGCATCCTGATGGCGGCAGAGGCAGAGCTCGGGTGCCAGCCTTTCAGCATCACCTTTCAGCGCTCCCCCCTCAGCCCCGGCCGACCGGATGAGTTCTTCTCCATGAGCGACTACTACTGGCCGGACCCGGACAAACCTGACGGCAAGCCTTACATCATGCGTGACGGCCAGTCGAATCCCGGGAACTTCAACGCACACCGCCAGACGCTCATGGCCATGCGGGATGCCACCGCAGCGCTGGCCGCAGCGTTCTCACTGACCCAGGATGAACGCTATGCACAGAAAGCTGTGGATTTGCTGAAAGTCTTTTTCCTCAATGAGAAAACGCGCATGCATCCCAGCCTGGATCACGCCCAGGCCATCGTGGGGAAACCAACGCCGGATCGCGGCACTGGGTTGATCGATACGCTCCACTTGATTGAAGTACCACTGGCCGTTCTGGCGTTGCGGGATTCAAAAGCGATGACCGCCGAAACCTATGAAGGTCTGCACCAATGGTTCACTGATTACCTCCATTGGTTTGTGACTAGCACCAAGGGCAAAAATGAAGCGAAGGCGAAGAACAACCACGCCGTGGCCTACTGGCTGCAGGTCGCTGCCTTCGCCACGCTCACGCAAGATGAAGGTCTCCTCAATGAATGCCGCCGCCAGTTCAAAGAAGTGTTTGTGGGTGTGCAACTCGCACCCGATGGCGGCTTCCCTTTGGAACTGGGCCGCACCAAGCCCTATGCTTATTCGATCTTCCAGCTCGATAACATGGCGGCGCTTTGCCAGCTGCTCTCCACCCCGTCTGACAATCTGTGGACCTACACCACGGCGGATGGCAGGTGCATGGCGAAGGCGGTGGCCTATCTCTATCCCTATCTCGCGGACAAATCTTCCTGGCCCTTGAAGCCAGACATCAATGCATGGGAAGGCTGGCCGGTGCGGCAGCCCGCGCTGCTCTTGGGCGGCATTGCCTTTCACGAGGACAAGTATCTTCAACTCTGGAGCACACTCAAGCCCGACCCGCAGGACTTCGAGATCCGGCGCAACAACGCCATCACCCAGCCGCTGCTGTGGACGCTCTTTGAAGATTCCACCGCACTGAAACTTGAATCCAGACTTTCCAAACCATGAACACCTCCATGCAGACCACTTCACGCCGCCACTTCCTCAACGGAGCCGTCTCCACTCTCTTCGCCGCGCCCTTCATCACACGCGGACTGCGAGCCGCCTCGCCCAATGGCAAGCTGCGCCACGCTGCATTTGGCGCTTCCGGCATGTCGCACACGGACTTCATGGCCATGTCCACCCATCCCATGTGGGAGCTGGCCGCCGTGTGTGACGTGGACATGCGCAATTTCGACCGCGTGCGCAAAGACTTCCCCAATGTCCGCTGCTATCAGGACTGGCGCGAGATGCTTGAAAAAGAGGGCGACAAGATCGACTCCGTCAACGTCTCCACGCCCGACCACATGCACGCCCCCATGGGCCTGCGCTCCATGGAAATGGGCAAGCACGTCTATGGCCAGAAGCCGCTGGCGCAGACGCTGCAGGAATGCCGCCAGCTCATGCTCAAGGCGCGCGAAACCGGCGTGAAGACCCAGATGGGCATCCAGGTCTCGTCCGACTTCACCGAGCGTCACGCCGTGGGCCTCATTCATGAAGGTGCCATCGGCAAAGTGAAGGAGGTGCACACCTTCTCGAACAAAAAGTGGGGAGACATGAGCGCAGCACCCACGGCAGCTTCTCCAGTGCCTGCGGAGCTGAACTGGGATCTCTGGCTCGGCCCCGTCACAGACCGCCCGTACATCGATGGCTTTTACCATCCCAAAGAATGGCGCAAGCGCCGCGACTTCGGCACCGGCACACTGGGAGACATGGGCTGCCACATGTTCAGCGGCTGGTTCCGCGCGCTGGATCTCGCCGCGCCCATCGCTGTGAAGTCCATGGGCCAGTCCCCCGCAAGCATGATGAGCTGGGCCACGGACTGCGTGGTGGAATACACCTTCCAAGGAACTTCACGCACCGAAGGAGACACCGTCAAAGTCACCTGGTATGACGGCGATGCACGTCCGCCCGCCGAACTCCTCGCCTCCATCGGTGCGAAGTGCCCGGAGCAAGGCAGCATCTACATCGGCACCGAGGGCGTCCTCGTTCATCAGCACACGGCCACGCCGCTGCTCTATCCGCGTGAAAAGTTCCAAGGCCACCGCTATCCAAAACTGGAGCCGCGCAATCATTGGTTCGACTTCATCGACTGCTGCCTCAAAGGCGGCACTGCGCAGCCCACCGCCAACTTCGACTACGCCGCACCACTCACCGAGGCTGTACTTCTCGGCTGCATCGCCACCGTCTTCCACGGCGAAACTCTTGCCTGGGACGCCGCCGCACTGAAGATCAATCACGAGGCCGCCAACAAGCTCGTCTCCCGCGAGTATCGTCCTGATTGGAAGATTTGAAGACGCATTGTCCATTCCATCTCTCACTCTTCTTATCCGACCCATAACACCTTTCTCATGCCCATTCATCTCATCTCAGACTCCCGTCTGTCACTCAGTCATCCCAAAGCGCAGGTCTTCATTCCAGGCCAGATTCCTCAAGGCGAGGCGTTGAGCCGCATCACCCATCTGGGCATCGGCGCTCATCAGGATGACCTGGAGTTCATGGCCTTCCACGGCATCCTCACTTGCTATCGCAAAACCGACCTTTGGTTCGGCGGTGTGACCTGCACGGATGGCGCGGGCAGCGCTCGTAGCGGAAGATATGAAGCCTACACCGACGAGCAGATGCAGGCCGTGCGCGTAGAGGAGCAAAACAGCGCCGCCATGGTCGGCGGATACGGCGCGATGATCCAGCTCGGCCACCCGAGCAGCGTGATCAAGTCCCCGGATGATACCAGCTTGCAGCAAGACCTCTTTCACATTCTGGAAAGCACGCAGCCGGAGGTGGTTTACACGCACAACCCTGCGGACAAGCACGAGACCCACATCGGCGTCGTCATCGCCGCGCTGGACGCCATGCGCGCCATGCCTCCGGAGAAACGTCCCAAGGCCGTCTATGGCTGCGAAGTCTGGCGCAATCTCGACTGGATGCCCGACGAAGAAAAAGTGCTGCTCAATCTGACCGGCCACGAGAACATGGCGGCCGCGCTCAACAGCCTGTTTGATTCCCAGATCGCCGGAGGCAAGCGCTACGATCTCGCCGTCACCGGCCGTCATCATGCCAATGCGACTTTCCTCGATGCACACAGCATCGACGGCGTCTCCACCGTGGCCTATGCCATGGATCTCACACCGCTGATCACGGACACGAGCCTCGACATCGCTGAGTTCGTCGTCAGCGCCATCCATCGCTTCGAACTCGACGTGCGGCAAAAGCTCACCCGCAAGCTCGGCAGGCGTGCAGTCGCCGCATGAGCCAGGACGAGATCGCCAAAATCGTGCAAATGATCTAAACAGCTCGACCGACGACTCAGAAATAATTTATAACAAGGAGCCTGCACGAAACATTAAATCATCCGCGCCATGAATCTCCAGCTCAACGACCAGCTCGCTCTCGTCTCCGCATCCACCAAAGGCATCGGTCTTGCCATCGCACGATCACTGGCCCGCGAAGGTGTCCGGGTCATCCTCAACGGCCGCAGCACCGCATCCGTGGATGAAGCCGCTGCCCGTATCCTGGCCGATATTCCTGACGCCAAGCTCGAAAAGTTCCCCGGCGATCTTTCGAGCGCCGAAGACGCCCAGAAGCTAGCCACTGCCTTTCCTGACGTGGACATTCTGGTGAACAACCTCGGCATCTTCGACCCCAAACCTTTCAGCGAAATCCCTGATGCCGAATGGCAGCGCTTCTTCGACGTCAACGTGCTCAGCGGCGTGCGTCTCAGCCGCCACTACTTCGATGGCATGCTGAAGCGCAACAAAGGACGGATCATCTTCATCTCCAGCGAAAGCGCCCTTCACATTCCCGCCGAGATGATCCACTACGGCATGACCAAAACAGCACAGCTCGCCGTCGCCCGCGGACTGGCTGAACTCACCACCGGCACCGCCGTGACTGTGAACTGTGTGTTACCCGGCCCCACACGTTCCGAAGGCGTGGAGGAGTTTGTGGACAAGCTCAGCGGCGGCCAGCCCTTCGAGGCGTTTGAGAAAGAGTTCTTTGAAAAAGTGCGCCCGACCTCCCTCATCAAGCGCTTCGAGACCGTTGATGAAATCGCCAACGTCGTCGCCTTCGTGTGCAGCCCGCTGGCCTCTGGCATGAACGGCAGCGCTATCCGCGTCGAAGGCGGCCTGGTCAAGGCCGTTGCGTAACCTGCAATCTCTGCGCTGAAAATCGTCCCACCCCAGCCATGAAAAATCCCCTCTCCATGGGCGTCCTGCTTTCGCTCGTCCTCACCTCATTCGCCTCTGCGAGAGAACAACCCAATGTGCTTTTCATCGCCATCGACGATCTCAAGCCCGCGCTCGGCTGCTACGGTGATGCCGCCGCAAACACTCCGAACCTCGACCGCCTCGCCGCCCGCGCGTTGCGTCTTGATCGCGCCTATTGCAACCAGGCCGTCTGCGGCCCCTCACGCAATTCTATGATGACCGGCCTGCGCCCGCAGACCCTCGGCATCTACGATCTCTCCACCAACTTCCGCATCGCGCGTCCTGATGCAATCACACTCCCGCAGCATTTCTTGAATCAGGGTTACCACACCGCCGCGATCGGCAAGATCCTCCACACCGGCCATGGGAATCACGACGATCCGGCATCCTGGTCGGAGAAACACACTCATCCCAAGACGGACTACTACGCCCTGCCGGAGAATCGCCCACCCGCTGGCGAAGGCTCCAAAGGCGAGGAAAAGCGTGGTTCGCCCACCGAGTCCGCCGATGTGCCCGACGACACCTACGAAGACGGCCTCATCGCCACCGCAGCCGTGCAGAAACTCGCCACCTTGAAGGCCGCGAAGGCCCCCTTTTATTTCGCTGTCGGTTTCCGCTGCCCTCATCTCCCCTTCGTCGCGCCGAAGAAATATTGGGACCGCATCGACACCGCAAAACTGCCTCTCCCAGCGAGCGACACATTGCCCCATGGAGCACCGGAAGCCGCCGGCCCCAGCACCGATGAACTGCGCAAGTACAAAGGCATCCCGCAGGGCAAAGAAGTACTGAGTGAGGAGCAGAAACGCCACCTCATTCACGGCTACTATGCCGCCACGAGTTATGTAGATGCCTGCGTCGGCCGCGTGCTCGATGCACTGGAAGCCGCCGGACTTGCGGACAACACCATCATCGTCGTCTGGGGTGATCACGGCTACCACTTAGGCGACCACGGCATCTGGGGAAAACACACCAACTTCGAACTCGCCGCCCGCATTCCTTTCATGGTCGCCCTGCCCGGAAAAGCCGGAGCCGTTTCCTCCGCCCTCGTTGAAACCGTGGACATCTATCCCACACTTGCCGCGCTTGCAGGACTGCCCGCACCCAAGGGGCTAGACGGCAAGAGTTTCGCCAGCCTATTCGACAATCCCACCTCTCCACACCGCGACCACGTGACCCATGTTTATCCTCGTCGCGAACTCCTTGGCCGCGCTGTCCGCGACGACCGCTACCGTCTGGTCGAGTGGAACAAAATCGGTGCCGCATCTGATCACGCCGTGCTTGAGCTCTACGACTACCAGACCGATCCCCTCGAAAACACGAACCTCGCAATGACCTATCCAGACATTGCCTCAAAACTCCAGACACTCCTCGCTCAACAAGCCGCTGCACAGCCACAGGTCACTGCGAAGCGCTCCGTCGCCATACCAAACTCAACAGGTCAGGCTCAGTCCGCTGAAGAACGCGCCCGTCAGTTTCGTCAGTTCGATTCGAACCAAGATGGCAGTCTCACATACGAAGAGTTCAGCGCACATCAGCGCGATCTCTCGAATGCACCTGCACGCTTTCACAAACTGGACACCGACAAGGGCGGACTTCTCAGTGAAGAAGAATATAAAAACAAAGGCAAAGCCACCAAGCCCCAGTGACCCCTTCCTTCACCATCTCCCCAAAAGCAAGCCCCCCCACGAGCCCTGCCAAATTGAGCATTGAGATGCATCGAAACACTGTGGCAATGAAATCATCAACCAGTCTGCAGTGCCTGTCGAAACAATCCAGTTCACCCATTTTTTAAGAGACAGGCTTCGTGATATTCGCAAGATTAAAGATCGCGACACCTTTTGAAAAGTCACCTTTCAAGAACGAAGCCGCAGTGGACTGAGTGCGCAATCGCGAGAGAACCGGGTGGGTGATGTGGGATGCTGTGACGACGTGGTGCGGCTAGCAGGTGGTGCCAGTCTACTTGAATGCGGCCCTGAGCCGGGACGCTCATCTGCGTAGCAGCGATGATCCATCCCTGCGTGTGTTGCAGGGATGAGGTGAGCAGATAGTTGACCAGTCGAGTCATGGGACGGCGCAGCCGTCGGCCTCCATGATACAACGCGCTGACGATGACCCGATCGATGAAGGGCGAATAATGGGTTCGCCGGGGCATGGTGGGTGGATGAGACCACCAGGGATATGCCCCGGTCGCTCAAGTATTTATTACGCGGATGAGCGGGGAATTGCAGGACCAAGACCTTCAGCAACTGAACAGCCCCACAATGAGTGGGCTTCACAAAATTCACAACCCGATCAGTTGTCTGCGAAAAACTGGATTTCGTGAGGGGGGTTAGGTCCGAAAGTGTCCGAATCCAAAAATGATCGGGTCGCCCTGACGGGATTT
>DLGZ01000052.1:122868-134084 GCA_002482965.1 Verrucomicrobiaceae bacterium UBA7681 | reverse complement strand
CGCTCCAATCCGGACATTTCCTGCTTGCAGTCGATGCAGCGCATCGCCTTTTTCCCCACGCGGCGGAAATCAACTGCACCTGACCTCTGGCTTGACGCCGTGCGTGCGTAGCCGCATGTTCCCCAATGGCTCGGGCAGTCGTATGGACTCCCGGCGCTTGTTTTTATTCCCATGCTTTTTTCCTATGATCTGACTACGTCGTCCCTGCTCAGCCGGTTTCTGGCGGTGGGTTTTGGGATGCTGGCCGTGCTCGGCCCGCAGGTGCAGGCACAGGTCGTGCTGAAGGCGCAACCGGTCGAAGACGAGTCGAAAAAGCAGAAGCCCGCCGTGCCGGAAAAGCAGGATCTCAATGCCTCGTGGGCCACGCAGAAAGAAGCGCGTGCCATGACCCTGAGCGTGCCCGCACCGCGAGGGCAGATCGTGGACCGCCACGGCATCCCTTTTGCGCAAAACCGCGCCGTCAATTACCTCGCGCTGGTCATGCCGTACATGGATGGCGCCAGCGATGCGCAGATCACCACCTTTGCGCGCTCCACGATCGGCAAGGTGAATCAGGTGCTGGGCAAGACTTGGTCGCTCTCCGATGAGCGCGTCTTGCTGCACTACAAGCACCGCCGCTGGCTGCCACTGGTCTTTTCCGTGGAAGAAGGCCTGAATGTGGAGATCACCCCGGACATGGAGGAAAAACTCAAGCCTCTGCTGGGCGGCAGTCTCGTCATGCAGGCAGCTTATCTGCGGCATTACCCACAAGGGGGCACCGCCTGCCACATCATCGGCTACACCGGCAAAACTCGTCCGCTGCCCACAGGGCCCATCGTCGATGGCGATCCCGTGTTTGAGGAGATGGAGGGCCGTGAAGGCATTGAAACCGCGTTCGACACTGATCTCAAAGGCCAGCCGGGGATTGTGAACGTCCTCTTCAGTCCGGATGGCAAGCGCCTCTCCGAAGATGTGCGGCGTGCACCTAGTCCGGGGAACAATGTGGTGCTCTCTATCGACTACAACTTCCAAAAATACGCTGAAAACGCGCTCAAAAAACACACCACAGGCGGTGCCATGGTGATCATGGATGTCACCAATGGCGACATCCTCGCCATGGCCTCCAATCCCGGCTTCGACCTCAATGAATTCGTGCCCGGCATCCGCCAGAAACGCTACGATGAACTGACGAAGGATCCGCATCTTCCGCTCTACCCGCGTTCATTCCGTGGCGAATACCCCCCGGCCTCCACCTTCAAGATCGTGACTGCATTGGGCGCTCTGGACAGCGGCAAGGTGGAAGCCAAGACGCAGTATGACTGCCCCAACGCCTTGGAGATCGGCGACCGCGTTTTCAAAAACTGGAACAAAGACGGCGAAGGCTCCATGAACGTGGTCTCGGCCATCAAGCGCTCCTGCAACACCTGGTTCTACCGTGCCGCGCTTGAGTCGGGCGCCGACTACATCACCAACATGGCCCTGCGCCTTGGCTTTGGCGAGCGCACCGGCATTCCGCTCAAGGCGGAAGGGGAGGGCTTCGTGCCCACCAACAGCTACCTCCTCCAGCATCGCGGTCACAAGATGCTGCCGGGGGATCTGGCAAACATCGCCATCGGTCAGGGCATGGTGCTGGCCACGCCCTTGCAGGTCTGCCAGTGCATGGCCGGACTGGGGGATGGCACGCGCATTCCACAGCCGCGTCTGGTGCTTCAGGTGCAGGATCTGAGCGACCGCGTGGTGATGGCCTATGAACCCAAGGACCGCAGACGCATCGACCTCAAGCCAGCGGATAGGCAGACGGTCATCAGCGGCATGGTGGCCGTGGTTAATGGCAGCGGCGGCACCGGACATGCCGCAGCACTCAAGCAGGCGGAGATGGCGGGCAAAACCGGCACCGCACAGTGGCGCATCAGCAAAGATCAAAACCTCGCCTGGTTCACTGGCTTTCTGCCTGCGGGCAAGCCCATGTTTGCCTTCGCCGTCGTCTATGAGGGCGAGCCCGGGGAGACCATCAGCGGTGGTCAAAAAGCTGCGCCTATCGTGCGTGAGGTCTTCACCAACATCTTCGAAAAAGCACCTGCTGATGACCCCATGCTGCTGGCCATGAAGGAAGTTCCCAAGGCCACCCAGGTGGACGAGTCCTCCGGCGGAGGAGAAAAATCCTCGGACGCGCAGACCGTTCGTCCCGCGCAGGCAGCGCCACCACCCCCTCCGCCAAAAAAAGGCATCAGCGGCTTCTTCAGCCGTCTCTTTGGCAAGTAGCTGACTCCCCGGTCCCCCCCCCATGAACATCCAGCTCGCCATCGTCTGTGACTTTGCCGCCGACTACCAGGGCAAGCTCTGCATTCAGGGCGCGTTTGACACGCTCTGCGCGCAGACCTTTCCCGTCGTCCATCCGCAGTGCTCCATCGCCGTGCGGGCGGTTTTTCAGGCAGAGGATGCCGGTAAGCATGAATTCGTGATCCGCTGCGTCGATCCCGACGGCAAGGAATGCCTGCCGCCCATGCCTGCGCAGCTGGAGGTGACCTTCCCTTCGTCCTTCATCCCGTTTGTCTCACGCAACATCGTGTACACCCTGCAGCGCTTAAAGTTTGAGCGGCAGGGCCTGTACCGCTGGCTCGTACAGCACCAAGACGACACCCTGGCCAGCATCCCGCTGCGGGTGACTTTGTTCGACGAGCGCCGCTCCGCCAACGGTCCCGCAGGCTAGCCGCCCATGATCACCTCCAAAACCCAGACCCAATCCGCGACCACCACCCCGGCAGGCAGCCCCGTGAGGCAGCTGTCAGTCTTCCTGCACAATCGTGTCGGTGCGCTCATGTCCCTGGTCAAGCTGCTCACGGAGCACCGCATCGAGGTACTGGGCCTCTCCCTGCAGGACACCACTGAACTCGCGCTGGTCAGACTCATCCCCAGCGACCCCGAGACCACCGAGATGCTCCTCATAGAAAAAGGCATCCCCCACGTGGTCTTTCCCGTCACTGTCGTCGAACTGCGTGAGACGGAGCACTCCCTTGTCCACGCGCTCTCCGCGCTGCTCTCTGCCGAGATCAACATCGACTTCACCTACGCCCTTCTAGTTCGCCCCGCCCAGAATCCCGTTTTCGTCCTGCATCTCGACTCCCCCGAAGTGGGTGCCGAAGTTCTCACCGCCTCCGGCTTCAAGGTGCTGACGCAGGAAGATTTGAGCCGGTAGGGCAGGGGAGATCAAGAGGTCATGGCGCGACTTTTGACCCTGTTTGACAACGCCTGACTCTTTGACCCAACTCAAGGTTCAGTAGCAGGAGTGTGTGAGCTCTTGAGCCACTCCTCTTTCGTCAGCATGAAGGTCGGTGCCAGCTTCGCCAGAAACTCGCGTGCATCCTCTGATGCATTGAGTTCTTTCATCGGGTCCTCCTGGCCTACGCGCTGCTCCGGCAGCGGCACGTAGATGGATGCCATGGCCCAGCGGTGCTGGATATTGCGAAATACCGCATCGTAATACGAAAGGAAGACATGCTCGTAGTGGTCTGCACAGGCGGTGCCGTCGGAGCCGATGTACCAGTAAAAGTTGATCGCCCGCGTGCGGATCTTCACACCCGGCTGGGGCTCCGTATCACGGAAGATGCGCATCATCATGATCGTGATTTCACGTCCATCCTTCATCTGCAACGGGATCTGCGTGCGGTCAGTCACCGTCCAGCCTTGGTTCGGCAGGCACACCTCCGGGCGGTGCAGGCTGCGCTTTTCAAATCCGCTCAGGATCACCGTGGCCATGATCTGCCTGCCCGTGGCGGACGCATACACATTGCGCGCCAGCCGCACGCCTTCATCCAGCAGGTTTTTCTCGTCGACCGTCATGTCAAACTCACGCCCCTGGTAGTCGCCCAAAGACAGCGGCAGGTAGGGGAGTCGGGAGTCATCCGGCCTGAGCTTCACCCCGGACGACGCCACATGAAAGCTGATGTCCGTGCCCATGCAGATCCCCAGCACCAGCAGCGGCAGCCCAATGGCCGCCAGCAGCCGGGCCAGCGTACGGCGGGGCTCAGAAATCGCGCTGACCTCACCTGCAGCCAGCGGTTTGCCATGCCGCTTCAGATTTGCCTTCATCTCACGTCCTTCAAGCAGCCAGCACAGCGCAAACATCCCGGCCAGTGCGATGCCAAAGACCGCAAAGCCCGCAAACGTATGGTAGGGCGACATTTCCTGATGATCGCCGAAGTGTCTGCCCACCGCAAAATCAGCGCCAAACTGCTTCGTCCCCGCCACCAGCAGCAGCAGCCGCACCACATTGCCCGCCACCGCCAGTGGCACCGCGCAGGCAAATAAAAGGAAGCGCGAGCGCGGCCGCTTCAGCGCCAGGTAGCCCAGCAGCGCGGAGATCATCATCAGCGCAAAGAGCGAATTGATCCCGCTGCACTTCGCATCCACATCAAGGCTGAACACATCACCGATCTGCATCCCATGCTCGGCATCTGGGGCGGACTGCAGCGCCGACCCTTCATTCACCGCCGGCACGCCTACCGCGTTCAGCACCACCGCCGCCATCGCTGCCGTTCGCGGGCGCAGCGGAGAGGCCAGGGAATCCTCCAGCGGCTGCATTGGCCAGGTGAAAAACAAAAACAGCCACGCAAAGAACAGCGTGCGCATCCACGCCCCCCCCGCCACCAGCAGAATGAAGCCCGAAAGCACGAACTGCACTGCCAGAAAGCCCGGGTAGCCCGTATTCGCCTTGTAACCCACCCAGAAAAAAAACAGCCCCAGACCGAGGGGCAGCAGCCCCCGCCAGGTACCCTTCAAGGGTAGACGGCAAAGCTCATCACGACGCAGCCACACCAGCCAGCCCACCAGCCACGGCACCAGCAGGCAGAACTGCCAGTCCGCACGCTTGCTCACCCAGCGGCCCCAGCCGATCAGAATGCTCTCACGGCTGTCATAGTCCCACTGCTGGTATGGCCAGACTAGAAACAGCAGCACCATCACCACAGGCAGCCCCCACAGCACCGCCCGCCGCAGCGTTTCCGGCTGCTCGAAGCGGGGAGTGGTGGAAGGAGTGGGGGTGGACACACTGCGGGTCCGGGTGGAATCTGTTGCCATGACACGGGTTACGGACAAAGGCTGGCCTTGTTTGTTGATTCTAGCAACCTTCATCGCGTAACGTCACTGACGCATCTTTCTTCATGTCCGCTCCGCTTCCCCCCACCTCATCCTCTGCCACCGACACCGAAGACGACGAAGAGTCCGCCTTGCTCTTCGCCCGCTGCAGCCCGGCACAGACAGACGCTGCCGCGCCGAAATCCTCCACCTCCGGCGTTCAGAAGGAAAATCTCCGCCGCTCCCATCTGACCTACCGGCATCTGATCATCTCACTCAGCACCTCGCTCCTCATCGGCCTGCTGCTCCTGTTTGTCGGCAGGTGGTTCTACCTTGAGAAGATCGAACCCCGGCTTTCCACCACCCCAGCTCCTGCTCCCGCAGCCGTGTCCACCACTGCGGCACCTGCAGCGCCTGCAGCGCCTGCTTCGTCCGACGTTGCGCTCAGGGACGAACTCGCGAAATCCACCGAGCAGATCGCCGCACTCGAAAAACAGGTGGATGTCATGCGCCGCGAGCAGTTGCTCATGCAGCAGAACACCCGCGAATCCCTCGAAAGCATCTCTGCCACGCTGAAGATTCCGGAACTCGTGCCCGCACCGGACGCATCCGTGACCAGTCAGCCCGGCACTCCGCGCATGGCCGACATGAGACCCCAGGTCACGCCCACCCAGCAGGAGTTCCTCCAGCTCAAGGAGCGCAACCGCCTCACGCAGTACGCGGACGAAGCCATCGCCACCGGCATGCGCCGCCCCATCGAGGTCCTCGTCGAGTACATGCGCGACCCGCAGCTCCCCCATCTGCACGACGCCGCGCAGGCCGAGTTCATGCGTGCCATCCGCTCCGTCCAGCTCCTCCAGCGCGAAGACCCCGGCTTTCGACTTCCCGTGGCGGAACTCTTCAAAGACAGCAGCATTCGCGATGAGGCCGATGTCACGCCCGCCGCGTTGCTCAAGCTCCTGGCTGACTACAAAACCTCCTGGGAGGTGCGCGTGCGCGTCTGCTTCCTCCTTCTTGGCAGCCCGCTGCCGGAAACCAACGCCCAGCTCATCAAAGCCATCAAGGAGGACCCCTCGCTCGATGTCGCCAAGCATGCCCAGCTCGCGCTCGAACAGCGCATCAAAAAACGCTTCCGCATCTTCGACATTCCCGCTATCGAGGAATGGTTCCAATCGCAGGGGAAGTGATCCTGCGAACGCCTTGCCCGTTGACCTTTTGACCCCGCCCGCATCCATGAAAGCACTCTTCCTCACCAACGAATATCCTCCCCACATCTACGGCGGCGCCGGCGTCCACGTCGAGTACCTCACCCGCGAACTCGCGAAGCTCATGGAGATCGACGTCCGTTGCTTTGGTGATCAGTCCAGCCATGAAGGCAATCTTCACGTCCAGGGCTTCGGCCTCGACACCACCGGCTGGGACAGCCCCCTCAACCTCAAGTCCGTCTTTGGCGCCCTCCAGCGCTCCCTCGACTTCAACACCAGCGGCATCGACGCCAGCATCGTCCACCTCCACACCTGGTACGCCCACTTCGGCGGCATCCTCGCCAAGCTCAACTACGGCGTCCCCATGGTCCTCACCGTGCACTCTCTGGAGCCCCTGCGCCCCTGGAAGCGCGAGCAGCTTGGCCACGGTTACGACTTCACCGTCTGGCTCGAAAGCACCGCCCTCAAAATGGCCGATGCCATCATCGCCGTTTCCGAAGGCACCAAGGCCGACATCCTCCAGCACTTCGATGTCGATCCGCACAAGATCCACGTCATCTACAACGGCATCGACCTCGCCGAATACCGCCGCACCGAGGCCCCCGACGTGCTGCGCAAGTACGGGGTGGATCCCGACAAGCCCTACGTCCTCTTCGTCGGTCGCATCGCCCGACAAAAAGGCATCGTTCACCTTGTCCGCGCCATCCAGCACCTCGACCCCGGCTTCCAGGTCGTCCTCTGCGCCGGCGCTCCTGATACCATCGAAATCAAAGAAGAGATGGAAGCCGCCGTCGCCGAAGCCAGCAAAGTACGCCCCGGAGTCATCTGGGTCCAGGCCATGCTCCCCCTTCAAGAAAAGATCGTCATGTACTCCCATGCCGACGTCTTCTGCTGCCCGTCGATTTATGAGCCCTTCGGCATCATCAATCTCGAAGCCATGGCCTGCGAGACCGCCGTCGTCGCCAGCGCCGTCGGCGGCATCAAGGAAGTCGTCGTCGATGGCGAGACCGGCATTCTCGTCCCCCTCGATCAGCAGACCGAAAGCCCCTTCGAAGCCATGCACCCCGAGAAATTCGCCCGCGACCTCGCTGCCGGCATCAACAAGCTCATGGCCGACCCCACCCTCCGCAACCGCATGGCCCAGGCCGGCCGCCAGCGCGCCGAAGACCATTTTAGCTGGAAGAGCGTCGCGAGGAAGACGCTCGCGCTGTACAAGACGCTGGCGGTGTAGGGCACTGCGCCACCAACGTCGCACCGTGGTTTCGGCTGAGGCCATGCACCGCACTCAGCCCGGCCTTTGGGGGATGTGGACTGCCGCTGCAGACGCTCGCATAACCTGAGAAGTACCGCCCAGTGCATCACGCACCGTGGCGGTCTTGTGGACACTCTGCGTATTGAGGCTGCCGTTATAGCCTGTTAACTCCGCATTCGCGTAATTCGCGGCTCCCACCACCACGGAGTTTTTCCGCTCAGCCTCAAACGCTTCCAAAAAAGTGTTGCCCGGTCCTTCGGCAGAGTGGCAGGAGAACAGCTTGATCTTGCCGACGTTTTCGGACACACCCGCCTGACGCATTCGGTCGATCACCGTTCGAAAAAAATGCCAGGCATTTAGTTGTTGTTCCCGCGAATTTTTCCTCCACCTTCCGCCCATGAAAATCGCCCAACCCTCTGATCCCCAGGCGCTCGCGCTCGAAGAACAGCTTGTCGGTGTGAATGCGAAAACGGGGCTGTATCCCGGCGCGCGTTCGTGGTCCGGCGGCAGGTTCCGCATCCTGGGCAAGGGGCCGTTGGAGTCCTATTGTTATCACGTCATGTCACGCACCTGTGGCGGGGAGGTTCTGTTTGATGAGGTGGAGAAGGAGGCGCTGCGTCGTGTCATCTGGCGCATGGCGGAGTTCTCAGGCATCAAGGTGGTGACTTACTGCCTCATGGGGAATCATTTTCATTTGCTTGCAGAGGTGCCAAATCGTGCGGCGTGGCTGGAGCGTTTTGACGGGCTGGACGGCGAGGCGAAGTTGTTTGAACACCTGCGCATTCTCTACAGCCGTGCTTATCTGGGACTGCTGCGCGATGAACTGGCAGATCTGCGCGCACGTGGCATGACGGTGCTGGCCGATCAGCGAGTGGCCGCGCTCAAAAAGCGCTTCTGTGATCTATCGTTGTTCGTCAAGGAGGTGAAGGAACGTTTCAGCCGGTGGTTTAACAAGCGGCGCGGGCGACGCGGCACGCTGTGGATGGATCGCTTTAAGAGCGTGCTGGTCGAAGGCAAAGGCGAGGCTTTGCGCACGATGGCCGCCTACATTGATCTGAATCCGGTGCGTGCGGGGCTCGTCAAAGACCCGAGGGACTACCGCTGGTGCGGCTACGCGGAGGCGCTCGGTGGGAGCCGCAGAGCGCAGCGGGGTTTGTGCAAGGCTCAGGGAAAGCCGGTGGATGGTTGGAAGAGCGCGGGTGCTGCGGCGGCGTATCGCTGTCTCCTGCACGCCGAAGGGCGGGAGGTGAAGGACGCACAGAATGAGAACGTGGTGAAACGCGGTGTGAGCGTGGAGTCAGCACGGGCCGTGATAGCGGAGAAAGGCAAACTCAGCCCCGCAGAGCTGGTGCGGCTGCGTGTGCGTTACTTCACGGATGGCGTGGTGCTGGGCAGCAAGGAGTTCGTGGAAGGCATCTTCGTGGCACAGCGGGATCGGTTTGGTCCGAAGCGCAAGCAGGGGGCCAGACGCATGGCGGAATCTGATGCTGCGTTCTACACTCTGCGCACTCTGCGGGTGAAGGCGCTTGGGTGAATTGACAAAACTTGAAGGTGGCCTTGGCTCATCTCCCGCTCCAAATCACCCCACAAAAAAGGCGGGCCATTGCTGGCCCGCCTCGTGAATCTTCCGGCTCAGGTGCCGATTACTTCGCTGCTGCTTCTGCTTCCGGCGTCTTGGCGCCTTCCTTGAAGCAGTAGAGGTGGGTGTGGGTGGTCACATACAGCGCACCGTTGGCGGCGACGACGCTGCTGAGCAGCGGGGAAGGGAATTCGATGGTGGTGATTTCCTTGAGTTCTTTGCCTTCAGCGAGGACGAAGAGTTCGCCTTCTTCATTGCCGATCCAGACTTTGCCATCGGCGACGAGCGGGCTGGCCCAGATATGGCCTTTGGTGTCGAACTTCCAGTATTCCTTGCCGGTCTTGGCATCGAGGCAAAAGACGCGGCCGGTGTAGTCGGCGGCATAGATGAGGCCGTCCTTGATGGCGGGGGTGGAGATGGTGCGCTCGATGCCCTTGAAGGTCCACAGGGCCTTGCCAGTGATGTCGCCTTTGCTGGTTTTAGGGTCGATGCAGCTCAGGCAGCCGACACCTTCGCCGTGCTCGGGGTCCTGGCCGATGTTCACATAGATCAGGCCGTCGGCGATGGACGGGGTGGCGATGATTTCGCTGGGGCCGTCGTATTCGACGTACTTGATCGGCTCGCCGGCGGAGTTCTTGCGATACTCCGGTGGGTTGGCGTCATAGCGCCAGTATTCGTTGAGCATGTCGAGGCCTTCAGCGTCCTTGTGGGTCTCAGGGGCCATGGAGTACACCCAACCGTCACCGGCGGCGAAGATGATCTGCTTCTTGCCGTTGACGTCCATCGAGTTTGGCGAGGACCAGGAGCAGTGCAGCACGCGCTCAGAGGCGACGTGGTCCATCTCACCGAGGAGTGCGCCAGTTTCGGCGTCCAGCATGATGAAGCTCGGGGAGTTCGGGGCAGGGATGTTGGTGTGTGTCCAGTCCACGCCGTTGCAGGTCGGGACGAACACTTTGCCGTCAATCACCAGCGGATAGCCAGCGGTGGCATTGTGCTGGAAGACGCCGAGTTCTTTGTACATGTCATACACCCAGAGGATATCGGCATCGGTGTCGCCTGGGGTGAGGGGAGCGGTGGGCTTGCCGTCTTTGTCGAGCGGGGCCATGAAGGCACCTTCGTCCTGCATGCCCTGGTTGCCATTGGACATGCCTTTGACGTCCAGGCAGACGATCTGGCAGCGGTTGCTCGGCACATAGGCCTTGTCGCCGATGATGGTGGGGCTGGCGCAGATGCCGAGGTATTCCCAGTCATTGACCTTGCCGCTGCCCATCTTCGGGGAAACCATCTGCCACTTGAACTGGCCGGTGTACTCATCAAACACCATCATGATGCCGCGGTCACCGATGTCCCTGTCGTTGCGCGGGGATTCATTGTTCGTGCCGACATACACCTGACCGTTGCTGATCATGGGCGTGCCGTAGGTCTGGGAGCCGAGCTTGGCCACCCAGAGGCAGTTCTTGGTGGTGCTCATGTCGATGTCTTCGGCGCCGGGAGCCTTGTTGGCATCCTGTGCGTTGGGGCGCAGGCGGCCGGCTGTTTTCGGCGCGGCTTTGGGGCCGTACTTCTTGCCGGGACTGAAATCGATCGGCAGGCCTTTTTCTTCGGACACCATGTTACGGGTGTTGCCACCGCCCCATTGGGAGTAGTCGGCCGCGTGAAGCGAGACTGTGGCAACCAGGGCCGCAGCGAGGATGGGAGTGAGTTTCGTGGTCATTTGATCGAAAGGGATGCAGATGGGGGGGAGGACTCTGGCTTACTTGTTGGAGGTGACACTGAGGTTGTCGAGGAAGACGCGCTTCTGATTCAGAGCTGTGAACCCAAAGATGCCGGGGGAGCCGTTGGTCTGCGCTCTTGGCACCTTGACCTCCAGAGTCCAGGCCTCGGGCTCAGGCTGTGATTTGTCCCAGGCTTTGGCGCGAATGACACCGCTGCCGTCTGCAGCCACATCGACACGGCTCTTGAGCGTGTACCAAGTGTTGGCCGTCATCTTGAACGGTGCTTCCTGCCGCAGGCGCTCGGGGTTGGAGCTGATCTCCAGCTTGCTGGCGTTGCCACGCAGGCAGACGAGGTAGCGCTGGTTGATCATGCCGATGTCGGACTTCGAGCGTGCGCTGCCTTCCGTCATCAC
>DLGZ01000052.1:0-122816 GCA_002482965.1 Verrucomicrobiaceae bacterium UBA7681 | reverse complement strand
GCGCGCTGGAACAGCAGGCGGTCAAAGGTCTTGGCAAACACCTTGTTGCCATTGAGTTCGCGCACATCAAATTTGAAACGTGCACCGATCCATGGCAGCGGGGGGTAGGAGAATTTGATCTTCTCGTCCGGCTGTTCGACGGCTAGTTCATACTTCTCGAAATCATCCTTGAGCGGCAGATTGCGCAGCGTGCGGCCACGGATGGTGCCGGTCAGGCCGTCGGGGGAGGTGGCCTTGAATGCGCCTGCGCTGGACTTCGCATCTGCAGCGGCGGTGAGCTCGCCTTGGTCATTGAACTTCGCATCCATCGTTGCCTTCACCTTGGCCGTTGGCGGGATGAAGCTTTCCCACTTCACGCCGGAGACATTGTCACTCACCACGAAGCCGTGAGCATCGATACTGCGGACGCGGAAGGCCTGCTTGTCGCCGGTCATCAGCACTGTTTCCGCAGGGATGATCTGCAGGGCCACGGCTTTGCCGGCCTGCGGGATTTCCACCTTGGGTGCGGCATCCACTTTGATGCCTTTGTTTGGAATCGGGAAAGCGTAGAGATGCAGGGTGGTGGTCACATACAGCACGCCGTCGCAGACGCTCGGGGCACCGAGGCAGCTGCCCTCCAGTTTGAGCTCCTGAACGATCTCGCCGTCTTTTTCGCCGGGCTTCACAATCACCAGCTTGCCTTCCATCATCGGGCAGTAGAGCAGGCCGTCCACATAGAGCGGGGAGGAATGCAGGTTGGCGTTGCTGAGCTTCTTCTTCCACATCTCCGCGCCGGTGTTGGCATTGATCGCATACAGCGTGGCGCCGTCATCAAGCTGATACACCACATCTCCCACCAGAACGGGGGAACTGCTGGTGGCGGAAAGTGGCAGGCGCCAGACTTCGACGCCTGGCTCAAGCACGAGGCTTTCAGGACCGGTGGGATCACTCAACGTCTCCGGCAGCTTGATGCAGACCATGCGGCCCTTTTCCGTGTTGTCGAGGTTCTCATCCCCATGGATGGTGATCAGCGTGCCCTTATGCAGCACCACGGAGGCGTTCACGCCGTTTTTGCTGATGGGCATTTTCCAGTGGGCGTTACCATTGCGCGCGTTCACGCAGACGATGTGGCCACAGCCGGTGGAGTAATACATCACACGGCGGCCATCACGCGTTTCGACCACCGGAGTGGCAAAAGAGCTGTCCACCGGCGGCACCACGCCGGGGCGCGACCACCAGACCAGTTCGCCGGTCTTTTTGTCAAAGGCATACATGCGGTCGGCGGCAGGACCATCGGCACCCCAGTTGGAGTAGATGAAATGCGTCATCACCAGATCGCCCTCGATCACCGGACTGCCCACGCGGGCGTTGGGGAAGGTCATGCGGCCAAAATCCTCCATCAGAGGAATCTCAAACACCTTCGTGCCATCCAGCTCCCAGCAGTAGAAGAGGCCGGCGTTGCTCACCAGATAGATGCGCTTCGTTTCAGGATCGACCGTCGGCGCGCCGATGGAGTAGCGGTTGTAGATCGAATCGCTCAGGTAGTCTGGAATCTCATGCTCCCACAGCTTCTTGCCCGTCTTCGCGTCCATGCAGGTGATGAGTTCGGTGAGATCGGTGGTTTCTCCCCGGTAGCCCCACAAGATCACTTTGCCCTCAAACACCACCGGCGTGCCACGGCTGCGGATGTCCACGGACCAAGCTGGTTTTTCGTCCAGCTTTCCAGCCTGGGTGTAATGCTCCAAGCTCACACCGTTCTGCAACGGGCCGCGCCAGTTGGTCCAGTCATTCGCTTGAGAGATACCGGTGAGGGCCAGAGTGGCGGCAAACAAACAGCCGAAGGAGGGGCGGGGACGGTGGTGCATGGGTTGGGGAAGGAGGTGGAAACGAAACATCGTGAGCACGCGCTGCGCTTCAATGCGATTTTCATACCTTTCGCAAGGGATACGGGCGGACTGTAATGGGGGATCAATTCAACGCGGTCACGGCGCAGCATCTTGCACACGGACAACCTCAGTTACGTGCGGAAACGTGGAATGGAGCTTGCCTGGTTTGGCAAATGTCCTCCATGGGCAGCTCACCGGCCTGAGGCAGGGCTCACTCCTCCACACCAGCCTGACGTAGATCTGCGGCCGCTCCGGCCGGAGTGGTGGCGGCTTGTCGCTGCCACCGGCGCATCAGCTTGATGAACTTGATGGTGTCCTGCACCGGACGGATCTTGGTTTTTTCGGCACCGTAGATGGTGCTCACTGGCACGCTTTGGATGCTGAACCCGGCACGGCTGGCCAGCAGCAGCATCTCCGTTTCAAAATCAAAGTGGTCGCTGCTGCCCATGATGTAGGTCACCAGGCTGGAGCGCACCAGACGGAAGCCGCACTGCGTGTCCGGGATGCGCACGCCACAGGCGTTGCTGATGATGCGTGACATCAGGCTGTTCACCATCCGTCGTACAATGGGCATGCCCTTGACGTTTTCAAAACGGTTGCCCACCACCACGTAAGCGGAGCCATTGCGTGCCGGGGCGGTGAAGCGCGGAATCTCTTCTGGCGCGTGCTGACCGTCCCCGTCGAGCAGCAAAATGTAATCAAAGCCGCGCTCGGTAAGGGTTTTCATGCCCGTCTTCATGGCCGCTCCCTTGCCCTGGTTGACCGTGTGGATGATGACTTCGGCCCCGGCCTCTTTGGCAAGTCGGGCCGTCTCATCGGGGGAGCCGTCGTCAACCACCAGCACCAGGTCCACATGAGGAAGCGTCCGCTGCACCACATCGGCAATGGCCACGGCTTCACGATACGCAGGGATGAGTGCGGCGATCTTGCACGTACTGGGAGTGGTCTGGCTGGAGGCCTGCATGAGTAGTGGGTAGGCAATCTTCCACGGTTTCCCTAGCCATGTCCAACCAGAATATGGCGCTGCAAACAATTCATCTGGCACGCTGATAGAAGCCGGGTATGGAAAGCCCCCCCGCCTCCCTCCTTTCCCGACCCAACTCAGATGCCATCCTCTTTCACGCTTTCACCCCTGGATCGCGTGCTGATTTTTGCCCCTCATCCAGATGACGAGGCCTTGGGCTGCGGCGGGCTGATCCAGCAGGCCGTAGCGCTCGGTGCGCAGGTAAGGGTCATCTTTCAGACCGACGGCGACAACAATCCCTGGCCGCAGCGCTACGTCGAGCAGCGCTGGACCATCGATGCCTCCTGCCGCCAGCGCTGGGGCGCACGGCGGCGGCTTGAGGCGGTGCGTTCCTTGCAGACCCTAGGCCTGCAGTCGGACGCGGCGGTCTTCTTTGGCCTGCCCGACCAGGGGCTGACCGGACTCTGCCAGCAGAAAGACGCGCAGGCTCTGGGCCTGCATGTGTCCGAGTTGCAAACCTTCCGCCCCACGCTGCTGGTGGTGCCCTCTCAGGACGACAACCACCCGGACCACGGTGCCTCCTACGACCTCATTCAGGAGGCCATGCGCCGTGCTGGGATGGACCTGCCGCAGTGGGCGTACCTCATCCACCGCCGCTGGCTGTGCCCTGAGGCGGCGGGGCTCACCCTGCAGCTCACGCTGAGGCAAAAGGCCCGCAAGCTCGCGGCGATCGAGTGCCACGAAACCCAACTTTTCCTTAGCAGCAGTCGCTTTTGCGCGTATGCACGCGATCTAGAAATCTTCATCCCATCCAACCCTGCCTGATGTCCACTCGCTCCCAATTTCTCGCCCTCCTCGCTATTTGCACGGTCATGTTCTGGTGGCGTCTCGGGCATCTGCCCCTGATCGACCCCGACGAGCCTTTCTATGCGCAGACCACGACGGAAATGGTGAAGGGAAATGAATGGGTCACGCCCACGATCTTTGGCGAACGCCAGTTTGAAAAGCCGGTCTTCTTCTACTGGCAGGCCATGATCGCGCAGAAGATTTTCGGCCAAACGGAGCTGGCCGCGCGCGTACCCTCTGCTGCCGCCGGGACTCTGCTGGTCTTTCTCACCTGGTGGTTCGGGCGGCGCATGTTCTCGCCACGCGCTGGTTTCTGCGCCGCCGTCGTGCTCGCCACCGGGGTGGAGTATGCCTTCATGTCGCGACTGATGCTCACGGACATCTTTCTAGCGCTGTGCATCAGCGCCTCCGTCTTCTTCTTCTGGCTGGCCACTGAGGAGGAGGACAAACGTGACCGCTGGATGATCCTGCACTTCGTCGCCTCCGCGCTGGCGATGCTGACCAAAGGCCCCGTGGGCCTGCTGGTGCCGACTCTCGGCTCCATCTGCTACCTCTGGATCACGGGTAAGCGCTCACCCTGGCGTGGTAAAGGCCTGTGGCTCGGCATCCTCGCCTGGCTGCTCATCGCAGGCCCTTGGTATGCCACCATGTTTGCCAAGTACGGCATGGAGTACTGGCACCGCTTCTTTGTGCATGAAAACTGGGAGCGCCTCACCAGTGCCGAGCACAAGCACAGCAACCACTGGTGGTACTATCTCATGATCCTCGTGGCGGGCAATCTGCCTTGGATTCCGCTGCTCATCGCCGCCGTGGTGCGCACCGTGAAGGGCATCAAAACCGACCAGCGCTTCCTTTTCCTGGTGTGCTGGTTCGTGCCGAACCTGATCTTTTTCACCATCTGCAACAGCAAGCTGCCCACCTACACCTTCTTCCTCTTCGTCACCCTGGCCCTGGTGATGGGCCACACGCTCGATCAATGGATCGGCAACGGCTTCCGTGGCAAAGGGGAGCGCATCCTCGTCGGGGCTCTCGCCGTGCTGCAGACCGTTCTCGTGCTGGGTGCCGCCAGCGCGATCACACTCATGCTGCCGAAGGACAGCAATGCCTTCATCAAAGACCTTTCCCCTGTGATCTACGTTCTCGCGGCGATCATCAGCGTCCCGATGATTCTCATGCTCATGCGGCGCACCGTTGCCTGGGCCGGCACCACGGTTCTGGTCACGGCCTTCATCATCATGTACATGCAGTACGGGGTGGATGCCAAGGTCATGGAATACACCTCCACTCGTGGCATCGCTGCCGAAGCCATGAAAGTGCGCCTGCCCGGCGAGCCGATCATCTCCTCCAGCTTCATTGCCCGCGCCGTGACTTACTACACCGGCAGCATGCCCGATGGCGTCATTTTCTTCCCTTCGCGGCCGGAGCAGTTGCAGCCCTACTTCACCCCGCATCCGCCGCTGCACATGCTGCGTGCAGACGTCGGCACGGGTGAGTTTGCCGACCAGTACCCCAGCGTACTTTGCATCGCCCTCATGCGTGACTGGGACCACTTCAATTCCAGCGGCTCCGTGATCAAAGACCGCTGCGAAAAAATCACCGTCATTGGTGACCGCCTGGTGTTCCGCATCAAGGGCAAGAAGTAGGCGCTGGTAGCAAGGGCTGTGGCTGCCAGTGCCACAGCCTTTCTGCATTTCTCCACTTCACAACTCGACAAGCAGGCGCGGTTGCGGTGTAATTCCGTTATTCCAACCTCCTGCATGCAGTCCAAGTCACGCACAGCGCCCGATATTCGCGATCACGAGACCCTTCGTATCATCGGCCACGGGGCTTTTGGCGAGGTGTGGCTGGCGCGCAGCGTCACTGGAGTGCTGCGTGCGGTGAAGGTGGTGTGGCGGGAGGACTACGATCGGCCGGACTCCTTTGAGCGCGAGTTTGAAGCGATCAAAAAATTTGAACCGATCTCACGCCGCCATGAGGCGCTGGTGCCCATCCTGCAGGTGGGGCGCAACGATCTTGAGGGCTTCTATTACTATGTGATGGAACTGGCGGATGATCTGGAGACTGGCCGCGAAATCCATGCAGACACCTACAAACCCCACACGCTGGGCTTGCAGATGAAGCGGGACAAATGTGTGTCAGCAGAGCTGTGCATCAAGCTGGGGACAACGATCGCAGAGGGGCTGGACTACCTGCACCGCAATCAGTTGATTCACCGCGACGTCAAACCCTCGAACCTCATTTTCATCGACGGCATCTGCCGGCTGGCGGACATCGGTCTGGTGGCCTTGCTGGGGCAGCGCAGCTTTGTGGGCACGGAGGGTTTCGTGGCTCCCGAAGGGCCGGGCACGGCGGCCTCTGACATTTTTTCTCTGGGCATGGTGCTGTATGAGGCGAGCACGGGAAAAGACCGGCTGGATTTCCCGGACCTGCCATCTTGCGCGGATACGGGTTCGAGTCTGGAAATCTGGCGCAGGCTGCAGGATGTGGTGTGCACCGCCTGTGCGCCCAAGGCGAAGGGGCGTTTTATCAGTGCTCGCGAGATGGCGCTGGCTTTGCGCGGCGAGCCGCTGCCCTCTTCACGGCGGCTGATGTGGACGTGGATCGCCGTCGGTTCGTTGGCGCTCCTGCTGGCGGTGGGATTTGGCATGTGGCTGGCGCGAAACCACCGCACACGCACGCTGATGGCAATGAACAACTCGGTGCCACGGCTCAAGATCGTGACGACACCTCCGGGGGCGGTGGTGTTTGCCGGAGAAGATCAGCTTGGCGAGACGCCGCTGGAGCTGAACCCTGCTGAAGGGGTGCCGGTGATTTATCAACTTCGCCTCCCGGGCTACAAGCAGATCGAGATCGACCACATCGCGCTGGATGAAAAACCGGCGGTGTTTGACCTGAAACTGGAGCCCTCAAAGCTGCCGCAAAAAGGCGAGCGCTGGGTGAATAACTTGGGCATGGTGTTCAAGCCTGGACCGGGCGGCCACATCAGTGCGGAGCCGGTGGAGATGAAGTTTTTTCGGCGCTTTCTGGAGGCCACCGGCAGATCCTTTGAAGGCAAGGTCGTGCGCTTTCAGCGCGGCAAGGACCAGGAGTCGGCCTACCTGGTCGTCGTTCCAGACGGCGATGCGGAGGCCTTTCGCTACTGGTTGACCGACCGTGACCGCAGCGAAGCCTATCTGAGCCAGGAACACCGCTATGAGGTGGAGCCATTCTACTTTGTGGAAAGCGGGCAGGCCACCACGGATGACATGCCGGATGGCCGGGAGACGGACAAAGGGGAGCTGAGTGAGGACAAGAACTGGCGCGCCTTTCACCTGCGTGTGGAGCGGCAGACCTATGGCAGCGTGGTCGTAAACAGCCAGCCGGACAAGGTGCGGGTGTTCCAGCACGATCAGTTTCTGGGCGAGACACCGCTGGAACTGCCCCGTGTGCGCACCGGGCCGGTGGAGTTTGAACTGCGCGAGGAGGGCTTCGCCGATGTGGTGCTGGAAAGCGAAGTGCGGGAAGGGGAGCAGGCGGAGTTGTTTGCCGACATGCAGACACGCAAGGCGGTCACCTTTGGCCGCCAGTGGAAGGCGAACAGCCTCGGGATGAATCTGGTGCCGCTGGGAGACGTGATGTTCTCCGCATGGGAAACCCGTCATCGCGATTACTTGGAATTTTGCAAAGCCACCCAGGCCCGCCGTCCCGCACGGCTGGATGGGGCCAACAAGGGAGGTGGGACCATGCCGGTTGTGGCCGTGGACCGCAGCGAAGCGCGGGCCTTCTGTGCTTGGCTGACGGAGCGTGAGCGCAATGCCGGTCTGATCGGCGCGAAGGATTCGTACCGTCTGCCCACCGATGAAGAATGGAGCCGTGCGGTGGGGCTGCCGCTGGAGCGCGGAACGACACCGGAGGAACGCAATGGCCGCATCCGTGGCATCTATCCCTGGGGCTTCGAGTGGCCGCCGCCGGAAGACGTGGACAATCTCGCGGACATGAGTGGCGCACGCAAAGCCAGCCTCGACAACGCGATTCCCGGCTACAATGACAAATTTCCGTTCCTTGCCCCAGTGACCGCACTGCCGCCAAACGACCGTGGCATCGCCGGCCTGGCGGGCAATGTTTCCGAATGGGTGGAGACTGATTACACGCCTGTTGTTCCAGCTAAACCGGGTGAACCGGCGAAACCCGTTCTGGGCACCACGCGAGGCGGCAACTGGCGTTCAGCCTCGCAGGATGAACTCCTGGCCTCGGCGCGCATGCCCGTGCCGCCCGAAACGCGGCGGAACACTATCGGCTTCCGCGTGGTTCTGGCCCGTGGGAAATAATTCCCCTTTGCCGCATTTCGGGCATATTTTGATCGTAGAACTGGATTCGGCAGTCGTTACTTAAATACCCCCATCATGCAAACCGCTCTCGAAACTCCCGCCCCGGAGAAAAAGGTCGAACAGACCGAGGCTGGAAACTACTTTGTCTCCAACTATCCGCCCTTCTCCTTCTGGAAACCCGATCAGGTTTCGATCGTGGAGGATGTGCTGCAACGCCCTGCACCGGCAGACATTCCGCTGGGGGTGTACTTTCACATCCCGTTCTGCCGCAAACGCTGCCACTTTTGCTATTTCAAAGTCTATACCGACAAGAATGCGCAGGAGGTGAAGGCCTACATCGACGCTGGCATGCGCGAGATGGAGCGCTTCACCAACCAGCCCTACCTGAAGGGCCGCAAGGCGCACTTCGTCTACTTCGGCGGTGGCACACCCAGCTATCTCTCCGTGCCGCAGCTCAAGGATCTGACCAACCGCATGAAGGCCATGATTCCTTGGGACGAGGCTGCCGAAGTCGCCTTTGAAGCCGAACCCGGCACGCTCAACGAGGTCAAGCTCACCGGCATCCGCGATATTGGCGTCACACGCCTGAGCCTCGGTGTGGAAAATTTCGACGATCACATTCTCGAAACCAACGGCCGCGCGCATCGCAGCGGCGAGATCGAAAAGGCCTACCGTTTTGCCCGCACCCTCGGCTTTGAGCACATCAACATCGACCTCATTGCAGGCATGATGAACGAAACCTGGGAAAACTGGAAGGACACGGTGAAAAAAGCCATCGACCTCCAGCCGGATGCCGTGACGATTTATCAGATGGAGGTGCCCTTCAACACCACCATGTATCAGCAGATGAAGGCCGAAGGTAAAGTCACCGCCCCGGTGGCCGACTGGCAGACCAAGCGCGACTGGGTCAGTTACGCCTTCGATGAATTCCAAAAGGACGGCTACACCGTGACCAGCGCCTACACCGTGGTGAAGGACACCCAGCGCATCAAATTCGTCTATCGCGACTCCCTCTGGGAAGGCGCGGATCTGCTGAGCTGCGGCGTGGCCTCCTTCGGCCATCTCGGCGGCGTGCATTACCAAAACCAGTCCGACGTGGGCCCCTACATGCAGGCTGTGGATGCCGGCCAGTTGCCGATCTATCGTGCCTATCAAACCACGGCTGAAGACCGCTTCGTGCGCGAGTTCATTCTCAAGCTCAAGCTGGGCCGCAGCGAGTTCGACTACTACGTCAAAAAATTCGGTGAAGACCCGCGCAAGCACTTCGCGCCGCAGCTCGACTACCTGGCCAAGGAAGGCTTTGCCACGCTGGATGAGAAAGGCATCACGCTCACGCGCGACGGCCTGCTGCAGGTGGACCGCCTGCTGCATGATTTCTTCCTGCCCCAGCACCGCCAATACGCCCGCTATACCTGAAGCCCAACGAAGACGGCGATGAATGAGGCACCCCGGCAGGACGAAGACATCCTGGCACCCTTGATTTTCTTCTACGGCATCGGCAGCGTGCGCCCGCGCGTCACCTTTGTGCAGCCCCAGGAACTGGCCGAGCAGGAGCGCTTCCTGCTGGTGCATGACAAGGACATGACGCCCCACCTGCGGGAGTTCCACGCCAGCGAGATCGATCTCGACGTCGCCGCCCATGCCCGCATCGGCAACTACCTCGTGCGCGCCTCCGTGCTGCACCGGCACACCGACGGCATGCCCGTCGAGTTTGGTGCCATCGGCATCCATCTCGACATCCTGCCTGAGGAGGCGCAAAAACTCGTCCTCGAAGGCCTCGTCCCCTTCGGTGCCATCCTGGAACGCTACCAAGTCCCGCACTCCAGCCATCCGCGCGGTTATTTCCGCATTTCGGTGGATCAACGCCTCGCTGACCTCCTTGGTGCAACGAGCGGGCAGATGCTCTTCGGCCGCTGCAATGAGTTGCGACACGGCTGCGGTCGCGTGCTCGCGGATGTGGTCGAGGTGCTGCCGAGGATGGGGTAGGGAGGGGGCTGTGGGCGTTGCAATGTCTGCGACGCCAAACACACTCCTGTGGTTCAGGCGCGGCATCTAGCGCCCCCTGTGCTGCGAAGCGCTGGCCCTCAGTATCAGCAGTTTGAGCGGCCTTCGCGATGATCCTGAGCATTATCAAATCACCGTTCCTGCTCAGCCTGGAAACTCGGGTGGTCCGTTGGTTGATGTCAAAACAGGCATGGTTGTAGGCATCGTGGCTGCTGTACTCAAGGGGCGGGAAAATGTGACCTACGCCATCAAATCGCGGGTGGCCGCAGTCCTTCTCAAAGGCATTCCTTCCTTTTCCTCCGCTGCTTCGACAAAAGGGACTGTCGGCACCGATATGGAAGCGCTGGCTTCCGAAGTGCGTGCAGCCACGGTTTTAGTGATGGTCAGAAAATGACCGGCCAAGTTTGGGGTGGCAGGGCATTTTTTGTCACTGACTGCTCACTTAGTTAGCGCTGGCGGTCAAACCAGTTGCGATTTAGGGGTTATGCGGTTGAGTTGTCTTAACTCGATCTGAGATCTTACCCCCTTTGGTTACTTTTTGTCATGAAACGCTCCCAGTTCATTCGCCCCACCCTGACAGCCGCTTTGCTTGTGGCCGGCAGTCTGTCGCTCGCCGCTGCCCCTCAAGGCACCAAAGGGGTCGAAGATTTCGACCCGCTCGCTTTTCCAGGCAAGGTCGTGGATGACGTGATCGTGCCCGTGCCGAGCGAAGTTTTTTCAGTGCTCGACAAGCTCGGCGAACCGAACTGGAATGCGGAACTGCGCAAGCAGGACATCCCCAACACGAGCGATCGCACGAAGCTCTCCCTCCTCTTTGGCTACACCGTGGCGGAAGGCTTTGTGGCCGTGCAGGCCCAGGACAAAGAAGCGGTGAAGGACATCGGCCATGACGTCATCTCCCTTTCCAAGAGCCTCGGCCTCAGCAAATCCGTGCTGCCACACGCCCAGGCCATTCTGGATGCGGCGGACAAAGGCAACTGGAGCGCCATCCGCAGGGAGTTTGACCAGACGCAGAAGACCGTGCGCGACACGATGGAGCAGATGAAGGACTTGGATCTTTCGCAGTGCGTCAGCCTTGGCGGCTGGCTGCGCGGCACGGCCTCCGTGACCTCGGTGGTGAAGAAGAGTTTTTCAGCCGACCGTGCGGAACTGCTGAACCAGCCGATGCTGGTGGAACATTTCGTGAGCAGCATCGCCAAGATGCCCGGCAGCACCCGCGACCAAGATGTGGTGAGATCGATTCAAAAGGGACTCGCCTCCGTGCTGCAGCAGATGGAAGGCGCAGTGGATGGTTTCTCAAAAGATGCGGTCTCGGATATTGGCAAGACCTGCGACGGCCTGCTGACCGAAATTCTGGCGAAGAAGTAATCGGTGAACTTTACGCGCATGATCTCCTCCATGGAAAAAATCCCAACAATGAATCGACCTTGGTCCCGTTTGCAGGCTCTCGCGGGTGCGTGTGTACTGATGTTTGGCGCGACGCTCGTGTACGCGACGGTGGACGAGTCCCATGACTTTGCCATGGAAGCCGCCACTCCCTTCGTGGAGAAGGGGTTCATCGTGCGTGAGGACTATTGGAATGGCGAGGTGAAAAGCGGGCAGAAACTCCAGATCACCCACCAGCTTTTCAAGGGCAACGAATACGCCTTCTGGCTCGGCACGAGTCAGGAAGGGGTCACGCTCGACATGAAGGTTTACGATGAGAAGAACCAGCCGGTGCAGATCGACTCCAAGTCGGACAAGTTTTTCATGAGCGTGCGTGTCAATCCGCCGAAGACCGGCACTTACAAGATCGTCTTCGAGCTGAAATCGAAGACGGATGTCGGCGTGCTCTGGGCGCTGGCCTATGGCTACCGCTGATGCCTGTCGAAACGCTCACATACGAGACGCCGCAGTTCCTCCAAAAGCTGATCGGCAATGACCTCGGCAGTCTGCGGCTGATTGGGGAATCGTTTGGCGTGAATGTGACCAGCCGCGAAGGCTGGGTGCGGCTGGAAGGGGAGGTGGACAAGCTCTCTGCGGCTCGTGAAGTTTTCACCCAGCTCGAAAAAGTACGGCGCAACGGTGGCGATGTGTCCTTTGCCATGGTGCGTCTGGTGATTGACAGCGTCCAGCGCGAGGCCGGTGATGCTCCCGCGGATGCGATCATGCACCTCAAGCTGCTCGGCTCAGGCAAGCGCTCTCCTGTGCTGGCCAAGACGCGTGGGCAGATCGCCTATGTCCAGGCCATGCGAGAATCCGAGGTCGTCTTCGGCGTGGGGCCTGCGGGCACTGGCAAGACCTATCTCGCGATGGCGCAGGGCTTGCATTACCTCAAAGAAAAAGTCGTGCAGCGGCTGGTGCTCACTCGTCCTGCCGTTGAGGCTGGCGAAGCGCTGGGCTTTTTGCCGGGAGATTTGAAGGAGAAGATTTTCCCCTACCTGCGTCCCTTGTATGACGCGCTCTATGACATGCTGGAGCCGGAAGAGGCAGAGCGCCTCATCGAACGCGGCAGCATTGAGATCGCCCCGCTGGCCTACATGCGCGGGCGAACGCTGAAGAACGCCTTCATCATCCTCGATGAGGCGCAGAACACGACCACTGAGCAGATGCTGATGTTCCTGACCCGCCTGGGAGATGGCGCGCGCTGCGTAGTCACAGGAGACCCTTCCCAGATCGACCTGCGTCGCCATGTAAAGTCGGGTTTAAAGGAGGCGGTCGAGCTGCTGCAGGATGTCGAAGGCGTCCGTTTCGTGGCCTTTGCCCCGAAAGACATTGTTCGTTTGCCGGTCGTTCAGCGTATCATTGAGGCCTATCAATCTGGGCGTAGTCGTAAAAATGAGACACAATGGCTCAAAAAGGATGAGGGCGAGGGGAAAGAATCTTGTCCAAACCCCGATCTATGATAGTCTCATAGTCACTCTCCCCAATTTTTTAACACATGTTTGAGTCCATTCGTCGTGCCCGCTTGCAACGCGAAGGGCTTTCCTGCGGTAAAACCCGCCGAAAGCACCAGGAAGGGGACTTGCTTGACGAGATGCGCACGCATCCGGCAGGGACGGTCGGCGCCTATGTCCTGTTTTTCATTGGCCTTGGCATCCTGATGCGGCTAGGCACCCAGGTGGAGGCAGGACTGCCCGCCGTCACTTTCCTGCACATTCTGTATGCTGCGGCCATTGGTTTTGCCATGGTGGTGCATGAGCGCGTGGTGCTCCGGCAGGAAGTCTGTGACAACGGCGTGCTCCTGCTTGTGCTGGGCACCATTTTTACTCACCTCGCCCTCGTGGTGCTGATGCTGGATCTATCCTTCAGCCAGAGCTGGGGCAAGACGCTCAAGGCCATCGTGCTGCCGCATGCCTTTGGCCCGGTGGTGCTGTCCGTGATTCTGGGACGGCGCATCGGCCTGTTTGGGGCGATCTACGCCACCCTGTTCGGTGTGATGGTCTGCATTTCCATTTCTGCGCCCACATACATGGCCACCTCGGCTCTGCTCGGCTTCACGGGTGTGCTGCTCACGAAGCGTGTCCGCCGCCGCAACCGGCTTTTCATGGCGGGGCTCTACGTCGGACTCGTGGCCATGGCCTACTCGCTGCTGCTGCATGAAGCGGCTGGAGTCATCATGGAAGAAAAAATCGGCCGCATGGTCGGCCTGCCGCTGCTTATCGGCATCGTCACCGGCATGGCCGTGGGCGGCTTGCTGCCGGTGCTGGAAAGCGTCTTCGGCGTCACCACGGATGTGTCTTGGCTGGAACTCGGAGATTTGAACCACCCGCTCATGCGCCGTCTCAGCATCGAGGCGCCCGGCACCTACCATCACAGCCTCGTCGTCGCGAACCTCGCTGAGGCTGCTGCCGAAAACATCGCCGCCAGCGCCAGCATGTGCCGTGTGTGCGCCTACTTCCATGACATCGGCAAGCTCAGCAAGCCGGAGTACTTCATCGAGAACATGGACCCATCGGCCAATCCGCATGAGGACCTCACCCCGCGCATGAGCGCGCTGGTCATCATCGCGCACGTCAAAGACGGCGTCGATCTGGCCATCAAGCACAACCTCAACTCACGCATCATCGACGTCATTGAGCAGCATCATGGCAATTCGCTGGCCTGGTATTTCTATCGTCAGGCGCTTGATCAGAAAGCCGAGGTGGAGCGGCAGGTGAAGCAGGCCAAGGCCAAGGAGGATGATGTACCGCAGGTCAGCGAAGAAACCTTCCGCTACCCGGGCCCGCGACCACAGTTCAAGGAGTCTGCCATCATCTCCCTTGCAGATGCCGTTGAGAGCGCCTCTCGAACACTCGACAAACCCAATGCCTCACGCATTGAGACCATGATCAAAGACATCGTGCAGGCACGCATGATGGACGGCCAGCTGGATGAATGTGATCTCACCATCGCCGAACTTGCCAAGATCAAGGCCAGCTTTGCCAAGACCCTGCTCAGCATGATGCATGGCCGCATCAAGTATCAGAAGGCCGTGGAGTCCAAGCCCGTGCATCATGCTCCCGTGCGGGATGAAACCCGGCCCGTGCTCCTGGGCGATGAGGCGAGCGCCGCCTCTGCATCGGAAAAAATCGTCGAGGCCTCCTTTTCGGGTCCCGCCGCCGAGGCGGCCGTCAAGAAGAGCCGCAGCCGCAAATCGCCACCTGCCTCCGCCGCCTGATGCCGCTGCCGAAGCTTCGCATTTACAACCGGCAGAAAGTGCACGCCATCCCGCTGCCATGGCTGCGGCGCATCGGCAAAGCCGCGCTGCCCGGGTGCCTCGCCGCCCTCAAGTCTCCAGACGCTCCGCTCGCCTCGCTGCCTGAGATTGAAATCACCATCGTTGATGACGCCGACATCGCCCGCGTGCACGCCGATTTCCTCGACGATCCTACACCTACGGACGTCATCACCTTCCACCACGGTGAGATCCTCATCAGCGCCGACACCGCGCTGCGCCAGGGCACCGAACATGGTCAATCCCTCGACCACGAAGTCGCCCTCTACCTCGTCCACGGCCTCATGCACCTCGCTGGGTGGGATGATCACGAGCCTGAAGAAGCGCGTGAGATGGCGCAGCGGCAGGAGGCTATTTTGAAGGAAGCATTGGCCGCAAAGAGCCACAAAAAGGCACAAAAAAACTGATCAAGATCAGATCTGTTTTTGCGAATTCTTGCGTCTTTTTGCGGCCAACGAATGCCTTACTGCTCCAGCACCTTCAGTGCATTGCGCAGCAGGGTGAGACCAGCCTCCTGGCTTTTCTCCGGGTGGAACTGCACGGCCACGAGGTTCTTTTTGGCGATGCCGCTGATGAAGCTGACGCCGTAGTCAGTACGGCAGAGGGCGAGGGATTCATCCTGCACATCCGGGTAGTAGGAGTGCACGAAGTAGACGTAGGTCGGATTCGGCAATCCGGACCACACGGCAGACTGTTCTGGAGCCCACTGGGCGACGTTCCAGCCCATGTGGGGGATCTTGAGGCCGCTGGTGGGGTCGAACTTGCGTACCAGACCTTTGGCCACGCAGAGACCTTCCACGCCGGGAGATTCTTCGCTGCTTTCAAACAGGAGCTGGTAGCCCAGGCAGATGCCGAGATAGGGCTTCTCGGCCTTCAGCCAGGTGCGCAGGGGCTCCCAGAGGCCGGTTTCCTTGAGGATGCGGATGGAGTCGCCAAAGGCACCCTGACCGGGAAAGACGAGGACGTCGATATTGGCGAAGTCTTCCGGCTTCGTGACGAGATTGGCATGCGCTCCGATGGCTTCGAAGGCATTCAACACACTGCGCAGATTCCCTGCGCCATAATCCAGCACGCCGAGTTTCATCACAGGACGTCCTTCGTGCTGGGGATGCCGGTGACGCGGGGATCATGCTTGGTGGCGGCATCCAGGGCGCGGGCGAGACCTTTGAAAATGGCTTCAGCCATATGATGGGCATCGCGACCACGGCGGATTTCGACGTGAAGAGTCGCCAGCAGGCTGGAGGAGAAGGCGCGGAGGAATTCCTCGACGAGCTGGTAGCTGAAGCGGTTCACACCGCCGATGGCTTCCACCTTTTCGGGAGCGTGATAGCTGAGGAATGAGCGGCCGCTGAGGTCGAGCGCGACTTCGGCGAGGGTTTCGTCCATGGGGAGGAGAAAGAAGCCGTAGCGCACGATGCCGGCCTTGGTGCCGAGGGCTTCGCGGAAGCAGTTGCCGAGCACGATGCCGGTGTCTTCGACGGTGTGGTGATAGTCCACCTCGATATCGCCCACGCACTTCACTTTGAGGTCAAAGAGGCCGTGCTTGGTGAACAGCGTCAGCATGTGGTCAAAGAACGGCACTCCGGTGTCGATCTGTGATTTGCCGGATCCGTCGACATTGAGTTCGATCTCAATGTCGGTCTCGGCGGTTTTGCGGTGCTGCTTGGCGGTTCTGGCTTGGCTCATTTTGGTAGAGGCAATGAACACCCATTCTGGGATAGAGCAAGCGTCAGGCGAGGAGGCCCTTGGCGACTTTGCCTGCCACATCCGTCAAGCGATAGCGTCTGCCTTGGAATTTGTAGGTGAGGCGTTCGTGGTCGATGCCGAGCAGGTGCATCAGCGTGGCGTGGAAGTCGTGGATGTGGAGGCCGTCTTTGACGGTGTTGTAGCCGAAGTCGTCGGTTTCGCCATAGACGGAGCCTGCCTTGATGCCGCCGCCGGCGAACCAGGCGCTGAAGCAGCGCGGGTGATGATCGCGACCGAAGTTGGTGCTGATCTTTCCCTGGCAATATGCGGTGCGGCCGAACTCACCGCCCCAGACAACGAGGGTGTCGTCCAGCATGCCGCGCTGTTTGAGATCCTTGATCAATGCGGCTGCGGGTTGGTCGGTTTCTTTGCAAAGTTTGGGCAGTGCTCCAGGCAGGCCGCCGTGATGGTCCCAGTCCTGATGGTAGAGCTGGATGAAGCGCACGCCTTTTTCGGCGAGGCGGCGTGCCTGCAGGCAGTTCGCGGCAAAGGTGCCGGGTGTTTTCACATCGGGTCCGTAGCTGTCGAGGATGTGCTGTGGTTCATCGCTGAGGTCGGTGACTTCGGGGATGCTGGTCTGCATGCGGAAGGCCATTTCGTAGTGGTCGATGCGGTTCTGGATTTCGGTGTCGGGCGTGCCCGCGAACTGGTGCTCGTGGAGTTCTTTGAGGCGGTCCAGCATGAGCCTGCGGCTGTCGGCGTTTACGCCTGCGGGATTGCCGAGGTAGAGAACGGGGTCCTTCGCGGCGCGGAAGAGTACGCCTTGATGTTTGGTGGGAAGGAAGCCGCTGCCCCAGAGGTGCGAGCCGAGCGGCTGGCCGCCTTTGCCTTTGGTGATGAGGACGGTGAAGGATGGCAGATTCGCGTTATCTGCGCCGAGTCCGTAGCCGAGCCATGAGCCGAAACTTGGGCGGCCTGCGATCTGGGAGCCTGTTTGGAAAAAGGTGACGCCGGGGCCGTGATTGATCGACTCGGTGAACATGGAGCGCGCGACGCAGATGTCGTCGGCGATGCTGGCGGTGTGCGGAAGCAGTTCACTGAACCAGCCGCCGGCCTGACCATGCTGCGTGAACTTGAAGGGGGAGCCGACCATGGGGATGGAGGACTGATTGCCGGACATGCCGGTGAGGCGCTGGGTTCCGCGCACGGAGTCGGGGAGTTGCTCGCCGTTGCGTTTATTGAGCAGTGGCTTGTAGTCAAACAGGTCCAGGTGGGAGGGGCCGCCCGACATGAAGAGGTAGATGATGCGCTTGGCCTTGGGAGCGAAGTGAGTGCCGCCGAGGACGCCATGGTCTGCGGGTTCTGAGCCTTGGGCCAGCAGCTCATTCAAAGCGATGCCGCCGAGGCCCATGCCGAAGCGGTTGAGAAGGGTGCGGCGGTTGAGCAGCGAAAGATGGGTGTTCATGCTTGAGTCACTGGTCTGACTTATTGGACGGAGTCGGCGGGTGGGGTTTTAGCTGAATGCTCGTTTTCCAAAGGCGGAGGTGGGACGCCTCCAAGCCGTTCATACTGGGTGCAAGAAGAGGTGAAAATGGCAATGAGCGCAGCCAGCCATTGCGGCAGTCTGGAGAAGGGCTGGAGCTTGAGTCGTGCCTTTCCCACGGGAGCACTCTCATCAGCACATGTGAGATAGCTGATGCACTTGCGCTCAGAACCAGGAGCCAGCACCTCATTGCGCTCGCTCGTTGTCATCGCGGAGAGATTGTGCACATGAAGCTGGCAGTGCTCGCAGTAGCGGCGTTTTTCGCTGCCGACCATGGACTCCCATTTTACCGGGCAGGGCTTTTCAAGGACGGGTACGAAGTGTGGTTTCATGATGGTAGATTACAAAAAAGTTGAGTTCAAGGGGGGCTGAAATCGTGTTTGGAAACGGCCTCATCGTGGGCTTTTCCGCGTCTGGGGCGTGGCGGAGATTTGTGTCACCGCTACGCGGTTCCACGAGATTTGAGAGAGGTGGGTGATGTGGCTCCGTGGGTTGGCACCCACGGCTACGGTTGTGCCAGCCCTACGGGCTTTCTGAGGTCCTGCGTTTGGGAAGGAGTCTGTCATAAGCTGTAGTGGGTTTGTGCCAGATATTCGGCGAAGGTTCAAAGATGGTTCAGCGTTTCACGACGCAGGCGTCGTGGTTCAGGAGGGCTTGGGCGAGGACGGTCGCGGCGGCGGCTTCGGGCAGGGGGAGAGTGGAGTCACGTTTGGCGTTGCCGGTTTTGAGGAGAGCTTCGGCTTCCTTTGGCGAGGCTTTGAAGTGGGTGAGCTGCTCTTGGTAGAGCTGGGTGCAGATTTGGATTTCCTGGGCGTCGGGTTTGCGGCTGAGGCAGCGGAGGAAGGCGAGTTCGATCATCTGGGGGAGGTCGCCTTGGGTTTCGAGGTGGAGCTTTTCGCCGAGGACGCGGGCGGCTTCGACGTACTGAATGCCGTTGAGGAGGATGAGGGCCTGGAGGGGGGAGTCGGTGCGTTCGCGTTTGGAGATGCAGACGGCGCGACGTGGGGCATCGAAGGCGACCATGGCGGGCGGTGGGCTGGTGCGGCGCCAGTTGGTGTAGAGGCTGCGGCGATACACGGCATCGCCTGCGCTGGGGCCCATGGGCTTGAAGGCTTCGGTCATCTCATAGGGATAGACGGGGGCGCCGCCCATGGTGAGCTTGAGAAGGCCGGAGGCAGCGAGGGCGTTGTCGCGGATCATCTCGGCGGGCAGGCGGAAATGCGGACCGCGTGCGAGCCATTGGTTCTCGGGATCGTCGGCCATGGTCTTGGCATCGGCGATGCTTTGCTGGCGATAGGTTTGGCTCATGACGATCTCCTGCACGAGGGACTTCACACTCCAGCCGCTTTGAATGAACTTGAGCGCGAGATGGTCGAGCAGTTCGGGATACAAGGGGCGCTCGCCCTGGCTGCCGAAGTCTTCTGAGGTCTTCACGAGGCCGCGTCCGAACAGGCTCTGCCAGATGCGATTGACGGTGACGCGGGCGGTGAGCGGATGATCTGGTGCTGTGAGCCACTGCGCGTAGCCGAGGCGGTTTTTAGGGGCGTCTTTTGGGAAGGGTGAGAGGAAGGTAGGGGTGACGGGGCCGACTTCTTCGGCGCGTTTGTCGTACTCGCCACGTTCCAGGATGTAGGCTTTCTTGGGCTGCGGCAGTTCCTGCATGACCATGATTTCCTTCTGTGCATCGGCCAAGGCGGTGACTTCAGCGCGGGCGGTTTGCAGTTCGGCGAGCAGGGGAGCGAGCTTGGCATCATACGGCATGGAGAGGTCGCGGCTGAAGATGCGCAGGTCATCGACGAGACCGTTTTTGAAGCCGCGATCGCGCATGCGTTCGCCGAGGCTGATTTCGTCATGGCCGCCGCCGGTGATGTTCTTGGTGAGGTGGTCTTTGATGATGTCTGCGGGGGCGAGTGTGCCGTTGATGAAGATCTTCAAGCCGGAGGCTCGGCTGCTGCCGTCATTGGTGACGATGACGTGGGTCCACTCGTTCAGGGGAACCTTGGCCTGGGTGCGGATGGAGATGGCGTTGCCGGGCCAAAAATTGATCAGCGACCATTTGATGCGGCCTTCTTCGATGAGGAGTTCGTAGCCACGGCTGGCAGCGTCTGTCCAGGCCTGGGAACGATGCAGCACCACGGCGCGGTCTTTCTCATCGGGTGTTTGCAGCCAGAGGGAGATGCTGAAGGGTTCGTGGCGTTGGAAGTTGCCGAGCGGGGTGTCCACAGAGTCATCGCCGGTAAACTGGATGGCGTTGCCGATTTTGCCGGGGACGAGTTTGTTTTCGCCTTTGAGGATTGCCTCGGGGCCTGGAGGCGGGGCTTTGGCGTCTTTCTTTTTCTGTGCAGGTGTTTTGTCCTTGGCGTCTGCGACGGCCTTTGGCTGCGGAGGAGCGGGCGGCGGCGCGGGGTGGAGGGCGTCGGCGAGTTTGTTGCCGTTGAGTTCGTCGAAGGTGAAATGAGCGAGCTGGCCTTCCAGGGATGCGGGGATGCCGTTCTGAAGATCGAGCGTTGTGCGGGCAGGCGGGGCTGCATCGGTCAGCTTCTTTTCGAGTGCTGCTACTTTGGCATTTAGCGTGGCCATTTTGTCCTTGGTTGGAGCGTCCATCATCATCAGCGCAGGCGTGGGCTGGGAGGGCGTGAAGTAGGAGTAAAGGCCGGCTTCGTCGATGTTTTGCAGCATGGAGAAGAGGCCGTAGTAGTCCTTCTGCGTGATGGGATCGAACTTGTGATCGTGGCAGCGGGAGCACTCGAAGGTGAGGCCGAGGAAGGCGGTGGCGACGGTCTGCACGCGGTCGGCGATGTATTCGACGCGGTACTCCTCCTCCACGCTGCCGCCTTCGCTTTCCTGCTGGTGCAGACGGTTGAAGGCGGTGGCGAGGATTTGCTCGTCGGTGGGATTGGGCAGCAGATCGCCTGCGAGTTGCCAGGTGATGAACTGGTTGAAGGGGAGGTTGTCGTTGTATGCTTTCACGACCCAGTCGCGCCAAGGCCAGACGTCGCGTTCGCGATCCACCTGAAAGCCGTAGGTGTCGGCGTAGCGGGCTTGATCAAGCCAGTCCACAGCCATGCGCTCGCCGTAGTGTGGTGAGGCGAGGAGGCGAGTGACTAGATGCTGGATGGCGGATGTGGGATCGAACTGATGCTCGGCAACGAAGGCGCTGATTTCTTCGGGGGAAGGGGGGAGGCCAGTGAGGTCGAAGCTGAGGCGGCGGATGAGGGTTTCGGGGGTGGCTTCGGGCTGGAGTTTCATGTCGCGTGCTGCCAACTCCGCGCTGACGATTTGGTCGATGCTTTGCGAGTTGGCTGCGTCGGCCTTGAGGGGGATGAATGCCCAGTGTGCTTCGTACTCTGCTCCTTCGTTGATCCATTGCTTCAAGATGGCGATTTCATCGGGTGTCAGAGCGCTGAGCTTTGATTCGGCTGGAGGCATGTGATCGTCGGCATCGGTGGTGAGGATGCGCTGGATCAGCTCGCTCATCTCCGCTTTGCCGGGGATGAAGGCTTTTCCTTCGATGGCGGCATCGCGTACATCGAGGCGCAGATCGGCCTCGCGCTTTTTCGGATCGGGGCCGTGGCAGAAGAAGCACTTGTCTGAGAGGATGGGACGTACGTCGCGATTGAACTTAACCTTCGCGGGGGCTGCCGCGAGGAGGGACGGGAAGGTGAGGAGGATGAGGAGAAGCCGGTGCATGAGTGGAATGACGCTGATAAACCAACGCTGGCCGGCTGTGCCTCTTTATGGATGATTTATGTCTTATTCTGCAATGCTGAGAATGAAAAGCTGGTGAATGAGGCGGGTTGTTGCGTATCTGATTCCATTAATAGATCATGCCGAGCCGCCGCAAATACCTCAACTACACCACGCCGTGGGGCGTGGATCTTGCGCGTGTGGCGCAGTCGGGCTGGACGCCGTTTTTGATTCACGAAAGCGGGTATCAGCCCGCGCTGGAGGATTGGAATCATCAGGGGGTGGATTCGCCCTTCTGGCGCTTCTACTACAATCCGAAACCGGGCTGCAATCTCGTGTTTGAAGGACGCAAGCTGCCGCTGGGGCCGAAGTGCGCCGTGCTGATTCCGGCGGACACGGTCTTTGACTGCTGTGGCCCGGTGAAGGCCAGCCACTTCTGGCTGCACTTCACCACCGCGAGGCCGGGTGTGTCGATGCGTGCGGCTCCCATCGTCATTGCGGTGGATGAGGGGCTGCGATCAATGCTGGGGCAGATGATGGCGACGCATCGTGAGCCGGCTGAAGAAATGAGGGATCATCGGCTGCATCATCTCAGCGCGGCGTTGTTGCATACGGTTTTTGCGGCCTTGGAAACGGGGGCACCTCCTGTGATGCCGGAGCGGCTTGTTGAAGTGCTGGCGCTCATTGCGCGTGCGCCGCATAGCAGGCTGACGAATCCTTTTCTGGCGGAGCGTGCAGGGATGAGCGTGGAGCGGTTCATTCGTGCCTTTCGTGAGCACACGGGGCAGACGCCGGCGGCGTATGTGCTGGGCACGCGGGTGCGATTAGCAGGGGAGGCGCTGGCGCTGACGGACAAGACAATTGATCAGATCGCCGTGGGGTTTGGGTTTCCGAACCGGCACTACTTCAGCCGCATGTTTGCGCGGCAGGTCGGGTGTGGGCCGGGGGAGTTTCGGGCGAGGCAGCGGGGGCGGAAGGGGAGGTGAAGGGCCAGATGAATTGAATTGTGAGCCCGCGGATGAGGAATGTCTATGGTGGTGAGCGAACTGGAGCGTGTGGCGGTGCGATAGGATCGAGGACGAGTTCGAGTAGGAGGACGAGGACGAGGACGAGGACGAGGACGAGGACGTGGGGGATTGCGTTTATGCCAGCACACCCTTGACGAGATTTCCGGCGATGCCGGTGAGGCGCATGTCGAGGCCTTGGAACTTGTAGTTGAGGCGTTCGTGATTGATGCCGAGGAGGTGCATGAGGGTGGCGTTGAGATCGTGCACGTGGACGGGGTCGCGGACGATGTTGTAGCTGTAGTCGTCGGTTTCGCCGTAGGTGGTGCCTTTCTTGATGCCGCCGCCGGCCATGAAGAGGGAGTAGCAGCGGGGGTGGTGGTCGCGGCCGTAGTTGGTGGCGGTGAGGGTGCCCTGAGAGTAGATGGTGCGGCCGAATTCGCCGCCCCAGACGATGAGGGTGTCGTCAAGCAGGCCGCGCTGTTTCAGATCCTTGATGAGCGCGGTGGTGGGCTGGTCGGTGTCGCGGCACTGGCCACGGATGGCATTGGGCAGACCGCCATGATGGTCCCAGCCCATGTGGAAGAGCTGGATGCAGCGGACATCGCGCTCGGCGAGGCGGCGTGCGAGGAGGCAGTTGGCCGCGAAGGTGCCGGGCTTTTGGACATCAGGGCCGTAGCTGTCGAGCACGTGCTGAGGCTCTTTGGAGGTGTCCACGAGATCGGGGACGCTCATCTGCATACGAAATGCCATTTCATACTGGGAGATACGCGTGGCGGTTTCGGGATCGCCGAAGGATTCGAAGTCGCGCTGATTGAGTGCGGCGATTTCATCGAGCATCTGGCGGCGCATGGGACGATCTACGCCAGCGGGATTGGAGAGGTAGAGAACCGGGTCGCCAGTATTGCGGAAGCGCACGCCCTGATGCTGCGTGGGGAGAAAGCCGCTGCCCCAGAGGCGGTCATAGAGCGGTTGGTCATCGCGACGGCCCGTACCGAAGGAAGTCATCACCACATAGGCGGGAAGATCGCGATTGGCGCTGCCGAGACCGTAGCTGAGCCAGGAGCCGATGCTGGGGCGTCCGGCGAGCTGGGAGCCGGTCTGGCAGAAGGTGATGGCGGGATCGTGATTGATCGCCTCGGTGAACATGGAGCGGATGACGCACATCTCATCCGCGACGGTGGAGAGATGGGGAAAGAGTTCGCTGAGCCAGATACCGCCCTGGCCATGCTGCGCGAATTTGAAGATGGATGGAGCGACGGGGAAGGCCTTCTGGCCGGAGGTCATCGTGGTGAGTCGCTGGCCTTGCCGAATGCTGGCGGGGAGATCCTCGGCGCGGTGTTTTTCCATCTGCGGCTTTGGATCGAACAGATCGAGCTGGGAGGGAGCACCGGATTGGAAGAGATAGATGATGCGTTTCGCTTTGGGCGCGAAGTTGGGGAAGACGCGCGTGGGAGATGCGGCGGCGGCTTCGTCCTGAAGGAGTGATCCGAGCGCGGCGGCACCGATGGCGCTGGAGCTTTGCTTGAGGAAGATGCGGCGGTTGAGCCGGTCTTGAAATTGAAGGGCTGGATGATTCATATCAATCACGGGTGATGACGCGGTCGAGGTTGAGGAGAACGGCGGCGGTGGTGGTGTAGGCGGCGAGTTCGGCGGGATTGAGCGAGGCGTCGGCCTTGGTGGTGCCTTGAGAGATGAGGGCGGTGGCGTCGGCGGGCTTGGATTGGAATTCGGTGATGCGTTGATTCAGGCCGGTGGTGAGTTGCTTGAGGGCGGCGGGGTCGATGGTGCGGGAGGTGGCGCGCTGGAAGCCGTAGGCGATGCGCTGCTCCGGGGTGGTGCCGCCGTGCTGCATCATCTGCTGCGCGAGGCCGCGTGCGGCTTCGACGAAGGTGACTTCATTGAGCAGTGAGAGTGCCTGCAACGGGGTGTTGGTGCGGCTGCGTTTGACGGTGCAGATTTCGCGCGTGGGGGCATCGAAGAGCAGCATGGTGGGCGGTGCGGCGGTGCGTTTCCAGATGGTGTAGAAGCTGCGGCGGTAGAGACCTTCGCCGGTGTCGGCTTTGTAGCCGCGCAGGTCGCCGTACTTGCTGGTATCATCCCACACGCCGTCTGGCATGTAGGGCTTTACACTTGGGCCGCCGACCTTTGGCACGAGCAATCCCGCCAAGGCGAGTGCCTGATCACGCACAACTTCACCGGAGAGACGGAAGCGCGGGCCGCGTGCGAGAAGGCGGTTTTCAGGATCTTTTTCGAGCAGTGCGGGTGTGAGCTTGGACGACTGCCGATAGGTGGCGCTCATGACGATGAGCTTCTGCATGGCCTTCATGTCCCAGCCGCAGCGGATGAACTCGGTGGCGAGCCAGTCGAGCAGTTCGGGATGCACGGGATACTCGGACTGCGTGCCGAGGTTCTCGGTGGATTTTGACAAACCGTAGCCGAAGAATTTCTCCCACGCGCGATTCACCCACACGCGTGCGGTGAGAGGATTTTCGGGAGAGACGATCCACTGTGCGAGGCCGAGGCGATTGCTGGGCGCGCCCTTTGGCATGGGTGGGAGAACTACGGGAGTGAGCATACTGACCTTGTCGCCGGGCTTGTCGTATTCGCCGCGTTTGAGGATGAAGGCATCGCGCACGGGGCCTTCTTTCATGACCATCACGGAGGGAACGATGCGCTCGTATTTTTCCAGTTCCGCTTTTGCTGCGGCGAGGGCGTAGTCCGCATCACGCAGCGGGCTGTCCACACTGGCGCGGTAGTATTTTTCGAGCTCGCTGCGCTGCTGTGGCGTGCGGTTTTCGGTTGGGGTTTTTAGCACGGCAAGAACGGTGGCTGGCGGACCGCCTGTGCCATCGATGCTGGCCAGCGCAGGCTCGGCATCGGTGGTGGAAAGACGGAAGCGGCCCATGTTGTGCCCGGCATACGTGGACTGATGCAGGAGGCGCACGGTGAGTGTGGCGCCGGTGGGAACGCGAAGTGCTTTGTCCACGATGAACATGGCATTGCGTTCCACGCGTTTCTTGGGGTCGTTGCCATCGATGGCCCAGCCGTTCTTGGGGTTCTGGTCGAGCAGCAGCTTCACATCGTAACCTTTTTGCGCGTAGTCTGCCTCGGCGCGGGTGAAGGTGATTTTCACAGGCTGTTTTAAAGTAGGGGCGGTGATCTCGCCCTGGATGCCGGTGAGCACAAAGTTGCCATTGTGGGCACGGCCGAGGCTTTGGCTGGGGAGAGTGGGATCTGGCAGAGCTTCCAGTAGCAAGCCGGTGAAGGTTCCCGAAGCGAGGGGGGCTGTGATGGTGTAAATGTCGAAGTCAGGATTGCGGCCGCCGGTGATCCAGGAGGCATCCGGCAGCTTGTGTAGCGCGGCACCGCCTTGGGATTTCGCCTCCGCTACGGGAAGCAACTGCCACATGGGCTTCTTCGCAGTTTCAGGTTTTTCCATGTCAGCCTCCCAGCTGGCGACGAGGTTGGGCAGTTGCAGTTGTGTCTCGGTGACGAGTTCCTGGGCGGCGTCGATCTTTTTGCGCAGCGAGGCGAGTTGAATCTCTTCGTCCTTGTCCGGCACTTGGATCACCGGATCGGAATTGCCACCGCTGCGGTTGGAACTGCCCTGAATGGTGCCGCTTTCGGCGATGTTGTTGAAGAAGGCGAAGAACGAATAGAAGTCCTTTTGAGAGAAGGGGTCGTACTTGTGATCGTGGCAGCGGCAGCAGTTCAGCGTGAGGCCGAGCCAGGTGAAGCTGGTGGTTTCCACGCGGTCGATGATGTTCTCGATGCGCCACTCCTCGGCGATGATGCCGCCTTCGCCATTGAGGCGATGATTGCGATTGAAGCCGGTGGCGACGATTTGATCGCGGGTGGCATTGGGTAGCAGATCCCCGCCGATTTGTTCTAGGGTGAACTGATCGAAGGGTTTGTTATCGTTGAAGGCTTTGATAACCCAGTCACGCCAGGGCCACATGGAGCGGCTGCTGTCTGTCTGGAAGCCATGGCTGTCGGCGAAGCGGGCGAAGTCGAGCCACTGCATGGCCATGCGTTCGCCGTAGTGTTCGGATTTTAGAAGACGGTCAACGACTGATTCGTAAGCGCGTGGGGAGGTGTCTTTTTCGAAGGCGGTGATTTCTTCCAATGTCGGCGGCAGGCCGGTGAGATCCAGCGTTACGCGGCGGAGGAGTGTGGCGGGGTCTGCCTCGGGCGAGGTGTGCAGGTTTTCCTGCTGCAGGCGTTCGGCGATGAAGGTGTCGATCTCGTTGCGGATCGTGAACTTGGGATCGGATATTTGCGGTGCGGGCGAGCGCTCGGGTTTGAGGAAGGCCCAGTGGCCCTGATACTCTGCGCCTTCGCTGATCCATTGGCGCAGGATGTTTTTTTCTTCGGCGGTGAGAGGCTTGCCGTCTTTGTCGGGAGGCATCACGTCGTCATCGCCGTGGGGGAGTTCGACGCGCGCGATGAGCTGGCTTAGTTCGGCCTTGCCGGGAATGATGGCGATGTCTCCGGACTTGGCGGGCTTGATGGCATTTTCGCGCAGGTCGAGGCGGAGATCGCCTTTGCGATGGCTGGCATCCGTGCCGTGGCAATGAAAGCATTTTTCATTGAGGATGGGCCGCACATCGCGGTTGTATTTGAGTTTGGCGGACTCCGCCGTGAGGAGGGCGGGGAAGGCCAGGAAGATGAGAAGAGCGCGGCGCATGGGTGGGACGTTAGTGTGAATGCTAACGTCCTTCGCACCCCGCCTTTTCGGGGGATTGTGATGTGCGATCCTGCTTACGCGGCCATCTGATCGGCGATTTCTTCCGCTGGATAGGTCCAGATTTCGCTGAGTGTCGGATGGTAGTGCGGGATAGCCATGAACTGCTGGACGGTGGAGTGGAAGTTCATGGCGATGACGACTTCGTGGATGAGTTCGGTGGCTTCGGGGCCGACGACGCAGGCACCGAGGATTTCGCCGGTTTCCTTGTGTGCGAGCATTTTGACGAAGCCGGCGGTTTCGCCCATGACCATGGATTTGCCGTGGTCATTGAAGGGATAACTGGCTTCGAGAAAGGGTGTGTTTTGTTCTTTGAGCTTTTCGCTGGTGGCACCGACGACGGCCATCTGCGGGTGCGAGAAAACACCGAAGAGGGTGAGGCGGTAGTCGATGGTTTCTTCGGCTGCTTTGCCATGAATCAGGGCAGCGGCATTGCGGGCGGCTATTTCGCCCTGCTGGATGGCGATGTGGACGACATCGAGCGGGCTGCAGACATCACCAGCGGCGAAGATGTGCGGCTGGGAGGTCTGCATGCGGTCATTGACGATGACCTTGGATTTGTGCAGGGCGACTTTGGCTGCATCCAGCGCGAGGCTCTTCGTGGCGGGCACGCGGCCCATGGCGAGGAGGATTTCATCGACGAGGATGGAATGGGTGTGACCGGATTCGGTGAACTCGATGCGCTTGCGGCCGTCGTGCGTGGAGACGGCGCTGAGGTGGGTGCCGAGATGCATTTTCATGCCGCGCTCGGCGTAGGCTTTCGCGAGGACATCGCTGCATTCGCGATCCTGGCCGGTGAGGAGCTGGGTGTTGCGCTGGATCAGTGTGACGGCGCAGCCCATGGCTTCGAGGTAGTGCGCCATTTCGAGGGCGATGGCTCCGCCGCCGAGGACGGCGATGGTTTTGGGCAGTGTGTCTGCATCCAAGACATCATCGCTGGTCCAGTAACCGGTTTCGGCGAGGCCGGGGACGTTGGGGACCATGACTTCTGAGCCGGTGGCGATGCAGAAGCTGCGGGCGGTGACTTGGAAGGATGGTGAGCCATCGCGGGGCAGCACTTCGATGGTGTGGGCATCTACAAAGCGGGCGTGGCCGCGATAGAGTGTGAAGCGGCCGTCTTCGAGCTGGCTCTGGCGGTAGCTGGCGAAGTCGGCGATGAGGGTGCGTTTGCGATCGCGGATGGTGTGGACATCGACGCCGTGGGAGGTGGCTTTGAGGCCGAAGTCGGCTGCGTGGCGGATGTGGAGCTGGCGGTTGGCGGATTCGATGAGGGTCTTGCTGGGCATGCAGCCGCGCAGGATGCAGAGGCCGCCGAGCTCGGATGCGCCGTCGATGACTGCGACACGGAGTCCGGCGCTGTGTGCGGTGCGGGCTGCTGCATAGCCGCCGCTGCCGCCGCCGATGACGATGAAGTCGAAAGAGTGTTCTGACATGAGGAGAAGTGCAGGGGAGAACGAGCGCACGCAAGTTCCGGATGCCACTGTCCCATTTCGTCCCAAGGGGCATTTCAAAACGTGGGGCGTCATCCCACGCTGATGAACGGGCGGGCTGTCGCCACACTCATTCTACGAGGTGCTAGCGGCGCTGCCGCACGGCTTCAAACAAGATGGCGGCACCGGCTGCGGCGACGTTGAGGGATTCCACGGGGGAGTGGAGGGGGATGCGGACGCGGGCGTCGCAGGCCTGCATGATCTCGGGGCTGGCGCCGCGGCCTTCGTTGCCGAGGATGAGGAGGGTGGGCTGGCGCCAATCGTAGTCGTAGTGCAGGATGTCGGCATCGCCAGTGGCGACGACGGTTTTGAGGCCACGGCTGCGGCAGGTTTCGATGGTGCCGAGGCCGGAGACATCAGGGAGGATGGGCAGGCGAAAGGCGGAGCCCATGGAGCTGCGCAGGGTTTTGGGGGAGAAGGCGTCTGCTGATCCTGCGAAAGAGAAGAGGCCGCTGACGCCGGCGGATTCGGCGGTGCGGACGAGGGTGCCGAGATTGCCGGGGTCCTGGATGCGATCGAGGCCGAGGATGAGGGGGGCTTTGCTTTCAAAGAGGCGGTCCAGCGTGGGCCAGGGGCGCTCGGCGATGACGATGATGCCTTGGGTGGAGGTGGTATCGCTGAGGGATTCGAGGACGGACTCGGAGAGCTGAAACACCGGGCAGGAGAGGCGCTCCAGCAGGGCTAGCTGCGAGGGGGAGGGCTCGGCGGCGGTGAAGCAGGCGTGCAGAACGAGGCCGGAGGATACGCATTCGGTGACGAGGCGTTCGCCTTCGATGAAGATCAGATCTCGCTCACGGCCTTCGCGGACTCTGCGGGCGTGTTTGATGCGTTCGTTGGAGGAGCTGGTGATGAGCATGCGGGGAGGGGACCATCTATCGGCTAATCCTGTTGTAAATCCATTTGCCGAATGAACTCGGGCGTTTATTATCACGGCCCTCAAGAATGTGCCTGCATAGCTCAGTGGTAGAGCAGCGGTTTTGTAAACCGCAGGTCGTCGGTTCGACCCCGACTGCTGGCTCCATTAAATTCGGACATTGATCAAGTCTTGTCCGGCATGGCATTGATCCAGCGGCGGAGCATTTCGAGTTCCGTGGGAGTGATGAATGGCTCCTCTTTTTTGGGTGGCATCTCTTTGTAGTGGATCAGCTCGATGAGGAGGCTTTTTTTGGCGTTGCCGGGTTTGAGGGCGGGGCCGGTGTCGCCGCCTTCGAGCATGGCCTCTAGCGTGCGCATGTCGAGCTTGCCGCCGCGACGTTTGCCACCGTGGCAGCGGATGCATTTCTCTTCGAAGACGGGGAGGACGTCTTTTTGGAAATCGGGCGGGGCTTCAGCACGGGCAGTGACTTCAGCGAGGCTGCCGAGGAGCAGCGCGCTGAAGAGAAGGGGAAGGATGGCCCGCATCACTGCAAGGGACTCAGGCCTGGCCGACGACGTTGACGAAGCAATGGACGTGGGGGAGGACGCGGTAGTTCCAGACGAAGCCGGGGCCTTCGATGCGCCAGGCGTCCCAGCGGTCGTTGCCTTTTTCGGCGTTGTCTTTGTAAAAGGCGAGGCGCAGTTTTTCCATGCCGCCGTTGGTCTTGATGAGCTGCATGACTTCGTCGCCGTCTTCCTTGCGGAAGGGGTCTAGGAGCTTGCGCATGACGCCGGTGACGAGCTTGCGCTGGGATTCATCGAGGTCGCCGTAGCCGACGCCGGTGGAGGGTTTTTCCACGAGCTTGGGCTTGAGCGCCCCGACGCCATCGCCAGGAGAGCCGACGATGACGGCCTGTTTGCGCTGGGGTTCGTTGAGCATTTCGAAGACGCTCATGACTTCCTTCGTTTGATCGTTGTAAACGTTCACGTCGCTGTGGCCGTTGGCGGAATGGCCGTAGTACATGGGGCCGCCGAAGGCGGTGTTTGGCTGGGAATTGCCATCGCAACGGAGGGTGAGGTGATGGCCGGCGAAGACCCAGGAGAAGGGATCTTTGCCGGAGGGATCGCCGAAGATGGCGATGCCGTTGCCTTCGAAGGTGCCGCTGCTGTCCCACTTGCCATGGCGGCTGATGCGGTCGTAGGCCTCGTCGCCTGAGAGGATGGATTTGAAGGTCTGCTTGATGAGATCCTGCTGCGGCGTGGTGAACTGCTCGCTGAGTTTCTTGCCCAGAGGTGCGGCGTTGTGGGTCTTGAGACGTGTGGGGATGCCGCCTGCTTCTGCGCCGTGATTCCATGGCTTGACCATGGCGGTTTTTTGTTCGGCTGTCAGGCCGGCGAAGAGTTCGCGGATGAGTTCTTCAGCAGGTTTTGCGGTGCGGGGCGCTTCTGTTGGGGCTGCAAAACCTGAAGTCAGGGAAGATGCACCCATGACTCCCAGGGCACTGCCGGAAAGCACGCGGATAAAGTCGCGACGCCCACGTTGAGGAAGTGGTGAGGCGTGTTCAGCACATTCCGGGCAGGCCGGTGAATTGAAATCGGGTGAGGATGAGGCTGGGTGGGAATTCATGGCGGGGATACAATACAGCCTTGGATCTGGGCATCTTGCTGATCCAGAGGATGATCGTGGGTTCGCCAGTGGGCAGAGAAATTGCAGATTGCGGGTTCGACCTCGACTGCTGGCTTCATTCTAAAACGGCTGGAACCCGCCTGAAAGCAAGGCGTCCAGCATCTACGCCATGGTGGAAACTTGCGGAAAAAGGATCAGCCGTTTTCGGTTTCGGGGGCGATGGCGACGGTGACTTGCATGGTGGTGCAGGTAAAAGGGCCGAAGATGGAGGCGATCGCCACGTCTGCCGCATCCTGGCCATAGGCGATGACCAAGCGGTTGCCACCAGGATGGTCTTCGGTGGCGTCGAAGGTGAACCACTGTCCGCCGATGTAGGCCTCAAACCATGCGTGGAGGTCCATGGGTTCCAGGCCGAGTACAAAACCCACGACCATGCGTGCAGGGACATTGATGGAACGGCAGAGGGCGATGCCCAAATGCGCGAAGTCACGGCACACGCCGTGCCGAGTGGTTATCGTTTCGATGGCGGAAGTGGATGAATTGCTGGTGCCGCGCTGAAATGCGATGTTCTCGTGGATCCAGTTGCGCAGGTTGGTGACGTTTTGGTAGCTGCTGGGTGCGTTGCCAACAATGGAGGTGGCGAGGTCGCCCAACTTGTCTGACTGACAGTAGCGGCTGGGCAGGAGGTAGTGCAGCACATCCACGGGGAGCTGCTTCACGGAATGGAGCTGTGCGAGCGGCTGGCTGTGCAACTCAGTCGGCACTCTGGCGCGGCATTTCATGGAGTAGTGGAAATGGCCCTTGGGCATGATGATCCGCTGGCAGAGGTTGCCGTAGAAATCTGTGTATTCTTCGACTGGCACGCGGGGATTCATGTCGAACTCCTCCCGGATGATCCACTGTCCGGAGCCGCTGCGCGGACGAAGCATGAAGATGGCGTGTATTTCGAAGGGGACTAAATATTCAAGGCGGCAGGAGGCGTCTATAATCATGGCAAGGAGCAGGCTGAATCTCTCGCACCGCGCCCGAGATTGCCATGGGGCATACACCCCAGCAGTCCGCCTATTGCTTGTTTCTCCTTCGGGGCGATGCTGCACTCCATGGCTTTTCAAATCAACGCTGAACTCCAATATGATGTGCTGATGCAAAGCACGGTGCTGCTGAGCATTCATGCTCTGGCGACGCAGAATCAAACGCTGCAGATGGAATCCTTCCAGGTGACACCTGGCGTGAAGTGGGAAGAGCTGCCAATGGGGCCGGGAGAGAACCGTTACATCCGATTGGAAACGGGAGATGCCACGAAGCTGGAAGTGAGCTACTCGGTGATGGCCGAGACGCGTCACAAGATGGTCAGTCACGAGGAGATTCAGGGCATCCCGGTCTCTGAGATCCAGAGTTCGGCCATCTCGTATCTGTTCCCGAGCCGCTACTGCCAGTCTGACCGGATGGGGCGGCTGGCGACGAAGATGTTTGGCGGCATCGAGCATCCGTACCATCAGGCGGTGGCCATCGCGGACTGGATCTTTGAAAACATCGACTACCTCAGCGGTGCAACGAATGAGGAGACTTCCGCCTATGACACGGTGACGCAGCGTGCGGGTGTGTGCCGTGATTTTGCGCATCTCGGGATCGCTTTCTGCCGGGCGCTGTCGATCCCGGCGCGCTACTTTGCCGGCTATGCCTGCAACATGCAGCCGCCCGATTTCCACGCCTGTTTTGAGGCCTGCATCGGGAACCGGTGGTTTATTTTTGATCCTACGCGGCTGGCTGCACTCAACGGGCTGGTGCGCATCGGCACAGGCCGTGATGCGGCGGACGCTGCGGTCGCCACGATTTTTGGCCAGATGCAGATGACCCGCATGTCGGTGTCCTGTGTGGCAGATGAATTTCAACCGCTGAGTGCCGCCGATCTGGCGGGCCGGGCCATATTGATCGAGCCATGAGTGACAGCCATCTGCTGAGGATCATCCACCGCACGCACTACCAATACGCGCAGCCGGTGACCTTCGAGATGCACCGGTTGGTGATTCGTCCGCGTGAGGGGCACGACTTGCGGGTGGAGAGTCTGAATCTTTCCATCACGCCGGCGGCGGATGTGACGTGGGCATGGGATATTTTCGGGAACTCGATCGCCTACGCGCATTTTCGTGAGCCGGGCACTGAGTTGAAATTCGATGTGGATGTGGTGGTGAGGCGGTTTTTTTCGCCGGATGCTCCCCCCCTAAAGCCACACAGCCCGAGTCTCTATCCGCTGGAGTATGACCCGCTGGAGCTGGCGATCCTGAAGGGCTACATGACACCGGTCTTCGCTGAGGAAACGGCGGCCCTGCAAGCATGGATCGGCACGCTGCCTGATCCCAGAGAATTTCCAAGCGCGGAGGCTTTCGTGCTGCAAGTGGCAGAGGCGATCCACCAGAAGATCGGCTACAAGCGCCGTGAGCAGAAGGGGGTGCAGACGCCGGGAACCACCTTGTCTCTGGGCAGCGGCTCGTGCCGCGATGTGGCGACGCTGATGATGGAAACGCTGCGCCATCTGGGCATCGCAGCGCGTTTTGCCAGCGGCTTTCTGGACTGCCAGGCGACGCGTGCGGCACGTGGATCGACCCATGCGTGGGCCGAGGTGTATTTCCCGCAGCTTGGCTGGCGGGGCTTTGATCCGACGACGGGAAAACGGTGCGAGCACCGGCACATCGTCACCGGAACGAGCCACCATCCGCGTGGAGTGATGCCGGTGAGCGGGAGGTATTTCGGGCCAGCAGGAGCGTGCCTGAGCATGGTGGTCGGCGTGGAGTTTTCGACGCCGGAACCGTAGTGCGACTCTTCTGCTCTGTTCACGGAGAGCTCCCGAAATCCTTCAGAGGATGCTTGTGCGGTGATGCCGTTGCGACGAAGGTCGTCGAGGGTTGAGACGCGGGGAAAAAGAGCATTTATGAAGAGACACACTGAGCATCACCGCACACACCGAGTCGGATGGCTCCGCGCCGCTGTCCTCGGTGCGAATGATGGCATTGTTTCCACCGCCAGCCTGATCGTGGGTGTGGCAGCCGCCGAATCAAGCCGGGCCAATGTGTTGGTCGCGGGCATCGCCGGACTGGTGGCGGGCGCGATGTCGATGGCGGCAGGTGAGTATGTTTCCGTCAGTTCTCAGTCTGACACGGAGAACGCGGACCTGGACCGTGAGCGTGTGGAACTGGCAACGGACGCCGTGAATGAACACGAAGAGCTGGCGGCCATCTATGTGGCGCGGGGTCTCGATACCCAGCTCGCCGGTGAGGTGGCCACGCAACTGATGGCTAAGGATGCCCTGGGGGCACATGCACGCGATGAACTGGGCATTTCCGACACGCTGAGCGCTCGGCCGGTGCAGGCTGCGATGGCATCGGCGGCTACTTTCGCTGTCGGTGCCGCTATGCCGCTGCTGCTCGTGGTTTTTGTGCCATCTTCCGCGCTCGTCTGGGCGGTGTCGGGCAGCTCACTCCTCTTTCTCGCGCTGCTGGGTGGTCTGGCGGCACGCGCCGGTGGATCACCGGTGTTGAAGTCGGTCGCTCGCGTGACTTTCTGGGGGGCGCTTGCGATGGCGATGACTGCCGGGGTTGGCGCCTTGTTTGGTGCTACGGTTTAAAAAACGCTCCTTGCTCACCCGGGACCACCCCGCTGCAAAAGCTCCGAGAAGAACTGGAACGCTTTGGCTACAGTGTCAGCGTAAATTCCTTGGAACTGCACTCGCAGGACGCCCGACTGCTGGCTCTATTATTCGTCGTCTTCTTCCCACTCTTCCATGAGGCGGGCGAGCTTGCGCTTGATGCTGACTTTGGCGACGGCGTTGAGGCGGTCGATGAAGAGGATGCCGTTGAGGTGGTCGATCTCGTGCTGGAAGGCGCGGGAGAGGAGGCCGTCGGATTCCACGGTGACGGTTTTGCCGTCGAGGTCAGTGTAGGTGACCTTGATCTGGCTGGAGCGGCGGATGTCACCCCGGAGGCGGGGGAAGCTGAGACAACCTTCTTCGCCGATCTCCTTGGCGCTGCCGAGTTCGAGCTGGGGATTGGTCAGGATGATGGGCATGTGCTGGACCATGTCGACCTTCTCGCCGTTGATCTTCATGAAGGTGATGCAGTCGGGATTGTGAGAGACGTCGATGACGGCGAGCTGAACATCCACGGCGACCTGCGGGGCGGCCAGGCCGACGCCGTTGGCTTCGCGCATCGTTTCGAGCATGTCGGCGGCCAGTGCACGGATTTCGGGCGTGACTTCAGTCACGGGACGGCATTTGGCACGGAGGACGGGTTCGGGGTAGCGGACGATTTTGCGGACCATGCTCCTTAATATCACCGGGATTTCACCGGCTCAAGCTCCGGAGTGGTTTTGTCCTTGCCAAGGTGTGGCGGTGTCCCTAGCCTCGCGGCCTTCCACCTATGACTGACACCGCCGCGCAATCGTCCATCAAGTTTAAACTGTTCCTCATGATGATTTTGGAGATTGCCATCTGGGGGGCGTGGCAGATCAAAATCTTCTCTTATATGACGATGCTGGGGTTTAACCCAGATCAGCAGTGGCTGGTGGGCAGTGCGTTTGGCATTGCGTCGATTGTGGGGATCTTTTTCAGCAACCAGTTCGCGGACCGCAACTTTTCCGCCGAGCGCTTTCTGGCCTTCAGCCATTTGGTGGGGGGGCTGGCACTGATCGCGACGGCGTTTCAGACTTCCTTCTGGCCCTTCTTTGCCTGCTTCATTGTCTATTGCCTGCTGTATGTGCCGACGATTTCGGTGACGAACTCGCTGGCCTTTGCCAATTTGAAGGACCCGGCGAAGGATTTTGGTTTCGTGCGCATGGGTGGGACGATTGGCTGGATCGTGGTGAGCTGGCCGTTCATTTTCCTGCTCAGTGAGAAGGCGGGCGCGGCGGAGACTCGGTGGGTATTTATTGTGGCCGGCATCATCTCCCTCGTGCTGGCTGTGTTCAGTCTGACACTGCCACACACGCCACCGCGCAAGGATGCGGAAGGCATGGATAAGAAGGCCTGGCTGAAGGCGCTGAAGCTGCTGGGCAATCCGTTTGTGCTGGTGCTCTTTATTGTCACGTTCATCGACTCGACGATCCACAACGGCTACTTCGTCGTGATCGATGGCTTCCTGCAAAAGGTGGGCATCTCGGCGAACATGAGCATGGTGGTCAGCAGCATTGGGCAGGTGGCGGAGATCGTGACGATGCTGATTCTTGGGACGGTGCTCAAAAAACTGGGTTGGAAGACCACACTTATTATCGGGATCTGCGGGCATGCGGTGAGATTTTTCATCTTTGCCTTCTTCGGCACGCCCGAAAATCAGTGGCTGATCGTGGCGGTGCAGGTGCTGCACGGCATCTGCTATGCGTTCTTCTTTGTGACGGTTTACATCTTTGTGGACGCGGTGTTTCCGAAGGACATCCGCTCCAGCGCGCAGGGCTTGTTTAACCTGCTGATCCTCGGTCTCGGCATGGTGGTGGCGAGCAAGATTTTCCCACTGCTCGTGGTCAACTACACCACGGATGGTGTGGTGGACTACCACAAGCTTTTCCTAGTGCCGACGGGCATGGCGCTGGCGGGCATCGTGCTTATGGTGCTGTTCTTCCGTCCGCCGAACCACGGTCCGGTGGGCGAGGTGAAACATTGATCCCAACTTAAACGGCGGTGAAACACATCCTGCTTCTCTGTCTCGCTCTGACCACCGTGCTGCATGCGGTGGATAAGAAGCCGAAGGCGATGCGGTTGAAGGGGGATGTCATCCTCGCGGATGATTTCAAGGCTGAGAAGCTGGACGAAAAATGGGTGTATGCCAAAGGCGAGGAAGCGGCGAAATTTGAGGTCGCCGATGGCGCGCTGCTGATGGATCAGGCGGCAGGCAAAGGTGCTGTGGTCTGGCGGGCGTTTGAGGCGCCGGTGCAGGATGTTTCGGTGCAGCTTTTGGTGAAGCCCTGGGCCTGCAGTTGGATTGCCTTTGGTTTTTATGCTCCGGGGGATCGCCCTGGTGCGCAGAGGAAGATCAACATCGCTGTCACCCCGAAGGGTGCCGTCGTGGTGCGTGATGTGGACAATCAGAAAGTGCTGAAGTCCGCGAATACCCGCATTCCATCCACTGAATGGCAGCGGGTGGCGTTTGAGTCAAAGGGGGACAAGATCACGGTGCAGGTGAATGAGCAGGTGATGCTGGAGCTTAAGACTGAGCTGACCGAGGGCGAGAAGGCCGGGGTGCTGCTGAACCTTTATGGAGGCAAGGGGAGTGTGGATGAGATTGAGGTTAAGAAGTTGAAGTGAGGGATGACGGAAGAAAATGGAACATTGAACATTGAACGCTCAACATTGAACATTGAATGCCGGAACTGAAAGCCCGGCGCATTCAATGCAGTTCAATATTTGACCTTTCTTCCTATGAACCCACCCGGACTCGACAACCTCCTCACGTGCCTGCGTTTTCCTTCTGTTTCCACTGACTCCACACGACGTGCCGATGTGAGGGGGTGCGCTGAATGGCTGCTGGGGAAGGTGCGTGAGATGGGGCTGACGGGTGATTTGCATGAGACGCCGGGGCATCCGGTGCTGGTGGCGAAGAACAAGCACATCGTCGGACGGCGCACGGTGCTGCTGTATGGGCATTACGATGTGCAACCGGCGGAGCCGCTGGGGGAGTGGAAGTCGCCGGCGTTTGAGCCGACGATTCGCGATGGTCGCATTTTTTGCCGGGGAGCCACGGACAACAAAGGGCAGCTCATGGCGCATATGCAGGGGCTGGCGGAGACGCTGGAAAAGCATGCGGATCTGCCGGTGAACCTGACGATTCTATTTGAAGGTGAGGAAGAAATTGGAAGTCCGAATTTGAAGCCGTTTTTGGAGCAGCATCGGGAGATGTTGAAGTGTGATGTGGTGGCGATTTCGGACACGGGGATGGTTGCGCCCGGGGTGGGGACCTTCACGTATGGCCTGCGTGGCATTGCGTGCATGGAGGCGAAAATTCACGGGCCGGCGATTGATCTGCACAGTGGAATTTTTGGCGGGGCCATTGCCAATCCAGTCACCGCTGTCGCACGCCTGACGGCGACACTGCATGATGCGGAAGGGCGTGTGATGATTGATGGATTCTATGATGGGGTCAGGCCCATCGCCGACTGGGAGCGCAAAGCCTGGGCGGAACTCGGAGATGGTGATGCGGAGATGCTGGAACTGACCGGGTCTCCGGCGCTGTTTGGTGAGCCGGGCTACACGGAGCGTGAGCGGCGCTGGGCACGACCTACGGCGGAGGTGAACGGGATTGGAGGAGGTTATCAAGGAGAAGGCTCCAAGACGGTGATCGGGCGGGAGGCGTTTGTGAAGCTGTCGTTCCGCCTGGTGCCGGACCAGCATCCTGACCTTGTGCTAAAGCTTGTGGCTGAGCATCTGCGTGCGCATTTGCCCAAGGGAGTGAGGCTGGAGATCACCCCCGGGCACACAGGGATGCCTTACTTGATGGACCCGCATTCTGCGCTCGGCACTGCTGCGCAGCGTGCGCTGAAAAAGGTGTTTGGGGAGAAGACTGCGCTCATTCGTGAAGGTGGCAGCATCCCCATCGTGCAGGCGTTCAAGGACGTGCTGAATGCGGACACGCTGCTACTGGGACTGGCGCTGCCGGACTGCCAGGCGCATGCGCCGAATGAGAATTTTCCCATCGAGAATTTTGTGGCGGGGGTGCGCCTGAATCAGGCGCTGCTGACTGAGCTGGCTTGAATTTTTTTCAGCAAACTTTGCAACCAACTCACGAGGGCTCTGTTTGAGCCGTCGTGCTTTCACTAACCAAACTCACGCACGACATGAAACTCAAAAAAACATTCCTCTACGGGTTCAGCATTCTGAGCCTGACCTGTCTCTCCAGCGCTCAAGACGCACCCAAAGGACCTCCGCCAGAAGGTGGCCCTCGCGGCGGTCCTCCTCCTGGAGGTCCTCCCGGCGGTGGTGATCCTGGTGAACGCATCGCTCAATTCATCAAAAGTGCTGATACCGACAACGACGGCAAGATCAGCAAGGATGAGTTCATCAATATGAGCAAGAAGGGAAGCGAGGACCGCTTTGGCCATATGGACACGAACAGCGATGGTTTTGTCGATAAAGAGGAAGTCGCCAAGATGGCGCAGGCAGGGGGCCGTGGTGGCCAAGGTCAGGGAGGGCAAGGAATGCGCCGTCCTGAAGGCGGTGGCTCTCCCGGCGGAGAAGGCGGTGGTTTCCGTCGTCCGCCTGGCGGTGGTGAAGGTGGTTCCCCGGGAGGATCTCCTGGCGGTCAGCCTCAAGGCCAAGGCATGCGCCGTGAAGGTGACGGCGGTCGTGGACGCGGCATGTTTGGTGACCCCAAAGAAAACTTCAAACGCATGGATGCGGATGGTAACGGCAGTGTCTCCGAAGAGGAATACCTCAAGGCCATGGAAAAAATGCGCGAGATGATGCGTGGCGGTCAGGGTGGCCCTGGCATGAATCGTCCTGGCGAAGGTGGTGCACCCGGCGGTGCCGGCGGCCCTCCTGGTGAAGGCGGCTTCCGCCGTCCTCCCGTAGAAGGTGATGCTCCCAAGGCACCTGAGGCTCCAGCTCCGGCTCCTGATAAACCCAAGGATCCAGCGTAGGCCTGGAGTCTGATTTAAATCACAGTGCGGGATGGTCGAAAGACCATCCCGTTTTTTTTGTGCCGAGGGTATTTTTGGAGGGGCTTTTTAAAGGCCCATCACCTGCTTTAAGTACGCGATGCTCTGGCGTGCGATGGTTGGGGCATCGGGGGTGTAGTCGAAGACTTCGACGGAGAGGTAGCCATCGTAGTTTGTTTCACGCAGGGCGGCGATGATGGGTTCGTATTTGATTTCGCCTTGGCCGGGGCCGCGGAGATTGGGATCGTTGGTGTGGAAGTGGACGGTCCACTCCTTGCTGTCGCGGATGATGTCGGGGATGGGCTTCGTTTCATCGCTCATGGCCTTCACATCGAGGTGCAGCTTGCAGGAGGGGTGGTCCACGAGCTGGCAGAGGCGGATGGTTTCTTCGGCGGTGTTGAGGAAGTTGGTTTCCTTGCGGCCCAGGGGCTCCATGGCAATGACCACACCGTATTTGCCGCATTCTTCGGCGACTTCGCGCACGCAGTCGGCGGCGCGTTTGAAGGCGTCTTCATAGTTCCATTCGGGCAGCAGATTGCGGGCCTTGGGGCTGCCCCAGACCATGATGCGGCCACCGGTGGCACCGCAGAATTGGGCGAGGTGGCGGCCAAACTTGGCGGTTTCTTTGCGCTGGAGGGCGTCTGGCGTGGTGATGTGAAACCAGGTGGGCTTGGTCAGCAGCCAGTGGAGGCCGAGGATTTCCAGGCCGAAGGATTTGGCTTTGGCGCAGAGGGTGAGTGCCTCTTCGACAGTGAGTTCGCGCGGATCTTCCTTCAGGGTGAAGGGGGCCAGTTCGATGGCGTGATAGCCCGCTGCAGCGGCATCTTCACACATTTTTTCAAAGGTCCAGTTCTGGTAGGTCTCGTTGCAAATCGCGAATCGCATAGGCGGGCAGGGTGCGCGGCTGCCCGGGCGCGTCAAGATGCCTTGCAATCGGGGGGGCAGGATGTGCTATATTTCCGCATGTCAGCCAGCCGCCTTACCCTCCTTGTGTTCGCGTTCGCCGCTTCGGTGCATGCGGAGCTTTCACTCGATGTGCCTGTGATCGAGCTGAAGCCGAAGCCGGAGGACGAGGAGGTGGAGACGACTTTCAGGTTCCGCAACAAAGGCGATAAAACGGTCAAAGTCCTCGGCATCGAAAGCGCCTGCACCTGCCTGAGCGCCACACTGGACAAAGCTGAATACAAGCCGGGGGAGGTGGGCACGGGGACAGCGACCTTCAAGGTTTCCTCCTTCGTAGGAAGGTACGATAAATTCGTCACGGTCAATACCGATGATTCGAAGCAGCCGACCTGGCAGGTCAATTTCGTTCTGGAAGTGCCTGAGGTGGTGAACATCAAACCTAAAAACCTGCAGTGGTGGATTGGTGATGAGGCGAAGTCCAAGGCCTGCCTGGTGCAGTTCGTGGGCGCTGAGCCGATGAAGATCGTGAAGATCACGCCGACTCGAGAGAATGTGGAGTTCGATTGGAAGGAGATCAAGGAGGGGCGGGAGTATCTCATCACGGTGAAGCCGAAAACCACGGAGGACGTCACGATGGGGGCGCTGAAGATCGAGACGAACAGCAGCATCGCCAAATACCGTTACCAGCTCGCCTTTTTTACGATCACCCGAAAGCCGGAGCCGCAGCCTGAAGCTGCCTCCGCTGCAACCAAGCCCTGATCTGACTGCTGTATGTTTACTGCCCTTCGTCAGGCCACGATTCTCATGCTTCTCGTCGCGACGGCGGCGTGGGCCACGCATGCCTGGCACCCGCGTGCCCCGGCGCTGTATCTGGTGGAGGAGCCACTGCGGGATGACGAGGTCTCGATGCAGGTCATTCAGCAGCGCTGGCAGGGCAAGGTGCTGTGGATCGATGCGCGTATTCAGGAGCAGTATGACGCCGAGCACATTCCAGGTGCGGTTTTGCTGAACGAGCAGCATTTTGAGGAGCAGCTCTTCGGCTTACTCGATACGCTGCAAACGAACACCAAGCCCATCATCCTCTACTGCAATGCGGCGAAGTGTGATGCGAGCCGCAAGATTCTTGAGCGTCTCAAGCAGACGCTGTCCATCGAGAATGCGTTTGTACTTAAGGGGGGATGGAAAGCCTGGCGGCAGGTTGCAAATAAAGAACGGGAATGGAATTGACGGCGGGCGGTATGATTCCGTAGGATGGTGGTCTTATGTCACTCGAAGGAATTCTCATTTGGTCGGTGCTCGGACTGGTTGCCGGGATTTTGGCGAAACTTATCATGCCGGGCAGGCAGGGGATGAATCCCATCACGACGGTGCTGCTGGGGATCATTGGCAGTATCATCGGCGGCAAGGTGGGGAGCCTGATCGGGTGGGGAGTCGTTGGCGAATTTAGCATCAAAGGCATCGCCACTGCGGTGGGGGGAGCCTTGATCCTGATGTTTGTCTGGCGGCTGCTGTTTGGCAAAAAAGGCTGACGCAGTGCTGGTTGCGGTGCGGATGACACCCTCGTAGTCTTGAGCATGCAAATTCTCCGTCTTCTTCTGCTGGCCAGTCTGACCGTGCTTTCTGCCACAGGCTTCGCCGCACCATTGACCGGCCAGATGGCCCGTGTGGGTGTCACTGATTCAGACATCGAAGACGTAAGGCGCTGGCGCGAAATGCGGCAGTGGATGGATGAAGCCATCAAACAGGGGGCGGCAGGTCTGATCTTCGACATCAACGTCACGCAGAGCAATGCCCAGGTTGCGTTGTCTCTGGCGGAGGAAGTCACCCGCTTGAAGATCAAAACGCTGGCCTATGTGAACACAAGCGCCATCGGTGGTGGGGCCTTGCTGGCGCTGGCCTGTGATGAGATCTGGATGGCTCCCGGCTCCCGCATCGGTGCGGCTCCGCCGAAGGTGCAGACGGATGAAACTCTCTCTCCTAAAGCGCAGGACACGCGGCTGGCGGAGTCACTGGCCGTGCTGAAAGCCGGGGCGCGTAGTTTGTGCAAGCTCAAGGGGCATCGCCCAGAGATTGCCGATGCTTTTGTGGATCGTGAGAAGGGCCTGGTGATCGGGACCCTGACGCTGGCGGACAAAGGCGAACTGCTGCTGCTGGATGCGGACACCGCCGTGCAGGCTGTGGAGGGCAAGCCACTGCTGGCGCGTGCGATCATTGGTGATGTGGAGGCGCTTGCAAAAGCCGCTACGCCGGAGGGGAAGCTGGTTGTCTTGAACGGGGTCTGGTATGACCAAAGTCTTAAAAAGGTGGCGGCAGCGACGCCCGTCCTTCCAGTGGAGTCCAAACCGGAGAAGAGTGCAGAGCCCGCCTTCACTTCCAGCCAAAGTTATGCGGGCAAGGTCGTGGTCATTCCCGTGGGGCAGGACGATTTGATCATTCCCGCACGATTTGAATTCATGAAGCGCACGCTCAGTCGTTGCAACAACGATGGTGCCGAGGCGGTGATTTTTGAGCTCGATACGCCCGGCGGTCTCGCCTGGGACACGATCAGCCTGATGATGAAGGACCTGCAAAATCTCAAGGCGCGCAGCTTTGCCTTTGTGAACACGCGTGCCATCTCCGCCGGGGCGATGATCGCGATGGCGACGGACACGATCTACATGGCGCCTGCCAGCGCCATCGGAGCCTCCACGCCGGTGTCGGGTGATGGCACTCCGCTGGCTGAGGCCGAAAGGGCGAAGAACAATTCCGCCTTCATGGGCATGGCCCGCACGGTGGTGCGCGAGAAGGGGCACGATGTGCGGATCATCGAAGGGATGATCGACATGGAGCGCGGTCTCAGCATCAACGGGCAGGTGATCATTCCGAAAGGGGAGATCGTCACGCTGGATTCCGCGCAGGCGACAATGCAGATCGATGGCAAGGCGCTGCTTGCCAAGGGGATCGTCAAATCGATCGAGGAGATTAAACAGATCGAATCTCTGAAGGGGGAGGTCGTCACTGCGGAGCCCACCGGGTTTGAGATGATCGCCATCTGGGTCACGCGCTATGCGGCGATTTTGATCCTGATCGGCCTCGCGGGAGGGTATCTTGAAATGCAGACGCCCGGCTTCGGACTGCCCGGTTTCGTCTCGGTAGCTGCATTTGCGCTGTTCTTTTTCGGGCACTACGTGGCCGGAAGTCTGGCCGGGCAGGAGGCGATGGTCGTCACTGCGGTGTTTGTGGTGGGTATTATTTTGATCGGCGTGGAGCTGCTTGCGGCACCAGGAACCATCGTGCCGGGGGTGGTGGGCTTCATCTGCGTGATGGTGGCGCTGGTCTATGCCATGTCTGGCTGGGAAGTGATGCCGCAGGGTGGTGCCAGCGCTGGGAGTTTCAGCCTTTCTGCGTATGCTGCGGGCCTGCGTAATTTTGCGCTCGGAGTCACGGGGGCGGCGGTGGTCATCACGCTGCTCTGCCTCTGGCTGCCTGACCTGCGTCCGTTTCGTTCTTTGATCCTGCAAACTTCCGCCGGTGGCACCTTGCAGGATGCTCCATCCATGCGGGATGCAATCCGGGCCCAAGTGGGAGACAGCGGCAGCGCCCGCAGCGCTCTGCGCCCCTACGGCACCATCGAACTCAGCGGACGGCTCATCGAGGCGATGGTGGAGGGGGGCTACGTGCAAAGCGGCACCCCTGTGAGGGTGCGGGAAATTCGGGGCGAAAAGATCATCGTGGAAGCGGTTTAATCTCAATTTTTGAGCATGCATTCGCAGGTTTTGGTCGTTAATCTTCCCCCTACAACCGCATGTCCAAAAATCTCAGTGCCCTCTCTTTCCGCAAAGGTGTCGAAAAAAACGTCTTTGAACGCATGGTCGATGCCGCAGACAAGGCGGGTACGGCTGAGAAAAATGACGTGGTGCACCAGATGGGCCAGGATCACCTGTTTGGGGATGCCATCACGCTCGGGGCGGTGTCGTTCTACGATTTCCTGAAAAAGGAGAACGAGGGGAAGAAGGTGTTCGTCTGCAATGGGAGTGCCTGCTTGTGCGCCGGGACGCAGGATAAGCTGCACCACACGCTGGAGACGCATTTTAAAAAGGAAGAGATTGGCCACATCTGCTGCCTGGGCCGCTGCCATGAGGGCGGGGCTTTGCAGTATCAGGGGAAGAATTATTCCGGGCAGAGCGATGAAGCGCTGGGCGAACTGGTGAAGACAGGGGAGGGGGACTCGGAAGATCGGTATGCCGTCGTCTCGCACCTGCAGCCGCCGCAGCTCACGGCGGAGTTTCCTGGCATTGATGCGTACTACGCGCCGTTCAAGCAACTGATCACGGAGGGTAATCGTGACGCGCTGGGGGTGGAATTGAAGGAAAGTGGCCTGCGCGGTCGTGGCGGTGCGGGCTTTCCATTGCACTTCAAATGGTCGAGCTGCCGTGCGGCAGAAGGCGCGGTGAAGTACATTGTCTGCAATGCGGACGAAGGAGATCCCGGAGCCTACATCGACAAATACCTCATGGAGAAGCAGCCGCATAGCGTCCTGCTCGGCATGATGGTGGCGGGTTGGTTTGCGGGTGCTGAGAACGGCATCCTTTACATTCGCGCGGAGTATCCGGATTCGGTGACGATCATCAACGAAGCCATCGAGGACCTGCGTGCTGCGGGCTTGCTGGGGCAGAATATTTTGGGCACGGGTTTCAACTTCATGCTGAAGTCCATCAAAGGTGCGGGGGCTTACATCTGCGGGGAGGAGACCGCGCTGCTCGCCAGTCTTGAAGGCCAGCGTCCGGAAGTGCGGACGCGTCCGCCGTTTCCAACGATTGAAGGGCTGTTTCGCAAGCCGACGATCGTCAACAACGTCGAGACGCTTTCGAACATTCATGCGATCCTCACACTGGGTGGTAAAGGCTATGCACAAATCGGCACGCCGAAGTCCACCGGGCCGAAGCTGCTCTCGCTTGATTCCCACTTTGTGAGACCCGGGATCTATGAGGTTGCCATGGGCACGCCGTTGCAGACGGTGATCGACCTGGCGGGGGGCTTTAAAACGAGAATCAAAGCGCTCCAGATTGGCGGTCCGCTCGGTGGCATCGTGCCGATGAGCCACGTCGGCAAACTCACGATCGATTTCGAGTCGTTTAAGTATGAAGGGTTCATGAAAGGCCATGCCGGCGTCGTCAGCATCCCGGAGTCGATGCCGATGATCGAGTACATCCAGCACCTCTTCCAGTTCACGGCTGATGAAAGCTGCGGTAAATGCTTCCCCTGCCGACTGGGCAGCACGCGCGGCAAGGAACTGATCGCCAAAGCGCGGAGCGACAGCAGCTATAAGATCGACCGCGAACTCATCACGGATTTGCTCGACACGATGGAGCAGACATCTCTTTGTGCTCTCGGTGGTGGTGTGCCGCTGCCCATCAAGAATGCGCTGGAGCATTTTGGTGACGAACTTAACTCCTATTTTAAAGCCTAGTTTCAATCCCAAACCACCCACGATATGGTCAAGGATCTCTCCACACTCACTGCTTTCATTGATGGCGATGCCCTTCAATTCAACGAAGGCGACACGCTTCTGAATTTTATCGACCGTCATCGCGGGCGTGGGCATGTGCCGACGTTGTGTGATGCGCCGCAGCTGGAGCCGTATGGCGCGTGCCGGGTGTGTTCGGTTGAAGTGGCATTGCAGGCCGATGGGCCGCGGCGGGTGGTGGCCTCATGCCACACGCCTTTGTCGGCAGGCATGCATGTGTTTACGGAGTCGCCGAAGGTTCGGAAGCTGCGCAAGAATATTGTCGAACTGGTGCTGACGGATCATCCGCTGGACTGTCTGACCTGCGAAGTGAGTGGGAACTGTGAATTGCAGACTGTTGCTGCGAAGGTGGGCATTCGTGGGGTGCGCTATCCGGCGGGGGAGAATCATTTGGATCGCAAGAAGGACCATTCGCATGCCTACATGACGTCCGAGCTTTCGAAGTGCATCAACTGCTCGCGCTGCGTGCGTGCGTGTGATGAAATTCAGGGGCAGCATGTGCTCTCGATGCATGGCCGTGGCTTCAATGCGAAGATCATCAAGGGGCTGGATGAATCGTTTGCGGACTCCGAGTGTGTGTCCTGCGGTGCGTGCTCTCAGGCATGCCCGACTTCGGCGATCAGTGATGTGTTCTTTTCCAAGTCCATCGAGGCGACGAAGAAGACGCGCACGATCTGCACCTACTGCGGGGTGGGCTGCAATCTCAATGTGGCCACGAAGGGCGATGCGGTGCTGAGCATTCAGGCGCCGGTGGATGCGGAGGTGAACCACGCGCACACCTGCCTGAAGGGGCGCTTTGCCTTCAAGTTTTACAATCATAAGGATCGTCTGCGCACGCCGCTGATCAAGCAGCCGGACGGGCAGTTCAAGGAATCGACGTGGGAGGAGGCGTACGATCACATCTTCGCCAATCTGACCCGCATCAAGAACGACCATGGCGGGCAGGCGGTAGCGGGTATTTCATCCGCGCGCTGCACCAATGAGGAGAACTACCTCATGCAGAAGTTCATCCGTGGCGTCATGGGCACGAACAACATTGACTGCTGCGCCCGCGTCTGCCATTCACCCACTGCGTGGGGCATGCAGAAGAGCTTTGGCACCGGTGCGGCGACAAACTCGTATGAGGACATCGAGCACACGCGCTGCGTCATGGTCATTGGCGCGAATCCGACGGAAGGGCATCCGGTCACGGGTGCACGCCTGAAGCAGCATATCATGAAAGGCACGCCGCTGATCGTGATCGACCCTCGCAAGATCGAGCTGGTGCCGTATGCGAAGCACCACCTGCAACTGCGCCCTGGCACGAATGTGGCGCTGCTGAATATGTTTGCCCGCTGCATTCTCGATGCCGGTCTGGTGAAGACGGAGTTTGTGAAGAAGCGCTGTGAGAACTGGGATGAATTTGAGAACGGGCTGCGCGCGCTCGACTTGGATGCGCTGGCAAAGATCACTGGTGTGAGCCTGGAACTCGTGCGTGCCGCAGCGATTGAATACGCCTCCGCTGAGGCGGCGATGAGTTTCCATGGTCTCGGTGTCACCGAGCATGAGCAGGGTGCGAAGACGGTGATGCTTATCTCGAACCTTGCGATGATGACCGGTAACATCGGTCGTCCGGGTGTGGGCGTGAATCCGCTGCGCGGCCAGAACAACGTGCAGGGGGCCGCAGACATGGGCTGCCAGCCGCACCAGGGTGCGGGTTACTTTGAGATGGACGATATCGAGGTGCAGAAGCGCTACGCGGACTTCTACGGTGTGCCGACGCCGACGGAGCCCGGCTGGAAAATCCCGCAGATGTTTGATGCCGCCGTCGAAGGCAAGCTGAAGGCGCTCTGGCTGATGGGCGAGGATGTGGTGCAGACCGATCCTGATGCGCATCACGTGCGCCATGCGATGGAGAGTCTCGAATTCCTCGTGGTACAGGAAATTTTCATGACTGAAACGGCGAAGTATGCCGACGTTATTTTGCCTGCCTCCTCCTTCTTGGAAAAGAGCGGCACCTTTACCAATGCTGAACGCCGCATGCAGCGGGTGAACGCTGCTGTGAAGCCGCTGGCGGGCACGAAGCCGGATGGCCAGATCATGTGCGAAATCCTACAGCGCTTCGGCTTCCCGCAGCCTGACTACACACCGGAGGGGGTGCTGGCGGAGATCGCACAGATTGTGCCGTTCTTCAAAGGAGCCACCTGGGAAAATCTGGGCATCAACGGCAAGCAGTGGCCGGTGAAAGAAGGCGGTGTGGACACGCAGATCATGCATCAAGAGCAGTTCACCCGTGGCAAGGGGCACTTCCATTTCTTCCCCTGGGTGGAGTCCACTGAGCTTAAGACGAACGGTCAGGAGTTTCCCTTCATCCTCACGACGGGGCGCATTTTGGAGCACTACAACTGCGGCACCATGACGCGCCGCACGGGCAACAGTGACATTGTCACGCAGGACCTGCTCTCCATCAATCCTGAAGACGCCAAGCGTAAAGGCCTCCGTACGGGGGACATCGCGCGGCTTTCCAGTGCGCGGGGCGAGGTGGAACTGGAGGTGCGCGTCACGGATGAAGTGAAGTCCGGGATTCTCTACACCACCTTCCATTTCCCTGATGCCATGGTGAACAACGTCACCGGCCAAGGCTGCGATGGCGACACGATGTGCCCGGAGTACAAAGTCGTGGCAGCGGATGTGGAACTCGTGCGCATGGGCAAGCTGAAGAAGAAGCAGAAGGATGGCTTTGCGCCTGCGATGGTGTGAGCAACGCTTTCGAGCATGCACCGTGGAGCAACGCCGCCGACAGAGCGTCTTCACGTGCCTGTCACCCGAGGCCGGCGCATCGTGTGGCTGCTGCTGGTGATCCCGCTGCTCTTCATCGGAATGGCTGTAGCAGGCGTGGGAGTGTTGTTTCTGCGCTCAGACATTGTCTCGTTCCGACCGCGGCTGCCGAGGATCAGACAGATGATGGAGGAACAGAAAACTGCGACACCCGCACTGCAGCCTTTTTTGGTGCAGTGCTTGCATGCGGGAAGCGGTGCGCCGGATCATTTCACCGCCCGGTGTTTGCTGGTGCGGCATGGACTGAATGAGACCGATGCTGTGCGCTGGCATACGCGCACACTGTTTTGGAGCTGGTCACTGTACTGCCGTTTTTCGGAAGCAGAGCGGGACCTGCTCTACTGCGCATGTCTGAACGATGGTGCAGGCAAGACGGGTATTCATCATCTGTCCCTGCGTCTTCACGGCAAGCCGTTGGAAAAACTCACGGAGCCAGAGATGGCGGCGCTGGCCGTGGCAAGCCGTGCGCCCAATATCTATCTCAAGGACCGCGCTCGGTTGGACACTATCAGTGGGGATCTCTTGCGCAGCGTCAAAGGCGGGTGATGCATGGAACCATGTCCCGTATTCTCATTGCCACCGACCTGCACCAGCGCGCCGTTTTGTATGATGCGCTGGTGAAACTGGCGGCTGAGGTCAAACCTGACGCGATCATTCTCGGAGGGGATTTTCTGCATCATACGGGTCTACAACCATATGGGAGCACGCCGCAACTCACACCGACTCAATGCGCTGAGGAACTCCAAGCGATTGCGGCGCAGCTGTTGTTTGTGCGTGGTAATCACGAGGACGAGAACTGGTTCGAGTTTCGCGATGCGTGGAAGTCGCTGCGTATTTCCGCGCCAGTGCGTTTGAACGGAAGCTTTTCCATGATCGGAGGTGTTGGAGTGGTGGGATTTCCATGTTTCATGGGGTATCAGCAGCCGTTCAGCGAAGGTGAACCGCTTGGCGGTGAGCACTATCAGTACTGGTTCAGGCACCTGTTCGCTGAGCATGGTGGTGATGCGCTGCGGCTCTGGATCATGCACGAGCCGCCGACTGGCACGCAACTCTCCGAAGCAGGCTCACCGGTTGAAGGCAATGCGTGGTGGCGGGATGCCATTGAGGAGCATCAGCCAGAACTCGTGGTTTGCGGTCATGATCACACCACGCCGCTCAGTCGTGGAGTGTGGCTGGATCAGATTGGCAGGACGAACGTCATCAACGTTGGTCAGAACATGGATGGGCCGCTGCATGCCACGCTCGTTACGTGTGAAGGATCAGGGCGGCTGCAATTTGAAAAGCTCGTGATGGCTTGAACCGACATCAGCCAAAGCGCACGCAGTATACTGGGGGTAGATCGGCGCTGAGTCGTTCCCATGAGTCGCCGCCGTTTTCGCTGATCCAGACGGAGCCGGTGGTGCTGCCGAAGGCGAGAGTGCGGCCATCGGCGGTGACATCAAGGCAGTGGCGATAGACCAGATGGTAGGCATGGTCTTGGGGAAGGCCGTGACGGAGTGGTTCAAAGGTCTGGCCACCGTCACGCGTGCGCATGACGCAGAGTGCGCCATCACAGGCCACGCGGAGTTCGTCTTTGATGCCTGGCACGAACCATGCCGTCTGCGGGTCTTGCGGATGCATGGCCACAGCGAAGCCGAAATTGGAGGGATTCGCATTCAAGATTTCACGCCAGTTTTTGCCGCCGTCCATGGAGTGGAAGATGCCGTTGTGATGCTGCATCCAGATTGTGTCCGGGTCTGCGGTGCTCCACGCGATGCGGTGTGGATCCTGAATGCCGGGATCATAGATTTGTTCCGGCGGGACGTATTCCGCACGAATGCCGGAGCCGATGTTGGTCCAGCTTGCACCGTTGTCGGTGGACTCCCACACGCCGCCGCAGGAGACGGCGATGAGCAGGCGGTGAGGATTGCGTGGATCAACGAGGATCGTGTGGATGCCGGGCCAATCCGCGCCACCGCCCATCCACTTCGCGCGGCCCGGATCATTCCACAGGCTTTCGACGAGCTGCCAGGAGGCACCGCCATCGAGTGAGTGGAACAAACCACCTGGCAGTGTGCCGCACCACAATTCGCTTGGGGCCGCTCCGGCTTCCAGCGCCCAGACTTTTTTCAGATCCCATGGGATGGGCTGCTGGCTCACGAAATTGATCACTTCGGGCATATCTTCCGGCTTGGGTGGGAAGGCTGGGCAGGCGCGCTCTTCCCAGCTCGCGCCAGCATCATGAGAGGCGTGAAACTTGGTGCCAAAATGTCCGTGCTCCACGGCGGCATACAGTAAGTCATTGCGTGCATCAGGCAGAAGCATGGGCACCTGAACACCGAGAAATGAAATGCGGGTGACGTGCCATCCTGTGGCTTTGCGCTCTGCTTCGATGAGTCCTTTGCGGGTGCCGAGGTACAGTTTTGTGCTCATGTTTTATCCTCCTGAGAGTGCCTGCATGACAAAGATTTCCGAGTTTGGCAGCACGGCATCTGCCAATCGCTGCCGGTCAGTGATGGCGGTGCCATCGATAAATACGACGACATGCTGCCGCACCGCACCCTGATCATCCAGTACGTAGCTGCGCAGTGTGGGATGCTGAGTGAACACGGCGTTCAACGCTTCGCGAACGGTGGCCCCATCCACTTGGCAAACGGGTGCTGCAGTCTGACTTGCGAGATTGGCGGTGAAGTGAACCGTTGGCATGGGAGCGTCGTAAGGGGCTGCACGAAATCGTGCCGCAGGATTGCGATTCGGCAAGCAGACTTCACCCAGGCACCGATTACTTGCGGAAAAACTCAGATACGCTGCCAAGGCGCAGGCCGAATTTACTGTAGTGCACGCGATTGAGCAGCACGCCGCCGGCTTGCAGCAGCATGATCTGGCGGAAGTTCACATTGACCGTATGTCCTTTAACCTTCACAGCCAGCGTGTAGTTCCACTCAAAGGCATTGCCCCAAGCTTCGCCATGAGCGACGCCCACGCTGTCATTGGCATGGCCCTCGAAGTGGTGTGCATCCACGACGTGGATGTCCCATACGCGGTGCTCATGTCGGCCGCTGGCATAGTTGAAGTCCTGAGTTAGGCGCAGCCCATCCGAGCGCGGTACTCCGTGCATCTGGGTGGAGAATTGATCGCTCACTTTGCCACTGCGGCTTTCCACCATGCCCCATGATCGAACGTGACCTGAGAAGTAGGCTTTGGGGTCCAGTGGCGGTCCTTTGCCTGCGAAGTCGCGTGCGCGTGGTCCAGTGCAGGAGGCTAGGCTGCCGCAGAGGCAGAGCCTGACTATGAGGCCGCGCAGAGTGAGCCATGGGGACATCATGGTTTTAGGTGCTGCTGTAGAAAGTTTAGTGCTCGTGCTGATGCATCTGCGGCAGCGGGATCGGATAGGGCGTGCCCCTCTCCTGGATAGATATGAACCATGGGCTGCGCATTCATATGCCGTGCCGCCTGCTGGAGTTCCTCGGCGTACTTCATGGGCACACGCGTATCTTTGCGGCCATGCAAGATCAGCATGGGCGGGAAGCGTGTGGTATGTCCCTTCAAGCGATCAAACAAGCCGCCTGAGAGCTCCGCAGCGACACCAATGCGTGAATCGGTGGTGGCCGCACCAACGGAAAGGAATGCGCCCAGTGAATAGCCGAACATGCCGATGGCTCCGTCACGCACCTGCGGCTGCTGCGAGATGAAGTCGATGCCGTCTTTGACGGTGGCCTGCCAGACCGCCGAGTCTGCGGCGATGGAGTTGTCTCCGGCAAGCAGGGTGCCGGTACGGTCAAAGTAATGAATCATGTATGCCGCCATGCCACGCTTAGCGAGCTGGCGTGCGAAGGCGTCCATCTCACCTTTGCCGTGCAGCAGACCGCCGGAGCCGTAGAGCACCACGACTGCGGGGTGCCGCTTCGAGTCAGCAGGCAGAAACGTTTCGACTGCGATTTTTTTCCCGCCGCTGAGGTAGGATGTTTTGGATTCACGAATCCCGGAGACTCGCGAGGAGTGGGAACATGAGGCGGCGGACAGCAGCGCGGAGATGAGAATCAAGCACCCAAGGAGTTTCATTTTGACTGGCATACGGCCACCGCGAATCGAACGGTTGTAGTTATTCAGGATTGCAGCCGAAATGGGCAGGCTGAGGGGAAGACCACTTACTCTGGCAAATCCTCGCCGTGTGTCTCTGGCAGACAAGCGAGGAAAACCAGGCCGAGCAGGAAAAAACCGCCGAGGCAGGTGATCGCGGTGCGCAGGTCCATGGTGGATTTCATCCAGGCGCTGAGCCAGATGAGCACGGGGGCAGCGAGGAGGCGGCCCGTGTTGAAACAAAAGCCGGAGCCGGTGGCGCGCAGGTGCGTGGGAAAAAGCGCGGGAAAAAATGCGGCGTAGCCTGCATGGATGCCCTGCGCAAAGAAGCCAAACATCGGAAGCAGTACGAGAAGGAGCGCGTAGCTGCTGAAATAGGAGGGAAGCCAGCAGACGATGGGAGTCATGACCAGCGCGGCGAGGTGCATGAAGACAAAGGTCTTCTTGCAACCCCAGCGGGCGCTCAGAGGCCCAAACGCGAGCATGCCTGCGCCTGCGCCTGCTGTTTGAATGAAGCCGAAGGCGATCTTCGATTTGCTGGACCAATCAGGATCATTCGCATCCTTTAAAAATTTTGCGGCGATGTCCTGGCCTGCGACAACGACGCCCCAAAATGTGGCGAGTCCCACCATGGCCAGCAGCGCGCCGAAGATGGCCCGTGAGCGCCAGCGTGGCGTGCCGAGCAGTTCGCTGAAGCTGCCCATGCGCTTGGACTTGGTCTTGCGTGCTTCTTTCCATGCCTCGGGTTCCTTGATGCTCATCCTCACCCATAGCACCAGCAGCGCGGGGATGACGCCGAGCAGGTACGCGGTGCGCCATTGGGTGCCGACCCAGAGTCCAGCGGCAGCGGCGAGCCAGAGGCCGGCCACACTCGTGGCGTGGAAGATGCCACCTGCGCGCTCGCGTGCTTCTTTGGGAAATACTTCGGCCACCAGCGCCGCGCCTACGGCCCATTCGCCGCCCACGCCCATCGCTACCAAGAAGCGCAGCGCACCGACCTGCCAGATCTCACCGGCAAAGGCGGTGATGCCGGAGAAGACGGAGTAGAATAAGATGGTCAGCGCCATGACCGGATTGCGCCCCCACTTGTCTGCGAGTGAGCTGAAGAGCAGGCCGCCAAAGGTGCCGCCGAGGAGGAAGATGCCGAGGAAGCGCTCGCCCCATATTTTCACCAGCGGATCCTCTGCATGCACATGCAGCAGTTCCGGCAGCATGTCTGCCCGTGTCAGATTGTAGATCTGACCTTCAAACGCATCGAAGACCCAGCCGAGTGAAGCGACGAGCAAGACCAGCCATTGGTAGCGTGTGACGGTGGAGTACCATTTGGGGGAGGTGGTTGGCATGCGTGGTTGGCGGGACACCTCTGTGAACCGCGCCTAACCACACAACCTTTCATCAGTCTGCCACTCAGCGGAGCAGCCCAGCCCAGGCCTTGCGTTCTGACCAAAGCAGAAAGAGGGCAAGGAGCGAGATGACGATGAGCATGGGCTGGAAGGCACCATCACCAGCCACGAAGTGGTGGAAGGCGAGGATGTTGACGATGATGGGGCCGAGGCAGAGCAGGCCGAGATTCCGTGTCTTGGGAATGATGAGGAGAATGCCGCCGAGAAGCTCGATCACCTTCACGAACTTCATGTAACCCGTGGGACCGAAGGCGGCCATGAAGTGAGAGATGGGGGTGTCCTTGGGCAGCTCGGGCATCGGCACGAGATTGAACAGGACGGTGATGGCGGACATCACGAAGAGAAGTCCGACGAGGATGGATGCGGCGAGTGGGGCGTATTTCATGGCAGAGGATGGAATCTGGAAAGGTTGAATTTTGCTTAACTGAATTGGGCTGCGAGACGGTCAAAGTTTTCTTCGTTGGCTGGAATGCAGATGGGCTTGAAGCGTTCGCAGACTTCGGCGCTTTCGAAGCCCATGCACCAGATCATGTGGGTGCCGGCTCCGGCATCGGCGAGGGTGATGGTCATGCGGAAGTGAGGGGCGACATGTTCATAGACGATGCGCTCGGCAGGCACGATTTCGATGAAGCGGGTGTGATTGGCGTAGTCCTTGCCGTCGGGTCCGTGCATGGTGAATTTCCAGTCGCCTCCGGGGCGGAAGTCGAATTCATCGAAGGTGTTGGTGAAGCCCTTGGGGCCCCACCATTGCGCGAGCTGCTGGGGATCGCTGAAGGCTGCGAAGAGCCGGTCGCGGCTTACATCGAAGACGCGGGTGCTGATGATCTCGGAGGCCGGATCTTGAGTATGGATCATGGATTGGGGATGTGTTTGTCCTGAATGAGCTGCTTGCTGGAGGGCAGCGATGTCGAGCTTCATCATCTTCAGCATGGCCTGGGTGACACGAGAGCATACGGCGGGATCGGGCGAGGAGATGAGATCCGTCAGCACCGTGGGAACGACCTGCCAGGTGACGCCGAATTTGTCCTTGAGCCAGCCGCATTGGACAGGCGTGCCGCCATCGGCGAGTAGCGCATCCCAGTAACGGTCTAACTCTTCCTGCGACTCACAGGACACCATGAAGGAGATGGCTTCATTGAAGGTGAAAATGGGACTGCCATTCAGAGCCGTGTATTTCTGGCCGAAGAGTTCAAACTCCACCGTCATCACCGTGCCGACGGGAGGGCAGGGTGGTCTGTCCTCAGACGGCACCTCTGCGTAGCGGGTTTTGCGCAGGATTTTGCCGTCCTTGAATATGGAGAGATAAAAGTCCACGGCCTCCTCGGCATTGTCATTGAACCATAGGAACGGGCTGATTTTTTGCATGGCGGGGAGATGGTGGAATTCAGGCGGGATTGGTATCCTTGATGGGAGCCACGGTGACCATCCAGCCCATGCCAAATTTGTCCTGCAGCATGCCAAAGCGTGGCGACCAGAAGGTCTTGCCCAAGGGCATGTTGATAGCGCCGCCTTCGGCCAAGGCATTGAAGGCTCCTTCTGTCTCCTCTTCTGTTGGCAGAGCGAGAGACAGTGAGAAGCCGCGAAAGCCTTTGCTCTCCTCACCACCGCAGCCGTCGGAGGCGAGGATCACGCTGCTGCCGATTTTGAAGCTGGCGTGCATGACTTTGCTTTCATAGCCTTCAGGCAGCATGTCTGGTGGCATGGGATCTGGACTGTCGCTGTAGCGCATTAACATCTCAACTTCAGCACCGATGGCGGTTTTGTAGAACTCGAGGGCTTCTTCACAGCGACCGCCGAAGAAGAGGTAGGGTTGGATATAGGACGGGGACATAACTAGTTAGGCTCTGGGTTGCATGCAGTTGATCATCCAGTGGATGCCGAACTTGTCGGAGAAGGAGCCGAAGTAGGCACCCCAGAACATATCCTGGATGGGCATCTCGACTTTGCCATCTGCAGAGAGTGCATTGAAAAGCTGGTCGGCTTCTTCGCGGGTGTCGGGTTCGAGATTGATGTGCATGTTGTTGCCCGGCTTGCAGTCGAAGCCCATCGACTCGGGCGAATCGGTGCCCATGATGACGTGGTCGCCGAGAGTAGGCAGGGCGATGTGAATGATGAGATTCTTGTCGGTCTCTGCGGGAGGTGGGCAGTCTGGACTGGCGGGGATATCGCCAAAGCGGGCGATGGGACACACATATTCGGTTTTGAAAACCGACTTGTAGAAGGCGAACGCTTCTTCGGTGTTGCGCGGGAAATTGAGGTAGGTGCTGACTCGGGCCATGGTGGTGAGGTGGGTTGAAGGTTACTTGCTCATGAGTTCAACGAGTTGATCAAACGCCTTGCCCCAGCCTTCGATGAAGCCCATGGCGGCGTGTTTTTCGCAGGCTTCCTTGGTCCAGTGGCGGGCGCGGGCGGTGAAGCGGGTTTTGCCATCGGGTAGCGCCTCCCAGGTAAGGACGGCGGTGAAGAAGTGATTGGGGTTGGGCTCCCAATTCGGCAGATAGGCGTCGGTGAAGACGAGCTTCTCGTTCGGCACGACTTCGAGGTAGATACCGACATTGGGGAATTCATCGCCTTCAGGGCTGCGCATGGTGGTTTTGCAGGTGCCGCCAGGGCGGAGGTCGATCTCGCAGGCTGTGGTGGTCCAGGGCTTGGGTGTGAACCACTGGACGAGCAGATCAGGCTGCGTCCAACCGGCGTAAAGTTTGGCTGCGGGAACGTCGGTTTCACGCACGAGGACGAGTTCGCGTTCGGAAAGAGGGGATTCGATGGGGGCGGGAAGGGGCATGGCGAGCAGGTGCTAAGGGATTCGTGGATGACGGAGAAGATAGATGTGACGGACGAGAAAAAGGGTGCAGAAAAACAGGCAGAAGGTGAGGAGCGTGGCATGCAGCACGCTGGCGGTTGAAGAGGAGATGCCGATGCCGAGCACCAGACTCAGCCATGCCGCGAGACACAGCGGGCACTTAGGCAGGAGAGCCAGCAGGACTCCGGGGATGATCCAGCGGGCGCTGTTTTTCACAGCGCGCAGCTTTTTCCCACGGGAGCAATGGCAGGCAGCATTGCTCATGCGGCTTTTGCGGTTGAATTGCAGCCGCAGCATTCTTTGTCGGCTGCGCGGCCGTCATTCTCATAGCGGTCATGGCGCCGCACCCAATCCATGAGATTGCCATTCACACTTTCCATGCGGCCCTTCGGTGTCTGGTCGATGAATTGGTATGCGCCGAGCAGTGCCTCACCGCCACGGCTGAAGGAGGAGTAGGTGTGGAAGATCTGCCCTTCCGCGTCTTTGTAGAAGACGCTGAAGCCGGGCAGTTCTTCGGAATCCGGGCTGTAGTCTTGCGTTGTGAAGTTGTAGGTGATCTTGCCGTCCTGCACGCGCTCTGGAGGGAAGGAGATGTGGAAGTCGTAGTTGAAGTCTGTGTGCTCAGCAGAGACCCAGCGGAACTTCCAGTCCATGCGCTTGCGGTAAGCCTCCAATTTGTCGATGGGGCCGCGCGACACCGCCACGAAGGAGAGATCATGGTGTTCAAAATGCTGGCGAGCTCCGTCCACGTGATCGCACAGGAATGAGCAGCCGGGGCAGCCTTCCTCCCAATCGGGACCAAACATGAAGTGATAGAGGAACAACTGGCTGCGGCCATCGAACAGATCGGCCAGTGAGGCCTTGCCGGTGGGCGTGTAAAAGAGGTAGGGCTTGGTGATCTGCACCCAAGGCAGTTCGCGGCGCTGCCGTGCCAGTTCGTCGTTCGCGGACATCTGAGCTTTTTCTTTGGTCAGCAGCGCACGGCGCGCTTCCAGCCATTCCTCTTGGGAGACGATGGGGTGGTTGTTCATGGTATGATGGTTTGATTTAGCTCGGTGCGAAAGGTGGCGGAGTCTTCACTGCTCTCCGGGCCGGAGAGGTAGCGCTCCCACAGATTCGGCCCGAGTGTGTGGCCTTGGGCTTCGATGATGTCCTGGAAGTCTCCCCAGGCCTGGCCGAGTCCCTCATACGGACCGGTGTAAACGGTGCGCACGATGTTGGTGCCGGGGATTTCTCCCGGCTTCACCCGGCCCACGGGCTGCACCGCGCTGGACACAGGCACGCCAACTTCGAAATTGAAGATGCCGGGTGTCATGCCGAAGTGGTGTGCAAACACCGGCCCTTTGGGGCCGATGACTTGTGCGGCAGCAGCAGCGATGACTTCTTGAATGGCGGGTCCCATCACTTGCTGAATCTGATCACGAGGCACGGTGATGTGGATCACGGCGGCGATCTGAGCCTCAGTGAGAATGGGTGCTGTGGGCTGGTCGAGCATGGCGGTTGCAGGTCAGGCTTTCGGGGCGGCTTCAGCGACCTTTTTCAAATTGGCGAGGCCTTCGAGGAACTGGTCGCCGCACATTTTTTCGCAGTCCATGAACATGCCCATGATCTTGCCGATGAAGGGCTTCTTGCTCTGCATGGCCCAGGTGATCTTGGTGCCGGTGCCTTCGGGTGTGAAGATGAACTGGACATCGCTGGTGCCAGCAAAGGGATGCACAAATGCCAGCTTCATGCCGACTTTCTCATTGGGCTTGCTCTCCACCAGAGTGGTGCTGCCTTCGCCCACTTCGTTGTTGCCGGACCACTTGTAGATGGCGCCCACGCCTTCAGGCGGGCCTTCGAGGGATTTCTTCATCGTGGGGTCCAGCTTTGACCAAGGCGACCATGCATCCCACTGGCGGAAGTCGTTCACCACTTTGAAGACCGTCTCAGGGCTCGCCGTGGTGGTGGCGGAGCGGGTGATGTTCATGTCATCGGACTGGAAGGAGGCGATGATGCAGATGACGGCAATGATGGCGACGAGGCCGAGGAGGATTTTTTTGATCATGGTGTGTGGTGAGTGCGGAGTTATAAAATGAGGTGAGGGATTACTGGTCTTTGGGAGGCTGGCATTTTCCGAGCATGGCATCCCAGCGCTTCTGCATTTCTTCGGGAGATACTTTTTCAATCTCGTGCTGGAGCATCCATTCATGGCCGAATGGGTCGCGCACGGAGCCGCTGCGGAAGCCGTAGAATTGATCGCTGGCAGGCATGAGCGGTGTTGCACCGGCGGCGACGGCCTTTTCAATGGCGGCATCTGCGTTTTCAACCATGAGGCAGAATTTCACGGGTGTGCCGCCGAGAGTTTGAGGGGACTTGTTCCAGGCGGGATTTTCATCTGAAAGCATGAGCAGGCTGCCTTGGAGATCGAGCTCGGCATGGCCGATCTTGCCGGACGAGGCATCGGCGAGACGGAAGCGTTCGGTTGCGCCAAAGGCCGCGTGATAAAAGGCGATGGCCTTGGTGGCATCATGGACGGTAATGTAAGGGCTGAAGGATGGGTAGGCGAGTGTGCTCATGGTGGTGTGTGTGGTTGTGGTGAGATCATTCCTAAAGGGAGGCTTTCACCTCGGCCATCGGAAGGCAGAGGTCGGCGATGGGGCGGACTTCGATGGTGGCACCGTATTGGAGGATGGGGCACTCCTGGGCGATGCGCACTGCTTCGTCCATGCTGCCCACGGCGATGCGGAAGTAACCGGCGATGGCTTCTTTGGACTCGGCAAAGACGCCGTCGGTCACGCTCGCTCCCTTCGGGCCGGAGATGAGCTTGCCCTCTTCCATCAGGGGCTGGGCACCGCGATGGATGCCCGCCTTGTCCAGGCGATCCACCCAGGCGTAAAAGTCGGTCATCACATGCTGAAGTTCAGAAGGGGACATGCCGTGGTTCCAGTGAGTGCCTCGAATGAGCAGCAGATATTCATCAGTGGGGTTTTGGAGACTCATGCGGGTGGGGTTTCGTTGGTGAGATTAGAGGCCGTGCAAAGCAGGGGATCGAGCGGACGGACTTCGTAATGGAGGCCGCAGGGAAGCGTGGGGCTGTGAGACAGCAGGTCGGCGGCTTCGCGCAGGCTGGCTGCGCTGACAAACCAGTATCCGCCCACGACTTCCTTGGCCTCGCCGAAGGGGCCGTCGGTGATGACGCCTGCCTTTGAGACGGAGGCGTGGTCCATACCGAGGCGGCTGCCTGTACGCATTCTGCCTGCTTCGATGTGGTGATTCAGCCAGGAATAAAAATCTGTGATGGCCGTGTCGATCTGCTCCTTGGGCTTGTCCTTGTCCCAATGGCCGCGCGAGAGGACGAGGTAGTCATGGAGGGGAGTTTCAGTGTTCATGGCGATAGAGGGAGCAGGCTTTCAGAAGGGGGAATGTCGAGGTTTCAAAGGGACGACGAATGGGCTGGGCGAAAAAGGACAAGGGGACAAAAGTTTTTTCATTTTATCGCATTGGCTGGCGAAGCGGTTTCACATGAGGCGATCTGGAGCTCAAAAAAGCTGCGTTCCGATGGCAGTGTGGCGAGGGCGAGTGCCCTGCGGTAATGGGCGGCGGCTGCCTGGGGCTGGTGTAGCTCGGCGGCAAAGGTGCCCAGTGCGGCGTGCAGGGAGAGGTAGCCCTCCAGGCCCTGAACTGCGGCCAGCGCCTCCAGTCCGCACTGCGCGCCATGCACGCGCCCCACGGCGATGGCACGGTTCAAGGCCACCACGGGTGAGGGCGTGAGCTGCACGAGCTGATCATAGAGGGTGAGAATCCGCGCCCAATTGGTGGCCGCGTGGTTCGCTGCTGTGCTGTGACATGCGGCGATGCCGGCCTCCAGATGATACTGCGTGAGCGTGTCGCCCCGTGCGGAGAGCTGCAGATGCTGGATTCCGCGATGGATGAGAGATTGATCCCATAGGCTCCGGTCCTGCTCATGCAGACGGAGGATGCCGCCTGCATCATCGGTGCGGGCAGGAAGACGCGAAGCGCTCAGGAGCATGAGCGCCAGAAGGGCGTGGCATTGCTGCTGGCCGGTGGCGGGATGTGTGGCCAGCAGTTCGGTGAGCCGGATCGCCTCATGGCAGAGGTCGGAGCGCACCAGATGTTCACCACTGCTGGCCTTGTAGCCTTCATTGAACAGCAGATAGAGGGAGGCCAGCACGGCATCGAGGCGCTGCGGGAGTTCATGTGCCTCGGGCAGTTCAAAGGGCAGCGCCAGTTCGCGAATGCGCTGCCGTGCGCGCACGAGCCGCTTCGAGATCGCGGCCTCGCTGGTGACAAACGCCGCTGCGATCTCCGCCGGGCTGAGGCCGCACAAAGTTCGCAGGGCCAGCGCGATCTGCGCCTCGGCGGACAGCTGCGGGTGGCAGCACACAAACATCAGCCGCAGGGTGTCGTCACGCAGATGGGCATCATCACTTGGCGCTTTGTCCACCGGCACGGCCATCCAGCGAGCCTGCTCTGCGGAGATGCCTTCCTCACGCTCGTTCCAGCGTTGCTCACGGCGCAGTTGATCCAGAGCAAGATGGCGTGCGGTTTGTGTCAGCCAGGCGGCTGGATTGTCCGGCACGCCGCGATACGGCCAGGTCTGCAGCGCACGTACGAGCGCCTCCTGCACCACGTCCTCCACCCACTGCAGCCGCTGCGCGCCGAACTGACCCGCGAGTGTGGCCACCAAGCGCGCCGACTCATGCCGAAAGAAATGCTCAGTGGCAAACTGGGCGCTGGTGGGGTCGATTGGCATTGCCGTTTCGTTCATGCAGTGTCGACATATGGGATTCAGTTCGTCTGAAACAGGCCGTCAACGTAGTTGCGGGCCAGCTTCAGATTGTGACGAATCAGTTCCTGAGAGCGGCAGGTCTTGCCGACTAGCATGGAGCCCTGCCACAGGCTGTTAAGAAACCATGCCACCTGCACTGGGTCAAACTTCGACTTTGGCTTGTGCCGTTTCTTCGCGGCGGTGAGCATTCTGGCGACGTTGGCCGTCCAGAGATTTAGCTCCTTCTCGCATGCGGCCTGAAAGGCCGGATTCGTGGCGGACATTTCCTGAGACATCATGCCCACCATGCAGACGCAGGCTGCTTCATCCGGACGCCGGGTGAAGCCGACCATGATATCAAACATGCGGTGCAGCTGCTCCAGCGGATCGAGCGTGGTGTCCTTCCATGCTTCGGCATAGAGGGCGGTGCCCATCTGGCCCCACCACTCGACGGCTGCTGTGCCGAGGGCCTCCTTGTTTTCGAAGTGATGGAAGAAACCGCCTTTGGTCATGCCGGCGGCTTTGCAAATCTGATCTACTGAGGTGCCGGAGAAGCCTTGCTGTAGCATGAGGCGAACTGTGGCGTCGATCAACCGCTGCCGGGTTGCGGCGGGATCGCGTTCACGCTTGGTGCTGGTGGCTTTTTTTGACATACAGACCGGTTGGTATGTAAAGAATTGCGCCTGACGGTCAAACTTATTTTGCGGCCCTAAAAAATGCGCAATCTCAGGCGGAGGGCAGATCAGGTGATCACTTTCCTGGCTCGCCTATGCACCAGAGATATTCCTGGCGGGTGGGGCTGGTCTTGGCGGAGCGGAGGTAGATGCGGTTGTCGCAGATGGCGGGAGTGCTGAAGGATTCGTCTCCAAGCTGGTTTTGCGACAGCAGGGTGAACTTCTCTGGGGTGGCCTCGAAGACGGAGGTGACACCGCCTTTGCTCGTCACATAAATGCGCGAATCGGCCATGATGGGAGATCCGTAAAACTCGCGGTCCACTTTCTCCGACCACAGCTCTTCACCGGTGGCGGATTTCCAGCAGGCAGCGCGTCCGCCGTCTCCCACCGCGAAGACATGGCCGTTCTTCACGATCATGGACGGTACATAGGTTCGTGTGACGTTCTCCCAGGCGATTTTGCCAGAGCCATCGGCCTCGACAGCCATCGTGTGAGTCTTCGGATAGCCACCGCCGAGGAAGATGCGGCTGCCATCTGTCACCGCAGTGACAACGGTTTCCTCCGTGCTGCCGTCGATGCTCCAAAACTTTTTGCCGGTGAGGGGATCAAAGCTTTCCACCTTGTTGCAGCCTGCGAGAACGGCCTGTGTTTTGCCTGCGGCGTTGACGACGGCGGGAGTGGCATAGTTTGCCACGGGCGGGCGGTCCTGCTGCCAGACGATCTCACCGGTGAGTTTGTTGAGGCCTGACATCTTGCCGCCCCCGCGATGATCTGCTGACACGAGTACGACTGACTGATAAACGACTGGGGATGAGCCAAAACCTTGATGCACCTGGAAGTCGCACACGCGGCGCTGCCAGAGTTGCTTGCCGGAGAAATCGAGTGCGGTGGTGAAAATGGCGCCGTTGTTGAGGAAGTTGACAAACAACCGCTCGCCATCGCTCACGACATCCGACGAGGCCTGAGAGGAGATTTTGTGTCCTTTGGTGTTGAGGTTGCCACGATGCACGACGGCTTCCCATTGCTTCTTTCCTGTGGCACGGTCATAGCAGAGCACGAGTTGCTCTTCGGTTTCCATGTCAGCTGTCGCGAGATAGACTTGGTCTGCCACCATGGTTGGTGAGCCATGGCCACGACCACGTACCTCGGCCTTCCATAGAACGTTTTCGCCTTCGTTCCACTTCAGTGGGAGCTTTTGCCCAGTTGCTGCATGACCATCCATCGTGGGGCCGCGCCAGGCTGGCCAGTCGGCGGCGATGAGGGGGGTGGCGACAAGCGCGGAGGTAAGCAGGAGGGCGTGGATGTTCATGCGGGCGTTGCATTACGCTGCGAAAGGAGGCGGGCTGTCAAAAGCACCGTGGGTCGCGCTATTTGGCTGCCACGGGTTTCATCAGGCCGGTGAGGGGATGATGAGTGACGGTGTCCCAGGCGATCTCCTGCAGCAGCTTGTTGAGCTTGGCTTTGTCTTCATCGCTCATGTCTTTGAGGGCTTTGAAGGCGGTTGGCACTGGAAGGCCCACGGGGCTGCGGCGATAGATGACGGCGAAGTGGCAGTAGCTGGAGAGGATTTGTAGTGGGGCCAGCCCATGGCCCCAGGTGTCGCGGAAGAGTTCGGCCTGTGTTTTCAATCCGGGTGCTTCGCCTTTGACGATTTTTTCGCGCAGCGTCACGGAGGCCATGCCGACGGGTACGACTACGACGGAGTCTTTGCCCAGGTGCAGATTGATGCCGCGCACGAGGTCTTCGATGTCCTTGGCATAGCGCATGGTCGCATCACGGAGTTTGGCGAGGTCGGTGGCGTTGTGGTCGACCTCCTTTTTCGTGTCGAGCGGGTACACCGGGTTGTATTCGTCGTTTGGCATCCAGTATTCCTGGACGGTGATGCGCAGCGCTGGATTGTGCTCGATGCCGAGCTTCACGAACTGCTCGATGGCATCATCTGGCAGCCAGATGGGGGAGAGGGTGAGGACGTCCACCTTGCCGGTTTTCAGCACCTGCTTCACCGCACTCTTATCTTCGGGCACGTCCCAATGCTTCTGCACTGTGGAGCCGCCGATGCTTGATATTCCGACTGGTTGGTGATCCAGCCCGGCATACTTCGCGATCTCATTGACCTGCTTGTAGGTGAAGACATGAAAGCTGTGTCCGCAGGTGGCGACGCGCTGCCCCTGGGTGATCGGTGGCAGCAGATCGTCCGCATGAACAATGGGCAGGCAAAGGGTGGCGAGAAGGAGGGTGATTTTCATTTGGGCGCGGTTCTGCTGGGAAGAACGACAGCGAATGAAATATCTACCCTCAAATGTGCATCTTAAAATTTCAGCAGCTCACCCACGGGCAGGGGCTTGTTCTGGCGGATGGATTCTTCGGCGACGAGGCAGAGGCCGGCGGACCAGAGGCCGTCGAGGCCGGTGGCGATGGGTGGTTTGCCAGTGCGGACCATGTTGATGCACTGGGCGATTTCTTCGCGGAGTTCGAAGACTTCGCCGCTGTGTTTTTCGAGCTTCACGGTTTCGAGGTTTTCACCGTCGAAGACTTTGAGGAAGTATTCGGGTTCGAGGGTGCGATCGAGCGCGCCGCTCCATGCGGCCCAGAGCGCGCCTTTGGTGCCGCTGACTTTGACGGTTTGATGATGTTCGAAGGCGGCGAGTGTTTGCGACACGACGGCGTAGCTGCCGTTGGCGTATTTGAACATGGCGCTGAAGTTGTCGAACAGCGTAGGACGCTGCGGGTCACGGGAGTTGGCGTAGGCGTGAAGTTCCACGGGATCTCCGCTGCTTTCGAGATACCAGCGGGCGAGGTCGAAGAAATGGATGGGCTCTTCGAGCACCCAACTGCCGACGCGGTTCTGATCATAGCGCCAGCCGCTGGCTCCCTGGCGGTAGGGTTTGCGGGAGAGTTCGACGAGGACGTACTGCGGATCGCCGATGGTGCCGCGTTCGATGATGTTTTTGATTTCGCCCCACTGGCTGGAAAGTCGGAGTTCGTGCCCGACGGCGAGATGTACACCATATTGTCGTGCTCCGGCGACGATGGCTTTGCAGTCGTCGAGCGTGATGGCCATGGGCTTCTCCAGCAGCACGTGTTTGCCTTTAGACATGGCGGCGAGGGCGATCTCACGATGCGTGTGGCTCGGGGAGACGATGTCGATGATGTCAAACTCGGCCTGGGCGATCATGTCGAGGCAGTCGGCAAAGATCAGGGCTTCGGGGTAGAGTTGCCGAGCTTCGTCACGAGAGGCTTCTGAAGGTGCGGTGATGGCGGCGAGCCGGGCATCAGGATTTCCCGCGATGGATTGGGCGTGGAATTTGCCCCAGGCACCAAAGCCGGCGAGAGCGAAGCGAACGGGCGAAGGCATGTCAATGACGCGGTGCAGTGGTGAGTGGGGTGACGGGATCTGGAACGCGGCGGCCCTGCACTTCATTCAGGCGGCATGATGGGAGGTGCGGCAGAACATGTTTGGCGAAGAGATCACATTCATCGAGGTGCGGGTAGCCGCTGAGGATGAAGGCGCGCATGCCCATGTCCATGTAGCGGTTGAGCTTGGTGAGTACCTGAGCGGGGTTTCCGACGATGGCGCTGGCGCAGCCGCTGCGCGCGAGGCCGATGCCGCTCCAGAGATGCGGTTCGAGGTAGAGGTCGGCGCTTTGTGCGCGGAGTTCGTCCTGGCGCTTCACTCCGGCGCTTTGGCTGTCCTGGGAACGGGCTTTGATCTCGGCTCCTTTTTCAGCGGTGAGTTTGGAAATGAGCCGATCGGCTGCGGCGTGGGCTTCGGCTTCGGTTTCACGCACGATGACATGCGCACGGAAGCCGAAGTCGATCTTGCGACCGTATGAGGCTGCCTTTTCGGACATGACGCGCATGGTTTCGGCGATGCGGTCCTCGGTCTCAGGCCACATGAGAAAGACGTCGCAGTGCTTGGCGCACAAATCCTGCGCCGCTGGCGAGATGCCGCCGAAGTAGAACAAGGGGCCGCCGTTTTGCTGGAAGGGCTTGGCGGGTTCGGTGGTGGGCAGGCTGATGTTGTAGAAGTCGCCCTTCCATTCAAACGGGCCGTCGGTGTGCCACAGACCTTGCAGGATCTGGATGATCTCGCTGGCACGGGCGTAGCGGACTTCATTGCTCTCTTTCATGCCGGGCATGTCAGAGGAGATGATGTTGATGCACAGCCTGCCTTTGGCGATGTGATCGACGGTGGCGAGTGCGCGGGCGAGCATGGGGGGCCAAACTTCCCCCATGCGAAGGGCGACGAGCTGGTTGATCTGGGTGGTAAGCGGGGCCATGGCGGAGGCAAAGGCCAGGGCGTCCTGCCCGGCGATCCAGCCGGAGGGGAGGAGAATGTTCTGGTAGCCGAGGGCGTCGGCCTTTTTTACAATGTCGCTGCAATGTTCGAAATTGGAGCGGATGGAGCCATCCGGGATGCCGAGGAATTCGTAATCGTCGGAGCAGAGAGCCGAAAACCAGGCGACTTCACACTTGCGATCAGGGGTGCGAATGGGTAAGTCACTCATGAAAAGAATGTTGAGGGGAATGCATTGATCCTGCTGGACACCAAGAGATCAACAGGCTTTTTATTCGAATGCGAAAAAATCCTATTGTCCAACGTGAAACGCTCGGGGCCGCAGTGCTGCAGGTTCGCAGCGGGCGTGCGACCTCGCGCACAACTCTGGCCAAGGCGCTGGGAATCTCGCCTTCAACTACCGGGTTGTATGTCGATCACCTGATCGCCGAGAAATATCTGAACGAATCGGGGTTGAACCAGGGACCGATGGGACGACCCCGGCGTAGTTTGAGCACGCAAGCGGAGGCGGGCTGGTTTGCTGGAGTGGAATTCAATGCCCAGCGCATTCAGGCTGTAGGTGTGGATTTTTCCGGTGGCCTGAAGATGACCGAGGAACTGCTCCTGCCAGCAGATGTGATGGCAGACCAGGTGATCAATTCGATTCTCGCCTGTGTGGCCAAGCTGTCTGTGGCGATGCAAGGCCCGCTGCTTTCAGTTGGAATTGGTGTTCCTGGGTTGGTGGATGCGCAGGCCGGTTTGGGATTGTATTATGCGTTCATTCAGGATTGGAAGCAGGTGCCGCTGGTCGAGAGAATTGGTTCCAGGCTGAAAGTTCCGGTCATACTGCAGAACAATATGCGGGCGATTGCACTGGCGGAGCGCTGGTTTGGTATTGGACATGGTTTGAACGATTATGTGATCCTCGGACCTCGCAGTGGCTTTGGCATCGCCATGGTTCAGGACGGCCGAGTGGTCGAAGGTGCGCATCATGCGGCCGGGGAAGTGGGGCGCTGGCCGTGGCCGTTGATGGCTGCGGCAAGTGGTGGGCAGGAACTGCACCATGCGCTGAGCGCTCCGGCGACATGGCGGCGGCTGGCAGGAGTGGGTGAGCGGGCCATGCTGCCTGAAGATCTACGCACAGGTCTTGCCGCATTGGCGGAGTCGGCAGGGCCGGAATGGGACGCGGTGTGCGAGGACTATGCACGCGTGATTGGCTTGCTGCATTTGATCATCAACACCGGTGTCTTCGTCCTGCACGGACCGCTGACGATGCTGGGGGAGCGCTTCTGCCATTCGATCACAGATTCGGCGTGTGCTCTGATGCCCGCGTTGCGTGATGCCGGATTGAAGGTGGTGCCTTCGACGCTGGGTGATAACGCCGGGGCGCTTGGTGCGGCGAGTCTGGCGATGGAAGCGTGGTCGCCGGCTTGAGCCTGTAGGCTGCGGGCATAAAAAAACCGGGTGGCAGGACTGGTTCCCGCACACCCGGCTGATGAGTCTCCGAGGAAGATTACTTCTCGAGGGGCTCTTTAGCGGCTTTCCAGCCGGAGATGCCGGCGGAGAGATGCTTCACGTTGGTGTAGCCGAGTTCGCTGGCCTTGTTGGCTGCGGCCTTGTAGGCGTTGCAGGCAGGACCACCGCAATAGGCGACGACGAGGGCGCCTTTGTCAGCAGGCAGAGCTGTGGCGAGTTCGGAGCCTTGGGTTGCGAAGTCGATGGCGGTTGGCACATGGCCGGCTTTGTAGGAGGCGGCACCGTTCACGTCGATGACGGTGACCTTCTTGTCGGCGATGGCCTGCTTGAGATCGGCAATGCTGATGTCTGGGAATTCGGCAGCGAAACCGGCGGAGGCGACGAGGGCGAAGACGAGTGCGATGAGTTTCTTCATGATTGGATCTGGATGGTTTGAGTTAAGAGGTGCGCGTTGGACTGTGCGCGGCAGCGGCCCCGTCTGCCGGGGCAAAGGTTTCAGGTCAGGAGTATGATGACGTCATGCGTTCAGGTGAGATGCTGGAGCCCGCGGGTTTATTCCCGAAAAAAAGCGATGGTGCCATGCTGCGGCAGCAACTGCAGCAGAGAAGGTATGGCGAAAATCCGGGAGGCATCATGGCAGGTTGAAGCGTACAACGTTGCTAGATACGGTTGGTTTTGCCAAAAGATGCAAAAGTTCTTACAGCGCCGGAATGAACAGGCGCGCAAAGCCGCTGCGCAAGCGATGCAAGAACGGCGCATTTTCCAGCATCTCGTGTGTGATTTCACGGCTGTGAGCCAGTTTGGCGTCCATCTCTCCGGCGAGCCGCTGGCAAAGTTCAGCCCCGTGGCAGGCGAGGTTGAATTCAAAATTCAGGCGCAGGCTGCGTGGATCCCAGTTGGTGGAGCCAAGGAAGGACCATACGCCGTCAATGAGGAACAATTTGGAGTGATCAAACGGAGGGGCGGATTCAAAGATGCGACATCCCATCGACAGCAGGTCAGGATACAAGGTCTGTGCGGCCCATCCCACAAATGGGATGTTGTTCTCCGCCGGAGTGAGGATCGTCACCTTCACGCCACGCACCGCGCACAACCGCAGCGCCGCTATGAGCACTGCATTGGGCAGAAAGTAGGGGGTGGCGATCTTCACTTCCTCACGGGCGGCATTGAGCGCGGCAAAAAATGCCGCAGGCATCACCTCCATGTCTTCGTCGGGACCATCGACGATGCCGATGGCGCTGGTGCTGCCCGTGGCAGTGAGGTCGGGGAACCAGAGGGGGCCGTCCAGCGTTTCGTTGGTGCAAAAGGCCCAGTCTTCAGCAAAGACGCGCTGAATTTGCGCGACGCAGGGGCCGGTGACTTGAAAGTGGAGATCGTGCACGGGGTGCGGAGGCTTGCGGGCGATCATGTTGCCTTCGCGGATGTTCATCCCGCCGGTGAAGGCAGTCTGACCGTCCACCACCAGGATCTTGCGGTGATTGCGCAGGTTCATCGTGATCAGGCGCAGGAGCATCCGGCTGGGCATGAAGCGGCGAGCAGTCACTCCGGCCTGCGTCAGCGCCTCCACCACGGGTGGCCTGGAGTAGCGCGTGCCTGCGTCATCCACCATGACACGCACTTGCACGCCGCGCTTCACCGCCAGGGAGAGCTCGGTCACGAAGTCAGCACCGATGCCGGTGGCCTCAAAGATGTAGCTGGCCAGTGTGATGCTTTGCCGAGCACCACGGATCGCCTCCAGCATGCGTGGCATCGCTTCGTCACCATTGTGCAGGATATCGAGGTGATTTCCCAGCGCGTAGCTGAAGCGTGAGATACGGTCCAGCGTACGTGCGAGCTGCTGGTGCTCCTGCATGGTGCTGCTGTCGTTGGCTGAGATGGGCAGGGGCTGGTCTGGCACCGGATCGCGCCATGGTTCATTGATGCCGCTGCGGTAACGACGGCCGCTGCGACGCAGAATATTGATGCCGAGCAAAAGGTACAGCAGCGGCCCGATCAGCGGTGTGAAGACCACCAGTGCCGTCCAAAATGCTGCAGAACGGTAGTCGTGGTGCCGCAGAAGCAGATGGATCAGCGCAATGACCGAACCGACGATCGAGGTAGTCGCCAGCACTACCGTCCAGAAATTGTGTTCGAACCAAGTCATGGCGCAGAATGCGCGAATCATGACGAAGTGCAAAGCACAACCCTGTCGCGCGACGTTTCACGTATGCTCAAACTTCCGCCAGTACAGCAGAGCAATGGGAACCATGCTGAGGCATTCCCGACCGGCCTTGGCGACGCCTGACATGGTGTGCGTGCTCAGGGCTCCAAGGACGAGGGAAATGGCGATCAAAACGGCGGAGCCAAAGATGAAGACGGCCCGTGGTGAGATGGTGAGATGCACGGGGCGGGTTTCTTCGCCGAGGAGATCAATGAAACGTGCTGCGCAGAGAATGAGCACAATGATGGAGAGCCAGCCGTTGTCATCGAGCCTGCCGGGAGAGAGGTAGTCGTAGGCACCGTGCGCAGTGACGGCCAGCAGGAAGGTGGCGATGAATTCATCTGCACGAGCGAAGCGGGTGAGCAGCATGCGGTAGAGACTGTGCGCACAGATGCCGGTGAGGGAGATATGGAGAAAGTTGGCGGAGAGGAAACGCGTCCAGGCGATGCTGCCGCCGAAATTTTGGTAGTAGCCGATGTTTTCCTCCAGCGAAAACCCGAGCCCGACAAAAGCACCTGTGAGCAGTGCCAGACCCGGAGTGCGCCGCCACATCAACCATGGCAGGAACAGCGCAAAGAGCATGAGCTTGCAGCCTTCCTCGCGCAGCCCGACTCCCACGATGTAGTAGATCAAATCGTGAGGAAAGGGAGCCTCAGCGGTCATGCCCTGAAAAAACTCCTGATAGGCGAGTATGCTGAGCGTGGGCCACACGCTGGCCACCCCGGCCATGAGGGCGACGATGGGCCGCGCCCAGCGCCAGCGTTCGTGGTCGCTGTGCTGCACCAGGATGAAATACCACAGAGCGGCTGCGAAGAGCGCGAGGCCGAGCATGCCATAGGGGATTTCATCGAGACGGTGAAGCATGAGGCCATGCCACTGCATCCAGACGTCGCCGAGGAGAGTGCCTGCATGGTGCTGGAGCAGGGGAGGGCAATGCTCGATCCAGCCGGGCTGGGCGGCGATGGTGCGCAGGAGCTTAAAGTCACGCTGTGCCACGGCCAGGTGCAGGGCTTCTTCGCGCGAGGTGGTGGCATCCGCAAAGTGAAGGCCCTCGGTGTAAAACGCCGCCATGGCCGCCGGGATATTGTTGCGGCGTTTTTGTACGCTGCCGAGCAGCTCTGCTGCGAGCATTTCAGGTGGCGAGGCACGGGAGTTTTGCTCCAGCTGCAGCAGCGCAGCGGGATCTCCAGCAAGCGCTGCGGCAAGAAAACTCTGGAACAAGCCGGCGGGTGCATCCGTGGTGGCATGCTGCTGAATGAGCTCTGCCACTGCATAACCGCCAAGTTTCCCTGTCTGAGTGAAGAATTGAAACGCGCTCGCATCGTTTTCTTCCATCAATTGAGGGAGCTGTGCGAGAAGCATGCGCAGCCAGAGGGCGAACTGGCGTGGCTGCGGGGTGGTTTCATACCGGAGGCGGTGAAACTCTTCATGCACCCGGCTCAAGGCGGAGAGTTCAGACTGACTCTGTTTTGGTTCTCCCTGCCTGACGCTGCCGATCACAATCACACAGGCGATGATCATTCCTGTGGCGATGATGCTGGCTGCGGTACGCAGCAGGAAACGACGATTGCGCGTGAGATAGTGGGTGCGCGCACGCCAGCCGTGAAAAAGAGAACGATGCTCGCTCATGCAGGATTCAAAGGTCCACTTTCTTCCACCAGTCGGGTGCTTGCTCCCAAGGAGCCCGCGTTTCAGGTGCCTCTACGGGCGTGGTAGTGCGGGCTTCGCCTGCAGATTCATCTTCGAGCTCCATGATCAGTTTGATGTGCGGCTCTGGCATGGTAGTGCGCCGCCAGATGAGCCAGGCCCACATGGCAAACGCACTCAGCAGGAAGAGCAGCGTGCCGAGCGTGAAAAGCATGGCCCAGTCGGAGGCTTCCAGCCACTCACGCGGCACCCTGGCTGTGCCGCCTTCGGACCGGGGGAAGAAGGCGAGGAGCGGGTGCATGACGGCGGACCGGTTTAGAGATCGTTAAAGACGAGCCGCATCGGGATCATCTTGGAGAACTGGAAGTTGTGCTGCTGGAAAAAGGACTGCGAGTCGGCGCTGATGCGGTCTGTAAGCAGGGTGATGCGGCGGAAGCGCTTCTCCCGAGCAAACTCGATGGCGTGTTCGAGCAGTCGTCCGCCGTAGCCCTGACGGCGGTGCTGCGGATGCACGATGACGTCTTCCATGATGAGCACCAGACCACCTTCTGCGGTGCTGATGGTGAAGAGCAGATTGATCATGCCGATGACCTTGTGTTCCGTGCGCAGCACAAAAATGCGGCCGCGGTTGGGCTGCTCAAGAATGAGGCGCAGGCCGTGCTCCTGCTTGGAGCGGTCTGGTTTGAAATCTTCTTCTTCACTGAACAAAGCAAGAAGGAGTTCCACCAACTGAGGCAGGTCTTCGATGGTTGCCGGTTCGATATGGGGCACAATGTCGGTGTCGGGCATGGGGCTTAGAATAACGGGCTAGCGGACAAAGGCAATGCGTTCGATGGAATGACCGGGGTACTTTTAGTCATGCCAGCCGCTTCAGGCATGCAAAGGATGCAGTCGTCATTTCCTAGCGCTTTTGCATCGCGTCCCGCAGGTTTTCCCATGCACGGCGAAAATCCTGTTTCATCATGTATAAAGTGGCGATTTCCTGGCGGACGTACGCAGGGGCATTGGGGAATGCGGCTACTTTTTCCAGCGTGCGCAGGGCCCCGTCCACATCTCCCTGGACTTTTTGTGCCTGAAATAAATCAATGCCGCGTAGGGCATCGGTTGGATTGAAAAGCAGGGCACGCTCCAAGGTCGGGATGTCGGTGCTGGTTCCCGGGGAGGTGCGAATGACCGAGGGCAGGTAGGGGAGGGCGGTTTGACAGGCGCGCTGGAAATCGGAATTGCGGGCGTAGTGTTCCGCAAGAATGCGCCAGCCGTCGTCCCGCCATTTGAGGTTGGTTTCCAAAGCCGAGATGAGCGCCTCTTGATTGCCATACTGATACCACATGCTGAAGAGGTTCTCCCGATGCACTGGATCCAAACCTTTGAGATCTGGTTGCTGAACAAGGATGCTTCTCAAACAGCGGTCGAATTCATCCCGGGCCTGCACACTCCTCAGAAACTCGAATTTTAATTCCGATGTTGTGGCCAGCGTCCAAAGTGGCTCACGCAGTTCGGGATGCTGGTAGGAATAGCTGATCATTTGACGGTAATAGCCGTAGTCGCCGGGGGCTGCCTCCGGATAACGGCGCAGGAATTCGCGCCAGCCGATGACTGCATATTGAGGCTCGTAGTCGAGCCAGAACAGTCCTTCTGTGTAGCAGGTCAAAGCGTAAGTCGGATCAAGCGCACGTGAGCGAGAAAAATCCAGCAAAGCAGCCTCCTTGGGCTGGCCGAGACGAAGGCGCATACACGCCCTTTCGTAGTAGTAGCGAAAATCCATCGGCACCATTTCAATGGCTTGATTCATGAGCGGCAGCGCGCCCGCAGGAGAACCGGAATCTGCCAGCTTACCTGCACGGCTTCGCAAGACTTCCGCCGCACTAGTGCCCGGCAAAACCGGATGTCCCAGTGCTATGGCCGTCCACGCCGCACCAAGTGCCAGCAGCATGACTCCACACAGACGGAAGGCCAGGCGTTGTGGCAAGGAGGCTGCGTTTGGCAGCCTACGTGGTCGAATCGCGATTCCCGCCAGCAGGGCCATGAAGAGTGCATACCCGAGACCATGATTGGGCACATCACCCAGGCCGTGGATGGCTCCGATACCGAAGACGATGGCGGCGGCATTGCGCAGACGCCGATCCTGCATGCCTGATTTGCGCTTCTTTTTCTTGCCATACCAGGGGCCGGTGGAACGAAAAATCCAAAACAGCACCAGCAGCGCGGGCAGGAGTGTCAGTAATCCGCCTTCCGCCAGGAGCCAGAGCAGGTCACTTTCCGGATGGATGATGCGGCGTACGTGCTCAGACATGCCGGAAAATTGAGGGAACAAAGCATCGAAATTTCCGAGTCCAATGCCAGTCCAAGGGGAATCAAGGGACATCTTGAGGCTTTCCACAAACAAGGAGCCACGACTGTTGTCTGAGACAAAACCTGCAAGGCCTCCTGATGTAAGCCGCTTGGAGACGTCTCCTCCGGACATGACCAGCAAGGTGGAGATGATAAAGACCAGAGAGGTGGAAACAGCCAGTTTTTTAAAGAACCCACGGCGCATGGCAATAGTGCCAAACCAGGTGGTCATGCCAAGAAACAGCAAGATCAGGCCTGCGCGTGAACTGTTCATGTAAAGGCAGATGACCGGCGGCAGGAACCCGAGCAAACAAGGGATCCACAAGCGGGATTTGCGCTTATGAGCATCAAAGGCGGTCGCAGCACAGAGCACGCAGGTCATGGCGGCGATGCTGCTGATGTGATTGCGATTGGCAAAGGGGCCAAATGCATTGCCCCATTCTGTCTGATTGCGTGGCCACCAAGAAATACTGATCGACTTGGTTCCATCAACGATTGAGAGCACGCAAAGGAGGATTCCGCCAAAGGTGAGGATTTGGATCATGGCCCGGCGTTGGCGGTCTGAAAAACCACGTGTCAGACACCAGGCGAGCCAGGCACAGCAGGTGGCAAAGAAGAGCCATGCCTCCATTGTTACGGCGGACTGTGGAGTCAGGCTTTTAGACAGATGGATGTCCCAGTCCTGGACCAAGGCCGTCTGCCAGGCAGGAGGCTTAAACAACCAATCGGCAGGCAGAAACGAGAGCAGCGGAGCGAGCAATGCGCCGAGCAGGCCGAACAACGCTATCGGCGGCAGTTTGCGCTTGGGAGCAAAGAAGATCAGCACCAAGGCCAGCAGAAGGGTGATGCCTCCTTTGGACCAAGTTTCGCGCCCCGCGCCGAACATGCAGGCAACAATGGGCAGTGCAGCAAAGACATATCCCTGCCATGCAGGGCCGGGGATATCATAGCTGCGCTCCTGAGCCGCCGTGCCGTCGTCTTCGAAGTCGTCTTCCTGTGCATCATCCATTCGAGATGGCGAGGCCACCTCATCAGCTTCATCTCCGGCAAGCAGTGGAATCTTTTCCACGGCCTCTTCAAACTGGTCTGACTTGTTTTTCATGCCGTGACTGAGAGCGGAATATGGGGAGGAGTTGCTGCAGATTCGATTTCAATGCTGGAGGGCAGAGCCTTCCATTTTTCCAGACAGCGTTCGAGCGCAGGCACCAGCACATCAAGTCGCAGATGCCATTCGCTGAGCTCGACGTCGTCCTGAGGACGGTGGATGGTAAAACTCATCCCGCCGCCCAAGGCAAATACCTCTGGCTGGCTGCCGGGCCGGGCGTGCATGCTCAATCCCATGCGTTCCAGTCCATGCTGAAACATGATGGCAAAGCTTTGAAGATCCGCGCAGCGTTCCACCTCAAAGTCCAGTACGCGACCATAGGCCCGAAAAAATTCCCGCTGCCTGCGCCGCTCCATGGTCTCGTTGATCTGGGTGCGGAAATTGGACCAGCTTCGCACGTATCCCAGATAGCGGGCGGTGCCCAGTGCCAGCAAAAACAAAAATGCACCCAACATTGGCAGCGCGATCCCCTTGATCATCAAGATGCTCAATCCCACCAGGCTCAGAGCCAGGCAGACGGCATACAAGGCCGCAAGTGCGCCCCCCTTGCTGTAGCCAAGAAGAATCAACCGATGATGGATGTGTTCGGCATCCGCGTTGAAGATGGAAACACCCCGGATGGCTCTTCGAATGATGGCAAACAGGGTGTCCAATATCGGCACCCCGAGGGCAATGATGATGACCAGCAGCGCGCCGATGATGGATCCTTTGTTCGAGGTGAACAGGGACACTGAGGCGATAAAAAACCCGATCAAATAAGCTCCGCCATCACCCAAAAAAATCTTGGCAGGAGGGAGGTTGAAGATCAAGAAGCCCGCCAGTGCGCCCGCCATGGCCAGCGAGACAACCAAGACATCAGGCTGGCCGCTGTAATAACCGAGGAAAGCGAGCGTCAGGCTTAAAAACAGGCCGAAACCACCCGCGAGCCCATCCATGCCATCAATCAGATTGACGATGTTTGGAATGCTGACCAGCCACAGCAGAGTCAGCGGAAGGCTCCACCATCCCAATGTCAGCGCGCCTGCGCCGAAAGGGTTGCTGAGAATGTCGATCGACACGCCCAGGGCATACAAAATTAACGCCGTGCCGATCTGGCCCACCAGTTTTACCCTGGCCCCCAGAGGCTTGAGATCATCCACGAAGCCCACGCTGAATATCAAGGCATTGCAAATGGCTACAGGCAGCCAGCGGGTCCAGCCAAGTCCGCCAATGTAGCCAGCCACCAACGAGGCCAGACTGACAGCTAGGAAAATCGGGGCACCGCCAAGCCGTGAAATCGCCTTCGGATGCAGTTTGCGCCGTGTATCCGGTTCATCCAGCCCGATTTTTCCATCGCGGTGGAGTATCCACCAAGTTCCCAAGGCGGCCACCAGCAGGGCGCCACCAAAATAAAAGGCCATTTCCAGCCACGAGACATGCCTCGGCGCCCATGGGCCCATGGCGGTGTCTTGGATGGCAGGGGTGAACATGCGTGACTGGGGAATTGGGTTGGAAACCTAGCGAGCTTAAACGTTGCATATTCAAGGAGCAAGACTTCAGCGCTGAAGAAGTCTTTTGTTGCAAGTTCCCGGAACGCTTCTTGAACTTTTGCCGTGCCCCTCTCACCATCGCTAATGCTCAACGACACCATCGCCGCTATTTCCACCGCCTTGGGAGAGGCTGCGATCAGTGTGGTGCGCATTTCCGGCCCGCAGGCGCTGCAAATCGCATCCCAAGTCGCACGATTGCCTTTGAATGTCACGCCACGACAGGCGCATCTTGTTCCCGTTGTGGACGCGGACGGAGGTGCGCTGGATCATGGACTGCTGCTCTACTTCAAGGGGCCGGCGAGTTACACGGGCGAGGACATCATCGAATTCCACGGTCATGGTGGCGTTCTTGTCACCCAGCGTGTTCTGGACCGCTGGCTTGCCTGTGGGGCACGTGCCGCTGATCCGGGAGAATTCACTCAGCGTGCTTTTCTAAACGGCAAAATGGACCTCACGCAGGCCGAGGCCGTGATGGATTTGATCCATGCACAAAGCACGCTCGCGCTCCGTGCTGCCAATGAGCAGCTCGGCGGTGCGATCGGTCGCGAAGCTACTGCGATGCAGCAGGAGATTATTCCTGTGCTCGCCCACATTGAGGCCTACATTGATTTTCCCGAGGAGGACATCTCGCCCGAAACAGGGGCGGATCTAGTACGTCGCATCGATGCCGTGCTCGGGCGTGCGCAAAAACTCATTGCCACTTCTGAACAGGGCCGAATCCTGCGACATGGTGCCCGGACGGTCATCTCAGGGGCCCCCAACGTTGGTAAGAGCAGCCTGCTCAATGTCCTGCTGGGCTTTGAGCGCGCCATCGTCAGCCCCACGGCAGGCACCACCCGCGATACCATTGAGGAGATCATCCAAGTGCACGGCATTCCGCTGCGCCTTGTGGATACTGCCGGCCTGCGTGATGCCGGTGACGACATCGAGCGCGTGGGCATTCAGCGCACTGAACGCGAACTGGAACGTGCCGACCTCGTCATTGAAGTTGTGGATGGCAGTCTGCCAGGTGAGAACGGCAGGCTCAGGCTTTCGCCCGAACTCGCCCGCCGCCGTATTCTCATCCTGAACAAAAGCGATCTCGGCATTCACGCCGACTGGAGCAGCGAGGCTGGTGCCATTCCGCTCTCTTGTCTTACTGGTGAGGGCATCGAACCGCTGCGCGATGCCATTCGTGCTGTGATAGCCACTGCGGGGCCACTCGCTACGGATCACCCCATTGCGATCAATGCGCGGCACAAGGCTGCCTTCGAGCGCAGCGCCGGGTGCCTGCTGGCTGCCAGGGCGGCCCTCGAAGGCAATGAGGCTCCCGAATTCATCGCGCTCGAAATTCGAGAGGCACTTCAGGCTTTAGGTGACGTCATTGGACAGGTCGATGTCGAGCGCATCCTCGATGTCATCTTTTCCACGTTCTGCATAGGAAAGTGATCCTGACAGCGTTTGTCTTCACCAACCATGAACCGTCGCCATTTCTTCGCATCAGCGCTTGCTGCCACCGCTGCTTCGCGCCTCTGCGCTCAATCCATCGGCAAAGCCGCAGCTGATCCTGCCTACGTCATCAAAAACCATGGCATCAAGCACACCGTCATGGGCTGGTGCTTCAAACCCATGGACACAATGGTCCTGGCCAAGCACTGCAAGGACATCGGTCTCGTGGGCATGGAGGGCATCGACAGCAAATACTATCCCGATGTGAAGGCGCTCGGCCTCGACATCTCCCTCGTCGGCAGCCACGGCTTCTCCAAAGGACCGTGCAATCCCGAATTCCGCGATGAAGTCGTCACCAAGCTCACCGATTCCATCAACCTCGCCGCCGATGTCGGTAGTAAAAAGGTCATCACCTTCACCGGCATGAAGTTTGACGGCATGGACCGTGACAAGGCTATTCATTCATGTCTGGATGTCTGGAAGCATGTGCTGCCGCTCGCCGAAAAGAAAGGTGTCACGCTGGTTTTGGAGCACCTCAACTCCCGCGACAGCTCCCACCCGATGAAGGGCCACCCTGGCTACTTTGGTGACGATGTGGATTTTTGCGTCGATCTCATCAAAAACATCGGCAGCCCCAATTTCAAGCTGCTCTTCGACATCTACCACGTCAGCATCATGAACGGCGATATCATTCGCCGCTTGCGCCTCCATCAGGACTACATCGGCCATATCCACACTGCCGGCAATCCTGGCCGCTGTGAACTCGACGAGCATCAAGAGATCAACTATCCGGCCGTCATGCAGGCTCTGCTGGAAATCGGCTACCACGACTTCGTTGCTCATGAATTCATCCCGACATGGGATGATCCGATTCTCGCGCTACGGCACGCTGCGATGGTGTGTGACGTCTGAGTTCTGGGCAGAAGCTGCCAGTTGAGAGCAAACGAAAAAACCCCGCCAGGTGAAGCCCGGCGGGGTTGAAAATGAGATCAGAGAAAAGGATCAGCTTTCGCCGGCGACCTTGCTGATCACCTGACGACCACGGTAGTAGCCGCAGCTTGGGCAGGCGACGTGGCCGGGTACGGAGGTGCCGCATTCTGGGCAGCTCTTGAGGGTGGGCGCCTTCCAGCGGTTTGCGCCTTGACGCATGCGTTGGCGGCTCTTGGATTGTCTGCGCTTCGGATTGGCCATGAGAGTATCGAGGTGGGGTCTGTTCTTCTAATTTAACTTGTTCAAAGCTTCCCATACACCCGGACCCGCACTTTGAGGCTCGTCGGGAGCTGTTTCCAACTCCGGTTCAAACCTGCCTTCGGCGGGACACTGACGAGGCTGGACATTGCCAGCTTCACAGCGTGGGTAGCTCGGAAGGGCAAGAAGAGTATCTTCCCGTACCGTATCCGTCAAGTTGATCGTGTCATCCTTTGCAATCTCGATCTCGGAGGCGTAATCGGCCAGTTCGACATGGTAGTCGAAGCGTTCCAGGCAGGCACCACATTCCAGGCTGAAGGTGGCCTCCAAGCTGCCGCTGATGAGGAGCTCCTTGCCGTCACGCTCCACGTGAAGGTCGTACTTCAGTGGAGAGATGGCCTGGACCGGGTCTTTGGCGTCGAGGGCGAAGAAAGAAGGGATTTCCTGGCCGGAGATGTCCTTCCCGCCTTCTGGCAGGGAACGTAAATCGATGAAAAAGGGGCGGTGCATAGGAAAGGGGGCCTGAATCAGGCCAGTTGGAGTTTGGAACGAAGGGCGGTGACCACATTGGGTGGTACGAACTGATCGACATGACCACCGAGGCGGCAGATTTCCTTGACCAGCCGGCTGCTGATGTAGGTGTATTCTTCGCGGGGCATGAGAAAGAGGGTCTCGAGGTTTGGTTCTAACTTACGATTCATGAGGGCGAGTTGGAACTCGAATTCGAAGTCGGAGACGGCGCGCAGGCCGCGGACGAGGGCGCAGGCCTGGTGCTTGCGGGCGAAATTGACCAGCAGGCCGTCAAAGGGCATGACCTCGATGCCGGGGATTTCGGCGGCGGCGTTGCGGATGAGTTCGACGCGCTCTTCGACAGTAAAGAGGCTCTCCTTGGCGTTGTCGCGGGCGACGGCGATGATGAGATTGTCAAAAATGCCCGCGGCACGCTGCAAGACGTCGAGGTGGCCGTTGGTGATGGGGTCAAAGCTGCCGGGATAGATCGCGCGTCGCATGAGTGTATGGGCCGGATTGTAGCGGCGGGGGTGGTGCGTGAAAAGAGAAAGCTCACGCGAGCAGCACCTGCGCCATGGCCAGATCACGAGTGTGTGTGAGGCTGACGAGGCAGGTGGCGTCACCGGCGTGCTGTTTTGCTGCGCCGTAAAGGAGAATGGCGGGTTTGCCGCTGGGCTCGCGCACGACTTCGATGTCGGTCCAGTTGACGCCTTCTGCCCAGATGCCGGTGCCGAGGGCTTTGGCCACGGCTTCTTTGGCGGCAAAGCGTGCGGCGTAGTGCATGGCGGGTTCGGCGCAGGCGTCACAGTAGGCGATTTCGCCAGCGGTGAAGGTGCGTTCTTTGAAGCGCTGGCCGTGCCTTTCCAGCATGTCGCGGATGCGGGACACTTCCACGAGGTCTATGCCGATGCCGGTGGCTTTCATGCGGGTCAATTGCGATAGGTAGCCATGACGGCGAGCATCTCACGCACTGCGCCGTGCAGGCCGATGAAGATGGCGCGTGAAACGAGGTGATGGCCGATGTTCAGTTCCGCCACATGAGGTACGGGCCAGAGGTCTGGGAGATTTTTTGTAGTTAGGCCGTGTCCGGCATTAATCTGGAGGCCGAGGGCGTGGCCCAGCTCAGCAGCGGCGCAGAGGCGATCGACCTCGGCGGCACGTTCCACTCCGGCGTGGTTGGCAAAGGTGCCGGTGTGCAGTTCGATCATGGCCGCTCCGATCTCGGCGCTGGCGCGCACTTGTTCGAGATCGGGATCAATAAACATGCTGACGCGGGTGCCGTTGTCGCTGAGCGCTTTAACCGTGCGGCGCAGTGCATCGCGCTGTCCAGAAACGTCGAGGCCGCCTTCCGTCGTGACTTCTTCACGGTTTTCCGGCACCATGCAGACGAAATCAGGACACACCTGGAGTGCGATATCTAAAATTTCCTGGGTGTTGCCCATTTCCAGATTTAGCTTGGTGCCGATGTTTTTGCGGAGCAAATACACATCCGCGTCCTGAATATGGCGGCGGTCGGCGCGCAAATGCACGGTGATGGAGTGAGCACCTGCCGCCTCCGCAGCCAAGGCGGCGGCCAAGACTGAAGGCTCCGCATTGGGCGAGTCCAGCAAGGTGCGGTAGCGTGCCTGGCGCAGGGTCACGACATGGTCGATATTAACTCCGAGGAGCAGGTTGGTTTGTGACATGAGCGCTATGTAGCGCAGGGCTTCCCACCCGCAAGCTTCCGGTCTACGAGACTTTTGACGTAAACTTTACAGAAAAATGTAACTGCAAGGCCGAGAAATTGAAGTACTCAATCGCTGTATCACGCGATGGAGCGTGAGCAATCCCCTATACAAAACTAGCATGAAATCTCTATTCTATACCATACTCATTATTGGTGGTGCCTTCCTTGCCTATGACTACTACGGGGCGCCTCCCGGCAAGAAATTGGTCTTCAAAAGCCTTAACCCGCCGGTGAAGCCGAAGGTGGTGACGGTGAAGCCCACTGAAGTGGAGGAAAAACCCGTCATCAAGGAGATGATCCCCGAGCCTGTGAAGCCTGTCGCGGTGGAGAAGCCGGTGGAAAAGGCCCCAGCTCCAACGCCTGCACCTGCGCCGGCTTCATCAGGCCCGAAGTTTGAACCCATCGAGGCGCTGACCGGCAACTGGTTGAAAATTCCAGCGTCCGCCTTTCCGCGTGAGGTGAAACTGGTGCAGGATGCGATGTTCAAGATGAGTGTGGGATCGAGCAAGATTGCTGCCGGTGGCAAGGCCTATGCCCTGGCTGCGGATAACGGGGTTCTCACCCTCGCGCCGACGGCATCTTCACCTGCGCGTGCGCAAGTGGCCATCGACGGCACCGACTTGAAGGAGCAACTCAATGCATCCTATGAGAAATGGAAGATCACGCGTGCGGAAGAGCTCAAGGTCATTGCTGCGAATAAAGTGCGGGCTCAGTCTGAAGCACCGGCGGTTGAGGCGGGGCCGTCCAGCAGCGAGGCGGATGCGAGTGGCAAGCCTGTGCGTGATGCCGACGGGGGCTATCCATTGCTGATCAACAGCATGAAGCGCGGACAGATCACGGAGATTAAACCTGAGAACATCACGCGCTGGCAGGATGCGCAGCCGATCGTGATTCAAGGCAAGCCCGGCTGGGCGGTGAAAGTGGAGTGCAATGTGAAGACAATCTTCGGGCTGCAGCCGGTGGAAGCGCAGGCGCTGGTGCTCAACGGCAAAGTCACTGGCTGGTATTACACCGGGTCGGGTGAAGAGGTGCCGTGATAAAAATTAGATGAGAGCATTTTTCCATTTGCCAGCAAGTGGAGAGCGTTTATTATCGCGACCCCAAACGGCAAAGGAGCGGTAGTTCAGTTGGTTAGAACGCCAGCCTGTCACGTTGGAGGTCACGGGTTCGAGCCCCGTCCGCTCCGCCAGTTGGGTTACCAGGCCGCCTTGCATTTTTTGCAGGCGGCCTTTTTATTGCAGCCATGTCCACCGGAATGCGTTGGCGAATGGCACGGATGTTCAAGCCCTGGCAATGGGCCTGCCAGGAGTTGATTCAGGCGGGAGCTTCTGCGACCGCGAGAGTCTATTTTTTTTCTAAAACACGCTCATAACAGCGCTGCTCCTCAGGCAGCATGCTGGCCTTGGGATTGATTTTCTTGAGCACTTCGAGCGCTTGATCGTGAAATCCACCGCTGTTCGCAATGGCGGCAAAGACGGCTTGCTGCCCTTCCGTGAGGGGATTGAGATCTATGTATTGCAGATTTTGGATCGCCTGTTGAATGTCCTGCAGCCGCCAGCGAGCCAGGGCGACAGTGAGTTTACGCTGATTGTCAGCCGGCTGAATTTTCAGCAAATTGACGGCGTTGCGCAGAGCTAGTTCGATGTTTTTGCCAGCCAGCAGGCTGACGTAGAGGTAGGTTTCGACAAAGTTTGTGTCATCCGGCCAGCGCGTCACTGCCTCCTGGGAGGCCTGGAGTAGAGATTCAGTGCTGCGGTTGGCGAGACACGCTTTGATCAGTCCGGTGAAGGCATCGCGCTCGATACGGGGGGAAGCTGAGGAGCGCTGCGCGGCCTTGATGGCCAGGCGGTAGGCATCTTCTGCGATGTCAAAATGGCCGCGGTTCTCGCCATATTCGGCGATTTTCAGCAGAGCAGCATAGCGTCCGTTGAACTGGGCTGCATCCTTGGCGGCGATCAGTTTGGAGCGCAGCTCTTCGGTGGGCTTCTTCAAAATATAGGCCAGGTGCGCACGGAACATGGCCACGGTGGTGGGATCGAGCACGCCCGAGACCTTGGGATCGTTGACCAAGCGCTCCAGATCATCGTAACGCTGCAGCATGGTTAGAGCGTTGAGGTAGTTTTCCAGCAGGCCTTGGTGTGCTTTGGCATCGTCCTCGGGCAGGACGTCCAGCACCTGGCGGAACTCGCTCTCCTCGACCAGCCAGCGTATGAACGGCACGAGTTGATCGCGTTTTTTGTCCCGGTACCTGGCGGTGGCTTCCATGACTATTTCTCTTTTCCTTCCCGGCGACTGCTGGACCTCACGCTTCAGCGCGGTCAGATAATGCCTGTCGTCTGCCTTGGGATGGTTTTTGAGGCGCTCGATCAAGCGGGTGATGTCTGCGGGTGTCAAAGAAGGCAGGCTGTTGAGGTACTCCAAAGTTTGAAGGCCGATCTCATCATCTGCGGAGGCGAGCTTCCAGAGTGACTCCATGCCCAGGCCGACTTCAGTCGGATTTCCGGAGGTCATCTGGACTTTGGCGAAGCGCAGCGCCCCTTCATTGTCATCTGGATGTTCCTGCGTGTATTTGCGCAGCACATTGACCAGCTTTTTGTTCTGTTCACGATCTCCCCAGACTTCTTCAGCCAGTTTTATCAGCGCTTCGCTAGGCTGCTCCACCCGCATCAGTTGTTCCAGCTCCAATGAGGCCTCCTTGGGCTTTCCCAAGCTGATGAGGCAGCGCACATGGAGTTGCTCGTCGGCAGGAGTGAGGACGTCGAGGTTCTTCAACTTGTCATAGAAGTACTCGGCTGTGTCACGCTTCATCAAAGTGAAGTATTCAAAGTTCAGCCGGATGGCATCTTCACTCTCGGGAGCTTTCGAATAAGCCTCCTGGGCTTTCATGATCGCACTGACGCCCTGGCCATTTTCCATCATCTGCCGCGCTTCCTTGACCATGCTCCCCGCGCGCATGTTTTTGTATGAGTTTTTTAGCGGTCGTGCATAGACGATGCCGAGAATGAGGAGGGAGGTGCAGATGCCTAAAATCACAAAGGCCGCCACCCAGCGCGCGAGCGGCGACTGCCGGTCCCGGTGAGCCACGGTCGGAGGCACCAGCCATTCCCAGACGGCGATGAAAGGGCGCCACAAAACGAAGGGTTTTTTTGTGAGATCTTTGGTTGGATCAATGTTTTGGTTCCAAAGCATGAGGATTCGTGACTGGGGTGCTGAATGTAGGTGTGCAGAATGCGTCGTCACGTTGAAATTTATTCTGCAACCTGATTGTCAGATTCGGCGTTGAAGGCATCCGGCAACCCAAGAGAATTCAGTTGAAAAGCCCTGTGTACCTCCTAAAGCAGCAATCCGCGATTGAACGTCCGGAGGAGGCGAACAACCAGAGCCGCCTCCCCGTGGCGTTCTGTTTTCCCAACCAACCGATCCAACGACGTTATGATCCAAGTTAAGAACCTCATCAAGGTGTTCGGCACCAAAGTGGCTGTCGATGATGTCTCCTTCTCCGTGGAAAAAGGAGAAGTGCTGGGCTTTCTCGGGCCGAATGGTGCCGGCAAATCCACCACCATGCGGATGGTCACCGGCTATTTCCGCCCCACCAGCGGCAGCGTGAACCTTTGTGGCATCGACATGCTGGAAGAGCCGGAGCTGGCCAAGCAGCGCCTCGGCTACCTGCCTGAAAATGCGCCGCTTTATTCCGACATGACAGTGGCCAGCTTCCTGGGTTTTTGCGCCGAATTGCGCGGCATGCATGGCGCGGCGCGCACCCGGGCCATCGACCGCGTGCTGGACCTGTGCTTCCTCGACAGCGTGCGCAATCAGAGCGTGGACACGCTGTCCAAAGGCTACCGCCACCGCACCTGCTTTGCACAAAGCATCATTCATGACCCGGATGTGCTCATTCTCGACGAGCCTACGGATGGTCTCGATCCGAATCAGAAGCACGAGGTGCGGAGCATGATCAAGCGCATGGGCAAGGACAAGGCGATCATCTTTTCCACGCACATCTTGGAAGAAGTCGAAGCGGCCTGCTCCCGCGCCATCATCATTGATCGTGGCAAAGTGGTGGCTGACGGCACGCCTGAAAGTCTCAAGAAGCTCGTTCCCGGTGCAAACTCGCTCGACGAGGTTTTCCGCATCATCACCAATCCAGATACAGCTGTCAAAAAAGCAGCCTGATATCCTTTCTCTTTTCCCCACCCCCCAATCCAATCAACGCATGAGCAATCGAGCCATCCAAAACACTCTGGCCGTCTTTAAGCGGGAGTTTTTGGCCTATTTCAACTCTCCCGTGTTTTATGTCATCGTCGTCATCTTCCTGCTGGCGACGAACGGCTTCACGTTCTTCTTTTCACGCCTGCTGGACAGTGACGACGTTTCACTGGCCACGCGTTTCTTTGTCTGGCACCCGTGGATCTACACGGTGCTGGCTCCTGCCGTTGGCATGCGCCTGTGGTCGGAGGAGCACCGTCTTGGGACCATTGAACTGCTCATGACCATGCCGGTCTCCCCCTGGCAGGCCATTTTGGGCAAGTTTTTTGCGGCTGCGGTGATCTGGCTGATTGCTCTGGCTCTGACCTTCCCAATCGTTGGGACGGTGGCTTATTTGGGCGATCCTGACAGCGGCCCCATCATCAGTGGCTATGTGGCCAGCTACCTCTATGCCATGACCTGTCTGGCGGTGACTTCGGCCATCAGTGCCTTCACGCGCAGTCAGGTGGTGTGCTTTATCATCAGCGTCGCCTTTTGTCTGGTCATTGCCCTCATCGGCGATCCTGGCCTGACGCAGACGGTGGTCAATGCTGTTCCTAACGGGATGGAGAGTGTGGTCCAGTTCATCAGCTACTTTAGCTTCATGGATCACTTTTTTGAAATGACCAAGGGCATCTTCGTCCTGCGTGACGTGCTTTACTTCGTTTCGGTCATCGTTGTGGCGCTGCTGGTGACCGATCTGGGTCTCCGCTCCAAGCGCGCCTGATTGTCCCATCGAGCTTCCCTCTTCAACCTACCTTTTTTCTCATCATGAGTGCTTCCAACAAGAACGCCGCAGCCGGCGTCACCACACTGTTGATCATTGCCGTTATTTTCGCCCTCAACTTCCTCGTTGGCGGTGTGGGTTTTGGCAATCTCCGCCTCGACCTCACCGAGGACGGTCTGTTCACCCTCTCGCAGGGCACGAAGAACATTCTCAGCCGGATCAATACCGACGAGCCGGTGTCGATCAAATTCTATGCCACGAACGATGACCGGGTCATGCCGAACATCCTCAAGCCGCACGCCCGCTCCATTGAAGATCTGCTGCTGGAATATGAAAAGCAGAGCAACGGCGGCGTTTCTCTTGAAGTCATCCATCCGAATCCGGACACGGATGATGAGGACAAGGCGAAGGACGATGAAATCCGTGGCATGCAGGTCAATCAGGAAGGCGACCATATTTATCTGGGGCTCACCGTGCAATGCCTCGACCGCAAGGAGGTCCTGCCCTTCCTCAATCCAGAAGATGCCACGGCATTCGAATACGATGTATCCCGTGCCATCTCGAAGGTCATCAAGCCCACCAAGGCGGTCATCGGCCTCATGAGCGCAATGCCCATCGGCGGGGTGCCCTCCATGCCCTTCCAGCAGCAGCGCGGCCCGGAGGCCTGGGCGATCATTCAGCAGCTTCGGGCTGACTACGAGGTGCGTGAGGTGCCCATGACGACCGATAAAATTGACAGCGACATCACCGTTCTTCTGGTGGTACATCCGGCAGACATTGGCCCGGCGGCTGAGTTCGCAGTTGACCAGTACCTCCTCGGCGGCGGCAATGTCATTGCCTTTGTGGATCCGCAGAGCCTCCTCGCCCAGGCCATGAGCAGCCAGCCCAATCCGATGACCGGCCAGCCGGGCAACGTGATCACTACTTCCTCTGACCTGCCGAATTTGTTCAAGGCCTGGGGCATCAGCTACCAAAAAGACATGGTGCTGGCGGATATGAACTACCAAGGCAACCTCCAAGGACGTCTCATGCCGACAGCGCTGCAGCTCCCCGGCAAAGCCATCAATCAGAATGACCGGGTGACTTCGGGCCTGCAGTCCTTCACTCTCGTCAATGCCGGTGCCTTGAGCATTGAAGTCAAGGAAGGGCTCGACGTGATAACGCTCGCCAGCAGTTCGGAGGCTTCTGAGCTGATCGACACCGCTGCGGCTGATAAACTGCGCCGTGAGCCCATGGTGAACTTTACCGCCAGCGGTAAAAAGCAGGTGCTCGGTGTTCGTATCACTGGCAAATTCAAGACGGCCTTTCCAAATGGCAAGCCTGCGGCACCTGCTGGATCCAAAGAAACTGGCGGTCCCGAGCAGGACGCGAGCGCACCAGGAGCAGCTGCGGCAGCGGCGAATGCCCCTGAAAAGAAAGCAGACAACTCACTCAAAGAGTCCAAAGACAGTGAGCGCAATGTCATTCTCTTTTCGGACTCCGACATGCTCTATGATGCCTTTTGCCTGCGTCAGGGAGACCTTGGTGTCGGCCTCATCACCACGGGCGGCAATCTGCCCATGCTGCTCAACTCCGTGGAGGTGCTCGTCGGCGGTGGCGATCTCATTCAGGTTCGTAATCGCAAGTCTCCGGTCCGTCCTTTCGTCAAGCTGAAGGAGATGCGTGAGACGGTTGAGGAGAAGTACCGCCCACAGCTGATCGAGCTGGAGAAGGAACGTCAGGAACTGGCTGAAAAGCTCAGCAAAGCGCGTCCGCAGCTCGATCTGAAGAAAGGTGCGTTGATTGTGGACCAGGCCACCATGAACAACATCAAAGAGATGGAGAAAAATTCGAAGACCATCGACAAGGAGGTGCGGAACATCCGCAAAGAGGTCAACAAGGAGGTGGAGTTCCGCAAGACCCTGATCAAAACCCTCAATGTTCTCGTCGTGCCCCTTCTGGTGGGGATGGTCGGCCTGCTTTTCGCCATGCAACGCCGCACCCGCACAGCAGCGGCCTGATTTTCATTTTAACCTTCTTTTTAAGAACCTGTTCATTTCCTCAACGACATGAAGAAGATCATCATCCTTTTGGTTGTACTCGTCGCCATCGCCGGGACCGCCTATTTTCAGTCCAACAAGCGCAACTCGCGCCTGAATCGTTCCGTTATGAATGTGAAATCGCGGGAGCTGTTGTTTCCAGATTTTGACATCAACGGCATCAAGAAAATCCGAATCAAGGAGGACAAGTCTGAGACTACCCTCGCCGTCCAGAATGACACCTGGGTCGTCCTTGAGCGTGCGGGATACCCCGTTGAAAAAGAGAAGCTCCAGACCGCGCTGATGAGCCTCAAGTATGAAAAGATCAAAGGAAGCCGCCACATCGGCAAGGACTCCTGGGGCAAGGTGAGTGTGAACTCTCCTGGGAATGCCACCGCTACTGGCGTGGGGACTCTCGTCGAATTGTTCGACGAGAAGGACACACTGAAACACTCCTTTGTGCTGGGCGGGCAGGTGACCAGTTCCGGCGGCTCCAACAATGATCAGATGAAAATGTTCGGCGGCGCCACGGGTGATCGTTTCATTCGCATCCAGGGAGAGGACACTATTTGGTTGATTGGCGACCAGCTGCCCGATCTGGTGACCAAGCCAGATGTCTGGCTGGCGAAAGGCTTTTTTGATGTGCAGAAGCTGAAGTCGGTGGAAGTCACCGCCGCAAAACCAGCGGACTCGTGGAAAGCCACCCGAGCAGATGAAACGGGAGATTTCACCCTCGTAGGTGCCGGGCCTGGTGAAAGCATCGACGCTGGCAAGGTATCGCTTGGCACGCTGCTCTCCAGCCCGACCTTCAATGACGTGCTGAGCAAAGACAAGGCCGCCGCAACCATGAAAGACGCGGTGAAGGCAAAGCTAATCACCTTCGATGGCTTCACCTACAACATCCAGGCTGTGAAGCAGGCAGGGCAGGGGGATGGAGACAAATACTACCTGACCATGAGTGTCAGTGCCGACTTCCCCAAGGAACGTGCCGCTGTGAAGGATGAGAAGCCTGAAGACAAAAAGAAAAACGACGAAGCTTTTGCTGAAGAGAAGAAAAAGCTGGAAGAGAAACTGGCCAACGAGAAGCGGTTCGAAGGCTGGGTGTATGAGATCACGGAATACACCGTCAGCAGCCTTTTGAAAAAGCGCGCTGAAATCCTCGGCACTCCTCCACCAGCGAATCAGCAGGCCCCTGCCGCAGGTGGCAATGCCAGCCCTTCTGGGCTGCCCGATATCAAAAAAATGATTCCCGGCCTGAACCTGGCTCCGCCCACAACTGTGCCAGGCAGCTCTGCGGCTCCAGCCGTTCCGGCTGCGAATCCTGCGCCTCCCCTCAGCGTGACTACGCCTGCTGTGCCAATGCCAGCAGCTCCCAAACCTGAGCTCAAGCCCGCTCCGGCTCCCGATGCCAATCCGATCACCGGTGAAAAGCCGGTGGTGCCTGCGACTGCTCCGGAACCGGCCAAACCGGTTGTGCCTGCCCCGGCTGCTGAGCCTAGCAAGCCTGTGAAGCCTTAAGGTTCAAACCGACAGATAACTTTCCCCTGACGGAGTGATGCCTCGCATCACTCCGTTTTTTTTGAGAAGCGGGGAGGCGGCCAAGTGGTTTTGTCTGTTTATAGCAAACCGCAAAGCTCATTTCGGAATCGAGCAGATACAGGTGGTCTGTGCGACAGATGACATGATGCGATTAAGAGCGTGGCAGAGGCTGTCCTCAAGTTCTGTAAAGTTGCGTGCGATCCTGTCGGTGAGGAAGTCAGCTTTCAGACGCCGCCACAGCCGCTCAATGGGATTGAAGTCCCTGGTGTAAGGAGCCAGGAACAACGCTTCGAACTGGTGCCAGTTGAGCGTTTTTGACCCTGTGCCAGGACGCGTTGTTGAGCAGCCGTACCCGCCGCAGCCAGCTTGGAAGTTACGCTGCGCACCAGTTCTTCAAGCCGGCGCTGGAACCGGCATTGCCGACGCCATCGAACAGGAACCTGAGGAACTCGCAGCTCTGCGGACACACAGCGCCAAGAGCGCTACGCCGGATATGTTGCCGAGGTGCGACACTTTCGGTTTGCTACCCGTCTGCGCCCATCACGGTTGTCTTGGCCGCGGATCGTCATCCGCTCCCCACTTGTCAGCGAGCCACAACTCGACCTGCGGGGCTGCGGCAGGCGTGGCGATCTGGGCGCAGAAGCCATGATGCTGGGGGCTCGCGTTGAGGGGCATCAAGCAGTTGGCCGCGGCCTAGGACGGGGCATGCGCAGGTAGCTCCACCACGGTACTATTAGCTCAGCTGGAGAGGAGTTGCTCCAGCAACCAGCTGTGGAGTTTCGTGCCTGTCCAGTGCTCCAAGGCTGCTTGAGCGGGGTTTTTGAGAATGGAAATCAGCACTTCATCGAGTCGTTGTAGGCTGGTCTTGCCCCTCCTACCCCCTGTGTGTTTTGTCTGATGAGACTGTCGAGAACCCTCGGTGTATTGGATGATCCAGTGCCGTGCCATGCTCTCGCTGCCGTAGAAGGTCTCACTGACGTCCTGACAGTGCCTATATGGAGGTCAGCCGTACGCAGTTGCGCTTGTTGAGGTGCTGCCGACATCTCTGCCTACGGTGACCTTACCGTTACATTGTTCTGATCAGGACTGAATCATTCAGTTAGTAATAACCATATTCAAAGTTCTGATTTACAATTCTAAAGCTACTTATTCGTTACTGCCAAGTAATCAGTTTTGAAACCTCTAGGTGAAGATCGTCAGCAACACGGCATCCCCTGGTTGGGTAAGGAATATAACGATGAAATCGTTGCGAAAAAATTGTTACAATAGGTGAAGTTAAGTGAATCGAAAAGGCAAGGTGGCCTGAGCAGTTACGCCGTTAACGTTGCTTAGAGCATTTTAAAAAATAGTGTGTCCTATAAATCCAGGGCAGCTAAAGCGGTTCTCCCTCTCCCCGCCCCTGACACTCAACAACGAAGAATTCTTTTCTTCGGGGAGAGGGACGGGGTGAGGGGACGACGCCCCCCTTCGCTTGCATGGGACGGCCCCTCACCCTTACCTCTCCCCAAAGCACGTCCTGTCACGTTGCCATATCATCGGTGGGGAGAGGGGATTCGCTTTATGTCCGCACGATACTATCAGGCAGATAGGCCATAGAAATTTTTATAATGCTCTAAACGTTTAGGCTTTTTCTTTCATCGCTCCCGAATGAGAGAAGAGCTTGGGTTGCAAAAGGTGGCTCGGAAAGTACACCCATCCTTGATAATGGTTACCAAACAATCGTTACATTTAATGGGCTGGTGAAATTGTAATGCTGAAAAGAACGATGCGTCATTCAGGCTCGATTTTTAATCACGACTTATTCGTTAGCATGTCATCGATTCGGTGCTCTCCCTGCCTGAGGGGTCGGTCTTTGCAGAGAAGGAGATACGCTTAAATCGTTACCCATTTTGAGATCGGTTAGACTCTTGGACTGAAGGGTACTGTCTTGTTTATGTTATTACGTTATTGGCGTTACGCGCTTTGGTGGCGCAGCGTTCCTTAGGCGAGGTTTGGCAAAACCAATTAGTCGTTACTAATTAAGCGTTACATTGAATATTTTGATGTTTTTACGTGCCAGAGCTGTATGTGGACGATCTCTGAAGCTGGTGGCCGTTAGTAAAATTGTAACGGTTTAATCGTAATCTTTTAGGGCTTCCCCTGTTCAACACTTTGCTCTTCCCAACGGGCCAGTAGCCACAGCACGTCTGAAAGGCGGTTGAGGAAACGAATGAGTTCTTCATTGGGCACGTGATCGGGAGTGCCTTGCAGGTCGATGACGTTGCGCTCGGCACGGCGGCAGGCGACACGAGCGAGATCGGCATAGGCACCGCTCATGACACCGGCTTCGCCGGGCAGCGCCCAGCCTTTGAATTTTAGCGCGCCGCCGGCTTCCAGTTTTGCCACCCAGTCATCCAGCCAGACGACGTTGGGGGTGGAGATGCGTTCGGGGTGGGAGGCTGCATAGCGGGTTTCATCGCCGGGTGGAGTTGCCAGCTCTCCCATGAGTTCGATGAGCCAGCGCTGCACCTTGGGGACGATTTGCTGCGTCTCCTCGCGTGCGGCGGCGATGCGAAGCGGGCCGAGGGCGGCGTTCAGTTCATCCACTGCACCGAGGGCGTGGACGCGGGGATGGGATTTGGCGAGACGGCAGCCAAACAGCAGGTCGGTCTGACCTTGGTCTCCTTTGCGGGTGGCGATGGACATGGGAAGAGGATGACGAATGACAAATTGCGGGGTTACTCGTCGGGGAAGGTGTTGGGTGGTGTTTCGTGAGGTGGGGCCGCCATGGCGGGAGCTGGGGGCGGAAGGATGGTTGCTTTTCCTTTGCGACAGGCGCGCACGGTCCAGCCAAACAGGAGGGTCAGCAATAGCAGGGCAGCCAGGCGTGCGGAGCGTGTGGAAAGCATGTGACGGGGGTGCTGCTTCAGCCACCTTTGGCCTTGCGGCGGCGTTCCACTTCACGGCTGGCACGTTCCAAGGTGAGCTTCTCATCCGCGGTGAGGCTGTCTTTGCCATGAAGGTTTATTTTATCCAGCAGCGGATTCACCACCTCCTCCATCCAGGCTTCCATCGAGTCCAACGGCCGTGGTGAAGCCTGGGGTGGCGTATCCATTTCGAGATTGGTCGCTGGCCGCACACGCGTGCGTGCCATGGCCGGTTTGCGCTGCTGTTGATACTTGGCGGGCTGCCACTGGCTGGCATAGGTCAGGGGTCTGCCTCCATAGCCTAGGCTGCGTGCATAAAACCAGCCCAATGCGGCACCCCCGAGGTGGGCGAAGTAGGCAATCTTCAGCCCCTCGGGCAGGACGTTAAACAAGATTCCGGCGAGACCGAAGACCAACTGGATGATGAAGAGGCCTTTGGCCAGCGTCCACAGCCGCAACTGCACGGGAATGATGAAGTAGATAAAAGCGGTGATTTTTTCATCCGGCATCACTACGGCGAGCGCCATGAGCAGACCAAAAACCGAGGCAGAGGCGCCGATGAGCGGTGTGGTCATGTCACCTAGCACAAAGCCATTCACCGCCATCTCCGCAGCTGCTCCGATAACGCCGGAGAAAAGGTAGATCAGGGTGAAATGGCGGCTGCCGAACAGTTGCTGCACCCCGCGACCTGCGAACCACAGCAGCATCATATTCAGAGCAAAGTGGATCACGCTGCCATGCACAAACATGTAGGTGAAGAGGGTCCAGATATTGCCACGCATCAGTTCGTGCACACTCACACCGCCCAGCGGCATGTACATCTCCCCCGTCAGCGGGTGCCGGGCCCAGCCGGTCTCAAACACGAACTGCATGACGAACACTGCGATATTGATCCCAAGGATTACTTGGAATGCCGTGAACTCCCGCGCCATTCCGGCAACGGAACGTGGCGGTACTTCACGCATGTAATCGCGGTCATAGAGGGACATGGGCATGAATGTGCCCGTCCGCGCGTCCTGCGCGAGGTTTTTTTCGCGTTGGCGATGACAAGCGGCCCGGACACGGTTACGCTGGATTCGCTGCATGAAATCGTCCTCTGACTCTTTGCTTGACGCCGTATCCCAAAGTGGGGCGCATGACGCTGCCGACCTGCTGGAGCAAGCCTCGGGCGAAGACGCGGCGAAGGTGCTGCAGCAGTTGAACCCACTGGTGGCCCAGCAGGTGCTGGGGGAGATGCAGGATGAGCAGCGGACTGCGGCCATGACGTTTGTCCCGCTACGCAAGGCCAGGCAGTGGGCCAGGAACCGCGAGCATCCCGAAGACAGCGTAGGCTGGCTGATGGAGGAGCCGGTGGCGGTGTTCCGTCCTGATGCGACCGCACGCGACACCATTGAGGAAGTACGCAAGCTCGCCAAGAAGGCCTTCATTACTTACGGGTACATCACGGATGAAGAGGGGTGCCTGCTCGGACTGCTGGTGATGCGTGACCTGATGCTGGCCGAGCCGGAGTCGCGGCTGGCGGAGGTGATGCTGAAAGATCCGTTCAAGCTGGATCCGGACATGGAGCTGACGGAGGCGATGAAGATGGTCGTGAACAAGCACTACCCCGTCTATCCTGTATGCAGCAAAGACGGCATCCTGCTGGGGCTGGTGCGCGGGCAGACGTTGTTCGAGGCGCGAGCCATTGAAATCAGCGCCCAGGTTGGATCGATGGTGGGGGTTGAAAAGGAAGAACGCCTCTCCACACCACTGCTGCGCAGCCTGCGCTTCCGCCATCCTTGGCTGCAGATCAATCTCGTCACCTGCTTTATCGCTGCGACGGTTGTCGGGGTGTTTGAAGGGACGCTCGGCCGACTGGTGCTGCTCGCCGCATTTCTGCCGGTGCTTGCCGGTCAGTCGGGCAACACCGGCTGCCAGGCGCTTGCGGTAACCCTGCGTGGCATGACGCTGGGGGATCTGAAACCGGGTGATGAGCGCCGGCTGGTGATCAAGGAGGGGCTGCTTGGTTTGTACAATGGCATGCTCGTCGGTATTTCCGCAGGCGTCGGCATGGGGATCTATGCACGCATGAACCACAATCCTAACGCGCTCATGCTGGCATTCGTGGTGTGGGTCGCGATGACTTTTAGCTGCGTGGTCAGCGGCTTGAGCGGGGCTTTGATTCCGCTGCTGCTGAGAAAATTCGGTGCCGATCCGGCCACCGCATCCAGCATCTTTCTGACCACCGCCACGGATGTGATCAGCATGGGGACATTTCTGGGGCTCGCGACGCTGCTGGTGCCATGATCGTCTGGGGCAGAGAGCAATGGCAGGCGCGCATGCAGGCACATGCAGCCCGCGTTGCTGCGCACGCAGATGCTTTCGTGGACCGCCGCAGTCGTGATGCCAAACATCCGGTGCATGATTTTCTCTTCACCTACTACAGCTTTGCTCCGGCGAAGCTCAAGCAGTGGGTGCCACCGCAGGGGGTGAGCCTGGAAGTCACCAGTGCTGATCTCGAAGCATGCCCGTGGTGGCAAGGTGAACGGTTCGTGCGTGAGAATGACCGGCTGCATCTCAACGCGCGGCTCTTCAAGCAGCGCGAGCGCGAGTTTGCCGCGTGGGTTGCCATGCTGTGCTCTCGCATACTCGGCAGGGCAGGGCGGTTTGCCTGCTACGGACTGCATGAGTGGGCCATGGTGTACCGCCAGACCGCGCAGCAGGTGCGGCACCAGGGGTATGAACTGCGGCTGCCGCCGCACGAACTCGCCGCCTTTGTGGAGTCGCTCCCCGTGTGCTGCTCGCACTATGACGCGTTTCGTTTCTTCACAGCGGAGGCGCGGCCTATGAATGTGCTGCAGCCCACGCTGGACTCACGGCCTGATCTCGAACAAGGCGCGTGTCTGCATGCGAACATGGATTTGTACAAATGGTCTTCCAAGCTCTGGCCCTGGACGGGTTCGGACCTGATAGGGGCGTGCTTTGAACTGGCGCTGATGGGGCGTGATCTCGACATGCGTGCGAGTCCGTATGACCTGAGCGCCATGGGCTATGAGCCGGTGAGAATCGAAACGCCTGAAGGTCGCGCCCAGTATGAGCGTGAGCAGCGTGAGCTGGCTGGTAAGGCTGTGGAATTGCGCCGGAGGCTGCTCGATCTGTGCTCGGCGCTTTCACAGATGGTCGTTGCTCATCCGCCGCCCCACCTCTTCGCAGAGTCCGATGAACGTGCGCTCGGGCAGGTTCAGCGGGCGGTTCTTGAGGGTTGAGACGATCCAGCGGCGCTTGAGTTTTGCCTTTGGCAAGGGCAGGGCGATCAATTGACCTGCTTCGATTTCGCCGCGTGCAATCCAGCTTGCGGCAATCGCCACGCCGATGCCCAGCTTGGCCAGTTCCACTGTGGCCTCTGAGCTGCCCAGTTCGATGAAGGAGTGCAGACGCACGCCGTTCTTGAGGAAGTATTCCTGAATCATGGAGAAGTTCAGGCTGTTGCGGCTTGCCACGATGAAGGTTTCGTTTGCCGCATCCTTCAGCTTCGGGCTGGTTTGGGCCCAGCGGTGCAGCGGCGAGACGAGAAACTTCAGTTCGTCATCGAAGATGGCGTGGCAGTTCAGGCGCGAGACATCCAGAGGCCGCAGGCTCACCGACAGGTCAATTTCGTTTTTTACCAGCCGGTCAATGGTGTCCGGTGTCTCACCGCAGATGACTTTAATTTCATAGAGAGGGAAGGACTCCTTGAACTCACGCAGCACGGTGGGGAGGATGAACTGGGCGGCGGCTGTGGTGCAGCCGATGCGGAGCCTGCCGCGTGGCGTTTGATCCAGCGTTCCCAAAACGGCGCGCGCATGAGACATGGACTGCAGAATCGTTTCCGCATGCGGCAGCAGCTCGCGGCCGGCATGCGTGAGGTGAACGTGCTTGCCCTGGCGGTGAAACAACCGGCTGCCGAGATCTGTCTCCAGGGATTTGATGGCGTGGCTGACAGCACTCTGCGTCAGGTGCAGTTCGCGTCCGGTCTGGGTGAAGCTGCCGCTGCGAGCGAGACGGACGAAGGCGCGGAGCTGTCGGGTGTCGATGGCTTGTTCCATGAATTCCATTCATACATCAATTGAAAAACATTGCGCTTTGTTTATAGCGAAATATTCGCAGATGGCCCCTCTGATGCTGATAGGGAGGGCATGCCGCAACGCTCCACAGTTTCAAAAACCTCTCTCGCTGGTGTCGTCCAGCCTGTCCGCATCGGGTTCATCCCCTTGGTGGACTGCGCTCCGCTGCTGGTGGCCAGGCACATGGATCTGTTCAGCAAGCACGGTGTACGAGTTGAGTTAAATTGTGAGGTCGGATGGGCCACCATTCGGGAGAAGCTGCTCTATGGGCAGTTGGATGCGGTGCATGCCATCGCCGGCCTTGTGCTGGCGCTGCGTCTTGGGCTCAGCACTCCGCCCTGCCGTGTGGTGGCTCCGTTCGTCTTCAACCTGCATGGCAACGCCATCACCCTCAGCCGGGATCTCTGGAACCGCGGCGTGCGTGATGCCGCCAGCTTGAAAAAGCTCATCCGCAGTGCGTTCAGCAGACGCTTCACCTTTGGCATGGTGTCGCGTTACTCTTCTCACTATTTTCTCCTGCGTCAGTGGCTGAAGGCAGGTGGCATTGATGTCGAAAAGGATGTTCGCATCGTCGCTTTGCCGCCCACGCAGATGGCCTCCAGCCTGGCTGCCGGACTTATTGATGGATACTGCGTCGGTGAACCATGGAACTCTTATGCCGTCGAGCGAGGCATCGGCTGGATTGCTGCCACGAGTGAACAGCTTGCTCCAGGCCACCCTGAAAAGGTACTGCTCACCACCGAGCGTTTTGTCACCGCCCATGCGGAAGAGTCGCAGGCGATCATCAATGCCTTGAAAGAGGCATGTGAGTTCTGTGACGCGATGGAAAACCGCCCTGAAGTCGCCGGTGTACTTGCGGCCAGCGGCTACTTCACCGGTTGCGAAAAAATTCTAAATCGATCGCTCGTCGGTCCGCTGGATCTCGGTTCCGACAAATCCGCCACCATCACGGATTTTCACATCTTCCACCGTCGCGATGCCAACATCCCCACGAGTGATCGCGGACGCTGGCTGCTCGATCAGTTCATCTCCCACGGTCTGCTTGCCAGCGACCAATACACCGAAGCCGCCACCGCTCTGCGTGAGGCGTGGACTCCTGAACTCCATTTTCCCAAAGCTAAAGCCGCCGCCAGCAACGCCCCCAAACCTGCCAAATCCAACAAACGTTCACAACTCATCAAACAATGAATTCTGCATCCTCTCTCACCCGCCGCTCCATCATGCGCACCGGTGCCACCGCCGGGCTCGGCGCTCTGTTCTCCGGCCTGCCCCAGGGCTGGGTCGGCTCCGCCTATGCCGATGATTCTCCCGAATCACCCGATATGAAGTTTGGCATGATCGCCCTCACCGACTGTTCCAGCATCGTCGTGGCGCATGAAAAAGGTCTGTTCAAAAAATACGGGATCAATTCCACCGTCAGCAAAGGCGCCAGCTGGGCGGCGATTCGTGATTCACTGAACAATGGCGACATCCAGGCCACTCACATGCTGCTCGGCATGCCGATTGCCAGCACGATGGGTCTCGGCGGTGCGCCAAAGAAGCCGATGATCGTGCCATGGATCATCAACCGCAATGGTCAGGCCATCACTCTTGCCAACACGTTTAAAGGCAAGGTTGCAGACGATCCGAAGGCGTTGAAGCCCTTCGTGGATGAGGCCAAGGCCAAAGGGAATCCGCTCACCTTTGCGATGACCTTCCCGCCGGGAACGCACGCGATGTGGATGCGCTATTACCTCGCCGCCGGCGGCATCAATCCGGGCGATGCCGCAGGTGCAGGCGCGGATGTCGCCCTCATCACCGTGCCACCGCCGCAGATGGTGGCCAATATGAAAGTCGGTAAAATGGACGGCTTCTGCGTGGGTGAACCCTGGAATGCGAAGACCATTGCGGAGGAAATTGGCTACACCTCCATCGCCACCCAGGGGATATGGAAAGACCATCCGGAAAAAGTCTGTGCCTTCACGGAGGAATACGCTGCCAAGAATCCGAAGACTGTGAAAGCTGTACTCAAGGCGCTGCATGAGGCCAGTGTCTGGCTCGACAAGATGGAGAATCGTGAGGAGCAGGCGAACATTGTCAGTGCCGCAACCTACATCAACTGCCCGCCGGAGGCCATCCTGGGGCGTCTGCAGGGCAAGTACAACATGGGTGACGGCCGCAAGTTCAAGGACCCGAACTACATGATCTTCAGTGATCGTAACTGCAACTACCCGCAGGCCAAGTATGCCAAGTGGTGGCTCACACAGCTCCGCCGCTGGGGCTTTGTGGATGGCGCTCCCGATTATGAAGGCGTCGCCAAGCAGGTCATGCGCTCGGACATTTACGAAGAGGCCATGAAGGAAATCGGCTACGTCCATGGCGGCGTCGATGTGAAACCCGAAACATTATTCGACGGTGTCACCTTCGATCCGACGACCGATCTCGAAGCCTATGCTGCGTCCTTCGCGGTGAAGACGCTCAAAGCTTAACCCCAGACCGCATAGCCGCATTATGCACCTGATCCAACGCTACAAACTTGATTCCATCATCCTGCCGCTTGGCGCGATCTTGGTATGCTGTCTTCTCTGGTATGTCATTGCCGGAAAGTCCGTCATCACTGAAAAGATCGATGACTTTGGTGACAAGGTTAAAGTCACGAGACGCGCAGGCCTCTCCGCTGATCTCCCGACTCCAGTCGAGACATGGACGGCGAGCAAGCTCTACATCACGGAGCCGTTTGCCAAGCGCGGAGAGTTGGATCAGGGCATCTTGCGCTTCACCTGGATGTCGCTGGTGCTTGTGGTGCAAGGCTACTTCATCGCCCTCGTTATTGGTACGCCGATTGGTTTCTGCCTCGGCCTTTCGAAGAAGTTTGCCACAGCCTTTGATCCGATCATTCAGGTGCTGCGGCCTGTTTCACCGCTCGCATGGCTGCCACTGGGAATGATTCTCTTCAGTGGCGTCAAAATCGTGAACGGCGACGGACGCACAACCTTTGGTGCCTCTGATGCAGCTGCGCTCTTCACCATCGCCATCTGTGCCATGTGGCCAACGGTCATGAACACAGCCGTGGGCGTGCGCGCCGTTCCGCAGGATTATTTAAACGTCGCCAAGGTGCTCAAGCTCTCCAGGTCGAAGACTCTCTGGAAAGTGCTCGTGCCAGCCACGCTGCCTTACATGTTCACCGGCTTCCGCCTGAGCCTCGGCATTGCCTGGCTGGTGATCGTAGCGGTGGAAATGCTGACCGGCAGACCTGGGGTGGGTGGCTTCCTCTGGCAGCAATACAATGCCAACAGCTACGCCCATATCATCCTCTGCATTCTCACGATCGGCGTCGTCGGCTACATTCTCGACCGCCTGATGAGTGTCGTCGAATCGCGGTTCAAGACCGCTTAACCCTCAACTCTGATCCAGATATGCCGCTTATCGAAATCAAAGGTGCCTCCAAGGGCTATGGGCTTCCGGGAAGTCGCACGGAAGTTCTCAAGAACATTAATCTCTCCGTCGAGGAAGGGGAGTTCGTCGTCATCGTTGGGTATTCGGGGTCGGGTAAATCGACGCTGATCAATCTGCTCTCCGGCCTGGTCAAACCTGACACTGGAACGGCCCTCATCGAGGGGAAGGTGATCACAGAGCCGGGGCCGGATCGTGGCCTGGTTTTCCAGAATTATTCGCTGCTTCCTTGGCTGACAGTGGAGGAGAACATCGCTCTCGCCGTTGATGAGGTCTTCAAGGAATGGACGCCTGAGCAGCGCAAAGAGCATATCGCGAAACACATTGCCATGGTGAAGCTCAGCCATGCGGCGCAAAAGCTGCCCAAGGAACTCTCCGGCGGCATGCGCCAGCGCGTTTCGGTGGCGCGGACACTGGCCATGAATCCCAAGGTGCTACTGATGGACGAGCCCTTGAGCGCACTGGATGCACTCACACGCGCCCAGCTTCAGGATGAAATCAGCGAAATCTGGATGAGCAACAAAACGACGGTCATCTGGATCACCAATGACCCCGACGAAGCCATCCTGGTGGCGGACAAGGTGATTCCCTTGCTGCCGACTTCGCCCGCGACTCTCGGTGAGACCATGATCGTGGACATTGAGCGGCCGCGTGACCGCAAGGCGATCAATCACGATCCCAAGTTTAAAAAACTGCGTGCTGAACTCATCAGCACGCTGCTGGATGCCAAAGGCCGCAACAAGGTGAAGTCTTCAGTGCAGATCAGCCTGCCTGATATCCTGCCCGAAGACCTCACCTACACCAACTCCCTGCAGTTCCTGAATCGCACCGGACCGAAGCGCCGCAGTGACAACAAGCGTGAAGAAGTGGAGGTGGCAGCATGAGCTCGATCCTCCCCATGCTCGAACTGGATCGTCTTTGGAAGACTTACGACACCCCGAAGGGGCCAATGACGATCGTCAAAGACTTCAATCTCAAACTGAAGGAGGGCGAGTTTGCCACGCTCATCGGTCACAGTGGCTGCGGCAAAAGCACCGTGCTCATGATGGTCGCAGGCCTGAGCGATCCCAGCCAGGGGAACATGATCCTTGCCGGTCGTGAAGCCAGCGGTCCCGGGCCGGATCGTGGCATCGTGTTTCAGTCGCCCTGCCTGCTGCCATGGATGACGGCCTTTGAAAACGTCATGCTCGGCGTGAACCAGGTCTACTTCACTGCCAGCAAAATGGAGCGTCGTCAGATGGCGGAGTATTACCTCGCCATCGTGGGGCTTGGCGATGCGATGCACAAGTATCCAGGTGAACTCTCCCAGGGAATGCGCCAGCGCGTTGGCATTGCGCGTGCGTTTGCGCTGCAGCCCAAGATGCTGCTGCTCGACGAGCCCTTTGGCATGCTGGATTCGCTCACTCGCTATGAGTTGCAGGAAGTGCTTCTGGAACTGTGGCGCCGTAACCGCATCACCACCCTCATGGTCACGCATGATGTGGATGAAGCCATCTTCCTCTCTGATCGCGTCGTGATGATGACGGACGGTCCCGAGGCTGAAGTCGGCGACATCTTGCAGATCCCCTTCGAGCGCCCACGCAACCGCAAACAGATCATGGAAGATCCGCGCTACTACGAACTGCGCGAGCGACTCATCACCTTTCTCAACGACAAGTCGCACATCCGCCCCAGCCGGGATCCGAAGTTTGTGCCGTCTCCAGACATGGCCGCCGAACTGGCCACCCATGCCGCCCCTTTCCCTGCAGCCGCCGCTTAGCCGAAACAACAACGCACCCCTCCACTACCCACATGAAAAGGCTACTCACGCTTTTGCTCGCGACTTCATCGCTTGCTCTCGCCCAAACCCCCGCTCCCAAAACCACGGCTCCCGCACCGGCGCCTGTCCCGGGCTTCACGCTGGCCCCTCCGCCGCCCACCTATGCTCCCATGAAGATGGGCAAGCTGACGGTGGATGTGCAGGAAAAGATGCGCTACGAAATCCGAGACAATAACTTTGACTTCAACAGTGCAGTCAACAGTCCGCAGGACGCCGCCTGGCTGCTCCAGCGTTTTCGTCTCGGGCTTGGGTATGATTTGAATCCATGGCTCAAGCTTTATGTGCAGGGGCAGGACGTGCGCGAAATCGGCGGCAGCCGGGCACGCCAGATCGGAGTGAACGGGGCTGAAGGCGATGACATTTTCGATGTGCTCAAAGCCTACATTCAGATCGGCAATCTCAAAAAGGGGTTCAGTTCCGTCCTTGGCCGCCAGTTTCTGGCTTATGGCGATCAACGTCTTCTGGGTCCGCTGGAGTGGGCGAATCAGGCGCGCACCTTTGATGCGTTCAAATTTCGTTACACGGCGAGCAAGTGGTCCCTCGATCTTTTCACCGCCAGCCCGGTGAACTTCACCAACACTAAATGGAACAAGTCGGACTTCATTGATCAGTCTGATCGCCGCAATGCCTTCATGAGCGGTGCCTACCTGAGTACGCTCTTTGTGCCCTTCAACACCACCACGGATTTCTATGTGTTTCACAACCGGGACGACGGCACGGCCAACTTCGGTGCACCGATTGGCTCGACGAGCTTTGTGACCATCGGCACCCTTTGGAAGGGCGATCCCAAGAAGCTGCATGGCTTCGACTACGATACCGAGATGGATTTCCAAACTGGCAAGGTGGGGGGACGCTCTCTCACCGCTTATGCCGGCCACTGGGGGGCTGGTTACAACTGGCTGAAGCACGCATGGAAGCCACGTTTTGGCCTGCAATACAATTATGCCAGCGGTGACGGTGATCCGAACGACGGCAAGATTGGGACCTTCCAGAACCTGTATCCGACGAACCACATGTTCTACGGCTACATGGACACCACGGCCTGGATGAATGTGCACAACCCCCAGGTGAATTTCAGCTTTATGCCGACGCCCAAGCTCAAGGTGATGCTGGACTACCACCTCTACTGGAACGCCAACAATGCTGACTCCTGGTATCGCGCGAATGGCGCCACCAGGGTGCGTCCGCTCAGCACCGCAGCCAACAATGCCAGCAGCTTCCGCGGCCAGGAGTTTGACCTCACCTTGAGCTACAAGCTCAACCCGCATGTCGCGTTTCTGACCGGCTACAGCTACTTCATCGCTGGTGATTACCTGCGGCAGACCGGTGCGGCGAGCAATGCCCAGTTCGGCTACGTGCAGGTGCAGATCGATTTCTAATTCATTCTCAAGCCGCCCTGACAGATGAAAATCGTTCCACTTATTCCCGAAAATGCACCCTTCAGTGTTGAACAGCGTGCATGGCTGAATGGATTCCTTGCAGGAGTCCTGAATCGAGGTGCTGCTCCCAATGGCGCTGCATCAGCGGAATCAAAACGACCCTTGCTCATCGCCTTTGGCAGTCAGAGCGGTAATGCGGAAAGTTTGGCCAAGCGGCTGGCCAGGGAAGCATCGGGTCGGGGTTTTGCAGCGCGAGCTGCGGGCCTCGACTCGCTGCAACCAGCCGATCTCATCAAGGAAAAAAACATCCTCCTTATCACCAGCACCTGGGGGGAAGGGGACATGCCGGACAATGCGATCTCATTCTGGGACAGCATCAATCAAAACGGCAGCAGCCCGAAACTGGATGGCGTGCAGTACAGCGTCCTGGCCTTGGGCGACAAAAACTACGGCGACACGTTCTGCCTAGCTGGTAAAAAAATCGATGCGCGCCTGGAAGAGTTGGGGGCCAAACGCATCGTTGAGCGAGTGGATTGCGATGTGGAGTTTGATGCGCAGGCGAAGACCTGGAGCGCCAATGCCTTCACGGCCTTGAGTGGGGATTCAGCAACAGCATCCACCGCAGTCGTGACAGCAGTGGAGGAAGAAGAAGCGGGCTATTCCAAAAAGAAGCCGTTTCCCGCAAAGCTCATCGCCAACGTGCCTCTCAATAGCCGGGGCAGCAGCAAAGACACCCGGCACATTGGTTTCTCCCTTACTGGCAGCGACCTGACCTACGAGGTCGGAGACGCCCTCGGCGTGTTTGTGCAGAACTGCCCTGAGGTGGTCGATGCGGTCATCGCCGCGCATGCCTTTGATCCGCAGGCTTCTGTGGCTCTGCCCGACGGTGGCAGCGCACCTTTGAGAGATGCGCTCATCAAGCATTACGAGGTGAGAAACCTCTATGGAAAAGGGCCTGAGGCCAATGTGACGCTCACGGCTTTCGTTGAAAATCTGCGCAAGCTGCAACCGCGTCTCTACTCGATCGCTTCGAGCATCAAGAAGCATGAGAATGAAGTTCATCTCTGCATCGCGGCGGTTCGTTACAGCACCGACGGCGTGGCTCACAAAGGGGTGGCTTCCACCTTCCTCGCGGATCGTCTGCAGCTCGAAGACACCACGGGCATCTACTTCCACGCCGCAAATCATTTCCGCCTGCCAGCGGATCTCACGAGGCCCGTCATCATGGTCGGACCAGGAACTGGTATCGCGCCGTTCCGTGCCTTCCTCGAAGAGCGGGAAGCGACGCAGGCGTCCGGAAAAAACTGGCTGTTCTTCGGCGATCAAAAACGCGTCAGCGACTTTCTTTATCATGACCAGATCATTGAGTGGGTACAGAGGGGGCACCTCACACGCCTCGACACCGCATTCAGCCGCGATCAGGAGGAAAAAATCTACGTGCAGACTCGCATGCTACAGGCAGCCAGCGAACTCTGGCAGTGGCTGGAGGAAGGTGCGCACTTCTATGTGTGCGGTGATGCCAAACGCATGGCCAAAGATGTCGATGATGCGCTGCACAGCATCATCCAAACCGCCGGTGGTAAATCTGCTGATGAAGCCGCCGCTTATGTCACTCAAATGAAAAAGGAGAAACGCTATGCCCGCGATGTCTATTGACCCCCCCCCGGCTGCGCTGCCGATGGACGCCGATTTTTCCGGCGAGCAAAAGCGCTACCTTGAAGGCTTTTTTGCCGGCATCGCTGCTGGCGGAGTTTCCTTCGGCGATCTCGCTCCAGCCCCTGCTGCAACGCCTGCGGGTCCAGTATTGGACGATCTGACCAAGGAGGAGCGCATCAAGCGTGAACTGCACCCCTTTGATGCCATTGAGCAACTGGTCATGGATGCGCGGTGGAACTCCAAGCCCGAGCCGGAGTCAATCTTCCGCTACAAGTGGAACGGCCTCTTCTGGCTCAATCCCGTCAAAGACGGCTACATGTGCCGGTTGCGAATTCCGGGCGGGATCGTGAAGAGCTATCAGCTCCGTGAACTCGCGGCCATTGCCGGTGAACTCACCACGGGGTACATTCAGATCACGACTCGGAACAACTTTCAGATTCGTCTCATCGAGCCGAAGAATTGTCCTGAAGTGCTGCGCCGAATACAGGGATGCGGACTGCATTCAAAAGGTGCCGGTGCGGACAACATCCGCAACATTACGATGAACCCATGCGCTGGCTATGACCCGCATGAAATCATTGATGTCCGCCCGCTGGTCAACGAACTTGCCACGCTGATTATTGCCTCCAAGGAGTTCTACGATCTGCCACGTAAGTTTAACATCGCCTATGACGGCGGTGGCCTCATCTCGGCGGTGGAAGACACGAACGACATCGGCGCAAGTGCGGTGAAGATCGGTGAAAATGCTGAGGGCATTGAGCCTGGTGTGTACTTCCGCATCGCTCTCGGAGGTGTGACGGGGCACCAGACCTTTGCCAGCGACTGGGGTGTCATCGTAAAGCCTGAGCAGTTGAACGATGTCATGGTGGCGCTGCTGCGGGTGTTTATTCAATTCGGTGACCGCACCAATCGGAAGAAAGCGCGTTTCAAGTATGTCATCGAAGACAAGGGGCTGGATGGCGTGCTGGTGGAGACTGAGAAGCTGCTGAAATTCAAACTGACACGTCTCGCGCCGGATGCGCCTTGCCAGGCGAAGCGTGAGTTTTCCCAGCAGGGTCACTCGCATGTGGGAACCTTTCCGCAGAAGCAGGAAGGCCTGGTTTACATTGGTGCCAGTGTGCCGGTGGGGCAGATGACCGCGAAGCAGCTCGACCGCATCGCGGATCTGGCAGACAGCTACGGCTCGGGAGAAATTCGGCTCACCGTGTGGCAGAATTTCATCATTCCGAACATCAAGGCAGCCTATGCGGGCACTGTGGCGAAATCACTGAATAAGCTCGGATTTCCGAGTGAGCAGTCCAATCTCAAAAGCGGCTTCGTTGCGTGCACGGGCAACAAGTACTGCAAATTTGCCGCCAGCGACACCAAGGGGCACGCGCTCGCCATGATGGAGTATCTCGACAAGCGCGTGAAGCTGGACAAGCCGGTGAACATTCACTTCACCGGCTGCGCGCACTCCTGCGCCCAGCACTTCATGGGAGACATCGGCCTGCTCGGCACCAAGGTGAAATCCGAAAGCGGAGAAGGCTACCACATCACAGTAGGGGGTGGTTTTGGAGAGAATCGCAAGATTGGCCGCCAGATCTTCAGCGGGGTGGAATTTGAATCTCTCGGCAGCACGCTGGAGGCGATGCTCAAAGGCTATCTGGACAAGCGGGACGGAGACGAAAATTTCCACTCGTTCTGCAACCGGCACACCGTCGGACAACTGCAGGAGGTATTCAGCCTCTGACCATGATTCGTGACCTGGAGCGCTCGATTTCAGGTGGCGGTTCCGCCATCAGCATCATCGACGCGGCACTCCGCGAGCAGCAGACGCTGCGCACTCCCGTCGCACTTTTTTCCGAGGAATACGATGCCAAGTCCGTCCGCGAGCGCTTCACGCATCTTATTCCGCTCAGCAAGCCCAATCCCGGGGAGCAGTATGCATTTGAGGTCAATCTGGATGCCTGCACCGGCTGCAAGGCCTGCGTGGCGGCCTGTCATTCGCTGAACGGACTCGATGACGGCGAGAGCTGGCGCGACATGGGGCTGCTCGTCGGCACGCGGAAGCAGCCGTATTTGCAAACAGTCACCACTGCCTGTCATCACTGCGCCGATCCCGCGTGCGCGGAAGGCTGTCCGGTGCTCGCCTATGATAAAGACCCTGTCACTGGAATCGTACGGCATTTGGATGATCAGTGCATTGGCTGCAGCTACTGCATTTTGAAATGCCCGTATGATGTGCCGAAGTTCAATCTGAAGCGCGGCATTGTGCGGAAATGCGACATGTGCCAGGGCCGGCTGGCCGAAGGTGAAGCGCCTGCCTGTGTGCAGTCCTGCCCGAATGAAGCGATCAAAATCAAGGTCGTTAAGCTCGATGCGGTGCCGGACCGTGGTAGCATCGTCCCGGGTGCCTTTGACTCAAGCTACACGCGGCCCACGACGAGCTATGTCTCTGCACAGCCGCCATCGACGGCCGCACGGCCTGCGGATGGAGGTCGGCTGGATCTCGATCATGGGCATGATCCGCTGGCATGGATGCTGGTGCTTACGCAGATGAGCGCCGGTGGCTTCATCGGCTGCGCGATTGCCATGTGGATGAATTTGATCACGCTGACGCAGGCCGCCGCCACTAGCGCAGCAGCTCTCGTAGCTGGGCTGGTGGGGGTGGCATTGAGCACACTGCATTTGGGGCAGCCGTTCAAAGCCTGGCGCGCTTTTCTCGGCTGGCGCAAATCATGGCTGTCACGCGAGATCATGGCCTTCGGAGCGCTGCCAGCTGGTGGGCAGGCGATCTTTGCCATGTGGTGGCTGGGAAATTTTGAATGGATGCGGCTGGCGGTGACCGGCACGGCAGCCGCCGCCGTGCTGGCGGTATGGTGCTCGGTGATGGTGTATGTGGACACGCGGAGGCCGTTTTGGTCGTTGAAGATTGTGGCCGCCAAATTTCTCGGAACGATGCTGCTGCTGGGCGCAGGATTGTGCGCCGTCGTCTGGAGCTGGACTGGCCTGAGCATTGCTACGTGGGCGATGGCGTTCACGCTGGTGTGCCGTTGGAGTTTGTCGATTTGGGAGATTTCCGGTTATCGGCGGGCCTTGGAAGATGAAGGCTATGCGTGGCATAAATCGGCACGTGTCATGCAGAAGCACTTCTCTGGAAGGATCGAAGCGCGAGGGCTGCTGCTCATTGCCACCGGACTGTTGATTCCTGTTTTGATCGCCGCCGGTGCGGGGATGGCGTGGATGTTCAGCCTGTCGTTGGCGCTGATGTTTGGCAGCCAGTTGATCGAAAGGCTTTACTTTTTCACCGCCGCCGCAGGTACTAAGATGCCAGGGAACTGACCATGAAAAAACTTCCTGCCATGACCTTGCGCGAATGGGGCGGTCCGCTCACGGCCGATCTCGTGCGAGAGCCTGCCAAGTTTGGTCTGGGGCAGGTTCCGGCGCATCTGCTGCCGGATGCCACGACAAAAGCGATCTGCGGCTTTTGCTCCACCGGCTGTGGGCTGAAAATCCACCTGAAGGATGGCGTAGCGGTGAATCTCACACCGGACCCCGACTACCCGGTCAATCTGGGCACGGCATGTCCGAAGGGCTGGGAGGCATTGAGCGTGCTGGACGCGCCGGATCGTGCCAGGATGCCGCTGCTGCATGGCAAGGAGGTCGATTGGGACACAGCGCTGCGGTACTTCTGCGACCAGATGCGCAGGATTCTCGACCAGCACGGGCCCGAGGCCGCTGCATATCTGAGCACCGGGCAGATCATGTTTGAGGAGATGGGGTTTCTCGGAGCGCTGGCGAAGTTTGGCATGGGCATGATCCATGGGGACGGCAACACGCGCCAGTGCATGGCCACCGCTGTGGCCGCCTACAAAGAGAGCTTTGGCTTTGACGCACCGCCGTTTGCTTATTCTGACTTTGAAGAAAGCGACGTGCTTATCTTCATCGGCGCGAATCCTTGCATTGCGCATCCCATCATGTGGCAGCGGGTATTGCGCAACAAACGCCAGCCGGAGATCATCGTCGTTGATCCACGCACCACGGAAACGGCGATGGCCGCGACGCAGCATTACGCCATCAAGCCGAAGAGCGATCTCGTGCTGCTCTACGGTCTCGCGCATCTCATCATCCGGGACGGGGGAGTGGACACGGCCTTTGTCGAAGAGCATACCACGGGCTTTGACGAGTTCGTTTTGTTCCTGACAGAGTTTCATCCGAAACGGGTGGCGGAGGAGACGGGCATCAGTGTGCATCGTCTCCTGCATTTTGCGCAGAGCATCATTCAGGGAACGCCGCGCGTTTCTTTCTGGTGGACGATGGGGGTCAACCAAAGCCATCAGGCCACCCGGACTGCGCAGGCCATCATCAATCTGGCGCTGATGACGGGGAACATTGGCAAACCGGGCACGGGGGCCAATTCCATCACAGGGCAGTGCAATGCGATGGGGTCACGCCTGTTCTCCAACACCACCAATCTGCTGGGCGGGCATGACTTCCGCAATCCACGGCATCGTGAAAAAGTCGCCGCCGCAACGGGCATTCCGGTGGAGCGCATTCCTGACCGACCGAGCCTGGCGTATGATCAGATCCTCAAAGCGGCTGACGAAGGCACGGTGAAGGCGATCTGGTTTGTGGCCACCAATCCGAGCCATTCGTGGATAGATCAAAACGAAATCAACCGCATTCTCGACAAGCTCGACTTCGTGGTGGTGCAGGACATGTACTGCAGCACGGAGACAGCGAAGCGTGCGCATCTGGTGCTGCCAGCGGCGGGCTGGGGCGAAAAGGAAGGCTGCTTCATCAACAGCGAGCGCCGCATTGGCTACAGCCCCAAGGTGCGGCGTGCGCCCGGGCAGGCGCTGGCGGATTTCCACATCTTCCGTCTCATCGCCCATTACTGGGGCTGCGAAGATTTGTTCCGTGGCTGGAGCAGCCCGGAGGCGGTCTTCCGCATCCTGCAACGCTGCACGGAAGACCAGCCCTGCGACATCACCGGCATCAGCGGGCATGAGATGCTGCAGAAGTCCGGTGGTGTGCAGTGGCCACTGACTCGGGCTGAAAGTTCCAAGTTTGAAGTTTCAAGCTGGAAGGAACGTCGGTTGTTCGAGGATGGGAAATTTTACACACCGGACAAGCGGGCGAAGTTTGTCTTTGATGCGCCGGAAGCCGCGCCGGAGCAGCGCAGTGATGATTATCCGCTGATTTTGATCACCGGACGTGGGACGAGTGCCCAGTGGCACACGGAGACACGCACCGGAAAGTCCGCCGTGCTGGCGAAGATGATGCCACAGGAGCTGATGCTGGATCTGAATCCGCAGGACGCGGGGCGACTGAGCATCCGCGATGGGATGAAGGTGCGCGTTATTTCAAAGCGTGCTGAACTCACCGCCCAAGCACGCGTGACGAACTGCGTTTCCCCCGGTGAAGTGTTTCTGCCCATGCATGACAGCCGAGTTAATCAGCTCACGCATGCTTCCTATGATCCGCACAGCCGTCAGCCGAGCTATAAGCACTCGGCGGTGCGGGTGGAAAAGTAGCCTTGTTGCGCTATTCGATTTTGCGCACGGTTGTGAGCGTGAGTGAGGGCTTGCCGTTTTCACGGGCTTGCGCCAGATCGACGGTGAACTCGGCCTGCCAGTCGTTGAGGTCTTCGGGATCGATGAGGACTTGGCAGATACGCCAGGAGGTGTTGTCTTCACTCGGCTCCACGTAGGTGTGGCGGCCGTTGCGGGCTTCGTTGTCGAGGCGGATGCGCTCATGCTCGGTGTAGTACGGCTCCATGAGTGCAGCCAGGGATTCGGCGGTACAGGTGCCGCTGACGGTGCTGACTGCGGCGGCGTAGTTTTCTACGGAAAAGGGACGCAGGAAGCGGAAGATTTCGGTGCGGATGAGGGCGGTGAACTCGCGTTTGTTGCGGGTGATGTCGGGCGCTTCTGTTGGTTTTTCTTCCTGCTCGTCAGGCTTGAAGTTGGGGTCGCGCATGCGTTCCCATTCATCGAGGAGGCTGGAGTCGGTGCCGCGTAGTACGCCGGCGATCCAGGCTTCCATCTCCTGCACGGGCTCGGTCTTGAAGTTCTCCGGCACGGTTTGCGCCAGCACCTTGTGCACGCCGGAGAGGTGGCGCAGCAGTACACCTTCGGCGCGGTGCAGTTCGTAGTCGTTGATGTAGTCGCTGAAGGTGCGGAAGTTTTCGAACATCTCGCGGGCGATGCTTTTGGGGCGGATGTTCTCTTGGCCGATCCACGGATGCGCCTCGCTGAAGGCATTGAAGGTGTTGTAGATGAAGTCGCGGCAGGGTTTCGGGTATTCCAGCTCCTCCAGCTTGGCGATGCGTTCTTCAAAGGGGATGCCTTCGTTCTTCATCGCCACCATGGCTTCGTCCTTCACCTGATCGAGCTGACGGCGCAGGATGATGTCGGGATTTTCGAGAATGGATTCGCATAGAGTCATCACATCCGCTGCATACGTGGGCGAAGCAGGATCAATGAGCGCAAGCGTGTCGATGAGATAGAGCGAGAGCGTGTAGTTGAGCGAGAAATCTTCCTGCAACTCCACGTTGAGCCGCAGCTTGGTTCCGTCTGCGGGGCGCTGTGAGGTGGGAATGATCGCGATGATCTTGCGCTGCACCAGCGCGCGGAACAACTGCCATGCGCGCTTCTCGTGCTGCCGCTTGGCATTGGCGGTTTCATGCGAGTCGGCAATGAGCTGGCGTATGGCAGCGCAGGCATCGCCGGGGCGGCTGAGCACCTGCAGGAGCATGCCATGCGAAACCTGAAAGCGTGATGTTAGAGGTTCAGGCGCGGCGCTTTGCAGCTTTTTGAAGGTGTCTTCATTCCAGCCGACGAAACCCTCGGGGGCTTTCTTCTTCACCATCTTGCGCATCTTCTTCACATCGCCAGCGGCCTTGGCCTCCATCTTGGCATTTTCCACGACGTGCTCGGGTGCCTGGCACACGACATAGCCCACATCATCAAAACCACGCCTTCCCGCACGTCCGGTGATCTGGTGGAAGTCACGCGCGCTCAGCGTCGCCACTTTTTCTCCGCCATACTTGCTCAGACGTGTGAGCAGCACGGTGCGGATGGGTACATTCACGCCGACGCCGAGGGTGTCCGTGCCGCAGATGACCTTGAGCAGGCCTCTCTGGGCGAGCTTTTCCACCAGGATGCGGTACTTCGGCAGCAGCCCGGCATGATGAATGCCGATGCCATGGCTGAGATACTTCTTCACCTCCTTGCCATAGGGGCTGGTGAACTTCGCACCTACCAGCTCCTCTTTGATGGATGCCTTTTCCGCTGCGGTGCAGAAGTTCAGGCTCATCAAATCCTGCGCCGCCTGTGCGGCATCGTTCTGCGTGAAGTGGACGAGATACACCGGTGCTTTGTTCGCGGCGATGAGCTCCTGCAGCGTCACATCGACCGAGGTCTGCGCATAGCTGAACTCCAGCGGCACGGGGCGCTCAAACGCAGCCACGATTGATGTCTCTGCTTTCGTCAACCGGGTGAGCCCTTCTTTGAAGAACTCGGTGCCGCCCATCGTGGCGGACATCAGCAGAAAGCGTGAGTCGCTCATGGTCAGCAGCGGTACCTGCCAGGCCACGCCGCGCTCTTTGTCCGAGTAATAATGGAACTCGTCCATGATCACCTCGCGGAAGGGCGCGCTGGCACCATCACGCAGCGCGTAGTTGGCCAGAATTTCCGCCGTGCAGCAGAGGATGGGGGCTGTGCGATTCACCGTCGCGTCGCCGGTGGCCATGCCGACGTTGTCGGGGCCGAAGTCGCGACACAGCGCGAGGAATTTTTCATTCACCAGCGCCTTGATCGGGCAGGTGTACACGGAGCGCCGGCCCTTGGCCAGCGAGCGGAAGTGCATGGCCAGCGCCACCAGCGATTTGCCCGAGCCCGTGGGGGTGTTGAGGATCACATTGCGATCATCAAACAGCTCCAGAATGGCCTCTTCCTGTGCTGGGTAGAGTTCCAGCTTCTTCTCCGCCACATAGTCGAGAAATGCCGCCAGCAGCTCGTCATTGGAGCAGTCGGTGGATTTGGGCAGTCGGCGCAGCAGCGGGTGGTCGGTCATGTTCCTGCACATCGCCTGCGGTCATCACGCATGCAACCGCGTGACGAGATCAAAACGGGGGCGGACCGAAGCCTGGTGGTGGTCGCATGCCAGGGCCGCCGGGGGGGCCACCCGGGCCTCCGCGTCTGCCGCGTCCGGGTGGACCACCGCCGCCGGGAGGGCCGCGACGTGCAAAGCTGGCGTCTGGTGTACCGGCGAACTGACGCGGGATGTAGGGATACTCATCGGTAATCACGTAATAATAAGTGCCCTGCGGAAACTCGGGCGTCACGCCAAAGCGCCCATTGCTGGCGTCGAGGTCGCCGGTGCCTTCGATGTATTCGTAGTCCTGCACAAAGGCGCCATCATACTTGCCGCCGGGGGTGCCATCAGGGCGGGTGCCCTGTTTGATGGCGTAGCTCGTGCTGAGTTTTTTCAACGCACTGCCGGCATTTTTGGCCTCGCTGTAACTCCAGGGGCCATAGATGGGAAAACCATCCGCCGCCCAGCCGATGAGCACCATCTGCGACTTATCACCGCCGATTTTTTCGAGCATGCCGGTGGGGATGCCGTGGTAGTGGTAGGCTCCGTTGGGCTGCACATGGGCGTTGCTGGCATCGAGTCCGAGATCGATCGCGCCGCCATGCGGTTCATACTGCCACCCGCTGGCCGGATTGCCCTGCCACCACTCGGCTGCAAAGGGGTCAAACAAGACGCCGTTCACTGCGATGCCGAAGGGCTGCATGTGAAAGGGCACGGGCTTCTCCGCGACCTTGGGGTGCAGCGGCACCTTGTAGTCGTAGCTCTGCGGGGCGATCACATTGGGATTGTGCCGGTTGGGAAACTGGCCGGGCTCATGATTGGGAATGCCGTTGGCCTGAATGTGCCGGTAATTGGCATCCGTGGTGATCTTCACCTCGTTCGGCGGCAGCTTTGATGAGGCAGCGAGACAGGCGGATACGAGAACGGTGCTGCTCACTTTGAGCAGCATGGCTGGAGTGGCTGTGAAACGGGAAAATCGCATGTCGTGGGAGATAACCCCGTGGGAGGGGTTTCGTTACAAGAATAATGCGCGGTGTGGCTGTGCAGTCGCAGAGCCTGGGGCGGGAGACCCCGGCACCTTGGGGTGCGATTCGCGCTTGCTTCCGGGCTTGAATTCCGGTTTGCATCTCTTCATGCCGCAGGCTCCACGTTCCAATCCCGCCCGTATTCCGCAGGTCGCTGTACTTGTCGATACCTCGCGCTCGTATGGCCGAGACATCGTTCGCGGCATTCGGCGCTATGTGGCGGAGCATGGGCCATGGTCGCTTTATCTGGAGCCGCGTGATCTGCGCAGCCGCTTCCCGGACTGGCTCAAGGACTGGCCCGGTGATGGCATTCTCTCACGTACTGTCGATGCCGCGATGCTGCGCCAGCTCAAGGCGACGAAGCTGCCGGTGATCGAGCTGCGCACCACGGTGCTGCCGCATTCGTTTCCGTTTGTCGGCATGGACAACAGCATCGTCGGCACACGGGTGGCGGAGCATCTGCGCAATCGCGGCTTCCAGCGCTTTGCCTGCTACATAGACTCCGCCGAAGCGTTCTTCGTCGAACGCAGCGAATACTTTGTGCAAACTTTGCGTGCACATGGATTCGAGTGCTCGGTGTTCAAATCTAGCCATCGCCTGCGCTGGGATGAGCACCAGCGTGCGCTGTCTGAATGGCTGACGTCTTTGGAGAAACCGGTGGGGGTCTTTGCCGTGAATGACCAGCTCGGCTTCTGGCTGCTGGATGCGGCACGCCGTGCAGGCATCGCCGTGCCGGAGGAGGTGGCGGTGGTCGGGGCGGAGAATGACAACATGCTCTGTGACACCGCTTCGCCGCCGCTTTCGAGCGTTCGTCTGCGTGGTCAGGCCGTGGGTTACGAGGCAGCGCGCATCCTTGATGAATGGATGACGAAAAAGCACATCCCCAAGGCTGGCGAAAAACATCTGCTGGCACCGGGAGACATTGTGGTGCGCCAGTCCAGCGACATCGTTGCGGTGGAAGATCCACGCATAGCCGCCGCGCTGCGCTTCATCCGCCAGCATGCCACGGAGCAGATCGACGTGACGCGTGTCGCGCGGGAAACGGCACTCTCACGCAGTGTGCTGGAGCGTCGTATGAAGGCGCTGATTGGCCGTAGTCCAGGGGAGGAGATCAACCGCATTCGCTTTGCGGCGGTTGAGAAACTGCTGATGCAGACTGATCTCACGCTGGATGCCATCGCCGCACGCTGCGGCTTCACGCATCCTCAGTACATGGCTGAAGCGTTTCGCAAGCGAGCTGGCATGACGCCCGGGGAGTTTCGGCGACAGAGGGCGGTGTAGCTGGTGGAAGGTTGGAGCCTGCGATGGCTTTCCCAGAATGAGCTAAAGCTCAGCAGTACTGTGCTGCTTCGATTGAAACAGTTTCACGGCCTTGAGGATTATGGCCGCACGGGCACCAAAAACGAAGTGATCGAAGTCTGGACGTAGTTCCATGATGTGAATACACATGGCCTGCAGGATCTTCAAATCTGCGCCCATGAAGGAAATGGTTTTCCGGTCGGCAAAATAAAACTTCGCTCCACTGCCCACGGCGATTTCCACCTTATGCAGATCCTCCACGCGGCCCTCACTGAGCTTCCAGCGGCGGCACAGCCAGTGCGAGATCGCTCCATCATCGATGCGGATGGAAACCAGCAAGGTGGGCAGCACGAATAGAGGAATTAACAAACCAATCCCCAGGGGAAGTGCCAGCAGGACTTTGAGGTCCGTGGGGCGTCCTTGATGATAGTTTATTCCGCCAACTGCCACGGCTGCCACCGCACCAATCACCAAGCCTGCGATAAGAGTGGATCGAATCTGTTTCCAAGTGTTGCCGAATTCGGTGATCATGATTGGGCATGCTTTAACTAAAATCCGACTGCGACGGCAAGAAAAAAGGCGGTTCCGATGAATCGGAACCGCCCTTGGGAATGCTTTAACGATCGATTAAGGGACCGACTTCACGCTGGAGAAGATCTTGCCAAGGGTTTCCAGGCTCTTCTCGCTGTCATTCTTGGAGATCCAGTAGGTGATGGTCAGCACCTTGCCGTCTCCCACTTCGGTGAAGAGAAAGCCGATGACGGCTGGGCCCCACTCCTTGCTTTCGCCACTCCAGGAGATGCGGCTCCACTTGCGGCCGGAGTCTTCAAAGTCTTTCGTTTCCTTGGTGGCGGCATCCACCTTCACCTCATGGTCTTCGGTCAGCCATTTGAGGCTTTCTTCGATGACGCTGTCCATCTCCTTCTCGTCTGCAACCACTTCGAGGTAAATGGTGGCCACATTGTCAGGCGATTCGGCGAGGATGCCGTCGTCGGATTCTTCCGGCTCCCAGGAGTCAGGGATGCTGGCAGTCATTGCCGGTTTTTCCTCCGGAAGTTTGACCGTGCCCGCCGGGGCCAGAGCGGGGAAGAGGGTGAGGACGAAAGTGGCGGCGATGAGGGTGTTTTTCATTGGGATAGAGTGCCTTAGGCACTACAGATCGTATCAACGCGGGTCGTGGATTTATCCGCAAGTGGAATTCAGAAAGCTTTTGCAGTCGGTGGGTAAAAAAGAACCGGGGTGGATCACTCGATCCACCCCGGTTCTTTGAAGTGCGTACCAACAGCCATGCAGGAACCACTATCAGAAACTTGCGACTGGCGGCCTAGTGCCGCTTTCGTTGTCTGGTGTGAGAATCGCACAGTTTCAGAACGATGTGTCAGAATAGTGTAAAAACTTGGCAAGGAAGATGAAATTTCCTAACCTGCGGCGCCTGGAAGGTGGGGTTTTCCTACGAACTTTATTTCGAAAGCGCATTTTTGCGCTTTTGCAGCAGCACTCGCGTCATCAGCAGGACGATGAGGAGATTGAAGACCAATGCGGATACGCGAACCACCGTGACCTTGGCGTAGATTTCATACACCTCGAACGGCAGGTAGATGCAGCCACCGGCGAGGGCCAGCCACTCCGCCCAGGTTTTTTGCTTCCACAGACCGTAGGCCTCCACGAGGCGAATGGTGGAATACAGCAGCGCCATTCCTGCCAGAGACCAGAGCCGAGTGTCATTGAGCGACGACATCAAATCGATGAAGATGTGGGGATACTTCCTAGCCGCATTCAGATGCAACGTCGCCACGAGTTCCTCCCCCAGTGCGTGCAGATCCCGGTGCAGCAGTCCCAGCAGACCGAAACCTGCCAGGAGGACAATCACCCCTTTGGCCGCTTCGATTGCGGCCACGATGTCGAGACTTTTGCGCAAGCCGGAGGAAGTCATGCCGGAGGATGCGCTGCGGGAGGAAGGCGGCAATGGGAAAGCGGGATGGATGCGTGGGCAGCTACTTCTCAGTTTGCTCCTGCTGCGCAAACCGCGTGGTCACTCCTATGGCCTTCGCCGCAGTCTCTTCACCGCGCTTTCTGCCCAGCACACACATGGCTGTCGCCAAGGCATCACTGGTGGTGCAGTCCGGGGCGATGACTGAGCAGGCGATGCGTTCCGTGAGGCCGAGGCCGGTGAGGGGGGTGACGATGTGGGAGTAGCGGGTGCCGTCGATTTCCGTGAACTGATAGAGATCACCGGAAGTGGAGACGGCGCAGTTGTGCAGACGCACGGTGAGGAGGTCTTCCTCGGGCGCGGCGTGGGTGAACTGGCGGAGCTTGATGTCCCAGGCTTCGGTGCCGGGTGGGGGATCGCCGATGGCAATGTCGCCTCCAGCCATGACGAGGGCACGGGTGAGGCCGTGCTCGCGCAGCACACGCAGGGCTGCATCGGCGGCGTAGCCTTTGGCGATGCCGCCTAGGTCGAGCAGCATGCCGGGCTTCAGAAGCGTGATCGTGTGTGCTTTGCCATCCAGCTGCACGGCGTGCCAGTCGGTGGCTGCGAGTGCCTGCTGCAGTCGGTCGGCGGGCGGCAGTTTGCGGGTGCGTTTGGTGCGCCGCCAGAGGTGGGAGAGATTGCCACAGGTGATGTCGAAGGCCCCTTCGGTGAGGCGGGAGAGTTCGAGGGCGCGTGAGATGATGCTGAAGAGATCGTCGCTGGCTTTGAAGGGTTTGTTGGGGCCGGTGTTGCAGAGCTGCATGAGCTCGCTGTTGGGCTCGTAGTCGGAGCAGACGGCGTTGAGGTCGGCGATGCGTTTGAAGGCGGCATCAGCGGCGGCTTCAGCCTTGGCCTGAGTTTCCGCATGCAAGGAAATGCGGAAGGTGGTGGCCATCAGGGGCGCGGAGAAATCGAAACGCTCCAAGGCCTGTGAGGGGATGGCACAGAGGAGCAGGAAAAGGAGGGCAATGGATGATTCAGAACTCACGGCAGGAGGATCGTATCGACGAAAAAACCGGCCTTGGAAAGGCCGGGTAGGCAGAGGGAGCCGCGCTGCGGTTCAGCTTCAGAGGGGGGCGGAGTCCCCCATTCCTTGTTACCAGGCCGGTTCGGCGTGCAGCGCGTCGGAGAGATTAAAGGAGGGCGTGGAGACGGGGCGGATGCGGGTCGTGATGGGCTTCGCCAGTCCCTCACAGGCTGTGCGGATGGCGGGGATGACGTCGGTGCTTTGACAGCGGACGAGCAGGACGCGGCGCTGCGGCAGACTGTGGAGGTAAATGACGCCGCCGTCGTGCTGCTGGATGATTTCCAAACAATCGCCGCTGCCGGAGCGGCGGCCTAGCTCGGAGGCGGCAGAGAGCGTTGCATGCGCCAGCACGAGGATGGCGGCGGTGGGCGGCTCGGCTTCGCCAGCGCAATCGAGCAGACGTCCGGCGTCATCGGCGACGGCGATCTGAATGACATCCGGAATGGAGGCGAGGGCGGTGAGTTCCATGGTTAAAGGAGCAATGATGATTTACTACGCGGCGAGAGCCTGGGTGGGAAGCTCGTGAGGTGTGGCGGAGGTGCTGTCCGCTGGCGCAGTGCGGAGGCGGAACTGATGCAGCACGGCCTGGGAGATGGCGTTGAGCGTGGCCAGCACGTTGCGGCCGCTGTGTGCGTCAGATTCGAAACTGAGGAATGGCGTGGGCCGGTTGTTGAAAAGGTACTCAAGGTACTCGACCGGTGCGGCATTGGGCAGGTCCCGCTTGTTGTATTGGATGACGATGGGCAGGCGATCGAGCGCGCTGCCGTTCATGCGCAGATTGGCTTCCAGGCTTTGGAGGGACTGCAGGTTGTCGCGCTGGCGGTCCATTTGGGAGTCAGCCACAAAGACCACTCCATCAGCCTGCCGCAGCACGAGCTGCAGTGTGGCATTGTAGGTGATCTGGCCGGGGACAGTGTAGAGGTGAAAGGTGGTCTTGTAACCGGGAAGCGCATCCGCCTCGACGGCGAGGAAGTCGAAGAAGAGGGTGCGATCTTGCGCGGTCGAGAGCGAGACGAGGTCGCTGCAGCCATTGGGGTCCAGCTTGGCGTGGATCTGTTGGAGGTTGGTCGTTTTCCCGCTGAGTGGAGTGCCGCAATAGACGATCTTGAAGCTGACGGTGTGGTCGTCGTGATTGATGCTGGGCATGGCAGGGAAGAGTGACGAATGAAAGAAAAATAGATGCCGCAGCCTGTCGCTGAATGTCGGTTTTTAGCCTAACATACGGGCGAGTTCGCGGGCGATGAGAGTGATCTTGTCGCGCATGCCGACGGAGGGTTCGTCATCGTGCAAGACGCCGATGATGGAGTCTCCGGGGAAGCAAAAAGTCAGCAGGCGTCCGCCCGCATTGAGAGTGAATGTTTCCGCGCCTTCAATGCCGATGAGCGGTGCCAGACCACGCAACTGACGGGCGATGTCTGGCGCCTGGCGCTGGAATTCCACGGCATCCGCCTTGGTTGAGTCCGCGTGGCTGAGTATGTGTGAGCCATGCAGGCAGACGCAGGCGCTCAGGCCATGCTGCAAAGCCAGCAGCTCGACGACCCGTGGCGCGGCAAGTTTCTCCTCGGTGCCCAGCAGGGCGCGCAGCAGGAGCTGATCCGTCTGAGTATCGAGCGGGGAAAGGCCGAGGAAGGAATGTTTTACCTCCGGCATTTTAGCCGGAGTCGCCGTCGGCGTAGGCTGAGTTGCGGGCGAGGGGGGCGCAGCCGGAGCAGGCTTAGGTTCTGGTCTAGCCTGCGGGAGCACTGGCTCCGAAAAAAGCGGCACCGCCTGCGCGCTGAACAATCCACGTGAGGCAGGCTGTGGCACGGAGGACGCAGGTGTGGAGAAAGACGGAATTTCTTCCAAGGCTGGAGCGAAGGAAGGTGTGGGCAGGAAGGAGGCAGGTGCCGGAGTGGCAAACATGCTGCTGGCTGGCTGAGTCTCGGGTGCTGGTGCAAAAGCTGCGGCAGGCGGCGGCAGAGTTGGTACCTGTCCAAGCAATTGAGCGCTGTTAAAGCCTGATTCCGCAGGTGCTCTGGCTGCCATGGGTCCTGTGGAGGAGGAGGCAAAAGGATCGAAAGGTTTGGCAGTTCCGGCGAGAGGTGCATTCGGCGGGGGCGCCGGGTGGAGTACCGAGGACGAAAGCGCGGCACCCAAGGATTGAAACGCTCCGGCGAGTGGTTGCAGGGAGTTCGATGGAGAGGCAGCCGTCGGTTGTGCGGAGGGGAATGCGAATGCGGGTGAAACTGGAGGCTGCGCAGTTTCGGCGGGTGGTGCGGGAGGCGAAAACGCAAACTGCGCTGGACCGCTGGCAGGCTGAGCGGAGCCAAAGGCTGATCCAGGTGCTGAAGCAGCTGCGGGAGGCGAAAACGCAAACTGCGCAGGACTGCTGGCGGGCTGAGCGGAGCCAAAGGGGGACACCGGTGCAGAAGCCGCCGCAGGCTGGCTTTGCGCAAATGGAGACAACGCCGCACCGAACATCGGCGTCATCGGAGGTGACTCAGCGGGAGCAGGCGCAAAAGAAGCCGCGAACATGGGCTGCGAATTCTGCGCTGGCTGCTGTGGTTGATTGGGTTGCACCGACATGCGAGTGGGCAGCGCGGCCTGGCTGGGACTGCCAAAAGCGGAAGGTGCCGCGGGTGCCGCCGACATGGTGGTGAGCGAATGAAACACCTCGTTCTGCGGCAGCTTGATCTTGAAATCACGCTTTGTATTGGTGAGCGTGTTGCGGAAGCCGAGATCCGAAATGCCATCAATGAGCATGCCGAGTTCTACAACGATATTGCCAGAGGAAATCTGTTCGTTCAACACACTGGCCGGCACGCTGGTGGTGATCCACGCAGGCAAGGTGGCCGGATTGAAACCGAGTTCTTCGACGCTGTAACCGGCTAACACTGCAGCGAATCCTAACTTTGCCATGCCTGACGAGGCAGGTGGATTGCCCTGTGCCGCTGATTGTGGCTGTGCGGTAAAGGCACTCGGCGCAGGGGCTTGTGGCTGTGCGGCAAAGACACTCGGCGCAGGGGCTTGTGGCTGTGAGGCAAAGGCACTCGGCGCAGGGGCTTGTGGCTGTGAGGCAAAGACACTCGGCGCAGGAGATTCTGCCGGCAGTGCTGCCTCTTTCATCGCAGAGACGAAAGGGGAACCAAATGGCATTGCAGGTGCAGTCGGCACGTCCGAAGGCGCGGATGCTCTTTGTTGCGATGATGGTGTAAATAAAGTGGAAATGGATGCCTTAGGCTGAACTGATGCAGGAGCCGAAGCAGACCAATTTTCCGGCGGCGCAGGGGCGAATGGGGATGCGGATGGCGCAACTGCTGCG
>DLGZ01000069.1:135572-175137 GCA_002482965.1 Verrucomicrobiaceae bacterium UBA7681 | reverse complement strand
GCACCATGGGCGACTGGGGCGTGCATTGGCTGGACCAGATCCTGCTCTGGAGCGGTGAAAAGGGGCCGAAGAAAATCTTCTGCACCGGCGGGCGGCCCATCGCGGGCCCTGTCGTGCTCAATGACAAGGAGCAGACAACCGATGCGCCGGATCATCAGGTGGCCACCTTTGAGTTTGAGCAGTTCACCGCTGTGTGGGAGCACCGCAAATTTGGCGACAACAACAACGAGAAGCACAAAATCGGCTGCTACTTCTACGGTGAAAAAGGCGTGCTGCACATCGGGTGGCGCGACGGCTGGACCTTCTACCCGGTGGATTCAAAGAGCGCCGAGCAGCACGGCAACCACCAGCTTCAGGAGCCCAACGGGCACAACATCGCTCTGCTCTGGGCCGACTTCATCGATGCCATCGAGAAGAAAAAGCAGCCGGTTGCCGACCTCGAAAGCGCCCACCGCTCCACCTGCCTGCCCCTGCTCGGCATGATCAGCTACAAGGCGGGGCGCAGCATCCAGTGGGATGCGGAGAAGGAGCTGATTATCGGCGACCCGGAAGCCAGCAAACTGATGGCGCGCGAGTACCGTAAGCCCTGGGCCTACCCTGTCTAAAAGCCGACATTCCAGCGATTGCCGCTTGATCTTGCCTTTTCCATCGGCTTTCGACATGGCTCTGTGAATCAGGCATCCTTCCTGCTTTGATTCGCAAGCTCCACCCAGCCATGTCCGAAACTCCCCCGCAAAACCTCCGCAACCTCGGCTTTCAACTTCTCGAAGACGACCTGCGATACCTCATGGAGGCCTTCTCCGCTGTATTGAAGCAACTGGGGGAACCGGAACTGGCCGCCAGCCTCCCATGGATCGGCACCGGGGTGCCGCAAAAGACGAACCGCTCCCTCGGTCAGGCTTATTCCATCGCCTTTCAGCTGCTCAATGTCGTCGAGGAGCGGGCCGCGTCGCAAATCCGCCGTCTGCGTGAGAAAAAGAGCGGACCCGAGGCCGAGAAGGGCCTGTGGGCGGACAATTTGAAGCAGCTGCAAACCCTCGGTTTGAAGGAAGCCGACATCCTCGCGGCGCTGCGCGATGTGTGCGTGGAGCCCGTGCTCACCGCGCATCCCACCGAGGCGAAACGCGAGACCGTGCGCGAGCTGCACCGCGAGATTTACAGCCTCATGAACCGGCATGAGAACCCGGCCTACACACCGCGTGAGCAGGCCCGCCTGCAAAGCCAGCTCCAGACCCAGCTCGAAAACCTCTGGCGCACCGGCGAGATTCACGTCACACGCCCCAGCATCGAGGCTGAGCTGCAAAACGCGCTGCACTATCTGCGCGATGTGTTTCCTGAAGCGCTCACCCGTGCGCACGTGCACCTGCGCGAAGCCTGGCAGGCTGCAGGTTATGATGTGGCGGAGGTGGACTCCCTGCCCCCCCTGATCCGATTCGGTTCATGGATCGGTGGCGACCGCGACGGGCACCCCTTTGTGACGGCAGATGTCACCCGTCATGCCTTGCAGGCCATGCGTAAGAACGCCCTGCGCGTGCAGCGCCGTGCGCTGGAAGCCCTGGCCTTCCATCTGCCGCTCAGTTCGTTGTTCCAGATCACCCCTCCGCAGCTCACTGAGCTGATCGCGACTCTTACTGCACAGCTCAAAGCCGAGCCGGGCGTTGATCTCGCCAACATCCTGGAGCGCAATAAAGAGGAGCCGTGGCGTGCCGCCGTTTTCCTCATGCACGCAAAGGTCTTGCTCGGCATTGAGAAGCCCTCCTCAGCCGTCGCGTATGTGCAGCCGGAAGAACTGCGTGCCGACATCGACGTCCTCGCGCAAACCTTGCTTGATGTCGGCTCCAAGGCCGTCGTGGAAGAGCAGATCGTCCCGTTCCGCCGGAATCTCACCGCTTTCGGATTCCACTCCGCTGTGCTGGATGTACGTCAGAATTCCGCCTTCCATGAGAAGGCGCTCGATCAGCTCCTGCGTGCCGCTGGACTGCTGGACGGCGGCTCCTTCATCGACTGGACCATTGAGCAGAAGCGTGAACTGCTCGACCGCGAGCTTGCCTCTCCGCGCCCCTTCCTCTCTCCTGGCATCTCCGCCGGGCCAGAGGCGGACACGGTGCTGGACTGCTACCACGTACTGGCCGACCACCGCGCCAAGTTTGGCAATGCCGGCCTCGGCTCTCTCATCATCTCGATGACCCGCTGCGTGGAAGACATGCTGGTGGTCTTTATCCTGGCCCGTGAAGCCGGGCTCATGACCTGGAGCGATGAAGGGCTCGTGTGTCCCCTTCCCGTGGTGCCGTTGTTTGAAACCATGGGCGATCTCGAATCCGGCCCTGGCATCGTCGAGGCCTTCCTCTCCCATCCCGTCGCAAAGCGCAGCCTCCTCGCACAGAGCAAAGGCAGCACGCCCGTGTTTCAAATGATGGTCGGCTACTCCGACTCCAACAAGGACTGCGGCATCGTGGCCAGCCAGTGTGCACTGCATCGTGCGCAGCGTGAGCTTTCCACCACGATTCATCGGCATGGGGTGCGCCCAATCTTCTTCCATGGCCGTGGCGGCACCGTCGGACGTGGTGCAGGTCCTACGCATTGGTTCATGGAGGCGCTGCCACACGGCTCTCTCAGCGGCGGCATGCGCATGACCGAGCAGGGCGAGACCATCGCGCAAAAATACGCGCACATTGGCTCCGCTGTTTACAATTCCGAGTTGCTCATGGCCTCCGCCACCGCAGCCACCGCACGTCATCGCTCCACCGAATCCAGCGCCCCGCCTGAACTTGAGCCGCTGTTTGACAAACTCGCCGCCGACAGCCGCGATGCGTATCGCGCCTTCCTGCACGCGCCGGACTTCATGAAGTTCTACCGTCAGGCCACGCCGATCGATGCGCTGGAAAACGCCCGCATCGGCTCCCGCCCCGCCCGCCGCACCGGGCAGGCCTCGCTGGACGATCTGCGCGCCATTCCGTGGGTCTTTTCGTGGACGCAGTCACGCTTCTATCTCCCCGGCTGGTTCGGTGCCGGCAGTGCCTTGACCAAGCTCAAGACCGAAGACCCCAAGAGCTACGCCACATTGGCCGCCGCCATTCCGGGATCGGCCTTCCTACGCTACGTCCTCACCAACATCGAAAGCTCCCTCGTCAGCGCCAACACCGACCTCATGCGCGCCTATGCCGATCTGGTGGAGGACACCGCCGTGCGTGACCGCTTTCTCGGCACCATTCTCAGCGAATACGAAGCCACCCGCGCCATCATCGACGACCTCTTCCAAGGCACCTTCGAAGGCCGCCGCCCGCGCCTCGCCTACACGCTGAACATTCGTGAAGAACCGCTCAAGGTGCTGCACCATCAGCAGATCGCTCTGCTGCGTGAATGGCGTGGACTCACCGCTGCCGGTAAAACTGAGGCTGCGGATGCCATGGTTTCGGATTTGCTGATTTCGATCAATGCCATTGCATCCGGGCTGCGGACGACGGGTTAAACCATTCTGGTTTCGTCATTCACGCCCTGCCTCGATACTCTCCCGGTGCCACGCCGACCCAGCGTTTGAACACGCGTGAAAAGATCGCGGCATTGGCGTAGCCGACGTTGGCAGCCACGACTTCGAGCTTGTCGTTTCCGGCTTCGAGGAAGCGGCGTGCCTGCTCCATGCGCAAGCAGGTGAGGTGTTGCATCGGGCTGCGGCCCAGCTCCTTCATGCACAGACGCCGCAGGTGCTCCGGACTGCAGTGGCTGCGATGCGCCAGTTCGGCGAGCGTCCAGTCGCGCATCAGATCCTGCTCCACATCCGCCCACAGTTTGGCCACGCGTGGCTCGCGGCTGCGCCAGGGCTGGGCGATGCGACGGATCGTGGCATGCAGCAGTTCCAGCCAGTGGTGCAGCAGGCGCGGCTCACGCTCGCCTTCCCATTCAGCGCGTACACCATGGATGATGCGTGCGATTTCATCCGCATGGGCCGTGGGCATCACGGGTGATGCGGCACCTACCACCGGAGTGACAAAACTAGGCTCGTCATAGCGCACCCACGCAAAACACCAGCGCTCGCGCCCCGTGGCTTCAAAGGCATTCAGCACCCGTGGCGGCGCTAGGCAAACCATGCCCGGCTTCACCCGCTGCCAGCGACCATCGAGCAAGATGGAGCCCTCGCCGCTCACACAGGCGAGCACAAAACTTCCGGCAGGACTCATGCGCACGCGCCGGTAAGGCGGCAGTGCCTCATCCAGGCCAAAGCGTGCGATGCGGTGCGTGGTCATCTCCACACACTCGCGGGCCTCCACCACCCAGCGCCGTGTTTTCGGGCCGTCGAGCGTGGTTTCGGAGAGGTCATGGTTCATGCCCTATTAAATCGCGGAAGCCTGACGATGTCACGCACAGGTGCATTTCAGGCATGACACCGTGCATGTCATCCTGTTAGCCTGCGTTTAACCCATCCGTTATTCCAACCTATGAAGCACCTGCTCTCTTTGCTCCTCCTCACCACCGCGCTGCATGCGGAGCCGATTTCCCTCTTTGATGGCAAGACGCTCGACGGCTGGGACTACGATCCGAAGATCTGGCGGGTCGAAGACGGCATGATCACCGGCGGCTCCACGACGGAGAAGATCAAGGAGAACCACTTCATCTGCTCGAAGAAGAATTATCAGAACTTTGAGCTGAAGCTCAAGATCAAGGTCAGCGGCGATCCAAAGACCGGCATGCTGAACAGCGGCATTCAGATTCGCAGCCTGCGCGTGCCCGGCGGTGCGCACATGACCGGCTATCAGGTCGATTGCGGTGCAGGCTGGTTTGGCAAAATTTATGATGAGTTCCGCCGCAACAAGGTCATCTGGGCACCCACGCCGGAGCAGCAGGCCGCGCTGGACAAGGCCATCGATGTCTTCGGCTGGAATGAGTACCGCATTCGCGCCGAAGGCACGCGCATTCAGACGTGGATCAATGGCGTTCTTTGCATCGACTACACCGAGACGGACAAGAACATCGCGTTGGATGGCCTCATCGGCCCGCAGGTCCACAGCGGTGGTGTCTGCCTCGTTCAGGTCAAAGACGTCACGATTGAAGAACTACCACCGACGCCTGGCGCTCCGACTTGGGAATCTCTCGGTGGCGTCGATGCCGCACGCAAGCTCGTTGCCCCGCCGCCGAAGCCACAGGCCGATGCAGCAGTGGCACCGAAGCGCGACACCAGCTATAACAACGTTCAGGGCACCGCTTTGAGCGCCGAGGAGCAGTTGAAAAAGTTTCATGTGCCTGAAGGCTATGAGATCGAACTGGTCGTCAAAGAAAGCGAAGAGCTCGGTAAGTTCGTCAGCGTTTACTTTGATCAACGAGGGCGAATGTGGACGCAGACCGCACTAGAGTACCCAGTGGATGCGAATGAAAACCCCGCCGCCGCCGAGGCGGTGTATGCGGCTCATGGCAAAGACAAGGTACTGGTCTATCCGCGGGAGTCGGTGAATGCGCCGATTCCCGCGGGTGGACTCACCCATCCCACCGTCTTTGCCGACGGTCTCGCCATCCCGACCGGTATGCTGCCCTGGGGCAATGGCGACACCTGCTACGTCCAGCATGGTCACGATCTCAAACTTTACAAAGACACCAATGGCGACGGCAAGGCGGACACGTTTGACGTCATCCTCACCGGCTTCGGCGTGCAGGACTCGCATCTCTTTCCACATCAGTTCACGCGTGCCCCCGGAGGCTGGATCTGGATGGCGCAGGGCCTCTTCAACAACAGCAAAGTGCGCAAGCCCGGCAGCGACGTCGCCATCGATTACCCCAAATGCGGCATGGCTCGCTTTCGCCCCGATGGCAGCGAGTTTGAAATGACCAGTGTGGGGCCGAACAACATCTGGGGCCTCGTCATCACTGGCGAAGGCGAGACCTTCATTCAAGAAGCCAACGACTACGGCTACCCCATCATGCCCTTCCGTGAGTACGCCTACTACCCCGGCGGCATGGAAGCGCTGAAAAAGAGCTACCAGCCCGACTTCCCCCCACAGGCCGAGTTCCGCATGGGCGGCACCGGATTAAGCGGCCTCGCGCTGATCGAGAGCGGCTCTCTGCGTGACCCCAAAGCCGCACACACCATGGCCGTCGCCAATCCCATCATCTCGAAGATTCAGACCCTCGGCATGCACCGCGACGGAGCGTATTGGAAGCTCGAACAACTCACCGACCTCATCACCTGCGACGATCCCTTCTTCCGCCCCGTCGGCCTCACCAATGGACCGGATGGCTGCATCTACATCATCGATTGGTACAACAAAATCATCTCTCACAATGAGGTGCCTCGGACGCATCCGGATCGGGACAAGACACGTGGGCGCATCTGGCGGGTGAAGCCAAAGGGCGCGAAAACGGAGGTGCCTGACTTCACAAAGCTGAGCAGCGATGAGCTTGTCGCACTGCTCGGAAGTGAACCAGTCGCAAAATCGCATCTGGCTTGGCAGACTTTGGCAGATGGCTATGGAAAAATCCGTGGAACCGATGCTGCAAAAGTGATTGATGGACTCAAAGCCGCTGTGACTGCTGACAAAGAATCTCCATCGAAAAGGATCATGGCTCTGTTTGCCTATGAAGCATGGTTGGAGACACGAACTGAAAACTTGAAGCCGTTGCTGAGCAGCAATTCAGTTGATATTCGCCGTCAAGCCGCACGCTCCGTGAGAAACTCATTAGGCTACGGATGGGGTAACCGCGCTGAAGTTCTGCCTGAAGAGTTGGTTCCCCTTCTTCTGCCATTGGCCAACGATCCCAGTTCTGGCGTTCGATTTGAAGCGATCCAGGGTCTTGGCAGATTCATTCCCGCCATTGCTTTGTCCTCGCCAGCCACTCACGAACATTTGATGGCATCTGCAATATCCGCTCTCCTCGCCTTCGCCAACCCCTCCCTCCCCGGCCCGCTCGGTCAGTCATCTCGCGGCCCGAAACAAATCCCTGTCCGTGAGGCCTATGACCGTGAGTTTGAGCGCTTCCTCGTTCGAATGTTCTTGGAGCGGCATCCTGACATCGTAACGAAGTTCCTCGATTCTGAAGCTGCGACGAAGCTGCCGGTGGAGGCACGGGTGCTCGCCTCGCTCGCGCTGGAGCCGAGGATTAGTGCCTCGCGTGTGGCCAAGCTGCTGCCGCAGCTTGACCGTGCGCCGAATGATGAGGAACTGCTGAGACTTGCGCAGTTCCCGGCTGAGCCTGGAGTGGGTGCTGCTTTGAAGGCGCTGCTGACGAATGAAAAATCGCGCACCGTGGTTGCTGAGAAGTTGTTAGAGCAGCGCACAAAACTCGATGCGGCGCAGATCGCGCCGTTGCTGACGGAGACGGCGAAAGAGATGGTGAAGAGCGCGGACAAGCTTGTCCGCAGCATCGCCCTGCAACTCATCGGTGGCTTCCAGCTCACTGCGCTGGAGGGTGATCTCGTTCAGCCCTTGAGAACAGGAGTCGCCATCAGCGGTGGTGAGCTCCGCATGGTGGTTGATTCAAAGGGCACTCTATCCAGTGATCCCAATGACTTTGTCGCCGTGCTTCGCGCCTTGAAGGAACTCCGCAGCGATGCTGTCGATGTTTTCGTGTCACTCGCCACGATTGGAAAGCCCCAGGTGCGCGATGCCGCACTCGAAGCGCTCGCGGCTTCGCGCGCACCTGATGCCGCTGCCAAACTCCTCACGCTTTACCCTTCGCTTCAGCCTGCGCAACGCCGTGCGGCGCTGAACACCCTTGCCAGCACGAAGGCGGGTGCGCAGACAGTTGTCGCGGCGTTGCTCGACAAAACATTGCCGCAGGCGGATCTCGATGGACCCACGGTCGAGCGGCTTGCCACGGTGCTTGGCAATGACCCGGCACTGGAAAAACTCCAGCAGCAGCTCGGCGGCATCTTCCGTGAAGTGTTGCAGCTTGATGGTGAAGACACGGCCTGGGTCGATGCCAAGATCACGCTCGACGGGCCATTCACCGTTGAGGCCTGGGTGCGTCTCGCGGAAGGAATCGGCAATGGCGATGGTCTTCTCGGCACGCCCGGTGGTGTCGATATGAACTTCTTCGGCTCCAAGTTCCGCGTCTATGCCGGAGGAGAGCTGAAGGATGTCTGCGTTTCGACCAAGCCCATGACACCCGATCTCTGGACGCACCTTGCTGTCACTCGTGACGAGAAAGGCATCATCCGCATCTACCAAAACGGCGAACTGGATGCCACGGGCAGCAAACCTGCGCCAGCCAAGTGGGAGAACTGCAAAATCGGCTGGAGCGGTCCGAAGCAAGGCACGGAGGGCGTCATCACTGAGTTCCGCGTGTGGAAAACAACCCGCAGCACTCAAGAGATTCGTGCCACGTTTGACCGTATTGTCGTCCCGGTTTCGGCTGGTGCTGATCTGGTTTATTCTACCACAGACCGGCTAAAGCCGGGACTGAAAAACATGTTTGGCAAAGGCGCACGCCTTGCCAAAACCATCGACACCCCACCGCTGCTCACCGAGGAGCAGGCGAAGGCGCTTGATACGAAGTTTGCCCGATACTCTACGCTCGCTCCCAAGGGAAATGCCGCCAATGGCAAAGTCCTCAGCGCGCTATGCATGGCCTGCCATCAGATTGGCAGTGCGGGCGGCCAGATTGGCCCGAATCTCAGCGGAGCAGGTGCGATGGGGCTGGAAGCCGTGCTGCGCAATATTTTAACGCCGAACGCCGCCATGGAGCCGGGCTACCGCATTTACCGTGTCGAGATGAAAAACGGCGATCTCATCGATGCTTTCTTTGTCAGTGAGGACAAGGACGCCACCATCATTCGCATGCCGGGATTGCAGGACCGCCGCCTCGACAAGAAGGACATCCGCAGCACGAAGTTCATTCGGCGCAGCCTCATGCCGGAGGGGTTGCTGGACTCGCTGCAGGATCAGCAGGTGGCGGATCTGCTGGCGTATTTGATGACATTGAAGGGCTAGAGGCTTTAACCAAGGACAAGGAGAGGGACTTGCCAAGGCCCAGGCTGGTGGTTTGGAAAAGCATTCTCAAATATAAGGCGGGACTTGGCAAGTCACGCTCCTTGGGATAAACCCACCAATGCCGACCGCTACCAACGAACTCACCCCCAAACCTGCCGCACCGGCAGATCTGGAAATCAAAGATGCTCAGCTCATCTTTAACCACGTCTGGAAGAAGCTGGAAGAGGAGTATGGCCGCGAGAAGCTGCGCTTTCCCAAGGAACTGATCCTGCTTGGGGGCGCACCGGGCGCGGGCAAGGGTACGAACACGGACTTCATCCGCGAGGTGCGCGGCATCACAGCCGAGCCGATTGTGGTCAGCGCGCTGCTCGACAGCCCGGAATCACAAAAGCTCAAATCCCAGGGCGGCATGGTGGGCGACCGCGAGGTGGTGGGCATCCTCATCCGCAAGCTGCTCGAGCCCGAGCAGCAAAACGGCGCGATCCTCGACGGCTTCCCGCGCACCAAGGTGCAGGTGGAATGTTTGAAGATGCTCTTTGATGAGATGATCCGACTGCGCCGTGATTTTTCGGAAACACCGGACGCCGCGCATTTCAAGCAGCCCATCTTCCACATCATGGTGCTCTTCGTCGATGAGGCGGAAAGCATCGCGCGTCAGCTCAAGCGCGGCCAGGAGGTCCTGGCGCACAATGCAGAAGTCCGCAGCTCGGGCCTGGGCAAACTCTGGGAAGAACGCGCCACCGACTTTGACCCTGCCCTAGCGCGCAATCGCTACAAGGTCTTCAAAGAGAAAACCTACGATGCACTGGTCTCTCTGAAGGAGATCTTCCACTACCACTTCATCAATGCGCAGGCACCGCTGGAACTGGTGCAGGACAACATCATTCGCGAGCTGGAGTACCAAAGCTCTCTCGAGCTCGATCCTCGCACCTTTGACCAGTTGCGCGATCTGCCGCTGGCCAGCGAGATCGTGCGGCATGCGCGTCAGGATCTGGTGCGCCGTCTCGATGCCTACAAGGTGGAAAAACCCGAGGTCATGCAGGCGGTGGTCACCTTCATCCAAGACAAGATGATGCCCATCATCGTCCGGCACGCGATCTCCGGCCGCGCGGACATCAACACCGAAGACAAGCTCTTCCACGATCCCGAAGCGCTGGCGATGCTCATCGACATCTTTTCCGAGCGCGGCTACCACGCCACGGCAGATGTTCACCTCATCGAGATCCCGGATCGTTTCGATCTGCAAACCGGGCAGATCCAATGCCGCAAGAAGAAGGTGTTCCGCTTCCGCATCATCTTCAAAGGCTCTGAGATTCGGCGTGGGCAGTTCCTGCCATAAGGTGTGTTTGAGGGTTGCGGGATCACCGCGCTCCCACTACACATCACGCCTCATGTCCACCATCGTAGTTACCCAGAAGAATGGCGTCGCCTGCATCGGCGCTGACACGCTTAGCTGTCTCGGCTCGTTGCGACAGAAGGCGCAGCACGTCGTCAATAAGACCAAGATCACCAAGATTGCGGACACCTACATTGGTCTCACCGGCACCTCGGCCAGCCTGGTGGTGATGAACAGCTACTTCTCCAACCCGGACCGCCCACGCGATTTCTCCTCCTGCGAGGCCATTTTTGAAACCTTCCGTCATTCGCACGCCTGGCTGAAGGCCGAGTACTTCATGGCCGCCATGCCGGACAAAGGCGAGGAATTTGAGACCACGCAGTTCTACGGACTGCTGGCCAATCCGCACGGCATCTTCGCCATCTACTCGTATCGTTCCGCGCAGCAGTTTCACAAATTCTGGGCCGCTGGCTCGGGCCGTGACTACGCGCTGGGTGCCATGCAGGCCGCGTATGACAAGTGCAAGACCGCCGAGGAAATCGCGCGCGCCGGGCTCGAAGCCGCCGCTGAGTTTGACAGTGCCACCAGTGCGCCTTTTGAAATTCATAACGTGCCACTGCTCTCCGCCGAAAAGCCGAAACCGAAACGCACGCGCAAGAAATAGTCCCCTTTGTCTTTTCACTCTTCCCCAACCATGAAGCGTCTCCTCCTCCCCTTCCTCGCTCTTAGCGCCGCCCTTGCCGATGGCCCCAAGGACAATCAAGCCGCCGATGTGCGCCCGGTGCCACCTCCGGGTGTGGCCGTGCCGGATGCGGATCGTGCCCGCCTCACGGAAGGTTTGAAAAAACTGCGCACCGCAATCGATGACGCGGCCAAGGCGCAGGCAAAGAATCCACAGGTCTCGGATCTGCTGCCCGACATCGAAATCTACCACAAGGCCGTCGATTGGGCGCTGCGATACAACGAGGTGCACAAACTGGGCGAACTCAAGAACGCCGACGAAATACTCGCTGAAGGCCTGCAACGTGCCGAGCAGTTCAAAACCGGCCAGACACCGTGGACGAAGCAGAAGGGCCTCGTGGTGCGGGCCTACCGCTCCAAGATCGACGGCTCCGTGCAGCCGTATGGCCTGGTCATTCCTGAGAGCTACGTGGGTGCCCCCGTTCGCATGGACATCTGGTGCCACGGCCGTGGCGAGACTCTCAGCGAACTCGCCTTCCTGGACCAGCGGCGCAAACAAACGGGGCAGATCACGCCGAAGGGCGCGCTCGTGCTGCACGCCTATGGCCGCTACTGCTGCGCGAACAAGTTTGCGGGTGAGATCGACCTGATCGAAGCCATCGACCACGCGTCCAAGTTCTATGCCATCGACGAAGACCGCATCATCGTGCGCGGCTTCAGCATGGGCGGCGCGGCGGCGTGGCAATTCGCGGTGAATTACGCCGACAAATGGTGCGCGGCCAATCCGGGCGCAGGCTTTGCCGAAACACCGGAGTTCCTCGGCGGCTTTCAAAACGAAGATGTGAGCGGTGCTCCTTGGTACCAGCAGAAGCTCTGGCACTGGTACAACGCCACCGACAACGCGCTGAATTTGGAAAACTGCCCAACCGTGGCGTACAGCGGCGAGATCGACAAACAGAAGCAGGCCGCCGACATGATGGAGAAGGCTCTGCGTGGCGAGAACGTGGATTTGCTGCACATCATTGGTCCGCAAACCGGGCACAAGATTCATCCCGACTCGCTGATCGAAATCGAGAAGCGCCTTGCCAGCATCGCGGCCATGGGCCGGAATCGTGCGCCGAAGGAGATCCATCTCTCCACCTGGTTCCTGCGCTACAACCACATGTTCTGGGTCACCGTGGATGCCTTGGATGAGCATTGGGTGCGCGGCCGCATTCACGCCCGTATCACCGGCCCGTCCGAGATCACGATCAAGCTGCAGAACATCAGCGCCTTCACGCTCGACATGCCTTCCGGCACCTGCCCGATGCCCCTGCTCTACAAGCCCGTCGTCAGCATCGACGGCCAGCTTCTCGAAGTGACCCGCCCGAAACTGGACCGCTCATGGCTGGTGCATTTCCAGATGAAGAATGGCAAATGGACGCAGACGCTCGACAACGATGGCGAGGGCAAGCTTATCAAAAAGCACGGCCTCGAAGGTCCGATCGATGACGCTTTCATGGACAAGTTCCTCTTCGTGAAGCCGACCAAAGCTGGAGCCAGCGAGAAGGTGGATGCCTGGGCCAAGGCAGAACTCGAACGCGCGCAGTTTGAATGGCGCCGTCAGTTCCGTGGCGATGCTCCCACGAAAGACGACACCGCCGTCAGCGATGCCGACATCGCCGCGAACAATCTCGTGCTGTGGGGCGATCCCCAGAGCAATGCTGTGCTGGCAAAGATCGCCGACAAGCTGCCGATCCAGTGGTCCAAGGACAAGCTCGTCGCCAATGGCAAGACCTACGATGCGGCCACGAACGCGCCAGTGCTCATCTACCCGAACCCGCTCAATCCCACGAAGTATGTCGTGATCAACAGCGGCTTCACCTACCGCGAATACGATTACCTCAACAACGCCCGTCAGGTGGCCAAGCTGCCCGATTGGGCGGTGATCGACCTCACCAAACCCAAGACCAGCCAGGCTCCCGGTGGCATCAGCGATGCGGGATTCTTCGGCGAGAGCTGGGAGTGGAAGGCCGCCCCCGTGAAGAAGTAAGCCATGCAGCGCACGCTCACCGCCCTAGCATTGCTGCTGCTGGCTCAGTGTGCCGGTGCTCAGCAGACCAAGATCGAGACGGCATTCTCCAACAGTCTGGAGATGCCGTTCGTGAAGGTGGCGAGCATTGGCGTGCTGGTCTGTCGTTATGAGACGCGGGTGAAGGACTACCAACCGTTCGCTACGGCCACGAATGTGGATTGGAGGAAGCCTGAGTTTCCGCAAACGGCCGATCATCCAGCCATCAACGTCAGCTTTGCGGAGGCGCAGGCTTTCTGTGATTGGCTGGGCAAGAAGGAAGGGCGCAAGTACCGCCTGCTCACCGATCAGGAGTGGAGCGTGCTGGCAGGCTTGCAGGAGAAGGCAGACATCGCACCGAATCAGCAGCCGCCCAGCACGGGCGTGCATCATTGGGGCAAAGCTCCCCTGTCCAAAACCGTCGGTAATTTCTGCGACGAGGCGTTCGGCAAAAAGTATCACAACAGCTACGACGCCAAGTGGCTGGAGATGGATGATGGTTATCCAGATACCGCGCCCGTGGGCAGCTACACCGCCGATGCCAATGGTCTCTTCGACTTCGCCGGCAACGTCTGGGAGTGGGTGGATGGCTGGTATGATCCGCCGAAAAACACCCTGCGCATCGTCCGTGGCGGTGCCTTCAGAGCTGGAAGCGAGAAGCGCCTTCTAGCCTCCTTCCGCGGCCCCGACCCCTACAACGTGCACCTCGACAGCGTCGGGTTTCGGATTGTGTGTGAGAAGGAGTGAGGCGTCCCCAAGGAGCGGGACTTGCCAAGTCCCGGCTTGGATGTGCGACCGCAGCAGGACACTCAAACAAGAAAGAGGATCACGCGCAGTTGGCTACCAGATTGCATCATCCCTTGATTCGATGCCCGTCTATAATCGCAAGCTCCAGAGATGGGTGGCTCAAGAGCCCCTCGTATCCTTTGAGGCGACCGCAGGTGGTGATAATCAGCTTTCGCAATCTGGGTGCGATCACATGCAATCGATCGATGTCTGACAGGTTCCGACCACGATGAATTTGCAGTTCGGTCAAGCTTTCCATGACAGGAAGACCTTCCAAAGTGGAAGGATTGATCCAAGTTAGCTGGAGATGCTCGACAGAATTCGGAATGGCAATTTCTTCAAAAGATTTTGATCTGGGGTTGCAGTGCCAGAGATGAAATTTCTTGATTGCCGACTGATTGAATCCTGCATCCTTTTTATTCCAGTGAGATACAAGCGTGTGAAGGTGCTTGAATCGCGAAAAATCAATTCCGGGCCGTTTCTCCATGACGCCACAATATGCGAGCTCAGGCAGTTCGTACAATCCATCCACGTTGCTGAACGAGCACCCCCAGAACCAGACTCTGCTCGCGGACGAACACATCTTTAAAAAATCCAAGTCCACTCCTCGAAAACCAAACGAAGGATGACCAAACACACCACCAAAGTTTCCAGTGTGATAATGTTCAATGCACTGATCCACACGATCTGACTCAATACCAATGCTTGCGGGAGAATTCACCTCACTGACCATGAAGCCATTTTTTCGATGGATATTCATGGCATGGTTCCAACACAAAATTTAGATTAAATACAAGGCACCGCCTGTCCGCAGTATGACAGTCAGCCAACTCTACCCCATCAGCGGCGGATGCATCTCAATCGGCGGGATCTTCGTGCAAACCCTCCGCCCATCCGGCGTCGTTCCGAAGAAAGAACCCGTGGCAGTGCTCTCCGTTTTGATGACGTGGTAGGAATTGTAGCTGAAGGTTTCCCCCGGGGAGAGATTGGGGAACTGGCCGACGACGCCGTCGCCTTCGACGACCATGGTGTCGCCGTCGGTGTCACGCACGATCCATTTGCGGCCAAAAATGCGCACAATGTCGGGTGAGTCGTTGTGGATCGACAGATGATACACAAACGGGTGCGGCCGGTCCGGCGGAGCAGGCCGTGTGGGATCGTAGGCGATGCTGTCCACCGTGACAGTGAGTCCTGGCAACGGATCGAAATTCATGGAGTCAGCTTAGTTCATACGGGGGATGCCACAAGCCGGGGTTTGCAAAATCCGGCGGTCCGCTGGTGAATGGCGCGGTGCTGGGCAGCGCTACAAGGCTTTACGCCCTCTTCTGGCGGAGATGGCTGCTGGGATCAGAGCGTGGGTCATCGTGATGGCATCATTCTCCGGCGAAAGGCGAAGATGACGACGCACCATTTGCAAAAAGCAGCGGGGCTCGTACCATCCCGGGACGCCACCATGTCTTCCCCTCCCGTCGTACTCACCATTGCAGGTTCAGATTCTTCATGCGGAGCGGGGGTGCAGGCCGATTTAAAGGCCATTTCAGCCCTCGGCGGCTATGGCTTGAATGCGCTGACCAGTGTGGTCTCGGAGACTCCCGGCCTCGTTTCGCAGGTGTGCCTGCTGGAGGCGGACTTCATTGCAGATCAGGTGCGTGTGCTGTTTGGCGGCTTCCCGATTGCCGCCGCAAAGACCGGCATGCTGGGCGGGCGGGATCAGGTTCATGCCGTGGCGGAATCCTGGCTGCAGTTCGGCCACGGGCGCATCCCCCTCGTGGTGGACCCGGTGATGATCGCCACCAGCGGCGGCAAGCTGCTCGAAGACGACGCCGTGCGCACCTTGATCGATGAACTGCTCCCGCTCGCGTCACTCATCACGCCCAATCTGGACGAAGCCCGCGTGCTGTGGGATCGCGAAGTCCCCGACGCCGAAGCCATGGAAGCGTGTGCTCTTGAGCTGAGCGAGCGTTTTGATGCCGCCGTGCTGGTCAAAGGCGGGCACTTGAAGGGAGACGCCGCCGACGTCCTCTGCCTGAACGGCGAGCTTTTCTGGCACACCGCGCCACGCACGCCGGGAGTGCGCACACATGGCACGGGCTGCACCTTTTCCGCCGCCATCGCCACCGGTCTGGCGTATGAAATGGGACTGAATGAGGCCGTCGCGACAGCCAAGGAGTTCGTCAGCCGCGCCATCGCCCAGCATTTCATGTGGCAAAATGCTGGCGCAGGCCCCGTACATGCTCTCAATCACCTCCAGCAGACCAACGCATGAGACGACTCGCCCTCATTTTAACCTTCACCACCTCTTCCGTGTTCGCCGTCAGCGGCACGGAGCAGCCGAAGGACGTGAGCCAGGCGGGCATTCAGACGGCGTTTCGCATTCTGCAAAAGGAGTACATTCGCAGCAGCGACCTGACTTTTGATGTGCTGAACCGCGCCGCCCTCTCCGGCCTGCTGCAGCGTCTTGATTTCGGGGCCGAACTCGTACCCCGCACCAGCGAGGCGAAATCCGGCGCGCTCACCGGCGTGCAGGCCGAACTGCTGACGCCGCAGATCGGCTACCTGCGGCCGCGTGAATTCACGCAACGCGAAACGAAGGAGTTGGAGAATCATCTGCGTGACTTTGCAGGCAAGAAAGTCGGGCATCTCATCCTTGACCTGCGCAGTCCGGCACCTCCGGGGGATTTCAATGACGCGGCGGACATGCTCAGCCTCTTTGTGCCGAAAGGCGAAGTGCTGTTTAAAATGAAGCAAATGGGGCAGACGACCGCCGAAGTCGAAACGAATGTCCGCGAGCCGGTGTGGTCGCAGCAGTTGCTCGTCCTTGTGGATGATGAGACCAACAACCTCGGTGAAACCATAGCTGCTGTGCTACGCCAGCGGAAGCAGGCGCTCTTGATTGGCTCACCCACACGCGGCGGTGCCGTGCGCTATGAAACGGTGCCGGTGGATGCGGAGTGGTCCCTGCGCTTTGCCCGCGCCGAGGTGCTGCTGACGGACAACAGCTCGGTGTTTAAAAAGGGACTGCAGCCTGATTTCGCAATCTTCCTGCTGACCACGATCAAGCGCCAGGTGTATCACGCCACCGATGCCAAGGACGTCAAGGCATCCATCATCGACAAGCCGCGTCCGCGTTTCAACGAAGCCGCGCTCGTGGCCAATACCAATCCCGAACTCGATTCCTACCTCAAGCGTTCCGCCGGTGAGGCTCTGCCGGAGGATGAGGTGCGCCCCTCCGACACCGTGCTGCAGCGTGCGGTGGACCTGATCACCACACGCGCATTGTTTCAATCCGCCAAGATCGACTGGAACCGCAAGGCTTCCGTCAACCCCGCCCCCCCGGCACGCCGTGCCATTCCCGTGACGAAGTGATGGAGATCGCCCACCAAGTTGAAACCGTTGCCACGATCCGTCGTGTGCTCAGTCCACGCACCTGCCATGCCGTGCTGCCGAATGGGAAAGAGATCTTTGGCACCATTCAGAAACAGGTGGCTGATTTTCCTTTGGAGGAAGGTGCCGCCGTACGCGTCAGCCTGTACGTCAGCGACTTTTCGTATGGGGAGATGCTGGGTGCGGTTGTAAACTGACGTTTGCTGCCATCACAGCGCGAATTTGGAGTGCGGCTGCGCAACCCTGAAAGGGTGGAGCTGCCGCTTTCGAACGTCTCGTGGCCCGCGTGAGCAGACTCGGCACGTCAAAAGCGGTAGCTGCGTTCGTGCCTCACTCCGCAACCGCAGTCCATATGGGAGCGTGCTAGCTACACCTCATCCGGCACAACAAACGGCGCGCGGTATTTGTCCTTGAGCATGGCGTTCGCATCATCCTGATCGATGAAGCGCTCGGTCTTGCCGTCCATCTTGAGGACGGGGCCGAGAGTCAGCATGTCCTTGGTGAGATCGACTTCGTTTTTGCCGAGGTGCTCCTGCATGCGCTCGAAGCTGTCGGTGGCAAAGCGGTCGCCTTTGATCTTTTCGAGAATGGCCGCTGGCTCCTCTTTCTGGCCGAGGCGGTGGCTGATGTTGGCCGTGTGGCACAGGGCGCTGGAGAGATGGCCTTCGAGGATGTCGGCGTTCAAGTCGTCCACCCGGCGGCTGCGGCAGGCATTGATGAAGTTTTTGAAATGATCTTCGCTGCCTTCGAACTTCTTCATCTCCTTGCCTTCTTTGTCGAAGACCACGCAGCCTGAATAGTTCGGTACAACGATGGTGCCGCCTTCGCACTCGATGATGACACCGACGCCTGCACCGGTCACGCCTTCTTTGCCATCTTTGCCGGGGAGAGGCTGGAACTTCACGCCCTTGCTGGTCTGCATGAGCTTGTCCATGTTCTTGCCGTCCTTGGCGTCCGGCAGGCCGCGCACTTCAAAGATGAGCGGGGCCTTTTCATAACCGTGGTAAATGATCTGCGTGTTGGCGGTTTCGCCGTCATCTTCATACCCGAGGCGGCCGCCCACGCTCCACACGCTGGGGGAGAGCTCCGACTCGCCGAGGAACCAGCGGGCGATGTCCATCTGGTGGATGCCTTGATTGCCGAGGTCGCCGTTGCCGTAGTCCCAGGTCCAATGCCAGTCGTACTTCAGCTTCGCACGCATGAGCGGGCCTTTGGGTGCGGGGCCGCACCAGAGATCGTAATCGATGGATTCAGGAACCGGCTGCGCGCCTTCGGTCTTGCCGATGCTGGGGCGGCGCTTGTAGCACAGTCCACGGGCGAGGAGGATTTTTCCCAGATTGCCATCCTGGGCGTACTTCACGCCTTCCGCGAGTCCTTGGCGGCTGGAGCGCGACTGCGTGCCGGTCTGCACGATCTTGCTGTACTTGCGTGCGGCCTTGACCATCTGCCGACCTTCCCACACGCAATGAGACACGGGCTTTTCGACATACACGTCCTTGCCAGCCTGCACGGCCCAGATCGTAGCCAGTGCGTGCCAGTGGTTCGGCGTGGCGATGCTCACAGCATCGATGTCTTTGTTTTCCAAAAGCTTCCGCAGATCGGAGTAGCCGGTGACTTTGATTTTTTCTTTGTCGTAGGACGCCAGTCCTTTGTCCAGCGTCTTGCTGTCCACATCACACAGCGCCGCCACGCGCACGCCAGCGCCGTCCTTGTTGAGCTTGTTGTAGCCGCTGATGTGTGAGCCACCACGACCGCCGAAGCCGATGACGGCCACGTTCACGGTGTCGCCCGGGCTTTTCTGGGCCCAAGAGGTTTTAGCGATGTAGAACACGCCAGCAGAAGCGGCGGCGGACTGTTTGAGGAAGGAGCGGCGTTGGATCATGGCGTGAAGAAGAACGTCACCCACGGCCCCGCCTTTCCTTTTTGACAGAGAGGCGCGCATTCCTTCGTTGGCTGAGGCCGACCATGATCCGACTCCTTGCACTGCTGTTTTCATCCTTTGTCCTGCTGCACTCGTCTTTTGCAGCGCAGCCGAACGTACTTTTTATTCTCTGCGATGACATCCGCCCGGATGCGCTCGGCTGCTATGGCTCGAAGCATGTGAAGACGCCGAACATCGACCGCCTCGCGAATGAGGGCGTGCGCTTTGCCAATACGTTCTGCACCACCTCGCTGTGCTCGCCGAGCCGTGGCTCCATCTTGAGCGGCCTTTATGCCCATTCGCATGGGGTCACCAACAACTTCACCGAATACCCGGCAACGCTGCGCAGCTTCCCCTCCGTGCTGCATGATGCGGGCTACGCCACGGGCTACTTTGGCAAGTACCACATGGGCGAGGACAATGACGATCCGCGTCCCGGCTACGACACCTTTGTGACGCACAAAGGCCAGGGCAAATACTTCGACACCGAGTGGAACCTCAACGGCAAAAAACGCGAAGTGATCAAGGGCTACTACACCACCATCGTCACGGATCTCGCGCTGGACTGGCTCAAGCAGCAGGGCAAGGACAAACCCTGGTGCGCCTGCATCGGTCACAAGGCTCCGCATAGCTTTTACACGCCGGAGCCGAAGTATGAGCACAGCTTCGACGATGTGCGCGTCCCCTACCCTGCCACGGCCTTCATGCTGGATGACAAACCCGAGTGGATCAAAAAGCGCCTCTACACCTGGCACGGCATTTACGGCCCGCTGTTTGAGTGGCGGAAAAAATTCCCCGATGACAGCCCTGCTGCCGTCAAAGATTTTGAAAACATGGTGCATGGCTACTGGGGCACCGTCTTGAGTGTGGATGACAGCGTCGCACGTGTGCGCGCCTGGCTGGAGGAAACCCAGCAACTCGACAACACCATCATCGTCTTCATGGGCGACAACGGCCTGCTCGAAGGCGAAGACGGCATGGTGGACAAACGCACCGCGCATGAGGCCAGCCTGCGCATCCCGCTGATTGTGCGTGCTCCAAAGCTCACGAAAGTGGGCAAGGTGATCCCGCAGCAGGTGCTCACGGTTGATGTGGCTCCAAGCCTGCTCGCGCTCTGCGATGCGCCGCCCATTGAAAACATCCACGGCAAATCCTTCGTGAAGCTCGTGCAAAGCGGTGATCCCGACTGGCGTCAAAGCTGGTTCTACCACTACAACTACGAGAAGCAGTTCCCCTACACCCCGAACGTCCGCGCCGTGCGTACCGACGACTGGAAATACATCCACTATCCGCCCGGCGACGGCACTCCCGACAAGCACATGGCCGAGCTTTACGATCTGAAGAACGATCCCGGTGAAACCAAGAACCTCATCGGCAAACCTGAACTCGCCGGCAAGGTGAAGGAACTGCAGGCCGAACTCGCCAAACTCATGCTCGCCACCGGCCTCGATGCGCAGACGGACAAAATGCCGCTGGATGAAGGCGTGAAGAGTGAGCTGCCGGATGCGAAGATTCGGTGAGGTTGGTGTAGGAGGTCAAGTGACTGCATCGTCAAGAGCGCCAAGACGTCATTTGTTTGACCTCTTGCCGGTGCACAGCTCCTTGCCCCCCGTTCTCCCCAAAAACTCACACCGAATCCACATAAGTTCTTGTAAAGGAATCGAAGATGAGACAGCGTCTCATTTCATTTCCCAGCCGCTATTTCATGCACCGCTTTCTCGTCTCCTTCCTTTGCCTAGCCGGTCTTTTGACCGCTCAAACCCCTTCGCCAGCCCCGGAGCCTTCGGCAGCAGCATCTGAAACAGCCCCGGCCGCAACCGCGCCTAAGCCCCCCGCCGCTCCATCTGAAACAGCACCGGCGGCCACAGCGCCTGGTGCTCCCACGCCAACCGCCCTTGGTGATGCTGAGCCACCTGCTACTACGACTCCTGCCGCTCCAGGTGCTGCAGCCATGCCAGCAGCCACGGCACCCGGAGCACCGGCGGCTGAACCTGCGCCCGCTGCGGAACCTCCCCAGCCCATCCCGTTGCCCCCCATCCAGCCACCGCCGGTGAAGGTGCCCGTTCTGCCGCCACTGCCTGCGGGACCGCCGCCGAACATCATCGTCGTGCTCGTCGATGACATGGGCTGGACGGATCTCGGCTGCTATGGCTCCAAATACTACGAGACACCGCACATCGACAAACTTGCACAAGAAGGCATGCGCTTCACGCAGGCGTATTCGGCCTGCACCGTGTGCTCGCCGACACGTGCGGCCATGCTGACTGGCAAAGCGCCCGCCCGTTTGCATATCACCGACTGGATCGCCGGACATGTGCCGGACAACGGACGCCTGCTCATCCCCAAGTGGACCATGCAACTGCCTCTGGAGGAGGAAACCATCGCCGAACGTCTCAAGACACGCGGCTACGCCACTGCCAGCATCGGCAAATGGCATCTCGGCGAGGAGGAGTTTTCCCCCACCAAGCAGGGCTTTGATGTGAACATCGGTGGCGCTCACATCGGCTCCCCGCCCAGCTACTTCTCGCCTTACAAGATCGCCACCCTGCCGGATGGCCCCAAGGATGAATTCCTGAGCGACCGCCTCACAGATGAAGCCGTCAAATTCATCGACAAGAACAAGGCGAAGCCGTTCTTCATCTACCTCCCGCACTACGGCGTGCACACGCCGATCATGGGCAAGCAGGAAGTCATCGCCAAGTATCAGGCCAAGAAAGCCGTCGGCGGTCACAGCAATCCTGTCTATGCCGCGCTGGTCGAGAGCATCGACGACAGCGTGGGCAAACTACGTGCCAAACTGGATGAACTGAAACTCACCGAAAACACCCTCTTCATCTTCACCAGCGACAACGGCGGCCTCAGCCATCTCGTGCGCCCGAATGGCTGGTCACGCGGCCCCACCGACAACAGCCCTGCACGTCTTGGCAAAGGCAGCGCCTTTGAAGGCGGGGTGCACATCCCGCTCATCGTCGCCTGGCCCGGTCTGGTGAAACCCGGTAGTACCTGCGACGTACCCGTGATCACCTACGACCACGTTCCCACGCTGCTGGCGGCCACGCAGACTGCGCTCAAGAAAGATCAAGTCGTCGATGGCGAATCCCTGCTGCCACTGCTCGGCGGCACGGACACCCTCGCCCGCGAAGCGATCTACTGGCACTACCCGCACTACCACCCCGGCAGCGCCACGCCTTACAGCGCCATTCGTGAAGGCGACTGGAAGCTCATCCAGTTCTACGAGGACAACCACGTCGAACTCTACAATCTCAAACTCGACGCCGGTGAAGTGGACAACCGCGCCCCCTTTGACTCCATCCGCGCCCTGCAACTGCGCGACAAACTCAACGCCTGGCTCAAAGCTACCGGTGCGCAGATCCCCGAGCGCAATCCAAAGTATGATCCCGACAAGCCGCTCAATGAGCCGAAGAAGGCGGGTGAAGGGAAGAAGAAAAAGCAGGCGGAGTAGTCCGGGCTTAGCCGTCAAGAAGCTGCTCAATCAAGATCGTCAAGAAGTCACCGCTTGACCGCTCTCTCTCCCGCAGCGCCTCAACCTTCTTGACGTTTCTTTCAAAACTCGGGCCGCAACGTGCGTTGTAAGGAGACAACCATGAGCGCCAGCCAACCCACTTCATCCCGTCGTCAGTTCATTGCTCGTAGCGCCACCGCCGCTGCGGCTCTCGGATTTCCCGCCATTGTCAGTTCACGTTCGCCGAACGAGAAGCTGAACCTGGTCTTCATCGGGGCCGGCGGACGCGCTGCTTCAAACATCAAAGAGCTCACCGGTGTCGCGCTGTACTCGCCGCCACGTGGCAAGAACGCCGACAAGCCGGGCACCGAAGTACAGCCGCCGCCTGTCACCGAGTCGCGTGAGAACGTTGTCGCCCTCTGCGATGTGAATGGCGAGAACCTCGACCGCGCAGGGGCTGCCTTTCCGAAGGCGCAGAAGTTCCGCGACTTTCGCAAGCTCTACGACTCGCTCAGCGCGGGCGAGATCGACGCAGTTGTGGTCAGTACCACAGAGCACACTCATGCCTATGCCACCCTGCCTGCGCTGCAGATGAAGAAAGCGGTGTACTGTGAGAAGCCGCTCTCCTACAACGTCGCGGAAGCACGCCTCATCACCGAGGCTGCGGCCAAGGCAGGTGTTGTCACACAGATGGGCACGCAGATTCACGGCATGCCCAACTACCGCCGCGTCGTCGAACTGATTCAAAGCGGCGCGATTGGCAAAGTGACCGAGGCGCACGTGTGCGTCTCACGCGCCTGGGGTTTGCAGAGCGAGGAAGAGGCGAAGAAGAACGGCGACATCATCCACGTCACCGAGCGCCCAACCATCGCTGAAACTCCGCCGCCGTATCTCGACTGGGACCTGTGGATCGGCCCGGCGCCGATGCGTCCTTACAGCAGCGTGTATTTCCCCGGTCCGAAATGGTACCGCTGGTGGGACTTCGGCAATGGCACCATGTCCGACCTCGGCAGTCACTGGAACGACCTCCCCTTCTGGGCGCTGAAGCTCGATGCCCCGCTCAGCGTCGAAGCCTTCGGCCCGCCACCGCATCCCGAGATCGCCCCGGCCACCATGCACGCGGTGTATGAGTACGGTCCGCGTGGCGACATGCCCGCGTGCAAGCTGCACTGGCATCAGGGCGCGGACAAACCCGACGTCTGGAAGAATGATCCCCTCATCAGCAAGTGGAACAGCGGTGTTCTCTTCATTGGCGACAAAGGCATGCTGCTCTCCGACTACGGCAAGCACGTCCTGCTGCCCGAAGCCACGTTCAAAGATTTTCTGGCACCCAAGCCCTTCATCGCCGACTCTCCCGGCCAGCACGCCGAATTCCTCGCGGCTATCCGCAACGGCACGCCCACCGGCAGCCCCTTCAGCTACGCCGGACCTCTGACTGAGGCCAATCACCTCGGCAACGTCGCCCACCGTGCCGGTGGTAAAATCCTCTGGGACGCCAAAGCCATGCGCATCACCAACAATGAAAACGCGAATCGTTTCCTCAGTCGTGTGCCGCGTGAGGGGTGGAAGCTGGGGTGAGGCGCTGCGCGCAGTCAAGAGGCACCGATATGAAGGAATCGTCCTCGTTCTCCTGCTCGTCCTCGATCATGTCGCGCAGTTATAGCTTCAACCTGCAAACGGCCAAGTGGCTGCATTGCACACCTACGCCGCCACCATCTCCTCACGCAGCTTCCAGCGCTGTTCGTGGCTGAGCAGGCTGCGAAAGAAGTCTTCCTCTTTCTTGGGCTCCAGGCCGGTATCGACCGGCAGGCTGAATTCGAGTTCCAGTCCGCGCGGCTCCAGGTGACGTGCCTCGGCCGTGCCGCCATGCAGGTGCATCGTGACGTAGCAGGCCATCATGTTCACACCAAAGTCATCCGGCTTGCGGCTGCGGGTATAGAAGGGGTCAAACAGATTCACCGGCTTGTCCGCCCCCTGCCAGAGACCCGTGTCACGCACATACATGACCAGATGCGACTGACCTTTCCCATCCTGCATGACTTGCGCGCTGATGTGAATGCTGTCGCCGGGACTGAGATGCGTGAGTTCCTCCATGAAGATCAAACGCCACATCAGGCGGAACCGCGCGCCATGCACCATGACCGGCGGCAGGCTCGGATCGATCGAGACTTCGATCTTCAAATTCTTTTCCTTCATCTGCGCGGCAAACATTTCAATCATCTCGTTGATCACGGTGCTGAGATGACATTCGTCCGTGCGCTCCAGACGTTTCGAGTGCGAGGCTTCGGCCAGCTTGGCCAGCATGGACTGAATGCGCTCGAGCTGTGACTGCGCCTGATTTTGCACATCGATCCAGAAAGAGGGATCGCGTGGATGGGCACCACCGATCTCCTCCATCAGTTTCATCGGCGCGAGGTCGATGAATGCGCGCACGACGGTAAGCGCATTGCGCAGGTGATGGTTCAAACCTTCGGCCAGAATGCCAAGGCCGGAAACTTTGTCTGCGGAGAGCATGTTGCGCACGGATTCCGCCTTCTCCACCAGCAGACGCTCACGCTCGATGAGCGCATGGTAGTAATCCAGCCCGTGCTTGAGCACCACGCCCAGTTCATCCGGATCCCAGGGCTTGTGCAGATAGCGGAAGCAACGCCCGGAGTTCACCGCATCCACCGCCGCCTGATAATCCGTGTAGGCCGTGACGAGGATGCGCACGAGGTTGGGATTAAGCTTGCGAGCATGCTCCATCAACTCAATGCCGCTGGGCCCCGGCATGCGCTGATCTGTGAGCAGCAGGCCGATCTGCGGGCCGTAATTTTGCAGAATGCGATAGCCGTCCATCGCATTGTTGGCGACATGGATCGTGTACTCATCACCGAAGATCTCCTTGAAGTAATGCAGCGCCTTCTCCTCGTCATCGACGTAGAGAATGTGGTAAGGCGATAGCAGCGGGCTCGGCATCAGGTTCAGGCGTTTGCAGGTTTCTTCAGGCTCAGTGTGAACTGCGTGTGGCTCCCCGCAGCAGTATCTATCTTCATTTCGCCTTCCATCTGCTGAATCATGCGGAAGCAGATGCTCAGGCCCAGGCCCATGCCCTGCCCCACCTGCTTGGTGGTGAAAAAGGGATCAAAGATCTTCGAGAGGTTCTCCTTTGGAATGCCCGTGCCATTGTCCCGCACGATCAAATCGATGCAGTTCTCGGTTTCCACGGCTTTGAGCACAATGGTCGGCGAGGGGCGATCTGCCAGAGCGTCCAGGCTGTTCTGCACGAGGTTGAGCAAAATCTGAATGAGGTAGTTCTCGTCCCCCTGCGCGATGACGCCCGCCGGGATCTCATCCACCAGCAGCACTCCGCGGTCTCCGATCTCCTTGGCCAGCAGGCGCAAGGACTTGCGTGCGATCTCCTGCAAATCCACCGGTCTGGAGCCGCGATTTTCCGGATGCGCAAAGGTGCGCAGATCCGACACGATGGCAGCCACACGGTCGATGCCTTCGCCAATGTCTTCCGCAATGCTGGTAAAGGTCTCGGCAACTTCAGGCGGCAGCGCCCGGCCCTTTTTCTTCAGCAGGTAGATCGCCGACTTCACGTAGTTCAGCGGGTTGTTGATCTCATGCACGATCCCGGCGCTGAGCCGGCCGATCGAGGCGAGCTTTTCGCTTTGATCGAGCTGGGCTTCGGTTTCGCGTAGGCGCTTCAGCGTGGCAGTGAGCTCTTCATTGCGTGCGGCCAGCTCTTCGCGCTGATCCTCCACCTTGCAGCGGTTGGCGAATTCGCGCTGGCGGATGGCATGATGCTGACGGCTGCCGAAATAGAGCACCACGCAGTTCAGCAGGATGAAGCTGGTGTTGTTCACGAAAATCCCCAACTCGTGCGAATCGCTGAAGTGCAGATTGGGCAGTGTGGCGGCAAAGTAAGCCAGCACCACGAGGCCGAGCGTGATGCCGATCTCGCGGAACGTCCAATGGAACACAAATGCCGTTGATACGATGCAAAGAATCAGACCTGCGTAATAACCGGAGCCGGGGTCTCCGCTGAGGTAAATCATGAAGCAGATCATCAGCGCCGGCAGCAGCGGCAGGATGATCGGGTAGGCACGGCAGTACTTCCGCCCGAGAGAACCATTCAGTGCCAGGAGCAAGGGCACGCAACTCGCCGCACAGGCCAGACGCAGCACCAAAAACTGCCAGAAATCGGCTGGATAGGCCATCCAGTCGAGGACGCTGCACAAAGGCACAAGGACCATCACAAACCATGCGCCCATCCGTGCATTGCGCAAATTGAGTTCCATCTGTTCCTGCTCGAAACGGTTCGGCGGAGGCACAATTTTTTCTAAACCACTCCGGGAAGAGCGGTCTGTGCAGGATGAGATCAGGGGGGGGCTGATCTCTGCCAGAGCTGTGAATGACATAATTACTATAAAATTAATAATAATTACGTCGATAAAGCAAGGTCAAATCAAGGTTTTTTACAATTCCCTGACACGGGGTAATGAGGGATCAAAAGCTTCGCAGTCAGGGGGCAAGCAGGTCAAACAGGTCGAGTAATGCGCCCCCTTCCGCGACAAAGTCATGACCTCTTGACTGTGCACAGCGCCTTGACCTCTTGCCCTCCCGCCATCATGCGCATTCTCATCGCCATCGACAAATTTAAGGGCTCCATTCCGGCCACCGTGGCTGCTCAAGCCATCGCCTCGGCCCTGAATCAGACTTTGCCAGAGGCTGACTGTGATCTCTGCCCCATCGCTGATGGGGGGGAAGGCACCGCCGAGGCCGTCGTCACGGCTTTGAACGGGGAATGGTGTGAAGCCGCTACTTTTGACGCCCAAAACCGCCCGGTCACCGCCCGCTATGGGCTCGTCCGTTCCGAAGATCGTCTGGAAGCCATCATGGAAATGAGCGCCGCCTCGGGACTCGCGATGGTCAGCGACCTTCCGCTCAATCCGGCCACGGCGAGCACACACGGCACGGGTTTGATGCTGCAGGATGCCATCGAACGCGGCGTGCGGCGCATCGTCATTGGCATCGGCGGCAGCGCCACGAATGACGCCGGGGTCGGCATGGCAGCAGCGCTGGGTTTTCGCTTCCTGGATGCTTCAGGCGCAGCGCTGGAGCCCATCATCGCGAACATGGACCGGCTGGCCAGAATCGAGCAGCCAGACGCTGCGTTCCCTGAAATTCTCGTCGCCTGTGACGTGAACAATCCCCTGCTCGGCCCCCATGGCTGCACTCAGGTCTATGGAAAACAGAAGGGTGTGACGGACTTCGAGTTCTTCGAAAATCGCCTGCAGCACCTTGCTGAGATCGCGCGACGTGATCTCGGAGTCGATCACCGCGACGTTCCCGGCGCTGGCGCGGCCGGGGGGCTCGGCTTTGGCCTCATGACCTTCTGCGGGGCCAGACTCACCAGCGGCTTCGATTTGATCGCCGCTCTCGTCCATCTGCGGGAACGCATCGCCGCCGCCGACCTCGTCATCACCGGCGAAGGTCGGATGGATGCCCAGACTCTCCACGGCAAAGGCCCCATGGGTGTCGCCGACATGGCCCGCGAACTCGGCAAACCCGTCGCCGCCTTCGCCGGAGCCATCGAGGCCGAAGACCAGCTCCGCACGCGGATCGATCTCCTTTGCGCCATCAAGCCCAAAGAAATGCCCCTGGCCGAGGCGATGCAGCGCGGCGCAGAGTTGCTTGAATCAGCTGTGTTGTCCCAATCCCGCGCTCTCCTTGACCTGCTAACGCCTTGACCCTCTTGACCAGCGCGACTGACCGTGCTCAGTGCTCCCTCCCCACTCTCAAAACACACGAACACTCCACGAATGAACGCAGTCCTCCTTTTCGCCGGTCAAGGCGCCCAGAAAGTCGGCATGGGCAAAGATCTTGCCGAAAGCTACCCCACCGTCCGTGCCCTCTTTGACCAGGCCGATGCCACCCTTGGCTACTCGCTGTCGAACATCATGTTCGAGGGCCCAATGGAGGAACTGACCAAAACTTCCCGCTGCCAGCCTGCGCTCTACGCCCACGGTTTGGCCATCCTCGAAGTGCTGAAGAGCAAGGTGCCCGCGCTCAACATCACCGCCACCGCCGGTCTTTCCCTCGGCGAATTCACCGCACACGCCGCCGCTGGCACTTTCGACTTCGCCACCGGCCTGAACCTCGTATTCCAGCGCGGCAGCTTCATGGAAGAAGCCTGCGAAAACACCAAGGGGGCCATGCTCGCCCTGCTCGGCGGTGAGGAATCCGCCATCCGCGAACTCGCCCAGGAATGCGATGTCGATGTCGCCAATCTCAACGCCCCCGGCCAGATCGTCCTCAGCGGCAGCGCCGAAGGCATCACCGATGCAGCCGCCAAATCCAAGGACAAAGGCATCAAACGCGCCATTCCCCTGCCCGTCGCTGGCGCTTACCATAGCCGTCTGATGAAGTCCGCTCAGGACAAGCTCGCTGTGGCCCTCGCCGCTGCTTCCATCCAAAGCCCGAAGGTTCCCGTCGTCTGCAACTTCGAAGCTCGCCCCGTTTCCACCCCCGAAGAAATTCGCTCCACGCTCACCAGCCAGGTCACCGGCAGCGTCCGCTGGGTGGAAAGCATGCAGCACCTCATCGCCGCAGGCCACACCACCTTCATCGAACTCGGCCCTGACGCCACCCTCGCTGGACTCATGGGCAAGATCGACAAATCCGTGAAGGTCATCAGCATCAAGGATGCAGCCTCGCTGGATGCGGCGGTGGCTCAACTGCAATAAGGCCATGAAGCATCTGCTTTGCGCCCTGCTGCTGCTCACCAGCTTCGCCTCCGCCCTCGAACTGCCTGCCACCGACGGCAAGAGCTACGATCCTGCCGCTGTGAGTGACAAGAAAGCCGTGGTGCTCTTTTTCGTCTCGCCGTTCTGCTCGACCACCAAGTCGTTCATGAAGGAGATCAACCAGATCACCGCTGATTACAGTGACCGCGTCGTCGTTTACCTCGTTCATTCGGATCCGGAGATCACGAATGAAGTGGCGATGGAGCATGCCATTCTGTCCGAGGTGAAGGCCACGGTGCTGCTCGACAAAGAGCAGGCGCTCGCAAAACAGGTACAGGCAAAAATCACGCCGGAAGTGGTCGTCCTTTCAGCCAAAGCGGAGACGCTTTACAAAGGCCGGATCAACGACCTCTACCTCGGCCCCACCAAACGCCAGCGTGCCGCGACGACGAAGGATCTGCGCGATGCGCTGGATGCCATTCTCAGCAGCAAGCCCGTCCCTGCCCCGCAAGAGCCTGCGCATGGCTGCAAGATCGGCGGCATAAAGTAAGACGTGCCCTAAGTGGGCTGTTTCTATCCGTAAGGGAGTTCACGCATTGCTTTTTCTGCGATGCAGCAGCGTTCCGTACTCCCTTAGTTTGTCAGCACTCTTGCTCCAGGCGAACTCTTGAGTGACATGTTGCAGCGCATTTTCTGCGAGGGTCTTTCTCAGGCTGCTGTCTTTGAGCATGCGCAGGACGGCGGCACTCAGTGCCTGCGCATCATCTGCGAGAAGAAGCTCCTGCCCATGGCGCATGTGCAACCCTTCAGCACCTACGGTGGTGCTCACCACCGGAACCCCCGCCGCCATGGACTCCAAGATTTTAAGACGCACTCCGCTGCCAGCCCGCAGCGGGACGACAAGGAGCGCACACTCACGCAGTGGTGTCAAAACCTCCGCCACCTTGCCGGTCACTTCGATGCCGACACTTTTCGCAGCAAGCCGCCGGAGCGCCTCGGGAGGCTCCCGGCCAATGACACGAAAGCGGACTTCCGGCATGGTTTCCCGAATGAGCGGCAAGATCTTCTCGATGAACCAAAAAGCGGCATCCGAATTCGGTGGCCAGTTCATGGAACCCAGAAACGCGATGCAAGGAGAAGGTGACTGCTCAAGAACTGCAGCGGGCAGAGGTCGTGCATCCGGATTGGCTCCCGCAGGCACGCAGCCCAGCACATTTCCCAGCTTGTAGTGGTCACGGTGGTAAGCGGCATCGTGATCGGAAATCGTGGTTATGCCGTCAAACAAACGGCATAGCTCAGGTTCACGGCGCTTCATACGGCGTGCCATCTCATAAAAGAAGAGGCGCATGAAAACGTTGCGCTGCAGTTGCGACAGCCGCCGCCAGATCAGGGACTCCACGTTGTGCTGGAGCAGGATGATGGGCGTGGTGCGCGGCGTCGTCAGGCCATCGAAGACCGGGGCCACAAAGAGACCGTCCAAAATGATGAGATCGAAACTGCCAGTCTGCTCAAGTTCGCGTGCGCGCCGGGTGAAGGCGGCGCTGTTTAACATCGTCAGCGCAAAGGGTTCGCGGGAGGCAAACAGATTGCGCACGATGGGCCAGAGAAAGCTGAAGAACCGGCGCGGCGCCCATTCATTCATCAACGGTGAGTAAACGCATTCGCGTTCGTGCGCATAGGGGACGGGCCCGGAGCCGCCGCTTTCATCGCCATGCCTGAGTGACTCCAGTACATGCACATGACAGTGCTGCTTGAGATGTGTCAGGAGATGGTATGAATAGATCTTGCCGCCATTGTCGAGCACCTGGAAACGACCGAGCCGGAGCCATAGAATGCGCAAACGCTGGGTGGCTGGCGATGGAGGGGAACTCATGCTCAAGGTCTTCCAGCATGCCGCGCCCCGCAACCAATGCCAGCAGAAGGTGTCTTCGATGCTACCACACCAGTACCTCTTCCTCAGGCTCCTCTCTTCTGACGACCGTCCAGCGGTACATGATTGGATAGATTGGACGCTTGTCCTCAAAGAAGTCCGAGACAAAAGGAGGGCCAAACGTGGTGAATCCAAAATGCTGGTACAGGGACAGCAGATGCTTGCCCGTCTTGGTGATCAGGTACTCTGCCTCGTTTTTGACCGCGTATGCATTGATCCCCATGCACAAGCTCAGGAGGTGGATGCCGCCGCTGCCCTTGATGGTGCAGGCGCGTGAAAGCTCCAGACTCAGCTTGGCCTGTGGCAGCACCAGATCCTTCAACTGCGATTCACGCATCATCTCGAATTGCTTGACCTCATCACTGCGCAGCACACGCGTGACACCTAAAATATTGTCCTTTTTGTCGAACAGCGCAAAATGATGGGCCATGTCATCAAACTCATCCAGCACATGAGTGATGGACGCGCCGTAGGATGCACGTCGAAAAGATTCGATGATCCCTCGATGGGAATTGAATTCAATTTCTCTGACCATGTGGCTGAACCGACTTTTAGTTGTATCGCAGCTAAGCCCCGTGTTGGCCGCTTGATTAAAAAATTTAAACTGGATGGGTAATCAAATTCGCATGATGCAACTCAGGCGTCAATGTCCTGCACTGCACCCCATTAAAAAAAACCTTCATGTTTCGCTCTTGCGAGCAGCAGGAGTTGGTGCACATCACAGCAATGCTCAGGCTGCTAAATCTTTATCGTGCGTCCAGGTCTATTCGTCATGCTCAGAGACTGAGTCGTCCTGACATGCTCGCGCTTCAGGAGCAGCGCTGGCGTGCGCTGGTGCGGCGTGCGTTTGCCACCAGTCCGTTTTACCGCCGTCAGCTTGCGGGCTTGGATCTGGACCGTTGTGCACTTTCGGACATCCCCGTTCTGACCAAGGCCACCTTGGTTAAGAACTGGAATGAAATCGTTCCAGATCCGCGGCTTCATTGGGAAGTTCTTGAGAGGCATCTAAAGGATCCGGCCAACTGGGGCAAGCTGCTCCATGGCCGCTGGATGGTGAGCATGACCTCGGGCACCTCCGGGGCGGCCATCACCATCCCCAACGACATCACTTCGGTGGATTGGAACCACGCGGCTCATGCCGTTCGCAATGCGCCCACAACCACTAAGTCCTCGACGCCAAAGCCGGCTTTGTTCGGAAAGCGCCCGGTGGCTGCGTCATTCATCTGCTCGTCGGCACCGTCGGTTTCAGCGGCTTTGCTGCAAACACGGCCGTGGATTGGCTCTTTGTTCTGCGACTACAGACCCATCAGCGTCACCGCGCCGTGGCAGGAGATCATTGATCAACTGCACGAAATGAAGCCCGCCATCCTCATTGGCTACGCCTCTCTGATCGGACGCCTCGCGCAAGCCAAGCTCGACGGCACTCTTAAGCTGGAACTGCCCGCCGTGGGTGGTGCCATCTCCACCGGCGGCGACTCCCTGACGCCAGGCATTCGGGCGTTGTGCCGTGAGGCGTTTGGCATTGAGCCCTTGAATGGCTATGGCTGCGGTGAAAGTCTCGGCATCGCCCGCCAGTGGGCAGGCATGGACCACATGGTGGTCTTTGAAGACCTTGCGGTTTTTGAAGCGGTGGATCAAAACGAACAGGAATCCCCGGCTGGCACGCTCTCAGATCACGCCCTGATCACTCCGCTGTTCAACACGGCGCTTCCCCTGCTGCGCTACCGCATTGATGACAGGGTTCGTTTGGGGCCGCCGCCAGCAGGCTGGCCGTTCAAGGTCATTGAGGAACTGAGCGGACGCAGCGCATTGACCTACACTTTCAGGACTCCCGAAGAATTGATTTTCGTTGGGACCAAATTCCTGAATGTCATGGAGCACCAACCCCAGGTGACCGCCTACCAGTTTCGCCAGACCGGGCCGAATGCCATTGAATGCCACTTCGTGGTCCAACCCCATGCCGATACTGCCGTCATTCAATTTCAACTGGAAGTTTCCATCCGCAAGTGCCTGGAGGAAGGCGGCTGCGCCAATGTAAGCTCCAAGGTCATTCATGCTGGCCATCTGGCCCCTGATCCGCGCACCGGCAAAGTGGAGCAAAACATGCCCCTCAGAGAATAGCCGGCCTGCGCGTCACTCTATGGTTTCCTGCCCTTTCCCTTCCCCGGTTTGCCTGCCGGTTTCGGTCCTGCATGCGCAACGTATTTTTTCTCCAGAGTCCCCCACCGTTCGGCCATCGCCTTCACGCGCTCGGGTTCTTTTGAAGCGAGGTTGTTCGACTCCGCACGGTCCGTGGTCAGGTCGTAAAGCTCCCACGCATCGCCGTTGTCGGCGGCGCTGACGATCTTCCAGCCGCCTTCACGCAAGGCACGGTTGCCGGAGTGGTGCCAGAACAGGAAGTCGCGGCTGATCGTCTCATCCTTTGCAAATGCGGGCACCAGACTTCGCCCGGGAAACGGCGGCGCGTTCTCAGGCATGGCGGTGACATCGCCACCGGCGAGCGTGAGGAGCGTGGGCACGATGTCGATGACATGCCCGGGTGTCTCGCGCAACTCGCCCTTGGCGGCAATACCCTGCGGCCAGTGCGCGATGAACGGCGTGCTGATGCCACCTTCATGTGTCCAGATCTTGTGACGACGGAACGGCGTGTTGGACACCGTCGATCCTCCAGGCCCGAGGCAGAGATAGGATGCTGCTGCGCCCATCGGCGCGTTTTTGTCATGCCCGAGTCCACGCACCATGATCTCCGCGCTCGCGCCGTTGTCAGAGAGAAACAGGATGAGCGTATCCTCGTAGGCGTTCATGGCCTTCAACTGCGCGAGCACCCGCCCCACTTCCTGATCCAATCGATCAATCATCGCCGCATGGATCGCCTCTTTAGTCGCCTGAAACTGCTTCTGCTCTGGAGTCAGAGTGTCCCACGGCACCGCATGCCGCGTCTCACCGGAGCCGAGGATTTCCAGATCGCTCTCCTTGCCGCTGGGGGCGGTGATCTGCGGTTCAGGATCAGACAAGGTCGTGGAGATAAGACCCAACTGCTTCTGCCGTTCAAAGCGCGCTGCTCGTGTTGCCGGCCAACCCTTCGTGTAGGTGTCCTTGTATTTGGCGATGTCTTCCGGCAGCGCTTGCACAGGAAAATGCGGTGCCGTGAAGGCCACATAAGTGAAGAACGGCGTGCCTGCATGATGCTGCGCGTGCTCTTTGAGAAAGTCGATCGCATGATCCGCAATCGCGATGCTCGAATACCACGCCCCCTCAGGCTCTGGCAGCGGCTGGTCATCCAGTTCATGCTTCTTCGGATGAAAGTGATTGTCCTGCTGCGCCACGTAATACGAGTGAGTGAATCCGCCATCTGCCACGACGTGCGGGGCATTGTTCACATGCCACTTGCCCGAGTGATAACTGCGATAGCCCAGCGGCGCGAGACGCTGCGGCAGCGTGCGCACCCACGCTGGAAACTTGCCATACTGAGGGTCCATCCCGATCTGCTGCGCATAATGCCCCGTCATGAGCACGCTGCGTGTGGGCCAGCACCGTGCCGTATTGTAAAACTGCGTGAACCGCAGCCCGCCCGCCGCCAGCTTGTCCAGATTCGGCGTCGCGATCTCGCTGCCGTAACAGCCGAGATCAGAATAGCCCAGATCATCGGCAAGGATGACGACAAAATTGGGCTTTGCAGGCGCGGCGTGCAGCGTGACGCAGGCAAGCAGCAGGAAGAAAACAGGCAGGCGGATCATGCTGCATGCAAACGATGCCCCTGCCCTTTTTCTACCGCTAATTCCACCATTCAGACATGCTCATCAAGAGAGGCGCAGACTGTCTGCGCCTCTTTCGCTTGGCATGTTTGCGTTATTCCGTCGCAGGCGCGTCTTCCGCTGCGGGTGCGTCCGGAGCTGGCTCCACCACAGCAGCCTCTTCCTCCGTGGACTCTGCCTCATCGGCAACCACGGTGGCCACGTCCTGAATGGTTTCGCCTTCCTTGAGCCCCATGAGTTTCACCCCTTGGGCGTTGCGGCCGGTTTCGCGGATGTCGCAGACGCGGATGCGCACGCTCTGGCCCTTGGTGGTCATGAGCATGAGTTCGTCTTTGTCATGCACCGCCTTGGCAGCAACGACCTTGCCGGTCTTCTCCGTCACATTCATCGTGGTCACGCCTTTGCCCCCACGATTGGCGAGGAGGCGGTACTCATCGAATGCGGTGCGCTTGCCGAGACCGTTCTCAGAGACGACGAGAACCATGGTGTCGGGCTCGTTGGTGATGCAACTGACGATGTAGTCGCCGACATCAAGCGTGATGCCGCGCACACCCGCGGTATTGCGGCCAATCGCACGCAGAGTGGGTGATTCAGCGTCACTTCCCGTCTCATGGAAACGGGCGAACATGCCTTCATGAGTCACCAGGCAGATTTCTTTGTTGCCGTCGGTGAGCACCACATCCACGAGGTCGTTGCCTTCTTCGAGGTTGATGGCCGCGATACCGTCCTTGCGGTAGTTTTTGAATTCTTCGAGAGCGGTCTTTTTCACCGTACCGTCCTTGGTGGCAAAGACGACAAACTTGTCTGCCGCCCACATGGCCTCGTCTTCCGGGCCTTGGGCCACAAGGGTAAGCACAGCGGCGATTTTCTCCGCTGGAAAGCTCACAGAGTATTCTTTCCCGTCTTTCGTCCGCGTCACCGTGTGCGCAGGCTTCAAGTTGAGCATGTTTTTGATGCTGCGGCCTTTGCCCGTGCGTGCGGCCTCGGGGAGCTGATACACGCGCTCCACATACATGCGCCCTGTATTCGTGAAGAAGAGCAGGAAGTCGTGCAGATGCGCGCTGAAGAGACGCTCGACGAAGTCGGTGGCTGCTTCCTCACCTTGCGCTTCGCGGGTCTCCATGCCTTTCAAGCCTTTGCCGCCACGGTTTTGCACGCGGTATTCAGCAGTCGAGGTCCGCTTGATGCTGCCCATGTGTGTCATGGTGACGACGGTCGGGTCGTTCGGGATGAGGTCGATGTTTTCGATCTCGCCCTCGGCGGCTTCGATGCGCGTGAGACGCGGGGTGGCGTGCTTGAGGCGGATGGCCATCAATTCGTCCTTGATGATCTGGAGCACGCGGGCCTCACGTGCCAGGATGTCCATGAAGTCACGAATGCTGACGAGCACTTCATCGTAGTCGGCTTTGATCTTGTCGCGCTCAAGTCCGACGAGCTGATAGAGGCGGAGTTCCAGGATGTCTTCGACCTGCTTGTCGGTGAAGATGTAGTTATCTCCCACGATGCTGGCCTGACCGCGAATCATGATGCCGAGTTGCTCGGCGGTGCTGATGGAGAAATTGTAAGCCTTGAGGCGCTCACGGGCTTCGTCGCGGTTTTTGCTGTCGCGGATGATCTTGATGAAGTCATCCAGATGGCCGAGCGCGAGGAGCTGGGCTTCGAGTTTTTCAGCCTTGAATTCGGCCTGCTTCAAGAGGAAGCGCGTGCGGCGGATGATGACCTCACGGCGATGTTCGATGTAGCACGCAATAGCGTCCTTCATGCTGAGCACGCGCGGCTTGCCACCGTCGATGGCGAGCATGTGGATCGAAAAGCTCGACTCCAGTGCTGTGTGCTTGTACAGATTGTTCAGGACGACCTGACCACGCGCATCGCGCTTGAGATCAATGACGACGCGGGTGTTTTCATCCGACTCGTCACGCACGCCGCTGATTTCGGTGATGACCTTTTCGTTCGCGAGTTCAGCGATGCGTTTCACCAGCTCGGCACGGTTCACGTTGAACGGGATCTCGGTGATGATGATCTGCTCGCGGTTGCCGTTTTCGATGATCTCCGCCTGCCCGCGTGTGCGCACGCTGCCGTGGCCGGTTTCCAGGTAATCACGGATGCCGTTGGTGCCGAGGATGACGCAGCCCGTCGGGAAGTCCGGGCCCTTGATGAAGGCCTGCAGCTCCGTGCAGGTGATCTGCGGATTGTCGATCTGCGCGCACACGGCATCCACAACTTCACCGAGATTGTGCGGCGGCATGTTGGTGGCCATGCCCACGGCAATGCCGGTGCCGCCATTGACGATGAGATTCGGAAACGCCGCCGGAAACACGCTCGGCTCAGTGAGACGTTCATCGTAGTTAGGTACGAAATCGACGGTCTCCTTCTCCATGTCCGACATCAAAGTGCCGCCCAGGTGAGTCATGCGGGCTTCCGTATAACGCATGGCTGCCGGAGGGTCGCCTTCCACAGAACCGAAGTTCCCCTGCGGATCAATCAACGGCTCACGAATGGCCCAGGGCTGCCCCATGTGAACGAGTGTGGGGTAAATGACCGCCTCACCGTGTGGATGGTAGTTACCGGAAGTGTCACCGCAGATCTTCGCACACTTCATGTGCTTCTTCGGCGGATACAGCGACAGCTCATGCATCGCATAAAGAATGCGGCGCTGGGAGGGTTTCAGACCATCACGGACATCCGGCAGCGCACGGGCGATGATGACGGACATCGAATAATCGAGGAAGGAGTTCTTCACTTCTTCAGCGACAGAGATGGGGCGAATGTTGGGGTCTTGCATGAGAGAGGGACGGGGAAACGGGGAAAGGTCAAAGCTGGCGACGGGGCGCCATCAAAAGGTCAATGATTCCAGGGGGAAGCGCGCGGGTAGAAGTGCTCTTCGAGGGGCAGAAGATGGATGGAACTGTCTCTGGAATTTTCGCGAACCGCGTTGGGCTGAGTGAGATCGAAGGAGTCGATGTAGCTGTCGAGCTGACGACGGAGAGAATCGAGTTTTAGTGAGAGATCGCAGGCCACAGATTCGGTGACGAACCTTCGAGCTGTCGCCTTTTCGAGCCAGGTTTGAGTTTGACGGAGCGATCCCATCGCATCGTGGCAAAATCTGACATTCTCCTTGGCGGAGCAACGTCCGTAGCCTTCAGCGATGTTGGCCGCGATGGCATCGGCAGAGCGAACCCATTGCAATCCGACCGTCTGCTTCGTGATCCATTCCCAGCCGGCTGTCACAGTCCACACGTCTTCCCCAACCCGCATCGCGAGTTGGTAGACCTTAAGTTCATGTAGATCGACCGTGCCCATCTCAGCTTTTTGGCCATTTCTGACAACTTTTTGGATCTCTTGATACACGCCTACACGTCGAGGTTGCGAACGTTGAGGGCATTCTCTTCGATGAAATGCTTTCGTGGCTCGACCACGTCGCCCATCAGAATGGTGAAAATGCGTTCGGCTTCGTGGGCGTTGGTTTCATCCAGCTTGATCTGGAGCAGGGTGCGCTTGTTCGGGTCCATGGTGGTCTCGAAGAGCTGCTTGGCGTTCATTTCCCCAAGACCTTTGAATCGCTTGATCTCCATGCCGCGCTTGCCGATCTCCATGACCTTGGCGAGGATGCCGGGAATGCTGAAGACGGGATGCACCTTGGCGTTATCGCCATCTCCTTCGATGACTTCGAAGAGTGGTTTGTCCTGGCTGCTGAAGTGATCCACATGCAGGCCGAGTTCATCGAGCTGCTGGAAGCGCTTCTTCATGCCGTGGGCTTCGTGGATCTCAATGAGGCGCGCGCGGCGGTGCGATTTCGGCAATGCGGCAGCGCCGTTGCCATTGCCGTTTGCTTCCACGGCGGCGGGGTTGCCAAAGAGATGCAGGTCGTTGTTCTCACGGGCGAAGGCAGCAAGCTGCTCATTGCTGTGGAAGTAGTGAATGGCGACCTCGTTGCCTTCACGGATCACGACAAGGTGATGCGGCAGATTGCCGGTGGCTTCATCGCGGGCCTGGAGGTAGTGCTCAAAGTCAGCGCCATGGCGACGGATGATGTCGGCAAATTTGGCGACTGGCACGAGCAGATCCAGGATCGCCTTGAGGCGGTCGGCGGCCAGCTTGCTGCCATCGGCGATGTTGCGGAGGCTGATTTCGCCAGAGCCGAGTTCGAGCAGGATGGCGTCCATTTCGGCGTCGCTCTGCACATACTCTTCACGCTTTTTACGCGTCACCTGATACAGCGGCGGCTGCGCGACGTAGATGTGGCCGCGCTTCACGAGTTCCGGCATCTGGCGGAAGAAGAAGGTCAGCAGCAGGGTGCGGATGTGGCTGCCATCGACGTCAGCATCGGTCATGATGACGATCTTGTGGTAGCGGAGCTTCTCGATGTTGAAGGAGCCTTCCACCTCGCTGTCGCCACCGATGCCGGTGCCGATGGCGGTGATCATGGTCTGCACTTCCTTGTTCTGCAGCACCTTCTCAAGGCGGGCCTTCTCGGTATTAATGAGCTTTCCACGCAGCGGGAGGATCGCCTGATTGTGGCGATTGCGGCCCATCTTGGCGGAGCCACCGGCGGAGTCACCTTCGACAATAAACAGCTCGGTCTTCGCCGGATCGCGCTCGGAGCAGTC
>DLGZ01000069.1:112321-135508 GCA_002482965.1 Verrucomicrobiaceae bacterium UBA7681 | reverse complement strand
CGCGCAGCTTCGCGGGACTTGGCGGCGATGATGATGTTCTTGATGATCTCGATGGCGGTATCGGGATTCTCATCAAAGAACCGCATCAGGCCTTCATAGACGATGGAGTTCACCACGCCTTCGACTTCGCCGTTCACCAGCTTCACCTTGGTCTGCGAATTGAAGCGCGGATTGGTCAGCTTGACGCTCAGCACGCAGATCATGCCTTCGCGGCAGTCATCGCCCTCGATGTCGGGCAGCTTGTCTTTAAAGCTCTTCGGGTTGGCGTTGATGTATTGCTTCACCGCCTTGGTCAGCGCCGATTTGAGGCCGCTGTAATGCGCGCCGCCGTCCGGATTCGGAATGGCATTGGCAAAGCAGAGCGTCTGCTCATTGAGTCCCTTGTTCCATTGCAGCACGCAATCGACGAGAATGAACTTCTTCTTGTCATCAATAGGCACCTCACGGCGGCCTGCCAGTGCGACGGGCTCCGGGTGGATCTTGTCCTTGTCCGCGCCCATCTCGCGCACGAACTGCTTCACGCCTTCCTGATAGAAAAGGATCTCCTGACGCTGCGGCTCGTCGCGCTCGTCGGTGAGTGTGATCTTGATGCCGGGATTGAGGAAGGCGAGTTCGCGCAGGCGCACCAGCAGACGGTCAAAGTTATAGGCCGTGGTGACGGTGAAGATCGTGGCGTCCGGGAAAAAGGAAATCTTCGTGCCGGTGGTCTTCGGATCATCAAGATCACCGAGAACGGTCAGCGGCTCCGTCGTTTTGCCACGCTCAAAGCCGATGGAGTAGATCTTGCCATCGCGGAAGACCTCGCACTTGAACCAATCGGACAGCGCATTGGTACACTTGGCACCGACGCCATGCAGACCGCCGGAGAACTCATACGCGCCGTCGCCAAACTTGCCGCCGGCATGCAGGCTGGTAAGCACCAGTTCCACCGTAGGTATGCCAGCCTTGGGATGCATCTCAACCGGAATGCCACGACCATCATCCTGAATGGTGATGGAGCCGTCCGTGTGGATGGTGATCCAGACGTTTTTACAGTTGCCTGCGAGATGCTCATCGATGGAGTTGTCCACCACTTCAAACACGCAGTGGTGCAGGCCGCGCTCATCGGGATCGCCGATGTACATTCCAGGCCGCAACCGGACGGCTTCGAGGCCTTCGAGTTTTTGAATTTGATCGGCACCGTAGGCCTGGTTTTCGGCCACACCGGTATTGAAAGCAGCATTCTGCTCAGGAGACTGTTCGGACATAGGATTTGAAGAGGCTGACCATCGACTGAATCCGTCCATGAAACCGCTACCGGAAACGTGCTCGATGATGACCCATTGAGACTAGCAAGATGCCGGGGTGAGCAAAGGGATTTTTTGCTTCCAAACGAAGTCTTTTTCAGCCCCAAATCGGCCCTCAAACCACGTCCTGCAGACCCAGCTTCTCGATGACCTCCGGCAAAACCCCGGGAAAGGGGCCGCCAAGGCTGATATTGCCCACGTAGCCGAGGCTTTTCCAGGTCTGGCTGTGGCTGTAGTAGCCGCCGACACAGAGTTGGCGGAAGCGCTTGAAAAAGACCGCCCCGACGTGGTGCTCTGGTTTGACCTTGGCCGCACCGCAGATGTCATCCACGATCTGCGACTGCTGATCCACCCCAAGCTCCTCAAAACGCCCGGAAAAGCGCTTAAAGCTCTCCGTATTGAGCCAGCCGATGCCGCCCCGGATGGTTTCGCGGTCCTCCTGATGGGCCGGGTAGTCGGCGCTGACCCACTCGTTGATAAATTCTGGAACGCCCACCTCGGAGGCGGCAGGCGAGGTTTCATCCTTCGGCAGGATCAAATCGGCCAGGGCCAGCGTGGTGGCCAGTTCTTCGGCAGACAGCAGCTTTTCCCACGGAAACTTCAGCGCACCCATGAAGTCCGGGTCGTGAAACACAAACCGGGAGGGATGCGCTGGGGGTGCAGGCTCGGTGTGGTTCGTCGCAGCAATGGCCGGAACGGCTGCTGCACCAGCGGCTCCGCTGATGAGGCCTTTCAGGGCGTGGCGGCGGGAGATGGCAGGCAAAGGATCGTTTTTCATTCAGCGACGAGAATGGCTTGTTGCACAGAAAACTGTTTGCGGTCCCAAAACAGAAGCCAGAACCACAGCAGCCCAAAGAAGGTGCCCACCAAGGGCTGCCAGAAAAGAAGCAGGCTGAAAACCAACGTGGCACGTGAAAACCACCGTTCACGGAATCGACCTATCGTCCAGACGTAGGTCAGCATCGCACCACCCACCAACAGCACCAAGTTTCCAAGACCCATCATGTCCCCGGCCTCGGCAAGCGCGTGAGTGAATACGCCTAGAGCCCTTGTGACTTCCTGCTCACTATCTAGGCCACCGAAATTCATGAGTCCGACCGCCTTCCTGGCGCGGTACGAACCAATGCCACGAAAAATCAAAGCAGCGCAGACGAGAATGGTCGCCAAAAACGCCAGCAAGCGTGCTCTCTGCCGTTGCTGCGGAGATAAGGGCTGCCGTGGCAACCGTCGATGGCTTGTGAGTCTTCGTACTTTTCTCATGGGAGTTGGTTCACACATTCCCCCGTTTCATCTCTTCCATCAGCCATTCGCTGGAGCGCCAGGCGAGGGCAAGAATGGTCAGGGTGGGGTTTTTGTCGGGGTTGCTGGGCAGGACGGAGCCGTCCATCAGGAAGAGGTTTTTCACGTCCCAGGTCTGGCAGTACTGATTGGTCACGCTCTCAGCGGCTTTGTCCCCCATGCGCGCGGTGCCCACCTCGTGAATGATCTCGCCGGGCCGCTGGATGGCATCCGCACCGCTGAGCGGCTTGGCCTTGCCACCCATGCCTTCGATCATCGCCGCAAAGGTCTGCTGCATGTGCTCAGCCTGCTTGATCTCATGGTCGCTCCATTTCCAGTGGAAACGCAGCACAGGAATGCCCCATTGATCCACGACGTTGGGATCAAGCTCGCTGTAGCAGTCCTTGTTCGGCAGCATCTCGCCGCGCCCGGAAAAGCCGAACTGCGCACCGTAGTAGCGCCGGGCTTCGTCTTTGAGTTTGCGGCCATAGACACCCGGCGAAGTCGAGTCCAGGTAGCCAAAGCTCTTCGCCTCCGGCATCTGCCGCCCACCGCCCATCTCAATATGATACCCCCGCGCAAAGCCAAGCTTGGCGTGATCATGCACCAGCCACCACGGCACGTAGGTGTGCAAGCCGCCCGCACCATCCTCATTCATCGGCGGCAGGTCCTCCATGGCGGGAATGTGCGCGCCCAGGCGGGTGCCGACGCTGTCCATAAGATTGCGCCCCACCTGCCCCGACGAGTTGGCGAGGCCCGCCTTGTCCCGCGCTTTTGAGTTCAGCAGGATGCGCGAGGTTTCGCAGGTGCTCGCGGCGAGGATGACCACGCGGGCTTTCGCAATCGCATCCCGGCGTGTGACCTTGTCGATGTAGTGCACGCCGGTGGCTTTGCCGCTGTCATCCATCACCACTTCACGCACCATGGCATCCGTGATGATGTCGAGATTTCCCGTGGCAAGCGCAGGCGGCAGCAGCACGGTCGTGCTCTGGAAATTCGCGCGGATGCTGCAGCCCCGGATGCAGTTGGTGGCCCAGAAGCAGGCGGCGCGTGACATCATATCCTTGCCGAGAATTTCCTGCGCCTTGGGATTGTTCGGGAACAGTACCTTCGGCAGATTTTTCCAATCCATCGGCTGGCTGAGCACCGCCCGATGCGCGGCGACGACCGGCACGCCGATCTTCCTCCCTGACTTCTTCGCTAGCAACTCACCCACCCGAGGTTTCGGCGGCGGCATCAGCACGCCGGGGGATGAGTTCGGTGCATTCGCGATGCCGTCGTTCTCGCCATAGACACCGATCAACTGCTCCACGCGATCATACCACGGGGCCATGTCTTCGTAGTTCATCGGCCAGTCAACTCCGAGGCCATCGCGGGATTTCGGTTTGAAATCAAACTCGCCAAAGCGCAGCGAGATGCGGCCCCAGTGATTCGTCCGTCCGCCGAGCATGCGCGCACGCCACCACCAGAAGTCGCCCTCAGTCCCCTGCTTGTTGGTGTAGGGCTCTCCTGCCACCTGCCAGCCGCCGATGTTGGAATCATAAAACCCGAAGGGGCGGTCAGGCGTGGCCGCACCACGAAGCGGCGCCATCTCCGGCGTATGGAACATCGGAGTCTCCTTCACCGGCTCGTAATTCCGCCCAGCCTCAATCATGAGCACCTTCACGCCATTCAAGGCCAGGATCATCGCCGCCATGCCACCACCGGCTCCTGAGCCCACGACAATGACATCATACTGCGGCTGCGTTTTGCGTTCGGTGAGGACAGGCATGGCCGGACTATAGCCAAGAGATGGAAGCGACAAGTCATGTTACGTTTTTTCCATATTGGAGGCGGCAGAAGGCGTGGGTTCAGAGGCGCAATGTGCCGGGATTGCCACAAGGCGAAATCGTAACGGCCCGCCTTTCGACAACGCGGAACGCAACACGCATAGGCGGCGCGAAATCCCAACACGCGCAATGACTCCCAAACACTTATCCTTCACCTCCGTTTCCCTCGCCATCCTAGGCTTAATTTCGGCTGCCTCGCTTCAAGCGGCAACCTTCGTCCTCAGCAGTGGCACTGACACCTCCGCCAAGACTCTTGCGGCAGGAGAGTCGGGCACGGTGGCATCGGGAGCAACGCTCTCCTTATCCGGCAGTACCGTCGCCATCACGCTCAGCGGCACCTCCGGCACCACCACCCTTACGAACAGCGGCAGCATCCTTCAAACCGGCACAGGCCGCGTTGTCCGCAACAACACCAGCGGAACACCCAGCTTCTCGATCACCAACAACAGCGGCGCTCTCATCCGCTCCGCCGATGCCGACACCCTGCGTGCCGATGTCTCTGGCTCGAACTGGAACGTGAATAACACCGGTACTATCCAATCACTGAATGCCTCTCGCGCCGGCAATCAGGCGATCGACTTCGACGCAGTCACCACCGGCACGGTGTCGATCACGAACTCAGCAGGCGGTCAAATCCTCGCATACGCTGCCGATGCCATCCGCACCGGTGCGAACGCCACCATCAACAACGCAGGCACCATCAGCGCCAGCTTGTACAATCTGGACACTGCCCCTTCCAGCGATGGCATTGACACCCAGGTTCGTTCCGGAGTGAACATCACCAACACCGGTACAATCAGCGGCCGCCATGCAATCACCGGCGGTGATGCCGCACTGAGCACTTACAGCATCACCGTGACGAACAACGCGGGTGGCATCATCACCGGGGTGAACGGTTCCGGTGTGAACATCGACGGCGTCTTCACCACTGCCACAGCGAACGTCACCAACGCCTTTGGCGCGACCATCCAGGGCAGCGTGAGTTCGCTCTTTGCCAACGGCGACGGCGACGGTGTCGATGTCGATGGAGTGCTCACCTTGAACAACTCCGGCAACATCTTTGGCTATGGTGCCAAGGGCGTAGGCAGTGACACCCTGTCAAACAACGCCCAGGCCGTGTCCATCGGCGGCGGCAGCATCACCAACACCGCCACCGGCCAGATCATAGGCAGCTCGCTTTCCGCTGACGCGCCCGATGGCGATACCTCCCGCGCTGGCGAAGGCATTCTGGTAGACAACAGCTCTGGCGGAAATGCCATTGCAGCGACGACGGTGGACAACAGCGGCCTGATCCAGGGCAAAACCGGCGCAGCCATTCGCATCGTGGGCACTTTTGCAGACACCATCACCAACAAGTCGGACGGAACAATTCGCGGAGCAGGAACAGGCGCGGCCATTCAAACCGGCGATGGCGCTGACACCCTTAACAACGCTGGCACCATCACCGGTGACAATGGCAGCGCCATTGATCTTCAGGCTGGCAATGACTCACTGAACATCACGGGCGGCACCATCACCGGCAGCATTGATGGCGGCACCGGCACAAACACCGCCACTTTCAATCCGGGTGCTGGAAACACCTTCAGCTATGCGGGAGCGATCTCCAATTTCAGCAGCGTGGACATCTCCACCGGCAACGTCATCCTTTCCGGTGCCAGCACCTACAGCGGCAACACCACCGTCAGCGGCACGCTGAGCGTCACCAACACCACCGGCAGCGCCACCGGCTCGGGCGATGTCATCATCGACTCAACCGGAACCCTGAAAGGCACGGGAGACATCGCAGGGAATGTTTCCATCGCCAGCGGCGGCACCCTCGCCCCCGGCCTCAGCCCCGGCACCTTGACCATTGATGGCAATCTTGATCTCGTGAGCGGCGCTAACTTGGCCTTCGAACTCGGCACCACTTCCGACCTGCTGAACATCGGCGGCGCGCTGAACTTCACCGGCGGCGGCACCGCGCTGTTCGACATCTTTAACAATGGCCTGACCACGGGCGCGGATTACACGCTGATGAACTACAGCTCCGTTTCTGGTCTGACGCTTTCAAACCTTGCTTTCGGCTCCACACCTTCCGGCTTCGTCGGCCAGTTCACCATCGGTGCCAATGCGCTCACGCTACACGTGGATGCCGTGCCTGAGCCTTCCCGCGCAGTGCTGGGCGGCCTGGGCCTTGCCTTCCTCGCCCTGCGCCGTCGGCGCAGGGTGCTGGCAAAGGACGCCGCATAAAACTCAAAACTCGCCACGGAACACGCAACGGGCGTTGGGTGTTTCGTGGATCACGATCTCGCAAAGGCCAGGCAGTTGCGGGGCCAGCTTTTTCCAAAGCCAGGCGGCCATGTATTCGATGGTGGGATTTTCCAGGCCTTCGATCTCGTTGAGATAGGAATGGTCCAGCCGGTCCATGATCGGCTTCATCGCCCGGGAGATTTCCGCGTGGTCATAGACCCAGCCGATTTTCGGATCCACCTCGCCCTCGACGGCGATTTCCAGCTTGAAAGAATGGCCATGCATCTTGGTGCATTTGTGGTCGCCAGGAAGATTGGGCAGCGTCTGGGCGGCCTCGAAACGGAAGTCTTTGATGATGCGTGCGCGCATGATTTTTTGTGGGCGAGACTGTAAACCGCGAATGCCCGGTCACCAGTACTAATGACGGGCCGTGTCCGATAAATGAAGCGCTAGGGCTTCTTCTCCGGTGCCGGAACGGGTGTTGGTGACGGTGCCAGCACTGCTGGCGGCACGGTTACCTTATGGGGCGGGAGGATCGTCAGTTTCAAACGATAAACCACACCGTCAAACGGCGTGCTGTTGGGATATTGGGCGAGCTTCAAGAGGCCGAAGCTTTGCCCGGCGGCAATACCACCCTTCGGTTCCTGAGGGAATCCTTGATCAAATGGGGCGACGCCGAGCACTTCACTGTGCCCTGGGACAGCAATCGTGATGACGCCCCCAGTATCAATCTGCGCGCGAATATTCACGCGGCCTTTGTCCAGCGCCGCGCCGCTGAGAGTGGTGCTCTTGCCATTCACAAAAACGGTCAGCGTGGGCTGGGCGGCCACAAGATGCAGTGCATAGCCGGTCTGCTCGTCACCTTGCGCCAGCAGCGTGCTATCCTGATCGACCAGCGGATCAAACTCAAAGGAGGCATCGATGAAAACACCCCTGCCCTGCAGCTTGGGCGCGTCAGCAAGGCCGAGGACATCGCCGATGTTCAACGCCAGATCGACCGACCCCGCAGGGCTGGCAGCGCCTACGATTTCAGCGACCGGACGCACCGCGCTCTTGAACTCCTTCGGGAAAAACCCGGCCAGCGTGGCCTTCAGCGCCGCGTGTTCCGGCTTCGCCGCGAGGTTGGTCCACTCGTTGGGATCGGTCTGATGATCATAGAGTTCCTCGCTGTCGTCCACGTAGCGGATGTAGCGCCAGCGTTCATCGCGCACGGCATACCCTGCCTTTTTGCCACCGTTCATGCAGGTGATGGCGGGGTGGTCGCGCTTGGTCGCGGGGTCCAGCAGCAGCGGCTTCAGACTGCTGCCATCCAGATGCTCAGGCAGCGGCAGTTTGGTGAGATCGCAGAGCGTGGGATAGAGATCAATGAGCGCGACAGGCTGCGACGATACGCTGTCCGGCTGGGTGATGCCCGGAGCGTAGATCGAAAGCGGCACGCGTGTTGTCGGCTCCCACAGCTTGCCTTTGTGCCACATCTGCTTTTCCCCGAGGTACCAGCCATGGTCTGAAGTGAAGACGATGATCGTGTTCTTCGCGTTCGGCCCTGTTTCGACGGCGGTCAGAATGCGCCCCAGCATGGCATCGCAAAACGCCACGTTGGCCAGGTAGGCACGCACGGCTTCCTTCCAGAGATTCTTTTCGAGGATGAGCTTGTGAAGCCCTTCCTTGAGATGCGTCTTCGCAATGTCAGGCACATCATCCAGATCATCCGCCTTCACCTCCGGCAGCTTGATCGAATCCAGCGGCAGCGCATCGAAGTACTTCTGCGGCACATACCAAGGCGAATGTGGACGGTAGAGACCCACCGCGAGGAAGAAGGGCTGCTTCTGCTTTTGCGTCAGAAACTCAGCCGCAAAGGCAGCCACCTGGCCATCGTCGGTCTTTTCTTCCGCGACTGGAATACCGCTCCAGTCCCAGTGCCAGATGTTGAGACCGTTGAAGTTCTGCCCGGTGTGGACTGGCAGGCCCGGAATCTGCACGCCTGCCTGTGGAAAGCGCTGGCTCCACGCGGAGTCCTGCTCAAACCCGCGCCGCCCACCATGCCATCCGGTAAGACGCCCTTCAGGCCCGCCGTGATTGGCGTGGAAGATTTTACCTGCTGCGGCCGTCGTGTAACCCCGGACTTTGAAATACTCCGGCAGCGTCGGCTTGCCCACGATCTGCACGCTGCGCCGCCAGTCCTGCTCATTGCCAAACACACCGCTCGAAGACGGCAGCATGCCCGTGAGCAGCGAGGTGCGGGAAGGATTGCACAGCGCGTAGTTGCAGTGTGCATTGGTGAAGCGCATGCCCATTTTCGCCAGGCGATCCATGTTCGGCGTCACCGACTGCGGATGCCCGCCCATCCAGCCTGCGTAATCACGCAAATCATCCGCGATGATGAAGATCACATTCGGTTTTCCCTCTGCGGAAAACACCTTCGCCTTCGATTTCACTGCGGCGTTGACCGGTACAACCAGCAAGGCGAGGGCGAAAAAGGCGATACAGGAGTGGGATGGCATCAGGGAAAGGCTCGCACGCGGCGGATGGGATGTCGAGGCATTGACCTCACTTATTCACAGCCGGAGAGGTTCATGACAAATTCCTGATGCCCCGGCTCCGCATCTTGAGCTCAACGAGCATCTCCATACCACGAGCAGTCCGAGTAACCATAGGTAAATAAGAAGGGCAGTTGTTCAGGAAACGCTACAGAGGGTACGGCTCCATAAACAGCCCTGACACCAACGCACCAGCCCCTCTGAATCATTCGAAAGCGGCCCAAAAGCACCTCTTTTCACCCCCAAATGACCCGCGGCCAGGCACTCCAAGGGGGTAAATATGCCTTCACAAAACCCTCCAAACGCCGACTTTGTGAAATTTTTCACAAATAGATCTTGCTACCCCCCTTCCATGTGGCTAAAAAAACGGCCCACCATCCCGGCCAGACCCTACACTGGCCCTCCCCGGTAGCCCCTACCCCCCATGTTGCTTACGTTTCTCCCATCAACCTCCTTCTCGCCGCTGCTCGCGAATGTGCACAGCTATGCGTCGGAGTTTCTCAAAGAGAGCAGCAATCTGGCCTTTCTGACAAATTCCTTGCTCGTCGCTGGTGTTGTGGTCGGCCTGATTCTGTGGTTCGCCACCAAGGCGACGAAGAACATGACCCTGATCCCGCACAAGGCGCAGAACTTCTTCGAACTGATTGTCGAATTCCTTTATGGCCAGGTGGAATCCATCGTCGGTGCCAAGATCGCCCCCCGCGTCTTCCCCCTTCTCGCGACCATCTTCATCTACATCCTTGTTTCCAACTGGTTCGGCCTTCTTCCAGGCGTCGGCACCATTGGCTGGGGCGAAGGCACAGGCTTCATGAGCGTCAAGGAAGTGCATGACCCGCTGCTCCGCGCGCCAACGGCCGACCTGAACATGACCTTCGGCCTTTCCGTCTCCATGTTCCTCGTCTGGCTCTACATCACCATCAAAGAGGTGGGCGTCTGGGGCTTCATTGTTCACACTTTCGGAGCCAAGGGCGGCCTGAAGGGGCTCATGGGCGCCATGGTTGCTCTGGTCTTCCTGTTTGTCGGCGTCATCGAAGTCTTCTCCATCATCTTCCGCCCCGTCACCCTTTCCTTCCGACTCTTCGGCAACGTCCTCGCAGGTGAAAACGTGCTGCACACCATGAGCGGCATGGGTGGCTTCATCGGCAGCGTTCTCGCCCCCTTCCCTTTCTACTTCATGGAACTTCTGGTCGGCCTGCTTCAGGCCATCGTGTTCACCCTGCTCAGCGCGGTTTACATCCAGCTTTCCACTTCTCATGACGACCACGGTCACGAGGACGCGCATCACTAATCTCTGACTTTGCCTGCGGGACCATGCGCAACGCGTGGACGCCGGTGACACAACAAACCACAAACTCGACTAATATTATGACAATGGAACTCCTCTCTATGGCACAAGAAGCCGCCGCCCACGCTCCAGCCGCCGCAGCAGCCGCAGGCATCACGGGCAGCATCGCCACCGGTCTCGGTGCAGGTAGCGCCGCCATCGGCGTGGGCCTCATCGGCTCCAAGGCAGTGGAAGCCGTCGGTCGCAATCCTGGCGCTTTCGGCAACATCCTGACCCTCGGCATTATCGCCATGGCCCTTGCAGAAGGTCTCGGCATTCTGTCCTTCATTCTTGGCAAGTAAGCCCTGAATTTCGCGGCGGGCTGAAAGCAGCCCGCCGCAGTTAACTCTCTCTTCTCTCTCTTTTTACACCGTCATGGACCAGATCAAAGGCATCGCATATCAGATCGCAGGCGACTTCGGCCTCGCTTGGGGCAAGTTCTTTGCCCAAGTCATCATCTTCATTCTGGTCTATACCATTCTCAAGAAGTACGCCTTCGGTCCCATCATGGGCATGCTGGAGCAGCGCCGCCAGCGCATCGCTGATGGTGAAGCCAAGCTCGAAAAAATCGGCCGCGACGCCGCTGAAGCCAAGCAGAACTCCCAGGCCATTCTCGACAAAGCGGAGGCTGATGCAGCCCGTCTTGTGAAGGAAGCCGATGACGCCGCCAAGCTCATCCAGGAGCGCCGTCAGCAGGACGCCGTCGCCAGCGCCAACACCATCATCGCCAAGGCCCGTGAAGCCGCCCAGCTTGAGCAGGAGCAGCTCATGTCCCAGCTCAAGCGTGAGTTCGGCCGCATGGTCTCAGACGCCACCAGCCGTGTCACCGGCAAGGTGCTCAACACCGAAGACCAGTCCCGCATCAATCAGGAAACCTCCGCCCAGGTCTCCGCTTAACTTTTTCTCGCCGCTTCGCCACCATGAAGATCACCAAGGAAGCCCGCCGCACCTCCCGCCAGCTTTTCCGCGCCTGTATCGCAGACGGGAAACTGGACGAGTCCCGCGTGCGCACAGTGGTCAGCACGGTCGCTAAAAACAAGCCCCGTGGTTACATCGGCATCCTCGATGCCTTTGCCCGCCTCGTGGCCAATGAAGTGGACCGTCAGCTTGCCGGAGTGGAAAGCGCCACCGCACTGACCCCCGCCACCCAGTCCGAGCTTCAAGCCAGCCTCTCCAAGAAGTATGGCCGCCCGCTCACCCTCAAATTCAGTGTCAATCCAGAACTGCTTGGCGGCATCCGCGTCAAAGTCGGTTCCGACGTATGGGACGGCAGTGTCAAAGCCCGCCTCAAAGCCCTGTCCGAATCCCTTTCCGCTTAATCTTTCCCGCCTCAGCCCCTTTCCTCTCAGTTTTTTCAAACAAGCAATACCATGAGCAACATCCTCCAGGAGATCGAATCCCAAATCGCCGGCCTCAAGACCGCCGTCACGAAGTCCAATGTGGGCATCGTACGTGAAATCGGTGACGGCGCAGCCAAGATTGAAGGCTTGAGCGATGTCATGCTCAACGAAATGATCGAGTTCCCCGGCGGTGTCTATGGCCTCGCTCTGAACCTTGAAGAAACCGAAGTCGGCTGCGTGCTTCTCGGCTCTGGCGAAAACGTCCGCGCAGGTGACGAAGTCAAGACCACCGGCCGCCTCCTCTCCGTGCCAGTCGGCAAGAGCCTCCTCGGTCGCGTCGTGAACGCCCTCGGTCAGGCCATCGACGGCAAAGGCGACATCAAAGGTGAAGCCCAGTATCCCGTCGAAAAACTCGCTCCTGGCATCATCGCCCGTAAGTCCGTGTCCGTCCCCGTGCAGACCGGCATCATGAGCATCGACGCCATGATCCCAATCGGCCGTGGCCAGCGCGAGCTGATCATCGGTGACCGTTCCACCGGCAAGACCACCATCGCGGTCGACACCATCATCTCCCAGGCTCAGCAGAACAAGGCCGCCGAACAGGGCAAGCTCAAGGGCCACAAGCCTCTCTACTGCATCTACGTCGCCATCGGCCAGAAGCAGTCCAACATCGCCCGCGTCGTCAAGACTCTCGAAGACGCCGGTGCCATGGAATACACCACCATCGTCAGCGCTTCCGCTTCTGACTCTGCGGTGAATCAATACCTCGCTCCATATTCCGGCTGCGCCATCGGCGAGTGGTTCATGGACCAAGGCCAGGACGTCCTCATCGTGTTCGATGACCTTTCCAAGCAGGCTGTGGCTTATCGCCAGGTCTCCCTCATCCTGAAGCGTCCTTCCGGCCGTGAAGCTTATCCAGGCGACGTGTTCTATCTCCACTCCCGTCTCCTTGAGCGCTCATGCCGCGTCAGCGAAAACTACGGCGGTGGCTCCATGACCGCTCTGCCGATCATCGAGACTCAGGCTGGCGACGTGTCCGCTTACATCCCGACCAACGTGATCTCCATCACCGACGGCCAGATCTTCCTTGAAACCGACTTGTTCTATCAAGGCATCCGCCCTGCTATTTCCGTGGGTCTCTCCGTTTCCCGCGTGGGTTCCGCCGCTCAGACGAAGGCCATCAAGAAGGTCTCCGGCACCACGAAGCTCGACCTCGCCCAGTTCCGCGAACTCGCCGCTTTCGCCCAGTTCGGTTCCGACCTCGACGCCGGCACGAAGGCCAAGCTCGATCGCGGTGCTCGCATCGTGGAACTCTTCAAGCAGCAGCAGTATCAGCCGAAGAGCCTGCCGATCATGGTCAGCACTCTTTACGCCATGCAGAAGGGCTACTTCGACTCCGTCTCCGTGGACCGCGTGAAGGAATTCCAGGCCAAACTGGAAGACTACCTGAGCACCCGCAAGAGCGAGCTCATGGACCAGCTCGCCAACGAAAAGACCCTCGACAATGTCGAAGCCGGCCTCAAATCCGCCATCGAAGACTTCAAAGCCTCCTGGAAGTAAGCAGATCGAGATGACGATGCGGGCACGACCACCAACGCCCAAATCGTAAGTCATAAATCGTAAATCATAAATTCAGATGCCCTCCACCCGCGACATCAGACGCCGAATCAAATCGGTCAAAAACACGGCCCAGATCACCAAGGCCATGCAGCTCGTCGCGGCTGCGAAGATGAAAAAAGCGCAGGACCAGGCCAGCCATGGCCGTGCCTACGCCGAGATGCTCAACAAGGTGCTCGTGAATCTGAAGGTGCATGCCGAAGAAGGCATCCACCCCTTCTTCGCCGAAGGCAAAGGAGACAAGACCCTCGTCCTACTCATCGCCTCCGACAAAGGTCTCTGCGGTGCCTTGAACACCAACCTGTTCAAGAAGCTCCTCAACACGCAGATCGAAGGTGAAGTCGAATACGTCACCATCGGCCGTAAATCCGTCCAGGCCATCAACCGCCTGCGCCGCACCCTCCTCGCTGACTTCCCGATCAAGGACCCTGCCAAGTTCGCCGAAGTGCGCGCAGTCAGCCGCTTCATCCAGGATAAGTATCGCACGGGCGAATACAAGAAGGTGCTCGCCGTCTTCAACAACTTCATCAACACCGTCACCATCCTTCCATCGGTCGAGCAGCTTCTGCCCGTGAATCCGGTGACCTTGGGTGGCAAGCGCGATTTCGGCCACGAGATCACCCCTGCTGCTGCGGCTACTCTTGAGTACAAATTTGAACCCAGCGCCCAGGTCGTCTTTGAAACCGTCCTGCCTCAGTATGTGAACGACACCGTGTATCAGATGGTGCTCGAATCACGCGCCTCCGAGCACTCCAGCCGAATGGTGGCGATGAAGAACGCCACCGACAACGCCAAGCAGATGATCAAGGATCTCAGCCTTGAGTACAACAAGCTTCGTCAGGCCGCGATCACCAACGAACTCCTCGAAATCACCACCGCCAAGATGGCTCTTGAATAAGCCTTTTTTACTTCTCCCTTTTTACTTTTCCCTTATATGAGCAACATCGGCAAAATCGTTCAAGTCATCGGTCCCGTGGTGGACGTGGATTTCTCCGCCACTGGCAAGCTGCCCGGCATCTACAACGCCCTCGAAATCAATTTCAACCAGGCTGGCAAACAGGTCCGCCTCACCTGCGAAGTGCAGAGCCACATGGGAGACGGCTGGGTCCGCTCCATCGCCATGATTTCCACCGAAGGTCTCAAGCGCGGCATGGATGCCCTCGACACCGGCGGCCCGATCACCGTTCCAGTCGGTGAAGAAGTTCTCGGTCGTATTTTCAACGTGACTGGCGACGCTTGCGATGACCAAGCCGACCCGAAAACAGCGAAGCGCTACGCGATTCATCGCCCCGCCCCTGCTCTCGTCGATCAGAATCCTTCCGCTGAGATCCTCGAAACCGGCATCAAGGTCATCGACCTCATCTGCCCTTTCACCAAGGGTGGTAAAGTCGGTGCCTTCGGTGGTGCTGGCGTCGGCAAGACCGTCGTCATCATGGAGCTCATCAACAACATCGCCAAAGGCCACGGTGGTTACTCCGTGTTCGCCGGCGTGGGCGAGCGTACCCGTGAAGGTAACGACCTTTACCATGAAATGATCGAGTCCGACGTTATCAAGGTGAAGAAGAACGGCCACGACATCGTGAAGAACGAGCAGGGCGGTTACATCAGCGAGCCCGGCTCCAAGGTGGCCCTTGTTTACGGCCAGATGAACGAGCCTCCAGGTGCCCGTCTCCGCGTCGCCCTCTCCGCCCTCTCCATGGCCGAGTACTTCCGCGATGAAAAGAACCAGGACGTGCTCTTCTTCGTGGACAACGTCTTCCGTTTCTCCCAGGCCGGTTCCGAAGTGTCCGCTCTCCTTGGACGTACGCCTTCCGCCGTGGGTTACCAGCCTACCCTTGCCGCAGAAATGGGCATGATGCAGGAGCGAATCACCTCCACCAAGACCGGTTCCATCACGTCCTTCCAGGCCGTTTACGTTCCTGCCGATGACTTGACCGACCCTGCCCCGGCCAACACCTTCGCCCATCTTGACTCCACCGTCGTGCTTGAGCGTTCCCTCGCCGAGCTGGGCATCTACCCTGCGGTGGATCCTCTCGCTTCCGTGTCCAAGGCCCTCGCCCCGGAAATCGTCGGCGAAGAGCATTACCGCGTGGCCCGTGGCGTGCAGCGCGTCCTTCAGCGCTACAAAGACCTTCAGGACATCATCGCCATTCTCGGCATGGACGAACTCAGCGAAGAAGACAAACTCACCGTCTTCCGCGCTCGTAAGCTCCAGCGCTTCCTTTCCCAGCCCTTCCACGTTGCTGAAATCTTCACCGGCACCAAGGGCGAGTACGTCAAGGTTGCCGACACGATCCGCGGTTTCGCCGAGATCCTTGACGGCAAGCACGACAGCGTTCCCGAAGCCAACTTCTACATGAAGGGCGGCATTGATGGCGTGAAGAAGGACTAACAGCTACGCTGTATTTATGATTTACGATTTTTGATTGATGACTTCAAACCTCATGAATCATCGTCCTCCGGGCCAAATCATAAATCATAAATCGTAAATCATAAATTTCCCCAGACATGCCCCTCAAACTAGAAATCGTCACCCCTGAAGCCCGCATCTACTCCGATGAGGTCGATACCGTCGTGCTTCCGGGGTATGAGGGTGAAATGGGCGTCCTGCCCGCGCACAGCAACCTCGTGACCACCCTGGTCCCCGGAGAGCTGCGCATCACCAAGGGCGGCAAAACGATTGAACTCGCCGTCGGCGAAGGCTTGGTGGAAGTCACCGGCTCCGTCACCCGCATCCTCACCGATGCCGCCATCGACTCTGAGAAGATCGACGAAAAGGCCGCCGAAGAAGCCATCGCCCGCGCCAAGAAGGCCCTTGAAACCCTCAAGCCCGGCGAGCAGCAGGAAGAAGTCGCCGCCGCCATGGCAGCCATCCAGCGCGCCACGATCCACCTCAACATCAAGCGCAAGCGCAGGACCATCTGATTTCAGCGATCCTCGCTCCGCTCAGCAGACCATGAGATTTCCATCTCATGGTCTTTTTTTTGGACTGCGGTCGCGCAGAGAGACCCAGACAGCCCTTCGTCGCTTTAGCAGAAGCCGCCTACTCTGATATGGACTGCGGTTGCGCAGTGAGGAACGAACGAAGCTACCGCTTTCGACGGACTCGGTGGCACCCGCCTATCGCAGAACGCTCAAATGCGGCAGCCTGGTGATCCTTCGAAAACCGAGCAGCTTACGTGTGCCACGAGACGTTCGAAAGCGGCAGCTACCGCAGCCGCACTCCAAAGATGCCAGCATGCTCGCGTCGCCAATGTGGACGGCGGTTGCGCAGCTAGAAGCTGCTAGCACCGACTCCCGCCATCACCGTCTCCCCATCTGATGTTCTCCCCACCTACCGCCCGATCGAGAACGAATCCACAATCCTCTGCACCGCAGGTCCCTTCGTCACCGGCATGCCATAATAGGCAAACAGCAGGCCGATCATCTGCCCCCTGTCCAGGAACGTGTAGTTCAGCAGCGACTGGTTCGCGCCCGGCTTCTGCATCTCGAAGCGCATCGCCTCACGTCCGCCCACGGTCACCAGCTGAGGCTTGCTGAACTTGGTGAAGCCCTTCTGGCTCCATGCGCGCTGAAAATCTTTGGTGAAATAGGGATCCTTCACGCTGGCATGACTTGTGTCAGGCGCAGTGATCAGGGCAAAGACGATCCCACCGGGCTGCTCGCCATTATCATGTGCTGCTCCCAGCAGACGTCCTTCGCCCTTGGTTTTGGGCAGCGTCTTCCAGCCGTCTGGCAGGAAGAACGAGATGCGCTGGCTGGGAAAGGAGAACCTCTCTCCACCCGCCACCGGCTGGCGCTGGGGCTTGGAGGACGTGGCACAGCTCATCAAGGACACCGCACTCGTGAGCAGTAGAAACAGGAAAACATTCTTCATAGTTGGTTCCCGCAGTTGCCGCGTACAGCGCCCGGGGTCAAGCGGCAAAGTACCCCGCCCCCTCATCTGAATTCCAACCCTCTCGCCCGTTTGTAGTTGGCATCTCCGCATTCCTTCGGACTCTCCCCACCAGCAACCTCTTCCTCCTATGTCCACTGCCTTCGGCTGTTTTGTTGGATTCCTCGTCTGGTTTCTCATGCGTTACCTGATCGCCGGGTTTTATACGGTGAATCAAAACGAACGTGCGGTCAAAACCTCCTTCGGCCGTGCGCAGCGGGTGCACGATCTCAGCACGAATGATGACACCATTTCTGACATGCTCACCCCGGCGCAGAAGCAGCGCTACGACTACCCGCAAGTGCGCGTCATTCAGCCGGGCGGGCCGTATTTCAAATGGCCGTGGGAGAAGGTGTTCAAAGTGGACATCGCCACCAGCACCGTCAACATGGCTTGGGACCCCGATGATCCCTCCGCCAACAGCCAGGGCAGCATCCTGGATGCAGTGACGAAGGATCAGCTCAATGTCGGGCTCAACGGGCAGATCCGCTTTCGGGTCGCAGAGCGCAATCTCTACGCCTTCGTGTTCGGGGTGAAGAATGCCTATGCGCATGTGATGGGTTACTTCGTCAGCGTGCTGCGTGAGCGCATCGCCACCTTTGAAGCGCCGCCTGATCCCAATGTGGACCCCGAGCATCCGGGCGCGGCCTCCACCATCGGCATTTCGATCAACGACATCCGCAAAAACATGCGTGATCTGAATGAGCACATGGACAGCGAATGCCAGAGTTCTTCAGCACGCTACGGCATTGTTCTGGATGCCTCATTGATCACCGGCATCGACCCACCCCATGAGGTGGAGTCGGCCTTGGCTGCGATCAACACCGCCTACAATCAAGTGTCCTCCGACATCAGCCTCGCGCAGGCCAGCGCCGACCAAAAAATCGTTCAATCCCAGCGTGCGGTGGAAATCGAAACGCTGAAAGCGCAGGCGGAGGTAGAGCCTCTGAAGCGACTGGCCATGCAGCTCCTCGATCTGAAGTCACGCGGCAGCGCCGCCCTGCGCTCCTACGTGCGCAACGTCCGTCTCGCCCTCTTCGACAAAGCCAGCCAGGTCTTCGTCGAAACCCGTCGCGACTAACCCAGGAACCAAGACCCAAACACTCTTTTGTTATGGACACCTTTTCCCATTTCCTCCTCGCCGCCGCCCTCACCTTCATTGGCTGCAGCATTGCGGTGCCGCTAATCCTTTACATCGGCCGCATCGCCGGATTGTACGCCATCGTGCAGGAGCGCCGCAGCCAGGTGTACATCCTCTTTGGCAAAGTCATCGGCACCATCGATGAAGCCGGGCTTCACTTCCTGCCAGCCAAGCTGGGAGCATCGGCCTTTCTGGTCAACTGGCTGGGCAAATGCCAGGTGGTCGACATGCGGCTGGACCAAAGCTACCTGCGCAGCCAGCCGGTGAACTCCGAAGAAGGTGCCCCCATGGGTATCGGCATCTGGTATGAAATGTTTGTCAGTGATCCGGTTTCCTTCCTGTTCAAAAACACCGACCCCAGCGGATCCCTCTCCGCCAACGTCAGCAACTCCACCGTGCGCTGCCTGAGCAACATGCCGCTGGCCGACATGCTCGTGAACCGCCATGTGATGAGCGACACCGTGCGCAGCGAAGTCACGCCGAAGTCTCACGAATGGGGCTTCAAGCTGGGCAGCGTCTACATCCGCAAGGTTCACTTCCGCGATGCGAAGATGATCAAGCAGATCGAAAGCAAGGTCGTCAACCGCCTGCGTCAGGTCACCTCCGCCATCAAGCAGGACGGTGTCAATCAAGTCAGCGTCATCACCAGCACCGCCGAAAAAACCGCAGCCATCGAACTCGCCAAAGCCGCCGCCGTGCGCCCGCAGATCGTCGGCGACGCCTTGCGCGACATCTCCACCGATCCCGACGTCTCCCAGGCCGTCTTCGACGTGCTCGAAGCGCAGAAGATCATCAACGGCAAAGCCACGGTGACCTTGATGCCAGGAACAAGCAGCGGACTGCTGACCGACTTGCTCGCCGCGCAGCCTTCGAGGCGTGATGGCGATACGCCTCCGGTAAGGCTGTAAAGCCCCCAAGGAGCGGCACTTGCCAAGTACCGTGGAATTAAGAAGGGTGGAGATCGGCCAGGTTTACGGTGCGTTTCCAAGCCGGGACTTGGCAAGTCCCGCTCCTTGCACTCGCCTCATCCCACCATTTCCGTCGCTTGCATTCCCCCCATGAATGCTACACTCGCCCTCCCGCCATTTTCGGCATTTCACATTCAAATTTCGTCATTCCCCTTTCCCCCCTCATGTCACACAGAGTCCTCATCATCGGAGCCGGCGGCGTTGGCCGCGTTGTCGTTCATAAATGCGCCCAGCTTCCCGAGGTGTTCGGCGAGATCATGCTGGCCAGCCGCACGAAATCCAAGTGCGACAGCATCGCCGCAGAGCTGAAGCGCCCGATCCAAACCGCCGCCGTCGATGCAGACAATGTCCCGGAGCTGGTCAAGCTGCTGAAGAGCTACAAGCCCGAAGTCGTCATCAATGTCGCGCTACCGTATCAAGATCTCACCATCATGGACGCCTGCCTCGAAGCCGGCGTGCATTACATCGACACCGCGAACTACGAGCCGCGTGACGTGGCGAAGTTTGAGTACCACTGGCAGTGGGCCTACCAAGACAAGTTCAAGAAGGCGGGCCTCACCGCCCTCCTCGGCTGCGGCTTTGACCCCGGCGTGACAAACGTGTACACCGCCTACGCACTGAAGCACCACTTCTCAAAGATCGACACCCTCGACATCCTCGACTGCAACGCAGGCGACCACGGCAAGGCCTTCGCCACCAATTTCAATCCCGAGATCAACCTCCGCGAAGTCACCGCCAACGGTCGCTACTGGGAAGATGGCAAGTGGGTGGAGACCAAGCCGCTCGAAATCAAGCGCAGCTTCCCCTTCCCAGCCGGCATCGGCCCGAAAAACATCTACTGCCTCTACCACGAGGAACTGGAATCCCTCACCAAGCACATCCCCATGCGCCGCGCGCGTTTCTGGATGACCTTTGGCGATGCCTACATCAAGCACATGGAAGTCCTCGTGAACGTCGGCATGACCGGCATCCATCCGGTGAAGCACAAGGGCATGGACATCATCCCCATCGAATTCCTCAAGACCCTTCTCCCCGAACCCGGCACCCTCGGCGCGGATACAAAGGGCAAGACCTGCATCGGCAACTGGATTGAAGGCACCGGCAAGGACGGCAATCCGCTGCGCTACTACGTCTACAACATCTGCGACCATCAGGAGTGCTACGCCGAAACCAACTCCCAAGGCGTCAGCTACACCACCGGCGTCCCCGCCATGATCGCTGCCCGCCAGCTCCTTACCAATCCAGCCGAGTACCGGCAGCCCGGCGTCTGGAACGTCGAGCAGCTCAATCCCGATCCCTTCATGGCCGATCTGAACGCCTACGGCCTCCCATGGCTGGAGACCTGGCCCACAGAGCCGCTGCCAGGCGAGTAATCCGCTCATACCCCGCTCATGATGAGAACCCGATTCGCAGCAGCATGCTTCACCTGCTGCGTCGGGTTCTTGATAGCGGTGAAGAGTCAGACCAAGTCACAGACACCTGCGGATCGCTCCGCCGATGCCTTGACCGCTGCGGTCATCATGGACAGCAGCCTCGATTCCGACTTCTTCAGATCAAAGGAGGCATCCTACCCCTGGCACATCATCGAGCACGAAGACGGCCATTTGGAAGACACCATCGCAGGCGGTCCGGCAAACCGCAAAAGCGTCAGCAAGATCGAGCACACGGCCAACTGCATCTCCACCCACCAAGGAGAGCACGTCATGTCATTCTGCGATGCGACCCTGCGCGGACAAGGCGTGGAACTGGTGATCACCGGCGGCATGCCCGCTTATGCGAGTATGTTGACGGTGAAGATCGACGACAAAAAGCAGATCACCTGCGCCTTCGACTCCACCTATCCCATGACCATTCCAGGAGAAAACCTGCAGTGGCGCATCACGAAGAAAGCGGTTCGGCTGAAAAGCGATCAGTTCAAGGCAGGCACTCGCCTATTCGGCTGGCTGTCCGTGGAGTTTGAAGAGATCACCACCCTCAAAGGTCAGACAACCCGCAAGACCTACAAGATCGAGGGCTACGTCAAGCCCGTGATCCAGCCCGCAGCAGCGCAGCATTAAAGGACGTTAAGACAAGCATGCTGGGTCAGGCATCGCGCCTTGCCCTGCTTGACTATTCCTTGATCTCTTGTCGGCATGCGCTCCGCTTCAGCCCCCCATGTCTCTGACCCTCATCCTCACCCACCCCGGCGGCTCCCATAAAGACGAACTCCTCGCCTGCAGCCTCCTCGCCGCCGTGCACCGCGTGCCCATCGTGCGCCGCGAACCCACCGCAGAGGATCTCGCCGATCCCACCATCGCCGTCGTCGATGTCGGAGGCCAGCACGCCCCGGAGCGCAACAACTTCGACCACCATCAATTCCCCGCCGACCACCCTCCCATCTGCGCCCTGAGCCTCGTCCTCCAGCATCTCGGCGTTTACGAAGACGCCCGCCAGTTCTGCGACTGGCTGGAGCCCGCTGAATGGTTCGACACCCGCGGCCCCAACGTCACAGCCAAGTGGCTCGGCGTGGACCGCAACACCATGAACAAGCTCAACTCCCCCATCGACATCACCGTCCTGCGTCGCTTTGCCAAAGCCAAACGCCTGGAGCCCGGCGAGCCCCTCTGGGAAATCCTCAGCTACATCGGCGCCGACCTCCTCGAATACCTCCGCGAACTCCGCACCCGTCTCGACTACATCGCCCAGCACGCCGAAATCTGGACCATCGACGACCACGAAATCCTCTACCTCCCCCGCACCGATCCCCTCCCCGACGAACCCTCCGCCGGAATTGATCGTTATCTCGCCACCATCGGCAAAGCCACCACCGTCGCCGCCCTCATCTACCCCGACCGCCGTGGCTCCGGCTACGGCCTCTCCCGCCACAACGACAACCCACTCTACGACTTCACCCTCATCGACAAACAACCCGACGTCCACTTCGCCCACGCACGCGGCTTTGTGGCGAAGACGTCAGCTTCAGAGCTCACTCGAGTGAAGGAGCTGCTGGGGCTGGCAAAGGTGTTAAAGTGAGATTTCCAACCACATTTCGTAAATGCCGCTTTCCCGGCCGGATTTGATTCAGCTGATGCAAGAGTTTGCGAGTCTGCTTATCGTCTAATTTTTCGCACAGATCAGGAAAAGACATCTTTCCGGGCAGGCTATCCACGCTGTCGGCTACCGCTAAAAACTGCTGCTGCCTCAGCTGCGCAGGAGTTGGGGCAGAAGGAGCTTCACAGTAAAGCAACCACGCAAACTGGACCCCGATCACGAAGAACACGACTCCCAGCAAAAGAACAACCCACAAGACCGGATTGGAATAGTCAAAACCATTCCACAGCATGCCAGCCACCAGCATGATGGGAGCCAATACTGCAGTCGTGATGAACCGATCAAGGACTCGGCGCTTCCATCTGGAGTAATAATCCTTCAGCATGTCTTCGCTACTAATGACAAAAGTGCTCAAGGCGGTCAAGCTTTGAGCATTGACCTCTTGAGCACCCCTTGACCTCTGCGCCCTACAACCTCCGCTCCTTCACCTCCGCCGCAATCTCCGCAAGGAACTCAGCAATCGGCTTCACACCCAGATCACCCTTCTTGCTGTGACGCACAGCCACGCACTGCGCCGCGGCTTCCTTCTCACCCAGAACGAGCATGTAAGGAATGCGATCAAGCTGAGCCAACCGGATCTTCGCCCCAATCTTATCCGCATCATTGTTCAACGA
>DLGZ01000069.1:57968-112256 GCA_002482965.1 Verrucomicrobiaceae bacterium UBA7681 | reverse complement strand
TCCACCTTCTCGCTGATAGTCAGGATGCGCACCTGCTCAGGCGCGAGCCAGGTCGGGAAATGACCCGCGAAATGCTCAATAAGCACGCCGCAGAAACGCTCCATGCTGCCAAACGGCGCACGATGGATCATCACCGGGCGATGCTGCCGATTATCAGCACCATTGTAAGTAAGATCAAAGCGCACAGGCAGCACGTAGTCCACCTGCACGGTGCCGAGCTGCCATTCGCGGCCGATGACATCCTTGATCACGAAGTCGATCTTCGGACCATAGAACGCAGCTTCCCCCGGCTCTTCCGTAAACGGCACGCCCAGCGTAGCGGCAGCCTCGCGGCACGCAGCTTCCGCCTTGTCCCATTGCTCCGGATTACCGGTAAACTTGCTGCTGTCGGGATCACGCAGACCCACGCGCACGCGGTAGTCATGCATGCCCAGGGTATTCAGCACGATCTTCACCAGACTGAGGCAGCCGAGCACTTCCTTCGCCACCTGTTCTTCGGTGCAGAAGAGATGCGCATCATCCTGCGTGAAACCACGCACGCGGGTCAGCCCGTTCAACTCACCGCTCTGCTCCCAGCGATACACCGTGCCGAATTCGGCGAGGCGCACGGGCAGGTCGCGATAGCTGCGCGGCTGGCTGTCGTAAATCTTGATGTGATGCGGGCAGTTCATCGGCTTCAGCAGGAAGCCGTCGAGCAACTGCTCATCCGGCAGCACGCGGTCTTCGGTGATGACTTCCTTGCCAGCGCGCTCATTGAGCTGCTGGCGCATGCGGGCAGACACAGCACCTAGGCGTTCCATGACTTCACAGCAGCCGCAGCCTTCCTTGATCACCTTCGCGAGATCGTCGTTCTCAATGACCGGCGCAAACTGGCTGTCCTTGTAATAAGGGAAGTGACCGCTGGTCTTGTACAGACCCACCTTGCCGATGTGCGGCGTGAACACCTGACTGTAGCCCTGCTTGCGCAGTTCCTCGCTGATGAAGTTCTGCAGCTCCTGACGCAGGATCGCGCCATTCGGCGTCCACAGAATAAGCCCCTGCCCCACTTCTTCGTCGATGTGGTAAAGTTTGAGTTCTTTGCCCAGCTTGCGGTGGTCGCGCTTCTTCGCCTCTTCGAGTTGTTCCAGATGCTTGGCCAGCTCTTCACTGCTCGGGAAAGCCGTGCCATACAGGCGCTGAAGCTGCGGCTTCGTGTCGTCGCCCATGTAGAAAGCGCTCGCCACAGACATAATCTTCACATGCTTGCACTTGCCGCTGTAGCCCACGTGGGGTCCGGCGCAAAGGTCGATGAAGTCACCGTTCTGGAAGGTCGAGATCTGCTCGCCTTCAGGAATCTTTTCCAGCAGGTCCAGTTTGAACGTGCTCGGATTCCCCGGCCGCTCCGTCAGACCACCCAGACGGCCAGACTTCGCCAGCGCGATGGCTTCATCACGGCTCACGCCTTTCCATTCAAACTTCTGATTCTCCTTCGAGATCTTCTTCATCTCCGCCTCGATCTTCTCGAAGTCATCCGGCGTGATGCGGTGATCCGGCAGGTCAAAGTCATAGTAGAAGCCGCTTTCGACCGGTGGGCCGTAGGCAAATTGGGCGTTCGGCCACAGGCGCAGGATGGCGGTGGCCATCACGTGGGCACAGGAGTGGCGCAGGCGATCGATGTCAGACATCTGAGCGCGTTCTTCGAGGGTCTTGCGGGCTTCGGACATGGTTGTAAAGGGGGGGCCGTGTCCATGCCGCAGGACGCGGCGAGATTCAAGACGATAACGACAGCTAAAGAAGCCTGTCGCCTCCCCTCATCCCACAAATCCGCTCAAGCCAACACCTCAGGCCGTCGTTTTATCGTCCGGCAGCGTGGCACGCTGGTAGGTGTCCACGGGCGCATCATGCACCCAGCCGGGGCGCAGCCGCACATCTTCGGCACCGCTGAGTTCTCCTGGTGTGCTCGACGGCGTCGCATCCTCCGCGCGCCTCATCTCCCACCAGCACTGCCCGCAGTGGTTGTGCTGATGATCAATCACAAAGCCAGCATCCTTCATCATCGGCCCGATCCAGCCCATGCAGTGGTCGCAGTAGTCCTTATACTGCTCCAACCCATTGCGGAGCAGAAACCCCTTGGACGGGCACTCATGCATGTCGATGCGAAAGACCGTGTCCGTCACCGTGCGGTGCGAGACCGCCCCCTCATCCGCCAGCGTCGGCCCCCAGTACTCCTTCATGCCCTCAAAGCCCTTGGCAGTGATAAGCGCATGCGCATGCACCTGCGCATCGCGGTTGATGGACTCATCCCAGTACGCCGTGACCAGCTCATGCCCGCCAAGCTGCCGCAGCCATTCAAAGGTCCACTCGTAGTGGCCGCAAAAATCATAGCACCCGGTCATGCTGCCTCCTTGATGTTGTCGAGCTGCTGCCCGGGTTCATTGGCGGTCTGGCGGAGAAAGCGCTGCGTGCAGGTCCCGTTCCCACCGCTGATGCGCACCGTCAGTCCAGCAGGTGCCGCCATCGCCTCGCTTACATAGTAGCAATGCTGGCAGAGGCAGGAAACGATCTCGCGCTGGTGGTCGCGCAGGTGCTTGATCATCGGGCACGTCCTCACCTCCAGCCGCACCTCATCAGGTGCCTCAATCACTTCCACCTCCGCACCCGGCTCTGCCTCAAAAAACGCCTGCCAATGCGCTGCCACGGCGGGCAGGCCGCCCTGCAGCCAGCGTTCGCTCACCGGTTTGTGGTAGCCCGCGCCCATGTCCTTCCAGTAGCGGCGCAGTGCATCGATGCCGAAGCGCTTCAAGATGAAGCGGAAGGTCGCATTGATGGCGAAATAAAAATCCGCATGCCCGTGCGGCTTGGTGTCCATGTAGGGCAGCGGTGTGGCGGGGGGCGTCATGGTGTCAGTATCAACAAGCCTTGGAGGGTGTACTGCCGCAGGCAGGCCGACAGCTTCCCGATCTACGCATCCAGCAGCGCGGAGCTTTCGGCAAGATATTTGTACGCCCCACATCCACAGGGAAATAGTTCATTCCTACTTGCTCGGTGGGCGTAATCATTTCATTATACCCCCATGCGACTGACCAAACGCGGAGAATATGCATTGCGCACCATGATACGTCTTGGCATTGCCGAGCGTCAGAAGGAAGGCGTGATCTCGGTCTCCACCTTGGCAGAGCAGGAGCACCTGCCCTTCAAATTTCTTGAGGCCATTCTCTTTGAATTGCGCACCGCAGGCTATGTGGAAAGCGTACGCGGCAAGTATGGCGGCACGCGGCTCGCAAAGCCGATGAAGTCGATCAAAATGGGCGAAATCGTACGCTTGATCGACGGCAAACTGGCCCCCATCGGTTGCGCCAGTGAGACGGAGTATGAGAAGTGTACCTGCCCGGATGAGACCCACTGTGGTCTGCGCATGCTCATGATCGATGTCCGCAACGCCATCGCCAATATCCTGGATCGCTACACCTTGGAAAATGTGGTGGAGGTCACCCTCCGCAAGCAGCAGCAGTGCGCCGCAACACCCGCCAAAAAGACCGCCGGAAAAAAAACCGCCGGGACGCGCCATGCCAATCCGTCGGATGGCTTCCTGGCCGTGCTGCTGGACACTGTGGCGCAATAAAGCTCACACGAGCTATAGCTCGTTTTGGAATCGCCGTGCCCTCACGGAATGGGCTGAATTCCTTGCGCATCTGGCACTGAGCTGAACCGCCCGGGCACGCTGTGACCCGCATAAATCAAGGCCTTTAAAAAACTCTTATTCCTACTTGCACAGTGTATATTCATACATAATACATAAAACACAATCGTCACAGGCTCACTCCTCACACAGCCACCTCACAACCAACCCTTCCCTCTCCACACCATGCCTCAGCAAACCGCAGAAATTGAAGTCGAATCCTGGATCGACATCGTGAAACAGAAAGTCTCCGCCATGCGGTTCGGCTCCGTGCAGATCATCGTCCATGAAGGCCGCGTCACTCAGGTTGAGAGCACTGAAAAGACCCGCCTGTCTGCTGAGCCCCCGGCCACGCAAACCAGGAAATAAGGGCAGCCTTCCGCTGATCCCATCCCCCCCTCATCCTCAACACCGATCCAAGCCATGTCCTACTCCACCAGCATCGTTGAAACCATCGGCCGCACTCCCCTCATCAAGCTCAACCGCATCACCGCAGGCTTGCATGCCACCATCGCACTCAAGGGAGAATTCAAAGGCCCTCTCGGCAGCGTGAAAGACCGCATCGGCCGCGCCATGATCGAAACCGCCGAGGCTGACGGTCGCCTCACGCCCGGCACCACCATCATCGAGCCCACCTCCGGCAACACCGGCATCGCGCTCGCCTTCGTGGCCGCCGCCAAAGGCTACCGCCTCATCCTCACCATGCCTGAAACGATGAGCATCGAGCGCCGCACGCTGCTGACCCTCCTCGGTGCAGAGTTGGAACTCACCGCCGGCACCAAGGGCATGAAGGGCGCCATCGAAAGAGCCAACGAACTCCACGCCACCACACCGAACTCCTGGATTCCCCAGCAGTTTGAAAACCCCGCCAATCCCGACATCCACCGCAAGACCACCGCCGAAGAAATCTGGAGCGATACCGACGGTGCCATCGATATCTTCGTCGCCGCTGTCGGCACCGGCGGCACGATCACTGGCGTCAGCGAAGTCATCAAATCCCGCAAGCCCGGTTTCAAGTCCATTGCTGTCGAGCCTGCCGCATCCCCCGTCATCACCCAGACGCTGAATGGCGAACCCATCGTTCCCGGCCCGCACAAAATTCAAGGCACCGGTGCCGGCTTCGTGCCCAAAAATCTCAACATCAAAATCCTCGATGAAGTCATCAAGGTCAGCAACGAGGACGCCATCCACACGGCACAGCGCCTCGCCCGTGAAGAGGGTCTGCTCGTGGGCATTTCCACCGGGGCCAATGTCTGGGCCGCCCTGCAGGTCGCGGCACGTCCGGAGAATGCCGGCAAGCTCATCGTCACCGTGGGTTGTAGCACCGGTGAACGCTACCTCTCCACCGCACTCGCAGACGAAGCCCGCAATAAAGTTGGATCCTAACCGCCACCCCCATGTCCGCCCTACCCTCATCACTCGTTTACACCGGGGACAGCATCCCCCGCCCTCTCACACGCCGCCGTTATTTCGTGCTGCGTGAGGACACGCCCGAAATCGAGCGCAGCACCTTCATTCCCAAGATCATCTCCAAGCCGCTCACTCCCGGCTACGGTTTCAAGTTCGCCATCTTCGCCGGCATCCATGGCGATGAAGAAGCAGGCACCCTGGCCGCCTTTGATCTCATCCGCTGGGCCTCCGAGCAGCCCGTCGAGCTCCACGACTACGAGCTTCATATCTATCCCGTTTGCAATCCTACCGGCCGCCGCTCTCACACTCGGCACTCCGGCAGCGGCATTGATCTGAACCGCCAGTTCTGGAATGACTCCGACGAGCCTGAAGTTCAGTATCTCGAAGGTGAGCTCCGTCGTGAGAAATACGACGGCATCATCTCCCTGCATTCGGATGAAGACAGCGATGGACTTTACGGCTTCGTCGGCGGCTCCTTCCTCAGCGAGCACCTGCTGAAGCCCGCGCTTCAAGAGGCCGCCAAGATCCTCCCGCGCAATGACGCCCACGTCATCGACGGCTTCCTGGCCGACAACGGCATCATTCGGGAAGGCTACCTCGGCATGCTCACCTCCGCACCCGGCCAGGGCTCCACCGCCTTGGAAATCGTCTTTGAGACCCCGTCTCTCGCCCCCATGCCCCAGCAGGTGGCCGCCACCGTCGTCGCCGTCAAAACCATCCTCGCACGTTATCGCCAGCTTCAGTCCTACGCACCCAACCTCTAATCAACATCCGCCCCTATGAACAGACGCCACTTCCTCCACCTGAGCACCCTCTCCGCCGCCGGACTCACAGCCTGCGGCAAAAAATCCATTGATCCCAAGGCCCCGCTGCGCTTCGGACACTTCCCCAACATCACCCACATTCAGGGCCTCGTCGCCCATCAGCTCAGCCGTCAGGGCAAAGGCTGGTATGAGGAACGCCTCGGCGTACCCGTGGAATGGTTCGTCTACAATGCCGGCCCCTCCGCCACGGAGGCCATCTTTGCCCGCGCGCTGGATGTCACCTACATCGGCCCCAGCCCGTCCCTGAATGCCTATGGCAAGTCCAAAGGCACGGAACTCCGCATCCTCGCAGGCGCAGTCACTGGCGGCAATGCCCTCGTCGTCCGCCCCGGCGCAAACATCACCACCCCGGCGGATTTCAAAGGCAAGCGCATCGCCACCCCGCAGCTCGGCAACACGCAGGACGTCCAGCTTCGCGCCTGGCTCTCAGACAATGGCATCAAAGTCACCCAGACCGGCGGAGATGCCACCGTCCTCCCCACGCAAAATCCAGATCAGCTCGCCCTCTTCATCAAAGGAGAGATCGATGCCGTCTGGACGGTTGAGCCCTGGGTCGCACGCCTTGAACTCGAAGCCGACGGCAAGATCTTCGTCGATGACCGCGACACTCCGGTCACCGTGCTTTCCTCCAGCGCCGCCTTCGTGACAGAGCGCCCCGAAGTGGCGAAGAAACTCGTCGCCGCACACGCCGAGCTCACCACCTGGATCAAAGAACATCCCGCTGAAGCCCGCGAACTGATCAAAGCCGAGCTCAAAGAGCTCACCACCAAGGCTCCCGGAGATCCGCTTCTGGACCGAGCCCTGCCCCGTGTCGTGCTCAACACAAACATCACACGCTCCTCGCTGGAAGAGATGGTCAAATCGGCGCAGAAGGCCGGCTTCCTCGGCGAGTTCCCCTCCCTCGATTCCCTTTTGCCCAAGCTCTGATCCTCCTTCATCCGAATGTCTCTCGCCGAAGAACTGCTCAATCCACCGCCCGCCAAGCTGCACGTCCAAAACGTGTCCAAAGTGTACCATGGCGCGCGCCAGACCGTGCTCGCCTTGGACAACATCAACCTCCAGGTCGAGGAAGGCGAATTCGTCTGCCTCCTCGGCTCCAGCGGTTGCGGGAAAAGCACCCTGCTCAATCTCATTGCCGGTCTGGAGCAGCCCACTGACGGCACCCTCCATGCCGACGGCCAGCTCGTCACCGGCCCCGGCCGTCAGCGCATGGTCATGTTTCAGGAGCACGCCCTCTTCCCTTGGCTGGATGTGCTTGGCAATGTCCTCTTCGGTTTGAAGCTCAAGCCCGGCCTCAATGACGAGCAGCGCAGCGAAGTCGCCCGCTACTACCTGAAACTCGTGGGCCTGGAAAACTTCGCCCACGCCAACATCCACGAACTCTCCGGCGGCATGAAGCAGCGCGTCTCTCTGGCCCGTGCACTCGCGCCCAATCCGCGCATGCTCCTCATGGACGAGCCCTTCGCCGCGCTCGATGCCATGACCCGCGAGCAGCTCTACTCCGATCTGCAGGACATCCAGCAGAAGCGTCAAAAGACCGTCATCTTCGTCACTCACAATGTGCGCGAGGCCGTCTGCCTCGGCGACCGCGTTCTCCTCTTCACCCCACGCCCCGGCAAGATCCACGCCGAGTACAAAATCGATCTCCCCCGCCAGCGCGACATCAATGACGTCGCCGTCGCACAACTCGCCAGCACCATCATGGCCGACCTCAAAAGACACACGCCCGCCGCGCTATGAAACGCTTTCTCCGCTCCTTTGCATTTTTTGCCGTTATCGTCGCCCTCTGGGAGGCCGCCTCACGCGCAGGCTGGTGGTCCCCCGTCCTCGTCCCCTCACCGCTATCCATCGGCCAGTATCTCTGGGCCTCCACGCTGGATGGCACCCTGCTTTCCGCCGGATGGGTCACCATGAAGCGACTCATGATCGGCTACATCATCGGCCTGCTGCTCGGCATTCCCCTTGGCCTGCTCACCGCACGCTTCCGCTTTGCGGAGGACACCATCGGCGTCCTCGCACTCGGCTTGCAGACCCTCCCCAGCGTCTGCTGGGTTCCCCTCGCCCTGCTGTGGTTTGGTCAAACCGAGAGCGCCATGCTCTTCATCGTCATCATGGGTACCCTCTGGGCCGTGCTGCTCGCCACAGATCACGGCATCCGCCAGATCCCGCCCATCTACCGTCGCGCCGCCACCACCATGGGCTCCAGCGGCTTTCATCTTCTCTGGCACGTCCTCCTGCCCGCAAGCCTGCCGCACATCGTCAGCGGCACCAAGCAAGGCTGGGCCTTCGCCTGGCGCTCCCTCATGGCCGCAGAGATCTACGTCACCGTGCTCTCAGGCCTCGGTCTCGGCCACCTCCTCCACTATGGCCGCGAACTGCACGCCATGGATCAGGTCGCCTCCATCATGCTCGTCATCCTCATGGTCGGATTCATCGCGGACAAAGCCCTCTTCAGTCCCTGGGAACGCTTCATGCGCAAGCGCTGGGGCCTCTCCTAGCCCGCCCACCTCATGCTGTTGTTCTTCCTGATCACCTGCACCGCCAGCCTCGGTTTGTCAGCCTTCTGCTCGCTCACCGAGGCCGTCCTCCTCAGCCTCAATCCCCTGGACTTGAAGCTGCAGGAGAAAAAAGGCGTCCCACACGCAGCCCGCTGGCTCCTGCTCAAGAACCGCATCGAGCGCCCCATCTCCGCCATCCTCGCGTTTAACACGCTCGCAAACACCGGCCTCGCCACCCTCGCCGGTGCCCTCTTCACCGGCATCTACGGTGCCGAATGGCTCTGGCTCTTTTCCATCGTCATGAGCATCACCGTCCTCTTCGGCGGCGAGATGGCCCCCAAGATCATCGGCGTGCATCAGGCCTCCCGCTTCGCACCCCGCCTCATCGTCCCCCTCACGTGGATGATGTTTGTCTGCCACCCGCTCATCCTGCTCATGGAAAAATTCTGCGCCAGGCTCAAGAGCGGCACAGCAGACGGCCGCGGTCACAGCGACCAGATCATGGACATCATCACCCTCGTCCAGTCCGCCAGGTCAGAGCATCTCCTCCACAGCCATGAGGAGATCATCATGATCCACGCCGCCACCCTCAGCGCCCGCCGCATCAAGACCGCCATGGTCCCCCATGCCGCCGTGAAAATTTTCGACGCCCGCAAGTCCCTCATCGAAAACGTCCAGGCCCTCGGCCCCAAGCTCCACCGCAGCTACCCCGTCAGCCAGACCGGAGATGCCACTCAAATCACCGGCTACATCCGCGTGCGCGAGCTCTTCCTCCAGAACCTCACCGAGCCCAGCGCAAACTGGACCACCCTCATCCGCCCCGTCCTGCACATCCGCGCCATGGCCTCCCTCACCCAGCTTCTCACCCTCTTCCTGGAGCAAAGCGAAATCGCCTCCCTAGTCGATGACGCCAGCGGCAAAATGACCGGCTGGATCACCATGGACGACGTCATGAAAGTCCTCATGGGCGCCAGGATCTGAACAGATCCCCGCCCCGGCATGTGAGCGCCCTTTCACACATCCACCCAGCAGGCCACATCCGAAAACACCCTCGGTGAAAAAAGTTTTAATATCCTACTAGACAAGGATGATTTGAAAGTTTAATAACCCACTGTTACGATATGAATTAAAGCGGCACCTCAAAAACGCCGCCCTGCACCGATCCGGCACACGGAAGGTTCCACCTCCAGAACATACCCCGCCCTGATCCCACTTCATGGGAAAGGCGGCGGCCTCTCACGGAACGCCTTCATGAAAAATTCCCCGCCAGCTTCAATCATCCCCGCATCCGCTCCGGACATCTTCCGGCTCTGTTGATGCTTTTTTGACAGCCTGCTCTGCACCGCTGACGCGACCGCCAACGAAGTCCGCAGCCACCACCGATCCGTTTTTCCACGGCTCGCACCACCCCTCACCGGGCTTCCTGAGCCCTCACGTTTGAGCGCCCTGCTCCCGTGCCTTCGTCGCTTCTCACCTGCCCATCCCATTCCATGAAATCTCTTTTCTCATCTCACGCAAAGCGCCGCCGTGGCATGGCCCTCGTCATGGTCGTGCTCATGCTCGCGCTGATGCTCACCCTCATGCTCGCCGTGTACTCCATGTCCGGCTCGGAGTTGAAGGGAGCCAATCGCTACGCCAGCGGCCAGCAAGTCCGGCAGTTCGGCGATTTGGCCGTCGATGTGGCCATCTCTCAGCTTCGCAACGGCACCACGCCCAATGCACAAAACATCGGCCGCGAAGTCTGGACCTCCCAGCCCGGCCTCATCCGCCAGCACGATGCCTCGGGCGATCTCCACGCCGCCTACAAGCTCTACTCCAGTTCCCAGATGGTCGTGAATGGCGGCACCGATGCTGAAGCCTCCCTCCTCAACGACACCCCGCCCACGGAATGGCAGGAACTCAAGGCACGCTACGTCGATCTCAATCGCCCGATCCACCGCATTGACGCCACCGGCACTACCACGCTGCACTTCCCCATCATCGATCCACGCGCCATGACCGGTCAGCCGGACGCCGTCAGCGGCTTCTCCTATTCGGACAAGCTCGCCAATGGCCGCACCGTCACCGGCGTCAAGACCACCGGCGGCGATACCCAGCGCCTCCCCATGCCCGTCGAGTGGCTCTACCTCCTGCGCGATGGCACCCTCGGCACCCTTGATCTCCAAAACAAATTCATCGCCGCCGTTTCTCCCACTGTGGACAATCCCATCGTCGGCCGCATCGCCTTCTGGGCCGATGACGAAAGCAGCAAGGTCAACGTGAACACCGCCTCCGAGCCCACCCCCTGGGCCATCCCCACCTTCTACCATGAGGAAGACGCCGCCCATGCTCGCTACCAGCCCGTGAATGGAGAGCTCCAGCGCTACCCCGGCCATCCCGCCACCACCGCCCTCAGCCCCATCCTCTTCCCCGGCAAGACACTCACCGCACCCGACAAAGACCTCATCTATCGCCTCACGCCCAAGATCGGCATCGGCGGCTCTGTCAGCGGCACCAGGTCATACCAGGACCCCAGCATCGCCCAGATCAAGCTCGCCTCCTTTCGCAAAGAGCGCCTCTACGCCAGCCTCGATGAATACCTGCTGCAGGAAGATCGCACGGAGAACAACTTCGGCCTGGGGGTGAACGCGCACGATGTCCTCCAGCGGAAAGGCTTTTTCCTCACCGCACAGAGCCGCTCGCCAGAGCTCAATCTGCATGGCCTGCCCAAGATCGCCCTCTGGCCCGTCAACTATCGCGGCACCGACTACGGCACATCGTATGATCAGCTCATCGCCTTCTGCTCCACCCTGCGCCAGACCGGCACCGGCGGCCTGCGCAAATACATCTTCCAGCGCGGCAATGCAGACTCCACCACGCAGGACATCCAGCGTCCTGAAAACCTCGCCCTGCTGAGCTACCTCTACAATCTCCTGCAAAATCCCATGCCCGGTTTTGCTGCCGTGCCCAGCCAAAATTTCCGCGCCAAGTACGGCGACGACCTCCAGCAGATCCTCGTCGAAATCTTCGACTACGTCCGCAGCATCAATCTGCATGATGGCAACATCGTGCAAGACCCCAAGGTCATCACTCCGGGCGTCGATGCCTCGCAGAATTTCCTGCTCGGCTACGCCACCGGCTCATCCCGCACCTTCCAGTTCAAGACCTTCACCGACCCTCGCTTTTTCAGCGCAGACCCAGACAGCCCGGACGCCGATGACGCCGGCATTAAAGAAGCTCTCGGCTATCCCGGTCACGGTCAGGTCACGCCCTCGCAGTGGAGCACCGGCGGCAAGACCTTCCAGGGCATCGGTCGCTTCCCCACCATCACCGAAGTCGGCCTCCACTTCATCTGCGCTGCGGACAACACCGACGACCCCGCCAATCCCTACCCGGAAGTCTATCCCACCATGGGCAGGCCCGGCGGTCTCTCCGCCCCCACCATGGACGGCGCCACACCGCAGGCACGCTGGTATTCAAACTTTCCCCCCGTGCCCACGCCCAATCCCTTCCGCAATGAAAAGGCAGACACCAAGACCTGGCCAAAAACCTCAGGCTTCCCCTACGGCCCGGACCCCGCGCATCCCGGCTACCAGTCCGTAAACTGGAACTTCCAGCTCAACAAAAACACCCCGCTGCAGCCCGGCATCCGCCGCATTCAGTCACGCCTCCTGCTGGAGTTCTTCGTGCCCGCCGCAGGCTACACACTCCTGGAACCCGAGTTCACCGTGCGCGTTTCCGGCCTCAAAAAATTCCGCGTCAATGGCCAGCAGCTCTTCGCCAATGACAGCGAACTCCTCTACACCGGACGCCGTGCCACCAATAACGGCAGCCAGATGACCGGCGGCTACGGCATCGGTCTTAAAGGCGTCCTGCGTGCACGCGAGGCCATCGCGCGCGCGCCCATGGCCGCTGACAAAAATTGGGGCAATGCCGACTGGACTGTCAAACCCGCCTCCACCTCCACCGATGACGCCAGCGTGCTCAACTACAACCTCATCAGCAACTTCGTGGACATCGATGTCGGTCGCGACGGCTCCAAGCCCATGTCCATCTCCCAATCAGATCTCACCATCGAGGTTTACAGCGGGCACTTCGGCCGCGTCCCCGTCACCGGAGACACCGAGGCCGTACTCGTGCAAACCCTCACACCCGGCTTCCCCGCCAACACGGTGGCCGCCCCCACCCTCGTGCGGCAGTCCAACAGCGCCATGGCCGCAGCGAACGACAAGCTCGAAGCTCCCGCCTGGTGGACTTTTTACAATCGTGGTGCCCTCGGCATCAGCCTCACCAAGGCTCAGGAGACAGCCATCCGCAACGACGCCTCCGCCACTTACAGCACCGTCACCAAAAACAGCACCGGCACTCTGCGCGGCCGCCTCTTCCGGGACAACGTGGCCCCCCGCACCGGCTCCAAGCCCTCGCGCGGCGCCTACTTCTTCGGCTTCGATGCCGAAGACTCCGCCGCCCGCCTCTTCAAGCCCCAGCTCTCCGCCACCGTGGCCCAGGCTGAGATCGAAGAAGGCAGCGACGTCGTGCAGACCGTCACCATCAAGCACGGCGACTACCGCCTCACCTCCGCCATGACCGTCGTGGATGCCGGCCAGTGGCAGCAGCACCGCTACTACGGCGCACGCAGGCTCGCCCACAGCTTCACCAATTTCGTCTCCAATCAGCTCCCCGGTTACGACTACGGCACCAAGTCTGATTTCGCCAGCCGCCTCGTCGCCACCAAAGCCGGCGCCACCTATCCCAACACCCGCATCCCCGATCTCCCCTACTTTAGCGATGCCACCACCGCCGCACAGCTCTATGGCGACTTTGACAACGGCCCCGGCCCCGCACGCGACGGCCCCTACATCAACAAACCCGACGAAGGCAATGTAAACAACGTCGTCAATGGCGTCCCCTACCTCAGCGAGTCAAACCAGCACACCACCGTAGACGGCGTCTTCTTCACGCCCAATCGCCTCATCGCCTCCCCCGGCGCGCTCGGCTCCCTGCCCACCGGCGTGAAGTCCGGCAAACCCTGGCGCACCCTGCAGCTCCGCCCGCAGCAGGGCCACCCCGGCGGTCCATCCAAACTCGGCGGCACCAATCCCCCGGACCACCTCCTGCTCGAATACTTCTGGATGCCCGTCGTCGAGCCCTACGCCATCAGCGAGCCCTTCTCCACCGCCGGCAAGATCAATCTGAACTACCAGATCCTCCCATTCTCCAATATCCGCCGCGCCAGCGGTCTCCACTCCCTCTTTGCCAGCGAGCGCATCACCGCCGTCCCCACCAGCGACGCACCCAGCTACAAAGTCTTCCCCAACTCCACGGATCAAAACACCCTCTGGACCACCGCCGAAGGCAAGCGCTGGAATTACAACATCGACGCGAAGAAGACCCTCGCCCAGTTCGATCAACGCTTCAGCACCGGCAAAGTCTTCCTCAGCCCCAGCGAGATCTGCGATGTCCACCTCGTGCCGGATCGTGACGTAACGGACTACACCCAGATGGAAAACTTCTGGGCCACCCGCCGCCTCACCGGAGACAACACCCGCGAGCGCCCTTACACCAATCTCTATCCCCGCGTCACCACCCGCTCAAACACCTACCGCGTTCACTACATCGCCCAGATCATCCGCAAGGCACGCTCCGCACCGGTCAACACCATCACCGACGCCGACACCTTTGAGAGCGAGTACCGCGGCTCCGCCGTCATTGATCGCTTCCTTGATCCCGCCCAGTCAGATCTCCCCGACTTCACCACCAGCACCACAGGCTCCCCCGAGAGCCTTGACAACCACTACCAGTTCCGCGTCATCGAAAAACGCAAGTTCGGCAACTGACCCACCCCCATTCAAAAAACAAAACCCCATGAACATCCCCACCTCCAGCCCCCGCCCACGTCCACAGGGTTTCTCCCTCGTCGAAGTCACGCTCGCCCTCGCCATAGCCGCCTTCGGCATCACCACCATCATGGGCCTGCTCCCGCATGGCTTGAACAACGTCCGCACCGCCGGGGAGGTCACCGCCGCCTCGCGCATCTCCCAGCACATCCTCGGCTCGCTCGATCAATCCCAGACCACCAGCGCGCAGCAAAACCAGCGCTACTACTTCGACTCCTACGCCGTCCCCGTGGATCCCACAGGCCGCGCCAGGGACGCCATCGCCTTCGTCGCCGAAGTCAGCCCCCCAGCCACCGATGTACTGCTCCCTGGCAACACCGGCCTCAACGACGCCTTCCTGCGTCGCGTCACCGTGAAGCTCAAGCAGACACCCGTCGCAGATTTCGATTTCACCGCCGCCCTGCCTGACACCTACAAACGCTACTCCTACGTCGTCGCCAAGACAGGAAAATGAAACCCTCATCATCCATCTCACACCACCGCCGGGCCTTCACCATCGTGGAGCTCATGGCCTCCATGGTCCTGCTCACCCTGCTCATGCTCGTCTGCGTCTCCGCACTCGACTCCGTGCGCCGTTCCGTCACTGGCGTGCACAACAAAGCCCAGCAGTTTCGCGAAGCACGCCAGGCCTTTGAGCTCATCACCAAGACCCTCTCCCAGGCCACGCTCAATCCTTACTGGGACTACTACTACAAAGGCACCAGTTCAAACGCAGCGCCCCCCGGCACCGTCACACCACCCACCGCCTACATCCGCTTTTCAGAGCTCCAGTTCCAGAGCGGCCCCGCCACCAAGCTCCTCGGCTCAAATACCACTCCCGCCAGCACCCCCGGTCACGCCGCCTTTTTCCAAGCACCACTCGGACTGACGAATGATCAAAGCGGCCTCGGCAGCCTCCTCAACGCACGCGGTTACGCCGTCCAGTTTGGCGACGACAACACCAACCGTCCCCCCTTCCTCGCCGACTACACCATCCCCGTCCGCTATCGCTACCGCCTCGTCGAGTACCGTCCGCCAGCAGAGCAAACCGCACCCTTTCAAGGCAACACCATCTACACCCATCCCATCGACTGGTTCCGTCAGGACCTTGAACAATCCACGCGCATCGTCGCCGAAAACATCATCCTCCTCATCCTCTCCCCACGCGTCTCCGCAGAGACCGCCCTCGCCACCAAGAAGCTCCCCTCTTGGATCGCCCCCAGCTACACCTACAATTCGCTCGACGTCAACAACGCCACCCCCGACGTCGATAAAGTCACCGTCGATGCCGCAGGCAATGTCACCCAGGGCACGCAGCACCTCCTCCCGCCCCTCGTCGTCGTCACCATGGTCGCCCTCGATGAAGCCTCCGCCGCCAAGTGGGCGCAGGAGTATCAGCAATCCCCCGTCGACTACCTCGATCAGGCCCAGGCCCCCTTCACCGACGCCACCGCCTACGACGCCGACCTCGCCAGCCTCGAGTCATGGCTCAATCAAAAGCGCCTCAACTACACCGTCTTCTCCAGCACCGTCCCCCTCCGCAACGCCCGCTGGGATTCCCGCACATATTGATCCGCCTCCTCGTTCTCGTTCTCGTTCTCGTTCTCGTCCTCGATCAAAGCGCCCCGCCTCAACAATAGCCCCGCTTCCTCGTCTGCTTCCTCTTCCTCCGATACCCCTCGTCCTCGTCCTCGTCCTCGTCCTCCTACTCGAACTCGTCCTCGATCAAACCGCCCCGCCACAGCTCCAGCCCCGCTTCCTCTCTGCTTCCTCTCTGCTTCCTCTCTGCTTCCTCTCTGCTTCCTCGTCTGCTTCCTCTTCCTCCGATACCTCTCCTCCTCGTCCTCCCACTCGAACTCGTCCTCGATCAATCCGCCCCGCCACAGCCCCAACTCCGCGATCCCCCTCCCGCCTCCTCTTCCTCCCTCCTCGATCCCACCACCCCGCCCCGTTCATTCGCCCTCCGTCACCCGTCATGTCCCCCCACTCCCATCACCACCGCTCCGGCTTCACCCTGATCGAGCTCCTCGTCGTCGTCAGCATCATCGCCGTCATCGCCGTGCTCAGCGCTCCCTACATAGCAGGCATCGCCGCCTCCGCGCGCCTGCGCTCCGCCGCAGACACCGTGCAAAACCGCCTCCTCGAAACCCAGTCCCTCGCCATCCTCTTCAACACCGACGCCGAACTCCGTCTCTACGAAGCAGCCGACCTCATCGATGGCCGCTCCACCCTGCGCAAGCTCCGCATCCTCACCCTCCGCCCGCCAGAAGATGACACCACATCCACCGCTCCCGCCATCGACGTCTTTGAGCCCGTCGGCACCGTCATCAATCTCGATCAGGAAATCGAAATCAGCGCAGACGCCACCCGCTCCTCCATCATCGACCTCGGCTTCAAAGAAAACGCCACCGACATCTACGGCCGTTACATCGCCCTCCGTTTCCACTCAGACGGCAGCCCCGCCCTCCAGCCCACCAAGCCCTGGTTCCTCACCCTCCACGAAAAGGACGCCCACCTCCGCGACCCCAAGCTGAAAAACTTCGTCACCCTCCAGATCGACCCCGCCACCGGCCGCCTCCGCACCTTCCAGCCCTGACTGGCAATCCCAGTGAAACCACCGTCGCGCAACAAAGCAAAAAAAATCCGGCCACCACGTTTTGTAGTCCCGGCTTTCGTTTCCTCCGTAGCTTTAGCGAAGGAGGAAGCCGGTTCCGGCGTGTTACGCGCCAACTGCACGCCCCCTCATTTGAACTGAGATCCCGCAGCAAGAAACAGCCTGCCAGTAGGTCTGTCCTCCCGAATAACTTCCACGGTTGCATCGACACCCGGCACTTCGCGTCAGTGGACGTGCCTTGCTCTAAATGCGTCTCCTTTTCAAAATGACACGGCCTCACTCCCAAAGCTCTGCGCACGCCTCCCAATATGGACTGCGGTTGCGCAGTGAGGCACGAACGCAGCTACCGCTTTCGACGTGCAGATCAGCTCACGCATCCTACTGCTTATTCGAGGGCGGGAGCCGGTGGACTTCCGCCCGCCGGTCGGCGCACGCGCGCCGCGAGACGTTCGAAAGCGGCAGCATACATCTTTCAGGATTGCGCAGCCGCCCTCCAAGCCGAAAAAGTCACTCTCCTTTCCACAATCGAGCCGCCTTGAGTTCAGGAGCTTCGTAGCTCGAAGAGCGAAGATGGAAGCTTTAGCCAAGAAAGAGCCCCCGCTTTCCACATGACGCCCAGCTCACGCCATACCACAAGACATTAGCATTCTCTCTCACCTACCAGAGTCACCCCAAAAGGTTCGCCCCCTCCCGGATGGCAGCGCCATCCCAGCCTGTAGCGAGGCGGTTGAGCGCAGCGACACCCCTCGTTATCACGCCCCGCTCCCACATGATCGCACTCGCATCGCGGAGCGATGCCAGCGCAAACGTCCCCGTCCTGCGACGCAAAACCGATGCCGCCGCAAACCCATTGGCACTCGACAAAACAATACCCCATCGCCATGCTCGCCCAATAACAGATTTGTTAATCACAAATCAATCAGGCACCTTCCCGCTCGTTCTGCAATGAAACCCGAAGCCATCCCAATCCTCGAACTCATCCTCCCGGATTCCGTCGCGGTTCCGAACTTCACTTCAGACGACGTTTATCGACTCCTTGCGCACAAGGTTCTTCGAGGGCGTCTCATCGGCGACATCCTTTTCACCATCAGCATTGCCGGATTGGCCGCATCTCTGCTCATTTCCCCAAACACGCCTTGGGCGATTGCAAGCGTTCTCGGTTGCGCTCTTTTTGGTTATGTTTTCTACCGGAGTCGCCAGAAACTCGACTTAGCTCAGCGAATCGCCACCGAACCTCAACTCGTCTATTGGGCGCATCCTACCATCTTGCGGCAGAAAGCAGCAGGACAAGTCATCGACACCAACTTCATGACTCTTCATTCAAGCAGTGGCACTGTTTATGAGGTTGCCATGCCCCACGAACAGATGCTTTCAATGGCTGCTTGGTTCCGACATCGCAATCCAAACATCCGGCTCGGAGCCTACGACAACCAGGCGCAAGCTCCGAATGACCGCACCTTCCAGCCCTGATCCCACAATCCCCAGCCTAGGTTGCCAAGCAGAGAATGCGACTTTTTCCACCCCAAATCGCCGCTCCTCAGAGGGGCTGAAGGCCCCACGGAATCAGCCCAGGGCGCCGGAGCGCAGCGACAAGCCCTGGGTCGCACGAGCCGCCCATCGTTGCTCAAGGAAGCGCCCTGAAGGGGCGCGGGAACTCGTTCTTCCGTTCTACGCCACCGCCATCCCAGTGGCTCCTTTAGGTTGCAAAACTGAGACCGGCCCCCACTAGTTAATTCCTCCATCGCACCTCGCCCGATGATTTTATACTCACATGTCAGCCTGCTGATCTCCTGCGACGCCGGGAATGCGGCGACCATTACGGAGTTGCTTGGCGTTCAGCCGACCTTGGTTCGCGAGAGCAAGACGATGGGCCAGGGTGAAGACGGCAGTTGGCAGGAGAGCACCCATCACACTTGGACCCTCCATTCACCGAAGAGCCACACCGACGGTGACCCAACAGCCCGCCTCCACGCGCTCGCCGACCTCATCGAGCCGTTTGCTTCCCGGCTGCCGAGTCTTCATCCACAGTTCAGTCCGTCCATTGACATCATTTACCACATCACCCCTCAGCACCCAGATGGCATCACCGGCGAGTTCGATTGGTTCCAGATGCCAGCGGATTTGATGCGACGCTACGGCGCGTGGGACTTGAGCGTTTCCTACGAGTCGTTCTGGTTCGACCATCCGGACTGGATTCCTCCGCAGCCGCAGCCTTGGTGGCGCAGGATTCTTGAGTCACTTCGCAGACGAAAGCAACACAGCCATCATGGAATCCCGCCCACCTGATTCCCCGCTTTGCAGCGCTTGCGGGCGGCATCCAGCTCACACCTTCCTCACCGAGATCATCGACGGCCTGATGACCAGAAGTTCCTTATGCAATGACTGTGCCCGCGCCCAGCAACTGGCTGTTGATGAAAACGGCGTCTCCATTCACGAGGCTAAATGCTTCTATTGCGGCCAGAAAGTTGCGAGCGGATCGCGCAACCAGCCATGGGAACTGCCCGCGCGGAAGCTGACGATGCACTACACCTGCCTTCGCTGCATGGGCCTTTACCACCAGCTTTTACTTGAGTCCCTTGGCACCATTCCAGATCATCTCTCGCCCGAAGTTCAGCTTCGGCACATGGAGACTCTGGTGGTGGAAGTCGATTCCCTTGTGAGATCAACGATTTCCGAATGAACCTCCCATTCAGATGAACTCGCGCATAAAACTCTGGAGCACCACCCTGATTGCGTTGATTGCGCTCACCGTCTCCGGGTATTTCTATCAGCACTCCGTCGCATTTGTTCGCGGTGCCACCGAAGACCGTTATGGCCTTTGGATGGCAGCCTTGAAAGGCTTTCAGGGCACACCTCGCTATGTGGGCAGCCTCGGTGACGATTCCTTCTTCCGCGTTGGCGACCTCTTTTGCTCACGTTACAAAGCGCCAACAGCCAAGCTGCATTTGCCCCGAACCTTTCCCCTGGGCGAAGGCACCCCATACATCATCTCATTTGAGATGGTCCCGCCGCATCCATGATCTCAAGGGAGCGGACTGCAAAACCCCGCCTCAAAAAAGCGCATATAACCTACTTGACCAATAGGATTTAAAGCATTATCTCAATTCACACTATTTTAGTGTATAAATCACGCGGCATTTGACGCCCGTGAGATGGGCTGATCCGCCGCAGCGGAAGGCCGTAGGCCGCAATCCCTGCACCGCGTGACCGCCAACAAACGGAACGCCGGGAGCCCTCCGTCCAAACAATGCCCCATTCATTCCGCCGGCAGTCATGGCTGCCATTGGCTCTCATTCTTCATCTCTCCCCCATCGCTCACGCAGCCAGCCTCACCTGGCTGGGCGATCTCAATGCAAACTGGAGTTCCGGCACCTCGGGCACCGACACGAACTGGGTCAGCAACACCCTGCCCGCCAACGGCGACAGCCTCATCTTCAATCTCACTCAAAGCAGTGTCGCCAACCTGATCACCACCAATGATCTGTCCGCACTCACGCTGGGCGGCACCAATGCCATCACCTTCACCAATGACACAGGCACCGGCACCGGCTTCACCCTCGCCGGAAATGCCATCACCCTCAGTGGCAACATCACCTCCACCGGCACAACCGGCACTCACCTTCACACCATCCAGCTAGATCTCATCTTGAGCGGCACCCGCACCGTCACCGCCGCCAACAACACCACCATCGTCATCTCCGGGAACATCAGCGAAAGCGCCGCCGGTTCCGGCCTCACCAAAGCCGGCCCTGAGCAGGTCACCCTTTCAGGCATCAACTCCTTCTCTGGCCCGCTTTCCGTGAACGCAGGCGTGCTTTCCGCCAACAGCATCGCAGACAGCGGAATCAGCAGCGCCATCGGCGCAGGCAGCATCATCAACCTCGGCAGCGCCACCACCACCGCAGGCACCCTCACCTACACAGGCGCCGCCGCCACAACCAATCGCACGGTCAATCTCGCCGCCACCACCACCGGAGCCGCCACCCTCAACAGCAGCGGCACGGGCGCGCTCATTTTCACCGGCACCTTCACCAATACCGGCTCCGGCGCCAAGACCCTGACCCTGGGCGGCACCAGCATAGACAACAACGAGATCCAAAGCATCCTAAGCGACGGTGCAAATGGCGGAACCCTCGCCCTGACAAAAGCCAACGGCGGCACCTGGCTGCTCTCCGGCCTCAACACCTACACTGGCAATACCACGATCAACCAGGGCATCCTTTCCATCAACAGCATCGCCGACAGCGGCACCAGCAGCGCCATCGGCGCAGGCAGCATCATCAACTTCGGCAACGTCCTGCAAACCGGCACCCTCTTCTACTCAGGAGCCGCCGCCACGACAAACCGTACCCTCAATCTCGCCTCCACCAGCACCGGCGGCGCCACCATCGACGCCAGCGGCACAGGCGCATTGATCTTCACCGGCAACGTGACCAACGCCGCCACCACCGGCACCAAAACCCTCACACTCAATGGCACCGCCACCAACAATGAGTTCCAAGGCATCATCTCCGATGGCGGAAATGGTGGCGTGGTCGCAGTAACCAAAGGCGACACCGGCACATGGATTCTCTCCGGCCTCAACACCTTCACCGGCGCAGTCTCCATCAACCGGACGTCACTCACCATCAACTCCATCGCCGACAGCGGCACCGCCAGCGCCCTCGGAGCAGGCACCACGCTCAATCTCGGCAGCGTCGCGCAAACCGGCACCCTCATCTACACTGGCTCCAGCGCATCCACCAATCGCGCCCTCGTCCTCGCCTCCGCCAGCACTGGCGGCGGCACCATCACCAACAACGGCAGCGGCGCCCTCATCTTCACCGGCACATTCTCCAATGTCGGCACCGCCGCGAAAACCTTCACCCTTAGCGGCACCAACACCGCCGCCAACGAATTTCAGGCCGCCCTCACCGACAGCACCGGCGGCACTCTGACCTTCGTCAAAACTGGCCTGGGATCCTGGACCCTCTCCGGCACCAGCACCTTCACCGGAGCCCTCTCGATAAACCAGGGCACTCTCACCCTCACCTCCCTCGGCGACACCGGAGTCAGCACCGCCGCAGGTGCAGGCAGCACAATCAATATCGGCAGTGGCACCAATGTCGCCGGCACACTCGTTTACACCGGCTCAGGTGCCTCAACCAATCGCGCCATCAATCTCGCCGCCACCACCAACGGCGGAGCCACCCTCAACAGCAGCGGCACCGGCGCACTCATTTTCACCGGCGTCATTTCCAATACCGGCACCGGCACCAAAACCCTCACCCTCAGCGGCACCAGCACCGCCAGCAATGAAATCCAAAGCGCCATCACCGACGGCAGCGGCACGCTGGTTATTGCGAAATCCGACACAAGCAGCTGGGTTCTGTCCGGCCCCAATACCTACACCGGCGGCACCACTTTAAACTCAGGAACGCTCATCCTGAACTCCACCTCCGCCATCGGCACCGGCACCCTGACCATCACGGGCGGCACCCTCGACACCCTGTCCGCCCTCACCCTCACCAACAACAACGCCATCTCCCTCAATGGCAGCCTCACCTTTGGCGGCACCAGCAGTCTCAATCTCGGCACCGGCGTCGTCACCATCGGCAATGCCAACCGCGACATCACTCTCCATGGTGCAAGCACGCTCACCTTGGGTGAACTGCAGTGGAACTCCATCGCCAACAACCGCACACTCACCGTGAACCAAGGCACCGGCAGCGGCGCGAGCCTCGTGCTCGGTGGCTTTCAGCTCAACATCAACGCCGACACTGCAGCACGTAACCGCATCATCACCGGTTCCGGCAACGTCACCATCAGCAGCGCAGTCACAAATGGCAATGCCTTCGACAACGGCCTCATCTACTCCGGCACCGACACCCTCACCCTGTCCGCAGCCAACACCTACACCGGCATCACAACCGTCAATGGCGGCACACTGAAACTCACCGGCAGCATCGCCACCTCATCGAGTCTCATCATCAACGCGGGCACTTTCGATATCAGCGACACAGCAGCCACCGTGAGCGGGACACTCACTCTGGGCAGCGCGACCACCACCGTCGCCGGACAAACCGCCAGCCTCATCAGCAGCACCAACAGTGGCAGCTTCACCCTCGGTGGCAACGTCACCTACAATGCAGGCGCGGCCGGTTTTGAAAATGGACAGGCGACGATCTCGACCAGTCTTATCCTCACTGCAGATCGCACATTCAACGTCAATGACAGTCCCAATGCTGCGGTGGATCTTCTGGTGAATGCTGTTATCAGCGGCAGTTTTGGTCTCATCAAGGGCACTGGCAGCGGCACGTTGCGCCTGAGCGGCACCAACACCTTCAGCGGGCAGGTGATTCTCAATATCGGCACCACGGAAGTCGATTCACTCGGCAACATCGGTGTCGCGGGTTCACTCGGAACGAGCGATAAGGATGCTGCTTCGAGCATCATCCGTCTGGGCAATCTTGCCAACACCGGCACACTGAACTATCTCGGGACGGGAGACAGCACCAACCGCACCGTACAAATCGGCAGCGGCACAAACGCTGGCACAAACACCGGCGGCGCAACGATTCTCAGCAACGGCAGCGGCGCGCTCGTCTTCTCTGCCGCCACATTGAACACCGCTGCGTCAGTCGGCACCACCGGCCCCACTACAGCACGCGTGCTCACCCTCGGCGGCAGCAACACCGGCGCTAACACCATCCAGGGCGCGATCGTAAACAACTTGGGCGCAGCCACCAGCGGCACCAATGCCGTGGCACTCGTCAAGCAGGACGCAGGCGTTTGGATTCTCGCAGGAGCCAGCACTTACAGCGGCGGCACCACCGTGAATGGCGGCACCTTGCTGGCAAACAATGCCACGGGTTCCGCCACCGGCACAGGCTCGCTGAACATCGCCAGCGGCGCACGTCTCGGCGGCAGCGGCACCGCGGGTTCTCTCATCGGTGGCGCTGCTTTCACCCAGCAAAGCGGCGCTGTGATCTTCGCTGGTCAGAATGGGGTGATCGATGCACAAACCCTCACGCTGCAGGCTGCGGGAGGGTTTGTTCTCAGCGGCAAAATCGAACTCGACATCACCGGCGGTGGCGCGAGCGGCGTGCTCAATGCACAGACGAGCAACAACGATCTTCTCGTTTTCAGTGGTGGCCCCGTGACGCTCAGCGGAGCCACGCTCAGCCTCCACACGGCGCTCCCGATTACCAGCGGCACGTGGGTGGCAGGATCTTCGTGGCACCTCATCAACTGGTCCTCAGTCTCCGGCACTTTCGACAGTGTCACTGACCTCCCGGATCTCAGCAGCCTCGGCCTTGCCTGGGACTTGAGTCAGCTCTACTCCAGCGGCACGCTTAGCGTCGCCATCGTGCCAGAGCCTTCACGCGCACTTCTGGCCATGATCGGTCTCTCCCTGCTGCTGCTTCGCCGCAGGTATCATCGGACTGTCTCGATGTGAGAACGCTCCCCCGCATCAATCGGCAAGACGCAGCACAGAATTCACATCGAAACCCCGCAGGCACGCCTGTTTCCAGGAAGCACATGAAACTGTGAATATTTTTTAATTCCTACTTGCCGTATGTATTTTAAAGAGATACATCTCAAACCCAAGGCAGCAGGTAATACACCCACGAATTACCCCGCCGCGCTCAAGAGACTGACCGAACCACAGGATGTGTTCGCGGCACGATTCACCTCTGCCCAGATCATTGAATCCCCCCTTTCAAAACGTGATCCAACTGGATCAGGCCCTTCCCAAAAACTGAAACACCGGACACCGTCCCGCAGATGCCCGAACATGAAAAAGCCCCTCTCAACAAATCCACTGGATCACCGCTTCATCGCTAGCGCGCTGGCACTCCTGCTCTTGACCGCCACGGCAGCCTTTGGGGCTGACACCACGCCAAAGAAAAAAACCACCCGTGCCACCTATTATCAAAACCCGCTGAGCTACGGCACCACCCGGGAAACCGACCCGCCCAAGTATGCGCGCAATGCCAGCGAACTCGGCATCGACTCCCTGCTGAATGTGAAGTGGCTCGACGTCGGTCTCGACTACCGCTTCCGCTATGAATATCGCGCAGGAGACCTGCGCCGCGCCCAGGGCGTCATGGATCAGCCGCTGCTCCACCGCACACGCGCCTACATCGGCATCAAGGATATCCTCGACCCGTTCCGCTTCGCTTTCGAAATGCAGGACTCACGGCGTGAAAACAGCCAGTATGCGCGCGACAACCGCGATGTGAACGAGTTCGCCGTCATCCGCCTCTATGGGGAGCTTTATTTCAAAAGCCTCCTCGGGCACGATCCTTTCGGCAACAGCCGACCGCTGAGCATCCGTTTCGGTATTCATAACTTCGACTTCCTCGACCGCCGCCTGCTGGCCAACAATCCGTGGCGCAACACCGCCAACACCTTCAAGGGCATCCACGCCAGCCTCGGGCAGGAAAGCAACGACTGGCAGCTCGACCTGCTAGCCTTGCAGACTCTGAACCGGCAAAAGTACTCGTGGGACACTTCGGTCATCGGTCAAAAGGTCTATGGCGCCATCGGCCACCTGCGCAGTTGGTCTGATGTCGTCACTATCGAACCGTTTTACCTCGCTCTGGTCCAGGCGGCGCTTCCGGGCACACCGGAGTATGTGGTTCACTCGCCTGGCCTGCGCGTCTTCGGCCCCGTCGGCAGCACCGGACTCGACTACGACTTCAGCGTCACCTATCAGACCGGCAGAAACGGCGCGAAGAAAATGGAAGCCTACGCCGGCACCTTTGAAGTGGGCTACACCCTCGCCTCAAATCCTTGGAAGCCCCGCCTCAGTGCTTTCTACGGCTACGCCAGCGGTGATCGCAATCCCAATGACAACCAGGACAACCGCTTCCAACGCTTCTTTGGTTTCAGCCGCGGCTGGTCTGCCAATGACTACATCATCTTTCAAAACGTCAGCACACCGACCGCCCGCATCGAGTTCAAGCCCCATCCAAAGCTGCGTCTCGATCTGAACTACAGCGCCTACTGGCTGGCCAGCGCTACCGATGTGTTTTCCATTGGCGCCATCCAGCAGGTGCAGGACAAGACCGGAGCCAGCGGCAAATTCATCGGCAACGAATACAACATCCGTGCACGCTACACCTTGGACTCGAAAACAGACGTCACCATCGGCTACTCCTATTTCCAATCCGGCGGCTACGTACAGAAGCAGCTCCAACGCGACCACACCAACTTCGCCTACTTCGAGCTCAGCCGCCGCTTCTTTTAAGCTGAAGTGAACAGCGCCGGAGAAGGCGAGATCGAATTCATCATTTCCTACCGGCGGCGACGGAAAATAACGAGGCCTGCACCCATGAGAATCAAGATGGCACGGGAAGGTTCCGGGGAGGCTCCCACCGCAGCCAACTCAAACGTTGGCAGAGGACCGCTGCCGAGACCATAGTCATAGGACGCTCCGACAGAACCCACAACGAGATTAGCAGACGAGCGCATATGCACAGTCGCGACGAGAGGAGAACCTGGCAATTCAGGATCAGTCGGGAAAACATCCGACAGATGCGCGATCAACCCCTGACCTGCCGACAAGGGGGTCGAGCTGGCAGTGTTCCAAGCCCAAACATAAATGTCAGTGCCGCCGAGAGTACTCTGGCTGGCGCGAGTGTCGGCCATGAGGTCGAGTTGAAATGCGCCAGGGGCGAGTGAATCGGGACTAAAGGCGGTGTCGAAAGGCTGAAAGGCAGCCCAGATGGCCGCGATGTTACCAAGATTGAAATTATTGGCGATACTGGCATCGCTCATACTCATATGACCGATGATCACGCTGCCCGTGGCGGTTGTGAGAAGAGTGCCTGCGTTGTCGGCGAGACCGAACGCTCCGTCACCTGCAGAGTTGAGGTTGTCGATGGTGATGGTGGCAGCTCCTGCACAGGTGATGCTGCCCCCGAGAATGATGAGACTGAAGAGAAGGTGCTTGTGCATGACAAAAACGGATAAACCTCAGAAACTTCCCTGCGTGAGCTGCACCATCACCGGTGCACCCTTGCGATACACAATGAAGCAGCCTTCCGGCAGCGGTGTGGAGGACTGATCCGTGCTGCCTGCGCCAATTTTACGCCAGCCAACCCCCGTGAAACCACCGGTGGAGTAAAAATATTGAATGTAGCCAGAGCCCTCTGGCACGAGCAGCAGATCCGCATTCTCAGCGGAGGTGCCCCCCGTCAACCCGCCTACCGTGCCCTTGTACAAGCCGCTGTTACCGAGGGTGCGGCCCAGGCTGGAAGTATCAGACTGCACCGGGCATAGATTGGCGAGGTAATTGTTGCCCGTCACGATCAGCACCTGCGTGGGCCCGGTCTTGATTGAGCCGGTGAGCGTGATGGACTTGGCGGCCGCACTACGATTGAAGATGTAAAAGCCATCAGAAAAGTACAACGGCACATTGGCCTTGTTCGCATTGCCAGCGCCGATCTGGCGCCAGCCCACCCCAGTGAAGCCGCCGGTGGAATAGAAGTACTGATCATACCCGGCGGCGAGGTTGGGCACACGAATCAGGTCGGCACTGTTGCTGGAGATGCCCCCTGTGAGTCCGGCCTGGTTGGTGGCCCCAAAGACGGAACTCAGGGTCCACAGACGACGAATCGTGACCGTGCCGCCGCTGCTGACGTCCGCTGGCAGTGAATCTTGAAGCGTCACGCTGTTTCCGTTGGCGAATGTGCCGGTGATCGACGTGTTCAAGCCCTGATGCACACCCGGCGTGGTGATTTCGATGAAGTGCGGTACGGCGGCGAACTGATTGTCGGCCAGGCCGGTGCCCGCTGCGGTCAGCGTGATCGTGCGACGAGTGCTGTCTGTGGCCACGACATCAAATGTGCCGGCATACGCGCTGGGTGGCAGCAGATTAAGTCCGACGAAGGTGCTGGCACCAGCGGGAAGATTGAGATTGGTGTAGCCCGAAGGTTCGGAGATCACCGTGGTCTGCGCAAGTGCGGCAGTCGAGGCAATGAACAGGCCGGCAAGAGTTGCGGAGATAAATTTCACGGGAGGTGTCGAGTGTTGCTGTGTTGGCGAAGCATCAAAAGGAAGAGAGCGAAATCAGTCAGTCTGATATCGAGTGATCCATCCGTGGCGCACACGGCAAAGACTGCCCAGCATGTTCGCGTGACAGTTTGCTCACTGGCAAAACTGTGACTTTCACCGCGAACCGCACGCGGCTTCTGTGACGAAATACTCACTGCCAAAAGCGTCACTGTGTTTCGGTGGGCCGTGCTGATTTTGCCTCCATTGAATGCGGCTCATGCGATTCAAGCCGCCTTATTATTTACATCATCTAAAGCTATTACTGCTGCTGGGCATGCTCACGAATGCCGCGGCGCACGGCACTTATCATGACTTGGTGGCGATGGTTTCGGCGCAGATCGAGAAGGAGCCGGACAACGCGGATCTTTATGTGAAACGCAGCCGTCTGCACCTTGAGCATGAGGATTGGAAAGCGGTGTTGATTGATCTGGAACGTGCCGACCGGCTGGCTCCCGGCATGCTGGAATCCGACCTCGTGCGTGGCGAAGCGCTGGCGCTGGCGGGTCATTGGGAGGCGGCTCTGGCGGTGCTGAATGATTTATTGAAAGCGCATGCGGACCAGCCTCAGGGTCTGCTGCAACGGGCGCGGGTGTTGAAACAGCTCAAACAAGACGAGCCTTGTTTGAACGACTACCGCCTGGCACTGGAGAAGACGCCGCATCCTGAGCCGGATCTCTTTAATGAAACAGCGGAAGCCCTGATGGCATGTGGTCACGGCGAGGAGGCAGTGCAGGTGCTCCAGCGCGGGCTTAAAGCCTTCGGCTCGGTGCCGTCGCTGGTGCTGAAGGCCATGGAGATCGAGACCGCCGCCGGACATTACGATGCGGCGCTCTCACGCATCGATGCAATGCAGCAAACCGCGCCACGACCCGAACCATGGATGGCGAAACGTGCGCAACTCCTCGCGCAGGCCGGACGCCATGAAGCATCTCGCGCCGCATGGCAGGCGCTCGCCATGCATCTTGCCGCACTGCCTAATCTGGAGCGTGGCTCACATGCCATGAGCAAATTCGCGGAGCAGGCGGCGGCGAATCTTGCTCCGCCCGTTGCTCCTGCCGCGCCAGCACCAGCGCCGAGTATCACGCCGCCGCCTGCCGTCGCCACACCGTCCATTTCCATCACCACCCCTCCCGTCGCCCTTCCCAATTCTTCTCGATGAAACGTCTTCTATTGCTTGCACCGTTGTTGTTCGCCACGCAGGCGCTGTCTCAAGTCAGTTATACCGGCGGTGTGTACAGCCAGAACTTCGACTCGCTGCCAGGCACCACAAACAACACACTCAACTCGACATGGACGGACAACAGCACGCTGCCCGGCTGGTATGCGAGCAAGACGACGTTCAGTGTCACCGATGGCACGGTGGGCGGCACGGCGGCAACGTTTGACTCCACGTCGACAACGGCCAACAACGTCGGCCTGTTCAGCTTTGGCACGGCGGCCAGCACGGATCGCGCACTGGGGGTGCGCGCCACGAGCAACTTCGCGGGCAACGATCCGGTGCTGCATGGCGTGCGTCTCGTGAACAACACCAGCCAGACGCTGACGAAGTTCACCATCACCTACACGGGTGAGCAGTGGTTCAAAAGCAGCGTGACCACCGCGCATACGCTGCTGCTCGACTATCAGCTCGGTGCCTCAAGCATCAGCGCAGGCACCTGGACCGCCGCGTCGGCAGGCACGTTCACGGCACCGATTGTCACCGGCACAACAGCGACGGCCTTGAACGGCAACACGACGGCAAACCGCACGGTGAAGGTCGCTGTGGTCACGGGTGTGTCATGGGCGCCGGGTCAGGAGTTGTGGGTTCGCTTCCGTGATGCGAATGAATCCGGCAACGAGCAGGGACTCGCGGTGGATGACTTCAGCTTCCTGGCAGACAACGAGAGCGCCTTGTTCTTAAACGGCAGCACGAGCTATGTGACGATGGGCTTCGGCAGCGCGAGCGCAACGGCGTTTGGCGCGAGTGATTTCACAATTGAGTGCCGCTTTCTGCGCACCGGAGCAGGTGTCACGGCCTCCACTGGCAACGGTGGTGTCACGGCGGTGCCGCTGATCGCGAAAGGAGTCGGCGAGGCGGAGAACTCGAACATCGATGCCAATTACTTCCTTGGCATTGATGCCAGCGGCAGGCTCACGGCCGACTTCGAGCAGTTCAACGCCACCAACAACGGCACGGCGTATGCAGCTGGGCAGAATTTCCCGATCACCGGCAGCACCACGCTGCAAAACGGCGTGTGGTATCATGTGGCAGCCACTTACAACACCAGCACGGCGACCTGGAAGCTCTATGTGAACGGAGTTGAAGAAACGACGACCGCCGTGCTAGCCACCTTTGCCGGTGTCGTGCCGCGCAGCGACAGCATCCAGGGTTTGGGCATCGGCACCACGCTCAACTCCACCGGCGCACGCGCCGGCTATTTCCAGGGCATCATTGACGAGGCGCGCATCTGGAATGTAGCGCGCACGCAGTCACAGATCGCCAACAACAAAGATGCCAAGATCATTTCCGGGCAGAGCGGCATGCTGGCGCGCTTTGGTTTCGATGAAGCCACGGGCACGACTGCCGCAGGCACGAAGGCGGATGGCAGCGCGACGACTTCCGGCACTCTTTCTGGCACGACGCTTCCGCAGTGGGTGAACGCGAAAGCGTTTGTCCCGAATGAGGTGCCCACGGTGTCGATCACCGCACCTCTGAACGGTGCTTCGGTGATGGCACCGGCGACCGTCAGCATCACGGCGAATGCTGCTGACAGTGACGGCACGATCGCGAAGGTTGAGTTCTTCAATGGCGCGACGAAGATCGGCGAAGACCTCACGTCGCCTTATCAATTCGACTGGAGCCGCACGAACGCGGACACCGGCACATTCTCGCTGACCGCCATCGCCACGGACAACGGCGGCAGCAGCACGACTTCGACCGCAGTGAGTCTCACCATCACGCCGAACTTGAATCAACCGCCGGTCATCACACTGAGTTCACCAGCCAACAACGCGACAGGCATTAACAGTTCGACGACCATCAGCGCTAGTATCATCGATCCCGAAGGCGATGCGCAGACGGTGACGTTTTATGGCCGCCAGACGACACCTGCCACGCCCGGCGCGGATTTCACCATCGCCACGCTGCCGGACACGCAGTTTTACTCGGAAAACCTCAACAATAACAACCGTGCGGCCACTTACCACGCGCAGACGCAGTGGCTGGTTGATAATCGCGACAGCCTGAACCTCGCTTTCGTCAGCCACATGGGTGACATCGTGCAGAATGGCGATGCCGTGCCCGCAGAGTGGCTGGTGGCGGATGCAGCGATGCAGCGGATCGAAAACCAGACGGGCACGCTGCGCGCACACGGCATCCCCTGGGGTGCTGCGCCTGGCAATCATGACCAGACCTCCATCGGCAACGCCGGTGGCGCGAATGTCTATTTCAACCAGTACTTTGGTGAGAGCCGCTTCAGCGGCCGCACTTACTGGGGTGGCAGCCAGTCGGTGGCGAACAATAATAACAACTACCAGTTGTTCAGCGCCAGCGGTCTCGACTTCATCATCCTGCATCTCGAGTATGACACCCGCGCCGCGGCGAACTACCAGGCCGTCATGGACTGGGCAGACGCGGTGATGAAGGCTTATCCAAACCGCCGCGCCATCGTGACGAGCCACTGGATCGTCAACACCGGCAACCCGGCCACGTTCAGCACACAGGGCCAAAATTTGTACAACGACCTCAAGGACAATCCGAACTTTTTCATGATGCTGTGCGGGCATGTGGCGGGTGAAGGACAGCGCGCTGACGTGTATCAAGGACGCACGGTTTACAGCGTGCTGCAGGACTATCAGGGCCGCACCAACGGTGGCGACGGCTGGCTGCGCTATTTTACTTTCTCACCGACGAACAACACCATCAACGCAAAGACCTACCGCGTGCCTAATCCGATCAATCCGGCGGCGGGCAGCTTTGAAACCGACGCGGACAGCCAGTTCACGCTGAACTACAACATGCAGAACGCCGTGACGGACTGGATTCCGCTCGGCACGGTGAACGTGGCCGCCGGGGGTACCACGGCGAACCTCAACTGGACCGGCCTCGCCGCTGGCAAAGACTTTGAATGGTATGCCACGGCCAATGACAGCATCAACACCGCGACGAGCAGCACGCGCCGCTTCACCACAGCCTCGAATACCGCCCCGACCGTCGCCATTACCGCTCCGGCGAACAATGCGAGCTTCATCTCACCTGCGGCCTTCACACTCATGGCGGATGCTGCGGATGCCGACGGCAGCATCGCCCGCGTCGAGTTTTATCAAGGCGGCACGAAGCTGGGCGAGGACACCACAGCACCCTATGAACAGGGCGTCTCCGGCCTGCTCGTCGGCAGTTACAGCTTCACCGCCGTCGCGGTGGACAACAGCGGTCAGGCCACGCTCTCCGCGGTGGTGAATGTGATGGTCAATGCCAGCCTGCCACCGGTGGTGGCGCTGACCGCGCCGACTGCGGGGGCCACCTTCGATGCCCTCGCCTCGATCAACCTGACTGCTGATGCCACCGACCCGGATGGCAGCGTGACTCTTGTGGAGTTCTTCAATGGCGCGACGAAACTCGGCGAGGACAGCTCCGCGCCTTACACCTTCAACTGGACGGATGTCATCACCGGCAGCTACTCGCTGACCGCAAAAGCCACCGACAACGCAACCTCTACGGCCACTTCCGCTGCTGTGGCCATCTCGGTCACGAACGTGGACAACGTGGCTCCAACCGTCGCCATCACTGCGCCGACGAACGGCAGCAGTGCAGCGCCGGGTGTTTCTCTTGGTTTGACTGCCACTGCAAGTGACACTGACGGCATCATCAGCAAGGTCGAGTTCTTCGACGGCGCGACCTTGCTCGGCGAGGACACCAGCGCCCCCTTCACCTTCACCGTCGCGGCGCTGGCCACGGGTGCGCACACCTTCACTGCGAAGGCCACGGACAACGACGCCGGCACCACGACATCAAGCGTCGTCAATGTCACCGGTGATCCTGCGATGTGGGCTTATTCGCAGAATTTCGACAGCATGGGCACCAGCGGCACCACGCCGCCCAGCGGCTGGTCCATGCGCATTGGCACGACTTCATCTTCAGGCAACGCGGTCTGGACGGACAGCAATGGCATCCTCGCCGCTGGTGTCGCCACCCTGGCGGCCAATGCGAACGCGCTCACGGCCACCACGACGCCGTCCGCCAACAACAACAACGGCTACAACGCGGCGGCGTCCGCTGGCAATACGAGCAACCGCGTGCTGGCGACCGCGCCGACCACTTTTGAGGGCATCGCAGCCCAGCTCTCGCTGACCAACGGCAGCGGCGCGGCGCTTTCCGCGATCAGGATCGGTTACGACATCATTCGGTACACCGCCGTCGGCACCGCAAACGAGCTGCCCGGCTACTGGTTGTTTTACTCGCTCGACAACGGCACGACGTGGACCAATGCCAGCGTCCTCAACCCGACGCTCGCCAATGTGCCGAACACTGCGGGCACCACGACGATTCCCACGACAACCGTGGCCCTCAGCGGCACCTGGGCGGCCAATACGACGATCTTGTTCCGCTGGGTGGACGATAACGCCGTCGCCACCTCACCGGACCAGATCATCGGTCTCGATAATGTCTCCATCACCGTCCCTCAGGCCGCGCCGACAGTTGCGCTCACCGCTCCTGCGAATAACGCCACCCTCGCCCTGCCGGGACCGATCAACTTCACCGCCACCGCCGCTGACGCCGATGGCACGGTGACCAAGGTCGAGTTCTTCGCCGGCACCACCAAGCTGGGAGAAGACACCGACAATACCGATTCAACCTATCAGTTCGCCTGGTCCGGCGCGATTTCCGGCCCCTATGTGCTCACGGCCAAAGCCACCGACAACAACGCGGCGACCACCACCTCCGCCGCTGTGAACATCACGGTGACGAATCCGAGCAACTTGGCTCCCGCCGTTGCCATTTCATCTCCCGCCAACAACGCCCTCGTTCCCGCCTCCAGCCTGACCATCAGCGCCGCCGCGAGCGACACGGATGGTTTGGTGAGCAAGGTCGAGTTCTTCAAAGGCGCCACGAAACTCGGAGAAGACACCAGCGCTCCCTTTGCCTTCACCTGGGTCGGCGTGCCGGTCGGCAGTCACTCGCTCACCGCCGTGGCGACGGACAATGACGGTGGTGTGACCACCTCAGCCGCCATCGCCGTCACCGCCACCGCCTTCACCGATGTGACCACCATCGCGCGTGGTGCGACGTGGAAGTATTTCGATCAAGGCACCGACCAGGGCACGACGTGGAAGGACAGCGCCTTCGACGACAGTGCCTGGGCCTCAGGCGCGGCGGAGCTCGGTTATGCCGACTCTCCTGTCACCGTCTTGCGACAGGGTCCCGACGGCCAGACCAGTGTGACAAAGTTCATCACCTATTACTTCCGCAAGACCTTCACCGTTGCGGACGCCAGCCAGGTGATCGGGCTCCAGGCCAACCTCCTGCGCGATGACGGCGCTGTGATCTATCTCAACGGCGTCGAGGTCGCCCGCAGCAACATGGTCGCAGGCGCGGTGACCTACCTCACACCGTCCGAGACCATCGTCAGCAACGCTGACGAGACCACTTACTTCCCGCTCTTCCTGCCGGCGTCAGCGCTCGTCACCGGGACCAACGTCATTGCCGTTTCCATTCATCAGCGTGACAACACCAGCTCTGATCTGAGTTTTGACATGGATCTCATCACCACCCTCGCAGGCGGCAACGAGCTGCCCGTGGTGGGCATCATCTCGCCGGCGAACAATGCGACCTTCTTCCCGGGTGCGAGCATTCCGATCACCGCCACGGCAACGGACGGCGACGGCACGATCACGAAAGTCGAGTTTTACAATGGCGCCACCAAGCTGGGCGAGGATCTCACGTCTCCGTATGAGTTCACCATCAACAACGCCACGGCTGGCACCTACACCCTCACGGCCCGCGCCACCGATGATTTTGGCTCCACCGCCACCTCTGCTGCCATTACCGCCACCGTCACACTCGGCCCCTCAGGCACCTTGGCGCGTGGCCCTTACCTGAACATGAACACGCACAACAGCATCGTCGTCCGCTGGCGCAGCAGTCAGTCCGTCGTCGGTCGCGTGCGCTACGGCACGACGTCCACGAACCTCGACCAGTTCACGGATGAGGCCTCCACTCAGACGAATCATGAAGTGAAGCTCACCGGCCTCACACCTTACACCCGCTACTATTACAGCGTCGGCTCCGCGTCTGATTCGCTCACGCCCGAGGCCGCAGACACCACCTCGGTCAAAACAGGCAACACTGGCTCCCCCAGCTACACCTTCCCCACACCCACCGCTGCCGACTACACCTTTCGCACCTCCCCAACGCCGGGTACGGCAACCAACACCCGCATCTGGGTCGTCGGTGACTGTGGACGCGGCAGCGCCACCCAAGCCGGCGGGCGCAACGCCTACTACAACTGGATGGGCAGCCGCTTGCCTGACCTGAACCTGCAGCTCGGCGACAACGCCTACAACAGCGGCACCGACACGGAATACCAAAGCGGCTACTTCGCGATGTATCCGACCGTCTTCCGCAAGATGCCGCAGTGGAGCACCCTGGGGAACCATGACGCCAACAACGGCACCACCACAGCGACGACGAACTTCCCCTACTTCGACATGTTCACCTTCCCTACCGCCGGTGAATGCGGCGGCGTGAGCAGCGGCACGGAGCACTACTACAGCTTCGACTACGGCAACATCCACTTCATCTGCCTCGACTCGCAGACCACGCTGGCGAACAACAGCCCCACCGCGCCGCAGACCGTGTGGCTGCAAAACGATCTGGCCAGCACCACCGCGACGTGGATCATCGCCTTCTTCCACCATCCGCCGTATTCCAAAGGCTCGCACAACTCCGACAGCGAAGGGCAGATGGTGACGATGCGCCAGGTCTACAACCCCATCCTGGAAGCCGGCGGCGTCGATCTCGTGCTCACCGGCCACAGCCACAACTACGAACGCAGCGTCCTGCTCGACGGTCACTATGGCCTCTCCTCCACGATCACTTCAGCGATGAAGAAAAACGCCGGCAATGGCAGCACCACCGGTTTTACCACCGCCTTCACCATTGCGGGAGACAGCGGCAAGATCCGCAACGCCGCCAACGGCTACACCGCCACCGCCACTGTCAATGGTGCGGTCATTCCGCCCGATGGCGCTTACATCAAGCCCCTCCTCGGCTCCCGCGCCAACTTCGGCGCGGTGTACAACACTGCAGGCATGTCCGGTCAGGCCGACGGCGGTGCCATCGATCACACCGCGATGTACATCTCCTACGACACGGTTGGCACGGTGAACCTCGACATCGACGGCAACACCCTCACCGCCACGTTCGTCCAGGCCGATGGCAACACTCCTGACAACTACACCATCATCAAGCAAGGCGGCTCCACCGCACCGATCGTCACAACCTCCCCTGCCACGAATGTCGTCGCCACCACGGCCACGCTCAATGCCAGCATCAATCCCACCGGCACGCATAGCACCGCAAAGTTTCAGATCGGTACCACGACCAGTTATGGCACCGACTTGACCGTCGCGCTTAGCCCGGATGATGATGTCGTCTCCCAGGCGGTCAGTTTGGATCTGGCCGGCCTCACCCCAGGCACCACGTATTACTATCGTGCCAGCGCCACAAACACCAACGGTACCACCAATGGCGCTGAGGCCACTTTCACCACGCTGCAAAACAATGCGAACCTCGCCGGTCTTGGCATCAGCACCGGCACCCTTTCGCCACCTTTCACCCCTGCCACCACGAGCTACTCATTGAATGTGGCGAATGCGACCACCAGCGTCACCGTCACCCCCGTTTCAGCCACCGCCACGCTGCAGGTTCGTGTTAATGGCGGCGCTTATGCCAGCGTCACTTCCGGCACTGCCAGTGCGGACCTTGCCTTGAACGTCAATGCCAACCCCATCGAGATAAAAGTCACCGCGCAGGACGGCACCGTCAAAACATACACCGTCACCGTCACACGTGCGACGCTGTTCACCGAATGGACTCCTTTGCAAGGCCTCCCTCCTGCCTCTGCCGCCCCCACCGCTGATGCTGATGGCGATGGCGTCAGCAATCTGGTTGAGTACGCTTTCGGTCTCAATCCCACGTCCACAGACAGCACGCCGCTGACAGTCACCGCTGGTGGTGCCATCACTGCGCGTGGCAACCCCGTGACCACTGTGGCCAGCACCCCCACCGCCGTGGACTTCCGGGCCGCCCACGTCCGCCGCAAGGACGCCGCAGCCGCCGGGTTGACTTACACCGTGCAGTTCAGCGCCGGTGACGGCTCGTGGACCAGCAGCACGGACACACCCACCGTCGTTGCCAGCGACAGCGAAGTCGAAGTCGTGACGGTGAAATACCCGCTCTTCCTCAATGGCAAAAAGGCCCGCTTCTTCCGGGTCGTCGTTTCTGCTCCCTGATCGTTCACTGTGCCCGATTCTTTTATGAAACTCAATCGCACTCTTCTTGCCACAGCGTTGCTGCTGTTTGCCGTCTGCCCGCCAGCGCGGGCCGCCGTCATCTACAGCGGCTTGCAAAATATCACCATTCCCACTGACTTCGACGGTGTTTACATCGACATCGACACCGGTGCATTCAGCACCTCCACCTTCACCGGCTGGGACATCAACCCCTTTTTCGGCGGCTCCGCCATCGGCAACAGCGCGGCCTTCCAGCCCGCAAGGCTCGGCCTTAACAACGATGATCCCATTGTGAATTTGAGTTATGGCACTGTGGTGGATTCCAGCCTGTTCTACTCCACCGGTGAAGGCGGCTCGGGAGACCCCGTCTCGCATCTCGGCCTCGACAGCAATCAATTCCAGCCCGGCGTCGAAGGTTACCTCGGCTTCATGTTCACCACCAACGATTCCGTCGGCCCCTACTATGGCTGGATGCGTGTCGTCCTGACCAACAACGTTCCCGGCGGCCTCATCAAAGACTGGGCTTATGACGACACCGGCGCTCCTATCGTTGTGCCCGAGCCCGGGCGCGCCCTGCTACTGCTCCTAGGCTCGCTCGGTCTTTTCACACGGCGTCGGCGCAGCGTCACTCCTTTGCAGGCATAGCCTTCTGCATTTCCCACGCGAGATCCTGCGCCGTCCAGTCGCTGCCTTTGAAGATGCACTGCACGCGGCCCGCAGCATCCACCACGAGGGTGCGCAGATTATGATTGATGAGCCCATCCTTGATCGTCACTTCGAGACCCACTGATGCCCCGAACTCGCTTACCCGCTTGCCAGTGGCAAAAGTCCAGTGCGTCGCGTCGGCCCCTTGCGCCTTGGCATATCGCGTGAGCTGCTGGGGTGTGTCATGCTCGGGATCAAAGCTGAGCGAAAGCAGATGCCAGTCATCCTCACCAGTCTTTGCCAGCTCCTGCTGCGCCGCCTTGAAGTGAGATGTCAGTCTGGGGCAGAAATCCGGCAGCGGACAGCGTGTGAAGATGAATGTCACCGCCAGCGCACGGCCTCGAAAGTGGCTGATGTTCAGAGCCTTCCCATTCGCGTCCGTCAGTTCGCAATCGGGAACCTTGTCGCCAATGGCAAGTTCCTGCGCATTCGCTGGCAGGCTCAGCAGACAGGCCGCCAGGAGATGGTGAAGTTTCATCACGCACGATTTCAACATCCACCTGAAAACGTAAGCGACGATTTCGACACAGGGGAGGTCTTGCCCACTGCCAGAGCCACCAGCAATCAGCGGCATGAAAATGCTGTCACACCTTCCCCTCCTGCTGACGGCATTCATGCCGTTGTGGGCGCAGGATGCTGCTGATCCTAAACCACCGCCGCAGTTGCAGCCCACCGTGACAGTGCAGACGGGCGACACGGGAGGCATTTCCTTTGGCCGCAAGCCCGATCCCGCAAAGACAAAGCGCTACTACATCGCCGCCGAACCCGAGCTATGGGACTACGCGCCGGTGGTGAGCGAGCCTATGTGTGGTACGCCCCTGCCACCTTCCGCCACCAGCAATCACGAGCGCGTGGGCAAGCTGCGCTACGTGCAGTACACGGATGCCACCTTTACTGCAAAAATGCTGCCCACACCGCGTCTCGGCATCATGGGGCCGGTCTTGCGTGGCGTGGTGGGCGAGACGCTGGCCGTCACCTTCCTCAATCGCACCACGCAGCCGCTCTCCATGCATCCTCACGGTGTACGCTATGACAAAGACAGCGAAGGAGCCTACTTCCCACCCAATCCCGGCAAAGGAGCCGCCGTCGGCCCCGGTGCCACCTTCACCTATGTCTGGCAGCTTGATGAAAGCTCCGGCCCGCTGCCAAATGAACCAAGCTCCAAAGCATGGCTCTATCACAGCCATGTCACCGGTGAAGGCGAGGTCAATCTCGGCCTCGTCGGCAGCATCATCGTCACCGATCCCAAACGCGCACGGCCAGACGGCACGCCCAAAGACGTGGACCGCGAAATGGCGATGCTCTACCTCATCTTCGACGAAAGCGGCCTCGATGCCGAGGCACGCGAAGCCTATGAATACGTCAATACCGCCAGCGGCATTCCGACCAAGACCTGGGCGGAGACGATGGAGTTCATCGAAATCCATTCACGCTTCGCCATCAATGGCTACACTTTTGGCAACTTGCCCGGCCTGGAGATGAATGAAGGCGAGCGCGTGCGCTGGTATCTTTTCGCCCTCGGCTCGGAGCAGGACTTCCACACCGCGCACTGGCACGGCATGAAAGTGATCGAAGAAGGCCGCCGCCGCACGGATGTGGTCGAACTGCTGCCCGCCAGCATGAAAGTCGCCGACATGCGCGCCGACAATCCCGGCACCTGGCTCACCCACTGCCACGTCGCCGAGCACATGCTGGAAGGCATGTTTGCCCGCTACACTGTTCATCCAAAAGGCACCGAAGGCGCCAGCCGCACTCCCGGTATCGCTTTTTTTGGCACCCCGCAGGCCGCACAAAGCCTGACCATTCGGCGCGCAGAAATCATCAGCGACAACCAGATCGAACTCGCAGGCACCGTCACCGTGTTCGAAGCCTTTTCCGCCTTCAATCAACCCATGACAGTCGAACTCGCCGGAAAGACCGAAACCTTCAAGCCAGATCGCAGCGGCTTCGCCACAGCCGCCACATCTGCCGGCACCCTGCGCATTCGCAACACCAACCGCTACGGCATCGTCTACGGAGGCCTGCTGGAATTTGAAATCGCCCTCAAAGGCGAAGAGTGGCGCACACAAATCATCAAACTCAATCAACCCACCCCCTTGCCCATCAAACTGCAGGTAGGCGAAGCGAAGCACGTATCGACTGCTGTGCTATCGAAGAGGCGGTAAAGCTTCAATAAAACAGGTCCCCGAAAAACGTGTCACCCAATTTTGCTACTTTACGATTCGAGTTGCGCATGACGCACTTAAATCATTCATAATTCCAAAGAAAGGCATGGTCCACCAAGCCAGCCACCTGGGCCAGCATCTTCGCAATCGACGGCAAATGCTGCATTTGCGGCAGAAGGCAGTGGCACAGCAGCTCGGCACACTGCGCAAGGTTTACTACCGCTGGGAGCGTGACGAGCGATAGACCGTCGTCTCCAAGTGGCCGGGCATCCTTTCGTTCCTCGCCTACTACCCGGCTGGCGAGCAGCCTCCCGCAGATTCGGTATTGAAGGCGCGTCGAATTCTGGGGCTGGGTCAGTATGCTATGGGTCACAAGGTTCAGGCCCTCGCCAAAGGTGTCAGGAAATGGGAGCACGGAGAGAGCGAACCGCCCGTCTCCATGCTTGAATAGATTAAGGTTCTTGCAATGTCCGCATCTCACCCGGCCCAGAATTGTTTTCCATCTCCATGGCATCAACGCCGACAAGGGTGGCTGAATAGAGCATGAAGCAGCCGCTTCTTTTTAACCCAATCAAAGCGAGGCTTTATCCGAAATTCATGCGTCCGTTGGTGAGCCCAAGTCATCAATAAACCAGGTATTGTCCTTGTCTCTGGCTACTTTCTTGCCATGCAAATTGGCAAATTCATCCACGGCACGCTTGATCTCCCGATGGTACGGCGATGGACGATCATAGCCGTAGCCGCAGATGAAACCTCCTGGCTTCAACTTTTTGACCCACCGACTCAACTCCTGATGCTGTGATTCCACCCTCTCCTCATCTGACATGCAAATGAAGTCAATGGAACGGTCTTCGACATGTTGGAGGGCTTCTTTCGCAGACGTGGTGACGAAGCGATATCGATCGCCGGCAAAATCACTGAATGATCCTTCTTTGTCTTCCAGTGGACTGCCATGACCTGCCTCGAGGAGGACTTTACGAGATATCAGTGTCAGATGGAGGCGGGAGTCCCCTCGCAACAACTGAATTGCCACCCCGTCTGGATCTCCGCCGATCATCAGTCCGTAATGCGCGCCGCTGTAGCGCTGCAGCCGGCGGTGCAAGGCTTCCACTTTCCCCAATCTCTGCGGCAGTGACGCATCCCCACGGTAATTGAATTCAATGGCGGCCACCACGTCAGCGGGTTTGATCAGTGTCATGCAGCGGGGGACCGTGTCACCACGCTCATTCACTGGGTAGGGGCATTGCCCGGGGCCAAAATGGCTTTTGCCACAACCTCCCGTGGCACAGCAGTCGAGTTGCCCAACCAGATGGATGACGCGGTGCATCGGGTAGTTGATGTAGTGCGGAGCCTCGCGGCCTCCGGCCACCACCACACAGGGACGGATTTTGAAGACCGACTTCTCTGAAGCGGGAATCGCGGCAGCGAGATGCATGATGGATGTGATGGGACAGATAACTCCCTCGGCATGGTAGATGAGGCTGATGAGCTGCCGTAGAGTGGTTTTTCCCACCACATTCGTCACGCCGCGCAGCGGTGGGTGCCAGCTGGATCTCACGCCAGCCTGAACAAACGCCATTCGCCCTCGTAATGAATCCACCACTTCCTGACAATACGAGACGGGCCAGGCCTTGATCGGCATTCCTTGCTTCCATCCGGCCACGATAATCCAGTACCGAGGCGGCAGATCATAAGGAGGAGTCAGTACTTCTTCAGGTGTTGGCATCACCTCTCCAGCGAACTTACTGACTCGTTGGTTCCCGTCGATATTCAAAGCAGCGCGAATGTCCTGGAGATACTGCTCCAGAAAGTGAACCGGAGTTTGGTTCGACCTGTAATAAGCAGGGCAATAATCCTGCTCCAGAAACTCCATATAACCCTCGTCAGGATTGACATGGGTCACATAGGGATTGCCCAGCCATAAGTCCGGCCTGGTTGTTCTGACGCTGATCTGCCATCCGGTCTGGAGTTTCAGTTCTCGAATGACCCCGGTAAATACCACCTCGTCCCCAAGGAACCCTGGTGTTTTTAAAAGCAGATGCTTCATAAAGAAATCCATGTCCAAACATTAACTCCGCACCCTGATGAATCGAAAATCATACAGCCGATTCTCAGCGCCTTTATTGTCCAAGTCCGACGGTCTGCTAGTATGACACCTTCAATCCTGGAATCGCCATTTCCAATTTTTCAAAGCCGCTTTTCGACAAGTTCGAATTTAAAACAATCAAGGTTTTGAGTTTTTTACATCTGATGATCGAAGAAACGGCTTTGTCAGTCAATCTGCTGGATCCTGCCTCCGGTGAATTGGAAATTTCGAGAAAAACGAGCTTGGCATGCCCAGTCAAGTTCTCCAAATCTGAATCACTCACATTGCCGTCAACAATGCTGAGTTCTTCCAGATTTTTCACCCGTCCTATATCCTTGTAGCCTCGATCACTCAATTTGTCCCCTTGGATTCTTAGAGATCTCAACCGGGGAAATAAGTGCAGAGTTTCAGCCACCTCATCATTAAATCCACCTGGACAGGCTATGCCAGTCACAGATCCATCCGTATCAAAAATGACATGCGTGGAGGGTAGCTTCAAGAGGCGTGACAATGCCTCACCAAACGCGATTGAACTTTTCAGCGTTTGATCAGGGGCCTGACCCGGAAGCTCAGCCACAAGCAGCCATGCAAGCAAAATATGAACTGCGATCTTCATTGGGCAGGAACCAGTCCTTTAAACGGGTCTTTTGGGTCAATGGGGTTCGCCTTTTCGAGCGCATCCCCCTGACTTTCAATTTTTGTTTTGAGTGAATCAATTTGATCGCATTTGATGCCATCAAGAATCGCTTGTATCGGTGTGAGCCAAATCGCGGGACTTTGCTGGATATACAGCCCCTGCCAGCTCTTAGTTGTTATCGTGCTCGATGTGTCACCGATTTGAATCACAATTTCAACTTCAGTTCTAAAATCGTTTCTGTCGGTTGTAGGAGCGCCAGGCTTGTCAAACAAGCGCCACCCCTTTATTTTAACCTTGGCTGTATAGCACTCACAAGGAATGTCTCTCTGAGCAAATTGCACGGATGTCCCGCCCCGCTTCCATTCCAAGCCCAGATAATCGTACAAGTTGACTGGATCATTACCACACATGTCATACAGATTAAGCCCTCCTTTTTCACCCATCGGATCCCTGCTCAACCATCTGCCCAGCTCAGGCGAGTAATAGCGGTAGCCATAATTGTAGTAGCCGGTGTCCAGATCCAGGAACTGCCCTTTGAAGGCGAAGTCCCAATCGTAGCCGCTGGTGTCCAGCGGGCTGAAATCCGGGGCCAAGATGCTGCGCTGGCCGAAGGCGCTGAAGCGGTAGCGCTCCACGATGTTGGCACCGTTGTCCACGATGCTGGTTGGATCGTAGTAATCCATCAGGCACCACAGTCGCTCATTGAGGAATTCTCCAGAGCTTTCGCTTCTGCTGGTCGTGGCGTCGCGGTCACGCAGGATGAGTTCGTCCCGGTGCCCCTGGCGCGCGCCCCAGATGTGCTGGCAGACGACCTTTGCCTCCAGCTTGCCGAGAGATTGAAGTCTTGCGCTCATATGATTTAATCTTTATGCTTTTTATCCGCTTGCTCACAACAAGCCGGATGTGTTTGGTAATGCAGTTAAGAATATATCACTTCATGTTCAAGCATTTGGCTTTGGCATACAAGCCTATTCGCATTAAAAATAAGCACGCAGTTCACCATGACCATCCAAGACCTAAAAGACCAGATCATGTCCGCGCCCGAGCAGTTTAAGACGCGTCCACACATCTGGCACCGCTACCTCTCCATGATCGAGGCGGATGACGTGTGCCTGGAATTCGGTATCTGGAAAGGATCGTCCATCAATTACATGGCCAAGGTGCGTCCCGATTCCCACTTTCATGGCTTCGACTCCTTCGAAGGACTGCCTGAAGACTGGGTTCCAAGCTGCCCCAAAGGCAGGTTCAGCTGTGATCCCAGTGCGCTGCGTTTTGAAAACAATGTGCAAATCCACCCAGGGCTGTTCGATCAAACTCTTCCCGCCTGGCTGGCAAACCATGCCACAGACAGATTGAAAGCTGTGCACATTGACTGCGACCTGGGATCATCCGCAGCATGCGTGCTTCATCTCCTTCAAGACCATCTCCTGCAGCAGTCCCCCGTCCTTCTTTTCGACGAATTTTACAATTATAAAGGATTCGAAGAGCACGAGTTCCGCGCCTTTTTTGAGTTCATTGAACGCACCGGCTGCGAATTCAAAGTATTGGGCAGAAACATCCTCAATCAACAGGTGCTGATTCAATTGATGCCGTGATTGCATGCACCGCTTAACCTCCCCACTTGTCAAAAGGGGGCCGCGATGCGCATAATTAAAAAACACTTCTGCAACCTCCAAGCATTCAGTGCTCCCGAGCCCTCCTTGAGTTGAAGCTTCTACTCAAGCGATCTTGCAGCAACAGCATTTTATCCGCCCTTTGGGTATGTTTTTTCTTTGCCCCCTGCTGCCTTTTTTGCATTTATTCGCCCTAGGGCATACTCAGCAAAAGACGCTAAAAAACGATTTTTACTTCTTCCAAAAGTAAATGGGGGATCAATTTCATCCGCAGTTCCCATCTTTTTAATGGCAAGTTGATAATCTTCAACAAGCAGCAGCCAATCAGGTATCTTTACAAGACTGCATTTTTTGTTTGTTATAATCAATTCAAGAAGACTTGGAGCTGCCTCGAACACACGCGGGTCATCCTCTATTTTTACAATAAGGCATCCTAGCCTGATTGCCACCCCTTCAGTAACAGTTTGATCTGCCCCCGCCTCTTCTAAAGCTTTGATACAGGCCTTAATTTCAACAGTAATGTCATCAAGCTCAGCTCCATTTATCTTTGAGACTAGCGCCGCAACAATGAAATAGAGAGTGCATAAAAGTGTAATTCTTATTTTATGGTCTAATGCGCAGTTTTTGCTCATGGCGTACAATCCCCTTTCTGTTTGCTAAACTTCAACGCACCGGCTTCGAAATCAATTTTCTCCAACACCAGATCCGCCCAAGCTGGCCCGCTCCCTTCCCACCTCCATTGGTCTCCATCTTTCCTGGGGCCTCCAGTAGCATTATGTGCCGCTCCATAACTTGCTCCCACGCGAGACTCGGCTGCAAAATTTTTTTGATACGCGGCTTCAATGTCATTAATCATTGCATTTAGAGCGTTTTCACGCGTGCAAAATGGCTCAGACACATAATTTGTAACAAACTGGTCAAACTTCCCCCATAATTTAGAAACCCATGCCTGCCCTACCGCTATGTGATCCTTTTCATGAGTGAGAACCATGTTTGAAATTTGATCAGTAACAAGCACCCCCTCACTTTTTGTCCCACCCTGCGCTCGAATAATGCCTGAAGAAACTCTCACATAAAACGTTGGCAAGTTTTTAGCATTTTTGCAATGACTCGATCCCACCGAAGGAGTGGCCACATATTCTTTTTCGGCTTTAAGCTGGGCAATATATTGTAAAACCTGAGACCTCGCCTGACCAATTCCGGCGCTATTAGTCACATAACCCAGTTCAGCATTGGATATCTTAGAGCCATCAATCACTTGGTCTCCTGTATAAATATACTCAACCACTAGCCCAAATTTATCAACTCTGTTCAAGGCATTGTTTAAGCATGCCACATACAAATTATATCCTCCGCTTTCTCCAATCGGATCCCTGCTCAACCACCTTCCCAGCTCCGGCGAGTAATACCGGTAACCGTAGTTGTAGTAGCCGGTGTCCAGATCCATGAACTGCCCCTTGAACGCAAACGCCCAGTCGTAGCCGCTGGCGTCCAGCGGGCTGAAATCCGGGGCCAAGATGCTACGCTGGCCGAAGGCGCTGAAGCGGTAGCGCTCCACGACGTTGGCACCGTTGTCCACGATGCTGGTTGGATCGTAGTAATCCATCAGGCACCAGAGACGCTCGTTGAGGAATTCGCCAGAGCTTTCGCTGCTGCTGTTCGCGGCTTCGCGATCCCGCAGGATGAGTTCATCGCGGTGTCCCTGGCGTGCTCCCCAGACGTACTGGCAGACAACCTTTGCTTCAAGCTTTCCGAGAGTTTGAAGTCTTGTGCTCATGGTAGATTACTTTTGCTTTTTGTTTGAGCGCGAGCGCATCCGACATCATCAGACAGTCGCATGCCTACTTAAGTCGCTACCGAAACTGACCCAGCACCTGCGTTCGTCAGTGCATCGGCAGAGTGGTCCGGGAAACAAACGCCGAGGGACGGAGGCGTTTGAAACAGTCCAAAGGGGTGAACCTGCGGGAACAGGTAAATCCACCACCACGAGGATGGCAAGATTTTGGCATGTTCAGAGACGTTGGTTCACTTGGTTCCGTCATCAGCATCGCAGCTTTCGGGAGGGGGCATCGGCATGCATGTGTGAAGACGTCCACCGATGCAACCTTCCGGAGCTTCTTAAACAACAGAGACATTCATAACTGAGCCGTAAAGCCCGCCTAAAGAGCAACGTGTATGATTTGTCATTTTGGCAATCCTACACCATTCACCTTGGCATCGTTTTGATTGTTATGTTTTGACCCGGGGTATAACAGATTTACGACCATTAAAGCCAACAGCGTCGCAAGACCGATTATAAATAATGTACACATCCATTTCATACGTCATGTTTATTTATTGTTAATTCACATCTTCACATACGCACGTGTAATTCACAGTAGTTCCCTTTTTATCACTAATTCCCCCACTAGTGGAGGTGACTTTAATTCCAAAAGCCGAAGCTTCAATTGTTAAGCCGTCACTGTAGGCAACTGCAATATCAACAGAAACCGTTCCAGTTTTGCTGTTTGTAGTGCTAACCTCACCTTTCATATCCACTGCGGCAGCAAGTCCGTCCGCCGTTGTATTGGCCGAACTACGAGGTGGATTAAAACTAATGTCACCAGTGCTCTGGTCACATGATATACTCAAACTCCCTGTTTTGGTTCCTGTGGTCGCAGAATAGGCATTCCAAGGCCACTCTATAAAGAATCGGTTTGTAGCATTTGCGGAAGCGCTTACCGCCGTATCACTAAATACTGCATTTCCCGATCCAGACGCCCAAAACACAGTTCCTCCTAGGGTATTTGAATAAAAAGCCACCGAAAGTTCGGGACTGCTGCCTTGCAGTTTAGGCTTCCATGTTTTTTTCAATCCCAACCAATCAAGACCTCCGACACCGTTGTTTTCTACGAAAACGTACAGATTACTGCCTCCTAGTTCATGAATCGGATCTCTGCTCAGCCACCTGCCCAGTTCAGGCGAGTAATACCGGTACCCGTAGTTGTAGTAGCCGGTGTCCAGGTCCAGAAACTGGCCCTTGAACGCAAACTCCCAGTCGTAGCCGCTGGTGTCCAGCGGGGTGAAGCCTGCTGACATGACGGTGCGGAGCCCGAAGGCGCTGAAGCGGTAGCGCTCGACGACGGAGCCGGAGTTGTCCACGACGCTGGTTGGATCGTAGTAATCCATGAGGCACCATAGGCGCTCGTTGAGGAATTCGCCAGAGCTTTCGCTGCTGCTGGTCGTGGCATCACGGTCACGCAGGATGAGTTCATCCCGGTGACCTTGGCGTGCGCCCCAGACGTACTGGCAGACGATGCGCGCATCTGGGACGGTGGCGGAGCTCACCCAGCTCCGCACCATGGCCCCTGCAGGGGCCGCCAGGGCGCAGGCCGCCCCGCAGCCGCCCGCACGGGCGGCGCTGAAGCTGCCAGGGCAGGCACCCCAGTAGCCGCTGCGGTAGAAGATACCCGTGCCGCCGTTGTAGAGCAGGGCGCACTGGTCGTCTGAAAGTACTGTGGAGAAGAAGGCCATTTCATCGATCCAGCCGTTCACCCCGTTCAGGGCCGCCATGCTGAGCATGGCCATGGGCATAAACGAGCTGCTGCTGCTGGGATGGTATGATGACGAGTAATAATAGCTGGAGGAATAGTGGTAGCTGCTGCTGGGAGGGGGCTCGCTGGAGGAGCTGCTCGAAGGGTCATGCCCCAAGTAGATCTCGTTGCTGCCGTTGTAGGCGCACTGGCCTGAGCCCAGTGTCTGGAGATTGCGCGTGCCGCCGTTGACGATCAGCCCGATCTCCTGCCCCGGAATGATGTAGGCCAGCACATGCTGCCACTGCCCTGAATAGAGGGTGGTTGAATCCGAGACCGTCACATCCCAGGAGCTGCCGTAGAGGCTGATGCGGAAGCGCAGGGTGTTCTCCGCCGTCAGCAGCAGCTGGTATTCATTGAGCTTGTTGACGATCACGCTGTCGGTGCCCGACGACGTGTCAATGTAGAACCAGAGGGAGATGTAAAGCGCGTTGCTCAGGCCGGGGTTGAACACCGTGTTGTGCGGGGCGCTGAACCATTCGCCGCCGGAGTCGTACAGCCGCCTGCTGTTCTGGCATTTTCCGCTCGTGTAATTAGACAAGTAGTTCGGGGTGAAGTACAACTGGTCGGGGTTGAGCGAGTTATACAAGAGTCCCGAGCTGTTCTCCTCGTTGCAGTTGTAGTAGGCGGAGGGATCCGGCAGGGTGATGTCCTCGCTGGAAGAGTAGGAATAGTGGTAGGATGACGAGGGGTAGTACCAGGATGATGAGGGCGGGATATACGAGGAGGAGGGATGATAGTACGAGGAGGAATAGTGGTAGGAGGACGAGGGGTGATACCAGGAGGAGGAATAGTGGTAGGATGAGGAGGGCAGGATGTACGAGGAAGAGGGATGGTAGGACGAAGAGGGATGGTAAGATGAAGAAGATGAAGGCTCCTCGCTGCTGGAGGATGAGGGCGGCGGGACGGCCGCAGTGCGCTCCTCCACGCACTTCCACTGGTCATTGAAGTAGTAGTGGCGCACCTCCTCGCCGCTCAGCTTCATGATGCGCCGGTAGAGGCCGTCATAGGCATACTGGGCGATGAAGGAGGTGCTGTCGGGCGTCTGCACGGAGACGAGGCGGTTCCAGGCATCCCAGACCATGGCCTGGGGGCTGTCCCAGGTGCCTTCGGCATCCGGCGGGATGAGCAGGGTGTTCCCCGCCTTGTCATAGGCGATGTCCTGGGAGCTGCCGTCAATTTGAGTGATCTGGTTGTCGCGGTTGCTCACCCGGCTTTGATCGAGCTGCGACACCCCGCCTGCAAACTGCTGCCAGCGTGTCCAGTTGCCCGTGGGGTCGTAGTTCCAGGACTCCGCGCCTGCGGGGATGCCGCTGATGGCGGTCTGGTTGAGGTTCAGATTGCCCAGCGCGCCGGACTTCACCTGATAGAGCCCGTCGTAGGTCCAGGCCTGGTCCTGGCCGGAGGTGGCGGCGAGGTTTTTTCTCCAGGTGCGATTGCTGGCGCGGTCATAGCCGTACTGGATGCGGTCCAGCACCGTGCCATCAATTCCGCCCTGCAGCCAGCGCATGTCCACGGTGCGGCCAAAGCGGTCGTAGCCGTTGTAGGCGTCGCCGGCATCTCCCACCGGCGCATCGGTGGCCTTGCGGTAGCTGAGTTCCACGCCAATCGGCGGATAGGCGATGTCCACGCAACGCGCCGCACCCATATAGGTGTAGTGGCAGGTCTCGGTGCTCTCTCCGGCGATGCTCAGGGCCTGCACGCGGCTGAGCTGGTCATTGGCCTCGCTTTCAGCGCCGTAGTCGTAATTGAGCACGCGCACGCCGTCGGGATACACCATGTACTGCCGCCGGGCGGAGTTCTGGTAGCCGATGTCGCTGTGATACAGCACCGAGGGCGTGTCTAGGTCCACCGCACCGGTGTGCGCCTGGCGATCCGCCGCCAGCAAGGCCATGGAGTCATAGTCAAAGGCCACCTCATTGAGCACAGTCCCCTCCCCGGCCAAGGGGTTGTCATAGCTGGTGACCCTGGAGCGCAGCAGACGCTTCAGTTCGTAGGTGGTCTCGATGCGCCTGACGGTGGCGTCAATGCCGGTGCCCAGCGCGGTGACCCGGTCCTGCGTGGTACGGCCCAGACCGTCAAAGTCATAGCCATGCACGGTGCCGTTGGGATCGACCATCTCAATGACCTGTCCCAGCCGGTTGTAGCCGAACAGGATGCGTTGCAGGGTGGAGGAGTCGCCGCAGCAGCCGATGCTGCCGGTGCTGGGGTAGGTCTTGCTGCGGACAAGATCGCTGCGGGCGATGTCTGAGTCCGCCAGCGTGGTGCCAAACGCCCAGCGCGTGACCTGATCTCCGGTGAGGGCATTGATCAGCGTCAGGCGGCAGAGGCCGCCGTCCGGGGCATAGGCGTACTCCGTGGTGCGGTTGGCATCCGGACTGCCCGCAGCGACGCCGATGCGGAAGTTTTCAATGAGCCTGATCCGGCGGCCGGCGGCATCGTTCTGCCAGCGAGTCTCGATGCCATTGGGATCAATGGTGGCATCGGCCTCGCCGTCCCCCTTGAAGTGTGTGGTGCTGACCAGCACGATATCGGAGCGTGGCGGCGAGAGCGAGGGCCGCACGAGCTCCAGACCGCCATTGGTTCCGTAGTCTGCACTGGCCACCTGGCGGCCGATGCCGTCATACCAGGCGGCCATGTAGCTGCGCCGCGCCTTGGGCTCCGCTCCATCCGGGCCGTTCAGCGGGCCCGTGCCCACGGCATCATCAAAGCGCTGCCACTGGGTGGTGAGAATCTGCTCGTTGGCCTCATTCCAGGTGGTCTGGTTTTGCTCCATCACGATGAAGCCTGAAGGATCGCCCACATTGCCCGGATTCAAGGAGAGCTGGCGCAGGCTTGGAGATTCATCCCCCACTGTGGAGAAATAGCTGGTGTCATAGATCGTGACATTGCCCGATTCTCCCGCCACAGGGAACACCTCCGAAGAGGCCACGGGATGAATGGAGACACCGGCCAGGGTTTGTGTGGCATAGGTCTGCCTGGCGGCGACAAGGAGATCCCCCTCGGCACCCTGCTGGACCCCCAGAGACTCCAGGTAGGTGGCCACTGCCCCGGTCGCAGGATTGGTGCTGGCGTAGTAGGTCTTCACCTTCACCATGCCCTGGTCGCTCTTGAGGACGACCGTCAGTGTGTTGCTCGATCCGTCTGGCTCAGTGACGCTCTGCACCGCCGAAGGCATGGCGCGGAGTTCCAGCCTGCCCTGGGCATTGTAGCTCATGTAGGTGTACCAGAGATTGCCATCGGTATCAGTGAGCTTGCTCAGAATGGTGCGCCCAGCCTTGTTGGTATAGACGATGAAGAACGTGCCATTGGGGCGGGTCTCGGTCGTCTTGGTGTACCAGGTGTTGTTGTCATTGAACCCCGGAGATTCCGGATTGAGGACATAGGCGAGCAAGTAAGTCTCCTGGCCGCCATGGACCTTTTCCAGCACCACGCGGCGGACTGAGTCATACTCGAAGTATTTGTCCGCATACACTGCCCAGACGGCATCTGTCGCAGTCAGGGGATCCAGGCCGGCGCGCACCATCTGATTGTAGCTCTCGGGCCTGAGCTCATACTTAAGCCCGTGTGTAAACCCGCCACCGCCGGTAGTGGTGTAGTAGCGGTAGGCGCTCTGCCGAAGGATGGTCCAGACTGAGGTGGTGGCATTGTAGTTCTGGATGACCACCTTCTTCAAGTCGCGCACCGCCCCGCCCGCCTCACCCTCGATGAAGTAGCTGTAGAGCACCTGCCTCACGGGCACGTCATTGATCACGAGCATCACGCTTGCCATCTGCCCGGCATTGATGCCGGCATCCGCGCCCAGATAGGTGTAAACAAAGATATTGCTCTGAAAACCATCCGTCTGCGTGAGCTGCACCAATTGGTAATCGCCGTTGTAGTCTGGCGTGATCGTCAGGCCATAGGGGTCGGCGTAGCTCTGCAGGCAGCCCTGCAGCGGCACCGGCACGGAACCTCCGTCGTCAAAATACACATAGCGGTAGCCCTCCGGAGTGGTCAGCGTGTAGCGCCCGGCAATGGAGTCGTGCACGAGGCTGGAGCGGTCGCCAAACATCGGCAGCCAGCCGCCCGAGCCATCCGGCTGGAACCACAGGCTGGTATTGGCCCCGCGGGTGGCCACGATGAGGTTTTCATCCTCACCGACGTTGAAGGCCAGCGCCGAGAGCTGCACCACCAGCCAGAGGTTGCCGTTGTTTCCAGCGCCTTCTCCCGCAAGCAGGTTGCCATAGGAGCGGCTCTGCCCCCAGCCGATGAACCCCTGCGTGGAAAGATCCGTCTCATCCATCACGATCTGCCCGTTAGACAGCCTCACCGGGTTCTGATTGATGGGGCAGCTTGTCTCGTCATCCCCCGTGGAGCAGCCGCATGGCGGGGTGTAAGACCCCGATGACGGATAGCTGTAACTGTAACTGTAAGAGTAGGAGACTGAGGAGACTGAGGAGACTGAGGATTCTGAAGAGACGGGGTAGGAATGTGACTCGCTGTAAGAGATGTGCGAATGGGATGAAGATATGTGCGAGGAACTGCTCGATTCCGACGAGACGCTGGAGCTGGAACTGCGCGAGCTACGGGAACTGTGTGAGCTGTGGGATGAGTGGCTCGACCTTGAACTGTGCGAACTGGACGAACTCTCAGAGGATGATGATGACAAAGGCTCATAGGCCAGATAGCGCATGACTTCGCGCCCGAGACTGTCGTAAGAGATCAAGGTGACGGCCTCGCTGCCGGGGCTGACCTGCTGTACCAGCCTGCCGGTGGGGTCGTACCAGTTCTCCCCCACCATCGCGAGCGTTGCCGCGCCGCTGTCAGGATCCACGGCATAGATCTCCTCACGGTACACCTTGCCGGTGGTGTCGTAGTAGCGGCGCGTGCGGCCGGTGAGGTTTCCTTCGTCCACGCTGCTGTGGTAGGTGTCAATGCCGATGACATGGTCCAGGTTGTCATACACATTGCGCGAGATGAAAATGCTGATGCCGTCGGTGGTCGTGGTGTCCAGCAGACGTCCGCGGAAATCATAGCTGTAGTCCACCACGCGGTTGTTGCCTGACGAATCATCCACCAACCGAGTCTGTCGCGTGAGCAGGCCGTCGCCCATGTCCTCTCCGTAGTCATATTCATTGGCCAGGACCTGCACCATGTTGTTGCCAGGGGCGCCGCCGCCGGTGGGATCGTTGTCCGTGGCACCGGTGTCGTCGGTCCCTACCCACTGTCCCAGCACCAGTCCACGCGTGTCGTAAACGGTGCGTGTGATGGTACCTCCGGGGCTGACGACACGGTTTTGCCGCCACATGCTGTCGTAGCCGTAGCAGGTCTCGGCGTAGTCGTAGTCTTTCTCACCTTCTCCGCTTTCCGGGATCCTGCTATAGACACGTTGTGAGAGCAGATGGCCCCACATGTCGTAGATCTTGTGGGTCCAGCGCCGCCAGCGTGGACGCGGAAAAGTTTCCGCCTCGGACAAGGGGCCCATGTCGCACACGCGGACCGCCTCAATGTCATCGGTCACCTGGCCGGAGTCGTTCATGAAGGAAAGGTGCACGGCACCGACGGTCACAAACGTGTAGTTGGGCCCGTTGCCCCTGGCATACCCTGAGGCGGTCCAGACCTGATGCAGGTCGTCGCGATAAACGGTGTACTTCATTGTCCGTACCATGGCCGCTTCCACGGTCTGCTCGTCCACACGCAGCTGAACTTCATGCACCGGACCGTACTCTCTGAGCACCCGGCCGTTGTCGTCGGTTTCATAGTCGGTGACGAGATTGGACGCTTCAGAAGGAGGAGACGAAGACGAGGAAGATGAGGAGGCAGCAGCCAGGAGGCTGGCAGCCCCCCCCTCCGATGATGTGTCTGCATCTGCAATTTTCTGCACCATCGCGCCCGTGGCATTGTCATAGGCGAATTTTGTGGCAACCCCCAGTTGATCGACTTGCATCACCGTTCTTCCCAGGCTGTCGAGGTCTTTGCTCTCAGAATATGGCAGGCCAGTCCCGTTCTGATCCACGGGAATTACCGGAGCCTGAGTGCTCTTTTGCTGGGGTTGAAACGAATTGCCGCTTTCGCTTGATGAGCTTGATTCACCCGGCCCGCCCGAGCTTGACGATGAAGCCGATGAAGCCGAT
>DLGZ01000069.1:12206-57905 GCA_002482965.1 Verrucomicrobiaceae bacterium UBA7681 | reverse complement strand
TGAAGCCGATGAAGCCGATGAAGCTGATGAAGCTGATGAAGCCGATGATTCAGAAGGTGAAGAAGATGAGTCCGAAACCAGATAGGACGAACTCGATGCTGAAGATGAAGAGGGCTCCGAACTGGAGGACACCTCAGACGACGAGGAATAGGGAGGAATTTCTGAAGATGATGAACTCATAATATTATTTATTAATTGTTTTTATTATTTTAAAAAAGGCGTTTAATGCTTAATGGTGGCAAAAAATTTCCAGATCTTATTTGATCTCGTAGGTGACCAGCAGGGCGTTTCGCTCCCGGTCTTCGGACACGGCAGACTCAATCCCATGGTAGGTGCTGTCGCCCGCAACAAATGCATGACCTGAACGAGGGGTGAAATCCAGGGTCTTTTCGGCAACAAACGCACCTGATTCAGAACGGCTGAAGTATCTGGTGGCCGCTGACTCGGATTGGGAGCAATCCGGAGGCAGGTTGAGTTCGAGGATGAAGGCCTGCTGAGATGTTCCTGAATGAATTCCCCCGCGATACCCCTGCGAGTCGTGCAAAAGTTCGGCCCTGGGCTGGAACTTCAAATTGTCAGCACGGCCGCCAAAACGCTTCCTCAGTCCGCTTCGCATCGCCATGCGCAAAGCGGACTCAAGCCGGGGATCGTGCAACACAGTGCGCATTTGAGACCAAAACTTTTGCTGCCCACCATGAAGCTGAGAAATCTCACTGCTGGAAAGACCAAGCCTCAGCCTCCCGTCCACTCCCCCATCCACGCTGGCGGAACGATACGCAGCGCTATAACAACGCCTGTCCGGCAGATTCTCCAGAAGCTCCTGATAGACGTCTTCCGGGATCATTGACTCAAGCTGCATGTGGACAAACGGCTGCTGCTGCAGGGGGCTCGCTCTTATCACACTGATCATCTGCCCCAGTGTTCTTGCCTCCATCCTTCGCCCGCTGCCCGGGGAAACCGGGGCGGGGCGGGCTGTCTTGTACGCTGAAACTGGCGCCGCCTTCCCTCTGGGCGCAGCAGGTGGAGGCGGATTCGTCTTTGGCTGGGCCGGTTTCACCACTTTGTAGCGGTCCACATACATGCCGACCGTCGTGGCGCTGGTGTCAATCTCCGCGGCACGCAGTTCCTCCTCAAGATCCGCCATGGGAAACGTCTTCAGATGGCTTTTGGGATTGCAGTTCACCACATGAAAACCGGCGTTAAGAAAGTGCGGCTGGAGTTCCTCAAAATAGCCCATCATCAGGTGGTAGCTGTTTTGATTGTTGGAGATGGCCTGCTTTGACCTCTGCTCCGCAAACCAGTACCGGTTGTTGTCATCCATGTAAAAATCGCAGCCCAGAAGACACACCCTCCGAAAACCCAGAAGAAATGCGATGCGCAAAGCCGCGAGCATGACCGAACGTCCCCCTCCCCGCTTGCCGTGGTTCCCCCAGTTGATGGTGTCTTCATTAAGCCACTGCGCGGCCTGAAACGCCTCGTTTCTGCGGTAGCCGTAAACATTGGGAAAATCCTTCACATACGATTTTGAAAGCGCCTTTTTAGACTCGTCCCAGATCGGCTTCTGGAAATGCGACATGGGAATGAATTTCGTGATTGTCGGATCCTGCCAGATCGAATCCAGAAACCGGGTGGGATCATCCACGGAAGTCCAGAATGTCGGACGCAGGGCGTGAGCGCCGTTGTTCACTCCGAAGGTGCAGATCCCCGGCTTCTTCAACCGGGACCAGTCAAAGCCCTCTAGGCTCCCCCCGTTGAGCACCAGAAACAGCGTCTGCCCGGCATACAAGTCCATCAGGTCGGCGTTCATGCCATTATTCCGGAAGAACATGGGCGTGTTGCGCATGCGGTTGGACACCAATGCCCCTGTGCCCCGCTCACCATTCCATTGCAGTGCGTTGTAGTCGGACCGGTCCACAAAATCTTCCGGCTTCTCCGGCTCAGCGGCCGTCTGCCCATGTCCGGTCATGCACGGTTCACGCGTGATGAGTTCAAGATCAAATCCTGCCTGCAAATTAATCTGCTCCCGTTGAAGCCTTTGGCTGAAGTTGCCGTTGGGCGACGGCAGTTCCACCAGCCTGTCTCCCTGCCTGACCTTTGCCAGCACCTCCCTTCCTTTGCAGCTCTGAATCCGCTCAAGCAGCCTTCGCTCCTCCTCGGGCCAGTTGACGTTTTTCCATTTGAGAATGTGACTGTTGTAAATTGCATTCATGATTCAGTGGGAGATTGGTTTTGAGACTATTTTTTTTGAACCATAAATTCGATATGGCAGACGGCCCCTCGCTGCGTCTGGTCAACACTCGATGGCAGGTCGTAATTGTAATTGTCATCACACAGGCCGATGTACCAAAGCCTCAGTCTTGAAGACAGGGTGCCGAGAAGCAGCGACGCCACGTTGTAGAGCGGTGTCGACGGATCCGTCGACCGGTGCAGTGAAAAAGCGGTCTTGTGGAACTTGTTGCGGATGCCCGCCCCTCCCTCATAGAGATCAAAGTCGGGAACAGCCACATACATGAAACCTCCGCCGCGTATCACATCTGCCCAGCGGTTCAGGGCCTCAACCGGGTCAGGCAGATGCTCAAGACAATGAGAGGCGTAGACATAGTCCAGGGAACCTGCCTCCAGGCCTTTGAGTTCGGTGGCATCTCCGCCTCCGCTTTTTTTGTCCCACGGCCGGCACACGCCGGAGAGCGGACGGAAAGGGTCGCTGCCGGCACCTATGTCGATTCCATTTCCCACCAGCTTAAGCAAGTGGCCCTGCGCAAGTCTGCGCGCCGTGCATTTGGATGTTTCAAAGCTCATTTGTTTGAGATCAGTTCACAGGCCAGTTCCGCGATGTCCTCAGGGCCATACCGGTCCATGCAGACCCCTTCCGGAATGACACACTCCTCGTGTTTCCGGACCTGGCATTTTCTTCCCCCACATGGCCAGTCCTTCTCCACCACATGCGTACGCGAATAAATATTCCAGAAAGCGGACCTATGAATGCCTGACTGCAACACCAGCGCCTGCTGGTGGACACCGGAGACCAGATGCGTCGGACCAGTTTCCACGCCGATGTATAGCTTGGCCGCCTTCACATGGGCCAGCATTTCCGGCAGCCTGAGCTTCGCTTGGCTGGCGCTTCTGGAGAGGTTGAGCACTGACATCCCCCGTTTGTTCAGCAATGCCTCAAGGTCATCCCCTCGTCGGTATGCCCTCACCGGCTTCCATCCTCCGCAGTCCGGACTGAGAACAACATCGTAGGTCTTGCCGATGCCAGGCAGGTTGTGAACCGGCAGACCATCGCAAGGCACTTTCATGCGGGACACCCCGAATTCCTCCAGGCATTGAAAGAGGGTGTTGACCTCAAGATGCATGTGGTAGCGGAAATCCAGAATGAAGTCGAAAGGATGCTTCTGCCCGGCATAGTCCTTGCCTCCTGCATAACCTCTTGGCTCGGCTTGGTTGGGAAGCGGATGCGTGCGCAAATCCGGCTGGTACTTGTAGCAGGGTATTCCCTTCAATATCTCGGGAAAATCACGGTCATAGGGGTTGTAACGACAGCCAAACCATACGTCCAAGCCATGCTCCCTCCTGAGAATATCGCAGCAGATGGCATTCATCACCATGTCCCCAAGGCCAGGTTTGCGCGTCCATAGCAGAATTCGTTTGCCTCGAAAGTATTCCATCGACCTTTTTGGGTTGTTTTTCTTATTCGTTAGCGAGGTATATTTTTCTCTATCCCTAAATATCTCACTCTGTGTTCGCCACATGGCACGAGTAATTGCTATCATTTGATGCACGTTATATCTAGGCGCTTAATTAGTTTCAACATTTTTTTCACTAGCCTATCCAATCATAAAGATTACATTTATCGAACCGAATAAGGTTTTTTCCCATGTTGTAAGTCTCAGCAACGTGTCAACATCATCTCACAGACACAAATTTTTGATGTAGGTCTCTCCTTGTGTAGGGGGTCCAGATTATGTTCCAGCGAACTTGAAAAGGATTGGCACAGACACGGCAGTTGGCCTAAAAAGAACTGCCTTTGGGCTGATTGAACTGCATCCGCTGGATGCATTCAAGCAGCTCGGCCAACGCGAAATATCACAGGTGTTACCTGGCGAACGAACACCGAGGACTCGTGCTCGCTGTCAGTTCCATTCGATCGCGCATGGGCATGGATTCCGACGGGGGCTGAGTCGAGCACGAGGGAATATCATGTTCTCTATCACTGGCATCAAAAGCCTTATTGACAGGGATTCATTGCGCCAACTAACATGAACTGTGCTGGGATTCTGCCGTCACCCTCACTTGAAAAATGTATCACCCTAGTTTGCCATTTTGCTTAATTACGATTCGGCTGAGCCCAGAAGCGTTTAAAACGTTCATTTTGAGAAAGAAAGGATTAATTGATCAGCCAAGGACTCTTGGCGAACATCTACGCACTCGGAGAATGAAGGTGGCCTGGCTGCATTTCCCTTTCCATTTGCACGCGGTTTGAACCAGCAGACAGCATACAATGAATTCTCAATTTGACCATCTGCTACTGACCGAAACACCCGATGCTGTGATCATCACGACGCCAGATGGCAAAGTGGTTTATTGGAACACGGGAGCCGAGACTGTCTTCGGTTACACCAGCGCGGAAGCAGCAGGAGCTTTAGTTCACGACCTGATCGTCGCGCCAGAGCGCAAGGAGGAGGAGCGCCTGATACTGGAAAAGGCCGTGGAGGGCGGATTTCCGACGTATGAAGCGATCCGTCGCACGAAAACGGGCTCACTGGTCTATGTCGCCATTTCGGGAAGGCTCATCCGCGATGCTCAAAACCGGATCGAATACATTCTGTCGAGTCAGAAGGATGTGACACACTTAAAGGTGCTGCGTGAGGCCAAACTCGTCGAAGCCAAGTTCAGTGACCTGCTGGAATCCACACCGGATGCCATCATCATGGCAAACTCCGCCGGTCGCATTGTGCTCGCCAATACGCAGGCGGAAAAGTTGTTCGGTTATTCCCATGGTGAACTCCTCGGTCAGCTCGTGGAAGTGCTGCTGCCAGCTCGCTATCGTGGCGGCCATGTCGGGCACCGCTCTAATTACTTTGACCAGCCACGCACCCGCACCATGGGCGCGGGGCTGGAGCTTTATGGCCTGCGCAAAGATGGCGTGCAGTTTCCGGTGGAAATCAGTCTCAGCCCGCTGAAAACAGACGAAGGAACGCTGGTGATGAGCGCCATTCGCGACATCAGTGAACGCAAGAAAGCAGAGCAAAAATTCCGTGGCCTGCTGGAGTCCGCACCAGACGCCATCGTCATCGCCAATGGCGACGGTGATATTTTACTGGTCAATGCACAGACCGAGAACTTGTTCGGTTATCCCCGTGCGGAACTGCTTGGCCAGAAAGTGGAGATTTTGGTGCCTGAGCGCTTTCGTCGGAAACACCCCGGCCATCGCGACGGCTTCGTCGGAGCGCCGAAGACGCGCGCGATGGGGGCGGGCCTGGACCTTTTCGGCCTGCGCAAAGATGGCACGGAGTTTCCAGTGGAGATCAGCCTCAGCCCGCTGGAGACGGAGGACGGAACTCTGGTGTCCAGCGCGATCCGCGACATCTCCGAACGCCGACGGATCGAGCAGGCATTGCATGAGAAGAACGTCGAACTGCAGCAGGCTGCCGAAGCGAAAAACCTCTTCCTGGCCAACATGTCGCATGAATTGCGCACCCCTCTCAATGGTATCATCGGCTTTGCAGAGTTCCTGGCCGACGGCAAGCCCGGTGCATTGAACGCCAAGCAGAAGGAGTATCTGCTGGACATTCTGAACAGCGGCCAGCACCTCCTCCAGCTCATCAATGACGTACTCGACCTGGCGAAGGTTGAGGCGGGCAAGATGGAACTGGTTCGCGAGGTGTTCCGGCTCCAGGCGGCCGTGGATGAAGTTCGTGCCGTGGCCAAGCCGATCGCGGAGAAGAAACACATTCGGGTGAGCGCGAAGATCGCTCCGGACATGGAGTGCGTGACGCTCGACCAGCAAAAATTCAAGCAGATGCTCTACAACCTCCTNNTCCAACGCCATCAAGTTCACCGATGATGGCGGCATGGTGGACATCATGGCAGCGCGGCATGGGGAGCATCAGTTCAAACTGTCTATTCATGACACCGGCATCGGCATCCGGTCCGAGGACATCCGTCGCCTGTTCACTGAGTTTGAGCAGCTCGAGTCTGGCACATCGCGCCACTACGAAGGCACTGGCCTTGGTCTCGCTCTGACACGCAAGCTGGTGGAGCTGGAGGGCGGCAGCATCGAGGTCGAGAGTGAAGTGGGCAAGGGCAGCACCTTTACCGTCGTGCTGCCCTTGATCACCGGGAAGGAGGAGCCATGAATAGCGAGCGAATTCTTGTCGTGGACGACAACCCGACCAACCTGAAGCTCGCTTCCGACCTGCTCGAGTTCGAAGGTTATCGCGTTCTGCAGGCCGTGGATGCCGAGTCAGCGCTGCTGGTCATTCAACAAACACCACCCGACCTGATCCTCATGGACATTGCGCTCCCTGGCATGGATGGACTGACCCTGACACGGCAATTGAAGAATGATGAAAAGACCCGGCACATCATCATCGTGGCACTGACCGCCTTTGCGATGAAGGGTGATGCCGCCAAAGCCCATGCGGCGGGCTGTGATGGCTACATCACCAAACCGATCGACACACGCCAGTTGCCCGTACATGTCGCCGGATTCTTGAAGCGCATCATTGGCGCCGTTGAACGCACCCAGATGAAAATCCTCGTTATCGAGGACCATCCACCCCAGCTAAAACTGGCCAACCGTGTGCTGACCGCCGCTGGTCTGGAGGTGACTGATGCCGAAGCTGCTGAAGAAGCTTTCCTGACCCTGAAGAGGGACCGGCCCGAGGTGATTTTGCTGGACCTGTCGCTGCCAGGCATGGACGGCCTGGCGCTGGTTCGCAAGCTCCGGGCCGACCCCGAAACGTCTGACATTCCAGTCGTCGCTGTCACGGCGTTCCATGAAATGTTTCCCAAAGCAGCCGCGCTTGAAGCGGGTTGTGACGCCTATCTGATCAAGCCGATCGACACTCGCACTCTGGCAGAACAGGTTGAGGCGGTGGTGGCGAAACGAAAGGCCATAGCCCAACCCAAAGCTCCTTCATGAACGTTCTCATTGCCGACGACAATTCCACCAATCTGAAACTGCTGAGGGTGACCTTGGAGGCTGATGGACTGACGGTTTTCGATGCGGCTGATGGCGAGAAAGCGCTCGCATTAATGGAGCATGAGAAGGTGGATGCGATCATCTCCGATATTCTAATGCCGAATATGGATGGCTACCGGTTCTGCTACGAGGTGCGGGCAAGCGAGCGATTCCACAACCTGCCGTTCATTTTTTATACCGCCACCTACACCTCCCCCAGCGACGAAAAGCTCTCGTTGGAACTCGGCGCAGACTCCTTTCTCAGGAAGCCGGCATCAGCCAAAGACATTGTGCGGTCGCTTCATGCGGCGCTTCAGAGACCCGCCCGCCCGTTGAACGTGCTCGAGCAGCCACAAGAGCTTAGCCTGATGAAGGAATACAACGGGCTGCTGGTGAAGAAGCTGGAGCACAAGAACGAAGAACTCCTGAAGCGCACGGATGAGCTCCACTCGAGTGTGGCGCAGTTGCGCTTGCAGGCCACCGCGTTGGAGACAGCAGCCAATGCCGTGATTCTCACCGACCCCACAGGCATCATCCTGTGGGCGAATCCGGCTTTCACCAAGATGACCGGTTACGCGCTCGAAGAGGCGATTGGAAAAAGCCCCGGCCTGCTGAAGTCCGGCCAGCATGGCCCGGCATTTTACGGTGACCTATGGCAGACGATTCTCGCCGGAAAAGCATGGGCGGGAGAATTCACCAACCGCCGGAAGGACGGGAGCCTTTACTACGGAGACCAAACCATCACCCCCGTGCTGACAAACGATGGGGTGATCACGCATTTCGTCGGCATCATGAATGACGTCACCGCTCGCAAGCAGGCGGAAGAGGCGCTGGGACGCACGGCGAATCTGTTGCGCGCGGTGGCAGATGGAACGCCCGACGCGGTCTTTGTGAAGGATCTCCAAGGCCGCTATCTGCTGTTCAATGAGGCCGCCGCCAGATTCGTTGGAAGGCCCGCTGCTGAGGTGATCGGCAAGGACGATGCCGCGCTTTTTGATCTTGAAGGTGCCCAGAGGGTGATGGCCAGCGATCTCGCCGTACGTGAGTCCGGTCAGACCCAGATCAATGAGGAACGCCTGAGCGCCGCCGGAGTGGAGCGCCTCTATCTGGCCACCAAGGCTCCCTACCGCGACTCCCACGGCACCATCATCGGCACCATCGGCATTTCGCATGACATCACTGAACGCAGCCGCATTGAGCATGAGCTGAGAGCTTCAGAGCGCCGCTTCCGCGAGATGCTGGAAAACGTTGAACTCATTGCCATGACGCTGGATCTCGATGGCAGGATCACATTCTGCAATGACTGCCTCCTTCGCGTAACCGGCCAGTCACGAGAGCAGGTGATTGGGCAGGACTGGTTTGCGTTGTTCATCCCTGAGACAGACATGGCACTCAGGAAGATGTTTGATGACACCGCCAGTATTGGCGAAATTCCGGCCCACCACGAAAATCCCATCAAAACAAAGGCAGGTGAACTTCGTGAGATCGCCTGGAACAACACCACGCTGCGGGATGGAGCGGGCAACATCATTGGCGTCGCCTCCCTGGGTGAGGACATCACCGAACGCCGTCTGCATGAACGCCACGCCATACGTTCACAACGACTGGAATCCCTTGGCACGCTGGCCGGCGGAGTCGCGCACGACTTGAACAATGCCCTGTCACCCATCCTGATGGGCATGGAACTCCTCAAGATGAGGTATCCTGCGGAGTCGAACATCATCGACATGTTTCAAACCAGCGCCAAACGTGGAGCAGACATGGTGCGGCAGTTGCTGACCTTCGCCAAAGGGGCTGAGGGCGAGCGCGCCTCCATCCCGCCCGCTCGTTTGGTGGCGGAATTGGAGAACATGATGAAGGGCAGCTTCCCCAAGAACATTCATCTGATCATCCACACCGAACCAGACTTGCCCACAGTGCTGGGCGATGCCACGCAGGTGCATCAGGTTCTGCTTAATCTTTGCGTGAACGCCCGTGATGCCATGCCACATGGCGGCACGCTCACGTTGGAGGCGCTATGCATGGATGTGGACGCCGCCTATGCCAGCGCCATCCCGGATGCCAGGCCAGGACGGCATGTGGTGCTGCGCGTGCGCGACACCGGCACGGGCATTCCACCGAACATCATCGACCGCATATTTGATCCCTTTTTCACCACCAAAGGTCCGGATAAAGGCACGGGGCTGGGCCTCTCCACCGTACTGGGCATTGTGAAAGGTCATGGTGGTTTTCTACACGTCTATTCTGAACCCGGACAGGGCTCCACATTCGCCGCCTATCTGCCCGCCGAACAGACCGGCAGCAATGTAGAAACAACCCACATGGGTGAACCCACCACCCGATCCTACGGACGGGGTGAAACCGTTCTGATAGTGGACGACGAAGCCCTCGTGCGTGAGATGGGGCAAGAGGTGCTGCAGCGGCTGAACTTCAAGCCCTTGACCGCTATGGACGGCGCGGACGGCCTGATTCAGGTGGCGTCACACCTCACGGATCTGCGCCTCATCATCACAGACCTGCACATGCCTCATATGGACGGACTCACCTTTGTTCGCGTCGTCCGGCGCATGCTCCCCGACATCCCCATCGTGATCTCCAGCGGGCGGTTGGAAGAGCCGCAGGTCGGCGAATTTGCGGAGTTGGGCGTGAAGAGCCGCCTGGACAAACCGTTCACCGAGCTTCAACTGGCGGACACCTTGATGAAGCTTCTTGCGCCGCAATGAACCGCGCGTGAAGTGTCGGTTCCCGACCCATTGGATGTTGGTAGCCGTGCCACAGTATCCAAGGATAAGTCGCTGCTAACCACCTGAATACTAAATGCATCCTGCTGCGCAGGCTCTTCTGAAATGCACGGCACCCTATTTTGCCATTTTGCTTTTTCACGATTCGGGTGGCCGCCGCAGCACTTACATCGTGCATGCTGAGCAAGAAAGGATTGATCGACCATCCAAGAAGCCTGGGGCAGCACATCCGCAATCGCAGATTCACATTGGGCCTGAGCCAGGAGCAAGTCGCCCGGGAACTCGGTTCTCTACGAAAGGTTTACGACCGATGGGAGCGCGACGAACGGCAGCCTATCGTTTTCGAGTGGCAGGGCATCCTGTCATTCCTCGGCTACTACCCTGCGGGCGAAGAGACTGCTGCGGCACGCTTCGATGTTCGTGAACAGCACCGCGCTTCGCTGGCCTGTGTCGGCATCGCCGATAAAGAGCCAGTTCTTCTTGCCGATCCCGCGAAGGATGAGGTGTGGAGGTAAAAAGGCCTTATCCAAAGACCGCCTGCTGAACCCACCGTTGCTGGACCTGCTGGCGTGGAAATCTGCGCGCGGGGATGATGCTCTCAATTTTAGACGTTGGATCGACTCAGCCCATGGCCCGAAGTCAAGATTGCCGCTATCTTGTCAGGCCGGAATGGCACTTGAATAAGGCCGGGTATCGTGGGGTCCACGATGTCAGGAATTCCAGGTTTTCCTGCGCAGATGCCGCTCCCTTTCATCATTTCGCGCCACCACACACCAGCACCAACGGTGCTACGTAATTAAGCCCAGGGTCAGTCGAGCCTGGGCGAGGCGACCCTGGGTATGGTCATTCCTATCCGGAAAGCAAACCCAGCACCCCGCAGCATGCCACATCCTACCAGCAGCGTCTGCAACCCGCCCCGCCGCGCTCAAAGCGTGCCCGCTACCTCCAAAACTCACGATTGCCCCTCTTAATCAAGTGCCATTCTTGTCAGGCAGTTACCAGCCCCCGTTTCCTCCAGCAGCAAGAAACGAAAAAGCTCGATTTTCATAATCACGCGCTCCTCATCCCATCTAATCTCTGCCCTTCTCGGCCAGCGGAATCCAGCACCTTCTCCGCACTAAGTATAATCCAGCACCAGGGGAATTTTCTCCACGCCCTTCTTCTTGAGCGCCGCAAAAAGCGCGATGATCCGGTCATAGTCTGCCCTCGACGGCGTCACAATGCACCCGGCGCTTCCTGGATTCCCCTGGTCGAAATGCACCCGGAAGGCGCTACGGCTCTTCGTGCGTGTAGTGTTCCACACCCGCTCGGGGGTGATCTGGTATCTGGTTCCCATCGGGGCGTCATTGTTCCAGACGTTCATCATGATAAAGCGCTCGTCTCCAGTGGGAGGAACGACGCCTCGACCGACGGTCCAAAACGCTCCCGAATGCTGGTAGCCTGCCAAGCCACTCGTCGCCCGCCCCTCGTAAAGCAGGGCACCTTCGTCATCCGTGATCGTCAGCGTCCCATACAGCATTTTCGCTGTATCCCGCAGCGCCATGGAAAAGACCGCTTGCAGCTTTGTCGTCTTGGGCGTCGGGATAGCCACCGTTCCCGCCGTATAAACCACCTTCAGCGGCACCGTCTCCGCTCCCGCCGCCCGGGCTTCCTCCAGCAGCGTGCGCAAAGTGCGAAAATCATTTGGATCCAACACTGCGATCCCTCCGCTCGTCCCTTCGCCGTCCTCCGCCACCCGCAGATGAAAGCCCGATCGCGTCGCCCCTGTCGTCGCATTCTTCACCGTCAGCGGATGAATGGCAAAGCGCAGCCCTTGCTGCCCATTGCTCTCCGGCAGGTCGCCCATCGTATCCACCGTATAAATATCCGCCGCGGGCAGCGGGCCTTTCCCCATTTCCCACTGGCTATTTACCGTCTGACATCCCGCCCGCCCGCTCACCGCACGCGTATTTAGATAAACCGCTCGGTTCTCCCCGCGCACGATCAATGCCCCCTCCAGCAGTTCTCCGCTTGCCCCCAGCGCCATCTCAAATTCCATCGAAGTCACCACCGGCCTCCGGGGACTCTCCACCACCGGCGTCGGCGTCGGCGTAGCTGGGGCCAGCGCCACCTGCACTCCTGCCGAGATCACCGCATATTCCATCACATTCCGCGAATAATTCTCCGCCGCAGGACCGCTCCCGTTATACGCTTTAAAAGTCAGCCGCAGCTTTTCCTGTCCCCGCGCGTCTGGGAAGCGTTGTTCGACCCAGGCCCCTTTTTCCCGGAGTTCCCCCATCACCAGTCCGAGGCACGCATCGAAATCATACCACTTCCGCTGCCGAAAGTATGCCTCATTCACTCCGACGGCCTGCAAATCATACTGAAAAATGCCGTAGCCTTTATAAATCCAGTTCACCGGCCCCCAGCCCATCAGTTGCCGCATCTTATTTCCCTCGTTCACTAGCATCGCGGTAAACTCGCTCCCATACATCTGGCGAAACTGCGCCGTATTTTGCGGGAAAGGATTGCGGCTGGAGTTGGGCGCATCTCCACTTCCATCAAGGACGCAGGCGGCCAGCACTTGCTGTGGCGTGGCGCCTTTCTGCACCCAGAGCAGCCAGCGGTACGCCGTCTCCTGGCACACGATGGCGCAGAGGTGATCGATGGTGAAAGGCGTGTTGCTCACGGCGTTTTGCATCTTTTGCCCGAAGTTTTGCTTCAGCCATTGGCAGGCTTTGCGGGCGGCGGCTGGTGAAATAGGAAGTGACATTGTTTTTTTGTTTTTGGATGTTCTGAGTTTAAGGCTTTGGGGTGGTGGCCTCGATTTTGGCCTTCAGTGCCTCCGCAACTTTGCTACCGATGCGTAGATCGAAATGTTTGGGCCGGGCTCCTTTGATGCCCGGCACCTTCACCACGCCCCGCCGCGCTCCCAGTTGCACCTCTCCAAGATGCCCCACGATGGTATCATACAATGCCTGAGCCCCGGCGGCATCCCCCTCGTAATAATATAAAACCCGGCATTCATCATCGTCGGGATTACTGGGTGCCCGCGTGCGGATGAAGGTGTAAGACTCCAAGCCCAGCAATTTTTTCCAAGAACTCACCTCCATGCTCAGCGTTTGCCGATCCACCTCCAGGTAAACGCGTCCGCCAAAGCCCGCCACGCTCGCCGAAGGTGCGGTCACCGTACCCGGCGCGGCGGGGGGCGGTGGCGCGACACCTCCGCTCGGCGCGGTGCCCTCGGGCGCGGGCGGGGCATTTTGTCCGCTCGCGGTGGTTCCGGCTCCGGGCTTGATACTGGCTGGCGCGCGGCCCCCGCTGCCGGTGGATTCACTCGGGATGAGCGAGATGGACTGTGCCGGCTCCGGCAAGTGGAGATCAGGGATCGTCAACATCTGCGTATTAAAAATTTGGGATAGAGCGCTATCTTGTTTGCTCATCACCTCGCCGATCACCGTGGGGGGATTGGGCACAGTCCTCACACTAACGGGCGTAGCGAGGGGCGGGATTTCCACGGGGGCGCTGCCCTCTAGCTCTTTCAATTTTGCCGGGTCGAAATCTTTGATTTGATTGAGGATGTACAGCCGATCCTCGGCGATGCCCTGAGCGTCTTCCACCGTATCCGGGATGCGCATGGCCACGAGGCTATCGATGGCGTATCTATTCACTTTGTCTGCACCCGCTTCCTCGGAGCATGCGATAATGCGCCCAATGAAGTTCACCACCTTGTCGGGATACGTCTGGCTGAGGATCATGATATTTGTGACGAGATCGACGGCCTGCCCCTCAATCTGCGTGCGAAGTTCAAAGTCCCCTTCGCTCTCCGCTGCCCTCGCCCGGTCGATCAGCGTGATGACCCAATCGTGCGCTTTCTCCGCGCTGGCGAGTTCTTGTGTGTTCCCTTTCTGCGCGATGCTCTCTTTGAGCTCCAAGAGGGCTTTCATCGCCCGCTGGCTTTGCCCTTTGTTACCCACCGAGTCCTCAATGGTGCTGATCGTCTTGGCAATGATGATCTGCCCGCAGAGACCACAGCCCACCGCAAAGAAAAGCGTGCGCATGCGCTGAGTGGTGTTGCTATTGGCTAATAAATACACGCCCAGTCCGGCAGCGATGGCTCCGATGAAGCCCGCCGAGAAATAACCCAGCGGCTGGGCCACCTCCGCCTCAAAATCCATGACCATGATTTTCTTGCCGATGAGATTGGCACACACCGCGCCGATAAAGCCCGCAATGAGGACGCAGAGCAGGAAACGCAATTCGCTCCCCCCGAGGCCGGTGAACCAGCCCAAGTAATTCGTCCTATAATCGTCCTCCACACCGTCCTTATCCAAGTCCCCATCGGCGGGATTGATGACGCCGCCTTCGCCGATCCGCTTTCCTCCGGGAGCCACATCGCCATCCCCCCCCGCGAGCAGCGCGGCCAAGTTATTCTTCGTCACCTTGGGCGCGGGGCCCGCGCCGGGCACAACCACCCCAACTTCCGAGGGGACGCCTTTAGTTTGGGGCTCGTGGTTTACGTCCCGCGCGGTCTCGCTGCCTTCCGCATCCAGCGGGCGGGAGCCGTCCTCGGCATCGGCCTCTTTTTGCAGCCGCGCGAGTTCTTCCTCCTCGGTCTCCTCCTGGGTGGGGTCCGCTTCGCCGGTGCCTTCCTCGGTATCGGCCCGCTCTTGCAGGCGGCGCAATTCTTCAGCGAGATCCTCGGGGCTCGGGAGCTCATCCGAAGGCGTTTTTTTCTCGCCGCCCGTCGCGTCCCAACGCTCTTCCCAGTCAATTGCCTCCGCTCCCTCTTGGCCGGGGGAGAAAGGGGCATCGCTCTCGACGTTTTCGCTGAGGACGATGCCCGGCGCAACGCCGCCTTCCACAGCAGCGGCTTTTTCCGCCAACTCGGTCAGCTCCTCCTCCACATTAGCTGGCTGGGCGGCCACAGCCGCACGGCGGGCGCCTTCGGCTTCGGCCTTGGCGACGAGCTGGTCAAAGGCTGTGCGAAGGCTGGCCTGGGGCGCGGCATCTCCCGGGCCAGCGGTGGGTGGAGTAGGCTTTCTTGACATAAAAAAGGAATGGTAATGAAAAGGATGAGGGAGCGCGGCACACGGGCAACCTGGGCACTGCACCGTGTCCCGTCTTGCCCCAAAAGTTACAAAGGAATAATGGCCTTTAAGAGCACGGTGAGCGTGATGTCCAAAAGGCGGCTCGTCACTTTCTCCAGCCGGGCTCGAGCCACCATGTCCACCAAATTCTTTTCGACTTCGACGATGATCTTCTGCTGCTCGAAAAACGTCCGTACATCGTCCTCGTCCAGCAATCCCTGCGCGCGGTAACGCAGCAAGGTCTCCAATTGCAGCGCCGTCTCACGGATGAAAGCAGAGCCGTCCGTCTTGGCCTGCAAAAACAAGCTCTTGGCCTCCTCTTTGAGCACAGCGGCCCCTTCGTCCTGAATGCCGTCGAGAATTTCGTCAAAGTCCATAAGCGTCGTTTTCTAGAGGGGCAAAGCGCCGGGTTATTGGCCGCCAGGCAACGTTGTCTCCGTGCCGATCACACGGTCAAAAGTGCTCAGTGTTTGATTCTTACGCACCGACGCTTGCTCGGGGAGGAGAAGCTGGCCCTTACGGATCATCCATTCGTAGTCCCCGTTGCACAGTTGCTGCAGCAGTTCCGTATTTCGGATGCGTTGGGGCTGCCCTGTTTGCTGAGCTATTTGAGATGCCTGGTAAAATTCTGCATTCACCTCGTTGCGTCCCGCGTCCAGCCGGGCTCGGTCAAACGCTGCCACGTGAACGGTCGTTTGTTCATCGATGTTTTTGCTGTGCCGCCCTTTGATGGCTTCCAATTTCTGGATGTAGAGAACCTCTTTCTTCGTCGGGGCTTGGCATCCGCTGAGGGAAAGAAGGAGAAACAAGACAAAAATACGATGAGTGATGGCTTGCATAAGTAATTAGGCTTGAAGTTGAGTCTTTCTGCATAAATAAGCAAGTTTGGTCAAGTCTTTTTTTTACTCCATCGGAGAGGTGACGCTTAGCGAGCATCTTCGCAATCGGAGGCTGGTTCTTGGGTTGCGTAAAGAAGATGTAGCGGGGCGGCTAGGAACCGTTCGAGAAGTTTATGAACGTTGGGAGGGATGAGAGCCAGCCCGTCGTGTCGGTTTGGCCTTTGGTTTTAGCATTCCTCGGCTATTACCCTGGCTCGCAGACTCAGCGCATGGTGTTGACTGGGGGCGGCTGATCGATCGAGGCTTGCAGGTGATGCGCATATCCGGGTCATCGGTGCGCAGCAAAGTGTAGATCTGGGGGAAACGGGAACTGAGCACACCTTCTGCGGGGACGATGAACTGGTAGCAGTCGCTGGCTAGATTGGGCCTCGTCGGGTCGATGTCGCAGGCGTATCCCAACAGGTTGGGCAGGCCGTCATGATCCGGATCGGCGGTCTCTCCCCACGTGGTGCTCTTGGCATATCTGCTGCCCACAACGGACACTCCCCATTTGCTCGTGGCCCATTGCACATAGACATCTGTGGCGGCCAGGGAAAGCAACGGGACAAACACCCAAGCAACTAGCAGCAGGCACGCTCTCATGTGCGAAGAGGTAGCCTGAGAAAAACCTAGCGCCAGTCCTCATGCGTCACATTGTCTGGCAAAATTTGATGTGGTTCTCCATGATGGAGCAGCACCGCTAATCAGCTTGCCAAATTGGCAAAGGACGGGCTGAACCACCACTTTCCAAATCACTGAAAGTGAAAGTGAACGTGATACCTACTATCTGAAATACGTGTCACCCTATTTTGCCATTTTGCTTTTTTACGATCAAGATTGAGCAGGAGGCTTTTAGGACGTTCATTCTCAAGAAGAAAGGAGTGATCCCCCACCCTGTAACGCTTGGTGAGCATCTTCTCAATCGAAGGCTTGCCCTGGATTTGCGTCAGGAAAATGTGGCGCGCCAGCTCGGCACCCTTCGTGAGGTTTACGAGCGCTGGGAACGTGACGAACGACAGCCTGTCGTCTCTGACTGGCCTTCCATCGTCTCCTTCCTTGGCTACTACCCTGCTCCTGATGAATGTGCTGCCGATGTCGTGCTCAAGGCGCGGCGTTGTCAGGGCATGGATCAGAAGGGCTTGGCGGCTATCATGGGAGTCATTCATCAGCGCCTTCGCCGGTGGGAACATGGGCAGGAATTTCCACCGCCTGATGCCATGGCTCACCTGATGACGCTTGCTGCAATTCCTCAGGCAAGCCTCCAGTAGGTGGCTCCAGAGGCGTCCGCCACCACGTCCTTGTCGCAGCTCGGCGCAAGCGATCTCAGGCCGTGCATATGCAGCCTGAGATCATTCCTCCGACTCATTCACTGCAATCCAGGATGGGAATGGATCAGGCAGCTGTTGCCATGCTTCCGGTCCCTCCATCATTTCCGCGTCATTGAGCTGGCAGGCATCGAGCTGGGCTTTCAGGGCGGCTTGATCCATTTCACGCCCGATCAGTACGATTTCGGTGCGTCTGTCTCCATGTGGCTCTTGCAGATTGGCTTCAATCTCTGCGCGTGCTGCGGGATCCGTGGGCCATTCATCACGACCCACGGCTGACCAGAACATGCCCATGGCGCGGGTATCTCGCAGCACGCCGGCCTGGGAGATGTAGCCTGCGAGCTCCATGCGCGTGGCCAGCCAGAACATGCCTTTGGCCCGGATGACGCCCTCCCATGCTGCACGCATGAAGGCGTCAAAACGCTGCGGATGAAAGGGCCGCCGGGCACGGTAGATGAAGCTGCTGATGCCATACTCCTCCGTCTCCGGCGTGTGACCGTTCAAGGAATCCAGCCAGCCTTCAGCCTGCTCCGACTCCTCCTCTGCGTAGAGTCCGGTGCTCAGCACGGCATTCAGCGGCACTTCGGATTGACGCGTTTCATAGACCTTTGCCTTCGGATTCAAAACCTGGATGACACCACGAATGTCGCCGAGTTCCTCGGCGCTTACGACATCCGTTTTATTGATGAGGATGACGTTGGCGAATTCAATCTGATCCGTCAGCAGATGGACAATCGTGCGACCGTCCTCCTTGGACACCGCCTGCCCGCGCTGCTGAAGATCTTCGGTGCTGTAGTAGTCATTCAGGAAGTTGCGTGCATCGACCACGGTGACCATGGTGTCGAGTTGCGCGAGATCAGACAGCGACCGGCCCTCCTCATCCTGAAAGGTGAACGTTTCGGCCACGGGCATCGGTTCAGAGACCCCGGTGGACTCAATGAGCAGAGCGTCGAAACGCCCTTCGCCGGCCAGTTTTGAGACTTCCTTGAGCAGATCTTCACGCAGCGTGCAGCAGATGCAGCCATTGCTCATCTCCACCATTTTCTCCTCGGTGCGGGAGAGCTGGGCATCGCCTGCCTTCACCAGCTGGGCATCCACATTGACCTCGCTCATGTCATTCACGATAAGGGCAACTCTGCGCCCCTCGCGATTTCGCAGGATGTGATTGAGCAAGGTGGTTTTTCCAGCTCCGAGGAAGCCGGAGAGGACGGTGACTGGGAGCTTCGATGTCATTAGGTGCATGAGTGAGTGGAGTTTTTGTAACGCAAATATGTTGCAATAGATATTGACCTAACGCAACTTAAATGCATTATCGAATGGACGCATCGGCCCCTTCTTCCGTCCTCTTTTCAGTTCATTTTTGAAATCCCTGCTCTGCACATGTCCCATGCTGGTTCTCCCAACACATCTCGCAAACCTGCACCCCTCATCCTGTCGGTGGAGCGCGCGGACGGGACTGTCTGTGAGCTCCCCGAAGGTGAGTTCCGCTCTGGCGCAGGCCGGCTGCTTTTCGTCCGTCGGGGGAGCCGCATTGAGATTCGCTGCCCGCGCAGCAAGGAGCTTTTTTCCATCCATTTCGGCCCCATGCCGCCCACCGGCGCGCACTGAGGCACAGCCTTTCGGGCGGTGACAAACACCGCCGGAAAACAATCGAGGCCGGAGGTCGCAGAACCCGGAGCCCTTCACACACAAACCAACACACAGACAAACAAAATGAAGGTATCCCATATTCTCGCGACACGCCTGGCGCGTCGTTACAACCAGAAAGGCCTGACGCTCATCGAACTCTTGGTCGTCCTGGTCATCCTGATTGCCCTCGCCGGTATTCTCATCCCGCAGTTGCCGAACATGCTCACGCGTGCTCACACGGCGGCGGCGTCCACCAACATCCCGGAAGCGAACAAGCGCATCCAGGAGTTTGAGCAGATCTACTTCAAGCAGCCCGCGAACCTTGACAATCTCGTCAACGGCGTGGCACTGGTTGACTATCTGCCGGGCACGACTGGCCTCACCGCCACAGCGCTGACGGCAGACACTCGTGATGCTCTGTTCAATGCGGGCATCACATCGCTTGCGGGGCTCTATGACACGAAGGCGACCCTTGATACGGCTGGTGGCAATACCACCTTCAACCCGTATGACGCCGCCGCTGACCTCGACCTCACGGCAGGCACGCCTTCCGTCGCTGTCGCTACGGAAACTACCGTCGAAGCGCTTCTGCGTCCTGATGGTGGTGCAGGTGATACCTACGTTGCCCTCGGCATCGGTCAGAAGAGCGAACTGATTGGCCGCACGACCAATGAGGCACCGTATCACTTTGGTGATGTGGCAGGCTCGGGTCCTGACGTCGTCTATGCCCGCTATCTTGCCATCTACAAAGTGGCGAATGACGGCACAGCCTTGGACAAAGCTATTTTCGTCGGCGTGCTCGCCATGCACGACGACGGCCTCGCCAATGGTGGCGATCACGTCTCTGAGTTCTTCAACGCAAACCAGCTGTAATCTGACAGGCATCGTCTGATGCCAAAGTCTTCCGCACCTCGCATCCTGCGGGGTGCCTCATGGCCCCGCCCGGTCAAGCCGGGCGGGGTTCTTTAAACATCGTACGCCCTCTCTGCCAGTCCATGCACATGCACAGCGATCACAACAATGCCGGAGCCGCAGCACGCCGTCACCGCATGGCTGGCTTGACGTTGCTTGAACTGCTCGTCGTGCTGACCATCCTCATCGTTCTCTCCTCTGTGGTTTTGACGACTTCTTCAGGCATGGTCAACAAGACCCGCGATGAGATGACCATACGGGTCATGAGCGACATTCGTGAATCGGTAATAGGCCCATCTGACTATCGCGATACTGATAGCGTCCCGATAGCTTTCGGGTTTCTGAATGATCTGGGGCGTCCGCCAAGGGCCGCCGACGACGGGCAAATTTTTACTCTGCGTGAACTATGGCAGAATGTGAACACCATGGCCATTTACGAAGCCCGCCGCGCCACCGCAGCTAATGTGGATGATTCGGCGCAGGAAGATCCGGATGTGATTCTGGCTACCGGATGGCGAGGCCCCTATTTACGATCCTCTTTTCCAGATGGAGAGTTGAAGGACGGATGGGGTTCTGCGCTGGTCTCGCCTAATGGCGCGCTGGAGGATTATCCCAGCGCGCTGCTGCGCACAGTCACCAACACTCCCATTTCCGCTGCTGGGCAGGAAATTGGACAAGTCTATTCCCCCGGAGCCAACCCTTCGGGGCGACCGTCTGAAACTGGTTATGACATAGACCTGAACGCCTATACACCGCCAGAAACAGTAGCCACAATGCATATAATCGTTGAGGTCAGAAATGCGGATGGCACGCTGGCCACCCCAGTGGACACTGACCAAATTGTGGTGCGCTTGTTTGGGCCAGATCCGGAAACCGGGAGGATCAAAGTACTGCATCACGAAGAAGTCTTCACTGCGGGCACGTTCTTCATCAACTTTTCCACAACGCCCGGTGAGCGGGTGATGCGAGCCTATTATGACACAGGCAAAGATAGCAGTGTCGAGAGCAAATCCGCCATCGTTCATGCCAATCTCCGCGCGGATGTCAACGCCCGGCTAATCGTGCTTACCGTCCCATGAGCCGCACGATCCTCCTCGTCACTCCCCACTTGATCGCGCGCGGTGATTTCAATTCACGCGGTTTGCTGTGCGGCATGGGGCACGCGGTGCCGCCTGCGCATGGGGTGGATGTGGCTTCGCTCACGCTGGCGGCGCTTGGGCTGGTGAAGGCGGCTCCGCGTCGTGTCTGGGTGATGACGACAGCCGCTGCCACGGCGATCGTGGAGACTTCACCGGGGCGTTTGCAGGGCTTGAATCAAGCAGAGCTTTCCTCAGCGCTCGCGTTTGAAGCGGAGGCGCTGACCGGACTGCCTGCGATGACGAGCCAGACCGCTGCCTGTCGTATGGCGGCGGCAAGCGGCGCGGAGGCCTGGTGGGTCACCCAGATCAGCCAGCGGATGCGCGCCGAGATTGAGGCTGAAGTCGTGCGGCGTGGCGCGCGGCTGGAGGGCATCGCTCATCCGGGCGGCCTTGTCATGCAGCTTGGCACGGTGGCGGAGCGCTTCGAACTTTGGCATGATTTGCTCTTCATTCACCGGGCCAGTGGCGCGTTCGACATCCTGGCGGTCGATGAAAGCGCGCCGCTCACATCGGTCATGGCGCGTTTTCCCGCCACGGGCAGCGCGCGCATGATGCTGACTGCAAAGCCGCAGGCACTCGTCACGGACTGCGAGGTGCACAGCCTGCATGAAGATGAAACGCTGCGCTCGTGGCTCACGTCCTGGCATCAGACTCTCAACGCGCCCACGCCCTCAGTCCCTGTGCTGCTGCCGCCGGCACAACCGATGAGCGCGGTGAAGCGCGTGTGGCTTTCCGTGAGCACGGCGACCATCGCCCTTGCGCTGTGCCTGGCACACTGGTGGATCTCAGAGCGACAGCTTCACCAGGCGCAGGAGGAGGTCAAAACACTCGGTGCCGTGGCCAAACAGCGTGCCGAGCTGAAGCAAACATCCGCAGACATCAGCAAGCTGCGCACCGAATTGGAATCCGCCCGCCGTCTGCAAAGCCAAGCCCTGCGTGGTTTTGGCGCGATGCTTGCCGCCGTGGGCGAGCTGCGGCCCTCCGGCCTGCTGGTACGCAGCTTGAAGGAGCCCGCCGGTGCAGGCAGCCCGGCAGGCTCCCGCTACACGGGCATGGAGGCGCTGATCTCCGGCCTCTGCACACATGAAGAACTTGCCGCCGAGTTCTCCCGCACACTTGGCGCACGCCTCACGCCGCTAGGCTGGAGCGTGCGCCCGGCACGCACCACGGCACGGCTCGCGGGCGGCACGCCGACCTGGGATTTTGAGATTCCGCTGAGGCTCGATGGCAGCTCCCCAACCCGCCCAAACACTCAAGCCTCCAGCACACCATGAAGCCGAAGAACAAGCCCTCGCTCACCGCGCGTGAACGCTTCCTGCTCCTGGTGCTGCCGGGTGCGCTGGTGCTGGCGGTTTATGCTGTCTTCATCAATGGCACCCATCTCAGCGCGCTGACCAAGGCCAGCCAGCAGCGCGACAAACTGCGTGAAGAAGTCGGCCCCATGAGGTTGAATCCGCAGGCGCTCGCCGCTGACCTGCAACGCCTGAAGACCGAGCAGGCGGACATGAAGCGCAAACTGGCCGCGTTCAGCGAAGACGGCAGCGATGCCATGCAGCGCTCCGAGGCCGTCGTGATGATCGGCGCACTGCTGCGCAAGCACGGCATGATCGTGGTGGATGAAGGCCCCTCCTCCAAACAATCCGCACCCGCTTCTGGCACCGCACGTGGAGCTGCTGTCAAACAAAGCCACACCACGCATGCTGACAGCGTGTGGCAGGTGCGCTTTCTCGGCAGTTGGAGCGGCGTCCAGGCCACGCTGATGGCCCTGCCCGACTTTGAAGGCAGCGCCTGCCTGCCGCTGAGCCTGAGCATGGCAGAACCTCAAAACCAAAGCCCCGTGCGCGAGTGGACGCTGCGCCTTCGCCTGTGATGCACCTGATGAGCGACAGCCCCCACACCCTCCCGGTCACGGTGATTTCCGGCTTCCTAGGTTCAGGCAAAACCACGCTGCTGCGCCGTCTCCTGCGCGAAGCCAAGGGAACGCGCCTCGGCGTGATCGTCAACGACCTCAGCGAGCTGGAAGTGGATGGCGATCTGGTGCGCGATCCCGAAGGGTTCAACGAGCAGCGCGGCAACTTCGCCAGCATCCACACCGGCAGCATCAGCGGCACGCAGCGCGGGGCGTTTGCTAGCGTGCTTGATGCCTGGCGCGGGCGCGATGACCTGGATCACGTCATCATCGAAACCTCCGGCAGCACCCATCCCGGGCCTCTGATCCAGGAGATCAGCGCACGGCCTGATTTCAAGCTCGACACTTTTGTCACGCTCATTGATGCGAAAGCTTTCATGGAGGACTACGGCGGCGGGCGTCTGCTCCGTGAGGCCACTCAGCCCCAGGCTCCGCTGCTGTCCGCACAGATCCGCCTGGCGAATGTGATCTTGCTCACCAAGACCGAGAAGCTGATTCCCCAGGCCATCGAATGGATGGCCCAACAACTCACGGCACTCAATCCCTCCGCAGCGCTTTACTCAGTCAACTACGGCAGGATCAAGCCTCAGATGATTCTAGGCACCGGCAGCTTCGACATGGACCGTGCTCAACATCTCGCCGCCGACTGGCAGCATGATGACGTGGGAGATGCCGCCAGCTATGACCTCGGCAGCACCGTCATCACCGATCCTCGTCCGCTGCATCCACGGCGGCTTTGGACCCTGTTTCGCGAGCGACTCGGCACTGGTATACACCGCAGCAAAGGATTCATCTGGATGCCCTCACGTGATCGCGATGTCCTGCTGTGGAATCAAGCCGCCGCCAGCATCGAGATGGAGCTCATGGCCTACTGGAAGGCGGCGCTCGTGACCAATCCCGATGGCAAACTCGTTCCGGAGGAAATCGCCATGCTGCATGACATGCTCCAAGGCACCCACCCCGAATTCGGCGACCGCGCCTGCGAACTCACTGTTATCGGCACCGCACATGACCGCGCCATCTTCGTGCAAGACCTCCAGGCCTGCTTCTGCACCGACGACGAAATCACCGCCTGGCAGCGCGGCGAGACCTTCGACGACCCATGGCCCAAAACCCTCCTGCGCGTGTGATGAGCCAGCCCCTTCCATCCATGTCACAAGACATCCCCATTTCCCGCCAGCGTGTACTGCTGAGCGACTTCAAAGCCGCGCTGCTTCAGCAGATGTTCTTCTGGGGCCGTGATGTGATGACGAGTGGCAATCTGCTTGTCCAGCACGGCTTCATCAAACTGCCGTCCCCCGGCTTAAAGGGCACGAGTTGTTATCGGCTTGATTACCGTGGAGGCATCATCGAACTGCACGGAGCCTGCGCTGGCTGGTATCCCTGCGCTCATGATCCGCAGCCGGGCTTTCTCTTTGTGCGCACGTCAGGCCGCTGCACCTCTCATCATCTGCATGAGCCTGTGATCCCCGGCTGCTACCAGCCCGAGGTGCTCTGCCACGACACGGCCTCCACCATGAAAAGCGCGCAGGTGTTTGCCACCTGGCTGGCAGACTACGAAGACTGGATCCTCGCGTGCCAGGGTGCGGACTACCGCAGCCAGTGCCGCCACATGCTCAGCAGACTGCCAAAGGGCAGCCCCTGGCTGCCGGCACCGCAGGCCACCAAATGGCTGCGTGCCCTTGCACAGCAGGGGGCAGCCGCACCACGTGCCAAAATCATGCTTCATGGCACATCCGGCCACAATCCCACACGCCATGCTCCTCAGCAAATGATCAGGCCATCCCGGCTTCGGCAGGAGAAAATCCATGCAGCTCTGAACTGATCCCTCTTCCGCATGGACACTCATCATGACAGCGCAAATGCAGACGCCTCCGCCCGTACGGCTGAGGAGATTCTTGTCAGGCTTCATGAGCGCGGGGTCAGGCGCACCCCCGCACTCCGCAGCCTGATTCACGCGATGACCGCGCATTCTGCCCCTGCCGCCATCGCCTACTGGGCAGACTTGACCAGCCTGAAGGAATTCAACCCGGTGACCCTCTATCGCCTGATGTTGAAGCTGGAGCAGGCAGGCGTGGTGCGGCGCATGCATCTCGGCGAACGCGCGCAGTACTTTCAGATCATCCGGCCCGGCCCGCAGCCGGACTACCTCGTCTGCACGAACTGTGGTGAACTCCAGCCCGTGCAGACACCGCCCGAACTGTACAGGATGGAGCAGCAGCTCGCCGCAAAATCAGGCTGGAAAGCCGTGCGCCATGAACTGGAGTTTTTCGGCCTGTGCCCGCACTGCACGGAGGGCCATGACGTGCCGCAGGAACACCACACTCACCAAATTCGATGAGCGTGCCTGCCCAACAGCTTGAACCCCTGCTCGACCGCTGTCTCGACCTCGGTGCCTCGGACCTGCATCTCGCCAGTGATGCTCCTCCCTACTTCCGTGTGCAGGGCGTGCTCAGGTCAGATGAATCTTCGCCAGCCATCCCGGAAGCTCAAATGGAGCGCTGGGCGCGTGAAATCACCGGCCAGTCAAGCGGCCCGGTCGTGCGTGACACCGGCAGCTACGATGGTGCCCTCACCAGCCGGCGCGGCGTGCGCTTCCGCATCAACATTTACAAGGTTCGCGGCCGCATCCATCTCGCACTGCGTCGTTTGGATGACCGCTTTCGTCCGCTGTCGGAGCTGGGGCTGCCGGACTCGCTGAACCAGCTCTGCCTGCAGCCCTATGGGCTCGTTGTCATCGCAGGCCCCACGGGTTCCGGCAAGACGACCACGCTTGCCACGCTGCTGGATCACATCAATCAAACGCGGCGCTGCCATCTCATCACCATCGAAGACCCGGTGGAGTATGTGCATCACTCCAATCTCGCGCTGGTGAATCAGCGCCAGCTCGGGCTCGACACCCCCAGCTTCAATGACGCGCTCGTCGCTGCCATGCGGCAGGACCCCGATGTCATTCTCGTCGGCGAAATCCGCGACCTCACCACCATCCGCACCGCCATCACGGCGGCGGAGACCGGGCATCTCGTTTTCACCACCGTCCACGCGGGCGATTGCGTGGGAGCCATCGAGCGCATGGTGTCTGTGTTTCCTGCGGGCGAGCAGGACGGCATCCGCCGCCAGCTCGCCCTCGTCCTGCGTGCCGTCGTCGCCCAGCATCTCGTCGTCGCGGACGGTCCGGGACTAAAACAACGCGGCAACGGAGATGAAGAACCCAAGGGTCGTCGCGTGCTCGCAGCGGAGATTTTGATGGCCAATCAAGCCGTGGCGAACCTCATCGCCACGGGCAAGAGCAATCAGATCTACTCAGCCATGGAGTCCGGCACGCAGCAGGGCATGCAGACCATGGAGCACAGCCTCGCCACGCTCTACCTGCGCGGAGACATCTCCGAGCAGACCGTCAATGCCCTCGCCCGAAAGCCAGCGCAGGTTTTTGAGCGCGCCAGCCGCATGAGGGCACGTTCCGCCGCATCCGCATGACCCCCACACCTCACAAACCGCAGACGTTGCTCGATCTCGATGCCGTGCGCATTGATTCCGTGCAGGCCTTGCGTCTACCTGCGAGCATCGCCTTGAGACGAAGACTCCTGCCCTTTGCCGTGCATGAGGGGCATGTGTGGCTGGCCTGCCAGCATCAGGATGATGAAGCAGCACTCCGCACCTTGCAGCGTTACTTTGAGTACCCCCTGCGTGCCGTGGTGGCAGAGCCCGCATCACTCGGCCGCGCTCTTGACCGGCTTTACCGCGATGCCCCCCAGGCCGGGACCAGCACCCTCACACGCTACACAGAGCGCGGACAAGCCGCCGCCAGCCTGGATGCGGGAGACGGAGATTCCGACGCCACCCAGCTCGCCAATGAAATCCTCCGTGCCGGGATGCTGCGTCAGGCTTCCGACATCCATTTCAATCCGGGGGAAAAGGAGCTGCAGGTGCGTCTGCGTGTCGATGGTGTGCTGGAGGAGGCCTACCGCCTGCCCATGAGCGTGCATGGAGCTTTGCTCAACCGCTTCAAGATCATCGCCGGGCTGAACATCGCCGAACGTCGCGCCTCGCAGGATGGTGCTTTCCGTCATAGCGAAGCCGGAGCACGCGGCCTCGTGGTCGATGTGCGCGTGGCCACCATCCCCACCAGGCATGGCGAGCGCCTCACGCTGCGACTGCTCGCCGTGGACAGCAGCCGCTTCAGTCTCGGTGCGCTGGGCATGAGCGCCACGCATCACGCCATGTTCAGCGAGGCCATCGCCAAGCCACACGGCCTCATCCTGCTCACCGGTCCCACCGGCTCCGGCAAGACAACCACCCTCTATGCTGCGCTGCGTGAACTCATCGCCGCCGAAGTGCAGAACATCATCACCATTGAAGATCCCATCGAAAATGAGATCCCAGGCCTCGTGCAGGTGGAGGTGGACAGCGCGGACAAGGTCAACTTCGCCAGCGCCCTGCGTAGCGTGCTGCGGCATGATCCTGATGTCGTGATGATCGGTGAGATTCGTGATCGTGAGACGGCGGACATCGCCATCAAAGCCGCGCTCACCGGCCATCTGGTCTTCTCCACGCTGCACACAAACTCAGCCGCCGGAGCGGTGGTGCGTCTGGCCGAGATGGGTGTGGAGCGTTTTCTCATCGCCTCCACACTGCGCCTAGCCGTGGCACAGCGGCTGGTGCGCAAATGCTGCGGGCATTGCATTCAGCCGCGCGCGATCCGCACCGAAGAAGCGGCCCTGCTCGCGCAGCCGGAACTGGAGGGGCAGGATGGTTTTGAGCCGCAGGGCTGCCTCTACTGCGCCGGGCGCGGTTTCATCGGCCGCATGGGTCTGTTTGAAATGCTGCCGGTTGATGAGCAGTGGTCGCAGATGATCGCGCGTGGTGCGGATGAGGCGGCGCTGAATGAATCCATGTGCCTGCGCAACCTGCCGCTGCTCGTCCACGATGCCGCCGAAAAACTGCGCGCCGGCAGCGTGACCATGAATGACGTGCGCAGCGCCGTGACCGTCTGGTAAACTCCCCATGTCCGCCTTCCTCTACAACGTTCGCGATGCCGCAGGTTCCCGTCTCTCGGGTGAACTGGAATCCTCCTCCAGCGCCGCAGCTGCAGCCGAACTACGCGGACGTGGCCTGACGGTGATTGGTCTTGAGGAGGTACAGCAGCCGGCACACTCACGCGGCTGGAAGCCCTCCGAACTGCTGTGGATTCGCTCGCTCGACATCGAAATCAGCCTCTATCAGCTCGCCACGCTTTTGCGCAGCGGGCTCACCTTGCTGGGCGCACTTCGGCTTGTCGCGGAACAGTCGGAGCGTGGTCGTCTTCGCAGAGTGTGGGAGGAGGTGGTCACCGCCATCGAAAGCGGGCGCACCTTTGCAGATGCGCTGGCCCAGCAACCCTGCTTCAACCGCCTCGTCGTGCAGCTCGTCAGCGTGGGCGAGCAGACCGGCCATCTCGGCCCCGTGCTGGAGCGTGCCGCCATGGCTCTGGAGAAAAAACGCACGCTGCGTGCCGGCTTGCTGACCACACTGATGTATCCCGCCATCGTCTTCCTGCTCGCCATCGGACTGGCGGTTTACATGGTCATTGGAGTGCTGCCGAAGCTGCAGGTCTTCCTGCGGGCGATGGGCAAGAAACTGCCGCCGATGACCCAGCGCCTGCTCGACATCAGCGACTGGATTCAAATCAACGGTGTCACCACGGTCATCATTGCCGTGTCATCCGTCATCGCTCTCGTGATGCTCTTTCTCTGGCCGCCTGGACGTGCCGTCATTGATGCGCTCGCGCTGCGCATCCCCCTCCTCGGCAAAGCCTTCCGCACCGCAGGCACCGCCCTGTTTGCCACCAGCTTCTCGGCGCTGCTCAGCAGCGGCGTCACCCTCATTGAGGCGCTGCGCGTCACTGAACGGCTCATGGGCAACCGCCGCCTCGCCGACATCGTGACCACCGCCCGGGAGCAGGTCATGCAAGGCGAGCCGCTGGCGCGGCACTTGAGCCGCCCGCATGGCTTCATGCCCATGCTCCCGCGCATGATCGCCGTGGGCGAATCCTCAGGCACTCTCGACAACGTGCTGGATGAAGTAGCACGCTTTCACGAGGCCCAGCTCGACCGCCTTATCAAGCGCCTCACCGCGCTCATCGAACCAGCCGTCATTGTCACCGTCGGCACCGTGGTGGGCTACGTCTACATCTCCTTCTTCATGGCCCTCTTCGCCGCCACCGGCCCTGGCAACAACATTCGCTAAATCATTGATGAAACACCTGCTACTCACCGCCTTCCTGTTGGCCTCACAGGCATCCGCCCAGACGCCAGCACCACCAACACCGCCGCTCGATCCCACCGTGCCAGATGCGGCGCTTCAACAATTGCTCATGGCGGGTGCGGGCGGCCAGTCGAACGCTAAAACTTTACCGACTGTGATCATGCGTGGCAAGATCATCAGTCAAACCGGCCAGGGGCTCGTCATCATTGAGGTGAACAAGCAGGTGCTCGCGCTCAAACAGGGCGGCGCGCTCAGTCTTTCCGGCGAATTCAGCCACCTCAGCCTTCAGCTCAGCGAACTCACCAAAGAAAGCGCCACCATTGAAGTGCTGCCGCTCAAACAAACCCTCCGCCTGCAATGAAACGTCTCCTGTTCCTGCTCTCACTTCTCGCCGGCGACGCGCTGGCCCAAACCGCCCGCATGGAAGTCATTGACCTCCGTCAGGTGCCGCTCTCGGATGCCTCCCGCATTTTGTCCGAGGCCGGTGGCCTGAATGTCGTCAGCTCCGTTGAAGCCGGAAAAACCATCGTCAGCCTGTACCTCACCCAAGTGGAGGTCCGCGACGCCGTGGAGGCGCTGTGCCGCTCGCATAACCTGTGGTTCCGTGAGGATGACAAAAGCGGCATCATCCGCATCCACACCCCTGAGGAGTTCAAGCGCGACCTCGGCAGCTTCCAGGAAGAGCTCACGGAGGTCTTCGACCTGCGTTTCCCGAACGCGAACGATGTGGGCCGCGCCATCCAAGATCTTTATGGCCCGCGCGTGCGCATGAACCAGAGCAACTTCATGCAGGACTTCCAAGCCACCATGGAACTGCAGCAGCGCTTCCAGCGCTTCGACATCGTCGATGGCCGCAGCCAGAATTTGGGAGTGAGCGGGCAGGCGGGAAACACAGCCCTGAACAGCAGTGCACAAGTGAATGGTGCAGGTGGCCTCGCGGGTGCTCGTATGTCGGTGGGACGCAACGGTGGTTTTGGAAACGGATTAGGCATGGGCGGTAACACCGCATCTCTTCAAACACTGCCAGCAATCCAGCGCGTGGAAAACCTCACGGCGGAGGAGATTCAAACCCTCGAAGACCGTGCCGACAACGCCGAGAAGCTGCTCGACGACCGCGTGAACATCTTCGTTACTGTCATTCAGCGGCTGAACAAAGTCATCGTCCGCACCGGCGACAGCCGTGCGATGACGCAGATCAAGGCGCTCATCACCAGCGTCGATGTGCCGACACAGACCGTGCTGCTGGAGGTCAAAATTCTCCGCGTGCGCATGGACCAGGGCTACCGCAGCGCCGTCGATTACCTCTTCGACAACGGGCGCTTCCAGGCCGGTTTCGGGGCCAATCCCTCGCAAGCTGGCGATTTGAGCTTCCGCTTTGCCAGCAACAACTTCAGCGCCCGCATTCAAGTGCTTGAAGAGAAAGGCCAGGTGCGCGTCGTCTCCACGCCCACCCTGCTCATCGCCAACAACGAAGTCAGCCGCCTCTTCATCGGCGAGGAGCGCCCGCTGAACCGCAGCTTCAACGGCGGCGCGGTGATACCGGGCGCGATCAACAACGTCGTCACCCAGGGCAGCACCGACATCGAATTCCGCCCCGTCGGCACCACGCTGCTCATCACACCCAACATCAATGCCGACAAAACCGTCACCCTCCGTCTGCTCCAGGAAAACTCCAACATTACCACCGATGGCGCCACGGTGCTCGTCCCCAACAACAACGGCTTCCAGCGCCAGGCCGTCGATACCGTGCAGTCCCGCACCGTCAGCGGCACCGTCGTCGCCAAGCATCAGGTGCCCGTCGTCATCGGCGGCCTCATCGACACCAACTTCACCGACACCCGCGCCCAAGTCCCCCTGCTCGGCAACATCCCCATCGTCGGCGCTCTCTTTGGAAGACGCCAGAACACCAAGACGCGGGAGGAGCTCATCCTGCTGATCTGTCCCCATCTCGTCGACCCCAAAGACGGCGGTGCCATCGTCAGCAAAGACGTGTTAGACGCCAATAACGTGCAGATGCTCCAGTCCTTGACCACCGAGAACGAGGTGAACGAACGACTTCAAAAAAACCTGCCATCACCCACCCCACCACGTGCCCTGCCCATGCCAGAAGATCCGCCAAAGCCTAGGAAGCGCACACTGATGGACATCATCAGGGGCCGGAAATAAATGATCGCGTCTCACGCCAGCCATGAAACTTGCCGCGCCATTCGACTGAGAACGTAGCGCTGTCCCACTTTCCCGCCAAAGAAAGCTTCCTTCCCACGCAACCGCCTTCCGGTCATTGAAACGCAAATCATCTCTGGAACATTTTGACACTCATTTGAAAAATACGTCACCCTATTTTGCCTTTTTGCTACTTTACGATTCGGGTGGCACATGAGACACTCAAAGCATTCATGCTGAGGAAGAAAGGGATGATCTCCCAGCCGAGGAGTCTGGGTCAACACCTCCGCAACCGCAGATTGATGCTGGGATTGAGCCAGGAGGATGTAGCCCTGCAGCTCGGCACCCTGCGTGAAGTTTACGACCGTTGGGAACGTGACGAGCGACAGCCTGTCGTGTCCACGTGGCCGGGAATCTTGAAGTTTCTCGGGTACTACCCAGTTGCCCAGCAGACACCCGCTGATCTTGTATTGAAAGTGCGACGATACCGGGGCCTGGACCAAAAAGGGCTGGCGCAGGTAGTAGGCGTCATTCATCAGAGGCAACGCCGTTGGGAGCTGGGGCAGGAAACAGTACCCTCTAGCTTCGCCATCAAACTGCAATCCCTGGTTACCAGCTCACCAGGCCAATCTTACGTTTAGCTTCCAGCAGAAGCTTGACGAATGGCGGTCAGTGATTTGTTCGCAGTTCTTCCATGGGCCCATGAACGGTTGCCTCCGACATTGTCGTGCATGAGGTGCGAGCCCTGTTTTCCCGCCACCACGCAGGCCGCACACAGGTCCCACGCATGTCAGTCTCTATCAGCAGCACACATCTTCTGCCATCATTGCCGAACAATCCGATTCGTCATGAAGGTCTCAGCTGCCACAACAACAACTAAAGCGGAAACGCCCAAATGCAAGCGCGCCCGGGCGCCCCCCTCCCGCGGAGCACGTCTGCGGCCATGCCCGTCAGATGCTCCTCCTGCGTCGGTTTTGTGTTCGGAATCCAACCGCTTCAGTTTCGCAAAAAATTTCATTCTCTCAACAACTCCAAAATTCAGCTTCTATGCTCGACCTCATTCAATTCCTCAGTGGTAACATCTCTGTTGTTCTCACCGTCTCAGGCATCTTCATCTTTGGATGGTCTTCGTTCGAGGTGCTTGACTTCTACAACGGCGTCGTCCAGCCCCGCCTCTCTCCCAACAAGCACGTCCAGCTTTTCGGAACTTTCCTCGCTGTAGCCGGGGTGGTCGTTTCGATTCTCGCGGACGTCGTCGGAAACCACGTGCCGCCGGCTAAGAAATCTATCGTAGAAGGAAGGTTCATGTATGTCGTTCATCACAGCGATGGCGTGTTCTCTCATTCGGGAGAATGCAATTTCATTCTCGAGGGTAATCTGCTCCGGATCACGGGCACTCGCCTGTTTCAATGCCGTGAGGTGGACGGCCGAATTATCTGCTGCCAGGCGAAGGCCCCATGGCGCACTGAATGGGCGGAGATTTGCTCGGACGGACGGCTTCGCTTCACCTATCAAATGGTCACGGCGGATCACCAGACCATTTACGGTTTCACGGACCTCGAAGTACTCGAAAATGGCACGATCATCAGCGGCAGCTATGCCTTGCTTGCTCCCGTCCCAGTGACGTCCCCGCCGGTTGTGGATCGGGGGCTCATCCGGTTCACACGGCTGAAGAAGGGTGAAGAAGTCGTTCCCCCTGCCTATGACACCCGGCTTCCCGAGGGGATGCCAACAAAAATGGAGAGGCCTCCCACCAAGGCACGCAGTCACGAAAACATTTGAGACCAGGCAAGCCGCTTCGGAGACAAGCGGCACAACAGCCTGCGCGCGAACAAGTCCCAACAAAAAACGCGCAGGTTCCGGGGTGACTGGCCAAGGCGAGGAAGGACATGGCATCCTGACCGCATGTCACCCCTCGCCTAGTGCCCCACACATTCACAACCACGTGTCCAAGTCTAAACGCCAATAGGTCAACCGCACTTCCTCAACCTCTCCTTGAGTCCTTCCACTCAACGTTATAAATCTAAACAATTTGTTTAATATGTAACCGTGTTTTACTTGCGTTCTCAGCACGCCTTCAGAATAGATGCGCCTTCAAAAAAAGGAACCATGATCAAATTTGTTTTTAATTGGGATGAAACCAGCACCCCTCGGCGCCTTTGGTTCAACCATTGGGTGATCAAGCATGCGAACGGCGACGAGCACCAGGAAACGCCTCGGGCTCCCGCCAAGCCACACCAATATGCAGTGCTGGTGCTTGTTGCCAAAGTACAGGACGCCGCGGAGCACCACTACTCGTGGAGTTCAAGCTGGAGCAAGCTGCTCGACAGCAAGCAGCCACGAAGCAAAAAAATTCTTAGTAACGCTGGACGCAATCCAAATGAGATATTCATCGGTCACTGGACGCATGAGTGGGCGGATGCAATGAAATGGAGTCTTCCAAAGGAAGAAACAAAAAATGACTGGTGGAAAAAACAGCTTGTCGGAACGTTCAATGACTCGTCAATTAGCCGACCCGGCAAGGACACGCTCATGGGAGCCTGCTGGGACACTCTGGAATTCGAACTGCCGTCCGAATTTTCCGCCTACTCTACAGAGCCGGACAGCGAGAACAGAATCATCAAGGTCTGCTTCAGGCTGCTCGCGGAGCTCATCAGCCCAGGCGTCCCATGGGAGGCTGTCTCTGCCGACGGCTATCCAAAGATCGACCAACTGGATGAGGGCACCAAAACGCTTCTCAGCCTCTATCACAAATGGAAGGAAAAGGTGGGGCATATACCGCTCGATCATGTCATCAACGCGTTCAAACCCAAGAACCGCCATTTTGTTCAGTGGTGCAGGTCCCACTATCACGATGCCAAAGGACAGGCCCAGAAACAAATCCAACAAATACTCAAGGCCATGGACAGCACCAAGATCAAAGCGGCGTATACAGAAAAGCAGCATGCGCTGGTGAAGTGGCTGGCGCATGTCAGCAAAATCAGCCACCTCCAAGACGGCCCTATGGCCGACGTACGCGAGAAGATCGGCAGCCAAACAGAGATGGACGATGTCCAGCAGGAGGTTGTGCATGACCACCCCATTCAGAATATCGAAGGTGAACCTTTTGTACGTGGCTCCGTACTGACTCCCCCCGCCGACGGACCCTGCCGCAACAGTGCGACCACGCGAACGCTACTGGTGAGAAAGAGAGCTGCCGAAAGCGGCGAACCCAAACCGCCCAGCCCTGTGTGTGTGAGGGTGGACCGGTTTACCACGGATACCAAGGGCCACATGTATGCGCATCCAGCCTACGCACTGGCGGTCAGGAGAGACGTACCTGAAAAGCTCGACACGGGCATGACCCACATTGCGCTGGGAATGGGGCAGGAGGAAAAATTTAGCGAGCAGTGCTTCCGCTGGGCCCTGGTGGAGGACAAGGCCTTTGGTGATGATGATTACGAACTCAAGTTCGACGAGATCGCCGACGGGCACCAGATCGCCGCAGCAGCACTGGTGGCCGCCTGTGTGTTACGTCTGGAGCCTGATGTCCAGGAGTCCCTGGCAGGCTGGAAGATCTGGGTGCAGTTTGTGGTATCTGGTCCGGACTCTCTGGAGGCACGCACGCCGGACTCCATGGTGTTTGATCATTTGCTGACGGCGAAAGACAACCACCTGATCCTTCTTGTGGGCAGTTCCGAGGGCCGACCGCTGGCAAAAGCCCTGGCCGCCCCCAACCGGCGCTTTGTTTATCTCAAATCAGGAGAAGGAAATTTTGCCTTTATCAGCCGCGCCTTGACAAAGGCCGTGCAGGAACCTGCCCACCCCCAGGAGACCGCGGCCAAGGCCGTGGCAGGCGAATTTTTCGGCCGCAAGAAAAGCCTTCTCGATCTCAAGCGAATGCTTGCCGCCTCAACGAGCGGCACTGCGACTATTTGTGCATCCATCAAGGGCATGGGCGGCATCGGCAAAACAGAGATGGCCGAGCATTTCGCCACCGGACTGGCAGACCACCAAAAAGTCTCCGTGGATCTCTGGGGCCACCGGAAAGAGGAAAGCTCCGTAGCCGGCCAGGGCTGCAAGCCGCCCATCGTGGCTCTGGAGGAAATTTGCAAAAAGGACTTTGGTATTGCGGCCACAAAATTTGCTCTCCTCAAAGAGCAGCATCCAGACAGCGACGCCTATCTCGAGGCCGTGCGCACCATCTACCTTGACTATCTAGGCAGGAACCCTGTCATCGTCATTTTGGACAACGCTTTTGATGAAAAGCAGCTCCGGCCGCTGCTGCCCCTCCCTGGGCAGCGTCTTCCGTCCTTGTTTGTTGTGACCTCCAGGCACATGCTAAAAATTCCGGGGGTTCTGACCAATGCCAACCGCCTTGAGCTGGGCCCCATGGATGATGACGACGTCCGCCAGTGGCTTCAAGAGTCCGCGCTAGCTGGCGGGCTGGAGCATTACGTAGAGGAAGTGATGGCGGTCACCGGTGGCCTGCCTCTGGCGATCAGCATCGTTGTCAGCCAATGGCACCACAGAGGCCGGCTTATGCGCGGAGGTGCTGCGGCATTCTTCGCTGACATCCGCAATGTGCCGCTGTCCGGGGCGTCTGATCCTGAAGGCCTTGTTCAACTCCTGACGCGCTGCTTCACTTTCAGCGTTCAGGAACTGAGCGCCGAGGAGCGCGAGGCGTTTTATAAGCTTGCAGTTTTTCCAGCACGTTTTGATTCTGCCGCCGTGGCGGCGGTGTGCTGGGGCCACCTGCCCAAGCCGGAGGAAGCCTTGAATAAAGCTAAGCATCTGATGCTGCGCCTGTATTCTATCAGCCTGGTCGAGATTGACGATGAAAGTCCTGACCGCTACTGGCTGCACGACCTTGTACGCGAGTTCTGCGAGCGGGAGACACAGGCTGATCCCAAGATGCGGAGGCCCCTACTGCGCGCCTTCTCAGACCACTACGCCGCCGTCATGTGCTACTGCGGGGAGGAGTTCAGGCGTGGCGGCAGCCATTCACGAAACGCGGCGGCCCTGTTCAGCCTGGAGGAGGAGAATTTTAAGCGCGGCCATTCCATCGCCAATGAATTTTACGCTCCTTTGCAGAGCCGGGACAAGCCCGCCGCTGCAGCGCCACTGATCGTCTATGCCGGATGCGCCATTCGTGCGGCAGATCTGGTGCAGACCGCCATGGACCGCGAACTATGGACTCAGCAAGCGGTCACCCTGACGGAAGACCACTTCAACTCTGACATCAGCTCCCGAGGCAGGCTCCTCGTGGCGCAAGGCCTGGCCAAACGCCACCTGAACAAGACCAACGAAGCCATCCAATGCATGGATGATGCAGAAAAGCTGTTTGAATCGGAAGCCAACGTGGACAACGCCGTCATTGGCGACCTGCATGGAAACCGTGGCAACCTTCTGATCGACCTTGCCATGGCTTTTCGAACTACCGCCAACAACCGCGCTGAAGCGAACGCCCGCAAACGCAGCCAGAAGAGCAGCCCCGCGAGCGCCTTTCAGGGCTGGTCGAAAGCCGATCTGACCGAGTATTGGGAATATTACAAGCAGGCTGAAAGGCAGCACGACAAGGCAAAAAAAGTCAGTGAAACGCTGCCTCTGGACCGCGGCCTGGGACAGGACCTTGGCAATCTGGCCATTGTATATGCAGAGTATGGCATGATTGAAAGCCATCTGGGTCATAAGGAGAAAGCAGAGCAGTGGTTCAAAAAGGCGCTGAAATTTTATCAGGCGCGCAACGAGGAAGCCGCTCGACCTGAAGTGCAGGATGACCGCGGCCGGGGCAACGGTTTAGGCAATTTGGGTAATCTTTATTCTAATCGCAAGATGTTTGACGAGGCCATTGCGAGCCTTACGGAAGCACTGGAGCTGCATCGTACCACCAACAATAAGAGAGGCATTGCAGCCACCCAGGGCAATCTGGCCTCCGTGTTTTATCACCGTGCCAGCCCGGATGATCTCGATGAATGCATCAGTCTAAACGAGGAAAGCGAGGAACAGTTTAGAAAGCTGGGAGACACCGCAGGGGAGAGACGCAGCCATGATAATGCCAAGCTGGCCGAAGAGAGACTTCTGTCCCGGACAAAGGACGCTTCCTCTGCCGGCCCCGGACTGCATCTGGCAGACCGCTACGGGAAAGTCACTGACATCTGCTTGGACACGCTGCAAGGCCCTGGCTTCACATCTATCCACCGCTGCATTAAGCTCTTCCGCATCTGGCGGCAGAGGCCGTAAAGCAGTGTCATGTCTGTTCTTTCACTTCCCAGAAGGCTGCCAGCACCACAAACCGCTGATTTCATCCCCTAACTCATCCTTGAATGTCTCCACCCGGTGAAAATTCAGGCTTTCATGGAAAGCAATGGATGTAACATTCACATTCTTCGTGGCTGTGACGATTGGGGCAAAAACTGGGATGTCTATGGTGCTAAGATGATGACGATAAAGAGCCCTGCCTGCACCGCTACGCTGCCACTGCAACGACGTGCCCACTTGTTTGATCATCATATAAGGACGGTTACCTATCACCGATTGGACACGCGGTCCGTCTTTAACCTCCGGAGGCAGCTCATCGAACATGAAAGTCAGTGTGAAAGCCGCCACTTCGTCACCTGCGCATGCCGCTGTGAGACGCCTCAAATGCTTCATGTAGAATTCCCGGCTGTAAGCGCTCACCAGGAAGCCCTCATTACGGACACGTTCGGGCGATTTTATTTGAAGGTCATGTTCAGCGGCTATGCTCAACACCTTCGTTATGTCGTGAACGGTGGCAGGACGAATCGTAAAGACAGGTTTCATACCGGAAATTTGTTTATATATATGCTGAACTAAAATCGACTTGAATAATACGTCGTATACGACGTATTTTCAGGTCATATACTGTCATAAAATCAGGGCGACCTCATCCCACTATTGGAAAAACGTATCCTCATGCGCATACGGCGGCGCACAGCAGCAGAGAAAACGCAGAGTCTGGGAAGCCGTGATCTGATGCCAGGCATTCGGTGGAATCAGGATGGCATCTCCAGGTCCGACAGGGCGTGTTTCTCCGTCGATCTCCATGGTCCCCTGCCCTTCGAGGATGAAGTAGAATTCTTCGCTGAGCTTGTGGTAGTGGCGCTCGGTCGGCTGGCCTACGGGAACGGTGGCCTCGGCCAGGCTTTGGTTCTGCACCGGCGCGTTGGTACGATCAAGGATGCTGCGGATGGTGCTGCCGTCCTTGGTGGTGAACGGCGGTTGTTGTGAAAGCTGGTTAATGGTCATGGCTTTCCATCAGCCTCAACGCTGAGGCCGAGAGTGCCAATCGAAAATGCCTGAGCATGGGATTAAGCCGACTCTCAAGCCACAAGCCCGAGCTCCGAAGATGCGAGGGATGACCGGTCAGACGCAAGCAACTCGCCGATAGCGGTGAGGATTTCGTTGGCCGAGTAGGGCTTGTTTAGAAAGGTGTTAATTTGCAGGGAGGCCAGAGCGGCGGCCTTGTCCTGCCTGCCTTTTGCGCTTCCCATGCCGCTGGTGGCGATGATTTGGATGGTGGGATCCATCTTTTTCAAAGTGCGCGACAAGGTGACGCCATCCATGAAAGGCATCATGATGTCAGTGAGCACGGCTTTGACCTCTCCCCGATTCTGCGAGAACTGGGCGATGGCTTCTGTGCCGTCTCCTGCCGTGATGACACGATAGCCATGTGCAACAAGCGTCTTTTGCACGACTTCCCGGATGACCTCCTCATCATCCACGACGAGAATCATTTCACCTTGACCGCGAGGTGCCTCCATGGCGGGCGCGGCGCATCCGGCCGCCACCGCATCAGGGGCAGCAGGCAGGTAGATTTCAAACACGCTGCCCATCGAGACACGGCTGCGCAGATTGACGAAACCTTGGTGGCTTTTGACGATGCCCAGCACCGTGGAAAGTCCCAGCCCTGTGCCTTTGCCGGTTTCTTTGGTGGTGAAAAAGGGATCAAAAATCTTGTCGATGACATCGGCCGGGATGCCTTCTCCCGTATCGGACACGCGTATCACCACATAGGGGCCGGGCAGGGCATCCACGTTCATTGCGGCAAAATTTTCATCCAGACGGGTGTTTTCCGTGGTGAGCGAAAGCACGCCGCCTGCGAGCATGGCATCACGGGCGTTGACGCACAGATTGAGGAGCACCTGATGGAGCTGAGTCGGATCTCCAATGACAGGCCAGACGTCGCCAGGCGTGCTGGCTGTGAGGCTGATGTTCTTGGGGAAGGTGCCTGACATGATCTTCATCATGTCAGAGGCAAGCTGGCTGGCATCCACGACGTGTCGCTGGCCGCTCATGTCACAGTTAACAGTGAGCAGCTGCTTGATGAGATCAGCGCCGCGCTGGGCATTGGTCTCGATGTTGCCGAGCATGTTTTCAAATTCCTCCGGCGGCAGATTTCGGCGTAGCATGAAGGAGGAAATGAAAATGGGCGTCAGGATGTTGTTCATGTCGTGGGCGATGCCGCTGGACAGCCGCCCAACACTTTCCATGCGCTGGGAACGCAGGAACTGCGCCTCCATGTTTTTCTTCTCGGTGATGTCCTCGACCACTGCGACAAAGGATCTCACGCCATCCATCTCCAGCACGCTGATGCGTGACCGAGTGATGAACGGGGCGCCACTTTTTTTCCGAGAGCTCATTTCACCCATCCAGGCCCCCTTCTCACGCAGAACACTGAAGAGCTCATCCATGGCCTGCCGGCCCTCTTCCTGAGGCAGGTTTCGAATGATGGAGTAGTGCTGGCCGATGAGTTCGCCACTTTTGTAACCGAACATGGTATTGCAGGAGTCATTGCTAAACACAATGAGCCCGTCTTCATCACAGACAGTGACGCCCTCGGCCATGCTTTCCAGCACCTGTCCCTGCATCTTCAGGGCTTCATCCGTTTTTTTGCGCCCAGTGATGTCGGTGTTGATGGTGAGCACCGATTTGGGCTGTCCAGCCGCATCGCGCACGAGAGTCCAGTGGCCGACGATCACCAACCCGCGGCCATCCTTGCCGATTTGGTGCAGCTCCCCCACCCATTCGCCTGTCTGAATAACCTGTTCGTTGGCCCGTTGAAACGCATCCGGGTCCTTGTAAAGCAGCTGCGCCACCGAACGGCCCGCCACCTCCTGGGCACTCCAGCCATACAACCGCTCTGCACCCTTGTTCCAGTAGGTGATGCGATGTTCCAAATCATGCGCGAGGATGGCATCCTGAGCCTTGTCGAGGAGGGATGCCTGCTCACGGAATTTTTCCTCAAGCCTGCGCCGCTCCGCCATCTCGCGTTTCAGTTCCTCATAGGATTGTTCAGCCTTTTCACGATGGCGTACGGCATCCGCCATCATGCTCACGGCCGCAGCCTGTGACTCCTCCAGTTCCCGGGTGCGTGCACTCACCATTTCGTGCAGGTCGCCGAGCTCGACTTTTGATTCCTGCAGCAGCAGCCACTTTTGCGTCAAAGCATTGGCCATCTGCAGGATTTCCATCGTATCAAAAGGCTTCTTCAGCACCAGCAGCCGATCCTGTGGATTGATCTGCTCCTGCATGTCATTCCATGAGTAGTCTGAAAATGCCGTGCAGATCACCACCTGCAGGTCCGGGCAGATCTTCCAGATCCTCTGCGTCGTTTCGATGCCGTCCCAGCCTGGAGGCATGCGAACATCGACAAAAGCCATGGCATAGGGTCGCCCCTCAGCCAGTGCCTTTTCCACCATTTTCAAGCCTTCCTCCCCTTGGGAAGCTGTGTCGATCTCGAAGAGCATGTCCGCAGGAGCCCCAAAAATTCTGGCCTCAGCTGCCTGCAGCGCCGCGTCTTCAGAATCAGACTCGCCAAGAATCTTCCGAAAATCGTCATGGATGGCCTGGTTGTCATCGATGACAAGAATTCGGCGGTTGAGATTATCGGTCGTTTTGTTCATCGTATTGTTTGGTTTGGTGCGACAAAGGAAGGTCCAGTGTAAAGACGGCCCCGTGGCCGATGCCGTCGCTGTCGGCCGTGAGCTTTCCGCCTATCTCACGCGCTGCCAGGGCGCCGCTGTGAAGGCCGAAGCCGTGGCCATCTTTTCTAGTGGTGAAACCGTGTTGAAAAATTCGCGTCAGATTTTCCGGTGCAATGCCAGCACCATTGTCGATGACCTTGATCTGCACGCTTTCTCCGCCGCACAGCGAGACCCGCACCTTCAACTGCTTGTCATTATCCAGTTGAGCGAGCGCATGGGTGGCATTGCTCAGCAGGTTGACCAAAATCGGCATCAATTTATGCCGGTCCAGCACGACTGGCGGCACCGCTTCAAACTCACGCACCAAGGACACCTCATGCCGCGCGAGGCTGGCTGTGCTGATGTTGATGGCGTCTTCAATGATCTCGACAACATCGAGCGTTTCGGGGACACCGGACACACGCGCATGGTTTTGCTGCATGGACACGATCTGCTTGATGTGCTCGATGTTGTTTTGCAGACGCTTCACTTCTTCCAAGATCGTCTTCTGAGGTTCGGCAAGATTATCCGCCAGCTGCACCAAGTAGCTGGGCAGTTCGATGCCGCGTGAGTCCTTGGTGAGAAAATCTGCGAGATTGTGCTCATGCTCCCGCAGCAGCTGAGCCACGTTTTTCAGGCTGGAGATCCGGAAGTGACGAATCTTTTTGGCCACAGTCTCCGCAGAGACATTCACACTGTTGAGTACGTTGCCCACGTTGTGCAGGACATTCGTCGCCACCTCCGCCATGCCTGCCTGCCGCGAGGTCATGACCAGCTGCTTGTGCGCCTCCGTCAGTTCTGCCGTGCGCTCAATCACCTGGCTTTCGATGTGCGCATTGATGCTTTCCAGGCGGCTGCGTCGTTTGGCCACTTCCAAGGTTTCGGTCAGGTTCTGCTGAATCGAAATCATCAGGAACACATCTTCGATCATCACCCAGCCGACGTGCTCCAGCCACCGCCATTGGCCAGCATCCACCACGCCAAAGATGGACTGCGGCCAGTAGATGCCGCGAACGAAATGATCCATCGTCACCACGAGGGTGGCAGTCACGAGCACGCGCCAGTCCCGATAAAACGCCAGAAAAGTCAGCGAACCAAAAATATGGAAGTGGGTTTCAAAACGTCCGCCCGTGAGATGAATCAGGAGCGCAGACGTCAAAATCTGCGACACCGCAATGACATGGCGGGTGACCACCCGCCCGGGACGGCGCCAGGCCAGCAGCACCGGAGTAGCGCTGATCGCGCCCCCCAGGCAAAGCGCTGCCCACACATGCCACAGCGGCTGGATGCCAGAGCCATTCCAGGCCATGGGTGAAATCCACATGGCGATAACGATCCCGCCCAGCCACTGCATGACCATCAACTTGGCAAACAGACGATCTGTCAGAATGTGATTGCGCCGTTGGGAGATGCGGTAAAGTCGGGCTGTCCGCTCTTCTTCGACCCCAGGCAACTCACCTTTTTTTCGGCCGACTATGGAATACATGAGGCCCCTCCTTGCGTGTTTGGGTTCGCAAGATTCTTCTCTTTAGTTAAATAGAGAGCCGAAAATATCATGATTTACCTGTAACTTTAACATTTGTTATAATTACTGTAAAATCATATAAACGTACATTTGGTCGATTTTTAACCGATGTTCATTGGGCCGAAAGCCCCCACCCCTCTTGGTCATTCGGCGGGGGCAAGTGCGGGCGTTCGTTGGGTTACGCCCGATGGTGTTGATATTCAGCGGAAAGCGGGTTGATGCGGGCGTGACGACTGGCTATGCCTAGGGCATGCCTAATGGATTTCCTCTTGAACAGTGCTGTGCGGTGATCACGGGTGCGTCCTCCGGACTGGGGGCGGAGTTTGCACGGCAACTGGCCCCTCGGGCGGAGGTGCTGGTGCTGGTGGCGCGGAGGGCTGAGGCGCTGGAAGGGGTGAAAAGGGAGCTGTCTGGAACGCGGACAAAGGTGCTGTGCTGTGTGTCGGATTTGGCAACGGATGCGGGGCGGAGTGATCTTGTGGCCTTTCTGGGGGCGAATGGGGTGAAACCGAACCTCATTATTAATAATGCGGGGATGGGTGATTATGGGAGCTTCGCGAGTTCTTCGACGGAGAAGACGCGGATGCAGATTGAGCTTAATATCACGGCGCTGACGATGCTGACGCATGCGGTGCTGCCGCTGCTGCAAAGGCCGGGGGGGATTTTGAATGTGAGTTCGCTGGCGAGTACGCTGCCGATGCCGGAGCTGGCGGTGTATGCGGCGAGCAAGGCGTATGTGACGAGTTTTTCGGAGGCGCTGGCGATTGAGCTGGCGCCCAAGGGGATCACGGTGAGCTGTGTGTGCCCGGGGCCGACGCCGACGAACTTCAGCAAGACGGCGAAACGGACGGATGGGGGGGACACGAATCGCGATGGGCAGGGTTTGCTGAGGATTCCGCCTTCGCAGGTGGTGCATGAGGCGCTGGGGGCGCTACAGGCGGGGCGGCCGTGTGTGTTTCCGGGTTGGGGTGTGGCGATTGTGAGCCGGGTGTTTCGGCTGATGCCGCGCGGGATCATGCGCTGGCTGCTGAAGCGGCGGGCTGGCAAGGAATGAGCTGGTGATCGGATTCTGGGTTCATGCCAGGTGCGGCATGGCCGAGCGTGGTGGGATGGGGGTGGCGACAGCGCACGCGGTTGTCGGCGTGCGGGAGGCGCTGGGGCGTATGGATGTCGTGGCAGTCGGTCGGTTTGGCGGAGGGGGGGGTGGAAGTTGAGGAGGCGGTGGACGCCAAACACAACCAACCTACGTCCGGAGCGGGGCGTGATCTGAGATGGTTTCTATTGTTCGTTGCACTGGGGTGGTGGGGTGATGTACATTTGAGGCGTGCGCTGTCCTGCCTGCCGAACTCCTGCGATTGAAACTGATGCTGCTTGTCGGCAGTGCGGATTTTCGCTGGAGGCGGCGGATCGGGCTTTTGGCATTGCTCCGTCTTTGCAGCGGCCGATTGCGGACATCAGCGGGAGGCTGGGGAAGTTTGCGCAGAGGCGTGCTGCGCATGTGATCACTGAGGTGGAGCGGCGTTTTCCGCAGTTGAGCATCGCGGCGGTGCTGATGGGGGTGCCGCCGGAGGCGCCGCTGGTGCCTTATGCGTTTTGGTTGTTCAATCGTGGGAGTCTTTCGAGTGCGGTGGAGAAGGGCGGTGACAATCATCTGGTGATGCTGCTGATTGATACGAGCTCGGACCGGGCGATTACGATGGTGGGCTATGGGCTGGAGCCGTTTCTGCAGGAGACGCATCTGCAGTCGTGTCTGCAGGCGGCGGAGCAGCCTTTGCGACGGAAGCGGTTTGCGCAGGCGATTGAGTCTTTTGCGCGGGAGCTGGACCGGCAGTTGGTGGAGCTGTGCCGGCTGGTGCCGAAGCAGTTTGGGCTGGTGGATGAGGCGCTGTGGCTGAATGCGGGTGCGGCGGGAGATGGGGCTTTAGGTATGGCGGAAAATCGGTATTGATGTGTCATGCTGACACGTCGCCATTTTTTATCTTTGAGCCTTTTGAGTGGTGGGGCTTCCCTGCTCCGTGCTGAGGAGTTTTTGCCGCAGTCGGTGACTTTCAAGGGGGTGGATAAATTTCAGCAGGTGGTGGCGCAGGCGGTGGCTCAGAACTGGGCGGCGCTGCCGATGGGGGCGCGGGTGGCGCAGTTCGGGCAGGCGCTGCGGGGTATCAAGTATGTGGGCTGGACGTTGGAGATTGATGATCGGGTGGAGTCGCCTTCGGCGAATTTTACGGGGCTGGACTGCTGGACGTTTTTTGAGATTTCGCTGGGGCTGGCGCGGATGATTGGGAGGAGGCAGCGGGCTTATACGCCGAGTGATTTGCTGCGGGAGATTGAGGTGACGCGGTATCGCGGTGGGGTGTGCCGGGGGCATTATCTGGACCGCATTCATTATCTGGATGAGTGGTACTCGGACAACGCGGCGCGTGGGAACATTCGCAATGTGACGCGGGAGGTGGGGCCGGTGGTGAGGCTGACGGGTCGGGGCAATGATGAGATGTCGCTGAATCCGAAGCTGTATCGCTATCTGCGGGCGAATCCGGCGCTGGTGCCGCAGTTGAGGCAGATTGAGGCGAGGCTGGAGAAGGTGCCGTTTGATTTCATTCCGAAGGACCAGGTGGCGGCGTGTGAGCCGAGGATTCAAAGCGGGGACATCATTGGGATCGTGACGAACCGGGCGCATGTGTACTGCTCGCACGTGGGGCTGGCGCTACGGACGGGGGACGGGGCCTGCCGGTTCATGCATGCGTCGGTGACGTATAAGAAGGTCGTGGTGGACAAGACGATTCATGAGTATTTGAACTCGGTGAAGAGCCATGCGGGGATTGTGGTGGGTAGGCCGAGGTGAGGGGGGCGTTGTTTTTGGTTCTTTGTTCTTTGTTGTTGGTTGTTGGTTGTTGGTTGTTGGTTGTTGGTTCGTCAGAATGGTGGAGTGGCCGCAAAAAAACACATAACCGATCCAAAAATAGGGACTCGGAATTTGAACCACTGACGGGACATTGACTGTCACTGACTTGATGAATC
>DLGZ01000069.1:0-12122 GCA_002482965.1 Verrucomicrobiaceae bacterium UBA7681 | reverse complement strand
GCTGATTCAGAATCTGAGGCCGAGGTGGGATGGGAGATTGGCCGCAAAAAAACGCAAAAACCGATCCAAAAATAGGGACTCGGATTTTGAACCACTGACGGGACATTGACTGTCACTGACTGTCACTGACTTGATGAATCCTGACAGGGATTGTGGTGAGGGAATGGATGGGCGGAAGAGCGGAGTTTTTAACCGCTGATTAGACGCTGATAGGACGCTGATTCAGAATCTGAGGCCGAGATGGGATGGGAGATTGGCCGCAAAAAAACGCAAAAACCGATCCAAAAATTGGGACTCGGAAATTGAACAACTCATCTGACACTCATCATGAGGCAGTGAGGAGCGACTCCTGCTGCAAAGTTGGTCAAATTTTCAGATCTTCGGCAATGGTTGCGAACTGCTCCAGTGCTGCTTGGAGGTCTTCCATGATGTCGAGGGCGATGACGCCGGGGGCGGGGAGATTGGCGCTTTCTTCGAGGGCGTCATCCTTGAGCCAAAAGATGTCGAGGTTGATCTTGTCGCGTTTGATCAGGTCGGCGTAGTCGAAGGCTTTGAAGCGTTCGGTTTCCTTGCGGGTGTGGCGGTTCTTGGCGTGGTAGCTGGTGACGAAGTCATCCAGATGCTCGCGCTTCAGCGGGTTTTCCTTGAGGGTGAAGTGCTGGTTGGTGCGAAGGTCGTAGATCCAGAGTTTCTTGGTCCACGGCTTCTCCTGCGCGGGTTTGCGGTCAAAGAAGAGGACGTTGGCCTTCACGCCTTGGGCGTAGAAGATGCCGGTGGGCAGGCGCAGGAGGGTGTGGACGTCGGCCTGCTTGAGGAGTTCACGGCGGATGGTTTCCCCTGCTCCGCCTTCGAAGAGCACGTTGTCCGGCAGCACCACAGCGGCGCGGCCGTGCATCTTGAGGATGGTGAAGATGTGCTGGAGGAAGTTGAGCTGCTTGTTGCTGGTGCTGGCCCAGAAGTCGTCCCGATTGATGGTCAGCGACTCCTTGGACTGCTCGCCATCCGCGCCAATGATGGTGACGCTGCTCTTCTTGCCAAAGGGCGGATTGGCCAGTACGATCTCGTACTCGCCGTGTTTCCCGGCCAGCGCGTCCTTGGTGGTCACGGGCAATTCATCGCCCGTCTCACTGCCGATGCCGTGCAGCAGCAGGTTCATGGCGCAGAGGCGCGTGACGCTGTCCACCAGTTCGATGCCGTAGAAGGTGCCGCTCTTGAGCTGCTTCTTCTGCGCCCGGTCCAGCGTGTGGTGCTTGGCCAGGTAATCATGCGCGGCCAGCAGGAAACCGCCGGTGCCACAGGCGGGATCGCAGATCGTGTCGCCGGGCTGCGGGGCCACCACTTCCACCATCGCGCCAATGAGGGAGCGCGGGGTGAAGTACTGGCCTGCACCGCCTTTCACGTCCTCGGCGTTCTTTTGCAGCAGGCCTTCATAGGCATCGCCCTTCACATCGGCGGAAAGGCTGGTCCACTGCTCCTTGTCGATGAGGTCCACAATCAACCGCCGCAGCTTGGCCGGGTCCTGGATCTTGTTCTGCGCCTTGCGGAAGATGATGCCCAGCATGCCGGAGCACTTGCCCAGTTCCTCCAGCGTGTGTCGGTAATGCACCTCCAGTTCATCGCCATCCCTAGCCAGCAACGAGGGCCAGTCCTTGCCCTTCGGGATCGCGCTCGGCGTGCCGCGCAGCCGCGACTGCTCGTCCGCCATCTTGAGGAAGAGGAGGAAGGTCAGTTGTTCGACGTAGTCGCCATACGACAGGCCGTCATCGCGCAGGATGCTGCAGTAGTTCCAGAGCTTGGATACGAGGGCGGTTGGATTGGTCATGAATCTGTTGAAGAAATCGTTGGGGACGTGCTCCAAGCTGAGCGGTCAGTCCAAAAAAAGCCGAATAGTTCAAATCCTGTTATGGTTTGGGTCACACCTTCATCTACAAGCTTGATGCAATTACAGTCCCGGTAGCTTCCATCACACTTGCTGCATTTGCTCGACTTAATAATGGTCGCCATGCTAACGACGAGCTTGTGTTTTGTGATCACTGGAAGCGCGGCGGTGATCGAAGGGCACTCAACGAGTTTTACTGCTACTCCAGCTTCAACGGAAGCCTCCACCTCGAATTCGCCCGACTCGAGAAATTTACGGTCGATTGTGAGCAATCCCGTGGTCTTTATCATATTCACCATCGGAGGAACATCCCGTGCGTCGGGGTATGTTGATAACATCCACTCAGCTACTGACTCAGCCCACTCGCCGATTTCCTCCACACCGCTTGGCAGCTTTGCGAAATCAGATTTAAGCAGCAAAGACATGTCGCAAACATGACCTGCAAACGAGAAATGGACATCTCGATCCGGAAACCTGATTGAAATGTGGAATGCCAACATTCTGTCATCACCTCGCTTCTGGAGTGCTTCGCAGTATTCCCTGACAACATCCAGAGTGATTTGCGCATCGTTTATCGAATCGACTCCACAGTGCTCGATAAGTGGCAAGTTTGTAACCATGTCGTCGAAAGCGATGATCGCGATGTTGCCTGAGACAGCAATGGACCCGCCACGGCGCTTTATGAGTTTAATGATTTCGACACCGCAACTTTCCATGTAATCACGCCAGCCTTCACCGATGTCGAATCGTTCTATAGGTTCGATCCATCTGGTGGCCGTATTGACACTGTGGGGATGGTAGGAGATTGCGATTCTAATCCCGTCCCCAGCGGTCATTGTGCATGGCGCAAAATTATGAATCGAACCCCCATCATCGATTTGCACTATCTGTGGGCGTATTGACTCTTCATCATCTTCTTTGCCGCCAAAATATTCTCCAACCAGATGATTGTCGCGGTAGTAGTCGTTGATAAGAGCCTTCCACGATTGGACAGAGATCTGTCCATCCACCCGCCATAACTTGGTGTAAACCGCCCTCCGGCCAAAGTGCATGATGTCTTTGTCCACTCGTTCCAACATCAGATCTTCATCGTAAAGACGAACTGCGCCATCAAGATGGTAAGGTAAATGCGTGGTTCGATCTAAGATGCTGTGCACAAAACGGCACCCGAATTCAGATTTGGATTTGCCCATCGAAGGCACGTCAAGATCACGAAGCTCTTCGCATTCAAAAGTTTTTAATTCGTCCTGCTCATACCACCAAAATTCCGCGGCTGAGATTGCGTGAAAAAAACGGGCTGAGTCTCCTGCTTGGTGCCGCGTGACGCCAATACGGATATCCTCGAGTTTATCTGAAAAGTGAGGCCCCCACCAATATTCCAATTCTATCGTTTCCAAGAGGGTATCGGGATGCCCCAGAAGGTCCTCATCAAGGGCAATGCGAACATCAAGACTCGCATCAGTCGCAACATCTCCTAGCCGCCGGAGAAATGGCGTGTTGAGCGAATTGTATCGTGATAGCGATCTACGAAAGAACGAATGTGCAAATAACAGAAGGCCGTCCTTCTTGTAGATCCCGGGTGCCACACTTGCCAGTTCTGAGACCGAGATCAATCCATCTTTATCTCGCTTTGCAAACAGCTCAGGAAAAACTCGAGATGCCAACCCTTGATCACAGTATGCCGCACATCCCTGGGCATTTATCCTTCCTTGATCGCTTAGATTCGCCCCAAGTCGTTCCTTCAGTTCAGCAAGCTTCTCTTGGTTTAGACCGGCTTCGAGCCTAGTTAGCGTGTGCCCTACCACACTCCTGACGGAGTTCATATCCTCGCTGGATGTTGCAAGGCATGTTTGACCAAATAATTTTGCAAACCCCGGCTGAAGATGCAGTGCAATAGCGCTGCTATAGCCTGTAGCACGATGTATGTCGTGGCCAATAGATGACGGAATCGGTGTATCCCAAGTCTGGTTCATATTCGCCTCGAGACCGGTAATCGGCATGATCATGCCGTAACGGTTAACGAGGCTGCTATTAAAAACCGCCGTTATTCGCTTCATTGTCGCTGCTCCTTATTTGATGAGAATGCTCGTGCCAAGATCGACTGCCGCAGGCGGGTGGCGCGTTGGAGGTTGGCGATGACGACAGCTTCCAGTTCCTCCACCACGCTCAACCGCCGCTCCACTTCCTCCACGATGCGGATTTGTTCGGCAAGGGGCGGAAGGGGCACTGATAATGCTTGAAGTTTCGTGCCGTTAACGTTGGCTTGCCCAACCTGTTGGCTCACTACCTCACCGATCCAGGCACGACCAAAGACCGAGTTGATAAAGAAGCTCAGAAAATCGGGCAGGCATCCGCTTACTAACTGAACTCTTATCAGATACGATGCAAAGGAGCAAGGAGACGGTGCGTCCTTGTAAACAGCCGTCTTGCCCACAAGATCGGCACTGTTTGTCCGGTTGAAAAGAACGTCTCCTTTAGTCAATAACAGCTCAGGAAACTCATGATGTTTTTGCGGCAGATACTTCAGTTTTTCGTGGTCGAATTTCCCCTCTTGGATATTTCCCATCCGCAAAACAGGCACACCATTCGAATCTTCGTTTGTCTTGGCAGAACTGCCATATTGCACACGCGATGAAAGCTGCTCTACAGTTGCCCAAGCCCATCCTTCCCGCGGTGCACTGAATTTCGATGGGGCCGGCTTATCAGGCTCCTTGTATTGCCCCCGGCCCTGCCAGTTTTGGCGGCGTTCGGTGAGGATGCGGGCGAGGAGTTGCTGGCCGGATTCGAAGGGGCGGCCTTCGGTGCGGGCGAGTTCGGCTTCGGAGGGGACGAGGCGGCCTTCGCAGGCGGATTTGAGGACAGCGGCGCGGTAGCGTTTGAGGTTGGCCTGCGCCCGCCGCAACGCCGCCACTCCCGCCTCCAGCCGCGTGAATTGCTTTTCAATCTCCTCCACGATGCGGCGTTGGTCGTCGAATCCCGGCACAGGAACTCTTAAAGCCTTCAACTTGCTGCCATTGACGTTCGCCTGCCCTACTTGCTGACTGACCACTGAAGCTATCCACTGCCGTCCAAACGGAGAGTTGAGATAATTGCAGAGGTATTCCGGAACAAACTCAGGCTTCAATCGCACTCGAATGAGATAGGAGGCACAAGAGCATTTGGCCGGATTGCCACGATACACCGCCGACTTGCCGACGAGTTCGGCACTGTTGGTGCGGTTGAATAGCAGATCGCCATCCTTGAGCAGCAGCTCTGGAAACTCAGCATGATCGTGAGGCAGATATTTCAACGATTCGAGATCGAGCTTCCCGTCCTGAATGTTGCCCATGCGAAGCACAGGCACCCCGGAAGTATCCTCGGAGGTCTTCGCCGAGGATCCGTATTGCATGACTTCGGTCATTTCGCCGACTTTGCAGTGACGCCAATCTTTAGGCTCTGGAGCAGTTGAGCGGATCAATCGACGCACAGGCCGATCACAAATTGATTTTGTGTCTTCCATTGTCAGTGTGTTGCACATGCCACGATTGACCTGCTTATTGTCATGGATGTGAGTTTAGACCGTTATTCCCCTTTAGAATCTAGGCCCAGTTCAGCCAGTAACTTTCGCACTTCCACCTCGATCTGTTTTCGCTTTGCCGGCCAAATCTTTGCAAGCACTTCAATCGTTTGAAATGCCTTCTGGGCATTTGGCTTTGTGTTTGAATGGAAGGTTTCATCGAGTTTTTTAAACTCTGAATCCGCTAAACCCAACTCTATTGCCAATCGATCTATTTCGGAGTTAAGCTGCTTTGAGATCGCACTTAACGTTGACCGCAGCGTATTTCGGGCCGCCACAATGGCCCTGCCGTTTACAATGGCATCTTGGACGCCTTGATTCAGCGCTTTTTGAATTAACAAATCGAGCTCTCTGACAAAGACTAAAGGTGCTGCTTCGATTCGCTCTCGAAATTTGCGTCGTTCCTGCATTTTCGAATACCAAAGACCGGCCATCCATGAAATGACTGCTACAAACAGTGGCGCGATGATGTTATTTACAATGTCCATGAGGCTTGAATTGGCGTTGATGTGTCCGAATTGATATTCTATGCCTGAAAAGGATATGATCTGAATCAGTGATGCGAAAGCGGTTACTATAACATGTGACTCCTTGAAATACCTATACAGGACGCTCTCAACGCAATTCGTCGATGAGTTTTGATTTTCTTCAGAATCAGAATTCATGCGGCAAGCGCCTCGTTAAGTTCTTCCAGGAGCTTCGGCAACTGGTCGCCGAAGAGTTGATGGGCTTTCCCGAGGCCGCCTTCCTGGTTGAAGGGCGTGTAGTCGAGGTCGTCCAGCTCGATGCTGAGGCTGGTGGCGATGTGGTCGCGGATGGCGCGGAGCCAAGTGAGTTGGGTGGGCGAAAAGGCGATGGTGCCGGGCTCCGCAGTTCCAAGTTTCAAGTTTGAAGTTTCAAGTTTAACGGCGGCAGCTTGATCGCGGACGCGGAGCCATTGATCGAAGCGTTCGCTGACTGTGTCGGCGAAGGGTTTTAAGACGGGCTGCTGTTCCAGGGCGAAGCGGACGAGGGAGACGAGATCGGCGAAGCGTCCGGCCTGGGTGCGGCCTTTGACCTTTTCCGGGGCGGTGGCGGCGAAGGCGTTCCAGAGATTGTCCTCGGTCCAGGCGGCGTGCTGATCACGGAGCTTCTTTTCCAGTTCCTTGAGCATGGGCTCGGTGAGGCGCTGGGCGTAGGGGCGGCTGTAGAGGATCTGGAGCGCGGCGATCTCGGCCTGATGCTGCTCGATGTAGTCGCGGAAAGACTTGGCCAAGGCGGCGGCCTTGTCCTTGGCAGCGGCGCTGAAGCCCTGCTCGATGACTTCATCGATGACGGAGGTTGCGATGGTCTGCTCGCTGTCCTGCTTTACTTTGGCAAGCAGTTCGCGCAGGGCAGGATTGTCGAAGGGGGCGCAGGCGGTGGTGATGAGTTCGGTCTGGGCCTGGGTGAAGGCTTCCTCGCTGAGTTCCTGCGGCTCGGCTCCTTTGATGCCGGTGGCGTGCTCGGCGACGGCATCGGGATCAAAGGCCTGCAGCAGGGCCTTGGCCATCTGGCCGAGGCTGTGGCCGCCGCTGGTGGTGGCGACTTCCTTTTGCTGCGCAGGGGTGAGCTCGCGATCCAGCCGGGCGAGGCGTCCGGCAAGGGTGGTGAGGCTGTCTTCATCCCGCTTCCCCAGGGCGACGCCGAGCATGAGAGGGGCGAAGGCGACGGTGGGCTTGCGCTCCAGCGGGCGGGACTCGGTTTTGTCGCTCTCGCAGACGCCGACGGCATCGACGATGACGAAGTGGGTCTTGGCCCTGGCCTCGGCCCCGGAGACGGACTGGAGATCCGTGGGCGTGAGCACGCGGGTGCCGCGGCCTTTCATCTGCTCAAAGTAAACGCGGCTGCGCACATCGCGCAGGAAGAGCAGGCACTCCAGCGGCTTGATGTCGGTGCCGGTGGCGATCATGTCCACCGTGACGGCGATGCGGAGCTGCGGGGAGGTGCGGAACTCGGCGATGAGGTCTTCGCTTTTCGCGGGCTTGCCGGTGGTGGGGTGCTTGGCCTGATAGGTGATCTTTTTGCAGAAGTCGGTGCCTTTGCCAAAGACCTCCCAGACGAGATGCACGATGTCCTCGGCGTGGCTGTCGTCCTTGGCGAAGATGAGCGTCTTGGGCACGAGGGAGCGACCGGGGAAAAGCTCGGTGAAGAGGGCATCCCGATAGGCGGTGAGTACGGTGCGGATCTGCGAGGGGACGACGATGCTGCGGTCCAGTTCCCTGTCCGTGAAGGCGAGATCTTCATCCAGGCGCTCCCAGCGGCGGCGGCGGGTCTCTTTGTGCCGACGGTCCACGTAGAAGCCTTTCTCGACCTTGTCGCCCTGCTCGGTGACGCGGGTTTTGATGCGATAGACCTCGTAGCCGACATTCACGCCATCTGCGACGGCGCGCTCGTGGCCGTATTCCATGACGAGGTTCTGCCCGAAAAAGCCGACGGTCTGCTTTGACGGGGTGGCGGTGAGGCCGATGAGGTGGGCATCAAAATACTCCAGCACCTGACGCCAGAGGCCGTAGATGGAGCGGTGGCACTCGTCTGTGACGATGAAGTCGAAGGTCTCGATGGGGATGGCGGCACTGTAAGCCACGTCCTTGGGGCGGTCATCGGCGCTGCCGATCTCGTAGGTGGAGAGTTCGTCGGCATCTTCTGGGAGTTCCTCCCCGCGCAGCATGGAGTACAGCCGCTGGATGGTGCAGATGGTGACGCGGCAGACGTCGTCGAGCTTGTTGGAGGTGAGGTGCTGGACGTTGTACACGGCGGTGAACTTCCGGCCATCGTCGGGAAGCACGTACTGATCGAACTCAGTCTTGGCCTGCCGCCCGAGATTGGCGCGGTCCACGAGAAAGAGGACGCGCCGGGCCTTGGCGAACTTGATGAGGCGGTAGGTGAAGGCGCAGGCGGTGAAGGTTTTGCCAGAGCCGGTGGCCATTTGGATGAGGGCACGGGGATGATCTGAGGCGAGCGACTGCTCCAAGCCGGTGATGCCTTCGATCTGGCAGTCGCGCATGCCGAGGGTGTTTAGCGGATGGGTGAAGGCCATCTCGCCGAGCAGGGCGCGGAGGGTCTTGGCAGAGGCGATCCACTGCGCCAAGGTCTCTGGCCGGTGGAAATTGAACACGCGGCGCGGGCGCGGATGGGGATCGCGCTCATCGCGGAAGAAGGTCTCGACCCCGGTGGACTCGTAGCGAAAGGGCAGGCCCTCGGGACCAAGGCCGGTGGCGAGGAAGTCGGGGAGGTTCTTGGCGTAGTGTGCTGACTGCTCCGCGACGGTGGAGAGCGTGACGCCTTCCTTCTTGGCCTCAACGACCCCGACGGGCTTGCGATTCACGAGCAGGAGGTAATCACAGCGGCCCGATTTGAGCGGCACCTCGCACAAGGCGATGCCGGTGGAGACGGAGGGATTGAAGGCTTTGTAATCCTGAACTGCCCAGCCCGCGGCCGCCAGCATGGCGTCGATGTTTGCGCGGGCTTGTTGTTCCGGGAGGTCGGGCATCAGAAGGATGCTTATAACAAAGCCGGGGATGAATCTGATGGCAAGGGTTTGCGGGGGGAATGTGGGTTTAGTCGCGCTGTGTGATCATGGTGCCAACGCGTGGCGGGGCTCTTTGCAGACGCTGCTGGTGGGCATGGTGTGTGAAGGAGTGCTGGGTTTGCTTTCCTGTGCTGATGCATGGACCCAGGGAAGCACTCGCTAAAGCTCGGCATCCCTGGGCTATATTACGGAAGGCCGTTGGCCTTCAAGACACAGATGTCAGTCTAGATTGCGCAAGTCTCAACCCTATCAGAAGGACTCGTTCCAGGACGCAGTGGGATGTTTTTATGCTGGCTTCTTTTGAGGGGGAGATTTAGCGTGGGGGTTTGGCCCCTTTTTTCCTTTTTTTTGAACCATGAATACTCCTGAAAACTCTCCCTGCCCTTCTCGTCGCGGTTTTGTGAAACAATCTGTCGCGGCGGGTTTTGGGTTTACTTTTTTGCCGGCTTACCTGACGAGCGCGAGGGCGGCGGATAATCCGAAGCTGCCGCCGAGTCGGAGGATCAATCTGGGGTGCATCGGGGTGGGTGGGCGTGCGGGGAGTGTGATTCCGGGGCTGACGGAGGGTGGCGCGGCGGTGCCGGTGGCGTTTACGGATGTGGACTTCGTGACGGCGAAGGGGCTGGAGAAGAACCTGACGGCGTTTCCGGAGGTGAAGCGGTTTCACGATTTCCGTGAGATGCTGGACAAGATGGGCGGGGACATCGACGCGGTGAGCGTGGTGACTCCGGACCATACGCACTTTACGGCGGCGATCCACGCGATGGCGCTGGGCAAACATGTGTATGTGGAGAAGCCGCTGACGCATACGTTTGAGGAGGCGGAGATCCTGATGCGGGCGGAGAAGAAGTACAAGGTGGTGACGCAGATGGGGAACCAGGGGCACACGTCTGCGGGGGCGGAACAGTTTAAGCAGATGCTGGCGGCGGGGATCGTGGATGACATTGTGAAGATCGATGCATGGAAGTCGCCTTCGCTGTGGTTCATGAACGCGGCGGAGCGTGCGCTGATCAAAGGCTATCCGCCGGAGGAGCCGATGCCGGAGTCGCTGAAGAGCTGGGATCTGTGGTGCGGGCCGCAGGAGATGAAGCCTTTCAGCAAGATGTACCATCCGTTTAACTGGCGTGGGTTTCACTTGTATGGGGGCGGGATGTTTGGTGACTGGGGTGCGCACATCATCGACTTTGTGCATGATCACCTGAAGCTGGGGCTGCCGACGCGGATCACGCCGCTGGCGCTGGCGGACTACAACCAGATCAGCTATCCGCTGAGCTCGGACATTCGTTTTGAGTTTCCTGAGCGCGGGGAGAAGCTGCCGGCGGTGGAACTGCACTGGAGAGCGGGCGGGGACATCAAAATCGAGGTGGCGGAGAAGTTTGGTGATCCGGGTGCGGATGGGAAGGTGGTGATCCCGAACCCGGGCACGACGGGGTCTCTGCTGCACCGGAAACAGGGTGACTACCTGGTGCAACGGGGATCGCATGACAGGCACTCGATGGTGTATCCGCGTGCGAAGATGGTGGAGTTTAAGGATGCGATGGCGCTGCATCCGCTGAAGGTGAATCACTTCCAGAGTTTTGTGCAGGCGTGCATGGGGAATGGCAAGACGGAGTCGCCTTTCAGTGTGGGGGGTGCGCTGACGCAGGTGCTGAATCTGGGGACGATCGCGGAGTATCTGAATGTGGATCTTGAGTTTGATCCGAAGACGAAGCGGTTCATCGGCAATGAGGCGGCGAATGCAAGGCTGGCGGGGCCGGCGCCGCGTGCGGAGTGGGCGGACTGCTACAAGCTGGCGTAGTGTGGTATGATGGGACCTCTGGACTGATGTGGCAGTCCGGAGGTGGGGGGCGTAGCTGAATGATGTCCTTTTGCCAAAGGGCTTCAGGGGGAGGTGTCAGAGCCGGTTGTCGCGGTGCGCAAAAACTCTGTTCGGTTTAGCGGGCTGCTTCTTATGCGCAGATCATGGGCTTCCTTCTTCGCTAAAGCTACGCAGGACACGTCGACGGCGGCTGGCTGAGGACAGCCAGCCCTACCTGCGCTGGGCAGCAAGCTCGTTTGTGCTGCGATGCTGAAGGGCTCAAGCTGGACGCGGAGGTGCGAGTGCTTGGCGGGGTGCTGCGGACTGAAGTCCGCGCTCCGCTGCTTACTTGTCGAAGAAGTTGGCTTCTTCGCGGTCGCCGACTTTGAGGTAGCGGTAGAAGACTTCGAGCTGGAGGGTGCAGAGGCACTGGCGGTAGATTTCGTCTGCGGCATCGCCAGCGGGCCAGTTGGGGCGGCCGCGCTTGAAGGAGCCGTCGGCCTGCTGGGCGCCGAGGATCTGGGGGAGGAACTGCTGATTGTAGAACTTCCAGTCGTCGCCGCCCTGCTGGAAGAAGGCCTGGGTGTAGTAGTACCAGCAGTAGAGATTGCAGTTTTTGTTCCAGTCCAGGGGCTCGGCGGTGAGGAACTCGGTGAGGAATTTGATGCCTTTTTTGATGGCGGTGGTCTTGCCTTTGGCCATGGTCTGGAGGCCGAGGATGCCGACGCCGGAGAGGCTCCACTGATTGTAACCGCCATCGCGGTTGGTGGTGCCAAAGCCGCCGTCTTTGGTCTGCTTGTCTTCGAAGTATTTGGTCATCTTGGTGATGGCGGAATGGAGGCCTTCGATTTTCAAGCTGGTGTTCTTGGCGGCTTTGAGGGCCTGGAACTGCCAGCCGGCGACGGAGAGATCTTCGCGGCTTTTGCCAGCGGCATAAAAACCGTTTTCGACGTCGTAGACCCAGCTGCCGCTGTCCTGCTGATTGTCGATGATGATCTTGACTCCTGTCTCGAAGGCTTCGCGCATGCCGGGGAGTGATTTGCTGCCGAGTCGGGCGAGGGTGTACATCTCGCCAAGGGCGTAGGTGGCGATGCCGTGCTCATAGACGGGGGCGTTGCCTTTTTCGGAGAGGCTGAAGAGCTTGTGTTTGTTTTTCTTCTGGGCTTCGAGGAGGAACATGATGCCCTTGGTGACGTTTTCGCCGTAGAAGGGTGACTCGGGTGTTTCGCAGCGGCCGAGGTAGCAGAGGAGTACCAGGCCGGTGAAGGCGCACTTGTTGTTGCGGCCCCAGGAGCCGTCAGGATTCTGCTTGCCCTTGAGCCATTCGAGCGAGGCGCTC
>DLGZ01000002.1:151996-195507 GCA_002482965.1 Verrucomicrobiaceae bacterium UBA7681 | reverse complement strand
ACCTATGTCCTGAACCTGCACCGGTGCTGCTGAGCGGGTGGGCACGAGGGGTGCAGGGCAAGGAGCGCTGAATTGCCTCGCTTCGCTCGCCCTTCGGGCAGCCTGCGGCGGCTACCTCCGCTGTGCTGCGCTTCGGTTCCGAGTCCGCAGCACTCCGCGCATGCATGGTGCTCCGCACTGTCTCCTCAGCCACGCACCATCCACAGACAAGGCTGCCTGCCACTCCTAGAGTGGGCGACGCATCGCGAAGCACGAGCCACCTGCTGCGGACTCGGAGGTCCGCGCTCGTTGAAGCAAATGCCCCAAAGCAAACAGGCGGCACCTTGCGGCACCGCCTGAAAATCTAGCCCCGGGGATTCTCAGTCCGTCTAGAACTTATACCCGATGCGCACCTGCCCGAAGTGCGCCTGCATGTCCTGACGGAAGAACTGGCCTTGATAGCTGAGCATCAGGCTGACTTGGTCGTTGAACTGGAAGTTCACGCCTGCACCCGCGACCATGTAGTCCTGCCCGGGGGTCTGATTACCACCGGCGGCGGTGAAAGGGGCGTTGATCAGGTTCACGCTGGTGCCGTTGTTCTTGACGTTCTGCCGCTCATAGCTCAGGCGCACCTGCGGTGTGATCAGAGCCCAGCCGGTCTGGATCTTCTTGCTGGTCGTCCAGCCCACACGTGTGACGAGGGATTCATAGCTCTGTTCGCCGTAAGCCAGCGCTGCAGCCCCGCCGCCGGTTTCAGCATAGGAGTCCACACTCCCGTGCAGGTAGTCGATGCCTGCAAAGGGCCCGGTGACCAGGGTGTTGTTCTGAAAGCGGAAGTTCCAGCCGGTGTTGTATTGCACGGCGTTGGTGTAGGTGCGCGTGGAGCCAAAGGCCTGAGGAAAGCCAAAGCCGGGATTGCGTGTGGAGTCGAGTTCGTAGACGCCAAAGCTGTAGAGCAGGCTGCTCCAGAAGTTCTTGCGGGCAAAGGAGACATAGGCGGAGAGCGCCGGGCCTTCCAAATGCAGACTGCCCAGGCCGGCGGTGTAGCCCTGGTCGCTGGTGAGGAAGGACACGGCAAACCCCACCGCCAGACCGCGGCTGAGGTGGCGGCTGATCCCGACACTGGGAGCCCAGGAATCCACCTGCACGCCGGCCTGACCACCGACGGCGTTGAGCTTGACGTTGCCGTAGCCCACCGTGGTGAAGGCTTCCCACTGGCGGGAGCGCAGCACCTTTTTGGCGATGGGGTTGCGGGCGTTTTCAGGTCCGTCCCCCTCACCGACGACAACCCCATAGTCCATGGAAGCAGCGATGCCGCCCTCCTCACTGGCAGCTTCTTCGCCATCACCCGCGCGCAGATTGAAGAGGAAGCCGTTCACGTCATTGGTCACCGCAGCTCCCGCACTCATGAGCATCTGCCCCTGGGCATTGGCCATCGCCAGGCCGCTGGTCTGCGCGGAGGTTTCCTCGTCTGCGGAGCCGAAAATGAGTTTGAAATTAAAACCAGGCGTGAGCTGAATACTATAGGTGCCTTTCTGAATGGAGAGGCTTGTAAAGGTGGCCCCGTTAAAATTCAGCGCGCCTGAGATCGGGGCGCCGGTGGTATAGCCTACATCCACGTTCAAAGTGCCGCCTGAAGGGTTGATGGAAAAATTCTGGCCTGGATCAGTCGAGGTGGCAAAAGCTACTCCTGCTCCATAACTAAAAGCGGATCCTGTGAAGGTGTAATAAGCGGATCCTGGATTCGGACCCGCAGCGAAGACGCCGCCTCCAGGTATGATTAAAGCCCCAGGATTACCAGACGGCGCCACGAAATTAAAGCCGGCGAGGTCCACACTGCCCGAATAGGACAGCACCACGTTTCCCCCGATCTCCTTGCCTATGACCGTGATGTCCGCCCGGGCGGAATTCGGCAGCAGCGTGAACTGGGCCGCAAGCAGCGCGGCGCAAGTCAGAAAGTTGATGCAGCGGTATCGCAGGGGACGGACAAGAAAATTTTGCTCGGGAGATGTCTTCGTGGGCGTTATCGATTTCTGTTTCTGGTTCACTCACACCTCCCATTGCGGGTGGCGTGAAGGCTCTGCGCCAGGCCGCATAGCACGCCTGGAACTGGGAGTGAAGGCAACCGGTCCATGTCCGAGGACACAAACACAGTCACCTCCCGACTGAGCATCGCGGGTCTAAATCGCTATTTATCGCGCAGTAAAGCAAATCCCGATCCATTTTTACTATTTTAAGCGGGGACAATACGCAACGCTGCCGAGCTTTCAGCCAGCACTCCATCAGGCTCCGCCAGAGCGCTGGGTTTTTCCTTTCCCCTCTCCGCTCAGTCTTTAACCGACTTCCGTGCCTCGGTGACGAGGTTCATGAACAATTCCCGCTGCTCGGCGAGAGCGGCGACGCGATCACCGGAAGGCAGCTTGTGGGCCTCCAGACATACCGTGCCTTCATAATCGGCTTCGACGAGAAGCCTCGCGAGCTGGTCGAGCGGGTAGGTGCTCTGATTGACCCCGCGAATGTGGACCGTGTGGCCCAGGCGGTCTTTGACCATGGCAAAGTTGGCTGCCAGCCCGGCCCCGGTGAGATCAGCGTCATTGGAGTTCCAGCAGACGCGTACGTTGTCACGGTCAGCGGCATCCATGATGGTTTTGATGTGCGGCAGTTCACAGGTCTCCTTGCCGTGCACCTCCAGCCGGATTTCCTGGCCAAAGCCGAGCGCGTAATCTCCGAGCTCCGCCAGCGCCTTGCCGATCTGAGCGAGCGTTTTTTCCACGGGCACGTCCTTGGGCAGGGCGTTGGGCTTCACTTTGACGCCACTGGCTCCGAGGTCATGGCTGAGTTTGATGTACTTCTTGGCTCCCTCAATGTTCTTCTGCAGTTCGTCTTCTTTGGGCGAGTGAAATTCAAAATTGGTGCCCATGCCCAGGAGGGCCACCGGGGAGTCTTCAAACTGCTTTCTCACCGCTGCGCGTTGCTCGGGGGTGAGTTCGGTGCTGACCTTGTGAGCATGGTCGATCCGCAGTTCGACGCCCAGAACCTTGGCCGTCTCGCAGTTGGTGAGCAAAGTGGGCAGATCCCAGTCAGCACCCCACATGTAGGTGACGAGGCCAAACTGGATGTTTTCGCCCTTGTAGGTGAGCTTTGCGTCAGCGGCAAAGGCAGCGGCGGCACTGGTGCCGAGGACGGTATGGAGAAAGTGGCGGCGGGAGGACATGGTGGTGGGTGTAAACGCCTGCCACCCGTGACTCATTGCAGCAGCCTGTCAAAACCCACGGTATCAGGGCTCATCCTCCGCTGCCTTTTTCTCGGCGGCGATGTCCTTGCGGCGAAATCCCTGCACCCGCCCTTCGCCCTTGTAGAGGTAGATTTTTTTGACATCTTCCAGCCGCATGATCACCCAAGGGGAGAGGATGTTTCGTCCGTTCTTGGTATAGACAATGTTGTCTGCCAGATGCACGCAGGAGTGAAAGGCGTCACCTGTGGTGTTGTCGAGAAAGAAGAGGACGTCGGCAAACTGATAAGGAGGCTCCACCGGGGTGAACTGCTCCAGCACCTGGCTGGTGGCCAGCCGGGCATCGAGCAGGTACTCATGAGGCTCGTAGTTGAAAAAATTGAGCGAAGTCCAGTGGCAGTCCGGCATGACGCCGTGCTTGGCCATGTCGAGGCCTGGATAGGTGTAGAGCAGCTTGCGCGCGAGTGCGGGCAGAATGTGTGAGATGCCAAGATCATCCACACCGTCGAGTTCAATGACAGAACGCACCAAGGGCTCCAAGTCCTTGCGGCGGAGGCCGGTGCCAAAACTCCAGTATTTGATGATTTCATCAGCGTTGGGGTTTTTGTCCAGCATGAGACGGATCATCAGCGTGCGCGTACGGGTGCAGGCCTTGAAGATGGTCCGGGCCTCGGAATCCGACTGCGCATAATTCAACAGGACTGGAATGTCGCTGAAAGCAATGGCTTCACCGCGTGTGTAGCTGAGTTGCTTGATTTTACTGATAATCTCAGGCCGCAGCTTGCTGCCTTTGTACCATTCTTCAACCGTGGTGCCAATGATGAGAACTGGATCAGCTTGATATTCATTCTCAGGGTGCTTCGCCAGTTCTGAGTAGATCACCGCTCGCGTCTCCGGAGTAAGGCCTTCCAGCTCAGCCAAGGGCGGGAGCAAGTGCACAAAAGCACCTTCTTTGACCAGATGTTTCGGGTCGAGAATGGTTGCGACCAACGACTGTGACAGACCCGCCTTGGTCAAGAAAGCAGGCAAACTTAAAAGAGAAGACTCAGGGAAGGTCCAGCGAGTAATCGGGCTGGGCAGAGGGAACTCTTCAATGAGGCTGGCAGGTGCCTCCAAATAAACATAGGCACACTTCATATTCCCCCATGGTCCGGGATTGGCATCGAAAACGACCGGGTCGGAGGCGGGGACAGTGGCAGCAGATGGCTGGGACTGACCGTTCCCTATGCCGCTGAGAATGACGCTGAGATTATCAGTACGGATAACCTGCCCCTCAGAGCCCGAAGGAAGTAACAACCCAAAAAAGACTGCCGCCAGCAAGGAAGGGCCAGCTTTGCGAGCAATTAAGATGTTTTTTCGAAGGCCCCTTGAGGTTGGAAAAGGGTTGGAGTCTGGAAGCATTGGGTTGAGGTGTGCATGGCAGCATAGGCTGCTCACACAGGGTGGGGCAATCCCCTCAGCAGGGGGATTTTAGTGACAAACGTGCGTTAGGTATGGAAAAATTCATGCTGAATCAGCAGGCATGAAAAAATCTCCGCCGACAGCGGAGACTTTTATCCAGACGATCTTGGTTACGGTTTGAAGGCCTGAACAGCCGTGACTTTCACTTTGCGGGTGACGTGCTGACTGTCTGTGGACAACTCCAGTTCATCTCCGACTGCCTTGCCGATCAAAGCTTTGGCGGATTCGGAGAGGTAGCTGATGATGTTCTTGTCCAGGTCGCCATCCCAGGCTCCCAGAATCGTGAAGGTTTCCTTTTCTCCAGAAGCAATGTCCTCGACTTCGACTGCGGTGCCGATGCCGACTTTGTCCGAGGGCACGTTCGCGAAGTCAGTGCCACGGGCGTTGCGCAGTTCGCGCTCAAGTTTGCCCTGCATGCGGAGGAGGACGGACTGCTGATCGCGGGCGGCCTTGTAGCCCCCGTTTTCGCGCAAGTCACCTTCATCACGGGCGATCTGGATTTCCTTCTTGTTGTCCGGGATCTTGACGTTGACGAGGTCTTCCAGTTCCAGCTTCTTCTTCTCCAGGCTTTCCCAGGAGACGATGAGGGACTCATCTTTGTGAGCCCCGGCGTTTTCGTCCATCATGGCTTCCATTTCAGGGCGCACCTTGATGATGCGGGCCATGAGGGAGCGGCGGGTCAGTTCATCAAAGAGGGAGCCGTTGATCAGACGCTTGGCCAGCAGGCGCACATCTTCGTCTTCGGCTTCAGCCACCATTTCGCCCAGCAGGGTCTTGTCATCCGAGAGCAGGTCCTGGAGACGGCCGGTACGTTTCGGGCCACCTTCCATGTGGTCGCTTTCAATGACGCCGAGGATGGCATGACCGAGATCGATGTCGAAAACGGATTCCGCCAGGCCTTTGCGCTCGCGGGCCATCCAGATCAGCAGATCGGCGGAGAGCATGCGATTGCGCAGGGATTTTTTCAAGGCATCGGCCAGCACGTCGAGTTCGTCGTTGGCATCCAGAACGGTGGCGATCTCAGCCACGGCGCGGCCACCCGTCTTGGTGAGATGGTGCAGGATTTCAGGAACCCAGCCACGGTTCGGGAAAGCTTCCGGGAAAGCACGGTAGATGCGGCCCAGCAAGCTGGCGGAGAGTCCTTTGATCGAATCCGCGAGTACTTCCTTCGTCTCGGTGATGAGATCGGAAATTTTCATGGAACCCATCGGCGCGGCAGCGCTGAGGCTTTCGAGGAGTTCGTCCCGTGCGAGCAGGAGCTGCAGGCACTCCTTGAGATTGAGCTTCACGCTCTTGCGGGCGGAGTCGGAGATGTCCTGGAAGACGGGGAGCAGCTCGGTCTTCGGATCGGAGAAGAGGTCAATGTCCTTCTGGATGCTGGCCAGGGTGGCGAGCTTGGTCTTCAAGTCGCGGGCAGCGAGGAAGGACTTCACCATCTGGGTGCCAGCGTTCTCCGCCTGATCACGCAGCACCAGCTTTTCAGAGCGCTTGGCGGGGACGACGACGTGGCGGTGCGTTTTGAGCGCGCGCTTGGCGCCTTCCCACCACTTCTTGTAGTCGGCGTCGGAAACGATGCGGCCTTTGAGCAGCTTTTCGAGATCGTCCAGGTGCAGGGTGTTGCCGCTGCTCTTCAGGGCGAGTTCTACCAGCGCCGGGGCATCCTTCGCCGCCATTTCCTTGAGCGAGTCGAGATCTCCCAGACGACGGGCGAGAATATGATCCGATGAAATGATTTCCAGCGAAGTGATGGCAAAGGTGAGCTTGAGCGGATGCGCGGGCTTGCCTTCGAAGTCGATCAGCAGGCGGTCACCCAGCAGATCCCATTCGGCGATTCTGCCGACGCCCCAGCTTTTGTGGAGAACGAAAGTTCCGGGTTCAAGTTTGGAAAGTTTCTCGCCGTCAGCAGCAGGGAGCTTGCCTGCGGCCACAATGTTTTGCACCTCTGGATTCATGGGACGCTAAGAGTAAACAGTCAGAATAAGGTAGCAAAGGAAACCTGTAACGATTCATGCTCCATTCCCGACGTCACCAAGCAATGCACCACAGCACCTTCAGATAGCGGCTTTCGGGGCAGTTTGACATGACCGGGTGGTCTCCTCCGGCCCCCGTACGGTCGATGATCTGCAGGCGGCGTTTGTTTCGGTGCGCGGCGCGCATGACGATTTCCTCAAACTCAGCGACATCCAGCAGTCCGGAGCAGGAGCAGGTGACGAACAGGCCGCCGCGCTTCAGCAGGCCGAGGGCCACAGCGTTCATGTCGTAGTACTTGTTGCGGCCGAGCTGGCCTTCCTCGGGGTCGCGGGAGAAGACGAGCTTCGGCGGATCGAGCACCACGGCGTCCCAGAGTGCGCCGTTTTGCTGCATCTGGCGGCCCCAGGTGAAGGTGTCGGCATGCACCCAGTCGATGCGGACCTGGTTCAAATCCGCGTTCTTTTTCGCCTGAGCGATGGCTTTTTCATCGAGATCGACGGCGGTCACGTCCTCGCAGCCCCCGTGAATGCGTGCGCTGAGTGCAAAGCCGCCCGTGTAGCTGCACAGGTCCAGCACGCGCCGCCCACGGGCCAGTTGGCCGAATTTCAGGCGGTTGTCCCGCTGATCGCAGAAGAAGCCGGTCTTGTGCCCGTCTTCGAATCCGACCTGATAACGCACGCCATTCTCGCGAATGCGCACTCCGCGTGGGGCGGGAGCGTCCGCTTCAGGCACCTCCGAGTAGCGCATGCCCTCGATGCGGGCGATGTCGGGATCGACATCGATGAGATGCTGCTTGGTGCCCAGGGCGGCGTGCAGTTTGGGCAGCCAGCGGGACAAGCGACGCCACACCCCCAGCGTGGTGACTTCGATGGAAAGCACATCGGCATAGCGATCGACCGTCAAGCCGCTGAGGCCGTCCCCGTCTGAAGAGATCACGCGCCAGGCGTCGGTGGTGTCATTGAGCTTGAGTGTTTTCAGGCGCAGGTCCAGCGCGGCATCCACCCGGGCATCCAGGGCTTCTTCCGTGAGCACGTCTTCGCCATGCTGGAGCACCCGCAGGGGCACCTTGGCATTGGGATTGAAGAACCCGCTGCCAAAAAGCTGCCCCTCTTTGTCATACACGTTCACCAGATCGCCCGCGCCAGCGTCCGGGGACACGGCGCGAAGCATGTTCGGATACACCGCAGGGTGAAACGAAAAGTACTTCATCTGCGCCCAAGGCCGCAGCCAGTCGGCACTCCCGGCAGGGGGCGGAGCAGGGGCTTCACGGCGGGGATAACGCGGAGGAGGGGGCATGGGGAAAAGTTTGCGGATGTTTGCGGTGGCTGAAGGCTCGCTGCGCGAGCTTTGACAGTGGTTTGGCTCTTTCTTTCCACCGTCAGCCATCGTCAACAACTGTAAACTACTGTCAACTTCCCTCTGCTTTCCCGCTGGCATGCGCGTTGCTCCCCGCTTAGTTAGCCCTACACCTGCATTCTGCTCATTTACCATGGCCTCTGAAAAGCCCGTCACACTCAAAGATCTCACCATCCTCGGCAAAGAGAACCTTCCCTCCGGGGGCGGATACCTGATCCTGCCCAGCCAGCTGGGTTATTTTGATCTTTTGCGACTGGAACTCGTCCTGGAAGGCCGGGAGGTGATTTATGTGGTGAAAAAGGGCGCGGCCCTGCACCCGCTGCTGCGGGTGCATCTGGAGCGGGAGCACGTCCACGCCATGGAGTTCACTCCCGGTGAGACGGAAATTTCCGCCTACCGCAGTGCCATGGCGGAGGCTGCCAAAAGCGGGGCTGTCATCATCTATCTGCCTGCCGAGGCGGCGACGATGGTGTCGCCCATGACCACCGTGCCGGGCACGAAGCTCGAATTTTTGCTCAAAGCCGAAATCCCGGTGCTGCCGCTGCATGTGCACCGCCGTCAGGACACCGCCCTGCCGATTGAGCGGCGCTACAGCGATGCCGAGGTGATCTTCAATTTTGGCAAATTGCTGCAAGGTTCCGAGACCAATCTTCCCAACTATCAGGAGAGCCTGCTGCTGCTCTCTGAGCAGAGTATCAACGAATGTGCGGCACTTGATCTCAGTCTCGGCTACGCCCTAATTCTGGGCTTCAAAAAACATGGCACTCGCAACAGCGTGGTTGATGGCAAGGACGAGAAGATCCTGCGGTTCGACAAGGTCTTTGCCACCGCGCTCGCGCTGGCAGAGGTCATTAAGCGGGAGACCAAAAAGGCACGCGTCGGCATCATTCTGCCTCCCGGTTTGGGCGGTCTCATCTGCAATGTGGCTGTCGTCATGGCCGGGAAAATTCCGGTGAATCTCAACTTCACTGCCGGACGCACTGCCATTGAAAGCGCCATCCGCCGTGGTGAAATCGACCGCTTCCTCACCGCTGACATCTTTGTGCGCAAGATGCAGAGCTTCCCGTGGCCGCCTAGCAAGCAGCTCATTCTCATCGAGCGCATCCTGCCGAAGATGAAGGTCACCATCGCCAAATGGCTGGTGCTCAGCAAGGTCCTGCCCGCCGCCATTCTGGCCGCGATGCTCGGCATTTCCAAAAAAGGCGGGCGCAAGGAAGCGCTGCTGCTCTTCACCAGCGGCAGCTCCGGCGAGCCCAAAGGCGTCGCTCTCACGCATCGCAATCTGGTCGCCAATGTTCTGCAATTCGGCAGCCGTCTCGGCATGCAGAGCGACGACAGCATCCTCGGCTGCCTGCCGCTCTTCCACAGCTTCGGTTGCACCGTCACGCTGTGGTTCCCCATTATCTACGGGCTGCACCTCGTCACCTACCCATCTCCGCTGGAGGTGAAGAAGCTCGCGCAGCTCATCGAGAAATATCGCATCACGCTGATGATCTCCACGCCGACCTTCCTGCGCAGCTACCTGCGCGGCGTGAATCGTGAATCACTGGCCTCCATCAAGTACTGCGTCACCGGCGCGGAAAAACTCCCCAGCACGGTGGCGGATGCGTTTGAAACCCGCTTTGGCAAACGCGTGCTCGAAGGCTACGGCCTCACCGAAACTTCCCCAGCTTCGAACTTGAACCTGCCCGATCCTGAAGCGCTCGGCGATGAGGAAAGCGGTTACAGCTGGTTGCCCAGCCATCGGCAGGGTTCCGTCGGTCACGTCGTGCCCGGCATGGCGGTCCGCATTACCAATCCCGACACTGACGCGCCCGTCTCGCTGCATCAGAGCGGCATGATTTGGTTCAAGGGGCCGAACGTCTTTGAAGGCTACCTCAACGATCCGAAACGCAGCGCCGAAGTGCTGAAGGACGGCTGGTTCCGCACCGGCGACATCGGTCGCGTCGATCTCGACGGCTTCCTCTACATCGAAGGCCGCCTCAGCCGCTTCTCCAAGATCGCTGGTGAGATGGTGCCGCACGAAACCGTCGAAGAAGCCCTGGTAAAAGCCATGGGCCTCGAAAACGAAACCGTGCGCAAGATCGCCGTCGTCGGCGTCCCCGACATCGACAAAGGCGAAGCCCTCATCCTCCTCACCAGCATGCCCGGCGGCCCCGAGCATCAGGAAATCCTCGACCTCCGCTACCGCCTCCTCGACAAAGGCATGCCACCGCTGTGGATTCCGAAAAAGATGATCCGCGTGAGTGACATTCCGGTGCTTGCTTCAGGGAAGCTGGACGTGCAGAACTGCGAGAAGATTGCGAAGGCCGGGACCTGATGGGTTTTCGCCGGTTCTGATTTGAACAGATTGGCTTTAACCACTGACTCAGAAGGGGGGGCGGCGGATCATCATGATCTGTTTGTCCTCATCTTCTCATGAGCGATCCATTTGAATTTCCGGAGTTCACCTTCAAGTGCCCCAAAGTGTGGGCGGAAATGCAGGGCGATGAGCGCACTCGTTTCTGCAACGTCTGCAACCGGCAGGTCCACAACCTCTCGATGATGACCCGGCATGAACGCAGGACGCTGCTGAGCGCCGAAGGTGAAAGCCCGTGCGTGGCTTATTTCAAGCATCTGAACGGCACCCCGGTGGATGTGACATCCTTGTCAAAAACCGATCCGCTCAAACATCTGCTGACCAAGGCCGCAGCGCTCTCGCTCAGCACCCTTTCCATGCTGCCTTCTTGCACGAGCACTCAAATGCCGCCGCCAGAAGCTTCAGAGAAAAATCCGGCGGGTGTCTCTGCTCTTGAGATGACTGCTGGAAGTGTGGTTGTGCTTGATCGCAGGGAGATGCTGCAGCGCATCGTCCAAGGCGGTTAGCATGAACTCCAGTTGCGCCGCAATTGGAGTACTTGCCTCACACAATCAGCATGCAGTCCCCATAGCTGAAGAAGCGATACCGTTCGCGAATCGCTTCCTCATACGCCTGCATGACCAGCTCCTTGCCCGCGAAGGCGCTCACCAGCATGATGAGCGTGGACTTGGGGAGATGGAAGTTCGTCAGCAGGCCGCCCGCTACTTTAAACTCAAAGCCGGGATGAATGAAGATGTCCGTGCTGCCTTGCGTGGCGATGACCCGCCCATGATCGCGTGCCACGGTCTCCAATGTGCGCAAGGCAGTGGTGCCCACGGGGATGACACGCTTGGCTGTTTGTACTGCTTCGGCAGTGGCTGCCGAAACTTCATAGACCTCCGAGTGCATCTTGTGGTCGGCAATATTGTCCACCTTTACGGGCTGAAACGTGCCGACACCGACATGCAGCGTCACAAACGTGTGGGGCAGGGGACTCAGGACGTCCGGCGTGAAGTGCAGCCCTGCCGTTGGCGCGGCGATGGAGCCTTCGCTGCGGGCAAACACCGTCTGATAGCGCTCGCGGTCGGCGGGTTGGTCATCGCGGCCCATGTAGTGCGGCAGGGCCAGATGGCCGTGCTTGGATTCATCCACGACGCGGTCGAACTCGATGATGCGGTCGCCATTGTCTTCCATGATTTCCACCACGGTGCCTGTGGCCTCGCCAATCGGCACCGTGTGACCGAGGCGGAATTTCTTCCCCGGCTTCACCATGCAGCGCCAGCGTGTGGGCGTCAGCGGATTCAGACGCAGCACCTCGTAGCCTTGATTGGTGAAGTAGCGGGCTGGTACCACGCGCGTGTCATTCAAGATCAGCATGTCCCCGGCTTCACGCGAGATGAACTCGCCGATCTCGCGGAACATTCGGTGCTCAATCCTCCCCGCATCACGATGCAGCACCATCATCCGCGACGCCGAGCGCTCCGCCAGCGGTTCACTGGCGATGAGTTCAGGCGGCAGGTGGTAGTCAAAGTCGGAGGTCAGCATGCGGTGCTCTTCCCTAACTTGAAACTTTGAACCTGAAACCTGAAACTTCGCCTCCCCCGTCCGATTTCCCCCAAACTTTGTCCTTCCCATCTCCCGCCGTTCCCGCCTATAAGAGCCGCGTCATCCTTCCAATCATCATGTCAGACAAAAAGCTCAACATCGCCGTCGTTGGCCTCGGTTTCGGGGCGGAATTCATCCCCATCTGGCAGCGCCATCCGCTGACCACCTGCTACGCCATCTGCCAGCGCGATGAAAAGAAGCTCAAAACCATCGGCGATGCCTTCGGCGTGGACGTGCGCTACACGGACTTCAAGGCGATGCTCAAGGATCCGAACATCGATGCCGTCCACATCAACTCGCCCATTCCTGACCACGGCTGGATGAGCATCGAGGCGCTCAAGGCGGGCAAGCACGTCGCCTGCACCGTGCCGATGGCCACCAGCATCGAAGACTGCAAAAAGATCTGCGACCTCGTCAAGAAGACCGGCCTCAAGTACATGATGATGGAGACCGTCGTCTATGCCCGCGAGTACCTCTTCATGAAGGAGCAGCTCGATCAGGGCAAGCTGGGCAAGCTTCAGTTCGTGCAGGCCTCCCACCAGCAGGACATGGACGGCTGGCCGAACTACTGGCCCGGCCTGCCTCCGATGTGGTATGCCACGCACTGCGTCGGCCCCGTGGCTGGCATGATCGGCAAGCCTGCCGAATACGTGAGCTGCTTCGGCTCCGGCACCGTGCGCAAGGAATTGCAGAAGTGCTACGGCTCCCCCTTCGCCGTCGAGACCGCGCACATCAAATTCAAGGGCACCGATGTGAGCGCCCGCATCATCCGCAGCCTGTTTGACACCGCCCGTCAGTATCGCGAAAGCATCGACGTCTATGGCGACAAGGCCTCCATCGAATGGCCGCTCATCGAGCACGAACCGCTCATCCTGCACCGCGCCAAACTGCCCGAGCACAAGATCCCGAAACTGATCAAGACTCCCGATTTCGCCAAACGCCTGCCCAAGCCGATTCAGCGCTTCACCACGAAGGGCGTCTATGATCTGGGCAAGAAGACGCATCTCAGCTTCACCCAAGGCAGCGGCCATGGCGGCAGCCATCCGCATCTCGCCAACGAGTTTGCCAATGCCCTCGCCGAAAAGCGCCAGCCCTTCCCGAATGCGGCGCAATCCGCCAACTGGACCTGCGTGGGCCTCTGCGCCCATCAGTCCGCCATGGCAGGCGGCAAGATCGTGAAACTGCCGGCCTTCACGCTGGGCTGAGCATGTCCATGCCGTCAGAATCCACGCCCCTAACCGCCGTCATCACCGGCGGTGAAGGGGACCTGGCGCATGCGATCAGCGCTGAACTGCGGCAGGCTGGTTTTGAGGTGCTGGCTCCCGGACGCAACGCGCTCGATGTGACGAGCGCCGACTCCGTGCGTGCCTTTTTCGCGGGAGTGAAAAAGCTCGATCTGCTGGTGAACAACGCGGGTGTCTGCCAGGATGTCTCCGTGGCGAAGATGAGTGAGACGGAGTTCGACCATGTCGTCGATGTGAATCTCAAAGGCGCGTTTCTCGTGTCACAGGCCACAGTGAAGCTGATGTCCAAACAGCGCCATGGTCACATCGTGAACATTGGTTCCTACTCGGCGCTGAGCGGTCCAGCAGGTCAGGCCAATTATGCAGCCGCCAAGGCTGGGCTGATCGGCTTCACCCAAAGCATCGCCAAAGAATACGGCGCACGAAACATTCGCGCAAACTGCGTGCTCCCTGGCTTTCTGGAGACCAAGATGACACGCCCTCTGCTGGAGGATGCCGCATGGCGAGAGAGCTTGATGAGCCAGCACACCTTGGGCCGGTTGAACACCGCACAGGACGTGGCACGCTTCATCGCGTTCCTGCACAGTTTGGATAACGTGAGCGGGCAGGTGTTCCAGCTCGACAGCCGCGTGCGTCGCTGGACGTGATTGCCCATCGTACTACAAAGCAAACTCCGGCGGCAGCGGCGCGTCCCACCCAGACGGAAAGCCTTCAAGATTGAGTTCCAGCCGCGATGAGTGCAGCGCCTGACGCGGCAGGATGAGCTTGGATTCAAGCGCCTCCGTCCACCCTGTCTCAATGAACTCCAGGTAGCAGCGGTCACTGCGGCCATAGAGTTTGTCCCCGACGATGGGCAGGCCGAGATGGTGCAGATGCACGCGGATCTGGTGCATGCGTCCGGTTTCGGGCTTCGCTTCGATCAAGGCGAACTGCGCGCCGTCACGCTCAAAACGCTGCAACGTACGGAAGGCAGTGCGGCATTCGGCGCCTTGCGGGTGGACGATTTGTTTGACCCAGATGTCAAAGGCCTGCACGTCGCGCGCATTCAAAATCGGCGCATCCAGTGTCTGCTCTTCCCACTCCGGCCAGCCATGGACGAGGGCGACGTAGGTCTTGTGAATCTTGCGCTCCTGCATCGCCATGCCAAAGAGACGCGCCAGTTCGTGGTTCTTCGCGATGAGCACCACGCCGCTCGTTTCACGGTCCAGGCGATTGATGATGGACACCTGCCCACCGTTCGCAATTTCATACGAAAGCAGGTCACACACACGATGCCAGAGCGTGGGCGGCCCCTTCGGATCACCTGGATGGATTTGCAGAGGCGCTGGCTTGTTGACCACGATGTAGCCGTCCGTCTCATCGATGACGGTGAAAGTGGCGTTGTTACGAATGCTCACGGCTGCGACATCCCGGGAAGGGCAATCTGCCAGCCATAGACGATGGGCTGGGGATTGTTGAGGTATTCAGCATCATCGAAGTGCCACCACTCGGATTCGAGCTGCGTGAAACCAGCCTGCTTCATGGCAGCCTGGAGCACCTGCAAGTTTTGCTTCACCACCGGATCTGCGCCCCGGTAGTTTCGGCTCGCATGGGCAAAGTCCTGATCAAAGCCGGTGGGCATGCGCTGCACCTGGCCATGGGCATCCACGAGTGTGAGATCCACGGCGATGCCGCCACAGTGACGGCTCCAGCCCGCATTAGGGGAGAGAAACATGCCGGTGCTCCCACCAGCCTTATGCAGCGCCTCCTGAGCCTCCGGCGGGCGATACGCATCCCAGATCCGCAGGCCGTAGCCCTGAGAGCGGAGGATCGCCTGGGCCTCCTTCAGCTTTTTCGCCGTCTCACTACGCAGCAGGCAGGGCATGACGGCAGGGTAAATGGGAAGGCCGGTGACATTGTCAGCAGTGCCGTAGCGCAGATCGATCTCGATGCCAGGAATCTCGGTGCGCACATCGACGAGGTTGCGCTCCCGCGCCCGTTCGAGGGTGCTGCCGGAATTTAGATGGCGGCCGGCATCTGGAGTGCTGCGCGCATACAGCGTGCCACGCCTCTGCTGCGGACTGGCACAGGAGCTGAGGGCGGCGAAGCCGATGAGAATGAGGCGCAGGCTGCGCCAGGAATCTGAAGTCATGCTGAGTTTTTGCTTCCGTACTCATGCACGGCAGGCCAAGTTTGCAAACTCAGCCCACATTCATGCGTTTTCAAATTCTCAACACCCTGCTGCACCTTCTGGCCTTTTACATGGGCGCGGGCATCGGCTCCTTTCTCAATGTGGTCATCTACCGCATGCCTCTGGACATCTCGGTGAACAATCCCAAGCGCAGTTTCTGCCCCTCCTGCAAATACAAGATCCCGATGTGGCAGAACATCCCGCTGCTGAGCTGGCTGCTCCTGCGTGGTAAATGCGCGAATTGCGGCGGCAAGATTTCCATCCGCTACTTCCTGGTGGAACTGCTGACCGGCGTGATGTTCTACCTGGTCTTTCTAAAGATCAGCGGGGAGTATGCACCGGGCGGCAATCCCTGGCTCATGATCCAAGTGTGGGGGCCGCATGTGCTCTGCCTGTGGGTGTTCATGAGCCTGCTGATCTCGGGCACGTTCATCGACATCGACCACTTCATTCTGCCGCATCGAATCACCATCGGTGGGGCGGTTGTAGGCGTCCTGGCCTCCTGGTGGGTGCCTGCTCTGATGGCGGAAACCACTCACACACGGGGCCTGCTCATCTCGCTGGCCAGCGCCGCGCTGGGCCTTGGCGGCCTGTGGCTTGTGGTGGAACTGGGCAAGCTGGCCTTTGGCAAAGTGAATCACCGGCAGAAACCAGCCTTCCTGAAATCAGCCTCGCCTGCCATGTGCCGGGTGGTGGGAAAAATCATGGGCTGTGAGTGGCTGGATGGATCGGTGAAGTGGAGCGTTGTTCAAGAAAGCGAAGAGCTGCCGCCTATCGTTTCCATCGGTAGCAAAAAAATGGAGTGGGGGGACATTTTCGGCCGCGACTCCGATTTCATGGTGATCACCTGTGACGATCTCAAGGTCAATGACCGCACCTGGAAGAACGTCACGGCGACCATGTGGTCGGAGAAGCTGGCCGTGAAGTCAGAGGGCAGTGATGAAGAGTTTCCACTCGAAGGGGTGACAACTCTGCTGGGCAAGGTTTCTCAGGTGGTGATCCCCCGTGAGGCCATGGGTTTTGGCGACGTGCTCTTCCTCATGATGATCGGCTCCTTCTGCGGCTGGCAGGCGGTCCTCTTCACCATCTTCGCAGCCTCGGTCATCGGCACGCTGTCTGCCATTGTGCCGCGCATTCTAGGCAAAGCTGAATGGAGTGCCAAGATCCCTTTCGGCCCCTACCTCGCCCTCGGCGCGGCCCTCTGGGTCTTCTACGGCCCGCAGGTAGTCGAATGGTATGTGAGCAAGACGATGTGGCGGTGAATGTACGCTCAGCACCGGGCAAGGGATTTCTTCAGCCCAAGTTTCGGGTTGAAGGCATGTCCTCGAACCCCTACCATTCGTCATCATGGCGGCGCTGCTCGAGATCCCCAGCATCAAGAATGCAACCGCGTTCCATCTGGAGCGCTGGCGGAAGGTATGCTCCGATCCCAGCCTGAAACGACTGCCGGACCGCATCGAAACCAACCGCTACGGACACATCGTCATGATGCCGCCACCTGGATTCTCACACACCACGCGTCAATCGGCGATCTTCGCACACTTGCTGACCTCCATGCCTCCGGGCGCGAGCGTCGACGTCGCGGTGCTTACTGAAGACGGCATCAAAGGCATCGACGTGGGTTGGATTTCGGCGAGCCGGGTGAAGCGTGGATTGAAGGACGACGTGCTGACGATCGCGCCAGAAATTTGCGTCGAAGTCGTGTCGCCGGGGAACACCCGGCAGGAGATGGAGAACAAGCGTGAACTTTACTTCGCAGCGGGTGCTGAGGAGGTGTGGTTCTGCGACCAAAAAGGGGCGCTGCATTTCTTCCTCAAAGGCAGCGCGGAGACGGCAGCGAAGGCGTCAGTGTTGTGTCCTTCAATGCCAAAGCGAGTGAAGGCGTAGTTTGAGATCGCAGCGGTGAAGATGCTTAAATCCCATGAGCAACATCCGAAATTCCAGGGGCAAAAAAGATGCTTCTTTGAAAAAGGATCATCGAGTCTATGCCTGGGAGGGGGACAAAACGTTTCGGGGACAGTGGAAGAAGAAAAAGAGACGTATCGCAAAGCAAGACCGGACCTCTGGAAAAGAGGGTATCCGCCAGGCTTCAGAAGGAAAAGACGAAAAGATCTCTCCCAAAGCCAGTCAACCCAAAAAGCTGCGTAAAACGGGTGTGGTGACTTTGAAGCGTGACTTGGAGATCAAACAAAGCGAACCCCATCTGAGGTTCTCAATGTTCGATTATTCGTGTGACGAGTTCACGCGCTAAATCACTCCGCTTTCTTCTTACCAGCCCCTTTGCCTTTGGGCTGCACTGGCGGATTGACCTCGCCTTCGAAGGCTTTGTTCCCGAAAGCAAAGCGCGGTGGCGGCATCGTCTCCTTCACTTCGGCCTGCAGTCGGATGATTTCAGCTTTCAACTCCTTCACGGTGTCGGCGTAAGCCGGGTCGTTGTAGAAGCTCTTCACTTCGAGCGGGTCCTTCTCGCGGTCCATCAATTCCCAGTCATCGACGTCTGGCTTGTAGTAGTGGATGAGTTTGTAGCGGTCCGTTATGACGCCGTAGTGCGGGCGCACATGGTGCGGCACCGGATACTCGTAGTAGTGGTAGTAGAGTGATTTGCGCCAGTCGGCGGGCGTTTCACCTTTGAACAACGGCACCATGCTGCGGCCATGCACATCGGCGAGATTGGGGGCCCCGGCGATGTCGAGGAAGGTGCTTGCGAAATCGATCAGGCTTACGATTTTGCTGCTCGTGGAGCCTGGCTTGATGACGCCGGGCCAGCGCACCATGAAGGGCGTGCGCAGGGACTCCTCAAAGATCCAGCGTTTGTCGAACCAGCCGTGTTCGCCCAGATAAAAGCCCTGATCGCTGCTGAGCATGACCACGGTGTTTTCCGTGAGGCCTTCCTTGTCGAGGTAGTCGAGCACACGGCCCACATTGTCGTCCACCGCTTTCACGCAGGCGAGATAATCGTGCATGTAGCGCTGGTAACGCCATTTCACGAGGTCGCGGCCAGCAGGGGCGGCTTCGCGGTACTTGGCGTTGCGTGGCTCATAGTAGGCGTCCCAGTCTTTCTTTTGCTCCGGGGTCAAATTGGCAGGGGTGACGAGTTTCACGTCGCGATCCGTCATGGTGCGGTCGATGCCCATGTCGTGATCACTCACCGCCTTGCTGCGGCCTGAGTAACTGTCGAAGAGCGTCTCCGGCTCCTCATACACACGGTCCTTGTCAAAGTTGAGATAGCGCACGGGCGGCTCCCACTCGCGATGCGGAGCCTTGTGCTGGCTCATCATCATAAAAGGCTTGGTTTTGTCGCGATTCTTGAGCCATTCGAGGGTGAGATCTCCGATGATGTCAGTGACGTAGCCTTCGTATTTCACAGGCTTGCCGTTGTCGATCATCGGCGGGTTGTAGTAGGCTCCCTGGCCGGGCAGCACGTTCCAGTAGTCGTAGCCCACGGGGTCGGTCATGAGGTGCCATTTGCCGATCATCGCCATCTGGTAGCCGCTCTTCTGCATCACCTTGGGAAAGGTGGGCTGGCTGCTGTCAAACTTGCTGTTGCTGTTGTTGTAGAAGCCGTTGGCGTGCGAGTACTTGCCGGTCTGGATCACCGCACGGCTCGGGCCGCAGATCGAGTTCGTCACCAGGCAGCGGTCGAAACGCATGCCTTCCTTGGCGATGCGGTCCATGTTCGGTGTTTCGAGCAGCTTGCGGCTGTCGCCGTAGCAGCTCATCGCCTGATAGGCGAGGTCATCGCAGAAGATGAAGACGATGTTGGGCGGTTGTGCGGCACTCGCGGCGGATGCGAGAAAGAGAGAGGCAAGGAGAGTGCGAATCATGGTTGGTGAAAGTACTGCATGTCCAACGCCGGAATGGTGGACGCTTTTCAAAAAGAATCAGCCTGCATGCCCCATGGCGGCGGCCATGAGTTTTTCCTGCGTTGCCTCGCTGCGTGTGAAGGAGCCGCCGATGCGCCCGGCATTGAGCATGAGAATGCGGTCGCTCATGCCGATGAGTTCGGGCAGCTCGCTGGAGACCAGGATCACGGCTTTGCCTGCGGCGGTGAGCTGATTGATGATCTCGTAGATTTCCAGCTTCGCTCCCACGTCGATGCCACGAGTAGGCTCATCGAGCATGATGACCAAGGGCTCCGTGAGCAACGCTTTGCCCAGCACCACCTTTTGCTGATTCCCGCCCGAGAGCTTGCCGACGATCGCTTCAAGCCCGGTCGCTTTGACACGGAGTGAATTGAAGATGTCCTGATTACGCCGGATCTCCGCGTTGCGCTGGATGAATCCGCCCCGCGTGACGCTGGCCAGAGATGACAGCGAAAGATTGAACCCGATCTCCTGCTCCAGGTGCAGGCCGTAGCGGCGCCTATCTTCCGAGGCGAGCACCAAGCCGCGCTGGATGATCGTTTCCGGTGTGAGGCTGCTGAGAGACTGTCCATGGAGTTCCACGCTGCCGGAGACCTGGCGTCCCCAGGCCCCGAACAACTGCATGAGCAGTTCCGTGCGCCCTGCGCCCATGAGCCCGCCAATGCCAAGCACCTCACCTGCACGCAGTTCAAAGCTGATGTCATGCAGCCGTGGGCCGCCGGTTTCTGCGTCGGCGACATTCAGGGAATCAACGCGCAAAATCACCTCTCCCGGTTGTGTCGTGCGGCGCGGGAAGAGATCGCCAATCTCGCGCCCCACCATCTGACGGATGACTTCGGTCTTGCTGGTGTCGGCGGCTTTGCTTGTTCCTACGGTTGATCCATCACGCAGCACCGTGATGCGGTCGGCGATGCCAAAGACTTCGTCGAGCTTGTGGGAGATGTAGATGCTCGCGATGCCGCGCTGGCGGAGATCGCGCAGAATATCGAGCAGGATCAAAACCTCGTGCTCAGCCAGTGCGGCGGTCGGTTCATCGAGAATCAATATCTTCGAGTCCTTCGCGAGCGCCTTGATGATTTCGACCAGCTGCTTCTGCCCCACGCCGAGCGTGCGCACGGGCGCGGCGGGATCGAGAGTGACTTTAAAACGGTCCAACAGTGCCTGTGCCTCCCGATACATGCGTGGCCAGTCGATGAAGGCACCCCAGCGGCGCGGTTCACGCCCCAGAAAGATGTTTTCGGCCACTGTCATTTCCTCGACGAGTGCGAGTTCTTGATAGATCACCGCGATGCCCGCGCTGTCCGCATCCTTGATCGTGGCAAACTTCGCCTCCTCGCCGTTCACATCAAAACGCCCTTCATAACTTCCATGCGGATGGATGCCGGAGAGGAGCTTGATGAGCGTGCTCTTGCCCGCGCCGTTTTCGCCGCAGAGCGCGTGTATTTCTCCTGCGCGCAGATCAAAGGAAACATCCTTGAGTGCCGTGACTCCGGGGAAGCGTTTGGTGATGTTGAGGGCTGCGAGGAGCATGACTGTGGCGAAGAGATTATTCCACCAACGTGAGCCTGAAGCTGGCCTGAGCGAAGTCTGCGGCCCGGAGAGCATCGCCAAGCGCCCGAAGTTCGAACAGGAGCGCCTCGACATCCCCGGTTTCGGAAACGTCGTCCGGATTTTCTTCAAGCGCGCCGGTCAGGCCGTTGATGGTGGGCAGGGCATCAGCGGGAGAGAACCACTCGTCCCAAGGTCCTTGAAGATCATCGAGCTCGGAAGGGTCTCCTTCGAAGTCCTCAGGCACCGGGCGGTTGTCTGCAAAAGACGACAAGGGCTTCCAGCCAGCCTCAGTGGCGAAGCGGTCAAGCTCCTCACAGGCAGAGAGGATTTCACAGCAACCGTCAGGATCGCAGGCGAAGGTGGATGAAGGCTGAGACGGGTTGAATTCAGGGTAAAAGCCAAGGCTCATGGTGAAGGTATGTTGATCAGAAGCAAAAAGCGGTGTGGGTGTCAATAATGTCCTTCAGGGATGCCAGCAGCGCCCGTCAGACGGCGTCTGCTCGAATTTCCTTACTCCTGTCTGTGGGGCGGTGCTATTGAAACACATCGCTCTCCTTGCGGAAGCCATCCTTAACAACGGTGTCGCGGAGATTCTCCTTCGTGACAGAGATGATGTCGAGCAGTACGGAGGGCACGTCCATCTTGCCGTTGGAGACAGCATCCCGTGCGATGATCGGCTGGCGACGTGCAAGTTTCAGTGCGAGTTCAGCCGCCTGAGTGGCGCTACTGTGGATCGGCTTATACACCGTCATCGCCTGAGTGCCCTGCGCAATGCGCTGGCAGGCCGCGAGGTCGGCATCCTGTCCGGTCACGATGATCTTCCCTGCAAGTCCTTCCTCGGTGAGCGCCTGGATGGCTCCGCCGGCGGTGCCGTCATTGCTGGCCAGGATGGCGTCGAAGTTCGGGCCGTTTTTGGTGATGGCGGCATTGGTGATTTTCTTGGCGCTTTCGGGCTTCCAGTCTTCCGCCCAGTCTTCAAAGATCACCTCCACCTTGCCTGCGGCGATAAGCGGCAGCAGGATGTTGTCCTGCCCCTGCTTGAAGAGCTTGGCGTTGTTGTCGGTCTTCGCGCCGTAGATGCGGATGAGGCGCAGCTTGCCACCTGCGGGGATGCGCTCCGCGAGGAACTTCGCCTGCAGTTCGCCGACCTTCACATTATCAAAGGTCAGGTAGAGATCGAGATCGCAGCCAGTGATGAGGCGGTCATAAGACAGCACGGGAATGCCTGCCTGATGCGCAAGGTTCACCGCCTTGGCCATCGCCGCGCCATCATGCGGGATGATGACGAGCGCATCAACCTTCTGCGTGATGAGGCTCTCGACATTCTGCAACTGGACGGCGTCGTTGCTGTTCGCACACTGCACCAGCACATCAGCCCCTGCGGCCTGCACTTGGGCGGTGAAAAGATCACGATCCACCGGCCAGCGTTCCTCCTTGAGCGTGTCCATCGACAGGCCAATAACCGGCCGCTGTCGGACAGCCGTGACACCCGCACCGCCACGGGCGATCATAAGGCCGGTGACGACGCTGAGGGCGCAGGAAACGAGAACAAGCAGAATGCGGGTGGGCATGTCTGCTGTTTAGCGAATTTGGCCCCGTAGCGCAAGCCTCCGGCTTGGGGCCGTTTGAAACAACCGGGCGGTTGCGTTACTTTTTCTTCGGCGCGGCTTTCTTTGCGGCAGCCTTCTTCGCAGGAGCTTTTTTGGCCGCAGCCTTTTTGGCAGGGGCTTTTTTCGCAGCGGTCTTCTTCACGGCCACTTTTTTAGCAGGCTCGGGTTTCGGCTCTGGCTCAGGCACATCGAGATTCAGCGCCATTTCCGGGGCGTCTCCCCACAGCTCTTCGAGGGCGTAAAACTCGCGCTTTTCCGGCGTGAGGATGTGTACCATGACGCTGCCATAGACGAGGATGATCCACTGGCTCTCAAAATTACCGTCTTTCACGTCAGGCGGCGTGGCATGCTCATCCCTCATGCGCTCGACGATTTCGTCGCGCACGGCACGCAGCTGCGGAGTGGACATGGCCGTGACGAGCACGAAGTAGTCAGAGATGGGCGAGAGGCCGCGCAGGTCCAGAATGCGGATGTTCTCCGCTTTTTTGTCATCGGCGTAAAGGGCGCAGGCGCGGGCAATTTCGAGGTCTTCCATGGTTGTGTGGCTAAGGATAAAGCAGGAAACTCTGTCTTTGCGAGCGGAAGCTCTGGTTATAACTCTGCCAGCGGGAAACAATGCTGGTGGCGGGGACACCACGGCGCAGGTCGGAGTAGAGGGATTCGCTGCCATAGACCTTGTTGAAAAGATTCAGCTTCGAGCCGCTCATGCGGCTGATCACTTTGCCGCCGCTGAGACGGTTGATTTCAGCCAGGAGGAGCACATCCAGGGCGGTGATGTCCGCTGTGGCACGTGGCGAGATGTTGAGGCGGACGCCACCGAAGCCGTTTTTGGAATACGGTGAGAAACTGACACCCGGGGTGTTGAGGCGCTGGCAATACGCATAAAGCGCCTGCGGATTCACCCCGCTGCCGCCGGCGTAGCCGAAAGGATTCTCGGTGCCGATGCCGATATCGACGGAGGTGGCTCCACCAAGGATGCCGGTGGCGACGTAGTAGAAGGGGGAGGTGGCGTGCGGGATGTTGGGCGAGGTTTGGTGCCAGCGCAGCCCGGTGTCCTGCCAGACCATGCTGCGGCTCCAGCCCTGCATCTTGACCACATTCAGGCGTGGTGTACGGGCCATCCAGCCACGCGCACCCGCCATCATGGCGAGTTCGCCCGCAGTCATGCCATGCACGTAGGGCACCGGAACTTGGCCGACAAAGGATTTCCACTTGGACTCCAGCGGCGGCCCTTCCACGCGCCAGCCGCCGAGGGGATTCGGGCGGTCGAGCACGACGAACTGCTTGCCGCATTCCGCCGCCGCCTCCATCGCCACGATCATGGTGCTGATGTAAGTGTAGCTGCGGCTGCCGATGTCCTGAAGGTCAAACACCAGCACGTCGATGGGGGCGAGCATCGCCGGAGTCGGCTTGCGCGTGGGGCCATAAAGGGAATGCACCGTCAGGCCCGTCACACTGTCCCGCCGCGTACTGACATGGAGCCCTGCGCCGATGGTTCCATCGATGCCATGCTCCGGCGCATACAACGCCACGAGGTTCGGCCCCAGCGCACGCTGCATCACGGTGCGCGTACGCTCGCCCCGGCCTGTCATGCTCGTTTGATTGGTGATGAGGCCGACCCGCTTGCCGCGAATCAAATCAAAGCCGCGCGACGCCAGCACATCGATGCCGAGCATGAACGGCCCCGCCTGCGGCTGATACGTCTGCTGCGGTGTGGGCGTCTCGCACGAGGCTAGAATGAGCGCTGTGAACGAAGCAACGATCCGAAGAAAAACGCGGGGGAAAATCATGCGCAGTCTTAACGGCGAATGCCGCAGGCGGCAACGTCACGGATGCGTGAAAACAAACTTGCCGCTCACTCTCCAGCCTGGGCGGTGGAAACTGCGGGGACGTCGAGCTTCAGCAACCGCTTGGATTCTTCGAGCGCAAACTTGGCATCCTTGAAGGGCTCCCAGCTGATATCCTGCCAGCGTTGTTTGCCCTGGGTGTCGATGAGAATCGTGGCGTGCAGGTTCTCGTTTTCGAAATCATCATGGGCGCGCACCTTTTTAAAGGCTTCGAGGCTGCTGTCGCTCAAGATAGGGAAGGGGAGCGGTTGCTCTGGTTTGAGATTGAGCTTGGCGCGGATGCCTGCAGCGGCTTGCGGGTTTTCGAGTGTGATTGCAACAAGTTGAATACCCGCCTTGTCAAAGTCGGCGGCGGTTTTGGAGAAGGCCTGCATCTGCTCGACGCAGTGGCCGCAGTCATGACCGAGATAGAAGAGGAAAAGCGTGGGTTTCTTCGCGGTGAAGTCGGTGCTTTTGACGGGTTTTCCCTCAAGCGTGCTGGCTTCAAAGACGGGGGCCATGGGGGCACTCCAGTGGACCGGGCCGAGTGAGGCGATGTCTGGACGGATGCCGCTGTCGGTTCGCTTGGGTGCAGGGGCTGGCCAGTCTCCCTGAATGCCGAAGGTTTTGGCGAGGGTATCGAGCCGTTTGGCGATGGGCAGATCACGGTCCATGGCGAAGGCCTGCTTGCGGGTTTCTTCGAAGGCTTTCTTAGCTTCTTCGGTTTTGCCGCAGGCCTGGAGGACTTCCGTTTTGATGGCGAGACCGACGAGGTCCTGCGTGAAGTTTTTGGTGAGTTCGGCTGCCTGCACTTTGTCATCGAATGTGAGCCAGTAGCGGGCGAGGCGTTCTTTGGGAACATCGAGCACTTTGAGGTCTGCCAAGAGCTTCTGGGTTTCCGCGCGGCGTACAGAGCCGTCCTTGGTATTGAGGGCGACGAGCGCTTTGAGTTCGGCGATGGCATTGGCTTTCGCCTTCACCTCGGGCCTTGGGGTTTTCTTGGGCTTGGTATCCGTGACGGTGGGTTTGGAATCGGACTTCTTCGGTTCGGAAGTGGGCTTAGTGCCACTCTCTGGCTTGGTGTTGGTCGCCGATTTGCTGGCGGTCTCGGTTTCATGTTTGCCGCCGGTTTCCGGTTTGGTGGATTTGGGGGGGATTACGACGGCTTCGAGGGCCTTGAGGGCGGTGGTGAGGGCGGGGGTGTCGTTGAGATGGTAGCTGGCGAGGCCTAGGGCGTGGAGGCGGGTGATGTCGTGGGTGGCTTGTCCTACTGGATTCTGTGTGAATGATTTGAGTTCATTCCAGCGCTCCCATTTGAGGAGGGTATCGATCAAGCGGGTGCGACCGTAGCTGGCGGAGGTGGAAGGCTTTTCGAGGGTGTTGTAAGTGGGATGACGTGGAATGGCGATGAGGCTGGTTGCAAGAGCTGCGGCGTCTTTGGCGCGGCCGAGGTCGTTGTAGGTGCGGGTGAGCCACTCTTCGTTGTGCGCGTAATTGTGTATCTGATCCGGCAAGATGTAGGTGCGGATCATGTAGGAGTGATCCACTCGGGTGCTGGCTTCCTGCTGCCATGCGGCGTCGTCGGGGCGCTTCAATTTGGAGAATGTGTGGCCGGGCATGTGCCACATGTGGGCGATGCCGGGAGAGGTCTGGCCGCAGTTGGCACCTGATTTGAGGGCGAGGATGGGTTTGCTCTGATCCCAGAGGTGGATGCGGTAGTGGTGCGCGGGGTGATTCGGCACGGCGGCGAAGATTTGATCGAGCAGGGCATCGACGGCTTGCAGGCTGGAGAGGGGGGCTTCTTCGCGGGAGAACCAGATGCGCCAGACGAGGAAGGCCTTGGCTTCGATGTCCTTGGGATCGTCCTGAGCCAGGGTTTCGAAGTCCTTGATGCAGTCGAGACTCTTCTGCTTTTTGTCGCGTTTATCGGGGTCGCGGTAGAGATTTTCGAGGGTGGCGATCCATTTCTGTTCGCGTGGAGAGGCCTTGGCTTTGAGTGGGGTGGCTTTCTTGATGAAGGCTTTGGCGCGCTTTTCGTTGTTCACGTTGGCCATGCTCATACCCCAGTAGGCCATGGCGCAATCGGGGTCGATGGCGGCGACTTGGCGGAAGGAGCGCTCGGCTTCGTAGTACCAGAAGCCGTGAAGCTGGCCGATGCCCTGGGTGAAAAACTTCTGCGCGTCGGGTTTCTTGGAGCTGATGGGGAAGTTTACCGCGTCTCCGCAGCCGGGGATGAGCACGGCGGCCTGGCGTGGGCCTTCATTGAAGGCTTCGCCGTTGGCGGAATGGCCGGGGTCCCCATGGGCGTGAAACGCGAGGGCGAGAGCGAGGGCGGGAACGATGAAGTGGCGCATGTGGGGAAGATTAGAACGCTGCTCGCGGTGGGAAATTGAAGAGGGTAGTGCGAAAAAAGCAAAATGCCCGGAGGTATTAACCCCCGGGCATTCGCGAAGATGGATGATGTCTTACTTGCCGTATCCTGGCTGTGCGCTGCCGTTTTCGTTGATGTGGCCGGTGGTCCAGAGGATGCCGCGGGTGATGAGGTCGAGGTAGCGGGCGTCACCGACGGTGGAGGTGTTGTGGCCGATGGTGGTGCTGAAGACCTTGGTCTTGTTCGGGCCGTATTCGTTGGTCCAGGCGACGACGCTGGTGGCTTCGGTGGCTTTGGCGTCGGGAGGGAGGGTTTCGCCTTTTTTGGCTTTGGGTGGGACGATCTGCACGCCGGAGGCGAGGGGCTTGCCGGTGAGGACCTGGATGTTGTTGTAGAGCTCTTCGTTGATGGTGGTCCAGTTTTCGAGGCCCTGGGTGATCGGGTGAGTTTTATCGGTGAAGGTGATGGCGATGGGCTGCTGCGGGCCGTGGCCGGTGGATTGCAGGCCGATCATTTCATACCAGCCCGAGTTGTCGGCGCCGGCTTTGACGGGCTCGCGGAAGTTGCCCCAGCGGTAGCTGTGCATGGCGCAGTGGAGATTGATGGCGGGCTTGCCGGCTTTGTGGGCATCGAGAATGGCGGCGACGTAGGCGGGGTCGGTGACGTCAGCGCTGCATTCGTCGTGGATGATGACATCGAAATCCTTGGCCCAGTCCTTGGCCTTGTAGATTTCAAAGGTGGCCTTGGTGGTCTTGTCGGGATTGTAGGCGACATCGACGATGGCGTTCAGACGGGCCTCGATGCCTTCTTTGAGGACGAGGTGCTGCTTGTCATACTCATGGCAGCAGCCGCCAGCGACGATGAGAACGCGCAGGGGCTTGACGGCGGTATCGGCGGCCTGGGCGAGAAAGAGGGCCGCAGAGACGGCGAGGGTAACGAGAGGAAAAAAGAGTCGCATGGGGTTGGTGAGTGGTTGGAACGAGAGGGCTGATTGCAGCGCGGAAGGAACGGGATGTCGAGCGGGAAAATTGCGGGCAGCTTTGACAGGCCGTGGTTCTGCGGCATGTCTCAAGTGTGGGAGATTTTTTATCATTCGAAGATTTGATGAACTGGAATGCGGTGGCCGAGCGCTTTGCGCCGCCGGCGCGGCTGGCTGTGATCGGTGACCCCATCGGGCACTCGCGCAGTCCGCAGATGCACAATCCGGCGCTGCAGGCCTGTGGCATTGAGGCGCAGTACATTCGTGTGCAGGTGCCGGTGGGCCGTGTGGCGGAGGCGTTCCGGCAGTTTGCCGCCTGTGGTTTTCTCGGCGTGAACATTACCATCCCGCACAAGTTTGAAGCGCTGGACGCGGTGGATGAGCTTGATCCGCTGGCGCGTCAGCTCGGGGCCGTGAACACGCTGGCGATCCGGGATGGTAAATTGCACGGGTACAACAGCGATGGGCCGGGCTTTTTGCGCAGTGTAAAAGAGGCGTTTGGGGCAGACATCAAAGACCTGCGAGTGCTTATCCTTGGTGCGGGCGGTGGAGCAGGGCGGGCGGTGGCGGTGCAGAGCGCGCTCAGTGGCTGCCAGAAGCTGCTGCTGGTGAATCGTTCGCAGGCCAAGGCTGAAGCTGTGGCTGCGGAGATCCACACACTGGGCGGCTGCGCGGATGCAACGGTGGTGGCCTGGGATGATGATTCCCTCAGAGAGGCGCTGGCTAACACCGACTTGATCGTGAATGCCACATCACTAGGTATGAAGCCTGACGACGCTAAACTGGTGCCTGGGGATGCGCTGTGTGCACGCCATCTCGTCTTTGACATGGTCTATCGTGCAGGGGGTGAGACCCCGCTGCTGGCGGATGCCAGACTGGCAGGCGCCAGGACCGTGGACGGTCTGACCCTGCTGCTGCACCAGGGGGGAATCTCGTTTGAGCACTGGTTTGGCCGCCCGGCCCCGCTGGAAGTCATGCGTGCGGGCTTGCAGAATGCCTGATGGAGTGAAAGATTCGGGACCGCATGAGTTCCGCGCGTCATTTTGTGCTCAGCTGCTTTGGACCCGTCGTCACTGGCGGAGTCTTTTGCGGGTTCATTTGGCTGCTGTGGGAGTGGCTGGAAAAGCACCATACCTCCCCACTGGTGACGATGCTGGTGGGAGGGCTGATCGTTGGCATGATCACGCGCCGGTTTGTGCGGAATTGCGTGGCGGTGAGCTGCCCGTTTTGTGGAGGGAAAAGCTACGAAATTCCCCATCGGGGAAATCGTTTTGCGTGCCGGGTCTGTGGAAAAGACCACTGAGGAAACTTTGTGGAACAGACCCTATGATGACACTGCAAATTTTGTCAAGAATTTGCATACTGACCGGAATGGCACTTACTTAGCATCTTAAGCGGCGGATTTTCTATGTTTGGGCGGAGCTAGTGGATCTGTCGTGTGGCATGCCGTAGCCAGCGGAGGCGGTGAAGCAGTGCGGGCAATCTTGCACGCGAAGGGAGCGGGCTCTTCGGGCAGGATTGCCCGAGCTACTGTGGGGCTGCGCCGTTTGCACGGCAGAGTGGGAAATGGACTGGTGCGAGAGGCAGGCTCAAAAGTGGAAGGTGAGACGCGCGCGAAACATGCGTGGCTCCATGGGGTGGATGTGGGTGTCGAATGCGGCAGGGCGGCCCGGGACCTGGCTCTCGTAATAATAGGAGATATCGTTGTCGTCGCGGCCGAGCAGATTGAGGCAGTCGAGAGCAGCCTCCCAGCCTTTACGGCGATAGCCCACGGTGGCATTGACGAGCATGCTGTCACGGCCCCGTACGGTCCCCGATTCCTCCAGCGGACTGTTGGCAAAGATGCGCACGCGTGAGGCAGCGAACCAGCCCGTCGCGTTGCCCTGCGCCCCCAGGTTGATGCCACCGCTGAACATGACCGGAATGCTGTTGGGGATGTATTCCGAGCCTGCAGGGGCATCCACGAAGCGCGCCCGCGTCAGCGCCATTTCGCCATCCGCGCTGAACCAGCTGCTGGGCCGCCAGTAGCTGGCCACTTCAATGCCGAAACGCTCGGAGCCGGGACCGGGTTCATTCGTGCCGGCGTCGCCCACATAAACCAGTTCGCTGTCACTCTGCAGCCAGAACAGCGACAGCGTGGTGGTCACAGTCTTGATGGCCTGGGTGCGTATGCCGATCTCCGCCCCCATGGTCCGCACGAGGGCATCGGCAGGGTCGATTTGAGCGGTCACGCCACGGGCGTCATTGCTGTGGAAGCCGGTGCCGAAATTCAGATACAGCTCCGTCTCATGCCACGGGCCGAAGACGGCGCTGAACTTCGGACTGACGATGCCTGCCACTGAACCATCCTGCCCCGCGACCGTGCTTTTCTGCGGCTCAAAGAAGAACAAGTCACCACGTACTCCGATGACCGTTTTGAACTTCGGCAGCCAGTGAGTGACCACTTCACCGTACAACCCGACACTGGACTCCATGATGTCATCCTGCCGGATCTCGGTGTGGCGGTTGCGCTGCTGCGTCTGCCACAGACCGATGCCATTGATGAAATCCGTGCGTGTCTGCAAGCCGACCGTGATGTCTGACTTGATGCCCAGCAGCTCCAGCTTCTCCCAGGAGTGGGAGACATTGCCGCCAACGACCCAGCGCTGCTCGGCCTGCTGGAACTGGTCGCCGGTGGGAGGGCCGGGAGCGAGTTCATAGGTGAAGTTGGAATAGAGATCGAGGATGTAATAGATGCCGTAGAGGTTGGCACGGGTCACCTCGTTGCCATTGCGCTGCTCAAAGGCGATGTTCAGGCTGTAGCGCTCACTTTCACCACCTGCGGTCGGGTCGAGCGTGCCGTAGCGGTTGAGCGTGCCGTCCTGCACCAAGGTGGAGGGGATTTGATCCGTGCTGGTCCAGGTGCCGCGATAGCCCATGAGAGTGACGGAGAGCTTGGTATCGTCATCGTTTTTGAACCAGCGCAGGAGGCCATTCCAGCGGTTGAACTCCTCCGGCACGTCCCACGGGCCGTCGTAGTAGTTTTGCTCCAGCGCGTAGGTCAGCCCCTGCTGCACGCCGTGCTCAGCATCTGCCACCAGCGGCAGCGTGCCGGCCAGCAGCGTGCGGTAATAATTGTACTCGCCGAACTCCAGCTTCACCATTCCCTGCGGCATGTGATCCCATAACCGAAAGTTGGCGCTGCCAGCGGTGGAGAGGTCGCCGTCTGCGGCGGTGTAGGTGCCTTTGGAGTAGTCCAGCGACTCCACCAGTTCGGGGATCAGCGGGTTCAGATCCGTGTACCCCTGGCCATGCGCATGTGTCCGCATGTTCAGCGGCATGCCGTCGAGACTCATCGCGAAGTCGGTGCCGTGATCCAGATTGAAACCGCGCAGGAAGTACTGGTTTGCCTTGCCCCCGCCTGCATGCTGCGTGGCGATCATGCCAGGAATCGTCTCGATGATCTCCCCGCGGCGCAGCATGGGGCGGGAGAGGAAGTCTGCCTGGGTGGCATGCCCCTTCGAGGCGGAATAGGCGATGCCAAGCAAATCCTGCGCCTTGCCTTCGATGACGATCTCACCCATTTCGGTGGGCTGGTCTCCGGGCTTGGTCCCCGAAGTCTGGGCATGAAGACTGACGGGCAGCAGGAACAGGGAGCACAAAGACGGAAGGAATCGAGGGAGGGCCATGCGGGAGTAATGGTTGTCACCCTCCCCAGACGAGGTTCCATCAGCGACCCCACACAAAACCCATGAAAAACGTGAGGCTTGGAGGGGTCACCTCTCCTCGTTCCACCACTGCAGCAGCATCTGCCGGGCCCGATAAACGCGACCTTCCACGCCACGCACCGAGCAGTTGAGCACTTCGGCACATTCTTCATAGCTCAGACCTTCCATGGCGGTGAGAATGAGCACCGAGCGAAGTTTCTCGGGGAGTGTGGCCAGTCCGCGATCCAGCTTCTGCATGTCACTGTTCAGTTCCGCCCGCGAATCCGGCGAGTTTTGCGGGCATGGCGGGGAGTCTTCGACATCGTCGAGCGCGATGGTTTTCTCGCGCTGGCGCGAAGAGCGTGATTTCAAACGATCTTTGCACAGGTTCAGCGCGATCTGATAGAGCCAGCGCGAAAATTTCGCACGTCCCTCAAACTCCGGCAGTGCGCGCCACGCACGTACAAACATGTCCTGGCAGACCTCCCGCGCGTCCTCGGCGCAAGACAGCCAGCGGCAGCAGAAGCCAAACAGGCGCTCCTCATTCTGCTGCACGAGCCATTCAAAGGCGCGCATGTCGCCCTCCTGCGCGGCACGGATTTTCTGCTGCTCCACTCCTTCCAGCGTCGCAGCATCCAGCTCCGTCAGCGGGAGATCAATGCTCGCGGGCAAGGCTGTCATGCGTCCATTCGAGAAGTTTTTTCGCCTGTGCGGGCCGGAGGTAGCGCTTCATCGCAAAGAAATGCTCCAGCGTCATGCGTTGGAGTTCGCCCTGGGATTTATTGAGGCGCTCCAGCGCTGCTTTCAGCCGCGCATCGTTGACATTGGCCTCCGCGATGGCCTCAGCCACTTCAAGACCTGCCGTGCGAATGTCATTCCTCAGCCGCGTGCGCTGCTGCTCAAACTCCGCCTCAATCGGCTCCAAAATGGCGTGCTGCTCGGGCGTGATGTCGAGGTGCTCGTGCATCCATGCGTGGAAATCGGTTTCGACATGGTCATGGGCATGACCTTCGCCATGACGGTGCAGCGCCCAGTCCGTGACGAACAAGGCTGTGCCGCCTGCGAACACAGCGGAGAAGATCACCGAGACCACCATCCATTTCAGTCGGGAGTTCATTTCGGCAGTCCTTCGCGGAAGAGATTCATCGTGGGTGGTGTGGTGTGGGTGGTGTCACGGGAGGCGAGCGACCACCCGATCATGCTGGCAGTGACCACGCCGCAAACGACGCCGAGGATGAGGAGCCAGCGCACAAAGGAGCGCCAGCGTTTTGCCCTGCCGTCGTCGGTGCGCACCTGCGCCATGATCGCGCTTTCCAGTGTCTCCGGCATCGCCGCTGGCAGGACAGCAGCGGCGCGTTTGAGCACTCGGTTGAGATCATCGTCGGTCATGGTTCACTGGCTACCTAGGTTTGGGGCGAGTTCAAATGGTTACGGTGGTGGGGCGGAACAAACAACAAACATGCCAGGCACAAATGGCACTCAGTTAAGGGCATCAATCGTGGATTTTAGGAGCATGCGTGCACTTGCAGCAGCGGAGGCACGTTGAGGACGCTGCCGTGCCCCCCGATGTGCGCAGAGACTGCTGGGTTGGCTGCCCGGATGGCTGGTACGACAACCCAGGGCCAAGAAACGACGCCCCAAAACGCATCAACTGCTGACGCAGCCGTGTCACTGATGAAGCGATGGGGCGATCCCGAGAGGAGGAATGAAAACCCTTTCAAAACCACCGGGTCAGCACCTTGCCAGACGCCAAGCCCTGAACGGAGGGGAGGTGCGCGTTGCTGGTCTCCTTGGTTCAGAGAGGTATAAGCTGCGGGCTGGCGCTGGGGAAAGGGCCTTTTTCAAGACCTTGCTTTCATCAGCGTTTCCCTGAGATTTGTCGTAGGAAAATAAATCGGCTTGCTGAATCTCCTGAAAGTCGTTACTTATATCCAGCGTTTGAGTCCATGGCTCCGCCAGCGGCTTTCTACTGAAAGCGCTTTTTTCTGACTTTCCCCTGCATGATTTTTTCTTTGTCGCGTCCACACACCCCGCATGATCGGGAGACAGCAGGCGCGTGCATGTCGGGAGTCGAGTCCGCGTTGATATGATTTTTTCAGCGCGCCTTATCCCAATCACTTTCCAGGTGCCTGCTCATGGGCGGCCTGGAGTTTCGAACACACCCGGAGGTATCCTATAAGCAATCCATTCCAGCAGTTGAGCGGCGGCAATTTTGCCCCACGTCCCCAGCAAAACCAAGGCACAGGCGGCCCACCGAGGCCTGCGGGTCCGGCCGGCCCCGCAGCGGGTCCATCAGGCCCAGCCATCCCCAATGCAGGGCCGCGTCCAGCGGGACCGGCCTTGGGTGCGCCCCGGCCTACAGGCCCGGCACGTCCGGCAGGAGGCTATCAGGGATCGAGTGGCGCATTTCGTCCCGGTGGCAGTCGTCCCGGTGGACGGGACCGCCCAAATGGCCGCTTTGTGGACCAAACCCGCATCAATGAGCGCATCCGTGCGCCGAAGGTGCGTGTGGTCGAAGACGATGGCAATCATCAGCTTGGCGTCCTCCCGACGGCGCAGGCCCTCCGCATCGCCAAAGAGCGTGGGCTGGATCTGGTGGAAGTGGCTCCGAACGCCGATCCGCCAGTGTGCAAGATTGTCAATTACGGCAAATACAAGTACATCCAGGAGAAGCACAAGAAGGAGGCTCACAAGCATCAGAAGGGCGGCAAGGTGAAGGAAATGAAATTCCGCATCGGCATCGACCCGCATGATTACTTGATCAAGATCACCCATGCCGAAGACTTCCTCGCGGAAGGGCATAAGGTGCGCATCCAACTGCAGTTCCGTGGGCGTCAGATGGCGCATCAGGAGCTTGGGCACCTGCTGGCTAAAAAGATCAAGGCAGATTTGCTGACCATGGGGCACGTGGATCAGGATCCCCGCATGGCCGGGCGTAACATCAACATGCAGCTCAGTCCGCTGCCGGAGCGCCAGCGCCAGCGTAAGTTCAAGACTCACCTCAAAGGAGTCACCGAGCACAAGGACATCGTCCATCACGAAGAGGGGCATGACCCGCGTGAGGACAAGCATGATGAACATGATGATCACCACGATGATCATCACGGCGACGCGGCTCACGCGGAGCCGGCAGATGCGGCCCCTCCAGCACAGGCTGAGACGGCACCGGTGCAGGCTGAAGCACCACCGCCGCCTGCGGCTGAATAACTCCAACGCACCACGAAGGGCAGGATTCATTTCCTGCCCTTTTTCTTGTTACGCCACGGAGGCTGCCAGATCCCGCATCGACTGGTTCATGTCCGGCGGGCCGAAAGACGAGGTGCCGCAGACGAAGAGATTGGCGCCGTGCTGCTTGGCGATGGGGGCCGAGGTCGTGTGAATGCCGCCATCGACTTCGAGGTGGAATTTCAAACCGTGGGCATCGCGGTAATCACGCGCGGCAGCGAGTTTTGGCATGGTTTCCTTTTCCATGAACGGCTGACCGCCGAAGCCTGGGACCACCGTCATCACCAGCAGGAGGTCGATGTCATGGACAAAGGGCAGGGCGGCTTCAAACGGGGTGTTGGGGTGCAGGGCGAGACCGCAGTGGAGGCCTGCTGCGCGAATGCGCTTGAGTGTCTCAGCCACGCCGGTGTCGTAGTTTGCCTCGACGTGGATGGTGATGTTTTGCGCTCCGGCCTTGATGAAGCGCTCCAGGTAGTGATCTGGGCGGTGAATCATGAGATGAACGTCCAAATACATGTCGGTGCATTTGCGCACGACCTGGACCATCTGCGGGCCGAAGGAGATGTTGTCCACGAAGTTTCCGTCCATCACATCCAGGTGCAGCCACTGCGCCCCGGCGGCGGCGGCGCGTTTGACCTCGGAGTCGATTTTTGACCAGTCGGAAGCCAGCAGGGAGGGGAGGATGATGTCTGTCGTGTGATCCATGTCCTGAGATAAGGTTAAGGGTTTAAAGTTCAAGGTTTGAGTTGCGGCGGAGCGCGTTTATAAAACGGCGTGGACGAGCCCCTGATCATCAATCCCTACGACGACGAACACTTCATGCGCCAGGCGCTGCGCCAAGCGCGCAAGGCGGCGCAGCAGGACGAGGTGCCCATCGGAGCTGTCATTGTGCATCAGGGCAGCATCATTGGCCGTGCGTGGAATCAGGTGGAGACGCTGAAGGATGCGACAGCGCATGCGGAGATGCTGGCGCTCACGCAGGCGGAGAGCGCCCTGGGCGACTGGCGGCTCACGGATTGTGATCTGTACGTCACCAAAGAGCCCTGTCCCATGTGCGCAGGTGCCATCATGCACTGCCGCGTCCGCCGCGTGATTTTTGGCTGTCCGGATGTCAAAGGCGGTGCGGCCGGGGGCTTCTGGAATCTTCTGCAGGCACCGAATCTGAATCACCGCGCTGAGATCACTCCGGGTGTGCTGAATGACGACTGCGTGAGAATCCTGAAGGAGTTTTTTGCCGAGGCCCGGCGTCGTCGGGCTGAGGGGCTGGTGCACAAAAAAGGTGCGGCAAAGGAAGCGGCTGACGAGGGTGGTGTGGTGTTTGACGGGCCGTGAAGAAGTCACCCTTCTTCTAATTCGGGTTTCACCAGAGGCTGATGGCGAATCACTTCACCATCCGCAGTGTGCTGCCGGAGTCTTGCGTCAACCTGAGGCGGCGCGGATAATGCATTTACAACTTGCTGCCCGTGATCCGCAATTGAGTGAAGTCGAGCGCTTCAAAGTTCTTGTAATCGGTATCAAAGGTCAGCACCGCTTTGCCGCCTTTTTTTGTCAGCACTACGGTATGCGGATCTTTGACGGTGAATTTGGCGACAAAATGAGGGTGCCGAAAGGTGCCATCGGCCATGAAGACGCATTCGCGTTCTGGCACGCCGGCGTTCACATTGCGCCAGGACCATTTCGTGCCGATCAAAAATGTGCGTACGTCCATCGTTGTGCCGCCCGGCTTCGCAGCAGGTGGCTGTGCTTTTTTTGGGGCTTCTGACGGAATCCCCTGGCTTGATTTTTTGGGCTCTTTCGACTCGGCTGGTTGTGAGAGGCACCAGGACACAGAAAGCAGGAGTGCTGGGAACAGGGTGGTTTTCATGGTAGAAAAGGTGGAGAATTGACTGACTGACCAACCGAACTGTCGAACCAACAACGCAGGGCTCAATCTTCTCCTGCGAACGTGGCGACGACCCGTGGCTCAGCGCCAGACTTGATCGAGAAAATTTCGCAGCTCGCGGCAAAGGCGTCTGTGGCGTAGCGCTCGGCGAGATCGGCGGCAAATTCTTGGAGGAGTTCGGCCTTGGCGGGGAAGATGTAGAGGGAGTGACGGTCAGGAGTGACGGCCCAGATTTCCTGACCAAAAAGTTCCGCGAAGATCTTGGGGATGGACGGGGCGATGAGCAGCGTGGCGTAGAGCGGGGAGTCACCGCGATAGACTGCGTAGGCGATCCGGCCGTCCTCACCTTTGATGAGTTCGGGCTTGAGCTGAAGCAGGCGTTTGTCTGCGGCCGTCTTGGCGCGGGCGGCAAAGGATTCGACGCTGAGACCGAGTTTGGTGAATGCTTCTGTGGAGTAGGCCTCAACTCCGTTGTGTGCTGCGGTGCTTTCGCGATAACACGTGAACACCGTCTGCTGCGAATTGGGCAGAGTGATGGAATAAGCCCCGCGCATGGCCTTGGGCTCAGGCATGAGCAGGAGGGACTCGAGCTTGCGCTCCGGGGCGGCGGGTTGCTGGCCGAGCAGGACGTTGACTGAGAGGACCAGGAGACAGGAAAGCAGGCGCATGACGTGGCAGTGTGGCGTGAACCATGAGGAGAAGCAAATATCTCTGCGCAACCGCCAGCATGAGCGGGCCCGGGTTAGTTTATGAAGCCGTGGCGACGTTTTCATTGGTTGGCCCATCTCACCCCAATGGGGGCCATTTGACTGATTTCACGACTGTTATTGACATAATCGCCAGAATCCGACGCGAGAATGTGAACAAATAATGCAAAAAGAGTCAAAAAGAGCTTGCGACCCTCATGGGACTCGCCAGAATGCGCGCTCCCCAAGGCCCGGCCTCTTCAACGAGACCGGCAAATCAAGATCCTCCACGGAGGCTCTTTATTATCGGAACCAGAACCGGAAAAGTCTGCGTGTGCTCATTGTGAGCATGGCGCGCTGTCCCCCGAAACTGGCTACGAATAAAGCCAAAGGTTCACAGCTCTTTCACACCATGCCCACCATCAATCAACTCGTCAGACACGGCCGCAAAGATAAAGCGGTAAAGTCGAAGTCTCCTGCGCTTGCAAAGTGCCCGCAGCGTCGTGGCGTCTGCCTCCAGGTGATGACTCGCACACCTAAAAAGCCTAACTCCGCTTTGCGTAAGGTGGCTAAAGTGCGTCTGACCAACGGTTTCGAAGTCATCGCCTACATCGGTGGTGAAGGTCACAATCTTCAGGAACACAGCATCGTGCTGGTTCGCGGTGGTCGTGTGAAGGATTTGCCGGGTGTGCGTTACCACATCGTTCGCGGCACCCTTGACTGCCTTGGTGTTGATGCCCGTCGTCGTGGCCGTTCCAAGTACGGTGCAAAGCGTCCAAAGCCAGGTGCTGCCGCCGCTGCCGCCAAGAAGAAATAATTTCCGCTGATTTCACTCCTAATTTCCCCAAGCCATGGCCCGCAGAAAACGCGTTTATAACAAAGAGGTTCGCAAAGACAGCCGCTACGACAGCGAACTCGTTGCAACTCTCATCAGCAACATCATGCTTGATGGCAAGAAGTCGCTTGCTGAGCGTATCGTTTATTCCGCCATTGAGGCGCTTAACGACAAGACCGACAGCGTCGATCCTCTGGAACTCTTCAACCGCGCTATTGAGAACACCAAGCCACGCGTGGAAGTCAAAGCTCGCCGCGTCGGTGGTGCGACCTATCAGGTGCCTCTCGAAGTTTCTCCTCGTCGTCAAGAATCCCTCGCCATGCGCTGGATCGTTGGTTTTGCCCGTGGCCGTAAAGGTCAGGCAATGCACCGCGCTCTTGCCAATGAGCTGAAGGACGCCGCGCAAGGGCAGGGGAATGCCGTCCGCAAGCGTGACGACGTTCACAAGCAGGCACAGGCCAACCGCGCCTTCGCCCACTTCCGCTTCTAATCGATCTCACTTCACTTCTTTTCGTCCACTTCTCGTTTTTCCGACCCCATGTCGAACCCCAATTCCCCCAACCGCGAATACCCACTTGAGCGTACCCGTAACATCGGGATCTGCGCCCACATTGACGCGGGCAAGACGACCCTGACTGAACGTATTCTGTTCTACACCGGCATGATCCACAAGATCGGCGAAGTGCATGACGGTGCTGCGACCACAGACTGGATGGAGCAGGAAAAAGAGCGCGGTATCACCATCACCTCCGCTGCTGTGACGGCACGCTGGAAGCAGCTCAAGGAAGAAGGCATCTTCAAGCTGCGCGAAATGGAAGACATTCGCGTCAACATCATCGACACCCCCGGACACGTGGACTTCACCGCTGAAGTGGAACGTTCCCTGCGAGTTCTGGATGGAGCGATCTTCGTGCTTTGCGGCGTGGCAGGTGTGCAGCCGCAGTCTGAAACCGTTTATCGTCAGGCTGAGAAGTATCGCGTTCCTCGTATCGCTTTCGTGAACAAGATGGACCGCACCGGTGCCAACTTTGCAAACGTGGTGGACGACGTGCGCAAGAAGCTGGGTGCCAATGCCTGGCCGATCCTGATCCCGATTGGTGCTGAAGAAAACCTGATCGGACAGATCGACGTGGTGAATCAAAAAGCGATCATCTACAACGATGACGAGAAATTTGGTTCTTCCTATACGGTGCGTGAGCTTCAAGGTGCTGAAATCGAGCAGGCCAAGCTGGCCTACGACGGTCTTCTCGAAGAAATCTGCAACCAGGACGAAGAACTGGGCATGAAGTTCCTCGAAGAACTGCCAATCACGATCAAGGAAGTCAAGGAAGCCCTTCGCCGCACGGTGATCGACAACAAGATCATCCCGATGGCCGGTGGTTCTGCTTTCAAGAACAAAGGTGTTCAGTATCTGATTGATGCCGTCATCGACTATCTCCCTGGACCGCTTGACATTGAGCCGCAGACCGGACAGCTCGTGGATGATCCTGACACCAAGGTTGAAGCCCTGCCGGATGATGCTGGCAAGTTCTGCGCCCTCGGCTTCAAGCTTTGGTCTGACAAATTCGGCCGTCTTGTTTTCTTCCGCGTGTATTCCGGCAAGGTCTCCAAGGGCGACACGATCTACAACCCACGCACCCGTAAGTCTGAGCGTGTCGGTCGTCTGATTCAGATTCAGGCCAGCGTTCATAAGGACATTGAAACCTGCTACTCCGGTGACATCGCCGCTCTCGTGGGTGTGAAGGACGTTCGCACTGGCGACACCTTCTGCGACGAAGATCTCGACATTCTCCTCGAGCCACCAACATTCCCGGAACCGGTGATCTCGATGGCCGTGGAGCCAAAGACCAAAGGCGACCAGGAAAAGATGGGCAATGCCCTTCAGCGCCTCTCCGAAGAAGATCCTACCTTCTTCGTCAAGACCGACGAAGAAACCGGCCAGGTCATCATCGCCGGCATGGGAGAGCTCCATCTCGAAATTCTCTGCGACCGCCTCAAGCGCGAGCACAAAGTGGAAACCACTACCGGCAAGCCACAGATCGCCTACCGCGAAACGCTCACCATCGCAGCCGATGGCGAAGGCAAGCTGGTCAAGCAGTCCGGTGGTCGTGGTCAATACGGTCACGTCGTCATCAAGATCCGTCCTGGTGAGAAGGGCTCGGGCATCGTCGTCGAAAACAAAGTGGTCGGCGGCACGATTCCCAAGGAATTCATCAACCCAGCCAAGGCAGGTTGCGTGGAAGCTGCACTCAACGGCATCATCGCTGGTTATCCAGTGATCGACATGCACATCGACCTTGTCGATGGATCCAGCCACGATGTGGACTCCAACGAAAACGCCTTCAAAATGGCCGGTATCTTCGCCGTCAAGGATGCACTCAAGAAAGCCAAGTGCATTCTCCTTGAGCCGATCATGGCCGTGGAAGCCACCACACCAGAAGATTATCAGGGTGACATCATGGGTGACTTGAACCGCCGCCGTGGCAAGATTCAGGGCATGGACAGCCGCGGCATGACCGCCATCCTTCGCGCTGAAGTTCCCCTGGCTGAAATGTTTGGTTATTCCACCGCCATCCGCACTCTTTCTTCCGGACGCGCCAGCTACTCAATGCAGCCTTCTCACTTCGAGCAGGTCCCGCATCAGATTGTTGAGCAGATCGTCGAGCAGCGTGGAGGCTCCAAGTAACGGCCCACGCGCACTGAAACCCTACCCTAAGGACCATCGTCATGACTAATCAACGCATCAGAATCCGCCTTCGCGCCTATGACTACCGCGTGCTCGACAAGAGTACCGCTGACATCGTCGAAACCGCCAAGCGCACCGGCGCCCGTGTTGCAGGCCCAATCCCGCTGCCGACCCGCATCGAAAAGTTCACCGTCAACCGTTCCCCGCACGTCGATAAGAAGTCGATGGACCAGTTCGAAATCCGCACGCACAAGCGCCTGCTGGACATCGTTGACCCCACATCCCGCACCGTGGACGAGCTCAAGAAGCTCAATCTCCCTTCCGGCGTGGACATCACCATCAAGATCTAAGACGATCTTCACTTTTAAAAACAGGAGGACAAACTCATGAGTCTCGGATTGATCGGTAAAAAACTCGGTATGACGAAGGTTTACGACGCCAAAGGCGACGCAATCTCGGTCACAGTGGTTGATGTCAGCGGCAACACCATTCTTCAGGTGAAGCGCAGCGACGGCAAAGACAAGTACAGTGCAGTGCAGGTCGGCTACGGCGACCAGTTGAAGGATTCACGCGTCACCAAGCCGCTGCTGGGTCACTTCAAGAAGCACGGTTGCACGACTGCCAAGCGCATCGTCAAAGAATTCCGCCTCACTGGCGACGACCAACTTCCAGCTGCTGATGCGAAGCTCGACGCGAGCATCTTCAGCAACGGTCAGGTCGTTGACGTGATTGGCAACACCAAGGGCAAAGGTTTCCAAGGCGTCGTCAAGCGCTGGAACTTCGCCGGTCAGCCAGCTACGCATGGTCACATGATGCATCGTCGTCCTGGCTCCATTGGTTGCCGTCTGACTCCTGGTCTCGTCTGGAAAAACCAGAAGATGCCTGGCCATGATGGCACCACCCGCTGCACCACTCAAAATCTTGTGGTTGTGCAGAGCCGTCCTGAAGAAGGCATCCTGCTCATCAAAGGCGCACTCCCCGGTAACAAAGGCAGCATCGTTGTGGTGCGCCCCGGCAAAAAAGCCGTTGTTAAGAAATAATTACGAGGAACTGAACCATGTCCGCGACCATTCTCTCAGCCGACGCCGCCAAGGCGGCCAACATTCAACTGACCGAGGGCTATAAAGGCTCCCAGGCTCTTAACGACACGCTGGTGGCCTACCGTGCCAACCGCCGTCAGGGCAACGCCCACACCAAAAACCGTTCTGAAGTTGCTGGCTCCGGCAAGAAGCTTTGGAACCAAAAGGGAACCGGCAATGCTCGTATGGGCAGCAAGCGTTCCCCTATCTGGAGTGGTGGTGGTGTCGTCTTCGGCCCACGCAACACAACCGTTTGGGCAAAGAAGACCACCAAAGGCACCAAGAAGCTCGCTCTTCGCGCCGCTTTGACCGCCCGCATCCTTGATGGTGAAGTACTTACCATTGGCAACTTTGCAGTGGCTGATGGCAAGACGAAGAGCTTCATCGCCGCCGTCAATGACCTTACCACCGCGAAGAATGTGCTGCTCATCGGCACGGGCTTCGATGAACTCACCTTCCGCGCTGGCCGCAATGTCCAGAACGTTCAGCTGATGTCCGCTGACGATGTGAATGCCGAGCACCTTCTGCGCTTCCGCAGCGTCGTGGTGACCGGTGCCGCCCTTGAAACCCTTGCCAAGAGGACCGCCTGATCATGAAAGACCTTCATAAAGTCATCAAAACAATCCGTCTCAGCGAAAAAGCCACGCTGCTGGGCGAACAGAACAACGAGTACGTGTTCTCCGTGGATGTCGAAGCCACCAAGATCGACATCAAACAGGCCATCGAAAAACTGTTTGGCAAAAAAGTTACCGGTGTCCGCACTGCGAACTACGACGGCAAGGCCCGTCGTGACCGCCGCGCCGACGCTGGCCGCACCAATCACTGGAAGAAAGCGATCGTCCGCCTCAAAGCGGGTGAAAAGTTCGACCTCGCGTAAACCCAGGCCCGCAACCCTTTAAACTTATCCTACCGTCATGGCGCTGAAAACATTCAAGCCTACTACGCCCACCAATCGCTACAAGGAGTGGAACTCCTTTGAGGAGATCACCAAGCATTCGCCGGAAAAAAGCCTCACCGTGGCTCTCCGCAAATCCGGTGGCCGTAACAATACTGGTCGTATCACCTGCCGTCACATCGGTGGTGGTCACGACAGACGTTACCGTCTCATCGACTTCAAACGCTCACGCCGTGATGAAGCCGCCAAAGTGGTCGGCATCGAATACGATCCGAATCGCTCCGCTCGCATCGCCCTCGTTGAGTATAAGGACGGCCAGCGCGCCTACATCCTCGCCCCAAACACTCTTGCAGTGGGTGCCTCGGTGATGGCTGGTGAGAAAGCAGCTCCAGAAGTGGGCAATGCTCTTCCGCTTAGCAAGATCCCTCTTGGTACTTCGATCCACAACATCGAGCTCTCCCCAGGCAAAGGCGGCGTCGTCGCCCGTGCCGCAGGTCAGGCCGCTGTGCTTTCCAACCGTGAAGGTGACTTCGCCCTGGTGCGCATGCCTTCCGGAGAAATCCGCAAGATCCTCGCTGTCTGCTACGCCACAATCGGCCAGGTCGGCAACGTCGAGCACATGAACGTCGTCAGCGCCAAGGCGGGCCGCACCCGCTGGCAGGGCACCCGCCCAACCGTCCGCGGTATGTGTATGAACCCGATCGACCATCCGAACGGTGGTGGTGAAGGTCGTTCCAAGTCCGGTGGTGGTCGTCAGCACCTGCTTAGCCCATGGGGCCACGCGAAGGGTGAGAAGACCCGCAATAAGAAGAAGGCCACGAACAAGCTCATCATCCAGAGCCGGCACGCCAAGAAGTAATCCATTCCTCACTCAAGCACTCACATGGCACGCTCCCTCAAAAAAGGTCCTTTCGTTCAGCAAGCCCTCCTCGACAAGGTGGACAAGCTTAACGACGCCAAGCAGAAACGCCCGATCAAGAC